>JBIIHW010000067.1:0-16704 GCA_044235425.1 Pirellulaceae bacterium
TTGGCCATCGATGATCTCCTGGAAGTGTTGCTGGAAACACTCTCAGAGAAATCGATCGACCCCTTTTCGTCCAACTGGCCCCTTTTGAAAGCGCCCTCACCTGGCCCCTTTTAAGCGCCCGCTGACAACTCCCGCCCGTCGCCGCCAAATCGCGCGCCGAGCCCCAAAGTCTCGAACTCTCGGTTGAGCCTTATGGCGCGCGCCGTGTCTCGGGTTAACGATTGGTCGGCTTCGTAAGGGCGATGCCGACACGGCCGTGTCGGCATCGCTCGGGCGAAGCCAACAACCGACACGCACATGGTGAAATGCCGCCATTACACGATTGAAATTGTGGGGCGAAGGTTCGTTCCTCATGAATTCCAATTAGCTAGCTGGTAAACGTCCGTCGTCACGCCAGATTTCACCATTCCTGCAGTGCGCCGGCCTCTCGGGTTGACCACGTTTGTTACACTCGATGCGTGCCAGCAGACAAACGGAACTCCAGCGAGTGTTCCCACGGCACGTAGTCTGCTCTTGGCTTGGCAACTCGCCACGCATTGCTCAGCAGAATTACCTTCTGGTTACCGAGGATGATTTTTCAAAGGCGGCTGGCGTAGCGAAGGTGATGGTAGAGGGGTGAGTGATTGTTGGTGTGGGGAGGGTACACGACAACATGAAGTCGCTTGATGGAAACCAACAGAGCCAAAGTTGTCACCCAGCAGAGCACCGATGGTACGCCAAGCAATTGCTCAAAGAACAACGCGATGCTAACTTGTCTTCGGGGGTAACTATGTCACTTGAAACACTAATCGGCGGGCTTTCTCGCGATGAGCAGATTGTCGCAATGGAACTACTTTGGAAACGTCTAACGACCGAAGATCCCGCTACTGCGCCACCGGAATGGCATCGAAGCGTTGTTGCCGAACGCGTGGCGGCGATTGAGCGCGGAGAAGACTCGCTTTCTGATTGGGCTGACGTCAAAAAGCGGCTTGCAGATCGTCTCCGATGAGAATCAAGATCTCCGGCGGCGCCGAACGCGACATTGCGGATGGTTGCGATTTTTACGGCGACATCGATCCAAACCTAGCCACGTACTTCCATGACAGTATTTCTGCAGATATCGACTCGTTGCATCTGTATGCAGGAGTTCACGCCAAGTTGGACGGATGGCATTATACGTTCGCGTCGCGGTTTCCATTTGTAATCTGGTATGGGGTCATAGACGATATCGTGGTTGTGTACGCGGTGCTGGACGGTAGGCGCGATCCAGACCGCAACGCACAGGCGCTGCGTCAACGGCGGCTCAAAAACGAATGATTTGATATTCGGCAACGGGCATGGTTAGGCCGGAGACTGGAGGCTTGAGGCTGTAGGAAATACAGCGGAAGCGTTCCAGGAAAAAGGGACCTCCGGCCTCCAGCCTCAAGTCTCAAGCCTATTCTCGGAAGAAACGCATGACCCAAGTGGACTTGCCTTGCGAACGCGCGAGGCTGGAAGGGATGACCGTCGGGCAGTTGGCTCGGGTTTACGAGGAGATTGTCGGCGAGCCTGCTTGGAGCCGACACAAGCAGTACCTCATTCGCCGGATTCTCTGGCGAGTCCAAGCTCGGGCGGAAGGCGACCTGAGCGAACGGGCTCGACGTCGAGCCGCGGAACTCGCCGACGACGCCGAAGTGCGCGCGACAGCTCCGCGTCGCCCCACGACCTCGGCGTCCGTCGTTCTGCCGGCGGCGAAGTTCGGCGCGGCCGATACGCTCGCCGATGCGAGGCTGCCGGCCGCAGGAAACGTCGTCGTCCGGAAGTACAAAGGGCAGGAGATTCGCGTCTTGATCCTAGCCGACGGGTTTGAGTACAAGGGGCAGCGATTCCGGTCCCTCTCGGCGATCCCGTACCCGACACCGCTGAGCGCGCCGTCGAGTTGGCCCAATGCGGTGCGCTGGCGACGACGACCGCAATCACCGTCCGCGCCGTCGCCGGCGAGCCGTACAAACGGATCACCAACTATGAGCTCGGCGAGACGCCCGAGCCGCTGCCGGCCAACGACCCACACTAGCAGTGTGACGTCACCGATCTCGATGAAATCCCGTTCTAGCGTCGTGAATTAGTAATGGAGCCAGTCCTCAACCTGAAGTCCGGGCACGCACTGGAAGTCACGGAGATTGGCCGACAAGAGCAGAGCATTTTCCGATAACGCAATCGACGCGATTCGCAAGTCCTCAGTGCCAATGCGAATTCGCGCCTTGCGTAGTTTGCTGAATACCGTTGCCGAGTTCTCTGTCCAGCGCGCGATTTCCCATTCAGAGAAGAAGGACAAAAGTTGCACCAGACGACCGTAGGGCACCACGAGCCCGAGCGGATCATGGACACGGCGAAGCCGCGCAAGCCAGCCACGAAGATGTTCTTCGAGCACAACGACCGGAACTGCGACCAGCTCGGAAACCGAGGTCAGCCGTTGGACAAAGGGTTCATGCAGGCTGTGTCTCATGTCCGCCAATACGGAGACGTGATCGGAATCCAAGGGAATCATTGAGCCGGCTTTCGACGCTTCGTCGCAGATGGACGAGTCTTGCGTCGGTCAGCTTCACGAATCTTGCGGGCTTTCCTCGAAGATCTCCGTCATCCCTGGGTCATCCGTGAACATCCCGATGGTACGTCGCCAATCCTTGCCGTGCTTGGGCGGCGAAGTACTCAACTCGCTCTGGAGCTTCGCTACTTGAAGTTCCAACTGAGCAACGCGTTTTTCCAACGATCCACTCGCCACGGCAGTTCTCCAGCACGAAACGGCTACCTCATTCTCTGCCGTTTTACCGCATGACGAGGCGTTTCGCCAAACCCGCTTTTGGCTGTCAGCCCGCGAAGGAGGTTACTTGGCTCGTGTCCTAATCGTAACCGTTCACAAGCACCATGCCGTGATCACGGGGCCCATCGGGTTGATCGGGCGTGTTTGAACGAGGGTGCTGGGATGATTGCGCGAGTGGGATGGGCGATCGCGGCCTCGGGCTCGGGCGCTATGACGCCGGTCGAGGGCGTCGCGGCGCTCACGGATTGGCCAATCTCTTAGATCTGTACATTCCGATTGTCAACACGACCTGCGTTTATGACGGCGCTTCCTTCCCGCCAATTCCAATCGCTGAGATTGAGGCTGAAAGGGAACTGGTCTTAGACTTCAATATCTGGGAACGTATTCAACTGCATCGTAAGGGCGCATCCAATGATTATAAGCAACGCTCCAGAATCATTGATCGCCAAGCCAGATTATGGCATTCGAGGCAGCTTGTCGAAAAGTCATCGATCGAGCTCGCCAATCTAAGACCGAAATCGTCATCTGGCGTGACGGGCAAATCGTAGAGCTGTCGCCAGAAGAAGCGACAGCGGAATTAGAAGCCAACTTAGCCAAACGGCAGTCCAATATCCCGAACAATATCAACTAAATTACAAAGTTCCCCACTTCACTTGATCCTGCGGGTTATCGTGCGCAAATTCCGACCAAGGAAAATTCGATAAATCCTCGGGACATACGGAACAATCGAATCGAAATCTCCGAAGCTCGTCCCAGCGGCTTCGGAAACGGGATTCGCGACGACCGCTCTCATAGCCACGGAAGAAAGCATATTGCATCGGCACCATAATCCTGCCGTATGAAACAGTAAACGTTCAGGATTGGCTTCGCATGGTCGAAGCCAACGTTGGGCATCGATGATGGTATGCGCATGCGATTGGGAGGCGGGTGAGCTTGTACTCCTTGGTGGTTCATCATCCCTCGGCCCCGATCGGCTCTAAGGCTGGCGTCGATTACGTCCTGTATCGTTACTTGGTCCAACTGGGATCTTCGCCTATACTACGCGCTCGATAACAGAAAAAAAGGAAAGCTAGGTGGAAACGTCCGACATCGACCTGGAATACGAACGGCGCTGGAAAGCGATGTCACCCGCGGAAAAGGTGTCTCGCAGCGCCGCCATGTTTGCTTGGACTCGGCAACAAATGGCCAGACGAATTCGAAATGCTCAGCCGAGTCTGTCGGACGAAGAAGTTAAGTGGCACGTCGCCTTGCGAATCTACGAGCGTGAACCTGAAGTAGTCAAGCTCATCGAGGAGCATCTTTCCCATGTTTCCCGTCGAGGCGTTTGAAAGGACCATTAGTAAGTTTATGGCCATCGCAAAGGCGATTGGTCTGTCTTTTCACCTGACTGGTGGTTCGATCAGCTCAGCCTATGGCGAACCGCGATTAACGCAAACATCGATATTGTTGTTTCGCCAGAGGTGGCGAGGATTCGTATCGACGACTTGGTTCAGCAGTTAGCTTGTTCTGACTTTTTATTCACTGAGCGGGTTGTGCGCCAGGCAGTGCAGACTGGCAGTATGTTCCAGCTCTTGGACAAGACTGAAAGTTTGAAGTTGGACATCTACCCCAGAGAGCTGATCCCTGGCGAACTGCAACGGTCTCAGACCATGGAATTATTCGCTGGAGTTTTCTTGCCGGTCGTATCGCGCACCGATGCTGCCATCTCGAAGCTCATCTGGATCGACAAAGGGAGCCAGCGTAGCCGACGGGACTTTCGCAGCATCTTTCGGAACTGCGCTGAACAAGAGCAAGCAGCCATTCGAGCTCATGCCGCCGAGATTCGGTTGAGCGAATTGCTCGACCATGTCCTAAGTGAGACGGACGAAATCCAGTGATCACAATCCATGGACTTACCCTATCCACAGGACGTTATCGCTAATCTACGCCGACGCCTGCTTCCAGCCATCATTACTCGAACCTTTTGCGAATCCATAACGGATCACGCCGAGCATCGATCACCGCTACGATCAGCAGCACTTCACTGGCCAGTGAGTGGTAAATGCAAAAAGGGAATCGCTTCGACAGGGCGCGTTGATACCCGTGCTCGATTTGATGGATGCCGCCGTAATAGGCCAGCGACTCGATGTCCGCGATCAAGGGATGGCGCATTAGCCGCTCTAGACTGGCCTTGTGCCAGTCGGCGGTGCGACTTCCCGCCTACTCGCGTGCCGCCTGGTAACCACGGAAGTCACCGCTTCGCCCGACACAAGGTCGGGTCGGGAGCCGCGGCATTGATGGCGCAACGAGGCCATGGTGGAGCAAGTCGCGTAGAGTTCTAGATGGGTTTGAAGCGTAGCTGACTGATAACTTCGGACAGCTCAGGAATGACCAGTGCTACTTACCTCCCGCGAGATTTTGGCTAGGGCTAGTTCTGCAAGCAATTGCTTGCTCCGCCTGCCCGCGAATCGATTGAGCAATAGCCGCTAAATGATCGTCTGCCGCCCGCGCACCATCGTGGCTCGAAATGTAGCCTTCATAGAAATGAAAGAACTTGCGCTCGGCTGAACGAATCGGCTTCCACGGCCCCGACCCAGCGGTTCCATGCATCGGAAACAGCTTCGCATGCACGTGGTCGACGCCAAAACCCTCAAAAATCATTCCGGTTCGGCCAACATCCATGAGGGCGCGGTCGATTAACACCCCTACGCGTTTGGCCGCGATTACCAGCGCAGATAAGGCGGCGTCCTCCAAGTCAAACGCGTACGATGAGTAGTGTTGCCTGGGGATCACAACGGTGAAGCCATCCGTATTCGGAAAAATGCTCAGAAAGGCGAGATGCCGTTCGTCTTCCCACACCTTGTGACACGGCGTATCACCTGCCGCAATTGCACAAAAAACACATTCGGCCATGGCACTACTCTTTCATAACGACGGCGGTAACCGGGCCGCCGCCATACAACCGTGATATCAAAACCCGGGTAATTGCCGGCTCCGGTTCGCCGTCTGCTACATGCTGTTGTTGGACGAATTGGCGGGCATTGAGGACCTCCAAGACCTCAATGAAGTTCTCGTCGAACTTGTAGTAGATTGCAACTGGAGACCGTTTGCAAAGTGAGCGGGAACGGCCTTCATGCCGTGGGCTTGTGGGAAGCATGACGCAGGTGCACTCGGGTTTTTCATGGAATCGAACTAATGACTCCAGGCGCTAGCGCGCCTGGCTATCGAATGCCATCGCTCCGCGATTCCTTCCAGCAACAGGGCATCTCGGTTGCCTGTGGGTTAGACTCGGCTCAGCCTGTGGACCAGTCCAGCAAGAAAATGGTTGCCTGTTCCTGATTGTTCTTGCGGGAATCAAATCCACACCAGAACTCCAGCAAGAGCTGGGCGAAGTGTTTCGACACGAGTTTCAGAATGGCGGTGGGACATTTTGGATCATTCGAAAAGAACCGATATTCTCCAAACTGGTCGTTCATCGTAAAGGCATAGTCTTGGTAAGTGAAATTACTTTCCACGAGGAGAGCCGCAATCATCTGGACGAAGTGTTCATGCCGTCGTTCGGGGTTTTCAGTCTCCTATGGCTGTTGCTCACCAGCTTTGACACGCTCGAATTTGTGAAACAGCAGAGTCATAGTGCTGAGGGCGCAGAGCACCACCCCGATCAACCCAGTTGGTGATGAACGGCTACCGTTCTTCAACGGTCTGTGCGTTCTGTTACTGGCCTACGCAGATGAGGCCGGCGGTGGGAGTGCCGACGACGAGATGTCGACCGAAGATGATGGGTGAGCTGACGTAGTTGCCGGGAGAGCCCAGGGAATGCGTAAACTGCGGTTTCCAAGTGGCTCGATCGAGTGCCAGGAGTTGGCCGGCCTGATTGACGGCAAACAGGGTGGTCGGAGTCACGGCGAGTGAAGCGGCCAGCGGCGCGCCGGTGTCGTAGTGAACGAGCTCTCGATCGCGAAGATTCAAGCGATAAACGAATCCATTGCCGCAGGCCCAAAACAGCTCCCCTTGATCAACTGCCACTGCGCCCAGGACGGCGCCGGGTAGATCGATAGTCCAGTCCCTGGCTAACGTTTGCCGGTTAACACCGATCACTTGACCGGGGACCTGTACGGCAGGGTTTGCGTAATTGGCATCGCCCAGACCGATGTAGAGATGGGTGTCATCGAATGCCGGTGGACTGAAAACGGGGTAGGGCAGTGCGATTCGTTTGAGCAATTGCCCGGTATCGGCATGGAACACACAGAGTGCGTTGCCACCGACACCCAGGCCGACGTAGAGCCGGCCGTCGTAGACCGCTAGCGCGGTTTCGGCATCGGGAAATTGCGATCCAGGTAGATGAAAGACAACTTGAGGAGCGATGCGACTGGATGCCGCCGCAGGCGGGGAGTTCACAGGGGTAGCTGGAGTTGCAGCTTGAGCGACCGCCGCTGGCAGCGCCGGTAACGCAGGGATTTTCAGACAATAAATTCCGTCATCACCAGCTCCAAAATAAACTCTTCCATTCGCGACGGTAGGCGTACATTCGATGTGTCCTGAAGTGGCAAACGTCCATAATACTCGTCCCGCGCCACCCCCACGCAGATCCACGGCGACCAATCGACCGCGCCGCGTTTGATGCAATCCTTCGCCAACAAATAACTGCTCGTCGGCAACAACCGGCGAACTAAAGGTGGCTCGATAATCGGTGGGAGCGGTATTCCAGATTTCTTTTCCGGAGAAGGCTGAGAGGCACAAAATGCGTGCTCGATCTCCCGAGCTTGCGACGGCATATAGGCGGTCACCGATCACCGTGGGTGACGAATAATAGGCCTCGTCGTCCTGCAATCGCTGCCAGTGCCGCCGGTCATTTTGGGGACCAACCGCACCGGTAGTGATGCCTAGTCGCCGCAGGTCACCACGTTCCATCGTCCATGCTGAGGCGGCATTTTCTGGGTCGCCAGCGGTGGGACTGGTGAGTGCCGCGGGCTGCGGTTCCGGAGCAGCGGGAAGCGATGAGTGGGGTAAAACGGTCGGCGGCCTTCCGAACACGGGTACTCGCCCAGTGGCTGGCCCGGTCAGACGCCAAGCTTGCCAGCCAGCGAAACTCGTCACCGCGACCATCAGCAGGGTCAAAGGGACAATCCGGGGCAACAAATGATCGTGGAGCAATTCTTGCAGGCGAGTTGATGACCGGGATAAGCCGATAACGATCAAAAGCAGCAGACCGATAGCGCCGAGCGCCACGAGCAGCAGGACGCGGGCAGACCAACCGGCTGAGGAATCCAACGGGACGACCCCCGGCAGCATCGCTGCCGACTGGATGTTTTCGCCGAAAAGGGATAGCGTAAATGGGATCACAAGCGCTGAAGTTCAATCTTGGACACTGGTGCAACTCGATTTATCATAAGAACCCAAGATGAATTCGTCGAATCAATTCCGCCGAACTCTGCACAGAACTCTGTGCCACTCTTTCCGCACGCGCCGCGGTTTCACTCTCGTGGAACTGCTGGTGGTGATCGCGATTATCGGCTTACTTACGTCAATTTTGTTGCCCGCCGTTCAGGCGGCTCGCGAGGCGGCTCGTGTCACTCAGTGTAAGAATAATCTACGGCAGCTCGGGCTAGCTCTGCATCAATACCACGATGCCCTCACCACGCTCCCGTCGGGCTACTTGGCCAAGGTCGCTCCGCCCATCAATAATCCCGGTACAGGTAGTGGGGATAGTGGAACCAAGGGCGGTAATCGCCGTTTTGATGCTCCTCCTCCCACGGGACCCGTCATCATTCCTCATGCTCCCGGCTGGGGCTGGGCGGCCTTGCTCTTGCCCTACGTCGAACAAACTCCGCTCCATCAATCGATTGATTTTTCGATTGCCGTCGAACAGCCTGCCAGCGAGGCGGCACGTCTCGTGCAGCTACGTCATCTGACTTGTCCGAGTGACGTGGGAACCGGTCGGTTTGAAGTACTGGACACCGCTAATCAGTACTTAGTGAGTGCTGCCACCAATAGCTACACCGCAAATTTTGGTGCCTACGGTCTCATTAATCTCACCCCAGAAGATGGCAACGGTCTCTTCCAGCGTAACAGTGGCCACACGTTCGCCAGCATTCTCGACGGACTCAGCAACACCATGGCGATTGGTGAGCGCGGGGCGATCCTGGCGAAGTCGCCGTGGGCGGGAGTGATTTCGGGCGGTACGTGCCGGACCACTCCCGGGGCTCCGGTCTATACATCGATTGTCGAGCAAGCCCCGGTGATGGTGCTGGCGCGTGTGGGGAATCGCCCTCCCAATGGTCCTTGGAGTGAACCTTACGATTTCTTCTCCCCTCATCGCGCCCAGATTTATTTTGTATTTGCAGACAGTTCGGTGCGGGGCATTAGCACGACGATCGACATGCAGGTCTATCGCGCTCTGGCGACTAGGGATGGCCAAGAGTCGCTGGGGGAATCCTCACCATGACACTCCGCTTTGACCTGGCTGGCTCGCTGAAGACCCAACAGCGGGCTCCAATCTCACCGCGAACTCAAAGGCGAATTCCCGTGAGTCGACTGCTGCCAGCATTACTGCTCGTCATCTGCGGTACCACGATTGTGGCGCTGAGCAGTGGCTGCGACAGCCGGCCACGAGCACCCGCGCTGCGCGACTCGGCGGTCTATCAAAATCGCTCGGCTGGTTTGCGATTTCTAGTACCTCAAGGCTGGACTCAGGTGGCCAGCAGTGTCTTACCGAGCGGCGAGCTGACATCTGAATTCATGCTCGTGAAGTATCAAATGCGGACGACGGCCCAGGGCGCGACCCTCGAACTACTCTGCTTCGACGATTCGGCCTCCAGCGATCTTGTCGCTTACCATGCGCAAGCTTCGCACGGGATCGCCGAGTGGAAACGAGTGGGAGAGCCGGTGGAGGTCACGCAGACCGGTGTAGCCGGACAGCGAGCGGAATATCACGGCAACGTGGCGAAGAGCATGATGCACAAAGACGTCACGGTTTTTCGGCGGGGTCGGCGGGTATTTTCGTTTGTGGGTCTGTACTGGCAGGACGATCAGGCTGCGCGGGAGGAGATTCGCCGGGCGGTGGACTCGCTGGCTTTCCAGTAAGCGCCGCGATCGCATTTCGAGCCGCCTCGGCCACGATGGGCTCGGAGTCCTTCAGTTTCTTTTCGATCGCGGGCAGGGCGGGCAGGGCGGCGGGTCCGATTTGCCCCAGTGATCGCACGGCATCGCGGCGGGCTTTGTGGTAGGTGTCATCGAGCGCTTCGATGAGGGCTGGGATGGCGGAATTGGCTTCCGGGCCAATATCGCCCATCGCTTCCGCCACATGCTCACGCACCGTCTGCTCCTCATCCTTCATGAACGGAATCAATGTCTCCACCGCCGGTGCACCGGCCGCTCGCATCTTCCCGATCGTCCGGACGGCATTCCAGCGCACTTCACTGGGCAGTTTCGTGTCTTGCACCAGCTTGAGCAGCGGCTCGCGGGCTGGCGCCGCTTGGTCTTGGTAAACGCTGAGCGCGCGAATCACCGGCACACTTGCATTGGTGCCAAGCAACTGAATTAGCGCAGGAACCGCTGCAGCCGCCTCGACCTTCATCTCACCCATCGCTTTAGCAGCGACCGATTGCACCGCATTGTCGGGATCCTGCAGAGCGGCAAGCAGAGCTTGGCTGACAGCTGGTTTTAATGGCCCCGACTTGCCCAACATTTCCGCCGCCGTCCAGCGAACTTCTGCTGGGGCTGATTGACGCGCCACGAGTGCGCAGAGCAGGTCTTGAGTCGAGCCATCGTCACGCGCCAGTTTTTGACGCGCTTCTTCGCTGACCGCAGGATTATCCTCGTTCAGTAGTTGTCGAGTCCAGAAGCTGGCCGATCGTCCTTCATAGAACGGTTCACCACGTAGCCAACCACGAACCGACAACGTTGGTTCAAACCAAGCTGCAGCTACGATTAGCCCGCCGACCGGCAACCACCAATGACGTTTCATGTTCCCATTTCCCCGCCAGCTCACGCTGGTAGCAGTAGTTCAAAAACGACTTCCATCAATCACCTCGCCCGACTGCGCCGTCGCGAGTGCGGCGAGGACTTCCAGAGGCACCGATTCCGCCACAAACTGAACTCGTCCATCCGCAAACAGGAAATTCGCCCCACCCACATGCAAACTGAACGGCTCGTTGTCATTCTTGCGATTCATCGCAGCTACGCAACCGCCCGCGGGTCCGCAGCCCTCCGAGTTCCCATCAGGCGAGGCACCGTCGACACTGAAGGCCCCCTCGCTATCAGCCCAGCTGATGCCTTGATCATTAAACATGCCAGGCTGCAAGCGCCGCTGCCGAAATACCAAGGGTCGTGACGAGCATTCGACAATCAGTAAGGTCTGGCTCGTACCGTCCAGGATGTCGGCGATGCGGGTGGTGGAGTTCCGGTACATCACCGACCAGCGATTGGTCGAATTGTAGAGCGGCCAAGCGAGGTGTGGATTGATGGAAGTTGGTTGAACGCCAATCAGCGCTTCATAGTCGGCAGGGGCGACAGGATTTGCAAAGTTCAGGGCGGGTCGAGGCGATTTGGCGATCGCCGAGACGACGTCGGGACCGCGCACCGCGCTGGGACAACGAAATACTCGCACCGGAATCGAGGCCACGGTAATGTTCGGTTGCTCCCACCAATTCTGATTGATGTCGTACAGCGAACGAACATTCTGCTGCTCAACAAAAGGCAACAGCAACGGACGCCAACCAACATATTTACCCGCGGGATTGCCCGGGCCCACCGTTGTCCATCCCGAAGCCGGAAAGGTCTGGTAGACGTCGTGAAACTGATGGAGCGCAAGTCCCATCTGGCGCAGATTGTTGAGGCATTCGGTGCGACGAGCGGATTCACGAGCGGCCTGCACAGCGGGCATCAACAGGGCGACGAGGATCCCGATAATCGCGATCACCACCAATAACTCGACCAGCGTGAACCCCGGCGTGCGACGCCGCGGCGGAAAGCGAGCGGTCGGGATTTCAGCCAGGCATAAGCCGCTTCTCTGAACCCTGCACATATACTGAGCCCCGGAACCGGAAAAATGCTACCCTCAGTGCGATATCTGGCAGCGTAGTTGGAGAAACTGGCTGCAGCAACACTTTGGCAAGACATCGTCCACGGCCGGGAGCTGGCATCAAAAACGGGCTAAAAATACCAATTTAACGTTTAAAGACGGTACGACCTTCCTTAATCGTCTCCTGCACCACGATCTCCTTGATCGTCGTCGGCTCAACCTTGAGCGGATTCTTATTCAGGATCACCAGATCCGCGAGCTTGCCGGGCTCCAAGGTGCCCTTGTTTTTTTCTTCTTTCAATTGAAAAGCGGCCGTGGCGGTGACGGCACGCAGCGCGTCGTACGGCCCAATCCGCTCGTCGGGCCCCACCACCTGACCACTGCCCGACAACCGATTCACACCCGCATCCACCAGCGCCAGGATCGAAGGAGTGGGCGACACGGGAGCATCATGCGAGTAGGTGAAGGGCAGGCCCGCTCGCAAGAAGGTGCGCGACGCCATGGCACCCGCCGATCGTTCCGGGCCCCAGAGCCGCACGACGGCATCACCACCCGGAATAATGCCGGCGGTGAGGAAACTGGGAATGGCACCATATTCTTTCATCGCGCCGATCTGGTCGGGACGCAGCCAGGAGGCGTGCACAAAAACCGGACGATGATCGCGCGGGCCATGTTTTTTCACCGCTTTCGCGATGGCGGCTAGTGCCTGATCGGCGGCCGCGTCGCCATTCATGTGCATGTGAATCTGCAGCTCCGAGGCCCAGTATTTTTCAAATACCGCATCCAGCAGCTCGTCAGGAATCTGACGATAGCCCGAGAAATCACCCGTTTTACCGCCAGGATTCACCGTGTAAGGTTTTGTGAACCAAGCCGTGTCTAAACTGCCATCGAGCCAGAATTTCACGCCCCCCAGACGCACTCGATTCACATAGCGTTGATCGAGGTCCGGGCGTGCCGCGCGAAGCTTCGCGACGACTCCGCCTGCCTGCGGGTTGTACTGAGTGGCCACGGAATAGGCGGCGGCCAGGGTGTCATCCAGAGTGGAATCTTTGGCAGCGATATAGAGATCGATTGGTAGGAGCTGCTGATCGATTGCATTGAGCACGATTCCGATGTCATCATTGCCCAGTCCCAAGCCTGCTTCCATCGCGGTGGTTTGCCCGTGGCTGGCCCAGACTTGAGCGGCCCCGGTGATCGCCCGCGCCGCGAGCTCGCCGGTAAACGGTGGTCGCTTGCTACGCACCGCATTCAGTGCGGTCTCTTCCATCGGACCGAGCAGCGACTTGCCGTCGTCCCCACGAGCAAATTGGCCGCCCGTCGGATCCGGCGTCTCGGCGGTAATTCCAGCGGCGCGAAACGCCGCCGCGTTCGCCGCTCCTAAATGCCCGGACGAATCGACGACCAGCACCGGACGATCGACCGAGATCTGATCTAGCTCCTGACTTGTGGGTGGACGTTGCTCCTTCATCGCTCGTGCCTGGTAACCGAACCCCACGATCCAGCCCGTGGCTGGTGTGAGTGGCACCTGTTTTTTCATGCGTTCCACAAGCGTCTGGATATCGGCACAGCCAAAAAGATTGGCATCAACCAGGTTCTTTCCGAAATAGACAAAATGTCCGTGCGTGTCGATGAATCCTGGTAACAGCGTACGCCCGGCCAGATCGACTCGCCGCGCCGTGCCACCGACTACCTTCTCCCCGTCGGCCAACTTACCGGTGAACAGAATCTTGCCGCCGCGAACTACCATGCTCTCCACGTACTCGGGAGTCGCTCCTCGCATCGTCAGGATGTCGCCACCAAAGTAGATGGTGGTCTCCTGAGCGGTCGCGGTTGAGCCGCTGCTGGCGGGCGGCTGCGCGGAAAGCTGCTGAAATGAGGTGACGAGAAGCGAGAGGATACAGGCGACAGCAGTGATCAGATAACGCATGAGGTGCAAGTGAAAGAAATAGATGAAACGTTTCTAGTTACTATTTAGACAATATGATGGGAACAACCATGCGGACTGCTACGGATCGCGGCGCAGGTTGTCGACGGTGGGCGAACGTTGTTCGCCATACCAGCGTCGCCACGCCGCCTCGTCGAATCCAAAATTCACATTGGGATGCAAGGTTTGCAGTGCGGTGAGCACCGGTTCGTTGTTCACGTCGCGCTGCATGACTTTGGGCCCACCTCCCATCGATAACCCACCGCCGCCATCCGGCGAAAATGTGGGAGCAATCGAACCCGCTCCGCCTCCCGTGCTGACAACTTGTTTATGTTTCGTGACCAGCGCGTCGATTAAGGGGAGCGTGGCGGTCGGATCTTGGAATCGACCGAGTGCCACGGCGGCACGCTGCACGACGATGTTATTCTCATCGCGCAGCATCCGACAAAGCGCGATCGTGATCTGCTCGCTCTTGATCCGTTCCAGTTGATCCAGGCAACGTTCGCGAATTCCCTGGTCATCGTCTTGAATGGCATGTTTGACCAGCGCCCCGATTGCCGCGCCCGTGTTGAGTCGACCGAGAAGTTCAATGTAGATGAGCTTCAGTTCACGGCGCTCATTCTTGTCCTCGAACATGGCCACGAGTGGTCCCGAGGCATTCGGATCCTGGATGGCGCGGATTTCATCTAGCGCTCGATCGCCATTTTTTCGATCCACTTTGGAACGCAAGATGCGCAGCTTCTGTCGCCATTCCACTTCCACTTGCTTGGCTTGTTCCTGGGCAGAGAGCAGGGCAATTTCTTGCGGTAGTCGCCAACTGGAGCCGTAGCGGATGTAGCCTTGCGAACGAAAAAAATCCTCCGTCGTCATCCACTTGCCCTGCTTACGGCTGTAGCCGAGCAGGTTGCGAGCGACCTCATGATCTGGCTCCAGCTTGATGATTTCCCGCAAATGCTCCTGACGCTGAGCGTCCAGACCACGCTCCTTACACCACTCGGCCATCTTCCAGTGACCGTCGACCGTGCGCGGCATCTTGGGCAGCAGTTCCTGATACCGACGTTCCGCTTCGCTGCGCACCACCACATTGGCAACCGCTTGTTTGTCCAGCGTCAGTTGACCGCCGCTGGGCAACTGAATGATGTACGACTGCCGGGGAGTCTCCAAGCGATTGACGAGTTCACCTTCGACTTGGCCACCAGAGGCGAGCAGGAAGAGATCGGCACGAACGACAGGCGGGGCGGTCAGTAGACAAACGATGAGCATCCCCGTGGCAATGCTGCTGCGTGACATGAGCCGGCCTCCTGAATCGATCGTGGGAACCGTTCACTCCCACCGCTCGTCATGAATACAAGTCGCGGACGTCGACACACGCCATCCCGGCGCGGCGAGCGGCTTCGAAGCCAAGTTCCGCATCCTCATAAACACAACATCGGTCGGCGGGCACCTGTAACCGTCGAGCTGCTTCCAGAAAAACATCGGGATCGGGCTTGTGACGCTGAGTGTCTTCGGCCGTCACAATCGCGTCAAACCGATCGGTGATGCCGAGATGGTCCAGTTGCCGCAGGATCACTCGGCGAAATCCTCCGCTGGCCACCGCCATCGGACGCCGACCGTGAAACTCCAGCACAATCTCAATCACTTTATCAATTGGGCGTGTCAAAGATAGCGATTGGAGAAAATTTTCCTCCTTGCAAGCAGAGAGTTGCTTGGGATCTGCATCCACCTGACTTTCCCTCACCAGCAGCTCCGCGATGCGACTGGTCGGCATCCCCGCCAAGCCATAGAAGCGTGCTTCCGGCAGCTCGATGCCGACCGGCGCGAGGGCCGCCAGCCAGGCGTGGTAATGGGCCGGCATGGAGTCGATGAGGGTCCCGTCACAATCAAAAATCAAGCCATCAAAATCGGCCGCAGCAAACATTTCAAACTACCTTCCTCGGAATTCCTATCCGTTCCGTCAACGAATCCATGATTTTATGAATCACCACGTAGGACCATGAATGAACACGTAGGACCATGAATGAACACGTAGGACCATGAATGAACACGTAGGACCATGAATGAACACGTAGGACCATGAATCACCACGTAGGATCATAAATGAACACAAAAAAACCCGTCCGCTCTGGTACGAGCCGACGGGTTTTGATTGTAACGTAGGCCGCCATCTTCAGGATGACTGGCCACGCAAAGTTCAGGCTTCCGCCAGGAACTCCCGCGATCCCTGCGTGACCGCGAGAGCGATCCGACGTTTAGTACATGTCGTGATCGCCGCCGTGACCCTTCTTGCCGTGGTCATCCTTTGGCTTCTCGGCGATCAACGCGTCGCTGGTGAGCAGCAAGGTGGCAACGCTGGCGGCATTGGCCAGAGCGGTACGAGTCACCTTGGTCGGGTCAATGACGCCCGCCTTCACCAGATCTTCGTAGGTATCGGTGAGAGCGTTGTAACCGAAGTTACCCTTGCCCTCAGCCACGCGTTCACACACGATCCCGCCATCCTTACCAGCATTGGCCGAGATCCAGGTCAGAGGAGCACGGCAGGCACGCAGCACGATGTTGTAACCAACGGTCTCGTCGTGCGAGAGGCCTTCACCCGGCTTGACGTTCGTGGACGCTCGCAGCAGCGCCACACCACCGCCAGGCAGAATGCCTTCTTCGACGGCAGCGCGAGTGGCATGCAGAGCGTCTTCGACGCGGGCCTTCTTTTCTTTCATTTCGCTCTCGGTCGCGGCGCCGACGTTCACCTTCGCCACGCCACCGGCCAGCTTCGCCAATCGCTCTTCCAGCTTCTCGCGATCATAGTCGCTGGTGGAAACTTCGATTTCACGACGAATTTGGTCGATGCGAGCCTTGATATCGGTGCTCTTGCCGGCACCCTCGATGATCGTGCAATTGTCCTTGTCGACCACCACCTTCTTCGCTCGACCCAGATCCGCCAGCGTGAGGCTTTCGAGTTTCACGCCGAGCGATTCGAAGACCGCCGTGCCGCCCGTGAGAATCGCG
>JBIIHW010000068.1:0-16445 GCA_044235425.1 Pirellulaceae bacterium
GACGGAGACACGGGGACGGAGACACGGGGACGGAGACACGGGGACGGAGACACGGGGACGGAGACACGGGGACGGAGACACGGGGACGGAGACACGGGGACGGAGACACGGGGACGGGCGCAAAGACACGGGGTTGTTGCGCACGAAGAGGTGGTGGGCACGGAGGACCACGTGCGGAGGAGTTCCTGCGGCGGTGACGAGATGCTGGTGGGCGCGTTCCATGTTCCAGTGGATCTCAAATCGTGCTGAGCTGCGCGCCGAATATGCCCAGTCCGCTTGGACATTTAACCACGATCTCGTCCAACTCCGTGGCTCCACATGTAGCTTTCAGAAAAATTTTTCTCATTCATAGCAACTATTGTTATTTTTTCTGAAAAAAATCACTCGGACTTCCTAATATTTGTCGCCTGGTTACGAATAGAAATTAGGGGCCAATCTTCTCTGTACACACCCAGCTATTTTTTCTCTCTTTTTTGATTGTGAGCAGCCATGAATGGTACAGACTGGGAATTCTCTGAGCTTTTGGATCGAGTGCGGCAGGGCGATGAGCGAGCGGTGGCGCTGCTTTATGGCAATGTGGAAGGGGAAGTCTTGCGTTCCATTCGTCGGAAACTGAATCCCAGTTTGCGGACTCGATTTGATTCTGCGGACTTCATGCAGAGTGCTTGGGCGTCATTTTTTCGGCGCATTGCAGAGATTCCCAGTTTTGCGACGGAATTGGATTTAGTACGGCATTTGCAGGCGATTGCGCGGAATAAGGTGACCGACGAGGTCCGGCGGAATTTGGTTTGCAGGAAGCGGGACATACGACGGGAGGGAGTTGAGGGGCCGGGTAATCAGCGACTACGAGTGAGTGTTGATGTGGCGGATTTACGACAATCAGAACCAACAGCCATGGCATCCGCGCGGGAAGTTTGGCATGATCTGAATCGTCAGCTGCCGGACTTACACCGACTGGTCCTTGCACTGCGCTTTGAAGGTTTGACCTATGTCGAAATTGCGATGTCACTCGACATTCACGAGCGGTCTGCCAGAAAGATCATGGCACGAGTTAGTAACCTTGTTGATAGCCAGTAAATCTACCCATGAATCGCTACTCATCTTCTGCCTTATTACCTGTTATGCAACTCCCTTTTATTTCCCGTGCGGGTAGGTGCCGGATGGAGCGAGATGGGCACTGCCTTGGTTCCTGCCTGGTGGTTTTGGTGATTGCCGCGCTGATGCTGGCGAGTGGCCGCGGGGGAATAGCGGCGGAGCCGGCGACGACGGTTTCGATCCAGCGTGGGGAGGTGCAGTACGAGGTGCCGAAGTTGGAGAATAAAGTGGCAGCGCGGTTTCAGCTTCCCGCACATCGCTTTGCCTACGAAGAAGAGTTGCTGCCGGTTGTATCCGAGCGCATTGGCATCTCGCACATTCGCTTTCCTTCTCCTCTGCGGACGGCGGTGGAACGGAACAACACCGTTCACTGCGAGTATTTTTATCCGAAGCGGTCAGGGCGAGCGCCGGGCGTCATCGTGCTGCATATCCTCGGTGGAGACTTTCCCCTGGCACGACTCTTCGCCAACTCACTTGCCCAGCATGGAGTGGCGGCGCTGTTTCTGAAGATGCCCTATTACGGCGAACGCCGCGATCCAGATTCGCCGCGGCGTATGATCTCCAAAGATCCACTCGAAACGGTCGAGGGGATGACGCAAGCGGTGCTCGATATTCGCCAAGCCACTGCCTGGCTGGCCAATCGTCCGGAAGTCGACGGCGAGCAGCTGGGGATTTTTGGGATTAGTTTGGGAGGTATCACGGGAGCTTTGGCGGCGACGGCCGAGCCACGGCTGCAAAATGTTTGCCTACTCCTGGCGGGCGGCGACATTGGTCGCATCGCCTGGGAATCAAAGGAACTGAGTGAAGTCCGCAAAGGCTGGCTGGCAACTGGTGGTTCACGCGAAGAGTTCTTGAAGCTGCTGCAGTCGATCGATCCGGTGCGCTATGGAGAAAACGTGCGGGGCCGGCGGATCCTGCTGCTTAATGCCACCGACGATGAAGTGATTCCCAAGGCCTGCACGGAGTCGTTGTGGGAATCGTTTGGTAAGCCGGAAATTGTCTGGTATAGCGGCGGCCACTATTCCGTCGCACGACACATCCTCTCCGCACTCGACCGCTCGTCCCGCTTTTTCACTCGTCCCTGAGTGACCGCTTACAAAGTCGGGCCAATTGGCCACGGCACAAACTCCTCCTCGCCGATCCCATGCTGTTCGCTCTTCGTCTTCTTGCCACTAGCGACGGCCAGGATCTCTTCAAAAATCTCGCGGCCCACTTCATCGACTGATCGACCTCCCAGTATCTCACCGGCGTTGAGGTCCATATCGTCGATCATGCGCTCATACATGGGCGTGTTGCTGGCCACCTTGATCGAGGGCACTGGTTTGCAACCAAAACAGCTGCCGCGACCAGTCGTGAAGACGATTACATTGGCACCACCGGCCACAATTCCCGTGACACTCACCGGGTCAAACCCTGGAGTGTCCATCACGACCATGCCTTTGGCCGTGACGGGCTCAGCGTATTGGTAGACATCTTCGAGAGCGGTCGAGCCTGCTTTGGCGACGGCCCCCAGCGACTTCTCGGCGATCGTTGTCAGTCCACCCTCTTTGTTGCCCACCGACGGGTTGTTATCGATCTCGCAGCCGAAAACGCCGGTATACCACAGCCACCACTGAATGCGTTCGAGAAGTTTATTCGCTACGGAGACGGAGCGAGCGCGGCGAGTCAGCAGGTGCTCGGCACCGTAAATCTCGGTGGTCTCGGCCAGGATCGACGTGCCACCGCAAGCGACCAGCAGGTCCGACGCGACGCCCAGGGCGGGATTGCAGGTGACGCCGGAATTGCCATCTGAGCCGCCGCAGTTAGTACCCAGGATAATCTCGCTGGCCGGTATCGATTCCCGCCGCACGTCATTCACGCGAGGTAGCATTTCCGCAATCTGACGCACCGCCGCCTCGACGGTCTTTTGCGTTCCGCCCATGTCCTGCATTGAGAAAATGGGTGGACCTTGACGATTGCCCGATGTGCCGTCGATTTGCACCAGGTTTTGTTCCCGCATCAAATGGCCCAGGGTGGTCTGTTCGCAGCCGAGTCCGACGAGCAAGTAACCGCCAATGTTCGGATGCCGCGCCATGCCCCCCATGACTCGATTGAGCACCTGATGCTGCAAGCCGTTAAACTGAATTCCACAACCACTTTCGTGCGATAGAGCCAGCACGCCATCGATGTTCGGGTAGTCGCGGAGCAGCGATTCATCAAACCGCTCCGCGACATATTTAGCGACCGAAGCGGAACAGTTTACGGTTGAAATGATGGCTAGATAATTCCGAGTACCGGCTTTGCCACTGGCGCGCCGATAACCCTGGAAGGTACGCCCGTGGATTGCCGCCGGCGGCGGTGGCGTCGCGGTAGCACTCGCCGGATCCCGAGTGAAATCGCCGTTGGTCAGATTATGGCTGTGAACCCATTGCCCCGGGCCAATGGAGGTCGTGGCCATGCCGATGACCTGGCCGTATTTGAGCACTTTGTCGCTCTTGGCTATGGGCCGAATTGCGATCTTGTGCCCCAACTTCACCGGTTCCGCCAGAATCACCGGTTGACCGGCCACGATCATCTTGGTTCCAGAATCGAGATTCCGAGCGGCTACGCAGATGTTGTCGTCGGGATGAAGATAGACGTGGTCGACGGGCTGGCGATTCATGGAAACAGCGGCACCTTGGCTGGCGAAATGAGGGATTGTGAATAACGTGACTGGCGGATCCAGAGGCGGGAGCGAGTCACGAGTTGGGCAAACTAGCAGCCCGCTGCGGGAACGTCAATTGATTCCGACAAACCACTGATTCCAACATACCGTGGAAATTGGCGGCAGGTTTCTCGGTCCCCTGTTGATATACTAACGGCATTATGACTAGCACCACCGCTCGCTTACCTTTGCCCGCGCCAGACTCGACCGAGTCCCAGCGGCTGATTGATCGCCAGATCCAGCGTGCTCGGCGACAAGTGCAATGGATCGATCTGATCAGCGGCCTGCTGACACTCCTGGTCGGCATCGCTCTTTTTCTGCTCAGCGTCGCCATCATTGATCATTGGATTTACGAGCTGGGGACGAAGAGTCGCTGGCTGGCGCTCGGCGTGCTCATCGTGGGAGCAAGCGGTTATACGCTGCGAGTGCTATCGCCGCTGATCTTGCGCCGCATCAATCCCACCTACGCAGCTTGGTTACTGGAACGCAGCGAACCCACTCTCAAGAACAGCCTGGTGAATTTTCTGTTGCTGCGCGATGACCGACAACAGCTCCCAGAGGCGGTGTTTCGAGCGATCGAAGCGCGGGCTGCCGCCGACGTCGCTCAGCTGCCCATCGAAGCCACCTTAGATCACTCGCGACCGCTGCGTTGGGGCTACATCTTCGCCGCCGCAATGGCGGTTTGTGCCGCTTATCAAATCTTGTCCCCCAAGGATCCGTGGAAGTCGGTGCGCCGAGTGCTCGCGCCATGGTCCGCCCTCGCACGGCCAGCTCGAGTCCAGATTGAGGAGATAAAGCCGGGGAACGCGGAGGTATTTCAGGGTGAAGCCGTGGTTGTTTCCGCTCGTATTCGCGGTCTGCGATCTGATCAGACCGCTCATATCCTCTACTCCACCGCCGATGGACAAACACTCGATCGGCTCGTGCCACTCACGAACAGCGACGGTCTGGTGCGCATGGAAGCTCGCATGCCACCGGACCCCGACGGTATGCAGCAAGATCTTCGGTACCGCATTGTCGCCGGTGACGCTCAATCGGAATCCTACCAACTACGGCTCAAAGCCGCTCCGCTCATCACCGTGACCCGAGTGGAACTGGAATTTCCGAGCTACCTGAACCGACCAAAACAGGTGATTACAGGAACGGGCGACATTCGCGCCCCCGAGGGCACTCGAGCGACCGTGTTCGTGAAAGCAAACCTCCCGATCCAATCAGCCTGGATCGAATTCGATCCGGATGCTCCGCAGTCGCCTCCCGCCAATTTGCACTTGCAGATTGAGCAGAGCGCCACCGAAAACCACTCCGCCGAAAACCACTCCACAGGCAGCGCCCCGAATGAAACGGTGACGGCCACGAGTCGATCTCAGGGCCCACGTGAGGCGCGTCAGTCGTTTCTCTTGCAATGGTTGGCCGACCGGCAGCAGCCAAAAAATCGTTCCTATCAAATCCGCTTCAAAACGCTCGACGAACAGCTCAGTGCCACACCAATCGTGCATCGGATCGACATCATTCCCGACTTGGCACCGGAGGTGGAGATTCTGGTGCCCAGTACGGGCCGAGTCGATGTGCCGGCCGATGGTAGCCAGCCGATCGAAGTACGCGCGCTGGATCCCGATTACGGCCTGAAACGACTCACCTTACGCGGCACGCTCAACGGGGCTCCGGTATTCCAGGTCCCGCTGCTGGATACCGGTGAGCGAGGAAAAGAGGAATCGAATCCTGGCGCGGTCCGGGCGGGTCAGGCAGTGGTTGGACAGGTTGTCCAAGCGACTCCCTTTCGGCCTCAGGATTGGAAGCTGCAGCCCGGTAGTAGTGTGGTTGTCGTCGCCATTGCGGAAGACAACAAATCCATTCCGCAGCAGGGTGTCATTCAGCCCAACGTCCGCCAATCCCGCGAAGTCATCTTGAATATCACTCCGCCCACCGGCAAACCCGAGTCAGGTAAACCAGCGTCTGGAAAGCCGGAGTCAGGCAAACCGGAGTCAGGCAAACCGGAGTCGGGCAAACCGGAGTCGGGCAAACCGGAGTCAGGAAAACCGGAGTCAGGAAAGCCGGAGTCAGGCAAACCGGAGTCAGGCAAACCGGAGTCAGGCAAACCGGAGTCAGGCAAACCGGAGTCAGGAAAACCGGAGTCAGGCAAACCGGAGTCAGAAAAACCGGAGTCAGGAAAGCCGGAGTCAGGAAAACCGGAGTCAGGAAAACCGGAGTCTGGAAAACCGGAGTCAGGCAAACCGGAGTCAGGCAAACCGGAGTCAGGAAAACCGGAGTCAGGCAAACCGGAGTCAGGCAAACCAGAGTCTGGAAAACCGGAGTCAGGAAAGCCGGAGTCAGGAAAGCCGGAGTCAGGAAAGCCGGAGTCAGGAAAGCCGGAGTCAGGCAAACCGGAGTCTGGAAAACCGGAGTCTGGAAAACCGGAGTCTGGAAAACCGGAGTCTGGAAAACCGGAGTCTGGAAAACCGGAGTCTGGAAAACCGGAGTCTGGAAAACCGGAGTCAGGCAAACCGGAGTCAGGCAAACCGGAGTCAGGCAAACCGGAGTCAGGCAAACCGGAGTCAGGAAAGCCGGAGTCAGGAAAGCCGGAGTCAGGCAAACCAACGACTGGTGACGACACGGATGCGCGGAAGGAGCCGCTGCATGACGGCGAGGTATTTGATGAGGCGCTCAAGTACCTGTGTGAGAAGGGGGGCGCGGCGGGAGACAAGGCTGGCAAACTGAATGACCTGCTGAACTCGGCACGTAAACCTGGGTCGAAAGCCGATGGTGCCAGCAAGCCTCCGATTCCGCCGAGCGAACGGTTTCCTGGTGACAACGCGAAGATGGGCAAGCCAGGTGAAGGTGCCGTCAACGCTACTCGCACAGAACCCACCACGGAAAAGCCCACGACCGACAAGCCGTTCACGGGTCAGCCACCGAATGACAAGTCGGTGAAGGGACAACCGACGACGGACAAACCGCCACGTGATCCCCAGGCTGGCAAGGGGGGCAATTCACCTCAGGGCAAACCGGATCAGAGTGATTCCAAGAATGACGAGCCGCAGTTACCGGGCAGTGACAAGCCGCCGGTGGAGCCTCGTGATAATCCGGGCAAGGCATTCAATCCAGATGCGAAACCGAACGCGCAGCTTCCGACTGATCCGCAGCAGCCTCGCGGTGGTACCACTCCGCCGCAGAATCCTGGCCGACCGTTTGATGGAGCGGAGGTACCGGAAGGGGATGCCGTGAATCTAGACTATGCTCGACGTGCTACCGATTTAGTTTTGGACTATCTCAAGGATCAGAAGGACCAGCCCGACCGCGAATTGCTCGAACGACTCGGCTGGACCCCCGACGAACTCGCTCGATTTGTCGATCGCTGGGAAAAGATGAAGCGAGCGTCGAGGGATGAGAATCGGGACGTGAAGCGTGATCTTGATGAAACGCTGAAGAGTCTGGGATTGCGACCGGCGGCGGATCAGCGGCGATCCGTCGGGGCGACGTCGGACGGGCAGCGCGGTAATCGAGATGCGGGCGCTCGCTCGGAACCACCGCCAAAATACCGTGAGCGTTTCGAAGCCTACCGCCAAGGCACCAGTCGGCCTACACCGTCGAAGCCCTGATCGCGGGCGTCCCGTATGCTTGAATCACTGCACGAGTTTTTATGCCGCTCTCAATCAGGAATAAAGTTGGCGACGATTGTCGCTTGACGCACTTGGCGAGTATCTCCGTCGAGCACTCGCATGATCACTTGAATGCCTCGTAGTGGCACGGGGTAGGGCGGCGAGGTTTCTCGTTCCGACGGATCATCGGGCCCGTTGGTGAGATTATCATCGAGCCCGTTCGTGCCTTGATCGGCACCGCCCGTTCCATCCTGATCGACTCCATCATGTTCGTAGAAGTAGGACCAGGTGTCATAGGCAGAGTAACCAAGCGTTGACATGCGTGCTTTGGGATTCATGGGCCCAGAGAAGAGTGAATTGGCGGAGTTATTCCAGGTGGTGCCGTAAGAGAGTCGATAATTCAGATCCACGAAACCGCCGCGGCCCACCACGTTGGCGCTATTGGCGGCCAGTGCTGGGGTCCAACCCGGATCTGGTGGCAGCAAGGCGATTCCGTTGGGAGCGATGATGCGCGCCGTGGGATCAAAGGCACGCACATCAAACGCCAACACATTCGAGAGGATGACATCTTCGCCCAGTCGGTCACCGAAGTTTGATACAAGCGACAAGGAGGTGGCGGTACCGTTTTCATCCACGGGAAACGGGAAGTTGGGATTGGGCGATATTCCACCGGGAAGGCCATTCGCGGGATTGATAATGACGTACGGTCGCCGCAGCCAGCGATTTTCGCGTTGACTGAGATCGGCCAGCGTGTTGGCGGTCACATTGACCACCAAGTTGTTGACATTGCCGGTGGAACTGAGTCGAAAGGAGACATTGGTGTTGTTGTAGAGGCGCCGCAGGTCATTGAGCAGCAGGGTGAGATCGGCATTGTTCCCTAAACTGTAAGTGTTCTTGCCCGGGTTGAAGTAACTCGGCAAGGTGAACATGTTGCCGGTCGTGGGACGATTCAGATCGGGTCGAATCAGTAACACGCGACGATGTAGCGACCGACTCACCTGCTCATCCGCCGTGATCATCAAATCGCCATTGATGTCGTCGTATTGAGCCCACCAATAAATCTCGGCCTCGGGAGCTGTAATTGCGCGAGCAATCAAGTTGCCGCCTTGGGGGCCCAGCCACTGGCCGGTGTAGCGTTCGCCGACGCTGCGAGCGGTGAAGGCGAGGATGTCGTCCGTATCACCGACCAAACTGAGCGGTGGTGTTAGCTTTCGCCCCGAGTCGTCATTCAGCACTCGCTCGATATATTCAAAATAACCCTGCGATGAATCGGGTGAGGGGAAGGGACGAACTGGGACTGTCAAATTATCGAGGTCCGTGCGCAGTCGAGTGGAGGCGGCTCGCAGAGCATTCGACATTTCAATCATCGCTCGCCCGCTTGCGACTCGATCGCCCACCCAGGCAAAAACGTTGACCAGTGCCAGCAGGATGGTGAGTGTGACAGCGGTGGTCACGAGCATTTCGACGAGCGTAAAACCGCGGGGGTGAGGGAGGCGACTGATTGGCCGCAGCCGACGGACCGTGGGAAGGGAGCTCGCTTTTTGGTCGCTGCCAGCGAACGACTGCGGTGCCAGGTTGAACTGAGGAAATTGCTGGTTTTGAGCAAAGCGTGGAACCATGTTGAGCACCATCCGAGAAGTCGTCGTTGCGGAATGCCGCTGGCGGTGATGGCCGAGTAGCGGCAGGAGGCCACCGTTCATTCCACATCTGTCCAGGTGGTTTGTCAAGCTTGACGCCGTTTCTCGCAGTGCTGACAGATATCAACCTGCGTTTACTTACCGCTCAAATAGCGTTTGGCGATTTTGGTGGCGACCGTGCCGATGGCATAGTAACCAACGGAGATTTCGGCGACGTGGGTGAGCAGGTCGTAGGCGCGCCAGCGGTCCCAACCATAATCGGCTTCCATCCACTGGATGAGGCGAGCGAATGATTCGGCCGCCGAACGCTCCATGGGCGTCCCCGACACTACCGTCATGATCTCTGTGGGAGATTCGATACGCACGCTGGGAATCGACTTACCTCGCAGCAGTCGCACGGTGAGGGTAGAGAGGGCGGGCATTTCCAGGCCGCAGGCGGAAAGTTCGCCGTGTCCCATGGCGGCATGTGCATCGCCCAGGTGCAGCAGCGCTCCGGGTACAAAAACCGGCAGATAGACAGTGTTTCCCGGACAGGCCTCGATGATGTCCATGTTCCCTCCATAGACACCCGCCGGCATCGTCGTGGGAACTCCGTAAAGCGGAGCGGTGCCGATGCAACCGAGCATGGGGCGATAGGGAATCGTGATCTCGTCCGACCAGTAAACAAGCTGGTCACGGATGGGACAGACATGCGTGCCATGCGGAACGTCGGTACCGAGCCATTCCGCTAATTGACGCGGTTCGGCGGTACGCGTGCTGCACTGGCCGATCAGTGGTTCGATGGCCTCGATCTGCACGGCCAGGGTATCACCCGGCTCGGCTCCTTCTACCCAGATGGGGCCGGTCTGGGGATTACCGAGCGGAATTTTGGTTTTATCGCGCCGATCTTCATTGGTCCGAATCTGACCGGAAAACGCATCTTCCGTCTCTACCTGAAATGTCTCACCCGGCTGCACGCGCAGGCGCACCGGATGATGGCGGCTGAATTCATAGTAAAGCGGTCCTCTGGTCAAACGCTGCATGATCCCCTCATTGCTTGTCCGTTGAGACTTGCGATTCCGTTCAGCCACCCAGTCCTGCGCCGCCGCCCATCGCCACATCTTCGCCTGTGAAGCGGCCTTGGGCGGCCACGAAGACCGCAACTTCCGCTACTTCGGCGGGCAGATTGAGGCGGCCGTCCAGGGCGATTTCGCGCACCGAGGCATGCACTCGTTCGGGCTGGATATCCATCATTGGAGTGGCGGTGGGGCCGGGCGAAATGCAATTGATACGAATGCCATGAGGTCGTAACTGCATCGCCGCCGCATTGACGAAGGCAGCGACGGCGGCTTTGGTGGAGTTATAAACAGGATTCACGCGGGAGCCCGAGCGCGCTTTGGTGCCGGCGATGGAGCCCATCAGCAAAATGCTGCCGCGACGTCGCGGAGCCATCAGCCGCGCGATCGCATGCGAACAGAAAAAAGCTCCGTTCAAATTGATCGCCACGACGCGTTCCCATTTCTCGGCGGTGGTGTCGAGGAATGGTTCAATCGTGAGCATGCCGGCGGTGTAGAACAGAAAATCGGGAATCGCCTCGGCGGATTCCAATTCCGCCGCCAGTTCCGCAACCGCCGTTTCATCGGCGACATCTAGTTGTCGACTGACGAGCTTTTCCTCGGGACAGAGATCGCCAATCTGATCGAGTTGCTGGGGATCGAAATCGGTGACCCATAGTCGCGATACGCTGGGGGCAATCAGCCGGATAATCTCTCGGCCTATGCCCCCCGCCCCGATCACCATCGCCGTACTGTTGTGATATTGTTCCGCGATGCGCTGAAACATGACGCAATTTCTACCCCCGGGGACGACTCGGCGGAATGGTTACACCTGTCGGCCCAAAAAACATCAATGAGCGCGCTGACCGGGCTTGGCACCTTCATCCAGCGCTAGCAGAAAAACTTCCTTCTCACCTGGACCAACTGCCACCACCATCCCTTCACTCAAACCAAATTTCATTTGTCGGGGGGCCAGATTGGCGACGATGATCACCAGTCGCCCCACCAGTTGCTCGGGCCGATATGCGGCTTTGATCCCCGCGAAAATCGTGCGCCGATGCTCCCCACCCAAGCTCACCGTCAGTTTTAGCAGCTTCTTTGCTTCGGGCACGTCTTCAGCACTTAATACGCGCGCCACACGTAAATCGATCTTGGAAAATTCATCAATCGAGATTTCTGGCGCAAGTGGTTCGGCTAGTAGCGATTGATCGCTATCTACCACCAGGCTGGCAGCTGCCGCGCTCTGTGCACCGCTCGGCTCATTGGCGGTCGTCGTTCCCGGAGCCACTTCTTTACTATCCTCAATCATCGCATCGACATCCTTTCGTTCTATTCGCTTCATGAAATGTTGGAACGGTGCAACGGGAGTGCCAACGAGTGGCCGAGCCGACTCGGACCAGTGTTGAATTTCACTCCCGAGAAGTTCGGTGGTCTGTCGAGCCAGTCGCGGCAGGATCGGTGTCAAGTAGACGACGATCTGACGAAACAGGTTGAGCGACACGGTGCAAATATCCTGCAACCGTCCCATCTGCGCTGGCTCGTTTTTAAGTTTCCAGGGAGCTTGAGCGTCTATGTATGCGTTTGCGCGATCGGCCAGTTCCATGATCAGCCGAGTGGCTTTACTGAAGTCGCAGGCTTCGTAAGCAGCGGCAATCTCCGCACCGGTGGCGGCACCCTGATGAAACAATCCTCCATCCTCGGGATAAGTGGCCGACAAGCCCAGGCTCTGCACCAACTTGGCCGAACGACTCGCCAGATTCACCACCTTGTTCACCAAATCAGAATTCACTTTGGCGACGAATTCATCGAGGTTCAAATCCATGTCATCCAAGCGCGGCCCCAACTTGGAGGCGTAATAATATCGCAGGTAGGCTGGGTCGAGCCACTTCAGATAGTTTTCGGCGCGAATAAAAGTGCCCTTCGACTTGGACATCTTTTCCCCACCCACGGTCAGGAACCCGTGGATATGGACTTTCGTGGGCAGCTGGTAGCCTGCGGCCCGCAACATGCCCGGCCAGAACAACGTATGAAAATAGGTGATGTCTTTGCCGATGAAATGGTGAATCTCCACATCCGGCGACTTCCACCAGTCCGCCAGGTTCTCACCGTGAGCTCGACACCACTCTGCCGTGGCCGCGAGGTAGCCGATTGGCGCGTCGAACCAGACATACCAGTAATCCCCGGGACTATCCGGGATCTCGAAGCCGAAATAGGGTGCCGGCCGCGAAACATCCCAGTCGCGCAGCGGCTCATTCAAAAAATTACCTTGCAAGTAATTAGCAACTTCGGTCTGCAAGTGATCGCCGCTCTGCGTCCACTCCTGCAAGAAGTCATGCATCTTCTCCAGTTCCACGAACAGATGTCGAGCACTGCGGATTTCGGGTCGAGACCCCGACAGAGTACTCACCGGATCCACGAGATCACTCGGGGAATACGTCGCCTGACAACGATCACAGTTATCGCCATATTGATTGGGAGATTGGCAGCGCGGGCAGGTGCCGCGCACAAAACGGTCGGCGAGAAAGGTGCCCGCCACGGGATCGTAAAGCTGCGTTACTTCGCGTTCGATCACCAGACCCGCAGCCCGTAGACCAGTCCAGAATTCACCGCAAAGCGAACGATTGTCAGCGCTGTGAGTGCTGCCGTAATGATCAAAACCGATTTCAAATCGAGCAAAATCCCGCTGATGCCGCTCGCTCATCTCGGCAATCAACTCTTCCTCCGTGCGGCCTTCTTGCCGAGCTCGAATCATGATCGCCGTGCCGTGCGTATCGTCGGCGCAGAGGTAGATGCAGCGCTGGCCGGTAAGCTTTTGAAAGCGCACCCAAATATCAGTCTGGATGTACTCCACTAAATGACCGAGATGAATCGGCCCGTTGGCATAGGGCAGGGCCGAGGTGACGAGAATTCGACGCGGTGACATGCTTCTTTTTTCCCAATAAAAGGCGTGAATGTGGCAAATGTACCAGCGCCCACGTGGTGCTTGGGAGATGGTATAGACGGGGGGGATAAAAACTGAGCTTGTCGGAAATCGCCAAATGGGACACATTCAGACCATAACCAGCAACAGGGACGTTGCTGGCCACATTCCAGGGAAGGAATCGTTATGGCATTTCGCATCACCAGCGCTGGATTACTCGCCGTCGCGATGATCGCCTGGCAATTCGGTTCCGCTCCCCCCGTTTGGTCGCAATCACGCAGCTCGGCGAGCACTCAGTCCTCCAGACCCAGCGCGCCACCTCCCGCCTCAACCTTCCTGCCGCAGTTTCAGTCCCTGTTGAACGGACCGTCCAGCAATCGTCTAGGTTCGGGGAAGAGTGAACCAGGAGGACTGCCAGGGGGACAACCAGCCGCGCAACCAGCTGGGCAACCAGCCGTGCTGACTCCCGCCATGCGTGCGGCCTTGCAATCCACCGTGCGGCTGCGAGTTGCGGATGCACAGGGGCAGTCGGTCGCGACGGGAACCATCATCGACACGCACGGGTCGGAAGCTCTGGTGATTACCTGCGGACACGTGTTTCGCGAATCGCGCGGGCAGGGACGCATTCTGGTGGAACTTTTTACGCCCGGAGCAGGCCCTGCCGTCCCCGGAAAACTGCTCGACTTCGATCTGCAGCGCGACATTGGACTGCTCTGTATCCCCATTTCCTCCGCGGTGCCGGTGAGTCGAGTGGGGGTGGCCAATCAGGCGGTACGTGCGGAGCAACCGGTGTTCAGCATTGGCTGCGATCATGGTGAGCGACCGCGGGTGATGGAGAGCGAGATTGTGGGGATCAATCAGTTCGTGGGACCACCCAATTACACGGCGACACACGCTCCGTCTGAAGGTCGCAGTGGAGGTGGATTATTCACAGCGGATGGTCTTTTGATCGGCATCTGTAACGCCGCTGATCCGGCTGATGATCGTGGGCTGTTTGCTGCCTTACCGACCATCCATTGGCAGTTGGATCGAGTGGGCCAAGCGCGTATTTATGGCGGTGCAAAACCCTTGGTTGCGGCAGCTCCCGCCGCGGCGTCCAATCGGGAGGAACCGGTCGGCGCGACGGACCTGAATTCCGGGGATTTAAACCGAGAGGAACTCAGCTCGGTCGAACAGGCCGCGGCGCCGCGCGCAGCCGCCGGACGAACCTCTGCCGAACAACCATCGCTCGTGGACGAACTAGCCGAGCGAAATCCGAGTGGCGAAGGTCGAGAGGATGGCGAGGCGCGGATGGACGCAGCACGGGTGCTGGCGGATCTGCATCGCGAAGCGGAAGCGATCGTGCTGATTCGCTCACCGGATGATCCGACGGGCCGAGTGGAAGTGGTGAGTATCGAGCGGTTACCGCCGGATCTGCGCGCACGACTGGGGCGTCCCGTGCCCGCAGCGGCCGCCACTCCATCAAGCGGATCTGCATCACCGGGATATCCCGCGCCAAGTTACGCGGCCCCGAATGATTCGGCACCAAGTGCTCCTGCAGCGGGCTACCCGGTCGCGGGTTCCCAGGCACCAAGCTATCCCGTGCCAAGCTATCCCGTGCCGAATTATCCCGTGCCAAGCTATCCCACACCCACTTATCCCACACCCACTTATCCCGCACCGGGTTATCCAGTTGCAGGCTACCCGGCGCCAGGTTATCCGGCGCCAGGTTATCCGGCGCCAGGTTATCCGGCGCCAGGTTATCCGGCGCCAGGTTATCCGGCGCCAGGTTATTCGGCGCCAGGTTATTCGGCGCCAGGTTATTCCGCGCCAGCCTATGCGGCACCGCCGGGACCGCCAGCACCGATCCAGCGTGCCCAATCGCCGCGCCCGAGTTTGTTTGGCGGCTGGGGTTCGCGCTAGGATAGAACTCCGGTAGCACCAGGAATCGCGCGAATAGAGCCTGAATGAGCCGGTCCAGCGGGGTTGGTCGTTTGAAGGAAAAAGAGGTGGACTCGCCGACCCATGGTGAAGCCATGAGCTGATAGGCGGGTGGCCTTCCGGGACGGCGACTCTTTCGATTCGAGGTGACTGAATCAGAAGAAACGAATCTCGCCCGCAGATTCTCCGCACAACCCACCAAGCGCCCGAGAAGACTAAAAAAACGATCCCCTGGTTTTCAATCGCTACTCTAGGAACCCTTGGTGGGAGTGACCCAGGCGTGAATTGCTAGCAGAGCGGCGCCGACGACGAGCAGGCAATCGGCGATGTTGAAATTCGGCCAGATGTAGTCGTGGTAGCAGCAGAGAATCCAATCACGTACCGCATAAATGGTTTCACCCTGAGGCCCACGGTGGAATCCGAGTCGGTCGTACAGGTTGCCGAGGATGCCGCCGAGGACCATACCGAGTGCTACTGTCAGCAGGCGATCGTGGAGTGCTCGCCCAAAGGCGATCCAGCCGACTATCCCACTGGCGGCGGCAATCGACAGTGAGGCGAAGAGGGCCACTTTGCCTTGGCCCATGCCGAACAGTGCGCCTTGATTGTAGGTGTGCTGGATCCCAAAGTAGTTTTCCACGATCCACCATTCGCCCCGCGCACCTGGTCCGGCCGGCCAGCAAAAGATGACATGTTTTGTCCAGAGATCGAGCGCGCAGCCGCCGACGGCAATCAACACAAAAATCAGGAGACGACCGACCCCAGGTGCGGCCGAGGGTTCGGCATTACCGCTGAGGCTTCTGGAATTTGGCGGCGCACTTGACACAGTAAGGTGTGTAGGGGAGAGCTTGGAGGCGCATCTTGGGGATCTTGGCGTCACATTCGACGCACAGACCATAGACACCTTCTTCGATGCGTTCAAGAGCGGCTTCGATCTGGTTCAACGTCTCCTCATCGTTTTCCATGAGGCTGAGCGTGAATTCCTGCTCGAAGTTGTCCGAACCGACGTCCGCCATGTGAATCGGCATACTCGAGAGATCCCCGCTGGATTCACTGCGAGTTTTCTTAAGAGCGGCATCCGCCATGGCACTGACATCACCGCGGAGGCGAGCCCGTAGGGCCAGGAGCAACTGTTTGTACTCTTTGCTTTCTCGCTTATTCATGCCAGCTCACTTCACCTGATGGCGAAACCCCGCTCAAGTTGGTACACGGCCCCACAAGACCAACATGATACATCTGTTCCCTGTCTGCAGTCAAATTGCCACCAAAAACACAGCTGTTTTACGCTCACCCACCCCACTCGCCTCCCGAACCCTCACCCCCCCCGAACCCCGAACCCCCGAACCCCGAACCCCCGAACCCCCGAACCCCGAACCCCGAACCCCGAACCCCGAACCCCGAACCCCGAACCCCCGAACCCCCGAACCCCGAACCCCGAACCCCCGAACCCCCGAACCCCGAACCCCCGAACCCCCGAACCCCCGAACCCCCGAACCCCGAACCCCGAACCCCGAACCCCGAACCCCGAACCCCGAACCCCGAACCCCGAACCCCGAACCCCGA
>JBIIHW010000087.1:0-55661 GCA_044235425.1 Pirellulaceae bacterium
TAACGACCAGCTGATCGGCAATCACATCCACCGCTGCGTCAGCATCGTCGCTCACTTGGCCGATTGTCGCCACCAGTTCAACATCGTTGATCAAGCCGGCAGCGATGAGTCCGACGATCACGTCGCCCGTACTGCTCTGCAGCGTGATTGAATTCAAGCCGTTATCGGTCGCCTGCGTGTTGACGTTCATCGCCGTGATCGTGCCGGCCGCCAACACCCGAATCGTACCATTGGCAGTTTGGATATTCGTGAGCGTGATGCCTGACACTTCATCGAGAATGACATCACCGGAAGCACTCGTTGACAATGTCACCCTCGCGACATCAGTATCCAGATTCACTCCACCTGCTGCATTCACGGTGAGCACATCGGCGATTACATCGACCTCGCCATCATTATCTTGAGTAATCGCGCCACCTAGACTTTGCAGCGACACGTCGTTCTGAATGCCCGCGTGAATACGATACGCCTTGATACCAGCTCCCGTACTGGTCAGTGCGATCGTATTAAATCCGTTGTCAACTGTCGCAGATGAAACATCGATTGCCTCGAGGAAGCCACCCGCCGTCAGCGTGATGGGCCCATTCGCAGTTGTGGCCTGTGTAATCGCAATTGCATCAATTTCCCTGAGAACGATCGCACCGGTTCCCGTATTCACAGCGGTTGCTGAAACAACTCTCGTATCAAGCTCAATTCCCATCACGGCTGTAGCCATCAACTGATTCGCCAACACGTTAACGGGGGTACCGTTGACATCCTGAATGAAGCCACCAGCTTCAAGAACCACATTTCCAGAACCGGCCAGCAATGCACTCGAAAGTACATTCAACCCTGCCGAGTAACGAATCAAGCCACCCGTAGAAGTTGTTACAGCGTCATCTTGTGCTGTTGACTCCATCACCAAATTGCCGTTTTTCGCAATCACGGTCACGTTACCACCCAACGTAGTGATGTCACCCATGATTCGTTGCAGCAAATTCTGTTCTGCACCGATAAAGATGCTGCCCGTCGTGGTGGTGATCGCGGCTGCAATCTCAATACTGCCACGGCGGTCAGCCGGTAATGTCACAGGAGTGATAACGGCGGCCGACAGACGGATATTGCCGCTCCCGGTAGCCTCGATCGCTTGCTGCACCAACAATTCGCCATCGCTGACCTGCAGATCTATCGAACCCATTCCCGTAGCGGATAGCTTGCCGATAATCACCAGGCTTCGCACAGCATTCAGTTCCAAATCAGCATTCTGAATTGCCAATCCAGCACCGCTAATTGTCAGATCTCGACTGCTGTGCAAAGTGAACTTAGCAGTCGATGGGATCGCCACTGACCCGGTCGTGATGAGCACGTCGCCAGCCGACACCGTTGGTGTGACTGTCGACGTCAGATTCGCGATTGAACCTACAGCGGCCAAGTTGACGGTCCCCGGAACCGCAATCTGTCCGCTCGGCGACAGGAACATAATATTACCGCTGGCGGAAACTTGAACGCCATCATTGCTGACTCCCGTGATGGAAGCGGAAATCAAAACTGAGCCATTGGCAGCGGCCAACGTCACACTACTTGAACCAGCCATCGTCACGGGGCTTACGATCATCAAATCACCATTGGCGACTTGAATCTGAATCACGCTCGACTGACTGGCTGCGACCCCGATTACTGACGATGCATCTGTCGTCGTTTCAACCGTTCCATCCGCTAGAACTCTGGTTGTGCTCACTGGGCCAACCGCACCAATCGTCAACGCAGTCTGATTCTGCAGCCAAATTCCAGGTGACGAAGTGCTAGCTGCCAGCGTCGCGATCTCGGTTCGTAACGAATGATCAAGAGCACCAATTCCCAGAGCACTGGTAATTCGCACGCGATTGGCTTGCAGATTTACCACCGTGCTATCCGGCATCAGCGCGGAACGAACTCCACCGTGCTGACTCGAGATCGCAACATCACCCCAGGAGGATTGAACGGAATTGCTCGCAGCACTCACTGATCCCAGAACGATATCGCCAACGGCGGTGTAACGAATATTGGCGCCTGTGGTCTTCGTCGTTGCGGTCGGGCTCATCAAGATGCTGCCGGTCCAAGCGTTAAACTCAACCGTTCCGCGATCGATCGTACTCACAAGATCATTACTGATTACGTCTCGATCACCAAAGAGTGTGTTATCGCCACCACCGCTGGCAACGGTTGCATTGATGCGTAACGACCCATCAACCAGTGTCGTGATGGCGGCAGCCGTGGTGCTGAGGATCGTTCCCTCACCTGTGCTGTTCGCCTCGGCCAAGGTGGCTTGGAAGAGACCGTGGGTGTTAATCGCATCGCGAATCTCGTTGGCGGTCGTAACGCCAAACTCTATCGACACAATCAACTGGTTCATTGCTTGGTCAAAAGTGACGAGATCGTAGCCGGCGCCGCCAGTTGTCAGCCCCATGGCCGACGTATCTTCATCGGTCGGCCGGATTACACCGGTACCATCATTGGTTGCCTCATCGGTCAGATCAAGTTCAGCCGTCCAGTCTGGCAGGGCGTTAATCGCATTGACGATCGCCAAAGTTCGACTTTGATCGATCCCCACGCTGTCGACCGTCACCGTCAATAACCGATCGATGGGGTTATAGGACGCATTGACCACGCCACCCGAATTTCCACCGACAAAGCGAACGGTAACCTGATTGAATTGCGGCCCCGTTCGTCGAGCCATCACGGTGATGTCATTGTTCGCACCGGTCGGACGGATGAATGCGGCCGCATGTTCTCCACCACCACCGCTAGTCACAATGCTGCCCGAAGCAACAGTGAACGTTGGCACAATCAAGCCAGTACCATCGTTGTCAAACTCGCGAGACTGATCGAGTTGAGCGGTCCACTGTGGCAAGGACTTAATGGCTGCGATCACCGTATTGGCGGATGTCAGTGCATTGTCCGTCAATGTTTCCGCGTCGAGGGTGATCGTCAGGATACGGAGCGTCGCATCGTATGATGCCAGTGCCATTCCGCCGGTCGTGCCGCGGACAAAGCTAACGGTTACCGCATTGAAGTCGGGGCCTGGCTGTGTTGCTTGAATGAGCAGATCATTGCGACTTCCCGGGATCATCGCCGCCAAGGAAGCATTCGTCCGCACACCATCAGCCAGCATTCCAATGCTCTGCGGCAGACCTTCGATCGCAAATGTACCCGTGCCATCATTATTCGTGTCGGTCGCTACATCCAAGCGTGCTCGGAAAGCCGATAGTTTGTTAATCGCTGCGACCACCGCATTGGCATTCGTCAAACTCGCATCGATCACACTTTCGGCATCAAGAGTGATCGTGATGATACGATTTACCTCGTCATAAGCAGCTCGCGCCAGCCCACCCGTCTCGCCAGCCGTGACGCGCACCATCACTCCATTCATTTCTGGCCCAGATACCAACGACTCGATCACGATCGCATTGTTAATTCCCGCTGGGTTTACCGCTAACCGGGACGTAGAAAGCGATCCCCCCAGAGTAATGCCAGCTGACGTCGAAGTGACATCGAGTGCGCCGGTGCCGTCATTTGTAGATTCTGCTGAACGATCCAGGGTCGCTTGCCACTCCGACAGCAGATTGATCGCAGCTATCACCGTGTTCGCCGTGCTCACCATCGGATCGATGGCAGTTTCAGCATCGATCGTAATCGTCAGCAGTCGATTCAGTACATCGTAAGCAGCGGTCGCACCGCCGCCTGTGCGACCGCGAAGGAAAGCGATCGAAACATTATTGTATTCAGCACCAGTATGCTTCGCTCGAATACGAATGTCGTTATTCGTCCCTGTAGCGGCGATGCGGATCGATGCATACCCACCTTCCACATACGATACGGTGATATTGGCATCAAGACTGCCAGCATTGACCGCTTTCAAAAGCAGATCATTGTTGGCTCCAGCGGCTGGCAGCGACGCTTGAGCTCGACCGTGGGCTTCGAGCAACACTTGCCCGTTACCCTGAGCGATGACGGGGCGATTGACGATGAGATCACCCGAAATGGTACGAACAACGATGGCAGCGGCTGGTGCAGTGGTCTGAATACCCGTCACAACCGCATCGGCTGGACCAATCTCCATCGTCGTGCCCGTGGCCATGACACGTTGAACAAATACCGTTGCGACTTCCGCAATCGCGAGTGCGGTCGGATCGAGCAGGAAGACACCCTGCAGCGCGTTGATCGCAACCGACGCCGCTTCGACCTCTAAGGCGTTCATTCCGCTGCCGACCGTTCCCGTGGCGATGACTTTCAGATTGGCGGCGTACAAGTCAATCGTGTTGCTGGCAATCGACAAAATGCGAGTGCCAATCGTCGCCCCACCTACGATGCCTAAATTTTCTTCGCTCGCATCCGTCACGGAACCATTCACAAGCAAACTAATGTCGCCCCATGCCGCCTGCCCCAGCGACGTCCCTGGATCCCGATCCAGCGGCGTACGAGCGTCGATCCGCCCCAGTGTCACAGAACCGCCGGCGACATAACGAATGTTGCGTCCATTCGTCGTACTGCTGGCTTCAGCGTGCATCGTGATGGCTTGGCTGGCCGTTACGTCGATGGTGCCATCCAGGTTAATCAGGTTGCCATAACTGATTGGTGCCGTCTGTGCTCGCTTATCGTTCGCGTCATCCGACTTAGACTGCTGGATATTGCCTGCGGCAAGCAAGCTCAAGCTGCCACTCGTTACCTTCACCGTCGCAAACAAGCTGATGTGGCCAGCGATTGTTTGCAGTAAGACATTCCCGGAAGCCGTCGCTACGACACCGAATCCATCTCCATTGGCACCATCCCGTACCAACAGATCGCCACTGTTCACGGAGAGAACAATTGAACCACTCGACAAATTCCTGACATCACTTTGAACAGTATCAGCAACGATTACGACAGCACCTGTTTCCTCAAGGCGTCCTGTTTCCACCGCGACGTCCGTGATTGCGACGCTCGAGAGGAAGTTCACATTGAGCTCACCTAGGATTCCTCCCAAGCCACTCGCAGCGCTGAACGCGTCACTGGCAACCTCCAAAGCGTCGGCCAAAGTCCCCAGAGCGCCAATCGTTTTACCGGCTTGTAGTCGTACGGCCCTTGCCCGGAGATTAGCGGTGCCCGCAAGTGCAGCAATGTGACTATCGAGGATGGAACCGCCAGCGATCAGGCTAATGCTTGAAGCATCGTTCATAGACGAACCGGTCTTCGCGTCGAGCGTCGCGATACGGATATCACCACTCGCTTGGTATCGAATCCGTCCGCCTCGACTGCTACTGACGGCCGTCGATGCCATTTCGATGGAGTGATTACTGGTCATCCCTGCTCGTACGAACAGATCATGTCCACCAATCGTGATATCACCAAGCTGCTGAATGCTGCCACCGGCGAGCAACGTCACCGGGCCATTGAGTGTCGTCAGCGCACGAATTTGGAGGTCACCCTCAGCAGCGTAGCGAATGGCGCCGCTGGTTGTGTTGGTGCTTGCCGCTGAGCTCATTGCGATACCACCCATGACGGACGTCACACGGATGAAACCGGTTGTCGATTGCAGCGTCGATTGCTGATCGTACGGACCACCGGCGGTGATCAGCAGCATGCCACTCGTCGTCACCACTGGGGCGATCTGCGTGACGGAACTGTTATCGCTGCCAGTGCCCGCCATAATTTGGATCGATCCACTACCTGCCACCTCAATACCCGGTCCACCATTGGCCAGCAAGGCATCACCGATAAGTATGGAATCCGCCTCGGTGTTAATGACAATGCCGCCAACGCTCGAGAGCAGTGTCTGCTGTGCACCACGAACCAGCAGTGTTCCGCCCGTCGCTACTTGGATGACATGGATATCCCCAAACGGTCCGGAATTAACGATTTCGAGTACGCCATTCGTACCCGCCAATCCAAGCTGCAGATCGATATCGCCATCGGTATCACCGGTGCCAACACCAGCCACAGCTGTAATAATCGCTCGCGTCGCGACCACATTCGCAAAGGCGGATCCCTCACCATTAAGGTTGTCCTGGATCATGCCCGCCGACTGCAAATTGACGTTATTTGCGCCGGCAGTGATCAAGCCGAGTAGCAAGTCACCGGTTGTTGTTATCAGCAGGATGTCGTTGTCGCCATTACTTGCCGCGGCTGTTGAAACCGCCTGAGCGTTCATCGTGCCGCCCGCCGTAATCGTAATCGGCCCGTTGTTGGTGACCAGCGAACGAATTGTTATCGCATTGAGCTCAAAAACCGCGATCGAACCAGAATTCGTGACACTTCCGGTGATCTCATCCGCAGCCGTGTTGACCGCGATGCCTGTCGCGCTGGTCATGAACAGCGAGGCGGTCGTAACGCGACCGGCGGCCGTCAAAACGCTTTGAATCATACCGTTCTGGGCAAGCAGTGTGATGCTCGTCGAGTTCGCCAGGGAAGATCCTCCGAGCACGATATCGCCATTCGCTTCGTAGCGAATAGCGCCCGTGACCGAGACGGTTTGTGGTGGAACAGCTCCTACGCTCGTCGCAGTTTCGACACGGATCGATCCGTTCTTCGCGAGCAGGGAAATGCCGCCTGTCGTGCTCGTGAGAGACGCTCGCTGGACGATCCCCCGCTGCGCACTAATCGTGATCGTTCCTTGCTCCGTTGAAATTGCTTCTCCGAGCGTCACGTCTGCATCGGCATTCGTAGTAACGATGGTAATCAGTCCACTCGCTGCCGTTCGTAGAGTAGCAGCCTCAATTGCCGAAGTAGCTGTGTACGTCAAGTCGCCGGACTGGCTCCGCGTGCTTGAGCCGGGTGCCATCGTGATGCCACCGCCACCAGCAGTCAGCAAAACGTTCGCGCTCGTGGTCGTTACCATCGCGGATTGCGTGATTTCGCCGCTTGCTGAGATGCTGACTGAGCCGGAACGGCTAGTTATTGGTCCTTGAATCCGAATCGCATTGACGCGACTCAACGACCCCGTTACCAGGCTCAGCGTCCCAAGGCCCGTAACTTGCACACCACTGCTCGCTACCGTTAATTCATCGTCTTCGACGAGAAGTGCGATATCTCCCGTTTGTTCATCGATCTTTGTTTGTGCCAGTCCGCTGACCAGCAGATTGCCACCCTCAGCCAGCTGAATGACGGCGATATCACCCAGAGTGCCGGAGTTGACTGCGCTGAGAGCTCCCACCTTCGTGGATGTGCCTAACTGGACATCCAGGTCATCAATTGCGTCCACACGTCCGATCCCGCTGGTGGCATTCAACGAAAGTTCTGTGGCAATCACGTTGGCATTACCGGTGCCATCACCCGGCAAATGGTCCTGAATGGCTCCGGCCGACTGAAGCGTGACGTTATCGCTGCCCGCATTAATCCTACCCAGCAGTATGTCACCCGAAGTCGTCTGCAAGCGGATGTGATTGTTACCGTCGCTCACGGCAGCAGTCGTTACCGTCTGTGCGGTAAGTGTGCCACCAGCCGTCACCATGATGGAGCCCTCGGCGGTCACGAGCGAATGAATGGTGAGCTGATTGGACTCACCGATGATCAAATCGCCAGGAGCCGTAACGCTAGCCGTGATGGAATCGACGGCCGTGTTAAGGGCCATGCCAGTCGCGGCCGTGGCCTGCAACATCGCCGTGGTAACCAGACCTGCTGCATGGGTGATCGCGCCCTTCGACGCCGTCAGGTTGACATGATTGGATGCCGAAATCGATCCATTCGTGAGCGTGATGTTTTGATCTGCCAACAAGGTAACCGTTTTCGTCGCCGTAATCTGACCGTCGGACAAGACGATACTTCCCGCCTTACTGGTTAGTATCGCATCACCACCGGTGACCGATATGCGACCACCCGTTTCGATCTTGATGTCACCTGATTGCGCGAGGAATTCAATTGCTGAGTCACCGGTAATCACACCGGATACGGTCATGGCAGTCCCACGAGCAAAGAGTGGATCCTGGAAGTTAGCGGTGCCCCAGAAAATCGGGCCATCCGCATCCGTGACAACCTCTTGTAGTCCCAGATAGATCGAACTAAAGCCATTCTTCAGCGCAGCCAGGTCGGTGCCCGATAGATCCAAGCGAGTGCCAGTGCTTGGGGATAGTAAGCCCACGTCGATCGGCACTTCATCTGCGCCTCCCATCGATACGACGGGAGCAGTATTCAAGGTACCGCTGCCATCGTTACTCAGTTCCTCATCCCGATTCAGCGAGGCCGAGAAGCCAAGCGCGGAATTGGGACTACCGGCGATTCCCCCTGACGTCACATGCAAGTAGGTATTAGCAGCGAATGTTCCAGTACCAGCATTCGATCCATCAACCGGGCCATGATCGCTATCGACATCCAAGGCAGCGGTGAATAGGGAACCTACGTCACGATTGACAGCGGCGATGATCTGATTTGCGGTGGATCCACCAGGTCCTGCTTGCATCTTAATCGTAAGTCGTCGCAAACTCGCATCGTAGCTCGCTGACTCGTTCCCAGCAGACACCATATCTTGCATCACGACCGTGAGATCGTTGAATGCTGAGTCCGCCGTTGTGGCGACGAAGGACATGGCATTATGTGTTCCCTCTGGGTTGATTGAACCCACGGCTCGAATGGCCGTTTGTCCGACGGCAGCAATTACCTGGCTGGCAGTCGTCACGCCGCTCTGAATCTTGATCGTCAAGACGCCATCCGTGTAACTCGCACTGGCGCTACCGTTAGTAATCGATCCGTCATCGATGTAACGAATGTGGTTCAAGTTGGAGGCGACTCCATTGGCAGTCGCCGTGAAGGTCAGGTCATTGTTATTACCAGCCGGACGCACTGTCGCGATTGCAGGCATCGTCGCAGTACCCGTGCTACCCGTGGAGACATCCGTGGTGTTGATCACACCAGTACCGTCGTTCCCGGCAGCCAGCGACGCGGTGAACGGTATACCGGTCGCGGCCTGGAATGCATTCGCTATCGATTGCCCCGTGGTCACTCCATTGCGGATGCGAATCGTGACCAGCTTGATCGTAGCATCGTAGCTCACGGTGGCGGAATTCGTCGTGACCGTCCCATCATCCAGCAATCGGAACGTCACACCGTTGAGCGTGGAATCAGTTCGCGTCGACTTGAAAATAATGTCATTGTTGTTGCCGGCCGGTCGCAAGACCGCTATGGACAAGCTGGAGGGCTGCAGGACCAGCTGGCCGCTACCAACAATAGAATTCGCTGTCGTTGGGAAATCGATTTCATCGGCGGTCAACCGAATATCGCCGCCTGCAGCCACGTTCAACAGGCCCGTGAATTGAATCAGGTTTTCCGTCCGCAGATCGACACTACGAGCGGCGATGGTGCCGCCGAACCGTGTTTCATTACTGCCGGAGACTTGCCGTAAATCTCCACCGACACTCATCGTGTGATTACTGAAACTCACATTCTTCGCGTCGCGAATGATCACATCACCGGCCGCCACAACACTACCCACCACATCAATTAATCCCGGTGACGAAAGCGGATCAACCTCGAGTCCAATGGAACCTTGAGTAGCTCGCAAACTGATGGGCTTGGAAACGGTGCCAAAGGTGATCGAATTTTTTGCGGTAATATCAAGCGTTTCCACAGTGACATTACCGAGGAAGCTGGTACTCAAGCCACCGAGCTGCAACAGCGGTCCATCGACCACGGCAAAGCCCTTAAACGTAACCGTACCCGCCGAGCGAATGATCAGCGCACCAAGCGGTGCAACATTACCGATGTTGCCTTGGAGAGTGATATTTCCTTGACCAGCGTCAAGGATCAACGTTTCCACTCCACCGCCCGCCACACCATTGATCGTCCCGCTGATGTCGATATCACCACCACCGGTGCTGATCGTGAGCGTCCTTCCATCGCCGATGATCAAGCTGTCATTCAGCACATAGGGGCCACCGGCCGTGTTGATGTTGTTTTGCAAGCGAGTGGTCGAGAAGGCGCCGTTGAAAGTAACTTTCACCTCTGGCGAAATCGTCGTGATCAGCCCCTTCACCATGATCGAACCGCCGAGAAGCGGGCTGTCTATCGTGAGTGAGTTGCGGAAGAGATAGGTTTGTACTTCCACCAAATGTCGCCCATCGATTCTTCCAATCGCTATTCCGTCAAAGCCCTCGATCACTCGATTCAGCTCGGTGGATGTCAGATTGAAATCGCCTAGCGCGCGATCGGCGATGCCGATACTGCGATCGATCGTAAGCGGTTGCAGACGCAGCTTGCCACGCGGGCCATTGGCTTCGCTCGCGCGGCTGGAAATCGGCGAGAGGATCGAAATGCTGTCGGTGGTGAGCGTGATATTACCACCCGTAGCGGCGATCTCACGACGCACCATTAAATCGCCTGAGAGAACGGTGAGCACGATGTCACCAGCCGCACCCGTTCGCAAGCCGAATGGCTCACGAGTGACAAAGAGATCATCAATTGGCGTCGTTGCCGTCGGCGAAGCAGCACCTATCTCCACGCTGCGTAGTGCTGTGATGTAGATGCCCGCAGCACCTTGAGTCTGCACATCGAGCAGTTGCGAGGTATTGTTTCGAGGCTGCGTATAAATGGGTGCTGTCGGTGCTCCCACTCCTGCATCTGCTCGTATCATAAGCTGGTCAGCGGTGATCAGTGCAACATCGTTCGCACCGGTCGTACCGCTCAAATCCTGCGGCATCAGCAGCAGATTATTCATTAGCAGCGCCACGCGATTGGCTCGAATCGTGGCATTCACGTTAACCGTGTCGGCTTCCAGAATCAGGTCGCCCGCGACTTCCACAGGTCCAGTCACTTGAATCGAACCGACTCGCTGATCACCCGCCTTCATCCGAATTGTCAGTTGTGACAACGTGGGCAACGTGATGATGGTGTCACCGTAGATCAGTTGATTGCCGGAAAGAATGACGTCGCCGGCAACCTGACTATCCAAGATGAGTGAGTCGCGCTGGCTGGAACTGCTGATGAATTCCTCAATTTGGAATCCAGCCATGTTTAACGTGTTAGTGCTCGCGAAGCTGGCGATTCCAAGGCGATGCTGAACAGGGATCGTCACCAGACCGAAATCGACTCGATCATTACCACCATTGGCATTTTCCAGAATCGTATCCGTTCCCCAGTTATCGGGTAGGCGATAGGAATCGTCACCGGCGCCACCGATCAGTACGTCGGTTCCGTCACCGAGGAGTAGAGCATCGTCGTCTGATTTTCTGCCAAAACCACCAACCAGTATGTCATTCCCATCACCGCCGAAGATCTGATCATTTCCATTGCCTCCCAGCAGGTTGTCGTTTCCGTTACCACCAGCAGCTAGGACAGGAATCGTCACGGAAGGCTGAACGGAAAGATAGTCTTCTCCGTCACCGCCATCAAACACAATCGCCGCGATACCGTCGGCAATAAAATCTTCAGAGTCCATGGTTCCGTCACTCGCGGTATAAATCACTCGATACTTGTTTGTTTGAGAGTCGTAGGAAACGGTGAAGTGCTCGTTGTTATCGACGCCTCCACCAAGTTCCAAACGCCGCCAGGCATGCTTGCCGGCGCTCAATACCAAGGCCGTACCACCCGTGGGCACAACTAAGCGGGTACCATCCTTGGCGACGATTTCCGAATCCGTAACAACCGTGGCCAGTTGGCGGTTGTTGATCGGAACGACTCCATCCAAACTCAGGAATTGCAGAGCTTGCAACGCAGCCAGCGAGCGGATGTCGCTGATGCGGTTGTAGTCCACCGACAGACCTAGCAGCCGAATGGGCTGCTGCGGATCATCGAGATGATCCAGATTCGTCACATACGTGCGTCCCAGTTCGTTCGCGGTCACAGGTGTTGCTGGCGGCAACAGAATGCGACCGGGAACGCGCTCAATGAAGCCTCCACCCAGAATGCCATTCCTGCCGTAGACCGAATCATCAAACACTCCCAGTGACTGAAACTCTTCAAAGTTCCAATAACCCGTTACTTCAATTGGCAATGAGGCTTTGCCGGCTGCCAGTGGCAGTGGAGACTGAGCATCGGCCTTGATCTCCGCTCCACTGCGCGACCGATTCCAGAACGTCAGACCATCCAACTGGCCCGTGAAGTAATCTTGATTGCCACCATGCCCCAGGATGTTCAGCGATCGCGTGACATTCGCCGGTATGTTAAAGCTACCACTCGCCGCCGTTACACCATTGACATAATAGGTCAGTGCCTGAGAAACACCATCGATCCAGATCTGCGGTACTGAATCGGTCAACGTAACCGCCAGGTGAGTCCAGCGATTGATCGCCAGCGAGTTGATCGCCACAACTCGGACATCTGACCCTGAACTGTTATAGACCTGGAAGAATGGCCGGCCCGTGGTGCTGTGAGACGTACCGACAATCACGCTGTCTTGTGTCGGACCATTACCGAAATTAAGCAGGACCGACTCGCCCGTTGGACTGGTCGTTGGATAGATCCAGGCTTCAATCGTTAAATCACCTTGATCACCGCTGAAGTAGACGTCTGCTGGGAACAGAACCTGGTCGTCTAAGCCGTCGAAGTCGAGGGCTCCCGAGGCGTTGAAGTCCAGGCTGAGGTAACGCAATTGACGCATACCAATTTCAGCTTGGGTAACCGCATCCGTTCCCGGAACCGTTTGCGACAGATCCTTGATGCGATTGCCATTCAGGTTGAGCACTTCCAGGTTGCTGGCGAATTCCAGTCCATCTAAGCGGCGAATACCCAGATAGGACAGCTGCGCGTTGGTTAGCTGGAACAAATCGCTGGCGTAGAGCGGACGACGTACCAGCGTTGAGCCATCGAACGCCACCGTGGTTGGCATACCCATACTGGTGGCCAATCCCGCTCGTAAGGCTGCATCGGGAATCGTGACCACTGGATCCGTGGAGCGTGTGCGGTTGTTGCTGTACTCAGACGTAGGCGGCTCAGTGAAGGTTTCCGCTGTATTGATATCACGCAACTCGATTGACTCACCGATGAAGCGATCGTTACCGCTTTCACCCAGTAGGCGATCAAGATCGGAATTGCCAATCAGTACATCATCGCCGTCGCCACCAAACAAGCGATCCCGATCACTGGTTGGATGACTGCTTCCTTGTAACGCTGCTTTCGCGCGAATGACGACTGGCACCGGCGATACAGCACCCGACGTGCGCCACAGTTCGGTTCGATTGTTTGTGGTAGCGACAAAGTACAGCTGATCCCCGGTGACCACCAAGGATGTAATCGCCGTCGATGACTCAATACTGCTATCAGTACCACCCACTCGCCGCTGCGTTACTGGCAACGTCCCTTCGAACGTCCCATCGCTGTTCCATAGATTACGTCCATCGCTCGTCGTGAAGAAGAGCTTGGATCCGACGGCGGTGAGGTTCTGGAGCGGTTGAACAAAGCTCTTAACCACCAATCCACGTGGTTTGTTGTCTGCATCAAAGATTCGTCTTAATTCATACTGTCCAGCATGATTGATCGTGGTGTAGTACAACGACCCTTGTACTGGGAATTTCTTCGTTAGCTCATCAACGGTGATCGAGAAGAATGAGGCACCGCCCACGCTCGTCAGATTCGTCGCGGTGTTTGGAGTCTCTTGTAAGAACACCGTGTTCGTGGCGCTGCCACCGCTACGCCAGATGGTCTGACGCTGAACGCTGGCGACCGGCGCGGTATTAAACGTACCGGAGCCATCGTTGCCGATGTCGAACAAAGTACTGAGCGACACAGTGAACAGCTTACCGAAGGTACTCTGCAGATCCTCGATAATCGCGCTACGCACATCATTTGCCGTGGTGACCCCATCTCGAACACGTACCGTCACGAGACGCTGCACAGCATCAAATTCCGCTTGAGCTGATCGGCCCGTTAACTGTTCGTCATGCAGCAGTTGGACGCGATAGCCATTGAAATCGCTGTTCGGAATAGTGCTATCGGCAGGACGAATCGGAGTGAAGAGTAGATCGTTGTTTAAACCTGGACCCGCGAGCAGTCCATTCGCCATGCGCGAATCAGCTCCCCCCCCAAGCTCGCCCTCGAATTCGAAGACCAAACCCGATCCGTCATTGCCGCTCACCAGTGTGACCGAGTAATCCTGTCGGAAACCGGAGGCGGTCGACTGCAAATTAATTGCATTCAGCACGGCGGTCGCTGTGGTCGTGCCTTCATTGATTCGCACCAACAACATTCGCGTCTGGTCGTCATAGATCGCCAGCGCTGCATCACCCAGCACCGCTTCATCTGGGATGAAACGAATTACGACTCCGTTGTATTGCGACCCGTTACTCTTCGCTTGAAACCGCAGATCATTGTTGTTCAACACTGGCTGCATGATCAGGCTAGCAGTGGCCAGATCCGATCCACCCATCGTGACCGCTGCCGCCGTGTTGATGACTCCAGTGCCGTCATTTGTCTCTTCAATCGCCGAATCCAGTATGGCCGCAAATGTTCCCTCAGCATTGATCGCGCGAACAATCGTAGAGGCTCGCGTGACACCATTGGATATCTGAATCGTGAGCTTTTTGCCCACCTCATCATAGGTGGCGACAGCCACATCACCGCTTAACGAATTCACCAGTTTCACAGTCACACCAGCCAGGGCGACTCCCTGCTCATTCGTCGGCGAATTGGCAACGATTCGCAGATCGTTGTTCAAGCCAGCCGGTCGCAACGAGACGGAAGAATTCTCGGTGATCGACAGGTAAACCTGCTGATTCAGGCTGGCGATTGAGTTCACCTTGCCTGTCAGGCGGCTCACAAACGATACTCGACCGCCGTCACTCTTCCACAAGCTTGGGAAGCGATCATTCTCGGCGACAAAATACAGCGTGCCATTAAGGTTCGTCAGCAGACTGGCGGATCCTGGCAGTGAAGCTAAAAGCATGCGAGTGCTCGCGGCCACGCCACTGCTACGCCACAGCTGCGGCGCCGAGGTTGTTACTCCTGGCAGCTGCACCGTGAAGTAAATGGAACCCGTATCAATGGTAAGCAAATCAACTTCACTGCCTGCGGCACCGAGATCGGCTACGAAACTGGCACCTTGATCGAGTTGTTGAGAGTCCGCTGTCCACAGCTGAGTTCGTCCACCACGAGTAACCGTGAAGAACACCACATTGCTAAGCGCTCCGAGTAGATCGGCGTTGGTGGTACCAGAGAACGAACGAATTACTTGCCCGATGTTATCGCGCGCCGTCCATAGATCCCATCGAACTGTTCCGTCGGCCAGTGGCTGTTGTGCGAAGTAGAACAACCGATTATCGACGGCAATCACATTTTCGGAATCGCGACCTCCTGTCTGTACGCTGGTGATCGCTTTGGTGCCGCCGCTCGTTCCATCACTCACCCAAGTCTTGCCATCACTGAGGAAGTACAGGTTATTTCCTACCACCGTCAAACTGGTCGGAGGGGCCGGGAGCGTGAGAGGCGCTGTATTTAAATCGGTTGGCGGCTGAGTTAGTAACTGATTGTTTGCCGTATAGAACAGCCGATCACCTGCGCCGATCAAGTTCGTCATGACCACTGGTCGACTATCAACAACCACCGCAATGGTACCGGACACCCGATAGAGTGCGCGACCCGCCGCAGGTTTGTTTTTATCAATCGCGGTGAAATAGAGGAAACTGCCAGCGACGGTCAGGTCACCGATCGAGCCGAGGGAGTTTGGATCCTCTTCAGCCGCTGGGTTACTAAAGGCTACCGTCACTTTTTCCAGTGCATTACCGTTACTGCGCCAGAGGACGTCATTGGCGACGAAGTAAACACCGTCGTTCAAAGCCCGAACCATCGTCGGATTCTGCACCTGATCGCGCTGAGAATCGGCGTCATTAACCAGCGGCTGGGCATCGATATCGGAGCGCGGATTGAACACTCGCAGATAGAACGTGCCAGCCGAATAGCGGCGCAGATCGAAGATGGTTTGATCTTCTGCCAGCAAACGACCTTCGCTATCCAGCAAATCGCCGCGGACTCCTTGCTGCTCGGCAGTCGTGATTTCAAGGCGAGTGTCAACGTCATTGATTGTAGCGCGACGCAATTGAGCGCTGGCATCAAGGGGAGCAATCCGGATGGTCATGCGAGACCATTGCTGCTGCAATGCATACCGGATGGCGTTCGTAAGATCGACACTTGGGCTCGCTGCCGAAGTGAAGTAGGTGAACTTCGCTACCTTGATGGCATCGGTCGTCGACACCATCATGTCCCCTTCGCCATTCAGGACCTCAACCTTGAAAGCCGGCAATTCCTGACCCGCGAAATCTAACAGCGTTTTTGTCACTCGTTCAGCCAGCATACTGCCAACCAGCGGCACGCTTTTATACAGAGTGCCATTGATTTGGAAGAACAACGTACTGCCACTACTTACGAAACTGTTCGCTCCGATGACATTCGCGTCGGAACTGCTATCCGTCAAAGTTACGGGCCTTGTTTCATTCTTCGAATCCTGACTTGAAGTAACGATCGAGCTTTGCCAGAGAACAAGGTTGCCGCGAGCATCGGGAATCTGAAGGAAGAGCGTGTCACCTGCGGCGATCGTCTTGAGTGAATAAAAACCATCGCTAACTCGTATCGGTAGCACGTTCGCCAGTTTTGGAACTTCATTTACACCATCAACTCGCAATAACGCGTACTCGGTTACGAGCTGACTGTTAACGTTTTTCTTGATGATTGCCGTGTAATAGAGACGCCCGTTGACATTGGTCAAATTTGAGGGGAAGAGTCCCGAGACTTCATCAAGATTCCCTGTGCCGACCAGTTTGATTTCGGACGTCGCGGATGTGGACCAAAGTCGAATGGTCGCGTCCGCCCCCACTCCCCGATCCGTGAAAAATAACGCAGAGCCACTCGCCGTAAATTGGGCGGCGGAGCTAGTGACCGATCCGACCGTCTGCGCCACGTTGTTATCGAGACGTAATAGTTCGAGTCCGCCTTCTCGAATTCGCGTGAAATACAAAATGCCATTTACATCCACCAAATTCGCCGCCGCACCGACATCCTGCTGTGAGCTGGATACGAAGAAGAGATCACCACCGGGGTTGGCTGACAGCGACGTCAGAGCACGTATTCCACCCTTCACCGCGCTGAAGTACAGCCGGTCATCGAACAGCACCAAATTCGTCGGATTGAGATAATCACTAGTCACCAGGCTCGCACTGTTGTCACCCGTCGTGCGGTACAAGAGATAATCACTGCCATTGGCGGAGCCGCGTGCGGTGAAGTAGAGAGTGTCCCCGTAAACCAGCAGTTCGCGTGGTGAAGAGGAATCGGCTCCATTGAGGACATCCACTGCCAACGTCGTCTCGGTAGCGGTCTTGTCCGTGCGCCACAATTCCGCGCCCTGTACGCCATCATTAGCCACGAAATAGAGCTTATTCTTATAAATCGCGAACGGTGTCGATTGTCCCTCGACGAAAGCATCCCCATTCGGAGAAATATCCTTGACGAGTTTCGGCAAAGCATCCGAGGTCGGAGACAGATCGATCGACCATAATTCTCGGCCATGAGTAGCCCCCGTTCCACCCACTGCTTCCGCGCCGTCGGTGGCGGTGAAGTAGATTCGGTTTTCGAACACATAGAGGTCACTTGGTGACGAGGAATCAGGGCCTGGATTTAAGTCGGCGACCAGCGATAACGCTCCTGTCGTCACGACCGACTTGGTATCGATCACACCCGTGCCATCCGGCGCAACTCCGTTCGCACTGTCTTCCCCTTGGAAAAGCTCCGCCGTAAACGCGCGTGAGTCAATCAGTCCGTTACCGGTGTTGGCTCCTTCGTAATCTCGATTCAGATCTGCGGTAAAGTTACTTTGGAAAGCGCTTCGACCAGATATCCAATCGGTGTCGGTAGAAGCCTTGAGCACTTTCAAAACCGTGTCCGTCTTCGTCGTCCCGCTCTTAATCCTGATGATCAGCTGATTGTCGCCGAAACTAGCCCTTGCTTGGCCTTCGGCCAGACTGTTGTCATTTAGTACGGTGATCGAAGTACCGTTAGATGAGATGCCATTATTCTTCGCAGTGATTTGGAAATCATTGTCTGTACCAGCCTGTAAAATGATCGCTCGTGACTTAGTTGTGTCGCTTCCTGCGGCAGTCTTGGAAGTCAGCGAACTACGATCGGCCGATTCAAGTGCGTCCGTCACTTGTTCAGCTGTCGTTACTCCGGATTCAATTCGAATCGTCAGCGTCTTGTTTGCGCCGTCGTAAAGGACCTTTTCAATACCCGCAATACCAGAGTTTTCGAAAATCACTTTGGTATTAGTAAAACTATCACCGGACGACCGTGCACTGACGGTGAGATCGTTGTTAATGCCCGGAGCTCGGATGGTCACCTTGGCAAAGCTGGCATCAAACCCCGAAGTTAGAGTTGCCGATGCGGTATGAATACTGCCTGTCCCATTGTTACTAGCCCCCGACTCCGACGGAACCAAAGCAGCTTCCACCACTCCATTCAAGGCGTTAACCGCGGATTTGATTGAGTTCGCGGTCGTGATTCCGTTGGCGATGTCGATCGTCAGCTTCTTAGCCGCAGCACTATAAGTGACCTGGGCGGAATCGCTCGTGATGGTGCCACTATCGATCAAACGAATGACGATGTCATTACCGGTCGTTCCGGAGACTGAAGCCCTAAACAGGATATCGTTATTCTCGCCAAGTGGACGAAGTGTTGCAGTTGCAAACACCTCATCAATCCCACCCGAGGTCAATGCAGTGGGACAATCGATCGTGTCGTTTGAATCCCGAGACACATCAAAATCGCTTCGGAACTGAGTCGCATCGGTGAAACCGGACTGAGGCGACTCGAGCACCGATACAATATCCTGCGGTTTTGTACTGCCACTCTTAATATTGACGCTCAGTGTTCTGCCCACATAGCTCGGCACAGGACGCTTACCATCGACCACCGTACCGTCGTCATACAGATAGAACTTAACCCCATTCAAGGTCGTACCGACGTCTTTCGCGGTAATGGTCACTCCGGCAACCGTGGCTGTCGCTTTGTCTGTTTGTGTTCCGCCCGAGGTCTGCGCAAATGGCACGGTAACAGGCAAGTCACTGAAATTGCCGGCCAGGAAATCTCGGCGGAAATCCGAATCGCCTGAATAACTGGACGAACCAGCGTTTAGCACGCTCACTATGTCACTTGGCTTCGTCACGCCACTCAGAAGATTGATACGGAGTAGCTTCTGAGTCGCCTGGTAAGTTGGCACCGGAGCACTGCCGTCTGTCACGCTTCCGTCGGAGTACAAGTAGATGCGTAATCCGTTCAACTCTGTCGTACGAGGCCGCGCGGTGATCGTCAGTCCGGCCACACTGGCGCTGGCAGCTACGCCCGTAACTCCACCCTGGGTGGTAACAGGTGCGGTATGAATGGTTCCCATTCCCGAGTTGTCGAGATCCGAATTGGACAACGCAGCTGAAACCTTGTTCTCCAATTTAGGTTCAGCAGTACTACCAACCGCTGAAATAACCGCACTAGCCGTTGTTACTCCATTTTGAATATTGATCTTGAGTGTGTTGTTGCTGTAGGTCGCGGTGGCTGTGCCATTGGTGATCGTGCCATCATCGATCAAACGGATTTGAATGCTATTACCGGCAGTCCCAGGATCCAGGGCCGTAAATATCAGATCGTTGTTCGGGCCGGCTGGCTTCAAGGTAAATGATGCCCGCACGCCGTCGATCCCACCGGTGGTCGTAGAAATCGATGTATTGATGATTCCATCACCGCTGTTGCCAGCGAGCGTTGTGGCAGTGAATGGAATCGTTGTCCGATTCGCGGCCGTGATTGCGTCGATGACCTTATTCGTCGTCGTAATGCCCGGATTGATGGAAATGGTCAAGAGTTTATCGATTTGACTGTATGCGACTGTCGCTCGATTAGTGTTCAACGACCCACTCGTCAGTGCTTCAACACGTACGGTCACACCAATCAACTCTGAACGCGAATCGACGGCCGTGATTCGGAAATCATTGTCATCACCCGGCGGCTGAACGATCGCTGTACCATTGCTGGCTGTTCCCAGCCGCCACAGCTCAATGCCCGAAACAGGACTTGACGCTGTAAAGTAGAGGAACTCCGCCGTCGCGAGCAGATTCTTCGGGAATGAGGAACCATTCTGCGGGAAGATATCGGTGACTCGTAGCGTGGTTGCCGCCGAACCACCGCTGCTCCATAACTCAACACCGTTTATCCCATCGTTCGCCGTGAAGTAGAGCAGGTTGTTAAATACGGTGAGATTGGCGGGACTAGAGCTCTCCGATCCAGGATCGATATCACTGACCAAGCTCACCGTAGCTGGCGTACTACTGCCATTCAGCACCCACAACTCGGTGCCCTGATCGGCGCTGGTCCCAACAAAGTAGAGCGAGTTACCGAGCACGGTCAGCGAGGTGGGATTCGCAGGACTACCGGTGACGATACTTACCGCTGTGCCAGTGATTGACCAAAGCTTGGCACCCTGTCCGTCGTTAGCCACCAAGTAGACGGAACCCTTGAAACTTGTGAAGTTGCTCGGATTACGCAGCGGCACCCCAGCGTTAGTCTGTACCTGCGTTATGCTATCGCCCGTGCTTCTCCATAAGACACGCTGACTACCACTATCCGCGGCGAAGAACAGCGTGTTGTCAATCTTGAACAGATTGGACGGATTCGTAAGCGGTGCTTTCGCTTGCACCTTGGAAATCACAAACTGCTTGGAACCGGAATCATAAACAGCTCGGTACAACATCGCGGCCGCAGCGTTACCAGCCACAAAATACAACTCGCCATTGATTGTTACCAACTGCGAGACACTCGAATAGTTTGAATCTGACTGCCGCACCTCTCGCGTACCACTGACTGTCCCGTTGCTCGTCCAGAGGACGCTATCAACCGTGAAGAACAGTTGTTGAGTTGAACTATTTACTAGAGTTTGGTTAGCAGGATTCTTCGCGCTCGTAAAATCCCTCAAAATGCCGTTTGAGTTGCGGAATCGCAACGTACCGTTCATGGTGAAGAACACACCATTGTTCGTCGAAATCAGATTTGTGATCTCGGAGTTGCTTGAGTAGATCAGTTGCGTGTTCGACGCAGTTCCATCACTCGTCCAGATCTCGTAGGCTCCCGATGAGCTATTACGATTGACGAATTGGATCCCATTTGTGGTTCTACTGATCTCACTGACCATGCTCACTTGGGCCAGCGGCAGATTGCGATTGGCCGCTGCGTTCGCATCGGCATATGCGGCCAGGATCAGTCGTGCGCGAGCAATACTGGTGGGGTCATGCAGATTTGGCAGCAATCGGGCCAAATCAACTTCAAGGACTCCCTTCCGCTGCGGACTTAAATTCAGCGTCTCTCCACCAGTCTTAACCGTTCCATTTTCTACCACTGCGTCGGTGATCGGCAGATTGAATAACTGACTTGGCACAGCCGTCGGACTTAACCGAATAAGGTTCCCCGGTTGCCCGTCACCCAGCGTGGTAAACCGATACCAACGCTCGCGCTGCCCCAAATCCAAAGTGAAACGACTGGAATCCAGTGTGCCGTCGCCGTTTCCATCGATATCAGTAAATACATCCTGTCGTCCGGTACCTGTATCGACCAGGAACGTACCGGCACCAGTAAAGGTACGATTTCCGATGACCTCAACGCCCGTCGATGGCAAAGCCACTCGACGATAATTGCCCTGGATGACATAGATTCTGCCGCTGTCGGTCTTCAAACCACCCAAATATCCGTCGACCTGCGTGGCCCCAATCACCAAGTCCGAAAGTCGATCACCATCTAGATCAAAGGCCGGTGTCAGCGGCAGTACACCCAATCGATCAAACTCGCTCTCTCCCTGCAGCGTGAGATCCCATAAGGCACCATCTTGAGTGGTCGCTGTGGTGCTCAGTTGTAATTGACTGCCGCGGGAAGCCGCAGAGTAGAACAAATAAACCTGTCCTCGCTCTTGTCGCGTCAGGATGGTCTCCGCCGCTGGAGTTGAGGAATCGGAGGTAGTCTGAACGGTAAATGGCTGACCGACGAGCAGATCAAGCATCCCGTCGCCGTTGTAGTCACCCGCCGTTGCGGTAAGCGTGCCGACTAGCGAGGTCGTACCAAAGCCAGATGCCGTGAGCTGCGCAACACCGAGATTGGCGATCATCGCACTTTGCACAGACACAGGATTAAGCGGAATCCGCGTTGCAGCAGATCCGTAGTAAATCAGCAATCCATATTTTGCATCCCGACTGTCTTCTCGCGTTCGAGCAAGCGCGAAATCGTCATAGCCATCTCCATTCAAATCGCTTAGCGCGTAGGTGGCACCACCCAAGGACTGACCTTCCAAAATGACGGCCGCATCGCGAATGAGTTCCAGAGACGCAACCGAGTTTGTTGAAAGCTGACTCACCGGCCGCCCATTCAGCACATAAGCTCGTCCCAACTCGCTGGGGCCACCCTCAAAACTCTTGGCGCTACTCACTAAATCATCCAGTCCGTCGCCATTGACATCACCGATCGCAGTGATTGTCGCGCCGTTTGGCTTGTAGGTTATTCGCAGCCCCCACCGATTCACGAAGGCATTCAAGTTGGAACCATCAACATCCTCAACTTGTAACTGCCAGAGCCCGTTGGCCGTCTTCCCATAGAAGTTTGCGCCGCTCGATTGATCCGGCAAGGCCAACGGTTTGAACGGTTTAAACGCTCCGTTAAAGGGTGCCGTGGCATTGGCATCGTTGAGCGCAAGGCTTGCCTGATCATCTAGCACCGTCGTCGCGAAGTTCGCCCCTGTCTTGGTCAATCCATCGATTAGTGAAACGTTCACACCAGTCGGACCAATCAGATTGATCTTCAGGTCCTGTACGTCGGGATGCTGGATATCAAGAACAACTTCCAGATCGGAGATCGTGCCCGGAATACCCTTGATTTCCAGCGGCAACAGCGTTGGGTTCGTTGTAAGCTCGAGTGACCAGCGACGAATCAGTCCACCCAGGTTAATCCCTTGCCGATCAATGACCTTCAAGGTCCAGTCGCCGTTCGCAGCGGTCCCGCGGAAATCCGTAACGCTCGCCCCAGTGCCTGTTAAGGACTCGACTGGTAAATAGCTGCCATTAAACGGCGCACTGCCATTCGTTATGACCGTCTTGGCCTGATCGTCTAGGACCGTGTTGAAGAAATTGGTACCGGTCGGCACACCAGAAATAATCTTTCGCTCGACTCCAGCATGGATCAGGAACACGTCAACGTCTGGCGTGTTCGTGACATCGAGACTCAAGGTCACATTTGTGTCTACAACCTTAGTGTTGCTCTGATTGGTCACCTTGATCGTCGACGTGACTGGTGTGTCGGTGCGAATATCGAGAGATACTCGTTTCAGACTGCCAACTTCGCCCGGACGACGGTCGCGAATGATGAGTGCCCAGTTGCCATTCAGTTTCGAACCACTCAGGCCGCGGAAATTCGTAAGTGCTCCACTAGTCCCATCTACGTTAAATCTTCCTCGGAACGGGGCCTGCCCAGTTGTGATCGGACTCGTTCCGTCATCATCAAAGATCGTTCCTGAGAAGTTATCGCCGTCACCACCTCGATCCTTAACGAGCGTTACCCTGGTACTCGTGATTGGGCCGTCGCTGTCTGGATCGGGTGATACGAGGATAAGTTCGACGTCGCTATCGCGAGTATGATCGAGATCGATGGCGACATTAATGTCCGTTAATTGGGCGGAAGCTTCAAACCCGCTCACCGGAATAGTCACAGTGGTCGATCCCTCTGCCACTGTGTCTGGTGTCAGAACGGACAACGACACCGATGTGATCGTTCCAGTATCCAGGAACGCATGATCCATCACTCGCAGAGTCCAAGTTCCTTTGGTGCTCTGTCCAGAGAAGAACGATAGCAATTGCTCGGGGCGATAGGCAGGTGAGCCGTTGAACGGCGCCGTGCCACTCGCAATGGAAATGGTTGCGGCATCGCTAAACACCGTTCCTGTGTAATTATCGCCAGATCCACCACGACGATTACTGAGGAGCACGCTGGTTCCCAGCGGACTGATCAGATAGATCGACAAATCTCCATCGTAGGTGTGCTGCAGACTAAGGGTGACATTCAAACTGATAATCAGCTTATCTTCGGAGATCGTGAATTTTAGATCATTGATGGAAGGTCCGGTGGATGAGGGGTCCGTGATGGGTGTCGTCGTGGTACTGCTGTAAACCTTTGTAATCAAGGCTTGTGTCGCATCTTGCGTCGATTGTGGTACCGACGGTCCAACGAACACCTTGTTCTCCGGGAAAGTCGCTCCAACGTCCGTTGCCACATAGGTATTCTTGGTCGGAATTGGTTGTACTTGCGTCGAGTAGATTGTGCTGGTGAAGAGTGGCATGTTGAGTGCGGCGGCACTGGCATTCATTACCACTCCGGTCTCCAACGAGGCAATCCTCTTGCCGGTAAATAGCAAGCCGTAGTTGCTGTTCTCACCAGCGACGCTCGAGGAGATCAATACATCATGGTGGAAGCGTCCGCTGATCACATTTTTATCACCAGCAAACCGTAGCGACTGAACATTCATCCCCACCGGACTCAACTGTGAATCCGTAATGACAATCTTGCGTGTGTAGATCGGATCGAGCACGTCACTGGTTACGAGTCGTGGCAGGATTCGACCACCAAGGATGATCGTGACGATCGTCGTCTTATTCGTCGTGTTGTTTTTCCAGAAGATCAGATCCGATGTACCATCACCGTCGATATCCGCCATACTCGTCGCCGGTTGACCCAGCGAAGCGTTGCTGAAGATGTATTCCGCACGCGAGGCGATCGACTCGTAACCCGTAACATTTGCAGGACCGAGCAACAGATAGCTGTCGCTGCCGCTGGTTCCTGTCACCAGAAAGTCGTCGCGCTGGTCACCATTGAAGTCGCCAACGTTTTGGAACTGCGACAGGTTTTCCTGGGGCCTTGCGCCTTCCAGCGCGAACGCCGACCGCGTCTCAGGCGGTTGAGGCCCCGTTAAATCGATACCTAAATTATTGCCCGAAGTGACCGTGTTAACGGTGGGCGTACCAATTTGATGGATGAAGACTTCCGGCGTCTGACGATTCGCGGCAGCCCCACTTGATCCTCCCGTGCCAGTCAGCGATTCAAACGCCTTACCAAAGTAGATGGAAATCTCTTTTCCGAGTGTTTCTGGCATCGCGATATCCGCTTTGCCATCTCCATTGATATCCCCAATTCCACGGAATCGACCTGTCGATAATGCCTGACCTCGACTTACTGAACCATCGGTAAATACGGCTTGCTTGGGCTCAAAAACTGCCTGCGGTGATTGGAAGTTGATGGTCGTGCTCTTCGTCCCGAGGAAGATCTTGCCAACGACGTGATTGACTGTGGTACCGTCTTCAACCAGCCGTGGAGTGCTCAGCAGCGAGTTGGAACCTAAATCCGCCACATCATCGCCGTTAAAATTACCGATTCCAAACAGTCTGCCAGCTTCACCCGTCTCATCCTTGATGGCATTGCTCAAATTCCCTGCGGTGCTGTTGGTCACAAGAATGGAACCACTGACGCTGGTGAGAAGGAAGTCATCACCAGCTTTACCATCAACATCGCCCACTCCGATCAGATCGTACGAGGTTTCTACACTGCCGCTGGAAGTTGTTAACCGGACACCGGACGTGAATTGCTTGTAACCCGAGGTATCACCGAGTGTCATATCCGCGGGGAATGATTGCGGTAATTCATTGAATAGGAATATCTTGCCCTGGTTGTTGTTTTGAGCAGGATCGAGGATCGCGAAACTACTCTGTTGGCCACCTTCGAATTTTCCCACGCCCGCAACTGTTAGCGGCAATGAACCATTTATCGATCGCGTGTAGGTGGCGCGATTAATTGGCCTGTTTTTGGTGATATCGTCGATGTACCAGCCTTCAAAGCTGTTTTCGATTCCATCGACTGTGTCAAACTCAAATCGCAACTTGACCGTTTTGCCACTGAATTGCGTGAGCGGAATGGTGACTCGATTCCAAGTACTGGACGACTTGGGGGATTCTTCCAGTCGAGTAGCTCCTGGAGTCGCTTGATTGGTGGCGATCACCGTCGCCAACTGAAACTCACTTCCCTCAAGAATCGACACTCTGGCAATGTCGTAGCCTGGCGTGTTCTCGGTGTTCAAGAAGTAACTAAAGCTCACTGTATCTTGGCCACTTGTACTTACCTGATAGGAGTTCTTCGTGGTCAACGTGCCAGTTTGTCGATTTCCACTGCCCGCGTAATTCTGGGTGAGCGTCCCGAAATAGATGCTGCCGTCATTTCCACTATGTCCGGCGTCACCATTGCGGACGTTCGTAGGCATCCAACGCGCATCAGCCGTGTTCGTAGAACTGGAATTCGTGAAATCATCAAAGCCTAAAGCGCGCGAGCGAGTTAAATCTGTTCCTTTAATAATGGAAACCTGTGACTTCAGATCCGTTGTGCCGGCCTCGCTAATCCCCAGATCATCGGCTGTGGCACTGCTGATGCGTCCCACACTTCCCGCTTGCAGGAAGCCAAGACCTGGAGTCGCTGGAATGAATGCTCCAGCGATCGCGATGATATCGACAATCGACCCCGGCGTAGTCGGTATGTCCTTACCGAACACGATGTAGGTGCCAAATCGCAACGATGTGGTTTGCGTCTTAGTCCGATCGGTGTACGTAACGGCGATGACAAGGTCTTGCTTCCCATCGCCGTCAAAATCCCCCGGTGAACCGAAGAAACTCTGGGTTGTTGATGTGATGGAAGGATTCGATACGGGAGCGGGCAGTTTCAAGACGATGGAATTCGCCGGTGTGACCGCCCCAGTCGCAATGTTTTCCGCTCCCAGTGTCAGCAGCGCGAAACTGGGACCCGTATCCGAAACATTGTCAGCCACCGCGGAAATGAAGTCATCGATTGATCGTCCTGACAGATTGTCCCCATTCACATTCCCCACCGGTATCGCCACAGGACGATAGGTGAGGTCGGACGAAGTAAGGATCACATCACCCGTGACCACGCCCGCTTGATCATAGCCCACATGGACAGTTTGAGTTTCTTTTGTTGACTCTGCGATAACCCGATCATAGACGATCTTGTAGCGGCCCATCGCCGGGCTATTCGTACCGTTCACATTGCGCACGTGCAGCAGGTAGTACTCAGGAACTCCCGAGAACTGTTCCACAGGCAGAACTGCCAGTGCGGTCGTGGGATCCGTATCGCGGGCGGCGAACAAGCTGAAATTCAAACCCTGCGAATTTTTGGCATCAAATTTCACCTGTTGTGCGGGATCATCAAACTTGATGCTGAGCATCTGCCGCGTCAGCAACGCTCGCGACGCTTTACCAAGTCTCTGGACCGCATCGGCCGTCGGAATAATGTACCAATCACCCTGATCACCCTCATGGAGCGACAGGCCGTCAATCTCAACCTTTGACTGACTTAAATCTACGTTTTGCAGCAGCGAAGCAAAGCTGACGTCGTCATTCAACCCGTTGGCACCGTTTCGCGTCACAATCTCGAGATCATCGGGCGGCGTCGTCGTATTACCCGCTAGCAAATCAGCTCCCGGCCCCCCATCGAGATAGTCATCTCCATCACCACCGGCGATGAAGTCGATACCCGCACCACCCAGAATCTGATCGTCTTCCGCTCCACCATACAACTTGTCATTGCCATCGCCGCCGTCGATTTCCAGAGCGGCAAGTTCAGCATTTTGAGCGCGGTCCCCAGCATCAATCCCCCATTCACTCTCAATCCCGGGATACATGAATCCGGAATCGCCGTGCACAACATCGTCGCCCGCTCGAGTCTGGATGACGGTGCGTTCAACGCCGTTCACTTGATAGAAGATGAACTTTTGGGAGTAAACTTCCTTCAGCGCTGATGAAGCCTGATCGTTTTCGAAACCCAGATTTGAAACAATCGCAGGCTTACCTTCCGCATTGGATATCGTCAGGGTACTCGTCTTGGGTGCCAACACGGTGGTGAAGAATCGCAGTCGTCCTGCATCGTTCGCAACTCCGACCATATCGCTGAGGTCAACCACTCGACCGTTCTGACCCTTTGCACTACGCAGCGCCGATGTCAAATCCGTCACCAAATCATCAACAGAGCTGTTAGCTTGCATCGCTGCCGAGGACACAGTGACCACGTACTTTGTGATCTTGCCATCCAGCGACAACACGAAGTCAACATCGGTAGCGAACTTGCCAGTGATCGGCGCGGCAGACTTCGCCGACAATTGCGCACCCGGCAATACCTGCGTCACAAACTTCTGATTGGCGATATCCCAAACAAGTGACGTGAATTCATATCGCTGCAGGAACCGGTTCCAGCGAATGGCGACATTGTCTGGTACTGGCTTGCCGAGTCGATCGAAGTCACCACCTAGGAACAACACGCGATCGTCGCCGTCATCTCCGTAGAACGTGTCCACAAACGTCGGAATATAGGTTTGATCGGAACCATTGAGCAGCGGCAGATCATCCGTCAGCAACTGGAAGGTGTCATCGCCACCTTCACCGAACAGCAAATCGGGAGCCTGCCGATCATAGCCACCACTGAGTACATCGTTACCGGGGCCGCCAAAGATCCAGTCTTCACCGCCACCACCTTGCAGAATATCGGCGCCGGCACCACCCAGCAGTACATCCTTGCGAACTGAATCAGGACGCTGCGCCAGATCCGTCGTCAGCGTTTCCGACGCCAGGCTCGACGCATCGAATAAGTCAAACTTCAAGCTGTAAATCGTCGGCACTTCATTCGGTGAGGTAATCCGTAGGAGATACGGTGTGTTGACCGCCAACCCTGCCAGGCTGATCGCACCAGAAGATTGACCGGCCAAATTAAGTTGCGTATTCGCCGCAGTGCCAATTGAGGGATAGAGCTCGTACGTTCCATTCGCAGCAACACTATCCAGAGCATCGTCATCGATCATGCGCACTCGTATGTAGTAATCCGACGCAGCCAACAGTCCACCCTGTGATGTCTGATTGGCCGCAAAGCCTAATTGATTGAAGGCGGCAAACGATCCATTCGTCGCGACTCCACCAATTGTCAGCTTCGCGAGCGTCCCACTGCTGCGACTCGCCAATACCAGGCGATTGTTAACCAAGGTGAAGAAAACCGCATCGGCGAAACTAGGGTTCGCTACGTCAATCGTCGTCCCATTCAACTTAGCCGTTCGAAGACTGTTGTTCAGATCGACGACAAGATCATCCAGCGTTGCGTTCGTTTGTGTTGCGGATTGAGATAGTGTGACGTCATAAGCGTTTTTGTTATTCGCCGTGTCATTAATATCGATAGTGAATTTCAAGTCGCTGACCAAACGGCCATTCGTCGGTCCCATGGTCGCCGCATACAACCGAGCCGAACTTGTGAGAGCTAACTTCACAAAGTCCGCTGCATCAGACGTCTCGCCCGCGTTCAACAGCACTCCATCTTCACCATAGAGCTGGAATTCGTAATGAGACTTAGCGGTGGATGCTGTGCGGAGGAAACTGAATTTGTCACTCGTCGTTGCCGTATCAGCCAACGTAAAGACAAACCAATCCTCATCTGTCGGGCGATCAATACTCAGTCCATAAACTCGCCGCAGGTCGCGAATGCTATTAAGTCGATAGGCAGTTGCGAGACTGTTATTGGACTTACCATTGATATCGAGTGAATCAGGATTTCGAGCCGCTGGCTGGAAGTCCGCGCCGGTGATGTTGGTCCCGCTCACCGGCAGGATCGCCAATTCCAGGCCATCCAAATCAGAAGCACTCTTCAGTTGAATACTGGCTTGACTGACATTGACATCAGCGGGCAAGACGAACTGATAGTAGTCCACGTCTCGAGGATTATCGATCGTCAATCCTGTGAACAGCAGGTTGCGGTCAATCACCAGGCTTACGGAGCTAGCCGAGTTATCCTGCAAGAACAATTGGCTCGGCGTGATTGTTTCCGTTGAGCTGATATCAAGCGACAGAGTGGAACTGGAACTGCTATTTAGCGTTGCCAATTGGATGCGATTACCCAACAAACTCGCTCGCACCGCAGTACCTAGCCCCGCTGCACTTAACGCTTCATTCACGTCCTCGATCAAATCTGGACGCGATTGATTCGCAGTCGTACCGTCACCACCGTTCGTAGCACTTGCCAGCACTCGAATGGTAACAGGTATCTTGCCGGAGATCTCCAAAGCGAATGTCGCGTCACCCTTGAGCTGACCATTCTCAGGCAAATCCTGAGTACCGATGATGGCCGCATCACCAATCGATTGCCCAGAAACAAAACCGAGGTTTCGGACCGTCTGCGAATCAGTGCCCGTGCCGGTGATCTTCAAACTCTGATACGCATTAATATCGGTGGGGCGGAACACCACTCGCCCATTCGTCCCCGACACGAGCACTCGGCTATCTAACCCTGCTGTTTGCAACCCAGCATTGATATCGCCTACCAAGTCAGTCAGCGTTCGGTTGCCAGTCGTATTGGGAATGCTGACGATCGTTGGAATTGAGTCACCGTTCAGGTAGAGCGAGAAGGCAGGCTGTGCGCCGACGACGACCTGTGGCAGATCGTAGGTAATGGAATTTAAGGAAGCTGAAGCCGCGGCTGGGTTTAAACCGCCACTGGTTGCCACAGCGCGTACCACCAATTTGCTGCTCTTCGCTACATCCGACCCGTTTACCGTAAAGAGCCGTACTGCAACGGTCCCCGAACCATCGTTACCAACTTCCTGGGTGCCTTCGAGGGCAGCTCCAAACAGGCTGCGGAAGTAGGACATATCGTTGTCTGTGCTAGTTGCAATCGCTGCCAGAATCGACTGGGAATCGGTGAGGCCCGAACGGATATTGAGGTCAAGTATGCGATTTAATTTGTCGTAAACGGCTACTGCTCGATTACTGATTATTGTTCCATCATCCTTCACCCTCACTCGCACGCCATTATTCCCAGATCCCGCTTCCAATGCCTGGAAGACGAGGTCATTACGCGTGCCGAGTGGACGCAAGACGGCACGAGCCGGTGAGGTTGACGAACCATCGCTGAAATGACTCTCGATGTAGGCATTCTGTAATTGATCGACGACTGCTAGCCCGGTCGTAACGCCATCATTGAAGCGAATCGAAAGCTTTGAAACGTCGCCGTTGTAAACCGCCTCGACACGATCACCTGTAATCGAGGCGTCGGCAACATATTCAAGGGTGATACCATTCAGCAGCGCGCCGGTAGCAGTAGCGGTGTAAAGCAATCCACTGCCGGGATTCGTCGCTGGGGCCAAACGGGCGGTTGCGACCGCAGCACTCACTCCACCAGTTGCGCTGATGGTCTGCGGCCGGATCATGCCCGTGCCGTCATTGCGAGCATCCTGCACCAGATTCAATGCCATTCGATAACGCTGCCGGAATGCCGCCAGCGCCGCACTGTTCAACACACTGCCAAGTACCGTATTCGCCGTCGTATAGCCATCATTGATGCGAATCTCGAGCAAATTCTGGATCGCATCATAAATCGCAAATGCGCTATCCGATGTCCCCGAATAGTTCTTGTCATCGATCACTCGAACTTGCAACCCATTGCCCGTCACGCCGGAATCGATGGCGGAGATGATCAGCGCGTTATTCGCTCCCGACAAACTCGTGGAACCGACGAGTAGTGGCTGACCAAAGGAGTAAGCATCCTGCTGGAAGTCGTTACGAGCGGTTTGCTCGGTCTTGTCCGACAGAATCGCATTTCCAGAACGGAAGATGATGCGATCGTCACCCGCTCCGCCGTCGACCCAAACGGTCTTCTGAACGGTCGGCCCCACCGTGACTTGATCGTTGCCATCCAAGCAATCGATGATGATCGCCAGGAAATCACCCTCGGGGGGAAGCAAACCATTTACGAGCTGCGTTTCCCGTCGTTCGGCTCGAGCTGTCCCCGCTGCTTCCTGATTTTCGCGGCGCAGCGACTCCAAGCGAATCTGGCTGTCGCTGGCTTTCCAAATCAGATTGCCGGACGCATCCGTGGCGTCGAAGCTGAGTTTAACCTGGGCATCAAACGTGAAGTTGCCATTGTTTTCCGTCGATCGTGTGATCAGGTGCTTGTTCTGCAGTAACCCTGGTTCCGTGACATAATCGACCGTGATTACATCGTTGGTATTGGATCCGCGGTAGTACCAAACTTTGTTCGACTGACGCGCGTACTGTTTCCAAGCATCACCCGCTAAGCCGCCGTCCAGCGTTTCAAACAGATTTCCATCAGCGCGATACAACTGGTCGTCGCCACCGCGGCCGTACATGAAGTCCAGTCCGGTGCCACCATACAATTTGTCATTCGCCTGGCTACCCAGCATCCGGTTAAGTCCGGTGTCTTCCTGCTTCCACTTACCACCTCCATCGGAACTATGGAAGATTGAGGGCTGATCAGGATCGACATACACACCAAACTGTGACAATATCGTCAACGAGTTTTTAACCGACTGCAGCTTCAGTTTGCCGCTCTCTTGTCCCGCGATAACCTGAACCGGTAAACCAACATTGCTGAAGGCGTCCGCTAACGCTTCGTTGATATCGGCGATCAGATCGGACAACGTGCTATTCGCCTTAGTTCCTGGGCGCGCACCATTCGTCGCGTCCTTGGCAACGGAGACCGAGATGTTCACCGCGGTATTGTCAGGTCGGTCAAATGCACCGAGACTGAAAGTCGCATCATTCTCAAGTACAAACGGTGCACCGCTATTTACTGGATTACTAGGTGCCGCAGTAGCAATGATGCCCGAGGCGCCCGTGCTGTCTCCATTAACGAATTTCAGCTGCGTGAAGGCGGGATTCGTGCTGTTCGCCAATACTCCGCCAAGTTGCAGGAAGCTGCCCTTATTCGTCGTCGTGAACGTCAATCGATTGGCACTGTCCTTACCGGCGACCACCAAGCTGCGAACGCCTGCCACGACCAACGCTCGATTGACGTCAGCCACCAAATCTTGGGGACTGGTGTTGGCAGGGTTGAGTAAATTACCGTTATCGCCGTCCGTTTCAGATTTTGGAACGACGACTTCGAAGGGGTCGCCGTTTCCAAACACAAACGTGAAGTGAGCATCGCTGCTGAGCACTCCGTTGGCCGGTAGTGCGGCTTGTGCGGTGAGCGTGATGCGCTGATCTGCCTGCGCGAAATTGGTCACCTGCACCGATTGGCCACTCGTGAATCGCAGCTGAGTGGCCGTGGCATCGTTCAGACCACCGTTATTGGGATCGATGGACCAGGCGTACAGCCAGTTGCGTCCTTGGCCACCAATGACATCATCGTTGCCTTGGCCTCCGTAAATGCGATCAAAGTCATCTGGGGCACCTTGACCAGGCCCACCATCTCCAAACAGCAGATCGTCACCACCAAAGCCAAATAGTTTGTCGCTGCCAAATCCGCCATCGAGTCGATCGCGAGCATCCGTGCCGCTGAGCACATCATTTCCCGGACCACCATCCAGAACGGCCACGTAATCGCGACTGCGGTTGGTTAGCGCCAACACATCAACTGCACTCGCTCCAGTGACAAAGCCGATATCATCGTCGCCGACCAAGCCGGAAATCCGGAACTGCTCGACTGCCGGATTGCCCTTGCTGTCACGCCAGGATCCCAACGCGTAGCGATGATTGGGATCGGTGCCGACTTGGATGTCTACTTTCAGTTGTTCGATACCGACAGCATCGGCACCGGTAGCCGAATTGGCGAAGCCAAACAGTTTGAAGGCGGGATCGGTCTGATCTCCCGCGTTTACGTAGGTGAAGGCTAGCTGTGCTTTTCGCCCCAGCCCCTTGGTGATCAGCGTGATGGCTGAACCACGATTAATCACCTCAACTTGCCCCTTCAGCGCGGTGCTGTCCAGGGCAGCTTGCAAGGTCGAAACGGTACTCTCCTGATTGCTGCCGCTTAGATTCGCCGTGATGGCTACCGCGGTGCCCCCATTGAGTGCTAGTGTGAATTTGACTTCACCGTCTGGATAGCTCGTCAGGTTTTGCCCGATGAGAGCGACTTCTTCGGAGATTCGAATTCGATCGTCTTGGCTGGTGGCTTCGACGAGCAGGATGTCGGTCGCATTATCATCGACTACGTCACCCTTGGCGGCATTACCATAATGCCCATCAACATTGTCGCCGAAGACATCGTAGTAGTCCGTCAACTTTAGCGTATCGGGATCGACGGCGATGCCCACATCCAGAATCAGAATATCGATGCCACCGCCGCCATAGAGCGTGTCGTTGCCGTTTTGACCCTCGAGCCAGTCGGTGTCTGCACCGCCCCAGAGTGTGTCGTTACCACCGCCGCCCAGCAACTGATCTTCACCCGGCCCACCAAATGCCAAGTCATTACCACCGATCTCGCTGGGGCGACTGTTCTTGGCATAACGTTTACCAGCAAGCCAATCTCCCGCGATGAAATCGTTGCCGCCATCACCGAAGAAGCGGTCCTGACGCAGATTTCCATACAGCCAATCGCCACCCAAACCACCATGCAGCTCATCACCTTTCAGCAGCGATTCTTTCTCTTCGTCCGTCGATGGAGCGTAGGCATACAGGTAATCGATGCCATCACCACCCCAAAGTCGCTGGCCGGCCTGTGAGGTTGTGGAGGTTACCGCTACATCTCCATCGCCGTACAGGATGTCGCTGCCACTATCACCATAAAGCTGATCAGTGCCCGCGATGAAATTATTGGCTGCAAAAAATTCTTCTGGGCTACTTTCGAAACCAAAATCTCCACGGACAACGTCATCGTTCGCGCCACCCCGAACAACGTCGTCACCACCTCCGCCGGTAACTTGATCATTCCCCGCACCGCCGTCCACGTAATCATTTCCACTGCCGCCGGTGAGTGAGTCCGCTTGTCCACCGCCGAAAACGAAGTCTGCATCGTCACCTCCGTCGATCGTGTCCTGTCCATCGGTTGGCTGACCGTCGAGCGACAGCCCTAGCAGCGCCTTAGCGGTGATCTTGGGCACAATGTAGCCAGTCGGGAAGGCGATTTCTGCCGCATCCGCAAACGGTGGCGATTCGAACTTGTCCGACAGCGTCTCACTCGTCAGCAGTCGGAACCTACTGGAGGGCAGTAATTCGGAACCGCCCCAGATGAGGTCACTGCCTGAATCACCATAGGCAAAATCGTCGCCGTCATCACCCACGATCAAGTCATCGTTTGGTCCGCCGAAGAGCAGGTCACTGCCTGGACCACCGCGAATTTCATCACGTCCACCACCGCTGCCCAGTAAAATCGACCTGCTGCCAGCCAGCGTAAATTCACCATTGATGCGAATCGCCTCACCGTTGTCGCCAAAGATGATGTCAGTGGAGTTATCGGTTACACCACCGTGGAGGAGATCATTTCCAGCCCCGCCTACCAGAATGTCGGCGCCCTCGCTGCCCGTCAGGTAATCGAGTTGATCATTGCCACCCAGCGTGGCATCGCCTTTGAAATTTGACGTCAGACTGGTGACACGACCGTTCATGTCGCGCCGGACCAAGCCGTTATCTCCCATCAGAATGTCCCGTCCCGAGTTGCCCTTAATTTGATCACCCAGGCCAGTGCCATTGAGATCGGTTCCGCCTGAGCCACCCAGGATGATGTCGTCGCCCTCGTCGCCAAATAGAACATCGCTGCCGCCAAAATCAGGTTCAATGGAATAGATCTGATAATCAGTTCCATTGAAACCATCTACCGTTGCGGTGTATGCAGTCAACAGCGAATTCACAATGCCGTGATCGCCCAGAAGGATGTCGTTTCCTTGGCGGCCACGAATCCAGTCATCTCCCGCACCGCCCAGCAGGATATCATCGCCGATGTCATTGGCATCATCACCTTCGATAATATCCTGGTAGTTGCGACTCAGCTCATCATCAGGTCGCGAAATGATACTCTCGATGCGATCTCCGAGCGTGCGATAAATGTACGCATGATCGCCGACGATCGCATCACTACCCGCTCCTCCCATTAACCGATCATTGCCGGGTCCACCAATGATGAGGTCATTACCTCCTTGACCGAAAACGGTATCGGTCCCACCCAGCGCAACGCCGGTGGTGGATACATCAAAGTCGTCTTCGGCATTCGTGGTAGGATCGTCACGCACTACGACGCCGCTATCACCCAGAATCGTATCCGCGCTATCCGAGATATCGATCGCGCCTTCGTTGCCGTAGATGGTGTCATTACCGAAGCCACCGATCAGAATGTCAGATCCAATTCCACCGCTGAGGGTATCGTCTCCGCCTGACCCGAAATCCGAACTCGTGATACGTTCGATGCGATCCGTTGCCGATCGCTGGATACTCGCTTGATCACCAACGATAACATCATCACCCGCGTTTCCTTCGAGCGTATCGCCGCCACTGACACCATTACCAGACTGATCCGCACCGCCAGCTCCACCCACAATCAAATCGTTGCCGTTATTGCCAAGGATTTGATCGCTACCTCCGGAATCTGGATCCGTCGACTTCACGTCATTAGCGGATTGATTGCGATCGACACTGCCATTGTCACCCAATAGCGTGTCGTCTCCATCGTCGCCGGAAATGGTATCATCACCCGTTCCACCCAGGATCGTGTCGGCCAAATCACCGCTCGTGGCGAGCGTATTGATATCGCCGCCGTCAATAAAATCATTGCCGCCGAAGCTGGCAAAACTGGTGGAGATATTCAGCAGGACGTTTCGGGTAGCATCGCGAGTAATCGTGGCGTTATCACCCGCGATCACATCGCTGCCAGCATTGCCGCTCAGAATGTCATTCCCCATACCGCCAACGATGATGTCATCGTTGGCGCCACCCGTCAGCGTATCATTGCCACCACGTTGCGGATCACTGCTCTCAACCTTCCTGACAACTCCGACGACCGTGAGTTCCACGCGATGAGCATCACCGAGCAAGATATCGTTGCCGGTTTCGCCGAGAAGAATGTCATTTCCAAGTCCCCCCATCAGGATGTCGTCGTTATCACCACCCACGAGCTGATCATTGCCAAACTCGGCTGCCTCACCATCAATCGATTCAAGCGTGGTTATTTTGCCGGACGTGAATGTGGCTCTGCCTTGATCACCGATCAGCAGATCATTGCCCGCTCGACCTGCCAGCAGATCGTCACCGGTTCCGCCGATTAGCAAATCACCGAGATCCACCGGTCCCGAGGTACCATCTTCGTTGTCACCGTACAGGCGATCCGCTGCGCCCCAAACCGCCGCTGTCGATTGAACGATTGCGAGGAGTCCGGCGGAAGTCCACAGGATACTGGCTGAATCGCCGATTAAGTAATCCGCACCAGCCTCACCGCGAAGCAGATCTTCACCGAATCCACCCGACAGCAGATCATCGCCGAGTCCTCCGCTGAGTGTGTCGGCTTGTCCCAGGTTCTCATCTTTACTGACAGCAATCTGTAGAACGAGCGTTGTTGTTCGCTCCGCACTGGCTGCATCGCCAAACAGAACGTCTGCGCCATCATCGCCACTAAGCAGGTCGCTTCCCAGTCCACCGATGAGCAGATCGTCGCCCACGTTTCCACTCAGGTTGTCGTCACCCCAGCCCTCTGCAGCTACATCGGCCGACGAGACGCTCGTAACAATCCCATTCATGTACGTGGCAGTAGCTTGATCGCCGACAAGAATGTCAGCACCTTGCTGCCCTAGCAAGCGATCATCGGCAGTTCCGCCGATGAGGAGATCAGTGAGGTCCGCCGAACCCGAGCTGGCAGTTTGATTGTCGCCGTAAAGCGTGTCGTTGGCACCAAACGAGAAGGCGATCGACAGGATCGTCAATGGCACACCAGTCGCGGTCCATGTGGCAGAAGCAGAGTCGCCGACGAGACTGTCCGCACCAGCATCACCATTCAGCGTATCGCTGCCAAAGCCACCGACGAGCGAATCATTGCCGATTCCACCGAACAGCGTATCGCTGCCACCCCAAGCCGTGTCAAGACTTGTCGCGAACGTCACAAAGCCATCCGCACCGAGGGTGAGCATTGCGGCGTCACCGATCAGCAAATCGTCGCCCTGGTCACCGAATAGCGTATCGTCGCCCAGTCCGCCGATCACTGCATCATGGCCATCATTTCCGCGGAGAGTATCCGTTGAGTAGCGCTGATCGTTTAGCCCCAGGGTTATCGGATCAATCGATTTGACTTGACTGAGCTTGCCACCGAGGAACGATGCTTCGGCTTGGTCGCCGACCAGTACGTCATCGCCCGCGTCACCAAGCAGTAAGTCACCTCCATAGCCGCCCAGCAGCAAGTCTCGTCCGAGATTACCTTGAAGCGTATCGCCACTCCAACCACTTGCGATGAGATCGGTTGTCTGCAGCTTCACGAGTAGTCCGGCGCTGAAGGTGGCGGTGCCTTGATCACCGATCAAACGATCGTCACCCGCTGCACCCCATAGAGAGTCTGCGCCTCCACCACCGACTAAAACATCGACAAGATCAGCCGCACCGGCGCTTTCTTGGAGATCGTCGCCGTACAGTTGATCGTTTCCAAAGAGTAGGTCTGGTTGACCGGTGGTTGGATCAAGGGGCGTTGAGCGAGCCTCAATGAGATCTCCATTGGAGTTCCAAGTGATGATGGCGGAGTCGCCGAAGGCGATGTCAGCCCCTGCATTACCGGCAATCAAGTCTGCGTCGAATCCGCCGACCAGCAGGTCATCACCAGCGTCTCCGAAGAGCGAATCGGCTCCACCCGTTTGTGTCTGCTTGCTTTGTAGCTGCAAGCGTCGGCCACCATCGGACCACGTGACCGTGGCTTCATCACCTACGATCAAATCGTTTCCGGCGGAACCGCTAAGCAAGTCCGCACTCGCACCGCCGATGATCGTATCATCTTGATCGCCGCCCTGAATCCTGTCCTTACCGCCCAGCAACAGGAAGAAACTGCTTGCGGTTAGCAGGATTCCACTGTTGCTTGTGGTGACTGTCCCGGCATCCCCCAAGAGTAAATCAGAACCGACCTGGCCATCGATGGTGTCAGCGCCTTCACCACCGAAGATGATATCGTCGCCGGCATTGCCACTCAGCAGATCATCATCGCCACCAGCAGCAACCGCAGCGCTTGACAGCAAGTCCTCAGGCAAACTCGTGGGATTTGCGAGCCGCTGCGTTGTGGGGAATTGGCTGCGATTACCAGCACTGAGACTAGCAATTTGCCCATCGGTGAGCAGCGTTAGGCCACGATCACCGTAGAGGATATCGTTTCCGTTTCCACCAGAAATGGAATCGCGTCCGGAGCGTCCTTCGATGATATCGTCACCATCGTCACCGAAGATAGAGTCATCCCCGCTGTCACCGTAGATCCAGTCGGCACCCTCGTTGCCGTTGATGGTGTCTTGATCGGCACCACCAAGGATCAGGTCGCCTGCTAAGCCACCGAGGATTATGTCGTTCCCTGCCTGACCCAAGATAATGTCGCGTCCTTGGCTACCATAGATCGTATCTTGGCCGTCATTGCCCTCGACATAATCATCGCCGCCCAGATCACTGCTCAGCAGCGTGGCCGCTCGACCAGACATTGTGACATTGGCAGAACCGAAATCACCAAAAATAAGATCATCGCCTGCTTGCCCATAGATCTCATCGTTGGCAGCGCCGCCGAAGATCGTGTCGTTGCCGTCACCGCCCATGATTTTATCGGCGTCTCCCATAGTCGGACTGGTGGTTGCAAAGAGTCCCGTCGCAAAGCTGCTTGGTAGCGTGCCAAGATCGCCAAACAGCAGGTCGTCGCCCGCGCCACCATCCAGTACGTCTTGCCCTTGCTCACCGAGTAGTATGTCACTGCCCGAGCCACCGGTAATTATGTCGTTACCGAGGCCGCCGTACATGATGTTCTGACCACTGCCGCCAACCGCGCCAATCTCATCGTTGCCATTACCACCGAAGAGTCGATTATTGCCACCAGCGGCACCGATCGTGTCGTCACCGTCATCGCCGTAGATCACGTCGTTGCCTGAACCACTCATCAATTTGTCGTCACCCGCACCACCGCGAAGCATTGCCATGCCCGATGTGAATGCCATCAACGTATCATCCCCAACGCCTCCGTTGAGTTCGACATCGGCGAGCACTCCCGAGGTGATGTGGATCGTGTCATCGCCTAGGCCAGCATCCAAACAGACAATCTTGCGAATACCAGAGAACGACTGCGTATAGCCCAGTGCCGATACCGAGACTGTCTCAGCCCCATAGCCACCACTTTCATGGCTGATCGTATACGACTCAGCGGAATCGTCATCAAAGTATTCGCCACGATTGGCAGCCCGCGACCCCATATTCAGGTAGAGCGTATCCCCGATCTTGGTCGCCAGTGTTGGCGTGGCGAACGACCAGACAATCTCACCATTGAAGCGGATGCCAATCACCGATACCGACAATCCTAAGCGTATGGTTGCGGCACGGAATTCAAATCTTCCCTCTAAGCTGGCAAGCGTGATCTTGATATCTGGGAACGGCCAGGGGAGCGGAATCTCGATACTGACTGAACCATAAGCACGGCCGCTGAATCCATAATCGGCCAGGGTGATTTCGAATCCACCACGGAGCACGAACGGGCCTAGCGGAATGTAGATACTTACCGCGCCATTAATCAAGAACTCGCCGTTCGAACGGATATAGCCATTTACCCGCAGCTGTACGAAGTTAAAGAAGTTGATCGACAGGTTGTTCAGTGCTGCCTCGAAGATTCCTTCCTTCACCCCGATGGTAATTGCCCCCTTCGCCTCAAACACCCACAGTTTAAGCGTGGCATCCACGTAAACCTGATAGGTATTGGCGGGAATCGTCAACCCACCAATCGTGCGCGCCGTGGAACTCGTGTTGACCTTAAGCGTGAAGTTCCCCTCTAGTCCGAATGGTCCGAAGGAAAGTGCATTGACACCAAGTCCCAATCCAATCACGAAGACATCACGCTGGATGATCGCGCCGCCGTTCACTCGCAACGATCCAAAGAACGCCAAATCGAGCGAGGCATCGAAGCTCACCTGGAATCCATCGCTATTGAACTCCAGTTCGATTTGTCCCTTAATCACGAAGATTTCCACCAAACGCAACTCACCGCCAATCGCCACTCGCAGCGATTTCTTTGGGATCGTGCCATCAATCAAACCATTCACTTCGCCCGTTTGACGATTGATGTTCAAACGTTTGATGGTTTGAGTGGAATTGGTGGTGTTAATTTCCAGCTGGAAGCGGCCACTGAAGCGGAAAACTCCGGCGCCAATACTCGGTGATCCGACCTCAGCGCTCAGCTGCAAGCTAGCGACGAGTCCATCATTTGTGATTTTGATGTAACCGCTGGCAATCAATTCTCCCAGAACGCCGATGTTGACGCGTGCATTCACTTCGAGTTCCAGCTGACTTCCGCTCACAACCAACCGGAAATCGCCGCGAAGTGTGACGAGTTGGGAAATGGTCAACGAGCCCGCCCCGGAGATGATGACATACGGTTCGGCATTGCCTTCCGTGCCATCAATTTGCGGTACGCCGGCCGATATTTCGATGATGCTCTTCCTGCCATTTGCATCGGGCTTCAAGCGAGCAACAAATGCGTTGCTCAGGTAATTGCCAGCCAGGAACGTATCCGAGACACGATAAACCTGCTTTTGTCGCGTGACGTTGACTTGCAAATTGAAGTTGATTGCAAAATCGAGCAGAGCAGGATTTCCGACCGAGTACGTCAATTCGCAGAGAACTGCAAAGCCGCTGGCATTGACCACGATCAAGCCGGCCGCGCGGAAGGTGAACAAGTTAAAGTCTGGCGGACCGATAATCAGATCCGCAGCAACAAACATGCTGAAGCCACTGCTGGTGATTTCCAGCGAGAATGCACCGCTCAGTCGGAATAACTCGGTGCTGGTTCCTGGAGTCAGGAAAATGATTCTTCCTGCCATCTCAACCAGGAAGCTTTGTGGCGCGACGACGATTGGAGCCACACCCGGTATCAGCGAGCGAACTTCCCGTGCCTGACTGGTCGTGTTGATTTGCAGCTTTGCTACGACACCGACGTCCAGGCCGTAAGGCCGCAGCGATGAGAAATCTGCATCGAGTGACAGGATGCCCACGACACCGATGGAACTCAATTCCAGAAACCCAAACGCTTTGACCGTTGCGCCGGGGAGTCCTAGCTGCAGTCGAGCCTCGACTTGCAGTTGCAATTTATTTTCCGTGATCTCGAAGCGGAATGCGCCTTCCAGGGTGATGCGATCGGCGATGGTCAACTTGCCCATCCCTGACGCCACGATGTAGAAGCCTGGAGCGCCGAGAGTACCATCAATTTGTGGAGGTCCACGCGGGATGTTCACGAAGAACTTGCCTTGGCTTTGGTAAACCGCCAATGCCGTACCGGTACTTACTTCTTGATTTCCAGGCTCAGACTGGACGACATACAGATGATCCCCATCCGTGATCTCCCACCGGTTCTGGGTATAGATGCGACGAACAGTCGCCGCTGCAGAGAGCGAGACACCACGTTCCAGCAATGCTGCTTTGAGTGCTGGCGACAGGATTTCCTGATCCAGCGTCTGCTTGAAACTGCCTGTCGTATCGGCCAGCTCAAACTGCTTTGCTCCTGTTCCAAATTCGAGATTGTTGATGAAACTCTGCGACAAGTAACCCTTCGTTGGATCCAGGAACAGACTGGGAACTCGGAATTCCTGCGTGGTCCCCCACGTGTTCGCGGTCAACTTAAAAGCCGCTTCAAACTTCACATATTCGGAGGAGCCTGCCATGAACGACAAGTCAAATCTTATCGCAAAACCGATTTTGGTCTTTGGCTGTCCGTTCCGATCGAACTCATTGCTCAAGCGATCACCAACAATCAGCACTCCCAGAGTCTGGAATCGCAGGAGCTCACTCCCTGGTGGACCGATAACCAATTCCGAATTCACGAAGATTTCCAAGCCCGTCGTATTGATCTTCATGAAGAAGACGCCACTGAGCCGGAATAGCTCGGTCTTGTTCTCTTGATAAGGCGCCGACGTGAAGAGCAGGGCACCAGCCGCAGCGAGTGCAAATGTCTTGGGTTCCAGCGTGAACTGCTGCGATTCGCCGAAGACGAGCAACTGACCATCTTTCCGATCAACGAAATACTGCCGATTAGCCGACGCGTCGATAATCTTCCAGCGTTGGCCGGCAACCACTCCTTGCACCGTGACCGCTGAGGAGAGCGTAATTCCATTGTTCAGGAAAGCCTGTCGCAGCGTGGCAGGAACATTTTGCTGGAAACTATTGGGAGAAATATCTTGAGGAAGCTGACCACTGATACCGTTATCTGAGACCGTGAAAATCTGATCGCCCTTAATACCTTCAAGTCGCAATGTCTCGATTTTCGTAACACCGGTAGAATTCACATACAGCAAGAATGTGGCATTGGCATTGATACCTGCGCCACGCAGTTTTTCTAAATTCGTTTGAACCGATAGCACTCCCCAGAACTGCAACTTGTTACTACCGAAGATGGAGTCATCGGCCTCCGCTCCTGGAACTTCACCCGTGACCAGGATGAAACGCCCCGCCGCTGATCCGACGTTCCCCAAATAGATCAGCTCCAACGTTGCGGAAACATCAAGCGTCAGACGAGTCTGATTGGGTAGCTCTTCGATTGCCAGCGTGGCGGCACCGCGTAGCGAGATAAGCGCATCCGGCTTCCCATCACCGTTGTAATCAGGAGTAAATCCACCCGCCTGTAATTCGACCGAGCCAGTAACGTTGATTTCAAAACGCGGTGCCTGGCTAACGACCAGGAACGATCGATTCGTTAGCAAGTTCGTGGTTCCTGCCACGTTTTGCCAACTGCCGGCGATGAAGTTAACCGTCACTTTTCCAGATACGAAGCTGCCCGAATATGAGTAGCGATAGGTGTAATTAAAATCGTACACATGCAGGCGATTCACTGATGTGCCAGTTATCAGTTCAAGTTCATACTGTCGGCCATTCTCGTCCGTGATCCGCCATTTACTGCCCGCCGTCTGAATCGTGACGATCACCTCACTACCAATCTTCACATTACTATTGTCAAACGCGGTACGGAGAGCAGCGGAAAACAACCTGGAGTTCAAGCTAGTTCGATAAGCCGCTCCGACATCATCCGTCGCCAGTAATTCATCACCGCGAATCTTAGTTCCAGCTCCATTGATAAAGATGGAGCCGTTGTTTGTTCCGGTGCCGCTGAGCGTGAATTCCGCTGCTGAATCCGTGATCGACGAATCGTTGAGAACACCTCCGGTTTGATCCGTAAACTTCACGTCGATCGAACCGCGTTGATTGAGAACGCCACTATCAATCGTGTCACCCGCCATGGGGTTTGAAAGAATCCCATCCAAGACTACCAAGCGGAATGATTCTTCGCCTGCCAGATTGGCGTTATCAAGCAAATCCTTCCAAGATCCCGCGCTGTAAGAAATCGTATAAATCCCGGTAGCAAAGCTGCCAGTGAAGTAGTAGCGATAGCGATCGCTCGTTCCCTGTCGCTGTACTCCCATAAACGTATCGCGAGTGACATTTGTTCCATCGGGTGCTCGCAGCGTGATTTCATCACCATCAATCGTCGAGTGATCAAGATTGGTGCCTGCTGGTGCTACAAAACGAACCTCAACGTACTTTTGCTGAGCGAATAGATTTTGTCCCAAGAGCCCATCGCGAACGGGACTGGAGAGAGTCGCCGTGGGCCCATCGATAACAAATTCAGCACTATCAGCAGCATTCGTCAGCAGGCCGAGATCCGAGAAACTACCAGCGATCCAGCTAATCTTCACGCGACCTGGAGTAAAGCTACCCGTGAACGGATAACGGAAGACATCACTGCTATCGGGTGCTAACGCAACTTGATCGTTCTGAACCACGACCGTCATTGCGCCAGATCCTTCCAAAGTAAATTCCGGAGCGCTGTCGGTAACCGTAGAGTTGTTAAACTGCTGTCCGCCAGAGGGCTGATAGCGAATTTCAAGGTACTTTTGACCGTTGATTATCGTCACGTCGATCGCCGCATTTTCAACCGGATTTCCCAGCGTGGCGGTGGCACCGGTAATCGTAAATTGGCTCGTCGAAGCAGCGTTTACGTTTCCATCCGCATCCGTCCAGGTATTGGCAGCGAAGCTGACAGTTACTCGCCCTGGTACTAAGGTCAAGCTGGTCGGAATCGCGTATCGATAACGCGCACCCAACATCGGAATCATCGCAGTGGTACCATCTGCTAAGGTAATGGACCGCATGGCCGACGCCGCTTCACCATCTTCACCAACGATCGTGGGTGGCCCGGCCACATCAACCGTCATGCCATTGGCTAAGGTCAGAGTGAAGACGATCTGCTGATCCATGAAGCCAGGATTGAACGTACGCTTGTTATCGGAGGTCAAGTAAAGCTGAGCGCCAGGCGTGGGCACGTAATTAACGAGCAGATATCGATTGTTCAGCAGATCCCGGATATCGATTTTGGCATCAGTTTGCGGTGCTACCAAGTCTGCCATGGCTTGCTTGATACCAAAAGACTGCATCGAGGCGGCACTCAGCTTACCGCTCTTGTCCGCCACGCCACCTGCGACAAAGACAACTACCACCTCACCCACGCTGAACTGACCGCTGAATGGATAACGATACGTAGTGTCATCGATCTTCGTAACCTGATCATTCTGAATCGTTACGGACGTGATCGCGGAACCATTCGATGTTTGCAGCATGAATTCCGCCGTCGTATCGGTAATCGAAGCTTCATCCAGCTTACTCCCATCGGATGGCCGATAGACTACATCCATATAGCCGCGCTGATTCAGTGCATTCAGCCCCACATCGGCTTGGTTTGCGGGTGCTCCGAGATTGGCGGTCGGAATGGCGAGCGGATCGGCGGTCACGAATTCCACCGGCTTGCCATCAGCCCCATTGAAGCCCATCTGGAACTTGCCCTTGATAATCAGCAATTGCACCTGATCGGGCACATCGGCCAAGAAGAGTACTTTGGCGCTGCCCTCCTTGATCTTCGATAGATTGGCATACAACCGAGCGCTCACGCTGAGTTTGTTATTAGCAAAGTTCAAGCGGCCAATCAGAGCAATTTTTCCATCCGTGGCAAACTTGAGTTCAATCTGTCCATTGAAAGCTTGCTTCGATGTGTATGTGGTAAACAGGGTGGCTCCACCCGTGATCAACATCGGTGATGTGAAAGCCGCCAGGAAACCAGCTCGATTGGGATTCGTCTTGATTGCTCGATACTGATTCAGCACCTGCTGCTTTACTTGCGGCAGCCAATCGGCCGAGTTGGTGCTTCCGGCCGGACTGAACTCCGGTCGACGCAGTTCATCCGGGTTGTTGATATCCGGCAACGTCGTGAAGAACTCGACCCCACCCACAAAATCATTGATCGATAGTCCGGAGATCGGCTCCAGCAGAATACCGGTAGGCAAGCTGGCGGTTACCAGCACTCCAAGTGGACCCAATTCCGACATGGCGAACCGGAGTGTAAACCCTGACAGACCTGCCATTTCGAAACCACCCTCGAAACCAATGAAGAACACACGATCTTGCACCGGTGTATTCGCTGGAGCCGTCGGTGGAATGATTTGCCCACCGGCATCGATTTTGAGAATTCCACCGAGGAGTGTCGCTGTGAGCTTGCCACCGAAGACGTTTGCCTTCATGCCGACGCTAAGCGAGGCAATATCGAGAATCGGGAACTCGCCTCGGAACAGCTTACTGACGTCAATTTTGATGCCATCCAACGAGCCGGTGAATTCCGCTCCCGAGATCCCCTTAATCCCCGTCACACTTGCAGACAACGTCAGCACAAAATCCTGAGGTCGATTTTGTACATCCGCCCATTCCAAACCAATCTCATTGATACGAATTGGTAGCCAAGACGGCCAACCAACACTGGCACCGGTCGCTGACCCCACCGCCAAAAAGACACCGAATCCTGGCTTCGCCTTGAAGTCTCCAGTTCCGGTGAAGGCAAAGTTGCGACCTTCACCCTGCAGCAACAACGAGCCAACTTTGACTTGGGCTCCGATCGAACCAAAACTGACCATCTCCTGTGTGCTGTCCCCATCAGCTCCCGTATCCACTACGACGTCAGTACCGAAGAGCGTAAGGAAGCTGCCCAACTTGATCTGGAATGTGTCTGCCTTGAACTGGAACGCTTTCACTCGTCCATTCGCAAACTCCAACGTCAGCCGGATGGCTTCCGTGTCTGGTGCGCCAGGTCGATCGATTGTTTCTGCTGTTGGACGGTCGCTGAAGGTGGCCGATACACTCTTACCGGGGAATAGCCGTGCTCCCCCGGAAGCGATGAAGATATTCCCGTTAAAGTTAATTGCTTGACCAAACACAACATCCAGATTCTGCACGCCGACTCGCAGATCATCGAATTCCAGAATACTGCCAAATTTGATCGCAGCTGTCTGGCTACCCGCCGAGTTGGTCAGAGATGAGCCGCCGCTGGCCGGGCAAGTGCCGCGACCGCCGTCATAGCAGAGCTGCGCCGTTCCGAGGGCAAAGCCATTATCCCGAACTGTCAAACCCGGGATGACTCGGTCGTCCGTTGTGGTCGTCGTCCCGTTATCGTCTACGAACGGCGTAATCGAGCCCGTCACACCGAATCTCGGGAAACTGATCCCCGCACTCTGCACCACCAACAGTTCCTGCGGTTTGCCACCGTTTTTAGCTGGATCGTAACTCGCGTCATAACGGATCTTGATTCCTTGCCCGGTGATTTCCAACACATCCGGAACCGTGACCTTCAAGCCACCAATATCGATCCCAAATTTGCTCGGTACACGGAACGCACTCTCAAAGTCAAACTTAATCAACTTGAGCACATCAACTTGAATATCAAAGGTTCCCAGTAAATCGGTAAGCATCACGGATATGCCGCTGCTCGATTGCTGCTGGGAAGGTTGTTGCTGATTGGCAGTACCCCCACCAAAATTCAGGCTGGCCTGCGCAACACCAATTCCGATCGTTAGTACCAGATTTCCCTGATTGAACCCAAACTTCGCCAAACTGACACTCGGACCGGATAGCGAGAGTGGTCCTACCGCTAGCGTATTCGTGGCCGTACCAGCATCAACGACCGCCGCATCTAAAGTGAAGCGAGCCGTGCTACCTGCATTGGCAATCGACACACCCCCAACTGCCGTGACCTGCCAACTGTTCTCGACGAACGTGACAACTACCTCGCCTGCCAGGAATGTCTGAGCATTCGTAACTCCCGCCTTCGGAGATACAAAATAGCGATAGGTCGTTCCGCTGAGGAGTTGCGGTAAGCCGGGCAGGAATCCCCCCACTCCGCCGATCGTCACTAAGCTCAAGTTGCTTGTACCCGCACCGCTCAATCTAAACTCGTCGCCCGTGATTCCAGCTACCGTTGCGCCGGAGGGAACAGGGAACGTGACATCGATGTAGCGTCGCGCATTGAGCGATGCCAGGCTGACCACGTTTCCACTGAGTGGATTAGCAAGTTGTGCGACCGGCGGCGGAGCTGGTAGTGCCGTCCCAGGCGCTGGCGTTGCAGCCAACATGAATCGCACCGTGGCGGCTGCACCACGCGCTCCAGCAGCATCTTGCCAGCCGTAACCACTATCGGACCGGAAACTAAGTTCGATGATTTTCTGAGTGGCCGTTGCATTCGCCGGAATGACGAATGATCCGGTAAATCGATATCGGAAGGTGCGATCGTTGCTGGCGTCGGCCACCTTGATGACTTGATCGTTGAGGATCGTTACTCCAACTGCAGCCGCTCCAACTAAATCGAATTCAGGTGCTGAATCGGTAATGGAACTGGCGTCGAGTCCTCGACGATTGACATCATTAAAGACAACGTCGATGTAGCCTTGCTGATTGAGTTTGGCGACATCGACCGTGGCGCCGGAGAGTGGCGAGGCGATGTCAGCAGTCAGAGGTCGCAACTGTGCCGCTGTTGGCAGCAACGTACCACCAATTCCAAAAATCGACAGTCCGTTGACCTTGAAATCCTGTAACTGAAACCCTTGCCCGCCGCCCATCACGAACCGCGCGTCACCACTTAAACGGAAGGCCTCGCGAGTCTGCCCAGCATCGCCATCCTTAATGCGAATCTCGATCGACGCCACCGGAATGTCTACATCCACTCGACCATTTGGATTACTGGTGAAGCGTACCGCACCAGAGACTTTAAAGATATCCGCAGCGTTGATGGTGACGAGCGTGTTCGACTGTGCTTCTCCCGACTCGTTGAAGCCCGCTTCGAAGATCTCCAGTTTTCCCGCTCCGTAATTCACACGAATGGAATTAGGAATGGTCTCGCCAAGTTCATCGATGCGTCCGTTGCCATTGTTATCGAGACCGTCGGTGGCGGGATCCGCAGCCGTGGGCAAGGTGGGTAAGGTGATCAGTTGATCGACTGCCTGTCCGGTCGTGTTGATGCGTACTGCAATCGTGCCACTGATCGTCAATCCATCCAGCCCCAAGAACGAGGCTCGACCGAACGCATAGACGGCATAGGTTCCGTTGGACAGCTTGATGACCCCAACCGTGCCACCGCTTACCAACACGCCAATCGCATCTGGATTGAGCGACTTGTCGGCCAATCGCGCTGGCCCCTCACCCATGAACAATTCGACGTTTCGAGCACCATACAAGGTCATGCCCGCCACGGATTGCACGGTGAAATCACCACTCAACTTGAAGTACGGTGGAAACTCCACCGCACCATTCAGGATCGCAAATTCAACAAGGTTACCCTGGGACGCAGCGAAGGAAAGTCGAATGTTCGTGCCATCTAGCACGATCACTTGCTCTACCGCCTGCCCCGTCGTGTTGACTCGCAAAACAACATCGCCGGTCACGTTGAAATATTCCGACGACTCAGTCGTCACACGCACACTCAACTGAGCTGCGATCCCCTGGGGAGTGAATATCAGTCCTCCCGAACCCTGCTCGAACTGCGATCCAAGCACCGTCCCGCGGACGTTCGAGGCGGCAATCCGCACAATCTTTTGTGTCGGGGTAAGCGTGATCTGCTCGAATTGGAAATCACCTTGCAAATTGAATGCCGAAAAACCGGCTGCTCGAACCTGAACGTTCAAATCGAGTCCCGTGACGCGTACGAATGGACCGGCAGGCAGCTGTAGCCTCCGCATACCGCTTGGTAATTCAAACTCTTCATCAACGGGCTGATTCGTATTGTTGATTGATAAAGATAGTGTGCCCGTAAAGCTGAAGTTCTTGGTGGAGCTATTGGCTGGTATGCCAATGTCAAGCGATACATCAAACTGGGCGGCCATCCCCAAATTACTGATGACAATTAATCCATTGGGGCCCTTCAGAGGTCCATCGCCATCTGGGTCACGGATCGCAAACACCTCGGGCGATCCGAACGCCAAATCGATGTCGGACAAAGCCACCATGATGAGCGAGGAACCATTGCTCCTGGTCGTACGCTCAAAGAACACGTCCGCGGCGAGGGAAACTCCCGCGACACCAAAAGTAACTCTTCCCGAAGCTCGCAATCGTGGCGTCTGGTACGTAATCAGTTGAGAACTGCTGGGCCCAGTTGCGATCGTCAAACCGCCTCCGGGTAGTTGACTGTAGTTTACAACCTGCTGTCCGTTGGACTTAACCGGACCACCATTCACTTCAATGGTGACATTCGTGGCATCCAAAAATACGCCATCCACGCCGACCAGCGAAACACCGCCGGTCGCTTTCATCGCATAGAAATTGCGTAACATCATTGCTGGACTGCCACCCGTAACGTTTTGCTCACGCAACAGGGAGACCGCCACATTTACGTTGTTGAGCGCTAGACCAACGGCATCACTCGACTCCGCATCGCGCGGCGCCCGCACACTCGGAATCGCCGTCGTTCGATCGATCACCCAGTATGGACCTCGAAGTCCCACGAACGCATACAGATTGCTAGCACCGATTTTTAGTGACGAAAGTGCCGCCGCCGTGCTTCCATCGGAGAGCTTCACGTTGGTCAGAGTCTCACCCTTCTCGAACGCAAAGGCGCCGCTCAAGAATACGTATTCGCTAATCGACAACGTCAGATAGCCCGTCACGCGCAAGATAGGCTCAGTGAAATCCAGCGTAATCGTGTCAGTCGCATTGGGGCCGGTTTGAACCATGAGTGGCTGCATGCCAGCAGTTGACTGATCAAAATCAGTCGCCTGTAACTGAATTGCAGGTGCACCCGTAATCGGCGGATTCACCATCGTTCCGCCGTTGACTTCCAGCGTGAGAGTCGGCGCCGAGATTTGGAAGTCGTCTAATCCTACAAGTGATATCGATCCGCTGCCCTTGAGCGCGTAAAAGCTGCGCAGACTACTCGGTGGAGTTCCCGTCGGTGGAGGTCCCGTCGGTGGCAGCTCCTTGACCAGTCCTAAAGCGAACGAGAGGTTTCTCAGCACAACTCCCATCGCTCCGGTGCTCAGCGGTGTATCTTGCTCGTCGATCATCCCATCTGGTACCCCGGCTGGACCAGAGTTGTCTTGCCAATACGGTCCGCCGACTCCGGCAAACGCATAGACGTTGCTGGCACCGACTTTAAGTAAGGACGCACGTGAGATCGTGGAGTTATCGGTCAATTTGACGTTGGTGAGATCCGTTCCCTTTTCAAAGGCAAAATTACCGGAGACATGGATGTATTGCTGAATACTAAGAGTGAGCAAGCCGGTTGCCCGTAGCAATCGATCGGCAAATCCAATGTCCACCGACATTGCCGGACCGGTCGCAACCGTCAGCCTACCGCCGCTTAACTTCGTAAAGTCAATCACCGGAACAATCGTTCCTGCAGCCACGGCAGAATCACTGGCGCTGTTTACTTCAATCGACAATTGCCGAGCTGAAATCTCCAGACCCTCGACCCCAACGAGTGCGACATTGCCGCTCGCCTTTAACGCATAGTAGCTACGAGTTGGTGCCAGCTGACCAGCGGCCACGACAGGCCTCATCAGCACCAAGGCAATTTGCAGATCACTCAGGGCTAAGCCAAGTGCCCCGTTGGAAATCGGTGTATCGAATGCATCGATCACGCCATCAGGAATACCTCCTGGGCCTGAATCGTCTTGCCAATAAGGTCCACCGATACCGACAAAGGCATGGATCGAACTTGCACCGATCTTAAGCACTGAAACCGTTGTAGTGCTTGCTGAGCCCGCGAGGGTAACCTCCAAGTTATCCCCCAGTTCAAAGCTCACGCTTCCGCTGACATGGACAAATTCGCTGACGGTGACCGATGCATACCCAGAAGCTCGTAGCAGTTTTCCCGTATAGGCAATCGCTAGATCCGTAGGAGTGGGTAGGATAGCGCCCGGATCAATCGTATCTCCGAACAATCCGTTCCCATCCAGATCAATGTCTGTCATCCAGTCCAGTGCTCGCGTTTCTGGCGAGTTGATTGTGGCATCGGCAGCGCGACCACTGGCTCGATTGATTTCAAGTGCCAGGTTCTTCACCTCCACCTTCAGCGTCGAGCTATCGACACCACTCAACATCGTACTGCCAATTTTCGCACGAACGGCGAGATAGCTTCGAGAGTCACCGGCGGCCACATCCGCCGCACTGGGGCGAATAGCGGTTATCGCTAAACTCGCGCCGGATATCCCAAACCCGATTCCGTTACCCGCCTGACCATTGTCGTTCCCGTTTACGCCGATGAAGATGTTCGCGTTACTCAAGGCGATCGTTGTGAGGATTGCACTGTCCAGATCACCACTACCAACTCCCGGTTGATAGCCTGGTGTCGCATTCGCGAGCACATTGACCGTGGAGATCTGAAGCGCGAACGCTGCCGAGCCAGTCACGAAGTCGAACAAATTCAGACTCGTTAGGGCACCAAACACTCGGAGCAGTTTGGTCGAGTAATCGATAATCAGCGACACGGGTTGCGGCAGATCGATGCCTGGATCGACGACATCTCCAAATTGACCATCATCATTCAGATCGATCGCTTGCGACCAATCAATCGGTGCGAGATCAACACCATTTAGTCGCCCCTGATTCAGATCGATACCAACTTGTGAAATGCTTGCGCTAAGTAGATCGATGCCCACGAAAGACGCACCGATCTCTCTCGCCTTTACCGCCAGGAATCGTCGCTTGTCCGCAGTTGTCGCGGGAATGGCTAAACTGACCCCAACGGCTCCGCTGGAAACCTCAACCCCTACACCCCCCAAGCCTACCCGCAGTGCTTGCTGCGGGGAGGCACTGGAGGGCACTCGCAACGCGAATGTCACGAGCGTCGCATCCTGCAGATCACCCGTAGACGAAATACCATTTAGTCCACCGCCGTTCACATCCACATCTACCGTGCGAATCTGCAGCGAAAAATCAGCGGATCCAGTAACGAGATCAAACAGATTCAGGTTCGTCAGTGAGCCACTGATGCGCAGCATTTTGGAGGTACTGACAATCGGCAGCATCTGTGACGGAATCAGATCTTGTCCCGGATCGATTGCATCACCAAATACGCCATCGGCATTTAGATCGAGCATCGTGCTCCAATTGAGCGGTGACACGGTAAGCGCCGAGTTCACGGAATTGCGAGCTTGATTGAGCTCCAGGCCAACATTCGAAATAGTGGCTTGAATCGCATCGATTCCTAGCAACGAGGCTGCCAAGTTCTGGGCCCGTACCGCCACAAAACGTCGGTTGTCTGCGGTGGATTCAGGAGTCAATAAAGCCACAGCTACCGATCCACTGGCAATTTCAAGGCCCGTGCCATTGACTCCCACACGCAGCGGTTGATCCGGTGCTACCGACGAAGGAACACGGAGAGCAAACGTAATTAACTTGGCATTCTTGAGATCGCCCGTAGCGGACACATTGTTCAAACCTCCACCATTCACGTCGGCATCGACCGTGCGAATCTGAATCGCAAAATCAGCTGAGCCGGTCACCAGATCAAACAAATTGAGATCACTCAATGATCCGGAAACGCGGAGCACTTTGCCCGAAAGATTGAAGGGAAGTGCAACGGGCGTTGAAAGCTGCTGTCCGACATCTAGCAGATCCGACGATTCACCAAACTGACCATTCTGGTTGAGGTCTAAACTGGTCGTCCAATTTAGAGGCGCTACAACGCTTACCGAGTTGGTGACGTTTTTGCTTTGATTGACGTCAATCGCGATCTGCGAAAGCGTGGCCGTAATGTCGGGTAATCCGGTAAGAGACGCCGCTACATTGCGAGCTCGCACGGTTAGCCACCGCCGTGGGTCCCCCGCCTCGGCAGGAGTGATCGAAGCGATCGCGATTTCACCCGACGTAACCTCAACACCAACGCCATCGATTCCGATTCGTAGAATCTGACTTGCTGCGGCGGCCGAAGGCACTCGCAAAATGAATGTCAGTAATTTAGCGCCGCGCAAGTCACCGGTTGATGAAACTTGATCAATTCCACCGCCATTCACATCCACATCGACGGTGCGCTGAATCAGGAAGAAGTCGGCTGATCCCGTGATGATATCCAGGATGTTGAGATTCGTAATCGAGCCACTCAATCGCAGACTTAGTGAAGATGCGAAATTGATCACCAAATTAGCCGGCGGGTCCAAGATCATTCCTGGATCCACCAGATCCGGTTGTCCATTCATGTCGAAATCAAATGCCTTGGTCCAATCGAGTCGACTGAACCCAGCCGCCGCAAAATTGTATTCCAAATTACGAACGGCTAGATCGGCGGAAAGCGATAGATTCAAAGAGGAGTCGAGTCCGCCACTGACGATCATGCGGCTCAGCTTGAGAGCCGTGTAGCGAGCCGCACTGGCACCCGCTGGTGTCACTCGTGCGATACCCAGATCGCCCGTAACCATGAGCGACACTACTCCAGGAACCTTGACGCCAACTTGATCGACTGAGAAGGCAAAAGTATCCAGCGTCGCACCGGTCAAATCGACTGAACCATTACCATCAATATCAACATTGGCATCGCGCCGCACGAAGGCAAACGTGGCAGAGCCACTGAGCAACACATCACCCACCATCAAGAAAACGTTATCGGCGGCGGTGCCTCGGATGGATGCAATCAAGCGCAGCTGCAGATTTGATGGCAAGTCGATCGCCAAGCTGGAATTCGAAGTCGGCAGATCCAGGCCGGGGTTTAAAACATCAAACTTCCCGTCGCCATCGACGTCGACCGCCTTGGTCCAGTCGATGCGAGCGAACCCAGTGGCCGCTCGATTGACGTCCAGCGCCTTGATCGTGATGTCCGCCGTCAGGTTCAAATTCAGCGACGAATCGAGCGCACCGGAGATTGTTACATCGCCCATCTTGAGGGCCGTGTAACGGGAAGCCGTCGTGCCCGCTGGGATGATTCGAGCAACCGACAAGTTACCCGTCACCGTCAGCGTGGCGACGCCGGTGATGTTCACACCGGCTTGGTTCACGGTCAGCGCCAACGAATCGAGCGTCGCACCGGTCAGATCTTTCGTGCCGTTGGCGTCGGTATCGACATCGACCGTGCGGCGAACGAGGGCAAATTCAGCGGCTCCCGTTAGAGACAGATCACCTGCCGTTAGGAAAACATTGTTCGTGCCGGTTCCTGTCAGCGAACCAATCAGCCGCAGCTGCAATGTGTTGTTTAGATCAATCGCGAGGTTTTTATTCGGTGTCGGCAGATCCAGGCCGGGGTTTAAAACATCAAACTTTCCGTCGCCATCGACGTCGACCGCCTTGGTCCAGTCGATGCGAGCGAACCCTGCGGCCGCTCGATTGACATCCAGCGCCTTGATCGTGATGTCCGCCGTTAGATTCAAATTGAGGGACGGATCCAGCGCACCGGAGATTGTTACATCGCCCATCTTCAGCGCTGTGTAGCGGGCGGCTGTT
>JBIIHW010000071.1:0-15798 GCA_044235425.1 Pirellulaceae bacterium
AGGGACCGACCTGTCTCACGACGGTCTGAACCCAGCTCACGTACCACTTTCATTGGCGAACAGCCAAACCCTTGGGAGCTTCTTCACCCCCAGGATGTGATGAGCCGACATCGAGGTGCCAAACCGCTACGCCGCTATGGACGCTCGGTAGCGATAAGCCTGTTATCCCCAGAGTACCTTTTATCTGATGAGCGATAACCCTTCCATACGGGATTACCGGATCACTAGGACCTACTTTCGTATCTGCTCGACTCATGAGTCTCGCAGTTAAGCACACTTCTACCCTTGCGCTCGACGCCTGATTGCCAACCAGGCTGAGTGTACCTTTGTACTCCTCCGTTACTCTTTTGGAGGAGACCGCCCCAGTCAAACTGCCCAACTGACACTGTCCTTCGCCCGGATTCACGGGACGAAGTTAGAACTAAAGCATATTCAGAGTGGTATTTCAACGTTGGCTCCACGATGGCTAGCGCCACCGCTTCACAGCCTCCCACCTATCCTACACAAAACATACCTCAGACCGATATCAGCCTACAGTAAAGGTTCATGGGGTCTTTCCGTCTAACCGCGGGTACGTGGCATCTTCACCACGGCTACAATTTCACCGGGTTGGTGGTTGAGACAGTGCTCCAGTCGTTACGCCATTCATGCAGGTCGGAACTTACCCGACAAGGAACTTCGCTACCTTAGGACCGTCATAGTTACGGCCGCCGTTTACCGGGGCTTCGGTTGCGAGCTTCGCCTTTCGGCTAACCCTCTTCCTTAACCTACCGGCACCGGGCAGGCGTCAGTCTCTATACATCCTCTTACGAGTTAGCAGAGACCTGTGTTTTTGATAAACAGTCGCTAGAGCCGATTCACTGCGACCTCCCAGTGCGTGAACACCAGAAGGCTCCCCTTATCGCGAACTTACGGGGTCAATTTGCAGAGTTCCTTAACCACCATTCTCCCGAGCGCCTGAGACTACTCGTCTCGCCTACCTGTGTCAGTTTTAGTACGGTCACGAAAATTTTAACTCTTAGGAGATTTTCTTGGACGTTCTTCAAGTGACTACGAGAACATAAACGCTCTCGGTCCAGTCCCACGTTTATGAGGGTGGATTTACCTTCCCCTCCCCGCAAAACTGTCCACGGACATTTCTAGTCGTACCGCTCACTATCCAAACGCCGTCCCTCCATCGATTCACCTTCGTGGCGCAGGAATATTGACCTGCTATCCATCGTCTACGCCTTTCGGCCTCGACTAAGGCACCGGCTAACCCTGGGCGGATTTACCTTCCCCAGGAAACCTTAGGCTTACGGCGAACAGGATTCTCACCTGTTTTATCGTTTACTCATTCCGGCATAATCACCTGTACGTCCCGACATCACTCCTTACGGTATGACTTGTATCTGACGTACAGCGCTCTCCTACCAAAGCGACGATCCGAAGATCATCGCAGTCCATAGCTTCGGCGTGATACTTACTCCCGGTCATTATCGGCGCAGAATTGCTCGACCAGTAAGCTGTTACGCACTTTTTAAATGATGGCTGCTTCTAAGCCAACATCCTGGCTGTCACCGCAACTCCACTTCCTTTGTGACTTAGTATCACTTTGGGACCTTAGCTGATGGTCTGGGTTGTTTCCCTCTCGACCGCGAAGCTTATCCCTCGCGGTCTGTCTCCCGAGATAATCTTTCCGGTATTCGGAGTTTGGTTCGGCTTGGCAACCTGGAATGGTCCCAATGCCAATTCAGTCTCTCTACCCCCGGAAAGTAGTGGCTCGAGGCTATACCTAAATATATTTCGGAGAGAACCAGCTATCCCTGCGTTTGATTAGACTTTCACTCCTCCCCACAAGTCATCCCACCGGTTTTCAACCCAGACGGGTTCGGCCCTCCACGCAGTATAACCCGCGCTTCAGCCTGCTCATGGGTAGATCACGCAGATTCGGGTCTACCACTGGCAACAATATCGCCCTATTCAGACTCGGTTTCCCTATGGCTACGACCCTGAGGGTCTTAACCGGGCTGCCAACGGTAACTCGCCGGATCATTATGCAAAAGGCACGCCGTCACACGTTCTAATCGTGCTCCGACCGCTTGTAAGCGCATGGTTTCAGGTTCACATTCCTCCCCTCGACGGGGTTCTTCTCATCTTTCGATCGCTCTACTGAGTTTGCTATCGGTCGTCAAAGAGTATTTAGCCTTACGGGATGGTCCCCGTAGATTCAGTCGGGGTTCCACGTGACCCGACTTACTCAGGTACCCCTCGGGAGTCCAGATCAATGTCGCCTACGGGACTGTCACCCTCTTTGGTGCGGCTTTCCATCCGCTTCGACTACTGACTGGTTTTGTAACTCCACAATGAGAGGCCCTACAACCCCACCGAGGAAAACCTCGTTGGTTTGGGCTAGATCCGCTTTCGCTCGCCGCTACTGACGGAATCGATTTTTCTTTCTTTTCCACAGGCTACTTAGATGTTTCAGTTGGCCTGGTTTACTACTTGCACCTATGGATTCAGTGCAAGCCAATTCGGGAATCCCGGGATCAACGCTCGTTTGACAGCTCCCCCAGGCTTTTCGCAGCCTTCCACGCCCTTCATCGTCTTTTGACGCCAAGACATCCCCCATGCGCCCTTAGTAGCTTGACCACCAATATCCAAGACTCTCCAGCTAACACTCGACGTCACCTCGCAACTATCACCCCGAAGGACTTCGTCACGCCGCACGTCGAACACTGAACTCTCAAGTCCCAGCACTGGTGCTACTAGATCCACTCAACACCATTCGGTGCCAAGTGGTGATCCGAATGACACACTACATGTCATTCCGAGTAAACTTATTCAATCTCGCCCACAGGACGGACACTCCACAATCACCGCTCACCCAAGAAGCTTTCACTTCCCAAGCTCGCGACCACTGCTTCATGCTTTTGCCTGAGGCGCTAGCTGAGTTCATGGTTGCAAGTTGTCCGGGCTATCCCGGCAACAACTCCGCTATTCAGATGCCATTTACCTCTACAACCAAATTTTCAAAGAACAATTGTGAAGCTCATCGCCTCACTCGGCTCAATTAGCCGATCAGAAGCTCTCGTCTCGAGAGCCACTGATCCGCCACTCGAACCACTCCTCAGTCGCTGGTCACTTGCGTTTCCCAACCGTTGAGTCCCGGAATGTATCAGCGGTGCTTGAGGCTGTCAACACGTCTCGCGAAGGCTTTTAATTTTTTTTGCCGTCGCTTCGTTTCAGCCCACCAACCACTACCACTCCAGAGCCCTACTACCTCGTCCCGTCACAGCCCCAGAGCGTTCGACTTAGCTGCCTCAGCAGCAACTCAGATCACTCAGGGGTCGAGTAACTTATTCGATGACCTCGACCGTGAATAGGGGTCATCGATTTTTTTTTGAAAGCCCCGAACTCAGCAGCGATTTTCAGCTGTTTTTGCCGTGCCACTCACTCTCGGGACCCTTAGTTTCGGACTGATTACCTCCGCCGCTTGAACTTTTTCACAGCAGGAAAATCCAGTCTGGAATTTCGCTCACCTGGTCGCTACGCTGCGCGCTGGCCAGCGGCCCGTCGCTCGGCACTGCTGCGAACACCTTTAAGGAGCCACTTGGTATGCCGCGAGTACTCGTAACCCCCGCTGTTTATGCTGCCGGAATCGGCCCCTGGCGCGATGTCCTCGATGCCGCGGGCTTCGACGTCGTGCTCGCCGATGGCGACTGCGTGCATCACTCGAAGGCCGAGTTCATTCGGCAACTGCAAGGCATCGACTGCACGCTGGCCAGCGTCGAGCGGTACGACGAGGAGGTCTTCGCCAGCAGCCGCCTGCGCGCCGTCGCTCGCGTCGGTGTCGGTTACGACGCCATTGATGTCGCCGCCGCAAGTCGTCACCAAGTTGCCATCGCCATCACACCGGGAACCAACGAACACTCGGTCGCCGAACAAGCCATCGCCCTCATCACCGCCGTCTTCCGCGACACCTGTCGACGCGATCGCGAAATCCGCGCCGGTCTCTGGCGCCGCGATTGCCCCCGCCGCTTGGCCGGCAACACCATCGGACTCATCGGTCTCGGCCGCATCGGCAAAGCGATGATTCCTCGCTGCCAAGGCCTCGGACTAACCGTCATCGCTCACGATCCCTACGCCGATCGCAGCTACGCCGCCGAACACCACGTGACACTCGTCGAACTGGATGACCTACTGCGCCAAGCCGATATCGTGAGCCTCCATTCGCCCTGCACACCCGAAACCACCGACATGATCAACGATCGCAGCTTGGCACTTATGAAAGCCGACGCCACCCTCATCAACACCGCCCGCGGTGGTTTGGTCGATGAAGATGCCCTCGGCCGCGCCCTCGCCCGCGGACACCTCTTCGGCGTAGGTCTCGACGTGTGCAAAACCGAACCGCTCCCCAGCGATAGCCCGCTACGCTTGTTCGAACGCGTGATCTGGGCACCGCACCTCGGCGGCATCGATCAAACCGCGCTCGATGCCATGGGCCGCCTGGCCGCACAGTGCCTCGCGGACCTCGCTCGCAACCATTGGCCCCAAGGCTGCATCGTCAACGATCACCTGCAAGCCCAGTGGCGCTGGTAACTCGCGCCGCTGGTAACTCACCTCTCACATCCCTGGATACTTGCCAGCGACTACCGCAGCGTCAACAATGCTGGTCCATTCAACAGTCGCGGTGGCTGCAGTGTCTGGCGAACTTAATTCCTGATGGACGCCGCCGAGCGTCCTGTCGCCAGCCCTCAGCGCCCGCAGCTTATTTCAGGGAGAACGCGCATGAAAACTTGGCGAGCACTCGCAGGCGTAGTGGCGATGGCAATCGGCGTGACCGTGTCTGCAGCCGACAAACCAGCCACTCCAGCCGCTGCACTCAACTTCAAAATGAAATCCCTCGCCGGCAAGGAAGTCGACCTGAGCCAGTACCAGGGCAAGGTGCTCCTGGTGGTCAACGTGGCCAGCGCCTGCGGACTCACCCCGCAGTACACTCAGCTGCAATCCGTCCACAACAAGTACGCCGAAAAGGGACTGGCCGTCGTTGGTTTTCCCTGCAATCAATTCGGCAAACAAGAACCCGGCAGCGACGCCGAAATCGCGGAATTCTGCAAGTCCGAATACAAAGTAAGCTTCGACATGTTCTCCAAAGTCGACGTCAACGGCGACAAGGCTTGCCCGCTCTACAAACACCTCACCGGACTCGATGCTAAGCCCAAGGGCGCTGGCCCCGTTTCCTGGAACTTCGAGAAGTTCGTGATCGGTCGCAATGGCGAAGTCGTGGCCCGCTTCAAGCCACAAACCAAGCCCGATGACCCCGAAGTCATCAAGGTCCTCGAAGCGGAACTGGCCAAGAAGTAGTCCCGCCCGCGCCAGCCCGCGATCTTTTCTGATCACCGCTGGCCATCGATCGCATCTCACAGATCGTATCTCATAGCCCCACTCACCACGGCTCGAACTGCACTCGAGTCGTGGGAGCGGGGGAGTTTCGCGGCTAATTAGCCCCGCGGTTGCTCGCCCCTCCCCAAGCGCAAAAACTGATCTTGTCGCGTTCTATCGGCTGGGATTACGTTGCCCATCGTGAGCAGCATTCTTGTTATCCCCCACCCCTCATCTCTCAACCCGATACGGAACCAAGATCATGCCCATCAGCCCCATCGTCGCGCGAAAGCCCACTTCATGGATACTCGCCGGTCTCCTCAGTTTGCTTTTGGCACCTGCGCTCTCGCCCACCCACCTCAAGGCCACTCATCTGCAGGCCGCCGAACCGTCGCACACCATCGAGTCCGCACAGACCACTCTGGGCGAAATCATGGCGATCCCCGCTAGTCAAATTCCCGCCAAACTGCTGCAAGAGGCGGAAGCTGTCGCCATCATCCCCAATGTCGTGAAGATCGGTTTCGTAGCGGGTGTGCGCCGCGGCCAAGGGGTGGTCGTGATTAAAGATCAAGATGGTGACTGGGGACTCCCCACGTTCGTCACGCTCACCGGCGGTAGCATCGGTTGGCAAGCCGGCGCGCAATCGACCGACGTCATCCTCGTCTTCACAACGCGCCGCAGCATCGAAGGCTTGATGAAAGGAAAATTCACGTTAGGCGCTGATGCAGCGGTCTCCGCCGGCCCCGTTGGGCGTCAAGTGGCAGCGGCCACCGATACAAATTTGAAAGCGGAAATCCTTTCCTACTCGCGCAGTCGAGGTCTCTTCGCCGGTGTCGCACTCGACGGCTCCGCCATTCAAATCAATGCCAACGAACATCAGCAGTATTACGGAGCCGGCCCCAGTGAAACGCCGGCTCAAGTCCCCATCGGCGCCACTCGGCTCGTCGAAACTATTGCCCGATTCGCCGGTGGCCATGCTGCTACGGCAACCGCTGCCGCCCCCGGCAACGCTCCCGGTGCTGTGCCGCATCTGCCCGACGCACAGCTCGACAAGCTGCGTCAGGATCTGGTGCAAAGCTCCATCCAAATGCAGCGCATCATCGATGAAAAATGGCAAATGTTCCTGGCATTGCCCCAAGAAACCTATCAGCGCGACCGACTGCCAACTCCGGCCGCACTGCAAGACGCCGTCGGTCGCTACCGCAAGGTAATCGACACGCCCGAATACCAAGCCCTCGCACAGCGCCCCGAATTTCAAAACAGCTATCGACTACTGCTCGACTACCAAAAAGCGGTCACCGCCGCGCTGTCGGGCAATGTCGCGCTGCCACCTCCCCCGCCTGTCGCTCCCCGTAAATAGCGCGAAGCCAGGTTGCTCTCGACAAGCGTATCGCTAGGAGAATCTAAGTGCCAATCAACGATCAGATTTCATCCTGTCGTTTATCGCAGTCAGGCCCGAGCAGATGCCTCTGGAGCACTGAGGTTTTGCTGCTAAGTGTCACGCTGCTAAGTGCCACTATCGCCAGCAGCTGGGCTCTAGCCGCCGACGAACCGCCGCCGCGCCAAACGTCGGGGCCAGGTCGAGCCGGGCGAGCGATCGTCTTGCGTCCCGATGACAAACAAACGTTCGCCGAACCTCCCACCGGTTTCAATGTGAAACGTGACGGGATCGCGCATGGCAAATTGGAAATGATCACGTACGAGTCCAAATCGGTAGGCACGTCGCGCAAGATGCACGTCTACACGCCACCGGACTATTCCACCGATAAAAAATATCCAGTGCTCTACCTCCTGCATGGAATTGGAGGTGATGAAACCGAGTGGCAGCGTTTCGCCACCCCCGACATCCTCCTCGACAATCTTTTGGCCGATAACAAAGCCACGCCGATGATCGTCGTGATGCCAAACGGCCGAGCACAAAAGAATGATCGCGCCGAGGGGGATGTATTTCGATCGGTTTCAGCCTTCGCCGCTTTCGAACAAGATTTGCTGAAAGATGTGATTCCGACCATCGAGTCGCGTTATTCGGTGGCAGTGAATCGAGAACAGCGCGCCTTGGCAGGACTCTCGATGGGCGGCGGCCAGTCACTCAATTTTGGCCTCGCCCATCTCGACCAATTCGCCTGGATCGGTGGTTTTTCTTCCGCCCCTAACACCAAGACCCCCGCAAAACTCATCCCCGATCCAGCCGCCACGAAACAGCAGCTAAAACTTTTATGGCTCTCCTGCGGCAACAAAGATGGCCTGATCGGCATCAGCCAGGACATGCACGCATTTTTGAAAGAACAGGAGATTCCACACCACTGGAATGTCGACTCCCACGGCCACGACGCCACCCACTGGCGCAATAATCTCTATCATTTTCTTCAGCATCTGTTTCGGTGATAGCAACACAATAAAAATCATTCCGAATCTCCCTCGTGATCAGCACTTTTTTAATTGCGTAACCTCCGTGCCCTCTCTGTGCCCTCCGTGACTCTGTGTTTCAAAAAAAAAAGACTCGCAAAGCCAGTAAGAAAAGGCCATCGGAGTCTGAAAACACAGAGCAACTTCGCGTATCGGCACGGAATGCGCCATGAAATGTTTGGAGGGATGGCGAAAGTGTCCCAGCTTTAATTGTCAATAAACTCAGCTGCACGCGACGTGGCTCCACGGGTGGCGACAGCCGCCACCCGCGTCTCGATCAAAGATGTTCGCAATTGACCCCGGATTGCCTCTTTTTCGAGCTCGCGCACGCATGAGTCGGACGAGCTCAAAAAAGCGTCGCTCTCTATCAACTAAGTCCGCTGCGGCATAGAACGCTCTTGTGAGCAGATGAATAGTAGCGTGGCGGCCAGCAATGCTAGGGCGGCGCCGCAGCCGAACGCCGCCCACGGGCCGGCTCGGTGGTACAGCTGGCCACATAGCACGCTCGACGGCAACGCCATGAGGCCAACCGTTAAATGAAAGTAGCCGAACGCTCGGCCCTTTTTCTCCGCTCCCACCAGTTGCACCACCAGGGCGCGTTCGGCCGGCTCCGTCAGCGCATAAAACCAGCCATATCCCAGGAAGAGCAGACAAACCTGCCAGGTGGACTGCGCGGCAGCGAACAGTAGGTAAATGACGGCGTAAAGAAACCAGCCGGCAATGATCAGCGGTCGCGCACTCCAGCGATCCACCAATCGTCCCGCTACCATATTGCCGTAACTCTTCACGCCATGGAGCGCCGCCCAGAGGATCGGTAACCAAACCTCTGTCACCCCGAGCTCATGCGCGCGATTCAATAAAAACGCATCACTGGAATTACCCAAACTGAATATCGCCAGCGCCGCCAAATAGGTTTTGAAGCGTCGATCCAACACGGGCAGCCGCTCGAGCGATCCCGCTTCCGTCCCCGACCGACTCGCCGCTCGCAATCCCTCTCCACTAGCGCCGGCATCCCCATTTTTGCCCTCAACTGCAGTCTCGCTCCCAAGCGTGCGTCCAGCCTCGCGACCCGTCTCGCGCAGTCCCAATAGCAAGATCACCACCACCGCCAAGCCAGGAATGATCGTGAGCCAAAACAGAGTTGGCAGCTGGTCAGGGAACCAGGAGAGCCACAGGAAAGCCAGGAGCGGCCCCAGAATCGCGCCCAGATGATCCATCGCTCGATGGTAACCAAACGCGCGACCACGATTCGTCGCGTCGGTGGAGTCGGCGATCAAGGCATCGCGCGGTGCCGCGCGCACTCCCTTGCCCACTCGATCCAGCGTTCGCAAGCTAAAAAGATGCCAAGGAGCCGCGGCTAATCCGCACAAACCACGCGCAACCACAGCAACGATGTAGCCAAACAAGATAAAGCCCCGCCGCCGCTGCGCACGATCTGATCGCTGCCCCGACCACAGCTTCAGCAAACTCGCCGTCGACTCGGCCACTCCCTCGATCACACCCAAGTCCGCCGTCGTGCCGCGCAGCGTGCTCCGCAAGAAAATCGGCAGCAGCGGATAAACCATCTCGCTCGAGGTATCGTTCAGCAGACTGCACCAGGCCAGCACGCGCACATTCCGCGGTAAAGCGAGCGATGGTGTTTCGGCGACCGATACGACCGCCGCTTCCGCCGCAGTTTCCCCAGTAGATTCCGCTGTCGCTGCCGTTCCCGCCGCCGCTTTGGACTCCGAGTCAGCCGTCATTTACCAACCTGTTCTCGGCATCATTCCGGTCACAAGTTTTTGCCCAGCCTCCAGCTCCCCGCTCACCAATTCCGTGGTTTGACTGTCACTCAGCCCCGTCACGACGGCTACGGCTCGCAGAAACTCGCCGTCCGCGACCCAGACATGTCGCTGATTACGTTGGCGACGCGCCTCCGTACGCTCGGTCGCCGATAGCCCAATATCGGTCGACTCCGGTTCCTCGGTATCGCCAGCACTGTTCTTTCCTTCCAGCAAGTTGCGATCCTCGGGCCGTACCAGTTTCGGCTGCGGGTAAAACCTCAGCGCCGCATTGGGAATGCGCAGCACATCCTTGCGATCATCAATTTCAAACGAAATACTGGCGGTCATACCAGGCAGCAGTTTCAACTCGGGATTGGGCGCGGACACAATCACCGGATAGGTCACGACGTTCTGTGTCGTCGTCGAACTCAAACGAATCTCTTCGATCTGTCCATCAAATAAATCATACGGATAAGCATCGACCGTAAACTCCACGCGACGCGATTGCTGCTGAGCCGCTCGAATGAGCCCGATATCCGCTTCGTCCACCGACGCATGAATGTGCATCTTCTTCCGCATGTCCGGCGCGATCACGAAGAGTTCAGGGGTTTGAAACTGCGAGGCAAGAGTTTGTCCCTTGTCGATCTTGCGATTGATAATCATGCCGTCGACGGGAGAACGAATCTTGGTGTAGCTCAGCTGCGCCTCGGCGTTGTCGAGACTGGCTTGAGCTTGAATCACCGCGGCCTCCGCCACTCGCAGCTGCGCTTCCAGTGAATCCCGCGTGAAGCGAAACTTGTCCATCTCCGCTTGCGCGACGAAGGTTTCATCTTCCTCGCGCAGCGCTGCGACACGATTCCAGTCATTGATCGATTGCTGCCACAATGCTTTCGCACGCTGCACGTCGGCTTCGCGAGTCTTTACGTTCGCCCCCTCTCGCTTGACCGCCGCGTCATAAATCAGCGGATCGATCTCCGCCAGAATCTCCCCCTCTTTCACCTCCTGATTGAACTCCACATTCAGCTTTTCAATGGGCCCAGAGACGAACGCGCCGACCGAGATGGAAACGACCGGCTTCACGTTCCCAGTCGCGTTGACGACCGAGACGATACGGCCCCGCGTGACCTCCACTTGCCGCCAGCTGGGCAAGTTACGTTTACGCCAGTAGTCTGCAGCGGGCCGGTAAGCCGCCACTACGCCACCTCCCACAACCCCAAGCAATACCAGCCAAAACAAAAGTCGACGCATGAGAACCTCGGAGCAAAAACAAGTAGCAGTCGTCCCGTTATTCTAATCAGATCGGCTGTCGCCTGACTTGTCATCGCAGGGGAAACCGTTACGGTAACCATTATGTCGCTCATCGTGTTGCGAAATATTGCGAAGATTTACGACCTTGGCGAGGTAAAAGTCGAGGCGCTCAAGGATGCGTCGTTGACGATCGAAGAAGGCGAATATGTCGCGCTCGTGGGTCCCTCCGGTTCGGGTAAGTCTACGCTCATGAACACGCTCGGCTGCCTCGACCGACCCACCCAGGGAAGTTATTTGCTGGCCGGCGAAGAAGTGGCCACCATGTCGATGGACGAGCGAGCTCGGCTCCGCAATCGACGCATCGGCTTCGTTTTTCAGAATTTCAACCTGCTCCCTCGCACCTCAGCACTGGAAAACGTGGAGCTACCATTGCTCTATGCCCACCAGTTGAACGCTCGGCAACGACGTGACCGAGCGAAGGAAGTCTTGAACCTCGTGGGACTGGGTCAGCGGCTGGATCATCACCCCGGACAGCTTTCCGGTGGACAGCAGCAGCGAGTCGCGATCGCTCGGGCGCTGGTCAATCGACCAGCGATCCTGATGGGCGACGAACCGACCGGGAATTTAGATAGTCGCACGAGCCGCGAGGTGATCGAGCTGTTTCGGCAATTGAATGCCGAGCAGAAAATCACCGTGATCCTGGTGACGCATGATCACGCGGTGGCGCGGCACACCAAGCGCGTGGTGGTGCTGCGCGACGGTGGTATCGTGTCGGATACGACCGACATCGAACATGCCTTGCGCGTTCTGACCGCCGCCAGTCTCGGAGAAAGCTTGCCAAACGACTCTACCGAACCGGAAAAACTGGAACATTCTTCGTAACCGGTCGATTTTACCCAAGACCGACCGCTGGGCGCCGCGATTGGTCTAGGGAGCGTCATGTCAAGTTACTGGAAGAACCGGCAGCGATCTGATCGAGCGATCCCCTGGATTGCCTCGCTTGCCTATCTTTTATGGAGTCTGCTGCAGTTGCCGCCAACCTGCGAAGCGCAGGTTGGACGCTGGCTCTATCGCCCCGAACAACGGCAGGTGGAGGTGCGGGATCCAGCGGAGCTGCCCCAGTATCGCTTGCCGCGTATCCCGATGCCCGGCACCGTGGCGCGGCCCATCGATGATTTAATGCCTCGACAAATTTCGCTGGATGAGGCGATCCGCTTGGGACTGGGGCAAGCCGAGGTCGTGCGAACGCTGGCTGGAGTGAGCGCCGTGAGCACCGGGCGCACCGTTTATGATGTGTCCGCGGTGAACAGCCAGATCGATGCCGCTTGGGCTCAGTTTGATCCGCGCGTACGCCTGGATAACGGCTGGAATCGTTCCGAGCCGGTGCTGAGCGAGTTTGCGGCGGACCGCTATGTTTTCGACTTCGGTCTCGATAAGAAGCTCACCACCGGGGCCACCGTGGGACTCGGAGTCGTGGCGAATTCCAATCGGCAACGTCCACTCCTCGCCTCGGCGTTTGATCCACTCCATACCAGTGCCACGCAGATCGGCATCACTCAACCGCTGCTGCAGGGGTTTGGTCGCGAGGCGAATCTGGTGCCGGTGGTGCTGGCGAGGATCGACACGGAGCGTTCATTCTTTCAACTCAAGGACTCCGTGCAGGAAATGGTGCGCGGAGTGGTGGAGGCATATTGGCAACTGGTGGCTGCCCGCACCGATTTGTGGGCCCGGCAACAGCAGGTAAGTCAAGCAGAAGAAGCCTTGCGATTGGCGGATGCCCGCTTTCGCAGTGAAATCAACAATGCGGCCGAAGTGGCTCAGGCTCGTCTGACGCTCGCGAACTTTCGCGCGACACTCATCGCGGCTCAAGGCAATGTGCTGGTACGCGAAGGAGCGCTGCGGAACATTTTGGGAATGCCGCCCTCGGATGATGAACTGCTCGTTCCCACGTCGCCACCCAATCGGGAGCGGATCGAGCCGGTGTGGGATGAGTTGCTCGAGTTGGCGGCAGAGCGTCGCCCCGATCTGATCGAGCTCAAACTGGTGCTGGAAGCGGACCAGCAATCCTTGGTGTCAGCCAACAATCAGGCTCGTCCGCGCATGGATGCCGTGGCGCTTTACCGCTGGAATGGATTTGATGGTGAACTGCCGAGTGGCTTGACGGTGCAATCGCGGCCGGGGCAGTACACCGATTGGACGCTGGGTGTGAATTTCTCCGTGCCACTCGGGTTGCGTCAGGCGCGAGCGGGAGTCCGGCAGACGGAATTGCTGATCGCTCGAGATCGGGCAAACTTGAATCAGGGCCTGCACGCGGCTAGTCATCAATTAGCTTTAAGCGTGCGAAATTTGGCGCAGCAATATGAGCAGTTTTTAGCCTATCAAGAGGCACGTGCGGCGGCGCGTACGAATCTCAACCAACAGCTCGCTCAATATCGATCGCAGCGAGTGATTTTTTTGAACGTGCTGCAAGCGATCACGGATTGGGGGAATTCGATCACGAATGAAGCCAATTCTCTGGCTCAGTACAACATTCTGCTGGCAACCCTCGAACGTCAAACGGGGACGATTTTAGAGACGCATGGAGTGGCGTTTTACGAAGAACGATTTGGAGCGGTGTCGCCGCTGGGACGCTGGCATTCACCCGCGCTCTATCCATCCGAGACTCGTCCCACCGGCAATGACAATCGCTATCCAGCGGGCAGTGAGGCCTCGGAAAACGCCTTCGATTTGACGCCGCCGGCGACGCTGCGGCAAATGCGTCAGCCACCAATGAAACCGGAGCCCGGTGAGCAGGGGCCAGTGCCTCGTGAAAGGTTACCAGAGCCTGGTGAACAGTTGCCGGCGCCTGATGCGGGCGTGAAGCCCTCTCGGTAACGAGGGGTGATTGGCGTTCAAAAAACGGCGAGTGGCCATCGAGTCCACTCGCCGGGTTATCGTCTGCAAGGAAGAGCTTACTTGGAGGCTGGCAGCTTGCCATCCTTGAGCAGATCGCCGAAGGTCTTGCCTTCGACCGCACTCTTTTCGGCTTCCGCCTTCTTCAGTGCTTCCTTGATCTTCTCGTCATCCTTTAGGTTCTTTTCCGACAGGGCTTTGCCGAAGGCCATGCCGTAGTTGTTCTTTTCCTTCTTGTCCATGCCGGGGTGGCAGATACCGCACTTGGCTTCCGCGGCCGCCTTCACTTCCGTGTAGTGGGCGATGAAATTCTTGGAATACTGCGGTCGAGCCCAGGCTTCACCTGGAGCCAGTAGAGCACCGGTAGCCAGCAAACCGCTGCAAGCCATGCCCATCCACTTCACGAAACGACTCATCGACTTCTCCTCAAAAAACTGGTACCTGTCACCACTTGCTGCGATCCGAAAACGTCGCCCGCCCCCAAGGCCGAGCAACGATGCATCAAATGGCATCGATCAACGTCAGTAATAGAACAACTCGACATCTGACAAGTCAAGACAATCGCCAATTCAATTCCTCGACTGCGTGCGGCATTTGGTTTCGTGATCTCCACCAATTTGTCATCCATACTCGTTGCCTGGCAATCACTCGCCACCTTGCGATGCTCCGAAAAACGTAGTCGCATTTCCTGTTCTTGACATGCGTGCTTGCGCATAGCGGCTGGCGAGGAAGTGGCGCGAGTGAGCTGAACGCGTCTGGTCAACCGCCGCTGGCCTGCTAAGAATCTGGAAGCGGCAACTGAGCGTCTGCCGAGCAGGTGGCTTAGTGAGCAGGTGATGTTTACGGAACAGTGACTCGAATGTTGGCCGGGGACCTCAAAGCGATGACAGCCGTCGACGAACAGGATGGGAACGTACATGGGTGGGCCACCGCGGCCGTGGCGACCAGTGCTGTGGCGACCAGTGCTGTGGCTACCAATGCTGTGGCGAACAGTGCTGTGGCGAACAGTGCTGTGGCGAACAGTGCTGTGGCTTTCACATCGGGAACCGACGGCGTGGAGGAGGATCCGCGTCGCCTGCAGCGGGACCAGCGGAAGCGTCGCCAGCGACTTCCGCGAGTTGCGGGAGGTGACAACCAAGCGGCGGTGAACCAACAAGCCCGGTTAGCCGTCCTCGGGCAGCGTCTGGCTGTTTTGGCCCACGAAAGCCGCAGTCTGCTCCAGCGTGCTAGTTCAAGTTTAGAGATGCTCGAGTTGGAACTGACGAATCAGCCGCAGGTATGGGCGGGTCTGGAGCGTGCTCAGCAAGCGGTCATGGGCCTACGCCGGTTGCTGGCGGAGGTGCAAGGGTACGCGTCACCGCTGGTGTTGCAGCGGGAGTGGTATTCGGTGGCGGGAATTTGGCGCGAGGCATGGGAGTTGGTAGCACCCTTGAATCGGCAGCGGAACTGCGAACTGATCGAACGCCCCGGAGCGCTAGCGGCTTGGTCTTACGTGGACCGATTTCAGCTCACCCAAGTCTTTCGTAATCTCTTCGAGAATTCCTTCGCCGCCGCTCTTGGCAGCCCACGAATTGAAATCGACGGCCGCATGAAGCGGTGGCGCGATATCGCGACGGTGGAGTTCACGATTCGCGACAATGGCAGCGGAGTGTCGTGCGAGCAGCGACGTCGAATCTTCGAGCCGTTTGTCACGACCAAGCCGCGGGGGACAGGTTTAGGGCTGGCGATCGCGCGGCGCATTGCCGAAGCACACGGCGGCGAACTCGTGCTCGGCCCCCCGCGGCCCGTCGGCACCGAAATGCGTTTAACACTCCCGGCCACGCACCGTCCGGCATAAGAACCAAAAAACCACCTGGAACCAACTGGTGCCAGGCACCAGTTGACCCGTTCCCCCAGCGGTCGCCGAGACACCCCCCCCCCCCCAATTTCCGCACACTACCCATCCCAACATTCAAGTCCGCTAACAGAACCAACTGGTGCCAGACACCAGTTGACCCGTTCCCCCACCGGCCGCCGAGACACAACAACCCAGCTTACGCAAACTACCCATCCAAACATTCAAGTCCGCTAACAGAACCAACTGGTGCCAGACACCAGTTGACCCGTTCCCCCACCGGTCACCGAG
>JBIIHW010000070.1:0-15798 GCA_044235425.1 Pirellulaceae bacterium
TCGTCGTTTTAATCGCGAACTGGAGATTATGGCGGCAATGTTTGCGGAGGCGCATCGGCGGACGAAGGAGCGAGGCGGCGGTTCCAGCCGCTCGGGTTGATGCGAGCAGGCGAGCGGCGGATGCAGCTTGTGGCCTGATGCCGAGGGAGGGCTGGAAGGCTGGAGGGCTGGAAGGCTGGAAGGCTGAAAAGGTAACTCTAAGGCGGATTAGGCTGTCGCACGAGAGCTGCCGGGGTCAGTTTTTGCTCGAAGCGTATCGAGCTGGGATGGTGGTGCGCGCTGGCACCGAAAACACAGTCCAAATCAAGACGATCCGGGGGGAAATTGACTGAGTTTTTCGTGTTTAGAAGATCGTTGAGAGTGAATTAGCTGGCTGGCGGTCGGTCCTTGGTCAAAGCGACAACGAAAAATCGATGAAACCAATTAAAAACCTGGCCATTTACCTGCCACCGGGCCAGTCTAATATTAAGCAAAGTTAAGAAAAACAAAGGCAGTTCAGTTTGCGGTTGACCGTTTTGGACGCGGAGCGTCGGGCAAGATACTGAGACCATCGGACGCTCGCAGCTGGATGTGGTACGACTTACCAACCTGTGTCTTGATGGAAACCGCTTGACCATGAGCGGCACGAATCCCCAAGTCGGCCGCTCGCCGTTCGTCGTTGGCAATGTTCCAGAAGTCGGACCAGATCGTCGCTTCAAATTCCGACACACCGCTACCGCTCGTGTACGCTCGTGGTGGCCGATTGGGCTGATCCACTACAAAGCCATCACGAGGTTGTTGCTGTTCACCAAATATCCTGCGAAACAATACCAACGATGTGCTGCGATCTATCCTCGCCTGCTCGATATACTCGTCGTCAAACTTCACGACCCAAAAATCCAGGTAAATTACATCGCCAATAATCTCAAATCGCCGCGCCCCTTCTAGCGGCTCACCAAGATCATCCAGTTCTACAAAATCAACCACGGTCGTTAAACCATCCTCACCCGGCTCCTGAATCTGATCTACCACATCCAGCCTAGCCACTCGACGATCAACCTTGAGCAGTTGCAATGAAGTTGCCAGTCGCTGGATTTCTAACTGTTGCTTTTCCAAGTCATGTTGCAACTGTCGGAGATGCTCTTCTCTTGCTATCAATTTCCGCTGGGCCTCTTCCAATAACTGCCGTGTTTCCCGCAGTGCTATCTCCCTGTGACGACTATGAATCTCTTTTGAATATACGACGTCATAGACGACATAGCTCGCCGCGAGCGCAACGCCCAGCCCCACCACAAATAAGACAGTCCTTACCATGCTATTAACGGCTTTGACCGTTTCCAACATCTGTCCCATGGCTAAATCGTCCATTTCTCAACGCTATCCCACCGCCCACTCTCAGCCATTCGAAGATGCTCCCGTCGAACTAAGGAGTTGTCGGACAGCTAGGCCAATATCAGGCTGCCGCATCAGATGCTCGCCGACCAGAATGGCATCGATTCCCGCATCCGCTAATCGCCGCACATCCTCCGGACCGTGAATGCCACTCTCACCCACCATAATGCAATCCAGCGGTACCTGGTCTCGCAAGCGAATGCAATGATTCAGGTCGACTTCAAAAGTGTGAAGATTGCGGTTGTTGACACCAATGACGGTGGCACCGCTATCCAGCACTCGCGGTAAGTTTGCAGGTTCATAAATCTCAACCAAAGGCGTCAACCCCAAATCAATCGCGGCCTGATGTAAACTTCTTAAACGGCAATCATCCAGAATCTCCGCAATCAGCAGCACCGCGTCAGCCCCAGCCAGCCTCGCTTCCAACAACTGATAGCGATCCAGGATGAAATCCTTTCGCAGCAGCGGTATATCCACAGCTGCCCTAATCTTAGATAGATACTCCAAGCTCCCCTGAAAATACTCCACGTCCGTCAAGACACTCAGGCAACTCGCCCCCGCACCCTCATATGCCGTCGCGATTTCCACAGGACAAAAATCGGGACGAATTATCCCTTTCGATGGACTGGCCTTTTTTACCTCTGCGATCAGCTTGATAGGACCTCTTGCAGCCAAAGCCCCAAAAAAATCACGCGTGGGATTTACATTCGCTAACGCCGCCTCTAACTGTGCCTCAGGTCGCGCCGTCCGCGCGGCCGCGATTTCGCGCTCTTTCGTCGCCACAATCCGTTCCAGTATGGTTGTCATAGGGAATTATTCTTGATTGCCAAGTTGTTGTCGCCAATAGCCAAAAAGAAGCGAGTTTAATCGCTCGCGACTCATCATACGCGAAACAGAGCCATACGGCCTCGGTCCACGAGCATAGCGACGACGCGCGGGTAACGGTGCGCCAGGATGAGCGCATTCACCACACCGCTGACTCCCCTCCATTCGCTGCGATTTGCATCGACCACAATGCGGTAACACGGTCCAATGAGTTGCCGTTAGCCGCCCCGCTGGTCCAAATGAGACGCTTAGCGGTAGCCCCCACCGGGAACTGGCCTCCAATGCAGCCGCAAAATCAGCGAGCACCAATCCCGCAGCAGGCGATGACTCCCCCAATTCCTGCACGACCTGAGCCATCAATTCGCGTTGCTCACCGCTCAGCGGTGATTTGGTAAAGAGCCCATACCAAGGGTGCTGAGTCACTGTGAAATGCCTGGCAATTTCACTCCCCAGGCCTCGACGCTCAATCGCCTGCGCAACCCACTCATCCCAGCAACTCACGACTTCCGACCAGTCGATCCAGCCGAAGCAGCCAGCCCAGCGAGCAGTTACCCGTCGCTGCTGGCCTCCTGCTTGGCCACCCGCACTAGGCCTCATTCCCCGCGGGACGATCGCTGGCTCCCCGCCCGCAACTCGAGCCGCACAAGCACCACACACCTCGTCCAGCCACTCGGCTTCACCATACGCCGCCAAGACTTCCGCTAGCAAAAAACCCAGCGGGTCCTCACTTACTGTCGCCGGGTCACTCGCCGAATGCTCCCAACAATACCCCCCATACACTCGACCTTCCGCCAGCGCGGTCCCACATGCTCGCAGTGACCGCAGCTGACGCTCCACCCACTCCGGCTGCTCACTACGCGGGTCATCGCGTAACGCACATCCCACCCCAAGCGACCAGAGGATGAATTCGGGCGTCATCACCTCAGGCATAGATGTTTGCCAGTCCGAAGTCGACATTTTTTAAACTGTCAGCTCAGCCTAGTGTTTGAAATGCCGACGTTGCGTGAATAGCATCGCAATCCCATGTTCATTGCACGCCGCAATCACTTGCTCATCGTTCTTGGAGCCACCTGGCTGGATAATGGCAGCGATCCCTGCCGCCGCAGCCTTCGCAATCGAGTCGGCGAAGGGAAAGAACGCGTCACTCGCCAGAATCGCTCCCCGAGATCGCTCGCCTGACTTCCGCAAAGCAATGTCCACCGAATCGACTCGACTCATCTGCCCCGCACCCGCCCCGCATAACGCTCGCCCAGCACAAACTACGATCGCGTTCGATTTGACCCAGCGAACGATCGACCAGCCAAAGCGAAGTTCCTCAAGTAACCCGGCGTCTAACTGTCTGTTCGTCACCACACTCCAGTCACGCTCCGGGTCCATTTCAACGTCTGCATCTTGCAGCAACAACCCACCATCGATTCGTCGCATGTCACGCCCACTGGGTGCACGACTCAGCGAACCAACCTCCATCAATCGCACGTTCGACTTCCACTTGGGTCGAGTGGTTAAAATCTCGAGCGCCGCCGATTCAAACGAAGGCGCCACAATCGCCTCCACGAATAGACCCGGCGTAGCGAGGTATTCCGCAGTTGCCGCATCGACCGGACGATTAAATCCAAGCACCGATCCAAAAGCACTCACCGGATCACCCTCGCAGGCCTGCTGAGTTGCCGTCGCGAGCAAATCGGCAGCTGCAGCTCCACAGGGATTATTGTGCTTGATCACAACCGCCGCCGGCTCTGGCTGCTGTCGCACAATTGCCAACGCACTGTCTAAATCCAACAGATTATTATAAGACAGTTCTTTGCCATTCAGTTGCCGAGCGGATACCAGATTCGATCCCCGTTCACCCGCGATGGCATATAACGCAGCTCCTTGATGCGGATTCTCTCCGTACCGTAGCTCCGCTGTCCGCCGTAGCGCTAGATTCACCACCGGCGGAAAACGTTCGGCGCTCGTTTGCCGAGCAAAATATTCAGCGATCACCGCGTCATAAGCAGCGGTATGAGCGAAGGCTGCCGCCATCAGCTGACGACGAGTCTCCAGCGTCGTACCACCCAACTCTCTTAACTCTCGCACAATCAAATCATACTGAGTGGCGCTGGTGGCAATCGTCGTGAAAACATGATTCTTTCCCGCCGCCCGAACTAAACTCGGTCCGCCAATGTCGATCTGCTCCACCGCCTCCGCGACCGTGACTCCCTCCCGCGCGATCGTCGCCTCAAAGGGATACAAATTCACGACCACCAGCTCAAACGGCTCAATTCCGTGATCGGCGATTGCTGTCATGTCCGCCGGTCGATCGTGGCGACATAAAATCCCGCCGAAGACTTTGGGATGTAAAGTCTTCAATCGACCATCCATCATCTCCGGAAACCCCGTGTAGCCGGAGATATCAGTGACCGAGATTCCCGCCTCCTCCAGAAACTTGCGAGTACCACCCGTACTGACAATTTCGACTTGGGAGTCCACCAGAGCTCGAGCCAGCTCTAACAATCCCGTTTTGTCGCTCACGCTGATCAGCGCGCGACGCATCTTTGGTCCATTCATGAGAGATCGATCGATTCCGTCAATGAAAAGATGATAAGAACAGTCCACACACGCTAATCCGCAGATTCGCAGATACGACTCGTCAGAGCAAGTCGCGGTGTCCGATCGAGGGGGCAGTTATGAGCCAAATGGATCCGAATCGTCTTTCGGCTTCGGAGCAGGCTTGGGCGCCGGCGCCCCGAACGGATCGTCATCATTAGGTTTTCCCGCCGGCTTGGGAGCTGCGAATGGATCGTCGTCGTTCCCCTTCTTGGCCCCACCAAACGGATCGTCATCCCCCTTGCCACTCGCCGGTTTTTGACTGCCCGGCAGCTCCTGCTGAATCACCTTCGGTTTGGGCTTGGCAGCCGTTTCCTTAACACCCATATGAACCGTGGGCCACGTCTGGCCAATCTCGCGCAAACACTGAATCGTGCCCGTTCGAGTGCCAAAATAAATGCGGTCCGTAAAGGGGTTCAGAATCTGCAAATCAAACTCTTCCGTTGGAATGTCACTCAGCCGACCTCCTGTTTTCTTGTCGATCACCAGCACTCGACCCGCTGGCCCAACGACATAAACATGCGCCTTACTGGAGCCGAGATAGCGAGTTGCCCCAGGAGTCTTCCACAGTAGATCGCCGTCCTTCATATCCAGGCATAGCAGATTTTTTTCGTCTGTGATAACGAATACTAAATCGCCGCAAGGCACCGGCGACTGAGTGATCATCTCACCGGACGAATACCGCCAAGTGATATTACCGATTTGCTTTGTGGGATGCATCGAATAGACATAGCCGTCAGCGGTCGATGCAAAGAATTGGTCCGGTGGCCAGAAACTAACCGCTGAAGAAAACACCCCTGACGCTTCTAAGCGATAACGAATCGCCCGATTGAATCCATCGGCTACGTACAAATGGCCACGATCCGTCGGCCAGACAACCGTATTCAGTCCAAACGTTGGGCTCACGAGAGCATGCCCAAGTCCACGATACGACCACGGCTCTTCCTTCGGACGCGAAATGTTGTAGGACTCCAGTCCGCCATTCGTCATCGGAACAAAAATGTACTCCGACGACATCGCGGGGCCCGCTCCCGGCACGCTAAAAGTCTTCCGCTGCCACGCTAATTCGCCGTTCTCCGCATTCAGCACAAAGAGCGTTGATCCCGAGCAGAAAGCGACGAACTTGTCGTTCGCAGATGCGGACGTAATCGGGTACTCGGGATTGGCGATGTTGTTTGTCCAGCGCGTCGCACCGGTCTCACCATCAATTGCATGCACCACTCCTCGACTGGTCGTGCAGTACAACGTGATGAGCGGTACGATCACTTTTTCCGCCTTCAGTTCGGTGGCATCGGGATATTGCCGCTTGAGTTTCTCCACTAAATCATTCGCCTTCCGCTCGGCCCCTGCTTCGCCCAGCGGACGCCCCAACGAATCCCGATCACCCTGATTAAAGACGAACCGCAGCGTTCCGTGCTTGACTTCAAAAGACGTGGTCGTGTCCGAACTACTCACAAACGGCGTCACATGATTCACGCGAGCACGTCCACGGCCGGCTTCGACCTGCGAGTGCCAGATTCGCTCGAGTCCATAGTGACGTGCCACATTGGGAGCCATCAGTCCCGTACCCGCTGATTGCCCATAGGAAATTGGCAACGGCGGTAGCAGAATCAGTCCAGTCGCTAGTACCAGCAGCTGGTAAATGCGTGAAAACATCAATGGCACCCCGCCAAGCCCAATTCGTCGCATCATGTGGCACCGCTTCGATCCGTTAGACAAGACGTTCCTGACCCTACTACATCGGCATTTGACCCCGCCCGATAGTTTAATTCTCCCGCGTTCCAATGATAGTTGCGAAATACGGGAAAACCAACGAATCGACACGATCCGCTCGACCCGCGCAGCTTAACTCAGTTTTCACTCGTTTGTAAAACCAAGCGATGTTCTCGCAAACATACAGGAACTCCCCTATCCCGATTGCCACCACCCAGATCTCCCCACTAAAACCGGTCCGCGCCTACCCCATCGAAGCGCCGTTTCGCACCGCACAAGACACCTCATCGGAGCTTCGGTAGTTGATTGTCGCAGTCCCGCCGAACTACGATAGGACCCTCTTAAGACCCCGTTTTATTTTTCCGAGCTGAAAGTGAGTGACTGATGCAACGCACCTCCACCGATCGTCGTGATTTCCTCAAACAATCTGCCGCTCTGGCAGCTGCCAGCGCCTGGGTTGGTTCAACCGCTCCCGCTACGTTTGCAAACCAGTCCGCCAATGACAAATTGGGAATTGGTTGCATCGGAGTGGGAAGTATGGGTAGTGGTGACGCCCGCGAGCATGGACGTTTCGGCGAAATTCTCGCTGTCTGTGACGTCGATGCAGCCCATGCGGAACGAGCAAAGCAGGATGGCAATATCGGTCGCGGTAAAGCGGACGCTTACAAAGACTACCGCCAAGTGCTGGATCGCAAAGATATCGACGTGGTGAGTGTTGTCACGCCCGATCACTGGCACGTTAAAATTGCCATCGAAGCGCTCCAGGCAGGCAAGCACGTCTTCTGCCAAAAGCCACTCACATTGACACTCGAAGAAAATCAACTCATCCGCAACGCCTGCAAGAAATACAAAGATAAGATCTTCTTCATCGGTACTCAGCAGCGCAGCGACAAGGATCGTTTCCTGCGAGCGGTCAACATGGTGCAGAAAGGCCTGTTGGGTGACATTCAAAAGATCACGGTTGGCATCAACGGCGGCGATGTCGGTGGTCCGTTTCAAAAGTCGGACCCTCCCGCATCACTCGACTGGAACATGTGGCTCGGCCAGGCTCCGAAGGTCGATTACATCAAAGAACGTTGTCACTATCAGTTCCGTTGGTGGTATGAGTACTCCGGCGGAAAGTTCACCGACTGGGGGGCTCACCATGTCGACATCGCGACTTGGGCTATCGGCGAAGACAAGGAAGGCATGGGACCCATCGAGATTGATGGCACCGATGCCAAGCACCCAGTGGAATACAAGGATGGCTACGCCACTGAGGATAACAAGTACAACACGGCGCACGATTACGCTGTGAAGTGTAAGTATGCCAGTGGCATCGAGATGGTGATCACCAGCCGCGGTGACAACGGAGTGCTCTTCGAGGGTTCCAAGGGACGTTTGTTCGTCAATCGCGGAAAAATCATGGGCACGCCGATCGAGATGAAATGGGACGAAGGCATGTTCACGCCCGAAGATCTCGATCGCCTCTACAAGGGGAAGAAATTCGAAGGTCACAAGCAGAACTTCTATCGCTGCATTCGTGAAGGTGGTCTGCCCGTCTCGGATGTGTTCACGCACGTTCAGATGATGAACACCTGCCACCTCGCCGCCATCGCCGCTCGACTCAACCGAGTCATCAAGTGGGACCCGAAGACCGAGAAGATCGTCGGGGACGATCAAGCCGCTAAATTCGCCGCTCGCGAAGTACGAGCGGGCTTCGAGATTCCTCGCGTCTAGTGACGCTTGCAGCAGAAACCAACCTGCTGCGATCAAATGCAACGTGCGAGTCAGGAGGCGGTGGCAACAAGAGCCGCCTCCTGTAATTCTGATAATCCCATGACTTTGTGGACCAACCGGATTCTCGTTCGGACTCGCATCTGCGATCCGTACTCGTAGCATCATCCCGGTTCTGTTAGTAGTTCGTCGCGAGCCAGACTTTGCGGGCCGGCCTGGCCGGTGTTGCGGAAAGCGATGAGTTCCGCGCAGATACTGACCGCAATCTCAGGGACGGTCTGTGAGCCGATATCGAGTCCGACTGGTGCATGGACGCGACTCAGTACCTCAGCGTTCATACCTGCCTCCAACAAGTCCGCGAAGATGAGCTTTATTTTGCGGCGACTGCCGATCATCCCCACGTACCGGGCGCCGCGATCGGCCAAGTGGTAGAGGGCGCGTTCGTCGTGTGAATGCCCCCGAGTGACGATTAGACAAAACGTATCGGGCGTAATCGCTAACGCCGGTAATACCTCGTCGATCGGCCCTGATAAACGCTGTTGAACGCGTGGGAATCGCTCTGCACTTACGTACTCCTCGCGATCATCGATCACCCAGACATCGAAATCGAGTTCAATCGCTAGATCTGCTACCGCCCGCCCTACATGACCGCCGCCGACGATCAGTAAACGACAGCGCGGCAACACGGGCAAATAAGCAATACCACGCTGAGCGTAGGGGCGTGGTCGAGTGACCAGTGGCAGCAGGTGCTGTTTCACCAGCGGAGGTTCCGTGGGGACCTGCGACAAAACCGCTGCCGATTCGTTTGTGGCCCGTGCTGATGACGCTCGTTTATCGGTGTCGGAGCTAGACGCTGCAGATTCGATGAGTGTCGCCTGACAGCAGTCATGTTGATCGAACAGATAGAAGGCGGGTGCCGTCAGGCCACTCGCCTCACTCTCAAACACCACCGCCTCCGTGATCCCCTGCCCCGCATCCAGACAGGCCGCCAGTTTCTGAAAATAGTGTCGCGCCTCAACACCCGCGATCGGTTGAATCACGATACGCATCCGACCGCCGCAAATGAGTCCATCGTCCCAGCCGTAGTCGCTATCGAGTTGAAACGTGGCGACGGTTGGTGTTCCATCCTGCATTACGGCCAACGCGCGCCGCTTCACTTCAGCTTCCACGCAGCCACCACCAAGCGTGCCCGCTTGACTGCCGTCGGGAAAAACGAGCATGGTGGCACCCGCTTTTTGAGGCGTAGAGCCGCGGGTTTCAACGAGCCGACAATAGGCGACAGGCGCCTGACGAGTAATCGCCTCAAGTAACGCGGGGAGCAACTCACGCATCATCCACACTCATGGTCTTTATCTAAGCCGCTTCCAGCACATGGAGAGTGGATCGCAGGATCATTTCCTTCACGCGTGGACGATAATCGACCATGTGCGGGGCAACGAGGTGGGCCTGCAAATCAGCCAGCGTCGCCCATTTCTCAATGATCGTTACCACGTTCGATCGTAGCGACGCTTGAGCCGTGATCCCACTGTCCAAATCAATCGCCGGACCATATTCGATACAGCCGTGCTCGTTGAGTACCAGTGGTACGATCCGATGAAACTCCGCCAAAAAATCATCGCGGCGACCTGGCTGCAATTCCACACTTACCAAAACATGTATCATGCGGTTAATCCCCCTGACCGCATTCTCATCGGCCAAGTTACCGGAGACAATGGGCAGTCGAGAGGATCGATGAGAGAAAATTGTTTCCTACTCAGCAGCCGCCTCAGTCAGGCACGGTTTACGATCAGTAACACACCAATGTTCCCCTTAATCATGATGAAACCCGTTCAACCTCTCTTCTCGCTGATCCTGATCGTGTGGCTCGCGACCGTATCAAACTCGCGATCACAGCTCCAGGCTGTGGAACCCGAGCAGCTTGAATTCTTCGAGAAACAGGTGCGGCCCTTACTTGCCGAGCACTGCTGGGGTTGTCATGGACCGAAGAGGCAGGAGGCCGGTCTGCGACTCGATTCGCGCGCCGCTGTCCTGCGCGGAGGAGACGGTGGGCTGGTGGTGCGACCAGGTGATGCGGCAGGAAGTGATCTGCTGCGGGCGGTACGTCGTGAGGGTGAGACGAAGATGCCGCCGGATCGACCGCTTCCAGCGGCTGCCATTCAGGTGCTCACACGCTGGATCGAATGGTCGTTGCCTTGGCCCGAGAATTCCACTCCCCACACGCTTTCGACCGCTGAGTTGGCTCGTTCACACTGGGCCTTCCAGCCATTGGCGGTACCTGTCATGCCTGATTTGCCGCCAGAGCGTCGAGCGTGGTCGCGAGGACTAATCGATTCGCTGGTGCAACGGGATCTGCTCGCACAGCAACTCGAACCGTCACGCGAAGCACCGCGCGTGACACTCATTCGACGGGCTTACCTGGATCTGCTAGGACTGCCCCCAAGTCCTGCTGCAGTATCCGACTTCCTGGAAGATCTCGCGCCCGATGCATATGAGCGACTTGTCGATCGACTCCTTGCTTCGCCCGCGCAGGGCGAACGCTGGGCACGCCATTGGCTCGACGTCGCGCGCTACGCCGACAATAAAGGCTATGTCTTCTTTGAAGACAAGAACTTTACCTGGGCGTATGGCTATCGAGACTATGTTGTGGAGTCGTTCAATCGAGATTTGCCATACGATCGGTTCATACAGGAGCAGATTGCGGCAGATCAGTTGCTGGTGGATGGACAGGATTCGGCTACGTCGCAGTCTACGTGGCGAGCACTCGGGTTTCTCACTTTGGGTGCACATTTCATGGGGAATACGCATGACATCATCGATGATCGTATCGACGTTATCACGCGCGGAGTCATGGCCCTGACGGTTACTTGTGCCCGCTGTCACGATCATAAGTTCGATCCAGTACCACAAGCCGATTACTACTCGCTGTATGGAGTTCTGCGTAGCAGTGATGAACCGCTGGTGGCACCGCTCGTGGCCACTCCGCCGGATACCGAAGAGTATCGCAAGTACGATGCCGAGCTGAAGAAGCGGGAAGCGGCACTGAACGCCTTCGTGCAACGCAAGCACAGCGAACTCGTGCGCGGAGCACGCAGTCGAGTGACTGAATATCTGCTCGCCGCGCATGCCCAGCGCAAGCAACCGGCAACCGACGATTTCATGCTCATCGCCGATCCGACGGATCTGAATCCGACGATGGTGCTGCGCTGGCAAGTTTATCTGGAAAAAATGGGAAAGCGGCGCGACCCAATCTGGTTAGCGTGGCACGAGGCGAGTGAGCTGAATGAGTCGGGCTGGTCGGAGACGAATCTGTCGTCGGTCGCTGGCTTGCATCCACTGGTGCGTGCCGCTCTCGAAACGAAACCACCACGGTCGATCGGCGAACTGGCGGCCGTCTATGGCGACCTGCTGGTGAAGGTAAATCAGCAGTGGGAGCAGCTCCTGGCTGCGTCGGTGGCCCAGCAGCAAGCGGCCCCCAAGCAATTCGATGATCCGCATTTGGAACAACTGCGCACGGCGTTATATGGGCCCGAGGCACCTCCCGATGTGCCGCTGCTCATCGGCTGGGGTTTTCTCACGCTGCTTCCCGATCGTGCCTCACAAGGTGAATACCAAAAGCTACTGAAAGAAGTCGAAACATGGCTGATTTCAGGGCCGGGTGCACCGCCGCGAGCTCATGCCCTGGTCGATGCCGCTCAGCCCTATGAGCCGCGGGTGTTTTTACGCGGTAACCCCAATCGACTCGGCCCCGAAACGCCGCGTCAGTTCCTCGGCGCCATCAATCCCAGTCGCCGTCCGTTTACACAGGGAAGTGGACGCCTGGAGTTGGCACGCGAGCTGACGGCTCCCGGCAATCCACTCACACCGCGAGTGCTAGTGAATCGAATCTGGATGAATCATGTGGGAGAGCCACTGGTGAAAACACCCAGTGACTTCGGTCTGCGCAGTGATCCGCCCACACAGCCGGAGCTGCTGGATTATCTTGCACATGAATTTCAAGCCACCGGTTGGTCGATCAAGCGGTTGCATCGCACGATGATGACGTCGGCGGTCTATCGCCAATCCAGTCATCATCGGGCCGAGGCCTTTGCAGTCGATCCCGAGAATCGTTGGCTCTGGCGCATGAATGCGCGGCGACTCGAGTTTGAAGTACTCCGCGACTCCCTGTTACAAGTTGCCGATCGTTTGGATCGGAGACTGGGTGGACCACCGGTGCAGTTGCTGGGCGACGGCATCGTGCCCCGTCGATCGCTCTATGGATTTATTGACCGGATGGACATTCCCAGTTTGCTGACCACATTTGATTTCCCCAATCCGAATCAAAGCAACTCACTGCGAGATCAAACCACCGTTGCCCCGCAAGCACTCTATTTCATGAATAGCCCCGTAGTCAGTGAGCTGGCTTTGGGGCTCGCACGACGTCCCGATGTCGTCGCCCTATCCGACCCACTGGCACGACTCGATCGGCTTGTCGAGCTGGCTTGGGGACGGCAACCGGATGCGGTTCTAAGGCAGCGATTAAGATCGTTTTTGGGCGAACAGCCCGGTGAAGAGCAGTGGCATCAGTTGGCTCATGCGCTCCTGTTGGCGAATGAGTTTTTGTTCATTGATTGAGAGACCGCCATGAGTGATCACTGGATTAATACTGAGAACGGTACTCGTAAGGAACTTCGCCAGCGTGCGCCGGGTGATCCGGTACATGTCGTACAACCACCAGCGAATTGGTCACGGCGGGAATTACTGCAGCGTTGTGGCAGTGGTCTGGGCATGCTTGCCGCAGCTGGACTACTAACACCTTCAGCCACCAGAGCTACTCAACCGCTGGCGGTACGACAGCCACACTTTCCGGCCAAAGCCAAGCAGGTAATTCATCTTTTCATGAATGGTGGGCCGTCGCAGGTCGACACATTCGACCCCAAACCGATTCTTGATCAGTATCATGGCAAGCCGCTACCGACAACCAATCTCCGAACGGAAAGAAAGACCGGAGCGGCGATGCGATCACCCTTCAAATTTCAGAAGCATGGTGAATCGGGGTTGGAGATCAGTGAACTATTCAGTCGTACGGCTCGACATAGTGATGACCTTTGTGTGGTGCGTTCGATGGTTGCGGACGTGCCGAATCACGAACCATCTCTGATGCTGATGAACTGTGGCGAAGGTCGAATGATTCGCCCCAGTGTCGGTTCGTGGATAACTTATGGCCTGGGAAGCGAGAACCAGAACCTGCCGGGGTTCATCGCGATGTGTCCGGGTGGATTTCCAATCGTCTCGACACAGAACTGGCGTGCTGCTTTCCTGCCGGGTGCTTTTCAAGGTACTTACATTGACACGCAGCATACGGCGGTCGAAAAGCTGATTGCCAATATACGGAATGCCCGTCTAACGATGCCTGATCAGCGAAGGCTGCTGGATTTAGTAAAAGCGATGAATGAGCAGCATCGAGTGGAGCGTGGTTCGGCAGCGGCTTTAGACGCTCGGATCGAGTCGTTCGAACTAGCGTATCGAATGCAGAGTGAAGCGTTGGAGGCATTTGACATCAGCCGTGAAACGGCCGCTACACGGGAACTTTACGGACCCGGCACTCACGGTCGCCAGCTGCTGATCACGCGGCGACTGATCGAGCGAGGAGTGCGGTTTGTGCAGGTATGGAGCGGTGCGGGACAGCCGTGGGACAACCATAGCGATCTCGAGAAACAGCATCGCGATTTGTGCGGCCAGTGGGATCAGCCCATCGCGGCACTACTCACTGACCTGAAGCAACGCGGTTTGTTTGAGTCGACGGTGGTGCTGTGGGGAGGCGAATTCGGCCGCACGCCCGTCGCCGAACTGCCGCAACTGAACGGTCGTGATCACAATCACTACGGCTTCACCTGCTGGCTGGCAGGTGGTGGAGTGCGAGGTGGTTACGCTCACGGGGCGACGGATGAATTTGGATTTCGAGCCGTCGAGAAGCCGGTTCACGTTCATGATCTACATGCCACCCTTCTGCATCTCTTGGGGTTCGACCACGAGCAACTCACCTATCGTTACGCCGGTCGAGACTTTCGACTCACCGACGTCCATGGGCGTGTCGTGCGCGAACTGCTGGCATGATCTCTCCGCTGATCACGGAGTCGCGAAGGTGGCTGCTAAGTCCGCCACTCAGATTTCGAGATACTCTTCTAGTGCCTCTCGCATAACAGCTGGATCGGGGTCGATGCCGGTCCATATTTTGAAGCCGATCACCCCTTGGTTGATGAGCATGCCGAGTCCGTCGAGCGTTTGACAGCCACGCTCGGCCGCTTCCGTTAGAAAGCGAGTTTGTGGTGGATTGAAGATGACGTCGGCGACCACCATCTCTGGGGTCAAGGTCTTTGTTTGCAGAGGCACGCGAGCGTCTTCCTGACCAAGTCCAATTGAGGTGGCGTTGATGACAATCTGTGTTCCTTCGGGAACCTCCACGTCACCCTGCCATGCGACATAGCGAGCGTTCACTCCGACCCGTTCGCTCAAGAGCCGAGTGAGATCTTCGCCACGAGCGGGATCGCGGTTCACGATGACAATCTCTTGTGCCTTAGCCAGTCCGAGTTCGACCGCGATGGCTCGTGCCGCACCACCGGCACCGAGGATGACGATCCGTTTGTCATTCGGTTCAGTGATTGTTCGCAGCGACTGCAAGAACCCCTTGCCATCCGTGTTCTCACCACGGAGAAGCTCGCCATCGCGATAGACGCAGTTTACCGCTCCCATCAGTTCGGCAGCCGGGCTGAGGCCATCCAGCAGAGGAATGACGGCACATTTATGTGGAATCGTGAAATTACCACCGCGGAAACTCATCGCGCGCATTCCGCGCACCGCATCGCCGAGTTTTTCGGGGGGAACTTCGAACGTTAGATAGCGCCAATCGAGTTTCGCGGCAGCAAACGCTCGTTCCATCATGAATTGAGTGGGATTACCAGCGACGGGTTGCCCCATGCAGCAGACAATGTCTTGAAGTGGCGTACCGGACATGCACACGATTCCCCGACTCGAACCAAACACCCTGTAAACCTAGATTGTGCCCGACCTTGAACCTGGATGCAACGTGCTAGCTCCCGAGGCATCAAAAGGAGCCCTCGTCGGTCCCCTCCCGTCGGTCCCCTCCCGTCGGTCCCCTCCCGTCGGTCCACTCTCCGAGTGGACAAGCATTCGAGTAAACCCTCAATCACTCGCTTCGCGCTTACCGACTTGGAAAGTCGGGCGACACGTCGGTCCACTCTCGTCGGTCCACTCTCCGAGTGGACAAGCATCTGAGTAAAACCCTCAATCACTCGCTTCTCGCTTACCGACTTGGAAAGTCGGGCGACATGTCGGTCCACTCTCCGAGTGGACAAGCATCTGAGTAAAACCCTCAATCACTCGCTTCGCGCTTACCGACTTGGAAAGTCGGGCGACATGTCGGTCCACTCCCGTCGGTCCACTCTCCGAGTGGACAAGCATCTGAGTAAACCCTCAATCACTCGCTTCTCGCTTACCGACTTGGAAAGTCGGGCGACACGTCGGTCCCCTCCCGTCGGTCCACTCTCCGAGTGGACAAGCATCTGAGTAAACCCTCAATCACTCGCTTCG
>JBIIHW010000036.1:0-53511 GCA_044235425.1 Pirellulaceae bacterium
GCACGACTTTCCAAGTCGTTAAGCGGGAGGATTACCGCAGAGATTTGCGAGTGCGTCCGCCGCCCGGTAACCGAGGAAGTCACTGCTTCGCCCGACGCAAGGTCGGGTCGGGAGCGACGAGGTCGGGAGCGACGAGGTTGGGAGCGACGAGGTTGGGTCGGGAGCGGCTCCGTCGCACGACTTTCCAAGTCGTTAAGCGGGAGGATTACCGCAGAGATTTGCGAGTGCGTCCGCCGCCCGGTAACCGAGGAAGTCACTGCTTCGCCCGACGCAAGGTCGGGTCGGGAGCGACGAGGTCGGGTCGGGAGCGACGAGGTCGGGTCGGGAGCGACGAGGTCGGGAGCGACGAGGTCGGGAGCGACGAGGTCGGGTCGGGAGCGACGACGTCGCACGACGTTCCCAGTCGTTTAGCGGGAATCACCGCAGACGGCAACATCCTCGGAGTACGATACCTCGAATCCCAGTTCTTCGATCATCCGGTAATCCGCTTCGGGAGCTTGGCCTTTGGTGGTGAGGTAGTCGCCGACAAACATGGAATTGGCGGCGTATAGTCCGAGCGCTTGTAAGCTGCCGAGCTTCAGTTCACGGCCACCCGCAATCCGAATCTCACTGCGAGGATTGGCGAAGCGGTAGAGGGCGAGAGCGCGGAGGCAATCACGGGCGTTCAGTTGATTGCTACCAGCCAGCGGAGTGCCTTCGATTGGGTTTAAGAAATTGAGTGGAATCGATTCGACGTTGAGCTGTCGCAGGGCGAACGCCATGCTGACGATGTCCGCTGGCTGTTCGCCCATCCCGATGATGCCACCCGAACAGATCTTCAGTCCCGCCTCACGCACGGCCAAGAGCGTATTCACTCGATCCTGATACGTGTGCGTGGTACAGATCTGACCATAGTGTTCTTCACTGGTATTCAAGTTGTGATTCACCGTATCAACTCCGCAAGCCTTGAGACGGCGGGCCTGCTCGGGGGTGAGCAGTCCCAGGCAAGCGCAGACATCGAGCTGATACTGTGCTTTGATTTGCGGGACGAGGGTTTCGACCGCGTTCATTTCGCGTTCGTTCGGGCCACGTGCCGAGATGACGATGCAGAACGTTTTGGCGTTGCGTTCCGCCGCGATGCGAGCTCCGTCGAGCACCTTATCGCGGCTCAACAAATTGTAGCGCGGAATTTCCGCTTCGGAGACCTTGGACTGCGAGCAGTAGGAGCAATCTTCCGGACAGAGCCCGCTTTTGGCGTTCATCAAAAAGTAAAGCTGGACGGTTTTTCCCCAGAAGCGGCGGCGAATGCGAGCGGCGGCCGAGAGGAGGTCGAGTAATTCGTCGTCACTGGATTGCAGAATGGCAAGTCCCTGATCGGCCGTAATCGCCTGGCCGGCCAAAACATCCTCGGCCAACTGATGCCAGCGGGGCAGAGCTGGAGCGGCGGACGAGGTGGGCGCGGTTGAAGCGGGCGCGGTTGAAGTGGGATCGGTTGCTGTGGGATTGGTGGTCGAGCTAGACGCTTGAATCATGTTAGGACCTCGCATGCCAGGGGAATTCGCATTCGTCGGATGGCCAAGCTACAGGGGCCAAGCAACGCTGGCCAAACTACAGGGGTCGGGCAACGTCGGCCAGGCAGCAGCAGCCGGGCGAATGCAAGTGCCGCAAAATATAGCGTAGTCGCTGGGTATTCGGGATAGGAGGTCGGAAAACGGGTCGCGCCGGGGCGTCGGGCCACGAGATCGTGTGGCGGCGCGAGCGGGTGAGTGAAGTTGCACCTCGGCGCTGTGCACAACTCGTCGCATTTGGCGTATAACATTGGATCTATGAAGCTGAGAATTGGATTGGTGGGGTTAGGCGAGGCGTGGGAGAGTCGTCATCGTCCGGCGCTGCGCGCGCTGGGGGATCGCTTTGAAGTGCGAGCGGTGTGTGCCGAGGTGTCCCACTGGGCGCAGCGGGCCGCTCAGGATTTTCATGCGGTGGCGGTGGACGGCTTCCGAGCGTTGGCGGCACGTGACGACATCGATGCGGTGCTCGTGCTGTCACCGGACTGGTATGGTCCGCTGCCGATCCTGGCGGCCAGCGAGTTGGGTAAAGCGGTTTACTGCGTCGATGCCTTAGAACTTGACTCTCGTTTGGCACGCGAAATCAAACGGCGAGTGGATGAGTCAGGAGTGGCGTTCATGGCGGAGTTTCCGCGGCGTCTGGCTCCCGCCACGCTGCGACTCAAAGAGCTCATCGCGACTCATCTTGGTCCACCGCGCTTGTTGTTTTGTCATACTCGACAAAGCATCGATGGTCAGGTGCCGGGAATGAAGCGTGAGACGCCGCCCAGCGGTTTATCCAATCGGAATTTGCTGGAACAAATTGATTGGTGTCGGTATGTCGTGGGAAGTGAGCCGACGGCGGTGCAAGGCGTACGCCATGTGAACTGCACGGGTGACGATGACTATCAGATGATGAGTGTTGATTTTTCGCCGCTTGATCGGCCCGGAACAGGGGCGCTCGCGCAGATTAGTTCGGGACGGTATATGCCCTCGGCCTGGCCGGAAGCGATTTCTTACCGACCTCCGGCGGCGTTGCAGGTGAGTTGTGAGCGGGGCGTGGCATTTATCGATTTACCGGCGACCCTGGTTTGGTTCGATGCGGCGGGGCGGCATCTCGAATCACTCGACAGCGAACGTCCAGTAGGCGAGCAGCTGCTGATGATTTTTCATCGAGCGGTCACAAGTTTAGTGAGAAAGATCAGCGACTTGGAGGATTCTTATCGGGCGCTGGCGATCTTGCAGGCTGCGCGTCACAGCATGGCCGAGGGGCGTCGTATTACGCTCGATTTTTCCTAGGGGGAGTCGGGGGGGCACCGGGGAGTCATCGGGGGCTCACGCGAAGACGCCAAGGCGCGAGGGGACAAAGGCGCGATGGGACAAAGACGCGATGGGACAAAGGCGCGATGGGACAAAGGCGCGATGGGACAAAGACGCGATGGGACAAAGACGCGAAGGGACAAGGCCGCGATGGGACAAGGGTGGGTGATTGGTTTCGTGCTTACTGAGTGACTTGGAATTGGGATCCTGGTTTTAATGACTTATCACACAGAATTTCGACCGGAGCAGGTAGCGGAATCGGCGCTGATTTTACCGACGGCGGTGGTCGTGGGTGACGTGACGCTGGGAGAGGATGCGAGCGTTTGGTTTGGAGCGGTGATCCGGGGTGACACGGAATCGATTCGTGTGGGTCGAGGGAGCAATGTCCAGGATCTGGCACTCTTGCATGCCGACCCTGGTTTTCCCTGTCTGCTGGGTGCTCGGGTGACTGTGGGTCATGGAGCGATTGTGCATGGGGCACAGGTGGAGGATGACTGTCTGATTGGCATGCGGGCAGTCATCATGAATGGGGTGCGTATTGGGGCGGGGAGCCTGATTGCTGCGGGGGCGCTGATTCCCGAGGGGACTCAGATACCGCCAGGATCTCTGGTGATGGGAGTTCCTGGGAAGGTGCTGCGCAGTATCTCGGCAGCGCAGCGAGAGCAGATCCAACACGGGGCTCTGCATTACATCGAGGCGGCGCGGGCATATCGGACCACGCTTCGCGACAGCTCAAAGCCGAACGCTCAGAGCTGAGGCACAATGTTCATGCAGTTGGTGCCGATCGCGAGCCAGTTGGTTACACTCCACCACGCGCGAAGACTTGGTCGATCGCGCGGGAACTGGGCGTCTTGAGGACGCTCATAAGGGCCAAGTCGTTAGCCGTAAATTGCCGCTGAGCCTTGCCGAGCGATAGTTCGCGATACATGACCGAGCTGCGGTCGGAACTGTGACCGAAGCCGATCAGGTGTGCGAGTTCGTGGGTGACGGCGGACTGGAAATCGTAGCGATTGGAAGGCTGGCTGCGAACGTTCGCACCGGTGTACCAGTTCCAGTCGCGGATCAAGGTGGCGGACGCTCCGTTGCTCGCTCCGAGTAGCCCCGAATTTCGATTGCCGATTGCGGAGTTTGTGGCGAGGTTGAGATAGAAGTCGGCGCCAGCGGCCGCATTGGTTTGCAGTGTCAAATGCACACCGATGGCAGCGAGCTGCGAATTCAGTGTCGTGATGGCATCGCGGGCGCGAGCTTGAAATTCGCCGGCGGCGCCTGACCAATCGCCGACGAGTGCCACGGTTCGTTCGCCTCGCAGTAGCGGGAACGGGTTGTTCAGGAGGCCAAAATCAACCGCAGACGGTGCGACTGCACGACCGGCGGCGGTGAGTGGCGTCCAGTTGCTAACGTCCGTTGGTTCGAGGATCACGGTGCTGGTGGTGGAGGTCGTGCCGGCATTGCTACTGGTCACAACGGGGGTGTTGACGAACGTCGAGCCCATGCTGATACGGGCCGAGTTCAGGTTCAATTGGCTGCCTCCGGCGAGATAGGCACCGACGGTTTGAGCAGCCGACTGGACGCTGGTGCTTACGCCTAGCAGCGTACCGGTCATTCGACTGCGATTGTCGGCGGTGAAAGTGGTATTGGTGCCGGTCAGATTGAAAAGCACGTGATTGGCGGTGAGACCACCGGAAAGACGCACGGCACTGCCGCTGTTCAGTCCCATGTTGCCACTCACATTGACAATCACGATGTCGGTCGGGTTGCCGACGAGGGTGAGTTCGCTGGCGTTGAGATTGATATCGCTGCCGACGTTGACGACGGTCACGCCATCAGCGCGTGAGCCGTTGGTCACTCGGATCGTGGTGGAACCAGTGATGCTGGCCAACTGGAAGTCGGGTTTGAAGTTTTTGGCCGTGGTGGAAGCGGTCAGGAGGTCGGCACTTGCCTGGCTCGTTTGATTCGCATCGGTGACGATGCTGCCGCGGACCTGGGAATCAGCTGAGCCGACATACTGGCCGCTGGCGTTCTGCACGACGTTACCGACGACGATCGATCCGCTCGTGGCGTTCAGGGAGCCGGAGTTGGCGATACCGGCCGAGCCGTGGATGTAGGCGGTAGCGGCGTTGATGACCGAGCCATTGAGACCGAAGGTCAAGTAATTGGTGGCGGCGCCCAGAGTTATCAAGTTGGCCGCTCGCGTGCCCGTCGTGTCAAACGCTTTACCGTAGGGCGTACCTCGCAGGGCATCGACATTCGTGGGGCGGGCGCTCACGCGCACACTGACGCTTTGTCCGGGGTTGAGCACTCCGTTGAATAGATTCGAGAAGGTCAGTACTTCCTGTCCCACCGGCCCTGACAAGCGGAAGCGGGACGGAGACGTGCCAGCAGCGGAGCCACTGGTGTTGGTATCGATCGACCAATCCATGCCGCTACCGGCGGGCAGAGTTGGGCCGCCGGGCAGCAGGTTGTTGAGTTTTATACCGCGGGCGACGGTAGTTCCGTGATTGGTGATTACGATGCGGAACCCGAGTGATCCGCCGGCGGGAATAACCGCTGGCGAAGCAACACAGGGCCCAGTTCCGTAATCCACAAAACTGGTGATCGCCAATTGGCTCGGGCGGTAATAGCCGGCGTCAATCGTGTCGTCATACTGGCCGCCGACGAGTGTGTACGTGCTGGTGATACCATTGACGGGATCGCTATCAAGTGCATCGTTACCGGCGTTACTGGTGGTCGGTGTATAGCCGGTTGGAGTGACGAATTGAACCTTATAGGAGCCTGGGAGGAGGCTCAGAAACTGATAGATCCCGTTGGTGTTGGTTGTGGTGGTGTCGAGAACGTTGTTGTTGGGATCGAGCAGGCGCACGGTGACGTTCGGAATCCCGGGTTCACCGGTGTCTTGGAGACCGTTTTTGTTGAGGTCTTCCCAAACGTAGTCGCCGAGTCCGGCCAGGAGGGTAGGAATCTGCTGATCGACAAAAGCTTGCGAGCTGGTCGCGTAGCCCGGAATCAATCGCGCGGGGTATAGCGACAGTGATAGTTGTCCCTTGGAATCAAATGAATTCGTCGTGGCGTTGAATTCCACGGGACGTGCCATGATCGAGAAATCTCCTCCTGCTGGCGGCAAGTAGTCGATCGACTCTTGATAGAGTGGCACATTGCTGGCGACGAGAGCCAGCAGTTCGTTGATTCGTGTGCGGGCAGCCGCGTTCGTGACTGTCGGCCGATTCTCGAGCAATTCCCAAACGGTGTTTTGAACATCGAGTGTGGTGAATGAACCGAGGATCGAGGCCGTGATGGGAGCGTTCAAGTTGAGCCGATTGGTGTCGTTCGTGGCATCCGCGGAGGATGGATAGAAGCCAATCAGGTTTGGCGTTAGCGCTCGAACAAAATAATCGACGCCGGCGGTTAAACCGCCACCGGTGCTGCTCACTTGGGCACGTTGACCGGTCGTCCAATGCGTGGAGCTAAAGAAGACGGCATCGCCTGTGATGCGGGCCGTGACCGCCGCCGTCAAATTCACTCGATTGGCCGGCGTAGGCACGCCCGAATGCAAACTAAAGGAGTTGCCGCTGACCTGATTGAGGTAGTAGTTGGTATTGGCCTGCAATCCGCCGCTATTGGCGGTGACCGTCACGACGTTCCCGGTCACGAAGCCATGGCCCCCGGGCAGTGTGATGGTTTCATTGGTGGTGAAGTCGGTTGCAATCGGTTGCACATTTCCGGACGCGGTCGTGGTGGAGTTGGCGGCGATCCCGGTGGCCAGTTTTCCCTGGGGCTGAAAGTTCACTAGCCAATTGACGGCATCGAGGTTTTCGGGATGTTCCACCAGATGTTCCCAGACGGCAATTTTCATATCGGCGGGCAGGGGGCCGGTGAGTGCGACTGGATTGAGGCCAGCGAGGGCATCGGCGCGGCTGTTGTGGATGGTGATTGTCGTCGCATCCACTTTGTTGACATAGTAGGACTGATCGGTCACGACACCACTGACGGTCTGATCAAAGACCACGCGATTGCCCGTGATCAGGTTTGTCGTGCTGAATTTGATTTGTCCGACGCGGAAGAAAGTGGTGCTGCCGGTGATGTCCGTTGTGAGGTCGACTCGGCCCGTGGTTCCTCCCGCTTGCGCATTGGCGAGCGTGTCGTAGAGACTGATCGCATTGTTGGAAGTACGGCGAGCGAAGTACGTTACACCGGTCGTCAAAACATCGCTGTTTGCGGTCACCGCGACGGTATCTCCGGTGTTCCAGAGATGGTTCGTGGTGAAGGTGATTTGATCGAGTGACGTGTTGGTGCTGCTGGGGAGCAGCGCGGAGTTCGCCATCGTGACGCCGTTCTCATCGACGTTGTGATCTTTACGAAACCTTGTTGTGTCGGGAAACGAAGCCGTTTGATAAGAGGACCAGAATTGAGCGAAGTATTCGGTGCCGATGCTGACATCGCGATCTGCATCCCAGCAGTATCCGGGCACGACACGCGAAATGACACTGGTTACGTTGCCGCTGTAATTGAGCGGATTGGAGCCACTGGCGGCGTTCGCTGCGGTGTTATGAAGACGGATCCTGGTGTCACTGACAACACTTACGTAGTAAATCGTGGAACTGTTGAGTCCAGCCACATTGCTGGAAACTTGGATCGGATCGCCTGTGACAAAGTTGTGAGGCAGGGGAAACGTCAGCAGACTGCCATTGGTGGCGCTGGGAACCTGACCGAACAGGTCTAAATCATTGCGTTCGCCCAGCACGATCATTTGGCCGGTCGTCGGCGCCGCACTCAAAATATCGACTAATCCCGTCGTACCGCCCGCGTTGGCATGGGCTTGCGTGTTGTAGAACTGATAGACGTTTCCGCCGAGATTGCGCACGAAATAATGAGCGCTGCTGAGGCCTCCGACGACAGGAGCACGCACGAGGCCGGTGGAGTTAAGTCCCGAAAAATTGGCCGTGATATTGGCCACCAAATCGATGCGGCCGGTCGCACCACCGGCCGAGGCATTAGCTGCCGAGTCGTAAAGTCGCACGCTATTGGGCGACGTAACGTGCACGAAATAGGTCACCGTCGAAGAGAGACCACCGCCCGTTTGATTTACTCGTACTGGGTTTCCGTTAACCAAACCGTGAGGATCGGAAAACGTGACCGTATCGGCGGTTTGATCGGTCGCTGCGGGGGCTGCTTGCGGTCCGAAGGCGACGACCACCCGTGCTGCCTCCCCGGTGTTCCAGGCGATGGGAAGTGAACCGAGTGTGATGGTGTCCGCGGCCACGTCTGTCGCGACCGGAATACCGCTCGACACATTCGTTACATCGAAATAGGCCAGGGGAGTGATTTTGGCGGCATGGATGCGAGTCGTGCCCAAAGAGGGCAGTTGAGCCTGCAGCGCGTTGATGTTTTTGAAATTGATTTGAACGTTGGACTGGATGCGTTCGATGCCATCCGAAGCGGACAAGGGAAACGTCTGCACATAGGAGTCCGTGTCATCGGGAAGGATAACACTGTCTTGTCCTAAACTACCGCCGTTGATCTGAGCATCGACGGCCCCAAGGTCATAGGCGAAGGCGTGCGCCGGACTGATCGTGTAGGTCAATCGTAGTTCTGTGGGACTAGGCCGCTCGCTCAGCAGGGTCCCCACGACAACCTCATCGCCACTCGTGGGATTAGCCGGCGAGGGGTCGAACACCAAATCGCTGGATGCGGGCAAAGAGTTAAACGTGGCCATGAGCTGCCGTGGCTCTAGGCCTTCCAGCCCCCGCAGGCGGCTGCTCGTGAACGCTCGCGACTGTGCCTTTCCACTTCCACCCCGCCGCCGCTGAGAGCGATTTCGCTGGCTGATGGTAACCCCTGATTTGGCCATGAACTGAAATCGTTGTAGCAGATTCATGATGAGCTTTTCGTCCTCAGTCTTATCCGTGCTTGGTAGTGAAACGTGCCGAACTCTTCGCACGACTGCCCAGACGTGCGCAAAGAGATCTAACATACTCTAAGGATTAGGTAAGGCCAGCGTTTGGCGGGATTTTTCAGGGTTGCGGAAAGCTTGAGGTTTTTTTGCTGGCGGATGACAAAATGTTGGAGCAACCTACATTTTGGCTCCCTGCAATCCCTACCAACGTGAGGTCAGAATTGAGTCCCTTTATGCGAAGCATCACGCTCTTCGGTTGTAACATTTGGACGAAGGCCAGTCGTACCAGCTCGAGCACTTTCAGGATCGATGGGCAGGTAACGCCCCGAGGACATGTCGGCAGTCTTCGCTGGCGACGATGGTTCGGCGCCTGCGCTGTAGGGTGGTCGCTGATCGCCGCCGGGACCAGCAACGCGCAGTCGTCAGCGCCGCCCATGCCTGCCCGCGCAAACGCCTTGAGTGCATCTGCCTCAGCGACCGTTCGAGTGCAGCTTGCGCAGGATCCCGATCTGTCTCCCGACGGTAGCCAGCTGGCCTTTTCCTGGCGTGGAGATCTCTGGACGGTGGCAAGTACGGGGGGAAGAGCTCGCCGGCTTACTCATCATGAAGGACATGATCGCAGTCCCAAGTTTGCGCCAGACGGACGATCGCTGGCCTTTACCAGCGATCGTGACGGATCGGTCCAGGTCTATCTCTTGCCGATCGAAGGAGGGCAACCTCGACAAATTACCCATCACACTGCCGGTTTCCAATTAGAAGCTTGGTATCCCGACGGTGAGTCGCTGCTGGTGAGCGGCCAGCGGGATCATTTCTGGAAGCGTGCCGAGCGTTTTTTCAAAATTTCGGTCGGTAAGCGGCAAGCCGAACAGCTACTGTTTGACGACTACGGAGCGGAAGGGAGGCTGTCGGCTGATGGTCACCAACTGCTGTTCACTCGCGAAGGTCCGGCCTGGTGGAGGCAAGGATATCAGGGTTCCCAGGCCGCTCAAATCTGGCGCTTCGATTCTAAGTCGAACTCGTTTGCTCAAATTTTACATCCGCCAACGGGCGCCCGCTGGCCTCTCTGGAAGCCGGCGAGTGATGGTTTCTATTATGTGGGTGCCAGTGCGCAGGCGCAGAATCTCTATCACTTCGATTTCACCACTCGCCAGTCCACCCAGCTGACGAATTTTGCCCAAGATTCGATCGTTTTTCCCTGTCTTGCTCGCAATGGATCGGTCCTTGTCTTTCGTCATTTATTTGATTTCTATCGCTGGGTACCTACTTCGAACGAGCCACCACAGCGATTGACGATTGAGGTGGCTGACGATCAAACCACGACGGCAGTGGAGCGGCGCACGCTGACGACCAGCAGTCATGTTTCTTACTCACGAGATGGTCTAGAGATCGCCTTTATCGCCGGTGGCGATGTCTGGGTGATGGACACGGAACTGCGAGAACCTCGTCAGGTCACAAGTACTCCGGAAGAGGAACGCGATGTGCAGTTCTCGCCGGATGGCAAGTCGCTGGTTTTTGTCAGTGACCAAGAAGGACAAACCGATCTCTGGTCGGCTCAGCGTGTACAGAGTGATCGCTTTTGGTGGCTGAACGACGAATTCCACCTCACGCGCATCACCAACAACGCCGCCGTCGAGGCGGATCCCAAATGGAATGTTGATGGCAGTCGACTGGCGTTTGTTCAGGGACTGGGGGAACTGGTTCACAGCGCGCCAGATGGCAGCGACCTGAAGACGATCACGCGCTCCTTCAACTCACCGGATTACAACTGGTCCCCGGACGGTCGCTGGCTGGCTTATGCGCAGAGCGACGATGATTTCAACCGGGATGTTTGGATCGTCCCGATCGATGGTTCGATTCCGCCCCTTAACGTCTCTCGGCATCCAGACAACGATGGTGGTCCAGTCTGGTCTCCGGATGGTCGAGTGTTAGCGTTCACGGGGCGTCGCGCGAACGAGGAAGTGGATATTTTTTATGTTTGGTTGCGAGCGGCAGATGAAGAGCTGTCGCGCCGAGATCGAACGCTGCGCAAGGCACTGGAGAAGATGCAGAAAGGTCGTCCCCGAAAGACGTCCACGAAGGCCTCTGGAAATCCCACTGCGAATTCGCCGACTGCAGCCGCTGCTTCCCCAGCTAACTCACCCGCTAGTACAGCCGCCAACACAGCCGCAAATGCGGTCGGAGTGACACCTGAGGCGAACGCGGGGGAGAGTAGTCCCGACAGCGTGCGTCGTACGGTGCCTGAAATGGTGATCGATCTGGAGGGGATTCACGAGCGTGTTCATCGGTTGCCAATCGCGGACTCCACCGAAAGCCAGCTCTTCTGGTCCCAGGATGGCAAGAAACTGGCCTTCAGTGGGACGGTCGAGGGGAAGCGCGGTACCTACTTTGTTGAGTTTCCTGAGGATCTCAAACCCAAGTCGCTGGTCGCTCAGGTGGGCAGTCATGCGCGGTGGCTTGAAAGCGGGCAAATCGTCTGGCTGTCACTCGGTACACCTGCGACGATCAGCGCGACGGGAACTGCGACAGCTTATCGGTTCCAATCGCGTCAGGAATACTCCCGTTCCGCGCGCGACGCGGCCGTCTTTGATCAGTGCTGGCGAGTGATGCGAGATCAGTACTACGATGAGCGATTGAATAATCGCGATTGGAATGAGGTGCGGCAGAAGTATCGAGAAATGGCCGCCCAGGCCGGCGATTCCGAAACACTCACACGTGTAATCCAGCTCATGCTGGGAGAACTCAACGGTTCCCACCTTGGTTTCACACTCCGTGGTGAGGAAGCGACAGCGGGGGCGGAGCCGCCGGCCAGTCCGAACCCGGCTGTTCCCACGGATCCACCGCCAGCGACGGACCCGGCGACCGCGATGACGCGATCAAGTAAATGGCAGGTCACAACGGCTCATCTGGGCCTGCGATTTGTGGCCGAGCACGGTGGGCCGGGGTTATTGGTGCGGGACGTGATTCCCGAAAGTCCCGCGGACCAGCTGAAAACAAAAATTAAACCGGGCGAGACGATTCTTGCCATTCAAGGGCAAGCCGTTGATCCCGCCAGCGACCTCACTTCGGTACTGAATGGTCCACCTGATCGCGAGCTGGTTTTGAAGGTGAAATCGGCGGCGGGGGCCGAGCGACAGGTGACGCTGCGCCCGATCACCTACGCCGACGCGCGCCGCTTGCTCTACGATGCCTGGGTGAAAGCGAATCGACGTCGCGTGGAGCAACTTTCCGCGGGACGACTGGGATATCTGCACATCAGCGGCATGAACATGCCCAGTTTCTACCGCTTCGAAGAAGAGCTGTACGCGGTCGGAGCGGGTAAAGAAGGGCTCGTGATCGACGTCCGTGAGAATCCCGGTGGATCGATTACCGATCACCTGCTCACGGTCCTAACGCAGCCGACCCATGCCGTCACGGTACCGCGCGGTGGAGGGCCTGGTTATCCACAGGATCGTATTGTTTACGCCACCTGGCGCAAACCGATCGTCGTGCTCTGTAATCAAAATAGTTTTTCCAATGCTGAAGTATTCAGCCATGCGATCAAAACGTTGGGACGTGGCAAGTTGGTGGGGACACCGACGGCGGGCGGCGTAATCAGCACCGGCAGCGCCACCATCATGGATGTGGGCACGCTGCGACTCCCGTTCCGCGGCTGGCATCTCCGCGACACGGGCGAAGACATGGAACTGCAGGGTGCGCAGCCCGATGTTGTCGTCTGGCCGCAGCCGGGCGAGTTACCACGGGGGCAAGACTCGCAGCTCGAAAAAGCTATCGAGGTACTCACCGCCGACGTCGATGCGGCGAAGCAAACACCGCGTCCCAAACTGATCAAGGCGAGTGAACGACAACCGGCTAGCGGCGCTACTCCCCAGCTCCCCCCTTCAGCCACTCCACCTCGTGGAGCCTACCAATAGCCCCGTAATTGACCCACGTAGACAAAAACTGAACCTCTGCCCGCCGCGTAGGAAGAGTGGAGAGAGAGAGGAAAGGGCGGGGGAAGGGAGGACGGAAGGCTGGTGTGGTAGGGGCAAGCAGGACGACTGGATTCGCAAAGGGTTAACCACCCGCGGTCGCCTGGGTCTTTGGCAAAGGAGGTTGGATTCTGTGTCGGTCGGTATTGGTAAGTGAGCCTCAGGTGGTTCTGCCACTTCGTGCTCAAGGTTGACGCTGGGCTCCTCCGTGCGAGAGATGGGAAGGAGCCAGGTCGAGTGCCGGTTGCCGGTAACTGCGATGGCGGCACATGGCTTGAGGCTCGGGGGAAAGGGCGGCGCGGCCGCCGAAGCGTCTGGTCCGTGTTCGCACGGTTTTTTTATTAGGACGCGGTTTTTGCTGGTAGCTGAGCGGTGAGTTTCGCGGGCGGGGACCGCCGTGGCAGGATACGAACTTGGTGACCATCACGCTGGCTGCGGTAGTACGAGAAGTGGGTTGAGTAGACTTGGTCTTCGGGGAGGTGGAGGTACGTGGGCATTCCGCCCCATTTGCTTTCGATGAGCACGAAATCGTCTTTGCCAGTGGCTTTCACCAGGCCCGTATGCACTGGCGCCCCGTCCCCGTTGCGGTAAATGATCAGATCGTCAACCTGAGGATCATCGACCACTTCATACCCGTTGTCTTGTAAGATCATGTCGACCCATTCGCCGCGGATCATGTAGTGTCCATGGGTGAAAACCCATCCATGGCAGTTGGCCGTTGAGTCTTCATCGTTGATGAGAATCACCTTTTCACCGATGTCGCCGCCGAGCGTTTCCGCGCTGGTCATCGTCGCCTCGTCGGGAACATCGTACTGAAAAAGCGGCAGTTCATGCCCTGAGTCCGTTACGGCGACGACATCACGCATGGACACCGAGTAGGGTACGACCGGTCCATCCTTGCTGGCCCATGTCAGCAGTTCACGCCGATCGTGGATTTGGAACCGCCACACACAACCGATGAGCAGGAGGGCGCTCAAGGTCGTGAGGACCAGCGGACTCCCCCAGCGTTGCCAGTAGCGCAGCGAGCGAAGGTGCAGATCAGCTTGCCGTAGCAGCACCAGTCCGACGGTCGCCATGATGATCAGCCAAGTGTGGGCGAGTTGTCCCAAGGCACTGAGCGACTGCAGGCCATCTCGCAGTAACTCGCTTAGAAAGCCGAGCATGGTCAGCGCCAGGATGGCGCGCGATATCCAGCGCAGAGAGCAGGGAACCAGTCGTGGCGCGAGCAGTACGAGCACCATCGCTGCGAGGTTCAGAATGGCGATCAGGGTCATCCAGACCCAGATCGATTGGCCGTTTGTTGAGAATAGGAATTGTCCGTAATCCACTTTCGTTCCGCCTTCTACGATCCAAATACCAGCATTGCCGGAGTGCCATCACGTACCGTGCGACGAGCACTTCCCGTATATACTCAAAACAGCAAAAAAAGTTGTCTCACGAGACATTTTTTTTCGTGAGCTGTCCGATTTTTTAGACACTCAGACTGCTCGCCACCCTAAATACGGGTGACGGTGCTAACCAGCGTTCCGGCACGACGTTCGTTCGCCACAATCGCCCGCTGCTCGACATCACGATCCAGCAATTGATAGAAGACATTGCGTTGCCGAGGCTCGTATCCCAGTTCTGCGATGGAGTCGCGAATCTGGTTGAGTGTCAGGAAGTGAACCGTACCCGCTTCCGCCACCACGTTCTCTTCGATCATCAGGCTACCCATGTCGTTGGCACCGAAGAGAAGTGCCAGCTGTCCGATTTTCATCCCTTGCGTCACCCAGCTGGACTGAATATTGGGCACATTGTCCAGGTACAATCGACTGATCGCCTGGGTGCGGAGATACTCAAACGAGCCAGCGGCGGGCAGGTGCGCCAGATCCGTATGGTCCGGCTGAAAGGTCCAGCAAATAAACGCGGTGAAGCCGCCCGTTTCATCTTGTAACGCGCGAACACGCTCCAAATGTTCCACTCGTTCTGCGAGTGTCTCCACATGCCCGAACATCATGGTCACGCTGCTGTTGCCGCCTAGTTCGTGCCAGACTCGCATGACGTCGAGCCAATCGTCGGTCATGACTTTACCGCGTGTAATTTCAGCTCGCACTCGATCAACCAGAATTTCCGCACCACCTCCGGGAATACTTCCCAAGCCGGCAGCCTTGAGTCGCTCCAGGACCACTCGCAGCGGCAGTTTGTTCACCTTGGTGAAGTGGTAGAGTTCTGGAGGGCTGAAGCCATGAATGTTGACCTGCGGAAATCGAGACTTCACGTCCCCCAGCAGTTCTTCGTACCATTCCAACTTGTAATCGGGATGCAGTCCACCTTGGAGCAAAATCTGGTCGCCACCCAGTTCCACCGTTTCCGCCACCTTCGCCAGCAATTCCGCCCGAGGCAAAACGTACCCGGACGGATCCTTGGGACGCCGATAGAAGGCACAAAAATCGCAAACGGCCGTGCAGACGTTGGTGTAGTTGATATTGCGATCAATGTTGTAGGTTCGGTAGGGCTCTGGGTGGAGGCGGCGCGTGACTGCATTCGCGGCCCGTCCCAAGGCGGCCAGGTCATGAGTTTGGAAGAGTGCTAAGCCCTCCTCGCGCGTGAGCCGTTGACCAGCTACTGCTTTCGACAAAATCGGTTCCACGGCAGAGTCATGAGTTGCGATCATCGTGCTGTTGTCGTCCCACAGGCCACACTTCGCTCGTCGTGAGGCGCCATTCCCAGAGCTTGGGCGAGCGAGCGAAATTTTTCCAGTCCCTGCCGCTCCCGCGGCCCCAAGTAGAAATACAAGTTGTCACGTAAGTACCGCAGGCAGTCCGGAGGCGTCAACTGCACCTCGGCCGCCGATCGCGTCGCAATCGCCTCCAGCCGTGACAGCCCGCAGTCTCGTGTTTTTTGTAGGGCTAGAGTCAGGCTGGAGGTATCGATGCCTGGTCGAGCGACCCACATGGCAAATACAAACGGCAACCCCGACCATTCAACCCACTCCGCGCCCAAGTCCCACTCGACTTGAAACTCGCCGGCTGGCGAATGAATCGCTCGATCACCGATGAGTAGTATTGCATCGGCCGACGTGGATTCGACACCCTTGCCAATCGACAAGAGTTCCTCCCGCGGGCGAATTCCGTAGCGTTGCCAGAGCAAGATTCGGGTCAGACAAGCACTGGTGCGGGAACCTTCATCCATGGCTAAAGTGCGAATCTCGGCCGGGGCCACACGACTAAGCAGCTTGACGCTCCAGACCGGCCCGCGACACGCGATGCAAGCATCGGAGATGATCGCGTAGCTGGGATCCTGGAAATATTCGATGGAGGGGATCAGCGCGACATCCAGCTCGCCGGTCGCCAGGCGATCCGCTAAACGACTGGGCAAATCAACGACCAAATCGTGATCGGGCGCAAGCCGCTGCCAGTCCTCGATGAGCGGCCGAGTGTTCAGATACGATACGGCACCGACTCTCAGTCTCCCGGCGGTGCTCATCGTGTCGCTCTCCTGAAAATATGATCCAATTGCGAAAATCACGTTATCAGTGGAACCGCAGCTGGGGTGGATCCTTCACGCGGGGGAACGGGTCGTTAAAGGATGGTCGTTAAGGGGCAGTGCTTTACAGCTTCTCATAGGGAACGTCGAACAGCTCCTTCATTCGACCTAGATCGCCAGTCTTCAGTCCCAGTTGGAACCATTTGGTGCGCTGAGCCGACGTACCGTGCGTGTAGCTTTCCGGCGAGGTAAATCCGCGGGCATTTTTCTGTAAGCGGTCGTCGCCGATCGCCTGGGCCGACTTCATCGCCGACTCCACATCCCCCGTTTCAATGAAGCGAAATCGCTCTTGTCCGTAATGCGCCCAAACGCCTGCCAGATAATCCGCTTGCAGTTCCAATCGCACCGACCAGCGATTGGCTTCCGCCTTCGACTCCGTGCGACGTTTTTGCTCCACCAGCCGACTGTAGCCAAGCAGGTTTTGGACGTGATGGGCGACTTCATGAGCGACCACGTACGCCTGCGAAAACTCGGCGGCTGATCCGCCGAGCTTTCGCTCGAGTTCATCAAAAAAGGTGGGGTCGAGGTAGACCGTCTTGTCGGCGGGGCAATAGAAGGGGCCGACAGAGGATGGGGCATCGCCGCAGCCGGTGTTCACGGCGTCGGCAAAAAGCACCATCTTGGGCGGCTCGTAACGCTGACCTGCAGCGCGAAACTGCTCTGTCCAAACTTCTTCGGTAAATGCCAGAATGGTCCCCATGAACGCTTGTTGACGCTGTTCCTCGGCCGAGAGTTCCCGTGCTTCTCCGCCGCCATTGGGAGCGACTTGGCCGCCAGCCTGCTGCTGCACATTTTCCACCAGCTTCTTCACCTGCCCGGGATCCACTCCCAGGAAGCTGCTGATGAGCAGGACGACCAGCATCCCCACTCCACCCAGTGCCGCACCCGAAGGCACCGCCCCTCGACGGGTACGACGATCCTCTAAATTATCGCTTTGACGTTCGCCTTCCCAACGCATCTGAATTCCCCTGTTCGCGGGATACTCGATTCCGTACCCGTGATGATCTCTACTGGCCTACCTGCTGCCCATCCACGAAGCGCCTATTAAAGCTTAACCAGGCCTCAGGTTGCAACCTGCCGGCTGGCCTTCTGCTGCTTCTTCCGCAACGGCGGAGCCGTGGCCGAGTCCCAGGATCTTCTCCCGGAACGGCGGAGCCGTGGCATTTGTTAGCCAGGCGTGTCAACGCCTGGAACGAGCGCCCGATAAATCCTCCGGAATCGCGGAGCGATGGCATTGGTCTCACGCTTGGCTGGCATCGACCGGCACAAAGGTTTGCCACGGGGTGGGAAGCGGGGCGGTGATTGTCACCGTTTGATCATGCATGGGATGGCGGAATTCGAGTAGTCGCGCATGCAGCCCGATCCAGCGTGCGCGCTGATCGTCACTTTCCGGACCAAACGTCCAGCGGCTGCCATAGAGCTCGTCACCCCAGAGCGGATGACCATGGTGTGAACATTGCAGACGAATCTGATGAGTGCGTCCGGTTTCGAGTTCAATTTCCAGCCATGAATAGGGAGCCTCTTGATGCCAGCCGTGACGCAGCACGCGATAATGCAGAATCGCCTGCTGGCCCTCCGGATGACTCGGATCCACGACTTCGGAGCGCGCTTCGCCTGGCACCTTCCGCAGCCAATCCACCCAGCTGCCTGTGGGCTCCTGAGCTGCCTCGCCCACGTGGCCCGAGACGATCGCCCAATAGGTCTTGCGCACCGTCCGCTGTTCGAACTGACTGGATAAACGCTGCGCCGCGCGCACATGTCGCGCCATTACCAGGGCACCGGATACGGGCCGGTCGAGACGATGCACCAGCGCAAGGTACAGGTTGTGCGTCTTCCCCTCACGCTGCTGCAAAAAACGTTTCACGCGCAGCTCCAGGTTGTCGATGCCTGGTGGCGCTTGGGTTAGCAGGCCTGCGGGTTTGAAGACCACCAAGCAAGGGCCGTCTTCGTGCAGCAGTTGCCATTGATTCAAGTCGAGCATGCCGAGCCGTATTACACGTTGGCTGCCGACGATGGAACCTCGAAACCCTTGCGGTATTCGCGTGTCAGCATCGCCGTCGCCTGCGCTGGAGCACCCACGAACGTTTCGTTCTTCGGGTCCAGCTTGAGTGGCAAACCAACGCGGATCTTTGCGGTGGCCAGATCAACCTTGTTGGCTTTCAAGTGCTCCAGCGTGCGTTCGATCGTCTCCTTGGTGTTGTCCTGGGAGTGGAACGTTGCCAGTTTGCTCGCCACCTCACCCGTCGCCACTTCTTCGCCGAGGCGATAGGAGATGTTGCCCAAGTGACACAGGGCACTCGACAGATGTCCTTCTAGAATATCGGCTGTCAGGTCGGATGACTGCCGGCTGCGAACGGCCTTCAAGAAGTTGGCGAAATGGTCGGCACCGCCCGAGAACTGAGCCACCTTGTTCCCATCTTTATCGAACGCCATCCCCGAATCATAACTCGGCAGCACCACATAACCCTCGGTGCATTCAAAAATCACACCCACCCCAGCACCCTTATAAGGGCTTGTCTCTAAACCGCGAACTTCGAAGACGAGTGTCTTGGAGCCGTAATCGTGGATCACCACCTGCGTGTTGGCGGTTTCGCCGGCGTCTTCGTAGCCCAATCGCCCACCATAACTCAACACATTCTGCGACAGCTCATTCACTTCCAGGCCCCAGCGAGCGATATCCATTTGATGAATACCCTGGTTGCCCAGATCACCGTTGCCGAAATCCCACTGCCAGTGCCAGTCGTAGTGGAACTGCTTGCGAGTGATCGGACCCATAGGAGCTGGACCGCACCAGAGGTCGTAGTTTAGTCCCTTGGGAACATCGTATTGACCGCGTGGTCCGATCGACCCACGACGTTTGTAGCACAGGCCACGTGCCACCTTGAGATCTCCCAGCTTACCGCTTTTGGCAAACTCCACCGCTTGAATCAAACCGGGGTTCGAGCGGGATTGAGTGCCGGTCTGACAGATCCGGTTGTGTTTACGAGCGGCATCGACAATGCGGCGTCCTTCCATCACGTTGTGACTGACCGGCTTCTCCACATAGACATCCTTGCCGGCTTGAATTCCCCAGATCGCGGCCAGCGCATGCCAGTGATTGGGCGTCGCAATACTGACGATGTCCACGCTTTTGTCTTCCAGCACTTTGCGCAGGTCAGCCTCCCACTTAGGGGTCTTCCCACCCTGTCGCTTGCCGACTGCTTCGGCACGCTGCTGACCGATCCCTTCGTCGACATCGCAGATATAAAGGATCTCGGTATCCTTGCGTCCTGCGAAAGCGTCGATGTGACTGCCGCCGCGCCCCTTGGCTCCCATCACCACAACGCCCAGCTTCTCGTTGGGACTCGAACTTTGCTTCTCCTCGTCGGCCCAGACCGGTGACACCTGACTGGCGGCCGCTGCGGCGGCCGCCGCCCACATCGATCGTTCCAAGAACTCACGACGCGAACGATCCGAACCAAACTGCATTAATGATGAACGAGGCGACATGGTGGATGCTCCTAGGCGCTAGGTAGGAATGGAATCCTGGGGTGAGGTGAGTGGGCTGCGGGGAAACAGGAGCAACTTGCGGCGCTCCCGCTTCACCATTGGCCCAACAGCATACCAAACGAAAAGTCTCGGTGGTAGCAAAGTTTTTTAGCTCCCGCGGCGCAGGCTCTTTACCGTCTTCCGTGGCACAGTTAGGCTGATCAAGCGGTTGGTGGCGAGCGGAAGGGATGATCGCCGGCCACGCGGTGGCGGCAACGTTGCAGCGTGGCGGGAGGAAAGTCCGGGCTCCGCAGAGCAGAGTGGTCGATAACGTCGACCGGTCGTGAGGCTAGGGAAAGTGCAACAGAAAGATACCGCCGCGATTTGATTGAGCCCCCGTCAAGAGTTCTGTCAGGTCGCGGTAAGGGTGAAATGGTGCGGTAAGAGCGCACCAGCAGTCGAGGTGACTCGATTGGCTCGGTAAACCCCACTCGGAGCAAAGCCAAACAGCGAGCACGAGGGCCCTCAGCGGGGCTCTCACGGAGCTGCTCGTGCCGTCGGACTCGCGGGTAGGCTGCTGGAGGCGGCGAGCAATTGTCGTCCTAGAGAAATGATCGTCACGCGCCTGGCGCGTACAGAACCCGGCTTACAGTTCCACTCGCCATCACCGCTTTTCCGCTGGCCGCCACTCGGATTGCAGGATTTCACACCAGGCCCTCACACTTCACTCCCGCATCGCCCATGAACAAGCTTGCTTCGTCGTCTCCACTGGCGTTCATTACCGTTCCGCTAGCATTCGTTGGTTCTCCGCTCGCTCTGGCAACTTTGCTGCTGGCGCTGCTGAACCTTGCCGGGAGCCACCGAGCTTCCGCCGCTGAGCCGGTCGATCCGCGGAAGCCTGCCGCGATCAAAACAACTGGAGTGCCGCTGGTACCAGCCGACCTCACCACGCGACTCAACCAATACCAAAACACGCGTGCCGCTTCGTTTCTCGGCTGGTCCCCCAGTGGATCAGGAATGCTCATCTCCACGCGCTTCGGTAACTCGGCGCAGTTGCACCTCGTACCGCAGCCTGGTGGGCGACGCGAGCAATTGACGTTTGATGAAGAGCCGGTTTTGGGGCGGTTCATCCCGCAAGCCACCGACGGATCGCTGCTTCTGTCCAGCGATCGAGGTGGTAATGAAAACGCACAGCTCTACTGGTTCGATCGCGCGAACTTTCGTCGAGTGCTATTGACGGATGGCAAGTCGCGCAACAACGCCGGCCCGTTTCGCCGCGATGGCAGTTCGCTCATCATCGCCAGCAATCGTCGCAATGGTCGCGACATGGATCTTTATGAACTCGATCCCCGCCGACCCGTTGCCGATGAAAAGTCCCTGCGACTCGTTCTTTCCGTTGACAAACAAACTTGGAATCCCGAGGCTTGGTCGCCAGATGGCCGGCAGGTGCTGATCATTCGCTATGTGTCGATCAACGAGTCCTATCCGGCACTGCTCGACGTCCAAACAGGTCAGAAGACTGATCTGCCACTGCCCACGAAAGAGAATGCCGCGTTTGGCCCGGCACTCTTCGCCGCCGATGGCAAATCGCTGCTCATCGCCAGCGATGCGGGCGGTGAGTTTCGGCGGTTAGCCCGTTACGACCTGGCGACTCAACAGTATGAGTGGCTTACAGACGATCTTCCTTGGGACATTTCGGATCTGGAAGTCCATGCAGAGACGGGCGACGTGGTGTTCACGATCAATGAGGATGGCGCGAGTCGGCTGTTTCGTTTGCCTCAGGGGCGACTGCCGCGGGAGACGATCGAGTTGCCGCTGGGAATCATTTCGGGCCTCGAGTTTACCGCCGACGGCAAACAACTCGGTTTCACGCTCGCTCGGCCCGACGCCCCTGCCGATGCCTATTCGCTTGACCTATCGACGCGGCAGCTCACGCGCTGGACCTACAGTGAAGTCGGCGGACTCAACCCGGCGACCTTTGTCACTCCGACTCGCATTCAATACCCTTCGTTCGACCAGCGTTTGATTCCGGCCTATTACTTCCGCCCGCAAAAGGCCTCGGCTGATCAGCCTGCACCAGTGCTCATTAATATCCACGGCGGACCGGAATCGCAGTATCGACCGTTCTTTTCCGGAGTCGGGCAATTTTATCTAAACGAACTCGGCGTCGCCGTCATTCATCCCAACGTGCGAGGTTCTAGCGGTTACGGCAAAACCTACTTGAAACTGGATAACGCCGCACTCCGCGAGGACAGTGTGCGCGATATTGGAGCTTTGCTGGACTGGATCGAGCGGCAGCCGGAATTGGATAAACGGCGAGTGGCCGTGGCCGGTGGTTCCTACGGCGGTTACATGGTGCTTGCCTCGCTCACGCATTACGGTGAGCGGATTCGAGCGGGTGTGGACATCGTTGGTATCTGCAATTTCCTGACGTTTCTGGAACGCACGGCAGGCTATCGAGTGGATTTGCGGCGAGCGGAATATGGGGATGAACGCGATGAGAATATGAAGCGCGTGTTCGAGCGCATCAGTCCGCTCAATCACGCTGACAAGATCCGGTCGGCGCTGATGGTCGTGCACGGCGTGAATGATCCGCGAGTGCCCTTTTTTGAAGCCCAGCAGATTGCTGAAAAAGTGACCAGCCGCGGCCAGCCCGTCTGGACCGTTTTTGCCGACAACGAAGGCCACGGTTTTAGTAAGAAAGACAACGCCGATTACCTGCGGGCGGTAGAAGCGATGTTCCTGCAAAAGTTCCTCGGCGATCGTCCATAATGGTTTTCGTGCCCGTGCGAAAACCATTTGCTACATAAACCAGCATTCAGTTTGTCTAGGAACCGCTTTTCTGGCAGGCGGTGGCGAGTTGGCAGGTGGAGCAGCCGCCGCTCGTGGAAGCGCCGCAGCCGGCACCCTCTTCGGTGCCGCACCCCGGACCACAACCGGTCTCCAGCGTTTCACTGAACTGCCGGAATCGCACCACCGTGTCATACCGCTCGGCGAGCTCCGCCGTCAGCGCATCCAGTTCAGGCGTGACCTCGCCAAGGAAGTAAAAGAAAAGCGAGCGGCCGTCGAGCAGATGTTCGACATCCATCAGCAGAGCCGGGATACCTCGTTCCGCCACCAGCCGGGAACACTCGGCAAACGCCTCTTGTTGATAACGGCCTAGACGCGCGAGCAGCAGATCGTCCTCCACCGTCACTCGACGAATAATCCGGCCATCGGTCGCCGAGTCGTGCAGGGACTCGGCGGGTGAGATCACTTCACCCACTTCCAAGCCTCGCTCGGTCTCACAGACCACTCGACTGCCGCGCGGCAGATTGGCCAGCGACGGACTTACGCCCGCCGTCACGAAGCTTCCCACCTGTCCTAACTGCCCCACACGCACGAAATGAATTGCCATTCGACGAGTCCTTTCCAACAGGACGATGCGGCTACTTTAAGAACTTTAGCAATTCCGGGTCGGCGATGCCGCGTGCTCCACGACCATCTTTGTCGATGCGGCGAGTGGTATCGTCGCGAATACTCGCGATGTCTGCATCCCAGAATTGAGCTCGTTCGGCCGGCGTCGGTGCTGCCAGCGGACGCACGATGCGAAAGCCCACCGTCAAGCTGGGAGCACTGGTAAACCACCAGGGACTTTTCGGTAAATTCGGATCCTCACCTCGCCAATCGTCGTCATGCGAGCCGCGGCGAGCGGCTGATCGCAGACGATCCGGATCGTCGTCCCACGAACCGCCACGAATCGCTCGCGGATAAAGCTTCGTGGGCCACACCACCGCTTGTTGCCCCATCACCGTTTTCCCTTGATGCCGCCCGTACGACTCCGCTTGGTACTCGTCGAGCACCCATTCGGCTACATTGCCATGCATGTCGTGCAGGCCCCAAGGATTCGGTTTCTTTAGACCGACGGGATGCGTTGTGTCTTTCGAATTTCCTAGATACCAGGCATGCTCTTTGAGTGCTTGCGGATCGTCACCAAATGAATAGGCCGTTGTCGTACCCGCGCGACACGCATACTCCCACTCCGCCTCCGTCGGCAAACGATAAATCTGACCCGTCAAACCACTCAGCCATTTACTATACTGCTTGGCCGCATACTGACTCATCGTGATCGCCGGCTGCCGCGGTTCCTCGCCCAGCTGATAGGTGAAGCTGGGGTCGTAGAGCTTGGAAGGGACGGTGATGACCCAAGGCTGCAGTTCGGGAGTGATCGGGCGAGTCTTCTCAGCGGCCATTTTCTTGAATGGGTCGTGCAGCGACATGAACTGCTTGTACTCGGCCCACGTGATTTCGTGCGTTGCCATCCAAAACGGGGGCAATTCCACTTCGAATTCTGGCCCTTCATCTGCCGTTCGTTTCATTTCTGATGCGGGACTACCGCAGCGAAAGCGACCGCCCGGAATCGGCTGCATCGTGAAGCTGATGTCCGTCCCGGGAATTTTCTGTTCGTAGGGTACCAGAAATCCGTTCGGCGTTTCCACGAACCGTCCACTCTTTGGTCGCTCTTTTACAACTCCCGGATTGGCGGACTCGTCCGCCGAGGTACTCGTCGCCGAGATCGTGAGTAGCCCAGCGGCGAGGCCAAGCCAAAGGATTTGAGTCGGCAGACGGGTAAGGCTTCGTTGAGACATACTAACCATTAGTCCGTTCATTATTATAAATTTAAAACAGATGTTTTTAGAGGCGTGTTTTTTTTATTGTAAACACAGAGGCACAGAGGGCACGGAGTATAGGGAGTTGTTATCGCGAAAATGTCTGGCTTGCTAGTTTCCGTCCTAGGCTCTCACTCCGTGCCCTCCGTGCCTCTGTGTTTAAAAATCACCATGTTTAACAATCACCATATTTAACAATCACTTAAGCCCACTCATTCAGTGCCGGGAAGATTTTGGTTAGGGCCAGCCAGCCACCGGCGATCAGCATTCCCAGAGCACTAAGCCAGAGGAACAGATCCCAGAGCCAACCGGGGCGAATGCGCGCGTCCACTCGACGGTAGCGAAAATAGAGGGCCGCGAACGAGAGCATCGGCAACATGACTGCCTGCATCGCTCCGCTGGCCAAGATCAGAGTCGTCGGTTCGCCGTAAGCCAGGTAAATCGCCAAGCAAATAAATGGATAGAAACCACTGAAGAACTTCACGGCACCTTTACTTACCGGTGTCCCACGCTGCTGCAGGCCGAATACTCGCAGGGCATCGCCGCTGACGCGCGCATGTCCGGCGATCGCTACGAAAATGGTGGAATAGAGGACGGCGAAGGCACCGAAGAGGAATACGGGTTGTGTCCAGCTGCCGAAGACCGGTTCGTACATGATCGAGAGCGTACGGATCATGTCGTTACCTTTAGGCGTCAGGTGGATGCGACCCAGCGTGGCGGCACCGAGCAGGTAGAACGCGACCGTGGCGAAACTATAGACGATCATGGAGCACCAGGCGTCCCAGCGTAGCACTCGCAGCCATCCTTGAGCGCGTTCGGTCCAGCCTGCCGATTCATCGCGATTCCCTACGAAGCGCGCATAACCTTTCTCGACACACCAGTACGGGTAGGCGATGAGTTCATTAGCACCGACGCCGATGATGCCAAAGGTCGCCAGCGCCGTCGCGAGCGGATAAAACGTCTTGCCGGCTTCCGTGAATTTTTCGGGCAGCTTGAAACTCAGTCCGAGTGCGATGTCGCTCCCGGTGACAGCCCATTCCGGCTGCACTTGCAGCATGAAAACGTTCAGGACGGTGACGAGTGTGAAGCCGGCAACCAACACGGTTGTGGCCCATTCGATGAATCGATATTTACCGCGGACCAGCAGGATGGCGGTGACCACCGTGATGATGATCGCCCAGTAGCGATCGTCATGGGTGGAGTTTTGCAAGCCGGGCTGGTCGTTCGTGCCTTGCAGGCGACCTTCGACGGCGGCTAATTCCTGCTGAATCGACTGCTGCTTCGTTTTCAGTTCCTGTGCTTCCGGCGTGTCCTTTGATTCCAAGGTGTCGTAGGCATATTTCGTGAGTTGCTGCTGAAAGACGAGTCGCGATTTTGTTTCGGCGGCTTGGTTGAAGTCGCGGCCGGCCTGGGTCAGGGGGACGGAAATGGCCATCGCTTGACCCACTCCACCGACGATGCCGCCGAGCTGCCCGAGGCTCACGAGAAACATCAGCAGCCAGTAGAACGACAGCCAGTTCACGCGCTGCGGATCGCCGTGCCCATCGGTCCAGGAAATGGCGGGCCCGGGAGTTTCATTCATGCCGACCATCGACGCTTCACCGGTAGAGATCGCGTAGCGACCAAATTCCACCTGGACGAAAACCTTGATTACGCAGCCCACGATGATCAGCCAGAGCAGGTAATACCCAGCCTGAGCTCCCGTGGTGGTTGTGCCGATGAGTTCCCCGGAACCGACGATCGAGCCGGCGATGATGAGTCCGGGGCCGAGTCGGCGGAGGATGCCGGGAATGGAGTGGGGAGGGGATTCGACTGTGGATACCGTCGCTGGTTCAGGTTGATCCGTCATGAAGTTCCGGCCAAAAAGAGGTGAGAAACTGGGAGGTGAGAGAGTCGGGAGGTGAGAGAGTCGGGAGGTGAGAGAGTCGGGAGGTGAGAGATGGTTAGGTGAGAAAAAGTAAGCTTCGACTGATGCGAATTTGGATGACAAACGGATAAGGAGTTGCTAACAAGTTCGCGGAACCGAATTACAATCGAAAACACTGAATTTCCGCCGCCCCAGGACGCTCGCTGGTGGCCGGCAAGGTGCCTTGTCTAACGAGCGGCGAGCAAAATGTCCAGTCTCGAGCAGTTTATGGGAACTTTTTTTGAGGCTGCGCGTCTAACGGGCAGTTGGACACGAATTCCAGGAATACAAGCTATGACACGAGCGATTCACAATCGAAATCAGCGGTCGATCTTCGCGGTGCTGCTGCTGGCACTGGTTGTCACTTGGTGCGGCCCGTCACCTGAAGCGGTACGCAACGGGCTGCTGAACTCTGCCGCCGCCCAGCCACCCGCTCCCACGTTACCCGGTCCCACACCGCCCGCCGCACCGACACCGTCGGGCACTCAGCCGGCGTCGCCCCAGCCCGTCGCGCCGCAGGCAGCCGGCCCACCTGCAAATCCTTCCCCTGCAATTGCGCCCTCCGTGACGATCCCACCGCTGACGTCGGCTCCCACGCCAGCGGTTGGTGCGGCAGGCAGCGCCGCTGCCGCCGATCGATCTCTGCGCGAGCAAACGATCTACGTGCCCTATCAGAAGCTGCGCGAAACGTTCGAGAAGCAGGGGCGCGGCGTGTTTCTACCGTATGAAAAATTTCAGGAGTTATGGCAAGCGGCCCGCGAGCGGCCAGTGCCAGCCACTCCTGACAAACCACCAGTCGGTGCTCTGATCACGGAAATCGACAGTCAATCGATTGTCGAACGTGATACGCTCAAAGTCACCTCACGTTTGCAAGTCGAATTACTCGCCGCGGGCTGGCATCTGATTCCCTTGCGACTGGGTGACGCCGCCATCATCTCGGCCAAATGGGGTGACCAGCCTGCGCACGTCATCTATCAGCAGGATGGCTACTACGTCCTGGTACAGCACGATCCAAAACCAGCCGCAGCCAAGCCAGCCGTCACGCAGCCAGCCGACACGAAACCTGCGGAAACGAAACCTGCGGAAACGAAACCTGACGAGGCAAAGCCGGCAGCTGCCGAGCCGACACCTGTTGGAACTGCCAAGACGGTTTCCGTGCGCCGTGAATTGGTGCTGGAATTTGCCAAGGCCTACGTCAAGCAGCCGGGGCGAAATACGGTTTCGTTTGAAGCGCCGCAGGCACCCGTGCACCGCTGGAAAGTGACGATTCCGCAGGCCGGTGCGAAGATCACGGTGCAGCCAACAATCGCGGCGAACGAGTTGACGGCAGCAGGTGAAGCGGGCAAACCGGCGGCCGAATCAGCTCTGCTGGCCTTCGTCGGCGCGGCCGCGACCGTGCAAGTGGAATGGACTGCTAAGGCCGAAGGTGCCGCAGGTCTGGAAGCACTCATCAACGTCCAAGCGCGCCAGCAGGCGTTCATCGATGAAGGGGTCGTGCGTACCCAAACGGTACTCAACTATGACATTCAGCGTGCCGAAGTGGCTCAGTTGCAACTGGAACTGGCCACGGATCATCGCGTGATCAACATCTTTGATGCGAATGTACGGCAGTGGGAATCGAAGCAGCAGGAAGAGAAACAGATCGTCACCGTGCAATTGTTTCAGCCGGTTCGTGGTGCCCAGAATCTGACGATCGAGACGGAAAAAATTCTGCTCGATATGAATCAAAAAGAGTTGCCGGTGCCGGCGGTGAAAGCGTTGCGGGCGGGACGGCAACAAGGTGTGGTGCTGGTAAAGGTAGGGGCGGAATTGCGTGGCGATCTGGTACGTCGAGTGGGTTTGACGCAGCTGGATCCCAGTGAGCTTCCGCCGGAACTGGTGAAGACTGCCTGGGACTTTCTCTTCCGCTACTCCACGTTACCGTTCAACTTGGCGATTTCGCTCGAACGCGTCAAGCCGCGTATTCAAGTGGACGAACTGGTGGAAGCGTATCTCGAACCCGAACAACTCACCGCGCAGTTGCTGGCGCTCTACAACATCGAGCGCGCCGGGGTGTTCCAATTCGAGCTGACGATTCCAGAGGGATATGAGCTGCGCGACGTACGCGGCCAAGCGGTGGCTGGGGTGGAGGCTGCAGCGGTAGATTCGCATCGGCTCGAGGGCGACGACAAGACGAAACTCATCGTGGCCTTGTCGCGTAAGGCGCTGGGTCGAGTGGGACTGGTGGTGGAACTCCAAAAACGATTGCAGGATGGCAATTTGTTGACACCGACCGGCGAGTCCTCGGAGCTACCCGTACCGTTGCCGCGTGCGGCTGTTGAATCCCTGGAGCGGGCTACTGGTCGCCTGGTGTTGTTTGCCCCTGAGGCACTGCGGATCAATCCGCAAACTCAAAGTCAATTGCGGGTGATCACGCAAGCGGAAGCGTATGAAGGTGTCGAGTCGCTGCGGGGGAATCGCTTCCCCACTACTCGGCCGGTGTTGGCCTTTGCTTACGGCAAGCCTGCGGCCACGCTGACGCTGGAGGCGCAGCGGCGTCGACCGGCGATCACGGCCAAACAGCTCCTGATCGCGCGCTGCGACACCGGCGTTGTGAAATACGAAGCTCGCTTCCTCTACGACATTCGCTACAGCAGTGTGAAGAGTGTGCGGATTGATGTGCCGGCTGAGCTGGCCAGCAAGCTGCACAATGAGACACCGGCGATTCGGGAGAAAGTAATTGAAAAGCCTGAACCGGCACCGGCGGAAGGATGGGTGGCGTGGAGTTTCACGGGTGAGACGGAACTGTTTGGCGAGCGAGAGATACGGCTGACCTGGGAAGTGCCACTCGAGGAGCTCGCGGTTGGCGGAAGTCGCTCGATTGACCTGCCACGATTACAGCCAGCAGGTGCTGATCTGGATCGTGCTTGGGGACAGATTCTGGTGACGAAGGCTGAAACGCTGGACATACAGCCAACGGGAGAACCACTGGGAATTCGACCCATCGATCATCAGCACGATCTGCAATTCGATGTGGCGGTCGATGAAGTGGCACGGGCGTTCGAGTTTCAGCAGCCTGACTGGCGTCTCAGTTTGCAGCTCCGCCGTTATCAACTGGAAGATGTCAAACGCACCAGCATCGAACGCGGGCTGCTGCGCATGGTAGTCACTCGCAATGGCGACTTAGCCGTACAGGCCATCTACGTGATTCGCTCCGTGCGCCAGCGCATCGGTGTTCAGCTGCCGGCAAATTATGTGCTCGACACGCAGCCGCTGAAGGTGTTTGGTGTGCGTCAGGATTTGGAAGTGGGAGATGGCGGCGAACTGTTCGTGCCGCTGGTTTCGCCCGGTGCGTCGTCCGGGGCGGAAGAGGTGCTGGTGGAGCTGCGCTACACGATTCCCAAGGGAGCAGGCCAGCTTCAGCTGCCGCGCTTCTCCGAAGATCCAGCTATTCAGCAGATTCATCTCGTGGCGTACGTGCCGCGCGAGTGGACGGTGGTGGGCTGGAACGGCTCCTGGTCCGAAGAGTTCGATTGGGTGCGCCGGACGCCGCTGGAAAAAGTGCCCAGCGGCAAATTCGAAGATGCCGCGCTGCTCCAAAAAATGCTGCCGTCCGCGCCATCGACGATGGCCGTCGATGATTTTCCCGTGGATGGCTACCGTTATCTGTTCTCCACCTTGCGACCGGATGCGGCTAGCGACAACGCTCTGAAGCTAGTAACTCTCCGACGTTTAGTGTTGCACGGAATCGTCATCGGGCTGCTTGTGATCGTCGGCTACCTGGGGCTGCGAGGAAGCTGGAGCCAGCGGATCTCGCTGGTGCTCGGACTGGTCCTTGCGGTGATGTTGTGCCAGGTCTTTTTACCGACGCTTGGTCAGCAGTTGATGGACGGTGCGTCGCTCAGTGTGAGCGGACTATGGGCGCTCATCTGGACGTTGCAGGGGGGAGTTGCTCGCCTACGTTCCCGGTGGATGTCGGGCGGGCAGGGTGGCCACGATTCGACGGCCGAGCGAGCGGTTACGAGAGGAAATTTGAGCGACGTTTCTACGATGTCGGCGGCAGAGTCTGATGCGGCATCTGACTCAGTCTCGCCCTTTGCAGAATCGGCCGAGATTACGCCAGCCGACGAGACTCGTGTTACGGACTCCAACCAACCCGATCAGGAGACCAAGTAATGAAATCCTGCAGACAAGTCGTGTCGCTAAGACGCGCGCTGAGCGGTATGGGATGGAGTCTGCGCGGGCTGGGAGCACTGTGCGCGCTCATCGTTCAGTTCGTGGCGACAGCCGAAGAGCCCGCTCGTCCAGCCGCTCCACCGCTGGTGCGCGAAATCTTTGTGCCCTTCAGTGAGTTGCCGGTGGTGCTGGAAGCCGCTCCTCAGCGCGTATTTCTGCCGCGGGCGGAATACGAGCAGTTGTTGCAGGCAGCGAAGCAGACTGCGCTCACGGCCGCTCCCCGCACCGCCTCGATCATCGCCGCTGATTACCGCGTGGAGATGGCGGAAGAACGAGCTCGGATTCGCGGTACGCTTACCCTGGAAGTGCTCGAACCCGGCGTCCACGCTCTAACCTTGGAATGGTCTGGCGTCGGCGTGCGCAGTGCGCGGCTGGATGGACAGCCGGCGCCGCTGGCCCAAGTGAATCCTCATCAAGTGGTGCTGTTCGTCGATCGAGTTGGCCGGCAGCAGCTGGAACTGGAACTGGTGGCGGCAGTGGAAACAACCGCGGCCCTGCAAAGTCTCTCTGCCAAGTTACCGCAGGTTCCCAGCACCCGCTGGCAACTGACCGTTCCCGGCAACGTGGAGATTAAAAGTGGAGCGGCGGTGCGGCAGCGTGAATTCGACGCGAACACGCAGATCACGCGATTTGAGCTGCTACCCAATCGTGGCGCTGAACCTCTCGTGATGACACTCAACAATCGCCAGCTGCAGCGCGATCGAGTGGTGCTGGCGCGGAGTGTGCTGATTGATGAACTTACGCAGGGTTACGAGCGTCTGCATGCGACGATGACATTTACCGTGTTACATGGCGCCGTCGAACGCTTGCGCTGGGAGGTGCCGGCCGGTTTTGAAGTGACCGAAGTGAAGACCCCGCTACTCGCTCGCTGGAGCCTGCTACCGGCAGCTGGCGACAAAGCAGCAGGCGACAAAGCGGCAGGCGACAAAGCGGCAGGCGACAAAGCGGCAGGCGACAAAGCGGCAGTGGCGGAGCCGGGTAATCCTGCTGCGGCGCAGCCGGGTGTACCAGCGATCTTGGAATTGATGCTACGGGAACCGGCGACGTCGGCCGAGCCGGTGACGGTGCAACTGATTGCCTCGCGGCTGGGGCGACCGGCCCCACAGTGGACTTTTCCGGAGCTCAAGCTGCTTGATACCAGCTCGCATGTTGCCGTACTGGGATTACTGACGGAGCCGAAATGGGATGTCGATGCGGTGCGCAGCGAGGGGCTGCTGCCGATTGATGCGGGGCATTTGTGGCAAGCGTTACCGACGAGTGTACAGGCGGCGGAACCGGGTGCGCCGCTCGTGCGTACGGTGGCTGCTTTCTATGCACCGCAGGCGGATTACCGCTGGTCGGCGCGTTTGCGGGAACAGGTGGCGGCCGTGCGCGCCACTGGCAACTTGCTACTCAACGTTGGCAAGAAATCTTGGGAAGTGCGCGGCGGTTTTGCGCTGGTTCCAGAAGTTGACAAAGTGTTTCGTTTCGACATGGAAATCCCGGCTGGCTGGGTGCTTCTGCAAGTTTCGACGGAAGCGGGGGCGAACCTGGCATTCGAGGAATATGCGGGCGAGCAGGGAACACGGCAGATTCATGTGCGGTTGCCAGCGGGGTTGAGGCCGCAGGTGGCCAGTTCAATTTACTTTCGGGCGGAAGCGACTCCCGAGGGCTGGCTGGATACGTGGCCGGAGAAAAAGTTTGTCGTGCCCTTTCCACGATTTTTGGTGCGCGGAGCGACTCAGTTTGACGGTGCGATCGCCATTCACTCCGACCAGGATTTTAAACTCGAACCGGCCGCCGCCGAGCGTTTTCGAGCCGTCACGCCGCTCGATGAAAACGAGAAGAAGCAGTATGGTTTGGCAGGCACGCCCACGGCGTTTGCCTATCGTCATGAAAGCTCGGATTATACCGCTGAATTCACCGTGGAGCCGGTATCACCGGTGATCACAGCGCGGACGTTTTCCTTTCTCAAGTACGATGCCGATTCGCTGACGGCCCATTATGAACTGGTGCTGAAGGCCGAACGCGGACGGGCGCAGGAGTTCACGTTTCTCTTACCACGAGCGACGCCCAAGACACTTCAAGTGAGTGGCCTGGATGGCATCGAGGTGAAAGAGTTCAGCATCGTCGACGATGAAGTCACCCTGTCTGATGACGGCGCGCCTGCCGCTCCACCGACGAAAACCGATTCGGTGGAAGTGACGACGGAGAAAACATCAAGCCAGGAGGAATCGCAAGATAGTAAAAGATCGTCGATTGCCGCTGTGGGCTGGCGACGGTGGCGAGTGGTCCTCGGCGATTACGTGCAAGGACAGGTCCGACTACGGATTGATTTCGAGCAGCGTTTGCCGGAATCGCAGCCCAAGGGATTAGTGCTGCCACTCTTACGAGCCGATCCGCGAGCGGTGGTCTACGAGTCGGGATTGATGGCGGTGGAGACGGCGGGCGAAGTCGATGCTCAGCTCAACGTCGAACTCGAAGGACGTAGTCGAGTGCGGAAGATTGATAAGGGGGAATTGGCCGAGGCGGACCATGAGGTGGGAAAGCGGATGCTCGGAGCGTTCGGATTTCTAGGCCTGCCACCCACAGGCACGATCGATCTTGAACGCCGCCAATCCTTGCGACTGGCGTCGACGATTGTGCAGCGGGCCGAACTGGTGACACTCGTCGGCGCCAGTGGTCGAGCGATCACGGCGGCTCGTTTCACGCTGCGGACGAAATCATCCTTCTTGGAACTGGGGATGCCGGAGCAAGCGAAGTTGTGGTCCGCGATGCTCAATCAATCGCCGCTGGCGCCTCAGCGCGAGGGCGAGCGATTATTGTTGAGTTTACCGATGGTGGCTGCCGCAACTTTGCGCGATGTGCAATTGGTGTATGAGTCGCCGGTGGAGCCGCTGAGTTTTCGCGGCACCGTCGCGGCTCAAGCACCGCGGCTTTGGCTGCGCGAATCGGCCGACGAAGCTCCCCAAGAAGTCCCGCTGGCGGATGTTCAGTGGCGCGTCTTGTTGCCGACTGGATATCAAGTTACCTCGGCCACCGGGACCGTGTTTCCGAACTGGGACGACCCAGAGACTCGTCAAAATCTGCAACTCCATCCGGCTCCCTGGACAACGTTGGCAAACCGAGTGGAGCGCGCATCGGATTGGACGATCGCTGGCACTCAGCGCGTGACCGGTGTGATGAATCGCGCCTTGGCGATGGGCGGCGGCATGGCGCCAGCGGCTAGGAAGGCCTATGAGGTGCTGGATTCAAAGCACTCGGAATCAATGACCGCCAACGCCTCGCCGAGTTGGAATAAGGATTCCGCGGGAATGGCGGAACTCGAGGTCAAGCGACGGGTTATGGAACAAATGAATGCTGGCCGAGTTGCTTCGGGTGTTCCACCAGCCTCGATGGCACCCGGGATGGCAGCGCCGGCACCAGCGGCCAGCGAGCGAACGATTGATTCAAGACTAGCAAAAGAAGAACGGCCGCGCGATCAGTTCGATGAATCCGGCCGACGAGATCCAGCCGCAAGTGCCAAAGACCAAGCGATCGACTCGCCAAGATCGCAACCCGCAGACAAGTCGGACGACCGTCGATCGGATGCCGCTCCGACGACCAAACAGCCGTCGCCCCAAGAGCCGACGCCTAGTGATTTGCTGGCCGAGGTGGATCGGGCAAAAACCGAGTCGGATGATGTTAGTGGGTTGGGACGGGAAGATGAATCGCTGGGGCTGTGGGCGCTGCAGGGGGTACGAAGTCTGCCCATCGATTTGCTGACCGTGATCAATCAGACACCTCATTCCCCTCTTAAATTTCAAAGCTTGGGAAATGATCCGACGCTGCAGATTGCCATCATCCCGCGCGTGCGCTGGCAGATGCTGGCCTGGAGTTTAGCGGTTGTCTGGGGTGGACTTTTCTGGAAGTGCGTTCTGGGTCGCTCCGCGAGTCGGCAGATTCGCTGGCTCATCTGCGGCTGGCTGGTCGCGGGCATCCTGCCGCTCATCGGCGTCTGGCACTACGAACTATCAACACTCGCCGACCCGCTCTTTTCCGTCAACTCGCTGCTGGCCTTTGGTTGCGTCATCAGAGGAGCTTGGCGAGAACTGCAAACGCGATTGTCTGTGCGACGTCGAGCCACCTTGACGGCCTCGACGACGTCCGCGCTGAGTCTGCTGTTGGCGGTGGGATTGCTGATCGTCAGTGGATCGGCGGTACAGGCTCAGCCGACGACACCGACACCGATGTCGACACCGATGTCGACACCGACACTGCCTGTCGTTGTGCCCGACGATGCCATTATTCTGCCGTACGATCCCAAGGCCGAGCAGCCCACTCAAGATGCCAAAAAAGTTTTCATTCCTTATGCGAAATACATAGAGCTTTGGAATCTTGCGCATCCCGATCAGCGCACGCTGGTCAAGCCGCTACCAGCCACGTATGCCTGGGGGGAGGGCCGTTATTCGGCGCTACTCGAAGCCAGTGACGATCTGCTGTTGGAGGGACATTTTACGGTGAAGGTATTCGCAGCCGAGCCGCTGGATGTGCCACTGCCTCTGACGGGCGGCGTATTTGTTTCTGCCACGGTCGGCGGTCGTCCCGCTGTGCTGCGTATGGTTGTTCCTCCGAACACTCCGCCGCAACTTGGGGTAATCACCCTATCGCTGCCCGGAAAGGGCGTGCACGAAGTGGCGCTGCAGGTGCGGATGAAACTGCAGCGACGCGGTGGCTGGCGAGTGGCAGAGGGGCGATTACCGAATGGACTCACTACGGCACTTAATCTGCGAGTCGCGGCGGCCGGCACGGAAGTGCGCGTAGGTGACGTTATGGATCGTTCCCGCTACGAAACAACTCAAGATCGCCAGCCGATCGAAACGGCGCTGGGTAGCGATGGGAAACTTAATCTAGCTTGGCGACCGCGTGTTTCTACCGGAGAAGTTGATCGGGGATTGTCGGTTGAATCGAATGCCGAATGGGATGTGCGAGATGATACCCTGCGACTCGTGTGGCAATTGCAACTGCAGTTTCCGCGGGGTCGCCGCGATAGTTTTACGCTCGAGGTGCCGCGTGACTATCTGGTGGAACGAGTCGTCGGCGACAATGTGCGCGGGTGGAATAGTTCGCGTGTGGCGGACGAGGCGGCCGCTGAAATGGATGCCAAGGCTGCCGCGCCTGCTAAAACCCAGACGGTGAATGTCACGCTGCTGAAACAAGCCGTCGATCAGGAGAAATTGACGCTGGTATTGAGTCGACGGGGTCGAGTGGGCTTGGGGGATTTGACCTCTGCTGCCGTGCCCGTGGTGATGGTGAGCGATGCCGTGCTCCATCAAGGCGTGATTGCGATTCGCCGCAGCGTCAATCTCGACGTTCACCTAGAGGGGATTCAGGGACTGACACCCGCTGAGCGGGCTGCTCAATCATTGTCTCAAGTCGCTGGTGTGGTAGAGGAAAGTCCGCTCGCGGTGCGACCGCTGCAGACCTTGCGTTTTAAAAACCCGGGCTATGCGGCGCGCCTCGTGGCTACCATCGCTCGCGGTGAAGTGAGCGCTGAGTTTCGGTCGCTGCTGAAGATTGAAGAGCGGCGGTCGGTCTGGGAGAGTCAGGTGATTTTGAATTTGGGAGAGAAACTGATTCATCAGTTGCGTGTGCGCTTGCCCGCTGGACTGACTCAAGTCGAGGTCAGCGGTCCGGTGCCGCTGCGCTGGACGATGGCCGCGGAAGAAACGCAGCCGCCAACCAAGCGGCAATTGCTCACCATTCTCCTGCCCGATGCCGTAAAGGGGGCGGCGAAGTTCGTGATCCGTGGACGACTGGAGCGAGTGGCGGGAGCGGACATGCCCCTGCCACAAGTTGAACTGCTGGATGTGACTCGCCAAACAGGTCTCGTCGTCGTACAGGTCGATCCGGCAGTCGAAGTACGAGCCGTGCAGCTTCAGGGGTGTGAGTCGGTACTGCTGAGCCAAGCCAACGCTTGGCTGGCGGAAGGTCAGCGTGCTGCCGCTCGCCTCGCACTGGCTCACCGCAGCGCTGAGTTTGCGGGATCGCTGCAATTGGTGCGTCGTGAGCCGCGAGTTGCCTGTCATACGATTACGAATGTGAACGTCAGCAGTCGGACGATCCAGGAAACGATCTTGCTCGAGTTCCGCATCGAAGAGGCGGGTGTGCGCGAGCTGGAGTTCGAGTTGCCAGCGGCACTGCGGGAGGCTCAGATCTCGGCACCGCTGCTCCGTCGCAAGGTGATCTCGGATCGGCCAGCAGGAATCGTGCAGGTCAAGCTGGAGCTGCAAGATGAAGTGATGGGTGAATATCGAGTGCTTGTGCAGCAGGATCGACTGGTCAGTGGCGATGTGCAGGTGGCCACGGTTCCCCGAGTGCTGACGGGGCGTACCGATCAGCGGCTTGTGGCATTTGAATCCTCGGCGCGTGACGAATTAGTCGTGGAAAGTGGCGAGCAATTCGAAGCACTCACTCGGCAACAGCAAGCCTGGGCGCGATTGTCCACGCTGCTGGGCGATAAAGTCATTGCTGCCTATCAAGTGCGCGGTGAAGCAACTCAGGTGCAGCTGCCCTATCGCCTTCGCACTCGCAACACGGTGGAGACGGTACAGGCTCGCATCGCCCTCGCACAAACCGAACTTGAAGTGGACGAAAGTGGCACCTATCGCGGACGGCAGACCTATCAGGTGGATAATGGAACGGAGCAGCATTTAGAGGTGGAATTGCCTGAAGGGGCTACAATTTGGACCGTGCAAGTCGCTGGTGACGCGGTCCGGCCCCAGGCGGCCACGGGAGGAAAGCGTCGAGTGCTCATTCCGCTCGTTAAGACCGCTCAGGGTGATCTCGACTATCCCGTCGTCATCACCTACGCCGGACAACTAACCAAGCCGGGCTGGTTCCGCCAAGTCAGCTTTCCATTTTTGAAAACTGTGAACATCAACGTGGAACTCAGTCGAGTGCGGTTGCTGTTACCAGCTGGACAACGCTGGTTCAATTTCAGTGGATCGCTGGGTGAAGTTGGAGATCGTGGTGAGTACGAAGCGAGTGGCTTGGAGTATCAAATCAAGCGACTCACGCGATTGTCGGATTTGCTGCGCAGCTCGAGTGGCGACGATCTGCTCAAGCTACGCGCGAGCGGCAATCTGAAACAGTTGGACGCGCAGGTTCAGCAGCAGTTGACGCAAAACTATCAGAATGATGCGTACAGTCGTAATTCCACTCGCTTGCGTTCGGCACTGGAACAGTCACGCAGTCAGGTCGAGCAGGAAGAGTTGGCGCAGTCGCAGCTGGAACAAAAGCAGGTCGAGAATCGCGAACGACTCAACGGGGCCTTTCTCAAACAGTTCAATCAACGAGCCAATAATGTCGTGACGGAACTGGGCGATAACTTCTCCGCAGAAGCCGCTCGCCCAGCGGAAAACACGGTGAATCCGGAAGGGTTCAATGGCAACTGGTTTGCCACGAATGGTCTGACGACGAAGGTGTCGGAAGGGCGAGTGGCGCGGGTGCGGACTGAGTCCGGCGGGCGTGCTGCGGGACGCAAAGGTAGCGGTGAGGAGCAGCAATTATCACAACTGGCCAATCAGCGTGCGCTGGGAGCTGAGCAGAAACCCGCAGCAGATGCGAAGGCGAATGCGCAGCCTGATGGGGCCGAGAATGAACAAGTGAAACTCAATCGCCGCTACCAGCAGCGACTTGATTCACAGAAGCAAAGTCAATCCTTTCAGGAGAGCTTGAACCCGACGAACAGCTTCTTCTTTCGCAATCAGACGGCACCCGGAGCAGGCGGTCAGTTACCCGGCTCGGCTGCGCCCGGAGCCACCAATCTCGGCGATGTAGCCAACGCTCCACAGCGCTCAGCGGCGAACGCTGCTCAAGGTGGGATGGGCCCGGGAAATGCGGGGCCCGCCAGCGGTTCACTGGGCAGGCCAACCGGCGGCCCAATGGGTGGCGGATTTGGCGGTGGCGGCATGGGCGTGGGCGGCATGGGCATGGGCATGGGTGGTGGAATGGGTAGTGGAGAACGATCGGGAGCGCTCGGCGGAGGTGGCGGGATGAATGACACGGGCGGGCAATTGGGTGCCGAGTTTGGCGAGGGGTATTTGGCGGGCGTGCCCGTGGATTTACCGGGCCGCGGTCGTGAGTATTTATTTCGCACGCCGCGCGCAGACCTGGAACTGACCGCTCGAAGCCTCGATCAGCCCCTGCTGGAGCGTGGCTATCGCCTGCTGGCGATCCTCGGTGTCATCGCTCTTTTAGTTGTCGCTCGCCGAATCACTTCCACGGGGAACCAGCTGAGCCGGGGAAGTGCCTGTTAAATACAAAAGCGTTCCAGGCGATTCGATAACAGACCCCTTCGGGAAATAGGTCGAATCGAGTGGGTTGCACGGACGCCGTGAGAGAGTCGCGCCCTATCGAAAACCGTTCAGGATCGCCACCCAATGCCCGTCGTTCGGACGGGAGAGCCTCGGAAACGGGAAATTGGATGATTTGCACATCATTGCCATCTGGTCAGGAGCGTTCAGCCGAGATGGCAAGACCTTCCTAGCTGGGTATCAGACAGGCGAAGTGGTGGCGTTCAGCCCCCAGGGGGACTTTGTTGCCACCGGCGCGATGTTTGACATTGCGCTTCACGACGCCAAAACCGGAAAGAAGTCGCGAACTTTAAGCCATGCATCGTACACGATGGGACTGGAGTTCAGCCCCGACGGCAAGCGGATTGCCAGCGCACCTCGCGGAAATGTCAACAAGTTTCTGGCGGTGTTCGACATCGATAAGGACCGGCCCCTCTTCAACGCCGGGCCATTTGATAAACACTTTTCCGGCTTGGCCTTTACACCGGATGGGAAGCGGGTCATTGCCACCGGCCCTCAGATGGCAGGGCGGATGTTCGATGCTTCCACCGGCGAGCTAGCTGGATTTCTAACCGCTCGACGACGGGGTCTCAGCTCGCGACTGCCTTTTCCATCTCACATGTCGAATGCGGTATGGCATAGTCCGGTCTGATCATTATTCCGGTAGCAAAAGGCATTCTCAAACTGAAGTTCCGCGTCGGGAAGCAAAATCCGAGGGCAACTCACTCGTTGCCCTCCAGTCGATCAAGGGTGTCGGGCCTGTCACGCTGAGCACTCTCTTGGCCGAGCTACCGGGAGTCGGGAAAGCTTAATCGAGGACAAATTGCGAAATTGGCTGGCGTGGCACCGCTGAATCACGGTCCTCCATGCACTGGTCAAACAGGACGTTTTATGGAGCGATAAAAAAAGTGTCCCAAGTACTTCTTGAGACGCTCGGGCGTCATGGACGCACCCTCGACTTGACTATCCCTTGTGGAGTTGTGTCCCCCCAGAGCTCCACTCCGTTTCGTCAAGCACCATAAAACTTTATGGACCATCCCGATCACGGGCAAGCAGATGGAAAACCTTCGCCATGCCTCCATAAATCCCAGGGGTTTGGGGACTGGTCCCCAAGGTAGCTGAGACCAAATTCTGTTTTTTAAAAGGGGCGATTGGGGTGTCGTGTGTAGGTTAGACACGACTTTCGCCGGGGAATTTTCCACGGCATGGCGAAGGTGCTGGCTCACGAATCGCATCACTCCGCAATTCCCTACAGCAATCGGGGCCGCGTTCGACGGAAATCCCGGAGGGACCTTTTCTTTTCTTTTCTTTTCTTTTCTTTTCTTTTCTTTTCCCTCGCTTGCGCGTCGGGCTGGTGTGAAAAAAAGAGCGAATGGATAAACGGTACCAATCGCTTGCATCAACTCAAACTGCGGATGAACCAGCTGACGAGGGCCGCATCGCTCAGCTACTGTTTTGCTGCCGGGGAATTCACGTTGAGTCCCTTTTGTTGGCGACGAATGCCGTTGAAGAGGCCGCGAAACGCATGGAAATCATGGGCGATACGATGACGCTTTTCCGGATCGCGTTGGAATAAGCGAGCCCACAGATTGCTCGCGTAGTGCTTCACGAGTGCGGGATACATCCAGCGTGGTACCCCCCACAGCTTCGTCGTTGAATCTTCGTAGTACACTCCCGAATGCAGGGCGACTTTTTCGGTGCGCTGCAGCGCCCAAGAGGGCGTGCAATTCTCTTTGGGAACATAATGCCAAACGACTGGATCGGGCAGGTATGTCGGCACGAGCCCCGCTTTCATCAATTGGTTTTGCATCTGCCACTCCTGGCCGCGCTGCACCGTGCCAGGTCCAGCCCACTCGGCAAATCCACCAATGGCTTTCAGGTCATCGATGAACGCACACCAGTTCGCGCCCAAAAAGTAGAAGTGTTGGGATTGAAGTTGTTCACTGGTAGGTCTCCAACCAACGGCCGAGTAGGGAAGATATTTCTTCAGCCATTCAGGCGGTGCTTCTTCATAATCAACTTCAATCGGCCCACCGAAAAATTTGTTTCGAGGTGCGGTGCGCAGGACCTGCGCGTAGCACATCAGGAAGTCGGGGTTCACGCGCACATCGTCGTCGATAAACAGCGCGGCTCCGGTGAGGTTGGCCATGGCTAAATTCAAAGCGCGACTTTTGTTTCCCAATTCTTGGTAGAGATATCGTGCGCGTAACGACGGGGGAGCGTTTTCGACGATCGCTTTCGCGCCAAATAGGCCTCCGTTCTCGACGATGATGATTCCCGCATACTCCTCGGGCAGCTCACAGGCCGCCAGATAGTTCAAGGTGCGCTCTAATAAGTCGGGACGACCGTGAGTCGCCACCAGGATCGTGATCGGACAAGTCATGACGCTATCAACCACTATCCATTCCCGCTGCCAGGGAAGGATTCTAAAAGGAGAGCTCGAACTGCCTTCGCCAGGCTGCCTCGAAACTTGCAAATTTGAACGGACGAATGCTACGAATGAGCCTTGATCGCTAGCAATCTACACCTCGTCAAGCACGTTGGTCAACCGCGCTGAGGAACCGTCTGCGCAGCGCTTACGCCGGTCGGGTGGAAGGCTATCCCGCCCAGGGCAGGAGAGCCGTCTCGTGGCATCAGGCGGCAGGCGGATAGGACTGCTTACGGGGGATCTTGAGGTGCAGGGTTATCACTTCCAACGGCAATCATGCTCTCCTGATTTCTCGCTAGCGTCGAGTCGCCGGGAGTCGCCAATTCGAGGTATTCAGTGGCTGGAGCCGAGGTTTTTCATTGACGAAAAACAGGCGATTTCTACATTGAGGCACGCGGTTGGTCGGACGAGAAAAAACATCACGTTGCTGGTGCTCCCAGTGGGCACAGCGCTTGTTCCACCACGATATCGATCGTGGGCGATTTGTTTCTTCAAGGAGGGTTCATCATGGTGTCTTTGGACCATGTGCAACGCGAGCGGCAACGGCGACTGACCGCTGCCAACGACTTGCCTCGGCGAGTGGCCGCGGCACTCGGCTCTTCCAGTTATTCCGCGTTGCATGCGATTACCTTGAGTGCCGCTGGCTCCTGCATTTTTTTGCTGGGTGAGGTCCCCAGTTTCTTTCTCAAGCAAATCGCACAGCAGGTCGTCGCCGAGGTACCTGGCGTGCAGGAAGTTAGAAACGAATTGCTGGTGGTGTCGCCGCCGCTCCGCGCACCAACGGCTCCCCTGAATTAACTCAACAGACCAGAAGGATGCGATCATGTCACCTTGTCGTGCGATACTCCTCGTTACCAAAGATTTCGACTGGGCCGATCTGGCTCTGAATCACTTGCAGACGCTGGGCTGTCAGGTGCGCCATGTGCCCCGTCCGTCGTCTATCTGGGGGCCGTCGCTGCAGGAACCTTGTCATGTGGCGATCATGGCTCATGAGCGACCGACGCCCGGTCTGCCACTGCTCTTGGAGCGTTGGCGACGTGCGGGCCAGTCGCCACGCGTGCTGCTGCTGGCGGACGAACCTGGGACGGCCGAGCAGATGCAGCGAATCGGTGTGCATCGCGTGCTGCCACGACGCATCGCTTGGCCGGACTTCGAACAAACGGTCGCCGAGCTGCTGGAAGAAGCTTGGCAACGGGAAATCGAACGAGCGGCGCGGGCAGCCGTGGATGGCGCGGTATCACAGGCTTACCTGCCGCTACCAGCTGGCAGTTCTAACTGGCCTACGCCAGCATTTCCTGACGGTAACTAAGGTCTAGCAAATCGATCGGATGAACGATCTTCAGCACCTCTCCCCGCATTCGCGCTTCGCGCGCGATCTGCAGCAGGCAGCCGGCATTCGCCGTGACCACCACTCGCGCTCCCGTCGACAAGATGTTTTCCATCTTGCGATGACTGAGACGCTCGGCCATCTGCGGTTCCGTCAAGTTGTACGTTCCGGCAGCACCGCAGCAGAGCTCGGATTCTGGTAAATCAACGAGCTTCAGTCCGGGGATCGCCGCCAGCAGATGGCGCGGCTGCTCCCGGACCTTTTGGGCATGAGCCAAGTGGCAAGCATCATGGTAGGTGGCTGTCAGACGCAATTCACCGGGCGGTGGAACCAGGCCAAGACTATCCAGGAACTCGTTGACGTCGCGCACTTTCTCGGCAAACTTGCGTCGAGCCGGCTCCGCGTCATCGTGCCAGTGATGGCCATAATCTTTGAGCATCGAGCCGCAGCCGGCGACATTGATGATGATGGCGTCAACTTCGTCCGGTTTGAACACCGCCACGTTGGTATCCGCCAAATCCCGCGCCGGGTCACTCGCCCCCGCATGCAAATGAATCGCACCGCAGCACACTTGTCCCTGCGGCACGACGACGTCGCAGCCGTTCTCTTGCAGCACTCGAGCGGTAGCCCAGTTTGTGGGGCGAAACATCACATCGCCGACGCAGCCGGTAAACAACGCCACGCGGGCCCGGCGTCGCCCCTTCGCCGGTAGAAACGCCGGCAGCGGTGGTTCGGGCTTGGGCAGCGGCGGCAACAGGGTGACCAGTCGCCCAAGACGGGGTGGCAAAAGTTTCCAGAGCCCGGTTTTGACGAGTAGCTTATCGAGCCCGAGGCGTTGAGCGATGCGGGCCGGCAACAGTGCCTTTCGCAGCCGCTCGGGAAACGGAAACAGTCCAAACAGAATCCACTTGTGGAACCAGTCGCCACTTTTCTTCGGCGCGTCGCCCGTTTGCTCCATCGCCACACGAAACGGCTCAATTAACTTGCCGTACTGTACGCCCGACGGACAAGCCGACTCACATGCTCGACAATCTAAACATAACTCCAGATGTCGACGCACTTCTTGATTCAGCGCTAACCGACCATCGGTCACGGAACGCATCAAATAGATGCGGCCGCGCGGACTGTCATTTTCATCTCCGAGTTCCACATAAGTGGGACAGGAGGCGGTGCAAAGTCCGCAGTGGACACAGTCCAGGAACAACTCGTAATCAATTCCCGCGCCCGGATTTGTCGACGAATCTGTTTTCATAACTTCCATTCACTAGTCGTTACTCGACATAGACAAAGCGGCCGGGATTGAGCAGGTCGAGTGGGTCGAACTGCCGCTTCACCGCCGTCATCAGATCAAACGATAACCCCATGCCGCCCCAGACACTTTGATGGGTAGCTTCCACGGCCCCGGGGTTTGACCAGACCGTAATATGCCCCGCCTGAGCGGCCGCGACGGGCTGCAGTTGTCCCACCAGCGTTCGCGACAGGCCACCGGCTGGAATCTGACTCAGACGCGCAATCACGATACCGTTTCCAGCATGAGCTTGCAGCGACGCGCCTGGATCCAGACGCTCGATCGCCGCCATCATCGGCACCGTCCCGCTTGGACGCACCGAGGCCTTAATCACCAGCGGCGAATCACCCGCCTGCGGAAACTCCGTCAAGCGACTCCACCAGTGCTGCGCCGCCGATTCGCGCCAATCCACGACCTCGCGCGATGTCTCGCTCTGCCACTCCGTCCGCAGCCGACCGACCATCCAGTCCACCTCTCGCGCCGTACCTTCCAGCCCCACGACCAACAAACGATCCGCTGGTCGCGCTCCTAAATCCCGGAGCGTCTCCTGCCACGCCGGGCCCGCGAGCAACTCAACGGCCACCGGTGTGGTTTCCGAGCGACTGATGGAGGCGAGCAGCGCTTCGGCTTGCTCATCGCTGGTCACCACGCAGCCAACTAAGGCCGAACTGGGAGTACGTGGTTTTAGGCGCAAGGTCACGGCAGTGATCACACCTAAAGTGCCCAGCGAACCCGTGAGCAGCTTGCAGAAATCATAGCCCGCCACATTCTTCACCACTCGGCCGCCACCTTTGAAGGGCGTGCCGCGTCCATCCACCGCCTGGATCCCGATCACGTGGTCGCGCACCGTCCCGCAGCCATAGCGCCGTGGCCCATTGTAGTTCGTCGCAATCACGCCCCCCACCGTCGCACGCTCCGCTTGCGGTACGTCAATCGGCAGCTGCTGATTCTCGGTTGCCAAACTATCCTGCAAGGCCCGCCACGTCAGGCCCGCTTCCACCGTGATCGTGAGGTCTCGCGCGGGATAGTCGTGGATGCGGTTGAGTCCGGTCAGCGCCAGACCGACACCGGGCCGCTTGGCCGGTAGCCCCCAATCCAAACTCGTCTGCCCGCCCCAGGCGTAGACCGGCGTTCCGCTGGCGTGACAATCGGTCAGTGTCGATGCCACCTCGGCCACTTCCGTCGGGGTGACGGTTCGAGTGAGCGGCAGCGCGGCCACGCCGACAGCCCCCGCACCGGACGCGGCAGCTCTCGAGTCCATCTGGCCCGCACTTGTTTTGGCTACTGCTTTTCCCACGTGCAAATCCCCATCAATTCACGGCTCACAATTCACCACTGCTCAATTCACCACTGCTCAATTCACCACTGCTCAATTCACCACTGCTCAATTCACCACTGCTCACAGCCATCGCGAACAACGCTCACGGCCGGTTACTCCACCGGCCTCACAGCGCCGCTCGGCGACCCGGATGTTTCATCTCCATGCCGCAGCCGGCCGCGGTCGGCAGCAGTTTGTCGGGACTCAGTTGATTCCGAGGATTGAATGCTTCCCGCAGGCGACGCATCACCTCCAGGTCGGCCGGAGTAAACATCTTTTGCATGAACGCGATCTTCTCCACTCCAATCCCATGCTCGCCGGTCACACTACCGCCACAATTCAAGCAAGCTTCCAGAATCTCGCCGCTCGCCTCCAGCACGTTCCGAGTCTGCTCGGGATCGCGTTCATCGAACAGCAGAATGGGATGAATGTTGCCATCGCCGGCGTGAAACACATTGACGATACGCAATTGATATTTCTGACCGATCTCCGTGATCCGCTGCAGAATGTGAGGCAGCTGGGTACGCGGCACAACGCCATCTTGAGTGCAGTAGCTGGGGCTCAAACGCCCGATCGCTCCGAATGCCTGCTTGCGACACTTCCACAGCTTCAGCCGTTCCTTTTGATCCTTGGCCAGTCGCACCTCGCGAGCTCCACGCCGCTTGCAAAGCTCAATGATCCGCTCCTGCTGCGCATCGAGGTCTGCTTCCAGGCCGTCGACTTCCATGAGCAGAATCGCTTGGGCATCGAGTGGAAAACCGAATTGAAACGCAGCCTCCACGGCCTCCAAGATTCCTTGGTCCATCATCTCCAGCGCTGCTGGCACAATCCCCGCACCGATGATCTCGCTGATCGCATTCGTGGCATCGTCGACCGAATCAAAAATCCCAAGCAGCGTGCGATAGCCTTGCGGGTTTCGCGTGAGTCGCACCCAGATGCGAGTGACGATGGCGAGGGTCCCTTCGCTGCCGACGAGCGTGCCGACCAGATCAAGTCCCGGGGCGTCTTCAGCAGGGCCGCCCAGTCGAACAATCCGCCCATCGGCCAGCACCGCTTCCACGCCCAGCACATGATTCACGGTGACGCCATATTTCAGCGTATGCGGACCGCCGGAATTGGTCGCTACGTTGCCGCCAATCGTGCAGGCTCCCTGACTGGATGGGTCGGGAGCGTAATGGAACCCGGTGCCCTTAAGGGCATTGGTGAGCCACACATTGACGACCCCCGCTTGCACCACCGCATAGCGATCCCGCAGGTTGATCTCTTCAATCGCCTTCATGCGCGTCAGGACGATCATCACGCCGCCGCCCACCGGCAGACAGCCACCCGCCAGAGACGTTCCCGCGCCGCGAGGCAAAAAGGGCACTCCCGCCTGCACACACTCCTTCACCACCTGCGAAACCTGCTCGGTCGTCCGCGGAAAAACCACAATGTCAGGACAGTTTTTCTCGATCACAAAGCCATCGCACTCGTAGACCACCAGATCGGAATGAGTCGATAAGACGGACTCCGTGCCGAGCAACTTGCGGAACCGTTCCGTCAATTGAATCGCAACCGAAGTAACCATGATTGTCTAGCTGGAATTGTCTAGCTATCCGTGAGCGGCAGAAAACAGGAGGTGAATGAACGAGCGGCAACGGGACGGCGTGCGCGTCTGCCAGACCGTCGACCAACAGATGGACGAAAGCCCTGGCGAGAGGCTGGCCCGAAAGCCATTTCGTTGGCGGAAGAGTTTAACATGACAAAGCGTCGCTGGGTACCGCGCAAGCGTTTCAGCGCGGCAGCCTGGCCCCATACACTCTCAATCTGCAGCTCGCTGCCGCCAAGCCGTCAAACGCGGGGCCAGTCGATCGACAACAAGTTGACCGACGTTGAGTGCCGAAGTAGCGGCGGGAGACGGCGCGTTGCAGACGTTCACCGCCTGCTCGGTCTCCTCAATCACGAAATCATCGACGAGAGCGCCGTCAGGGCCCAGCGACTGGGCACGCACGCCAGCCCGCGCCGGTACGAGATGCTCCGCCTGGATTTCGGGAATCAACCGCTGCACAGCGCGGACAAACGCCGCTTTGCTGAATGAACGCCACATTTCCTGTAGGCCCATTCGCCAATGCCGCACGGCCAGTTTTTGGAACCCACGAAAGGTGAGCGATTCCCACAAATCACGCAGGTTCATATCGAGTTTGCCGTAGCCTTCGCGAGCGAATGCCAGCACCGCGTTGGGACCACACTCCACGCCCCCGTCCACCATCCGCGTAAAATGCACTCCCAAAAAAGGGAAATTGGGGTCGGGTACGGGATAGATCAGATTCCGACAGAGATGTTCCGCAGGGGGAATCAAATCGTAATACTCACCGCGAAATGGCACGATCTGAGATTGCAGTTGCTGTCCCGTCCATTTTGCCACGCGGTCGGAATGCAGCCCCGCGCAGGTGACTAGATGAGTCGCAGTGAATTCGCCGCTGCTGGTACGCAGGATCACGCCATCGGGGCGATTGACAACACCTTGGACCGCCGCGCCGGTGACCAGCTTCCCACCCCGTTCCACGAGCAATTCCCCTAAGCGCTCGCACACTCGACGATAATTCACAATGCCCGATTCGGGGACATGAATGGCTCGAATGCCAGCCGCATGAGGTTCAAGTTCGCGTAGTCGCTCGGCACTAATCAGTTCGCAGCGAACCCCGTTTTCTTGTCCCCGCTGATAGATTTTGTCGAGCTGTGGAAGCTCGGACTCATCAATCGCGACAATCACCTTGCCGCAGATTTCGTGCGGAATCTTCTGTTCGGCACAGAATCGCTCCATCGCTTGCTTGCCCGCGCGGCAATTAAGTGCCCGCAGCGAACCAGGCTTGTAATAAATCCCCGAGTGCAACACCCCGGAGTTGTGGCCGGTCTGATGCGCTCCGACATTGCTTTCCTTTTCCACGACGAGCACTCGCAGGTCGGGAAAGCGTTGTCCGAGTCGATAGGCGGTGGCTAAACCGACGATGCCACCTCCTACAATTGCTAAGTCTGCATCTTTCGTGGTCATGCTTGAACTCCGAATTGCTCTCGGCTGCCACCGGGTGGGCGACCTTGTTTTTAGATGGGAGTGCTTCGCGGTCCCGAACCATTCGTCATCACGCTAATCACCCACCAAGACAGATGTTCACTGGTTCTTTTGCCGCTTACTCAAATTGCGCATTGTCCGCTGTTTTGCCAGGTTTTCAGCCGCGTGGCGAATAGCTTCCGTGGCCGTTAATTTAGCGTCTTTGTAGCGGGCCGTGACAAGGGACGAATCTGGCTGGTTGAGTTGGGCCGATATCGGTATAGTCCCGTGGGGAACATTCCAAGGAGGGAATGAAGGAATGAGGCGGTCGCAATCAGAAGCTCACCGAGACAACAGGCACCTGCGTGCCTGCTCGCTCGTTGTGTATGTGACAATGCTTTTATGCGGCATCCGCCCCGCCGCCGCTCAGACTTCGCTGCCCGTGACGAACGTACCATCCTCCGTAATGGATCCTGGCGGCAACCGGCTCGTCTGGCAACCGACGAGCGATCGTGGTGGTTATTTAGATTTAGATCGACTGCCGCCTACGGCCGACTATCCGGCCGCTCCGCCCGGATCGGTCGCAGGACCAGGACCAGGACAGGGGCCAGGGACAGTAGCAGGGACAGTAGCAGGGACAGTAGCAGGGACGCCGCCAACTGCTCCGCTGGGTTCGCAGCCGGTCGTGCCCTGGATCGCCGCACCGCCGGGCTACGGCGCCAATGGCTTTGATCCAACAAACGCCGCCCCCGCTGGCTTTGGCTCGCCGGGGTATGGTTCTCCGGGCTATGGCGGCTTGGTTGATGATGCCTGGTCCTGGCAGATCATGCCTTCGAGCTTGATTTACAAGTCGTATCTGGCGGGGCTCAAAGAATCGCGGCTCGCCAGTCAGCATACCTACATCAAGGATCAGGGCTGGAGCTGGGATGCAGTGCTCGGCGCGCGTATCGGCTTACTCCGGTATGGGAATCAAGATCCCGTGCGACCGGATGGATTTCAAGTTGATGTCGAAGCGTCGGCTCAGCCGCGGCTGGATGTTCCGGACGACGTCAATCTGATTTCGTCCGATTTTCGAGCCGGTGTGCCGCTCACCTGGGGCAATGGTCCGTTTCGTACCAAACTCGCATATTACCATTTGAGCTCCCATTTAGGCGATGAGTTCCTGTTGGCCAATCCCCGGTATGACCGCCTCAATTACTCCCGCGACTGCGTTGTGCTGGGCGAAACAATTTTCTTAACCGACGAATTGCGCATTTACGGCGAAGTGGCGTGGGCCTTTCAAAACGACGTGTGCGATCCGTGGGAACTGCAATTTGGTCTCGATTATGCACCGGTCCGTCCGACGGGCTGGAGCGGCGCGCCGTTCTTCGCGGTGAATGGCCACTTGCGACAAGAGGTTAATTTTGGAGGCACGTTTGTGCTGGAATCGGGTTGGAGCTGGCTCAGTGATCAGAATTCCCGACTCCTCCGCTTTGGCCTGCAATACCACAACGGCCAAAGTCCGCAGTTTTCGTTCTATCAGCGCTCCGAGCAGGCCGTGGGACTCGGCCTGTGGTATGACTTTTAGTTCCCAAGCGGGCCGACTACAGAAGCTCCCCCAACTGGCTCACTTGCCAGCTCCGGCGCGAATGCACTTCGTAGGCGGTGAGTGGTCCGGAGAAACCGCAGCCCGTATCGATGCAGATCACGTGGCCAGCATCAAGAATGTTTCCCGCCGGCTGAGGCGTGTGGCCGAGGATCGCCGTTTTGCCTGAATAATGCCGTGCGGGTATCTCCTCCAGAGGCGTCCACAGGCTGGTCCGCGAGTCGTGTTCGTGCACTCGCCAATTCGGAGCATAATTGGCATGGAGAAAGAAAAATTGGTCGGTTTCATACGAACGCTGCAGGGATCGCAAAAACTGCTGATGACGAGTGGGAATCGCCGTGACGTCGGTGATGGCATACGATGCCAGCACCTGGTCACCGCCATGTTGTAGCCAAGCTGCCACCGCCGAGGGCCGATCGATCGCCTGTAGCAGCATCTCTTCGTGGTTTCCCAGCAGCGGAATGACGGAGCAGCACTGGCTATCGATCAGCTGCACGAGTATTTCGATGACACCCTTGGTATCCGGCCCTCGATCCACGTAATCTCCGAGAAATACCAGCGTGTCGCCAGGAGTTGGGTCGATGCGCCCCAGGAGTGCCCGGAGCGCCGCCGCATGTCCGTGAATGTCACCGATGGCGATGAGCCGAGATCGACCGTTACTCGCCTGTGTGGGGCGAGCGGTTTTCGTGGTCCGAAAGTCGTTTTCACGTGCATTCGTGGTAATGGGATTAGTCCTCGCTGATGGCATCCTACCCGCCAGGGCGGCGAAATCGCAACCAAGATCGTGTCGCAGCCCCGTTGTCAAAACGTCAAAACGTCAAAACGTCAAAACGTCAAAACGTCACTAAGATCGGATAAAAACTCCGCGCCGCCTGGTCTCTGTGCCAAGTGCTCCACCACGGACTCTGTTTTCCTCCGTCCTGGAAGAAGCTCGATGGCTCCTCGAACCGCCGCAGCGAAGCGGGCGTTATGCAGGCCCACGAGGTGCGGTTGACCCGGTGCGAATTTGGGTTTTTGTTAGAATCCTAGGGCACTTATTTTCCACGCGTAAAATTTTCATCCTTCGTGAAGGCCTTCTGGCGATGACTAAGCCCTCTGCTCACGCTCGTTACGATCAAATTCTGGCCCGCATCGAACCGCTGCGTCAGCAGCTGCTGACGCACTCGCTTTATGGCCGCTTAGAGACGCTCGAGGGACTTCGAGTATTTCTCGAAAACCACATCTTTGCGGTGTGGGATTTCATGTCGCTCTTGAAAACCTTGCAGCGGCATCTGTGTGGGCTAGAAGTACCTTGGCGGCCGGCTGCGGACACCACGGCCACGCGACTCATTAATGAAATCGTGCTGGGTGAGGAGAGCGATGAGGATGCCATGGGCGGGTATGTCAGTCACTTTGAGTTGTATCGCCGAGCGATGCGGGAATGCGGCGCCGACACCGGCCCAATCGATGATCTCTTAGCCGATTTGACCTCTGGGCTATCCGTGACGGAAGCGATTCAGCGACGAGCGTTGCCGAGCGGCACAGCCGATTTTGTGCGAACAACATTTGAGATCATTGACAGTGGCAGTTTGCCTCAGGTCGCTGCCGCGTTCACTCTGGGACGTGAGGATCTACTGCCAGGGCTGTTCCAGCGTGTGGTCGATGAGCTGAACGAAAGCCACGGAGGTGCTCTCGACACGTTGCAGTACTATTTGCGTCGCCATATTGAACTGGATGGTGAGCAGCATGGTCCCATGGCCGCTCGCCTTGTCGCTGCGGTTTGTGGTGACGACGAGGTGAAATGGAACCAGGCAGAGCGAGCAGCCGTGCGTTCGTTGGAAGCACGCCTGCAACTCTGGGACAACATCGCTGCCTTGATTCCTGATTCGACTCCCACTCCAGCCCCTGTTTCTACGTCGGCCCCTGTTTCCACGTCGGCCCCTGTTTCCACGTTGGACGGCTGACCGAACGTCAGCCCTTCTTGCCACTCGGATGCCACCTAACTTGGAACGAGTGCCGCCGCGCCGCTATTCTTAGCGGCTGATGGTGCGGAACTTAGTTGCTGAGATGGACGTCTATTCGTTTCGAACAACGACGGCTCGGCCATGTCGAACCGTTGGCAGGGTTTATCAACGAGAGGGGCTGCGATGGTAGCGGGAGAGAAGACTTTTTGGACCTTGACGCTCGCCGGGCTGCTCGCCTTTACTTCCGTGTGCCTTTCGGCGCACGAGCCATCATGGGACGGTTGGGAACCAAGCAGTCCACGTCCGGAACTGCGTCCGCGATTTTCGAGCGAATCCGACGGGCGATTCGTCATCGAACACGATCGCCGCGAGGGATTGTCTGGATGGTTTCAAAAATCGTTCCCGGTGCAGGGGGGGAGCTTCTACCAATTCTCCGCTCGACGAATGATCGCTGGAGTGTCCAATCCACGCCAGAGCTGTCTGGTGCGAGTTGTCTGGCAGGATGATGCCGGTCGACTCGTGTCGCTCGATGCTCCCACACCCGGCTTGGACACCCGCTTGCCCTTGCCGAGTGCTGAACCAGAGTATCCAGTCGACGGCCCGACAAATGCCAGCGGCGTCACCGTGGTCGAGGGCCTCTATCGCTGTCCACTCAAAGCCACCCGAGCAGTCGTGGAACTCCATTTGCAGTGGGCACCAGGCGGTCGAGTGGAATGGCTCCAGCCTACGTTCGTGGCGACGGAGCCACCACCGGAACGACGAGTGCGTTTGGCCGCCGTACACTACCTCCCCAGCGGCCAGTCGGCTCGAGAAAACTGCCGTGAATTCATTCCGCTCATCGCCGACGCCGCGCGGCAGCATGCTGACCTCGTCGTGTTAGGCGAAACCGTCCCCAGCGCCGGAGTAAAAGCCGATCTCGCGGAACTGGCCGAGCCCATACCAGGACCATCCACCCTTTTTTTCAGTGCTCTAGCCAAGCAGCATCAATTACACCTCGTTTTCAGCCTCTACGAACGCGATGCTCATCTGATTTACAACACGGCGGTGCTGCTGGGGCCCGAGGGACAACTGATCGGCAAGTACCGTAAAGTCTCCTTGCCACCCGGTGAGGCCGCTAAGGGCATCGCTCCGGGAAAAAGTTACCCCGTGTTTTCCACCGCAGTGGGGAAGATCGGTCTGATGATCTGCTACGACGGCTTCTTTCCCGAGGTGGCTCGAGAACTGACCAAAAACGGCGCCGAAATCATCGCCTGGCCCGTCTGGGGCTGTAATCCGAAATTGGCCGAAGCACGAGCCTGCGAGAATCACGTCTATCTGGTCAGCAGTACGTTCATGAAGCCAACCGATGGCTGGATGCTATCCGCCATTTACGATCACGGTGGTCAGCGGCTGGCTACCGCTGAACGCTGGGGAACCGTCGTCGTCGCCGAGGTGAAATTGAATCAGCCATATTACGGACCCTATAACCTCGGCGATTTTCGCAGCGTGGTGCCCCGCCACCGCCCACCCGTGCCCCCCGAACCGGCAGCGACAAAATAAGCTGTCAGTCGAGTATCGCCGTCGGTCGAGTTTTATTGTCGGTCGAGTTTTATTGTCGGTCGAGTTTTATTGTCGGTCGAGTTTCATCGTCGGTCGACTTTCATCGTCGGTCGACTTTCATCGTCGGTCGACTTTCATCGTCGGTCGACTTTCCAAGTCGACAAGAGTACACAGAGTGACGATTCATTGTCGGTCGACTTTCCAAGTCGACAAGAGTACACAGAGAGACGATTCATCGTCGGTCGACTTTCCAAGTCGACAAGAGCACACAGAGTG
>JBIIHW010000037.1:0-52647 GCA_044235425.1 Pirellulaceae bacterium
CGTTTACACGCCTGGCTATCGAATGCCATCGCTCCGCGATTCAGGAACCCCGCCACCCGAACCCCTCCACCCGAACCCCGCCACCCGAACCCCGCCACCCGAACCCCTCCACCCGAACCCCGTCACCCTCCACCCGCCCCGCCACGAAAAACCATGCGGATTCTTCCGCTAGGCGCAAACCAAGTGGATTGGTCAACTAACTATTACATGGAACCAGCTACCGCTGCTGTTTGTCTGACTTTTTACGCTATCCGAGGCATTATTCATGTCCAGTGCAAACTCTTCACAATCCCAGTCGGAACCGAAGCCTACCGTCGCCATCGTCGGCGCCAGTGCGGATCGAGCGAAATTTGGTAACCAGTCGATTCATGCCCATCTGGCTCGGGGCTATCAGGTCTTCCCGGTGAATCCGCGGGGAGGAGAAATTGAGGGGTTATTGGTCTACACGAGCATTCGTGAGGTACCGGTCACGCGGCTCAACCGAGTGAGCGTTTATCTACCGCCGGCAGTAGCACTGCAGGTTCTTCCCGATATCGCCGCTAAAGGCTGCGATGAACTCTGGCTTAACCCCGGCAGCGATTCCGAGGAGGTAGTGGCGGCGGCGGAACAGTTGGGTCTGCAGCCCATCGTCGCCTGCAGCATTATCGGACTCAGACACTAGAGCAGATAAAGATGGATTTTTAGCGAGCATTGCCATGACGCTTCTCTATTACTCACCGCGTTTTCTCGATCATGAAACAGGTTCTCATCCGGAAAAACCGCAGCGGCTGGTCGCCGTCCATAAGCACCTCGAAGAACTCGGACTGATCAAGAAATGCGAGCAGCCGAAGTGGCAGCCGGTAACGGATGAGCGACTGGGGCGAGTGCATTGTTTGGATTATGTGCGCGAGGTGGAACGATTCGCTCAGGCAGGTGGTGGACGGATCGAGGCGGATACGATGATGTCGCGGCAATCGAATGATGTCGCGCGACTTGCCGCCGGTGCTGCCTGTGATGCCACTCAGCGAGTGCTCAAGGGCGAAGCATTGAACGCGCTTTGTCTTGTGCGTCCACCCGGCCATCACGCACTGCAAGGTTGCGCCATGGGATTCTGTCTTTTCAATCATGTCGCCATCGCCGCTCGCTTGGCACTCGCCGAATTCCATCTCTCACGAATACTGATCGTGGACTGGGATGTTCATCACGGCAATGGAACTCAAGATGCCTTCTGGACCGACGACCAAGTTGGCTTCTACTCGATCCATCGTTTTCCGTTCTATCCAGGCAGTGGAGCGGCTGATGAAACGGGCGCGGGCAAAGGACTGGGTATGACTCGGAATGTGCCCATCAGTTTTGGTACGTCGCGGGCTGATTATCTCGCCAAGTTCACAGATTCGATTACGCGCTTTGCCGACCATGTCAAACCGGAGCTCATTTTGATCAGCGCCGGATTCGACGCTCACGCGCAAGACCCGATCGGTTCGCTCGGCCTGGAAGTCGAAGATTTTACAAAACTGTCGCAAATCGTTCAGCAGATCGCGGACACTCATGCTCGCGGCCGCATCGTAAGCCTGCTCGAAGGTGGCTACAACGTCGACGTTCTTCCCAAATGCGTGGCCACTCACCTGGAACAATTGCTTTCCAAGTAGTGGATCGTGAATGATGGCCTGCCGTCTGCATTCGGTGGAATAAACAGTACGCTGACCTGGAGAGTTGCTTCCGAAGCTCGCATGTCCAACGCCCCGGAGGGGCAGCCACATACTAGCCCACGGCAACGCCGTGGGTACGCCAATGCCATCGCTCCACGATTCCGGAGTTTTTATCGGGCGTACGATCCAGGCGTTTACACGCCTGGCTAACAAATGCCACGGCTCCGCCGTTCAGGAAGATGGATCCTCATTTGCCGCTGGCATGGCGAGCAATGAATTCCACAATCGGCTTGGGATCGTCCAGTCCATGCGGATGATGTCCCACTCCAGGTTTGGCGATGAGCGTGATGGAGCCGCCTAGCTTCCGATAGCGTTCCGCGATGATGCCCGTATTCTCATCCCATGGCACCACCTCATCGGCGTCCCCGTAGACGTGCAACAGCGGAACTTTAGCGGCGGCCAGCGGGGCGAGGCTATCGACGGGGTTCTTTTGGTAGGCGAGCGCTTCATCATCGTTTTGGAAGCCGTAGTGCTGCAGTACCAATTTCCAGTCCCGTGGACTTCCCTTACCTTTGCCACGTCCGCCCGGCCAGCTCTTGAAGTCACAAACTGGCGCATCGCCGTAAATACAGGCAACTCGTTCTGGATTGGCGATCGCCCAGTTGTAACAGTAGAGCCCACCGCGACTCAGACCAACGAGCGCGGCCTTCTTGGAAAAATGATATCGCTCCGTCAACTCTTGATAGACCACGTTCCAATGAGCGACCGCTGCGGGTGCGCCGAGCAGATCGGGGACTTGGACATAGACGATATGAAAGCCGCGCTTGAGCAGCGCCACATCGGGTGCTGGTTTGTGGCCAAAGAACTCTCCATGCCAGACCCATGGACGGCCTTCGGCAGCCTGCTGCGGGACCACCACCAGCAGCTTTCTTCCCTGCACTTCAAAGTCATAGCGAGCAAAACCATTCCACTCGCTTTGCTTGCCGGGAAATGCCGACGGTTTTCCTTCTTCCGCTCGGCCACTGGCCAAGCTCAACCCACTGCCAACGAACATGGCCAGCATCAGGAGAAACCGATTAGCAGCATTTCGCCAACTGAGCACGTGACCGCCGTTATTGTTCGTATGCATAAACTACTCGTCGTCCGTCCGCAGCGAAGCGAGCACGCTGTAATCTTCGAGTGTCGAGGTGTCGCCCACGGTTTCCTTGCCAGCAGCGATATCACGCAACAAACGCCGCATGATTTTTCCGCTGCGCGTTTTGGGGAGTGCTCCTGTAAAACGGATATCATCGGGTTGAGCCAAGGCTCCAATTTCTTTGCGAACATGCTTCCGCAGCGCATCGCGCAATTCCTCGGAGGGCTCACCCTGCTTCAGCGTGACGAAGACAGCGACCGCTTGACCTTTGAGTTCATCGGGGCGACCGACTGCTGCCGCTTCCGCTACCGCCGGATGACTCACCAGCGCACTCTCCACCTCGATCGTGCTGAGCCGATGCCCGGACACATTGATCACATCATCAATGCGACCCATGATCCAGTAATAACCATCACTGTCGATGCGAGAGTTATCACCCGCGAGATACTTGTGAGGAACCTTGCGCCAGTACTGTTCGCGATAACGTTCCTCATCGCCCCAGATACCGCGGAGCATCCCGGGCCAGGGGTGTGCCATGACGAGCATGCCGCCTTGGCCGGCAGGCACCGGTCGGCCTTGATCGTCGACGATCTCGGGCATGACGCCCGGTAGCGGCTTGGTGCAACTGCCGGGCTTCAGCGCGATGGCACCGGGGAGCGGCGACATCATGATGCCGCCCGTTTCCGTCTGCCACCAAGTATCAACGATGGGACAACGTTCGCCGCCGATCTTGCGGTAGTACCACATCCACGCTTCGGGATTAATCCCTTCGCCGACGCTACCAAGGAGCCGCAAGCTGGATAAATCATGCTTATCAACGTGATGATCGCCCCACTTAATAAACGCTCGAATCGCCGTGGGTGCTGTGTACAGAATATTGACTCGATACTTTTCAATGATTTCCCAGAAGCGATTCTCGGCGGGCCAGTTCGGAGCTCCTTCATACATCAGCACCGTCGCTCCCGCTGACAACGGGCCATACACGATATAGGTATGACCGGTGATCCAGCCGCAGTCAGCTGTACACCAAAAAATATCCTCGTCGCGATAATCAAAGACCCATTCGAAAGTCTTCTTGGCGAACAGATTGTAGCCAGCCGTTGTGTGCCGAATACCTTTCGGCTTACCCGTCGAGCCACTCGTGTAGAGGATAAACAGCGAGGCCTCGCTATCGAGTGGCACAGCGGGACAGTCGGCAGTCACCTGCGACTCTAATTCATGCCACCAATAGTCGCGCCCCTTCGTCATCGAGACTTCGTTGCCCGCTCGCCGCAGTACAACACATTTTTCCACCGTCGGTGATTTGGCCAGCGCCTCGTCGACGGTCTGCTTGAGCGACAAGAGCTTGCCGCGTCGCCAGGAACCGTCGGCAGTAATGATGAGTTTCGACTGTGCATCGTTGTTACGATCAGAAATCGCTTCTGCCGAGAACCCACCAAAGATCACGGAATGAATGGCACCGATACGTGCACAGGCCAACATCGCGATGGCCAGTTCCGGCACCATCGGCATGTAGATCGAAACTCGATCACCAACATTCACGCCGAGCGACTTGAGCACGTTCGCGAACTTACACACCTCCCGGTGCAACTGCTGATAGGTGAGCGTGCGCTGATCTCCCGGTTCGCCTTCCCAGATTAATGCGGCTTTGTTTCGTCGCGCCGATGTGAGGTGAACGTCCAGGCAGTTGTAGGAAACGTTCGTCTGCCCACCGACAAACCACTGCGCTAGCGGCTCCTGCCAATCCAACGTTTTTTCAAAAGGACGGAACCAGTGCAATTCCTTACGCGCCAGCTTCTCCCAGAATGCAACCGGGTCTGCCTGCGCCTCATCGTACAGCTGCTGATAGGCCTGCAGCGATCCAATCTTGGCCTGAGCAGCAAACTCGGCCGACGGAGGGAAGAGCCGAGTTTCTTGCATGACCGTATCAATTTGGCCGCTCGTTTCACTCGCCATGGCTGCGGGGCACTCCTGGTAAGACAGACTGTAAATACGAAGAACACGGGATCTCACGCCACGGGGGAGGTGAGTTCCCCAGAGCGGAACGTAGGATTCTAGAAACGACTAAGCGCCAGTGTCAACGAAGGGAGACACGGAGGTGTGCGGAGACGCGGGTGGGTTTCGCGCGAAGACGCGGCGACACTGAGGATTTGTTCGTTCAGCGCTGCGGGCACTACAGGGCCACTCCGGGGGTGGCTTTCAGGAAGGACTTTCCAGCCTGAATACCTTGGGTACCCTCGGCCTTCACACCTTCGTGTCCTGGCCTCTTGGTGCGCAATCGGAACAACGTCGTTAACGCCCGAGAATGCGATTGGCCACATCGATCACGATCGGGGGCGTGACTGCTTTGATCACCTTCTTGGTGGCATCCTTGAGCCGAGCGGCGGCACCGTCGTCGGCGCTGTCGGGGCGAGCTTTGAAGAGCGTGGAGTGAGATCCACCGGCGACGACTTCGCTTTCCGGTCGTCCATTGGTGTAGTAGTAAAGAGCGATAGAGCGGCGACTGCGATCGGGTGGGCACCGTAGCGGCTCGGGGTGTCCGTGATAGGTAAATGAGGTTGTAGAGAAGACCACTAAGCGGTTGAAGAGGGGCAGGACTTTCTTGACGCAGCCCTTCATCTCCACATCCCATAGTTCAAAGTGGCCACCGTACTCTTCTTTCCAATCCTTGTTAAGGTAGACAAGGGCATTGAGGCGTCGGTCGAGACCGGTGCGGGTATTCTTGCCAAAATCAGCATGGATTTTGAGGAATCCACCGGGAAGAATTTCGTGATGCCCACCACCTTCAAAATGGGGATCGGGGAGCAAGTTGTTAATCCCCGTCAACCCTTCCAGAAAACGCAGAAAGGGTTCGGCGTTCAAAAAGCGCGCGAATTGCTTGGTTGTTTCTCCAAACTGACTTTCGCCCTTCGTCGCATATTTCTCTTCATTCCGATTACTCATCTTCTCCACCCCCTCGCGAGCCTTCGCGAGCGACGGTGTTTGCGACAAAATCTCATCCATCGCGTCGGGGCAAAAGAAGTTATCCACCACGATGTGCGGATAGGGCTGAGCGGCCATGTACTGCTCATGCAGCGACAATCCCAGTTCCGCTAGTTGCTCATCCGTTTGCTTCACGAACTTGAGAATCGTCATGACGACGGCCACCCTGACTAGAGAAGAAAGCTTTGAAACTAGCGTACCGTAGACCTGCGTCACTCGGGCAATGCCCAGCCAAATACGTTACGCACTGCCACTATTTCACGCTTGATCGGACTATTCCCTGGCAGTGTAACTCGTCGACACAAGCAGCGCCAAGCCATGCCGAACCGGGCCACGACTCCCCCAATTTCGCTACTCGATCTCCACAATCACTTCGATTTCCGTCGTGATGTTGCCGGGCAAGGAACCCATGCCCACGGCGCTGCGAGCGCCGACGCCATGGTCGGGTCCGAAAACCTGAGCAAACAGTTCGCTGTAACCGTTGATTACCTTGGGATGATTTTTGAAGTCAGGCGTGGAGTAGACCATGCCAAGTGTTTTGATCACGCGTTTCACTCGATCTAAGCTTCCCAAAGCCACGCGGAGCGACGCGAGGATCGCTAAACCGGTCTGGCGAGCAGCGGCGATGGCGAACGCTTCGTCCACCTCGTCACCCACTCGGCCCGTATACAACGTGCCGTCGGCCTTCAACGGACCATGCCCCGACACATAGGCCAAATTGCCGATAATCACCACGGGTTTGTAGACCCCTTGAGGCTTGGGTGCAGGTGGTAATTCAATCTTCAGTTCTTGCAAGCGAGCTTCAGCACTCATGATGTAACACCTCCGCCAAATAGATTATTTTCTGTTCCATTACGTGGGAGCGGGTAAGTCGCGGCGCTGGAAAATCACCGCTGCCAACACATAAGACACGACGCCGATACCGATAAGCAAAAAATCATAGCCCAAGGGACCAAGTCCGACCACCGTCCCGGCAGCATCGACCCGAGTGAAACTCCAGGTCACCGACGGATCACTGACCGACCACTGCACAAACTCCTCCGGTTCATAGGCAGTCAGGAAAGACAGCCAGGTAAGCCAGCGCCAGGAGTCAGATGCCATCCCGATCAGTTTCAGCAAGATCTGCGCCACATAGATTCCCGTCACAATACCGATCGTTCGCCAGCGATAGCGATCACTGGCGGAAACGAGCGTTGCCAACCCTGCCAACGTGACACCCAGGGCAAACAGGTTCACCGTCGCGGGCAGAAACTGCTTCGCATCCACTTTCAATCGCATCGGCGTTTCGATTGTTTTCTTCTCTCGCCAGGGTACTGGCAATTCGTTGCCAATCCCCGGAATCGTCACCGGCAAAGTCACGGTTGCCGCCACTTCTTCCTTCGCCGTCATTGTTTGAATGCCCGTGTAAGTGCCCAGCCAGGCCACGGCCGCCAACACCAACACTCCGGTCAACGTCACGAACGACTGAGTAACCAGTATTTGCAAGCGACTGAGCGGCTGGGCGAGGAGCATTTCCATGGTGCCACGATTTAACTCGCCACTGACACAGTCGGAGCCTCGACCAATGGCCCAGATCGACATCCCGAAGACGACGATTGGTTCATCATAGGCGAGTGAAATTCGTCCCGCGTACGTCACTAACCACTTCATATCGACGGGCGTAAAGCGCTGCCAGTCGCCCGGTAGCAAATCAATGATCGCCTCAAATCGACTCGTATCGATCCGACTGACCATCCACACTCGGACCCAGCAGAAAGCGAAAATCGCCGCCGCACAGGCGACGAGCAGCCACTGAGCCTCCAACCAACATTTCCTCAACAGCGCGCGATTCACGACTGCCTCGTTCCATCATCTTGCAGACCACCATGAAATTTTTCGTACACCGCGCGCAAACCCACCGGCTCCACCACCATTTGCTGCAGCGGCAACGTGGCCAGCCAACCGAGCAGCGGCGATAACTCGCCCGGCATCTCGATCACCACTTCGCCGTCCTCTCGCGTGCGGATTGTCAGTTGCTCCGCACAACTCGCCGGCGGCAGCGGAAGTGGTCCCGCCAATTTGGCTCGAATGCGATGCATGCGTCGCAAGTCAGACATGACTTGCGTATGCACGAGCTGGCTGCGGCGCAGGATCACCACTCGATCACATACATCTTCCACTTCCGAGAGCACGTGGGAAGAAAACAGGATCGTGCGACCGGCAGCCTTCGCTTCCAACACTAAGCGGCCCACTTCCGCTCGCACCGTCGGATCGAGATTGGAGGTAGGTTCGTCGAGGATCACCAGGGGTGTATCAGCGGCCAGTGCGGCGACGAGTGCGGTTTTTTGTCGCATACCGGTCGACATCGATCCCACTTGTCGCGATAGATCCAGTTCCAGGCGTTCCGCCATCCGCACCGATCGTTCGTAGCTGCCACCCGGTCGAATATCAGCAAAAAATCGCAGCACTTCGCGACCGCGCATGCGGCGAAACAGCCGCGCGTCACCCGGCAAATAGGAGACTCGACGCCGCGCCGCCAACGATTCACGATGGCAGTCCAAGCCATCAATCCGTGCCCAACCAGAAGTCGGTTCCAGAAAGCCCAGCAGCAATCGTAATAAGGTCGTCTTGCCGGCTCCATTGGGTCCCAGGAGTCCGAAGATCTCTCCCCGTGGCACATGCAACGAGCAATTCGCCAGCGCCGTCATCTCACGATAACGCTTCGTCAACTCGTGCGTTTCAACCAACGGTTCTATTCCTCGACCGCCACCCGCAGGTAGTCGGCTATCGTGTTGAAGTTCGGATTTGCGTAGGTGGCCACTCGCTTGCGACTTTGGGCGAGCGTAGTTTTGCGATCAGGTGCCGCTACCAATAATTCCTCATCTAGTTTCGCCAGCGTCGTCCGGGTCGACTCAATCCCCGCTCGAAAGGCTTCTTTCGCCGTATCACCCAAAGCAATGACCGCTTGATCTAACTCTTCCACCGCTTTTCGATCGAGTGGCGTTTCGGGAACGGACAGGACGTATTCCCGCAGCGCCCCGGCCCATTGCAACGAATATTTCACGTAAGGTTCGGCGGCAGGCATCAACCTTAGATCCGGCAGGTGGGACACCATCAGCTTTAAATCACCAATGCCATCCACCAAACGATCTTGCTGGAACGCCTGCCACGCCAGCATCTGATCGGCCACGACCGATTTCGGATGAGCAGAACGAATCTTGTCGAATACGGGACGTGCCAAAGGCGTACGATAGTTTTTGAGCAACACCAATCCGTAAGCCAAAGCCAAGTCGGGCTGCCCGGCCAGCTTCGAATCCTCGCGACGAAACTCTTCCGTAATCCCTTCATCCCACCGGGAAGCCCGCAGATACCCCAGCATTTTGCGAGTTGCTTCCTGGGCGTCGGGGGTCAGTCGCGGAGGCTTGTCGACTGGCTGATAGACGACGGGTGACTGAATGCGTCCCTTCCCCGCCGCGTCGGCCATCGACTTTGGCAGAAACTCCAGCAGCTCTGCCACCGCTACTCGACCATCGCGATTCCCATCCGCGCCACCCGAATAGGCCGCCGCTAATGCCTTGCCAAAAACACCTTGCTGTCCATCTGCCGTCAATAATCCGCGTTGATTCTTATCACATGCGCCGATCACCAGCACACTGGTTGAGACTGGCCGAGTGGGCTTTGTTTTCGCAGCTTCCAGTTGATCGGCCGTCGATAAGTCCGCCTCGGTTGCTCCCGCCGCCTTCTCCTGACAGGAATCCACCAGCAACATTTTTTCTTTGGGCGGACTCTTTTCGAGTAGCGCGACGAGGCTGCGGATCGGCAAGCCCGTATCGGGAGCTCGCTCCAGATTCAATTCCTTCGTCGCCAGTACAGGTCCGGCAGTCTTATCGATGACCGCTCGCCCCTCGTAATAGCAAATCAGCTGAGCATCGGCAGGGACGCGCGCCGAGAAGGTAGCCACCCCCTGCTCGACCTGCAAACGCGAACTATTTTCCAAAATCAAAATCTGTTCCGTCGGCACTCGGTGCCGATGCAACAGCGCGTCGCGAATGGCATTTAGATCGCTAGCACCTTGAGGCAAGGCTGCCAGCTGCGCGTCGTCAAACTGATGAGTGACAATGAGGATGGCCCAGGTGCGCGAGTCGGTAACTGGCTTCACGACCAGCTTCAGTGCCTGCAGTTTGCCACCTTCCAGCGGCCCATATTCAACTCGAACATGATCACCCTTCCGCAGGAATTCAAACTCGAGCAGCTTACCGGCCGGTCCAATGATCTCACAGTTCGCACCTAAAGCGAACTGCATCGATTCCTTCGCATCATCCGTCGTGATGCGAAATAGTCGCTCCGTGGTTTGCAGATCAGCGATCTGACCCGCCGCCATCACCTCGCGCGACGCGGCAATCGCATGGACCTCCACGTCGTAGGTGAGCGTGAGGGAATCGCCGGGGACCAAGTCGGCGATCGTCAGCGGTACATCGCCCGTTTGTTGTTTTCCATTAAGCGTCACGACACATTCGCGCGCGACGGTGAACTCCCGATTGGCAGTGCCGCCGGTCGTCGCTTTCACCGTCAGTTTGTTCTGCTGCGGGTTACGACTAACAACCGTTGCCGCTAGTTGCAACGTGCGCAGCGCAACGATCGCCTTCGCTACTCGACGACCTCCATCCTCCACAACATAGGAGACAACTACGCGATCCTCTGGCACGAGATCCGCCAGTCCGAACGTCCGATTGTTCAGCGCTCGCTGCTCGTTGATCGTCACCACCGTATCGTTCGGAACGTACCATGGCTCATGCGGTGGCTGTCCCTCTTCATCGACTAGTTTCAGCTCAGCGTCTGACTTCGTCACCTCAGCCACTCGACCCGATACTTGGATTTCCTTGGGCCGACTGGCATAGACTTCGATGATGTCGTCGCCTTCCGCCTCCGAGAGATACTTGATCGTGATCTGATCGTTCGTGCGCAAGTCGCTGAATTTAGCCCGCTCATCATTCACGAACACTCGATCTTTATCCGGCTGAATGATGATCCCTTTGGCCGGCGATTCGTCTTCGTGCTTCAGGAAAAACGTGGTGTTTTCCAAATCTACTTCGTCGACGATTCCAGCGGTGGGACGGGCTTCGGGCGGTGGCGGTGCAGGAGGCGGCTTTTCGGGCCAGAACAAAATCCCCAAACTCAACCCCATACTCAGCACCGCAGCCCCGATGGTGAGCAGTCGCTTTTGTCGAGCGGCTTTCGCAGCCCGTTCAGCCGCTTCGATTTCGGCGGGAGTGGGACCGGTTTCCGCCGTTGCATGTTGGCGTAAATCCTCCAGCAACTGATCAGCTGATCGATAGCGCCGGTTGGGAACCTTCTCAATCAGCTTCTGAATGATGAAGGCCAGGTCATCGGGCACTCCCTGCAATACTCGATTGATCTCCGGCAGGCGGCGATCAGGCGCTGAATGCCACATCAACCAGGCCATCTGCCGGTCCCGACCAAACATGTTCAAACCAGGAAATAACGTCTCAAAGTTTTCACCGCACAGCAGCTCGTAGGCAGAAAACCCGAGCGAATATAAATCGCTCCAAGGGCCCACCACTCCAAACTGATCCGACACCACTTCGGGCGCCATGTATTTTGTGGTGCCTTTGACAACGCTGCCATGATCGCCTCCTAAGCGGCGTGCGATCCCAAAATCTCCCAGCTTCACTCGATGATCTTTTCCCACAAGCAGATTACTGGGCTTCACATCGCCGTGCACAATGTTGTGCTGGTGGATGAACTGCAGAGCCTGCGCGGTGTAGGTGAGCGCCATCCGCAGATCGTTAAGATCGATCGGCTGACCAGCCAGCAATTGCTGCAGACTCCCCTGCATCAACTCGAACACCAACCAGCCTCTTTCACGCACAATGTCATAGATCGTGATGATATGAGGATGGGCGAGACTGGCGAGCAGCTGCGCCTCTTTCCAATACTTTTCCAACTGCTTGGGATCTTGCAGAAACTGAGCGTGAATCTGCTTGATGGCCACTTCCCGCCCCAACTCGCGATCGCGCGCGCGCAGCACCGTCGCGAAATCGCCGGCTGCGATCGTGGAAAGAATTTCAAAACGTTGAGCTGGATCTGCCATTAGTTATTGAGGAGTACGTTGAGCAGGCTGATGAGGTGACGATCATTGGGCAACCCCATCGGTGGATCGGCATCGTCACGTCGACCTGTCAAACCTGTGTTCTTATTGTTACTTTCGGAATGCAACATGTTGAGTAGCTCGCGACAATACTGCCGTTCTTCTTCTCGATCACCACGCTGGTTCGCCTGGATAACCAATCGCACTTTGTGCTGAAAAGCGGCCTGCTTGCCTTCGTCGCCCACATAAAAACGTTGCAGAGCCTCCCGTGCTTCGGCCTTGGACTGGCGTTCAATTCTGCCCGTCGAAGTGTCGACGAACAAGAGCGCCACCGACGCTGTGATGCTAAACCCCAAGGCTAAAATCAGCAACCAGGGCGGTGCACTCTGCACAGGCTTCTCGACCTTCTCCGGACCCTGTTCTCCATCGACCAGAACCAACATCGGTAACTTGCCGTCCGCCCCTAAAGGCACTCGACCCGCCGTCGGATCCGCAGCAATGAATCGCGCCGCCTGAGAAACCGTCACGGCCGGCGGCGGCGCAGGCGGTGTTCCAGCGGCGGATCTGGAGGGCGATAGCGGCTGTGGTGGAAGTGGCGCCGGTTTAAACGGCGCGGCGGGTGGCGACAGAGCGGCCCCAGGAACTGCTGCCCCAATTGCTGCTGCCACAGGTGCTGCTGCCACAGGTGCCGCTGCCAAAGGTGCTGCTGCCAAAGGTGCTGCTGCCAAAGGTGCTGCTGTTGGAGGTGCCGCTGTACCGGCAGCAGCATCCGTCCCTAACCACCGCGCCGCTTGACGATTGGGCGTCAAATTGAGTCCGCCCGGTGGTGCGCCGTAGGCTGGGCCGGCTGGAGCGCTCGATGGTGTGCTAGGTGGTGTGCTAGGTGGTGTGCTAGGGAAAGGGCCGAGTGGTGGGCCGGCAGCGACGGACGCGGTTGCAGTTGGTGGTGGCAACGGAGGAGCGGGCGCAGCCGATCCAGGGGATGATGCTGTTGGCGGACCCATCCCGGGTGGATAGAGGCTGGCCGCCTTCCCGCCTGACGACTTGCCAGCGCCTGACGACTTGCCAACACCCGTCGACCTGCCAGCCTCCGTCGCTGCGCCCGCCGTACCGCCACGCGGCGCGGGCGGAGTGATGGAAACGGTGGAGTTGCAATAGGGGCACAGGATCGGCCGACCCACATGTTCATCGGGGATCGCCAACGCGGCATTGCATTTCGAACAAGCAACCTGTACCGGCATGACTACTCACCACAACCCAAACTAGAAACCAAACCCTGAATACAAATAGCCTAACAAAAACGGCCCGAGAATGATCAGTACCGTGGCTGCCATCACCAGCACACCGGGTAGCAGCATCTGCACCGCCGCTTCGTTCGCCAGCGTCTCCGCGCGCTGACTCCGTTTCACTCGCAAGACATCTGCCTGCGTCCGAAAAATCGCCGACAACGGCGTTCCTAACTGCTCGCTTTGAATAATCGACCCTATGATGCTGGTCATTTCATCATCACTCAGCCGCTTCCGCAAATTATCAAAGGCTTCGATACGCGCTTTACCCATATTCATATCCGCCAGCACTCGCCCAAATTCCACTCCCACCGGATGGTCCCCGAATTCCTTCACCGCCTGTTGCAGCGCGTTGATAAAACTGGAGCCTGCTTCCATTAACAGGGTGAGTAAGTCGAGGAGATAGGGAAGTCGTCGTTTGATGAGGAGCACTCGGCGAGCCGCCAGCCGAGCCAATCGCAATCGCATCCACCAAATCGTCACACCGAGCATCATCAAGCTGAGAAAAATCCCCGGCGCATCAAACAACGTCCAGCAGACATAGGCCATAGCTGGCCACAGAAATACGGCGACCAGCGTTTGTCGAGCGAGATATTCCTCAGGTAGCCAGCAGCGGGAAAAACCAGCGGCATGAATCTCCCGCGTTACCTCCGGCAACGACGCACTAAACGCTCCCCGAATAAAACGTGCCACAAACTGAATCAGCGGCTGCAGTACTCGAAACATCATGTCCTGTCGCCGTAGTTCATTGATGCGACTGACGTCATACCGCCATTCACTTCCCTGACTCAGATCATCCGACGCGAGCGCGCGCAGTACCCACCAGACAAGCAGCGCCGCTCCGCCACCTACCAATCCACATGCCAGCAAACTCAATCCATCCATCTGCTCCATGTCACCAATCCTCAGCCGCATCCGCGTTCCGAGTCCTTATTTGCCTAAATATCTGCATTCAAGATTTTGATGGCCCAGAAATAAGCCGCTAAGTTGAATATCACGCACACCGTTAACATGATTTGTCCGGGAAGCGTGAGGAACAACAAACGGGTGTTCTGCGGATCCAGATAGTAATACGCAATCAAAATAAAACTTGGCACGATCGACATGTAAATCGCTGACTTCCGCGCCTGGGCTGTTTCCGCTTTCACCTTGCGTTCCAGCCGCTGCAGCTCCAGCACCGACCTCGAGATACGCTCCACGGTCTCATTAAGTCGCCCACCGCTCTCGCGACTCGCCAGCAATGCCGCCGCGAACAGCAAAAAGTTTTCGCTCCGCAGTCGCTCTTTCGCCTCCGTCATCGTGCGCTCTAAGGGCTTACCCAGATTGTATTCACCCACAATCTGCTGGAACTCCTGGCGAATCGGCTTCGGGCATTCCTCACTCAGCAGCTTCAGCGATTGTGACAACGACAAGCCCGCTTTGACTCCATTCGAGAACATCACCATCGCATCGGCCAATTGGTCTTCAATGCGCTGTCGCCGCGTGGCGGCGAGTCGTCGGACGAGATACCAGGGTCCCGCGCACATCAGCATCGCCAGCAATATCGCGAACACCCACAGATCGAATCCCAACCAGAGAAACGTGAAGACCAGCAATACACTTCCCAGCCAGACTACGATCCAGGTTCGCAGGCGTGGAGTTTGAATACGGAGGCTCCGCAGTCGATCGCGCAGATCCACTTCCAGGTAGTCGATGAGTTGTGCCAGCCAGCCTTGGCTGACCAGTGCAGCGCCGGCCGTACAGACTCCCATCACGACGTTGCAAAGCAAAAAAAAGGTGTCCATGCTCGACTATTTTCCGTACAAGAATTCGGCCTTCAGCAGTTGCTGCGAGACCAAAGAATCGAGGAATGACGGCAGGTAGCCCGTCGGTGCGAGTTGCTGGCCATCGCGCCGATTGAAGATATCCATCACCAGTACCTCCTTCGTTTCGGGATCTATCCCACTCACTTCGGAAATCTGCATGATCGCTCGCTTACCGCTCGTCTGCCGATCAATATGGACAATCAAATGCAACGCCGATGCCATTTGTCGATGAAGGGATGCAACCGGCAACTCGGCCCCCATCAGCATGAGCAGCTCCAAGCGCTGCATCACTTCGCGAGCACCATTGGCGTGGATGGTCGTCATCGAGCCATCGTGACCCGTATTCATCGCCTGGACCATATCCAGCGCCTCGCCCCCGCGGCACTCACCCACGATGATACGATCGGGTCGCATGCGAAGCGCGTTCTTTACTAAGTCGCGAATCGTGTACTCGCCCGTCCCTTCAACGTTCGCTGGCTTCGCTTCTAAACTCACCACGTGCTCTTGATGTAATCGCAATTCCGACGTGTCTTCGATCGTGACAATCCGCTCCTTGTACGGAATGAAACTACTCAGCACGTTGAGCAGCGTTGTTTTGCCAGATCCGGTTCCACCCGAAATCAAAATACTTTTGTGATCAATCACACAAGCTCGCAGAAACGTCGCTGCCGCTCGCGTCAGCGTGCCGTAATCGATCAAGTCATCGACCGTCAATCTCTGACTCGGGAATTTGCGAATCGTCAAGCAAGGTCCGAAGACGGCGAGTGGCGGGATGATGGCGTTGACTCGCGAACCATCAGGCAGTCGTGCATCGACCAGCGGTTGACTTTTGTCGATTCGACGCCCCACTTGCGACACAATTCTCTCAATGATCGATTCCGTGACTTTCTCGGAGATAAAACGGCGCCCCGATTTCTCAATCACTCCTGACCGTTCGACAAAGATCTGATCACTACGAACTACCATGATTTCGCTGATCGTCGGCGCACGCAGTAAATCCTGTAAAGGCCCAAATCCAAAGACGATATCTTTGAGGTCCTTTTTCAGCATCCGCAGGACGATATACTTCCGCAGCTCGACATGCAAATGAGGCCGGAGCAGCGTGAAAATATCGTCAAACTTTTCCTCCACTCGATTAATCTTGCTACTCAGATCCGGCAGCGTTTCAATCTGTAACTTCTCGCGAGCAAACTGCAGCAAGCCATGCAATTCCGTCTCGCGCTCCGGCACCAACGTCGCCGGCACATCGAATTCGTTGGAGGTGAGCGCGGCCAGGTCGAACACTTGATCGGACGTCGTTTCCATGATCAGCCGATTCACCGCATGATCGCGCAGCGCCAATCCAGAAATCTCCTCCAGCAGCGTCTCGTTCGACGAAGCAAACAACTGCAAATCGCGACAAACATCCTCGATGTTGTGTTCCAATAACAGGATGTTTTCCTGGCGTCCTCCGCGGGTGGACTCGAGTTCGTACAGGTCCAGTCGCTCGAGGAGTTTTTTGTGAATCCTGAGTTCCAGATCAGCGACCAGATTGCGCAGATGAGCTTCCAGTTCACGGCGCGAAATCGTGCGCGTCTGCTCAGCTTCAAAGCTGATCGTATAAGGCCAGATTCGCAGCTTGACCGTGGGCGCAAACTTGACACGGTCGCCACCCAGCACCTCCGTGTCGCCAACCAGACAGCTATTCACACCGACGTTTTCGAGTTCCAGTTGATTGCTATCGAGACGCCGGACAATGGCGTGGCGACGCGACACCAGAGGGCTGCTGAGCACCAAGTCATTGGTGGTGTCGCGGCCAATCTGAATTTCAACCTTCGAGAAGTCGAGCGAAGTGCGGCGACTTTCGTTGATTTTGTTGTACCAAATCTTCATGGTTGAGCGGCTTCTCCGCGCGGATGCAGCAGAACACCAATTCCCTGATTGCCAATTCGTCGTGACAACTCCACTAAACGCATCGCCTTGGAGTCCATGCGGGGTGCCGCTTCAGTGCCCTCATTCTTGACGACAATTCCCAGTTCAAATTCGTTTCCGCCCCGCCCGGCGGAAGCACGACTCACCTCGGCACTGCCCAGTCGATTGCCGATGGCCGCCACTTCAAACGGACCAATCATTTCCACTTGCGGATTTGCGGCCGCTTCGGCGCTCACCGCTGCCCCAAGAGGATTTCCCGCAGCCGCTGCCGCGGTATTGGGATTGGGTGCGACGGGAGTCGGAGTACCCGGCCGAACCAGCGGCACCACAAACGTCACTCGATCCCGCGGATTGACCAAATCGGGCACGAAACTGCGACTATCCACCGCAATCCAAACCAACATTTGACCTCGAGTTAGTTTCAACTCAGGAGGTGGAGTGCGATAGTCTTCACGCCGCAGCAGTTCACCGCCCGCATACGGATGAATGGCTCGAATTCCCTTGACTGTTTCGAGATCCTGCCACAAGAAGACAAATTCCTTGAGATTGCCGGCATGCATCTCGGGAATTCGAACTTCCACCAAATCACCTTCCTTCAGCGCATCGCCGACTCGCAGTCGTGTATCTGGCTTGATGCCAATAAACGACACAGTTTTGACCTGTCGAGTTTTATTGGTGAGGTAGACGAAGTTGAGCGCTGCGCCCAACAGTCCTAGTAGCAAGGCCACGATGAGTCCCGCCGCACCCTTCATCGCTTGATTCTCCGTCAGCAAAATCGCCGTTAATGTCCTGATCCACTCTGCCCCGGCAACATCGTCATGAAAGCTCGAGGCTGCTCGCCCGGTAACTCCACTAGTTGCACCAGATACCGCCCCACTCCCGGTCGCACAAAAACCTGTTGCGAGCGATCCCGTTGTCGAATCCAATCTCCCGCAGCCTTCGCACCCCGGCTACTCATCCACTGATCCACTTCATCACGCCACTCCCGCACCGAAGCCGCCGAGTCACTCGCCACGTAGGCGGCCAGCGCCACGCCGTCCGGCGAACGCATGGACATTACGCGTCGAGCCGCTGTAAGCCCTGGCCAATCGGCCGACGTGACAGGTGCCGATCCAACCGCAGTGGCCGCTGCAGCCGCTCCTTCCCCGCCGTCGGACATCCCATTCGTTTTGCCCGTACGCCACGCAAACCAAGTCCAGCGCGGTTCATTCGTCTCCGTAACCGACGGCAACGCCACACCCCAGGATAACACGCGGCGACCATCGAAGACAGTTTCCGGCGCGGCAGGAGCGGCCGTAGACGACGTTGTCTCAGCACCGGATTCCGCGCTCCCCTCGGCCTCGTGCTCCGATGCCACTCGCGAAACCGCCACGACCATCGGCAACGGCCGCGCCAGCTCGTATAGCAACCAACGCTCGCCACGAGCCACGGGTTTCTGACCCGCCAGCCGCTGCAGCAACCTGCGCTCCGCGTCATCCGCCTCGGTGCCCACAAGATCCGCGGGGCGAGCTGACTGCGCGGCGCCCGCACATTGACCCCGCAGCTCCTGCAGCACCGAGACTTCATTGCCCGAGTGACTACCATGACGCAGCGCGATCGTCGATAAGTCGAACGAGAGATCTTGCAGAGTGCCAATGGTCGGTGGTCTCAACGACCGGACGTTCGCCGACGCATCACCCGTCGTCGCGCCCGATCCGACATCCGCGGACACCGGCGCTCGCACTCCCCACCACTCCAGCAGCTGTCGTCCCATCGCCAGGCCCAGCACAATCACGAATCCAGTTCCAAGCAGATTCGTGGCGAACGCCGAACAACGTCGTCCCACGCGACTCCAACGTGATGGCGATTCCCGAGCGGTCGAGTCGGTCGCCTCCGAGCAAACAGGGGCGTCCAGAGCTGGCTTGTGCCGATCCGCGTCAGCCACCTGCGAACGCTCGACCGATTCCTCGGAGGATGATGATAAGGAGCACATTAGGGACGAGTCGTCTGCTCTTTTTCAAACGCCGGAATCGTCGCCTGAAACGATTGCATGATCTCAATCTTCTGTTCTAAGATCGGAATCTGTTCGTTCAGGTAAGCGATGCGATCGGCCGGTGGCGGCGGCATCATCGCTAACTCTTCCTGATAGTCTTGGAGCGTTTGTTTGAACATGCCCAGGAACGCGGCAGTCATGTTTCGTGGTAAAAGCGTGATCGCACCCAACTGCCACTTGCCGTCGGCACGCCGCACATCGATGAGCCGATTCACTTCTTGTTTCTGCACCACGTCGCGGTCAAGTTCACAGCGTGAAGCATTCACGCGGGGATGAAAGTCGGGCGCTGAACCACGATAGAAGAGCCAGTCCTGATCCCGATCAAGGACCCGCAACCCCGCATAATTCGGGATCTTGAAAATACCCAGAATCGCTTCGCGAAAGGCATTTCCATACGACGGAGGCACCTTCGGTAAGTCATACAAATGAGGCACTCGCCGAATCGCGTTGGGGATGCCCATCTCTCCACTCGTGAAAAGATCCTCCAGCAAGGCATTGGGGATCTGACCACTTTTATAGGAACCCATTTTGGATAAGAGCGGATAGGGACGTTCAATCTGAGCGTGTCCCTCGCGACCACCGCGGAAGGGATCGAGCCGCGGCTTCACGCCAAAGTTTTCGTACATCGGACCACGCGCGATCGGCTGATTCACCAGCGGATGGTCGACGTAGAGCCAACCGCCCGTGTTCTCAAGCCCGATCGAGGCGTTCGCCGGCCAGGCAGGGGAACGAGCTTCGCCCGCCGAGTCTCGTCCCAGCCGCGTGCGCCAGGCCGCATTGCGCGCTACCACCTCACCCCGCACTCGCCACGATAAACTCGTGCCGTAGTTCACCATCAGCGCCATCACCATCAGCAGCACGGGTAACCAGAGCACCAGTTCCAGCGGTGCCAGCCCGCGACGTGAACGAGCGCCCAGAACACGAGCGCCCAGAACACGAGCGCCCAGAACACGAGCGCCCAGAACACGAGCGCGCGACTTGGCAGCCGCCGCCGATGGCAAACCGGATGATGGCTGTCGAGTGACCAGGGGTTCGTGTTGGTGCATGTCGCTCATAAACAATCAGCTCTGCAGCGCGTACAACTCCGCCTAATGATGATTCAGGTTGTGGAAGTCGACCTCAGTAAGTGGTAACCAATTCGCTTGGTTCGGTAAGGAGAATCCATCGGTCGCTCCCACCGACACCCCGTCCGGCCAAACGACCTCGACCGGTCGACTCAAAATGGTCCGTGTCGCGGACGCTGTCGCCGGCACTAACTGCAAATGCCAGTTCTGGTTCAGCAGATTCCAGTCATCACTATGCCAGGAACCACTTTGTCGGACCACGAGCCATTCGGGTTCGGGCGGCGGATTCGGTGGACCGACCGTGGGCGCAGGCCCAGGGGGTGGCAGCGGCGCCGGATCGGGTGGAATATCGATGTTCTCACCCGGAATCCCTCCTATCGACTCACCCACCGGCGGACCTGGCGGTCCCGAGCCTCCCGGTCCATTGACGCGGACGCGAATCAAGCGTCGCCGCGGCACAAACATCATGACTTGGGCATGGGCTTGTCGATCAAAAAATGCCGTGTTGCGGAACACTCCCGGAATAAACTCCGGAGCCTTCACCGCATACATCACGCCGACATACATGAAGTCCCGTTCGAGGTATTCGTGCTGCGTCGAGGGTGGATCATCGGCATGACGGAGCACGAAGAGCAAATTGGAACTGGGATACTCTTGTTCCAATAATTGCCGCAGATAACCACAGGTGAAAATACGCCACAGATTTCCAAACTGAGACATCTTGCCGTAGCGATCAAACGCCCGCAGGGATTCGTTGTTCCAGTCGGTCAAGTAACGTCGCGCGAGCTGCTGTCGCTGCGCTCGTGACTCCTGAATGTACCCGCCTCCCGACTCCGCACCGACTAAGGCAACCAAGTTCGGATTCACGACCGGTAACACCGGAAAATAACTCGACTGACCATCGACCGTTTCAGGCACTTCGCTCGTTCGCCAAATCACACCATGAACCATCTGGCTTTTCTGGCCATGACGATTCGCGGCGTCCTCCGCGACAAAGGTTGCTAAAGCGGGCGTGGCGACGGTGAGTGCTTGCTGGAAGTCCGGAATTCGGTGCTCGCGCAGAATCTCTTCCAGCACCGGCAACATCGACTCCGCGGCCGCCGATCCCCAGGCGCTATAGGCTTGGACCATCTCCCGTTCCCAAGGCACCTTCTCCGTAATCGCCAGCCCCAGCGCCGCAAACGACGGATACTCACTCGTGGCCATAAACGGCCCGATACGCTGCCAGTTGTCGAGAATCGACGTGACGTAAGTCTCGGCGTTTCGATCCCGCGCCTCCCGCATGAAGGCCGTCAAAGCAAAGACATCGGCAGTCAAATGATTAGTGTACGCCAGCGTGTTCATGCCGCGCGCCATCATCACGCCACTCGACCACGCCACTGAATCAGCCGCATTCTGCATCTTCACTCGCTGATCGATCACGCGGCCCGTATTCATGACCAGTCCGAGTAAAAAGACCAGCAGCACCAGTGAGAACATCGATACGATGCTCATCGATCCCGCCTCATCTCGGTGCATCCGGCGCAGCAGCGTCATCGCTTCGCCCCTTTCAAGATGGACGGCCAGGATGGTTCCACCATTTCTTCCCACACACGCTCTGTCACCGCCTTCAGCTCATGCTCTAAATCCTGATCGCAGCAATCCTGGGCCGCTTCAGCCGCCAGCAGCTGCTGCTCACGCCCTGTGGCCTGCAGCGACTCGAAGGCCGCCGAAGTATCATCACTCATGCTGAACCCACCGGCCGCCAAGCCGTTCACGACAGGCGTCGGTCCAAGCACATTTTGGCGGTAGCCCAGCATCGACTTTTCACCCTCCGTGTGAAGCATCGCGGTGGCGGTAAGTGCATACGTGTGGACACCACCAATCAGTTGAATGCGACTGGCCGTCGTATCGACCGACATTGTGGTACTGGAGCCAGTCGAGCTGTTGCCGCCCATGCCGGTGCTGCCGCCGGTGCCGCTGCCGGTGCCGCTGCCCGTGCTACCGCTGCTGCTGGGCGACTGAATCTGGCGCGCGAGCAGACGGCCCGGACCGGGCAACAAGGCAAACCGATGCGTGACCGTGACCAGTATTTGATCGTTCCACCCAATTTCGCCCGGCAGGAATTCACCCTCGTACGGAGGAATCAGGTAGGTCATGAGCGGCGGCTCACTGTGCCGATGTCGTACGTCGACGCGCACCAGCGTATTGGCCAGCGAATAGGCCAATTTATTCTTGATCCGTTCAGCAACTTTGGGATTCGCCAGTAACTGCGGCGACCAGATACCGAGCGCTTTCACGAAACTGCCCGCGGCGTCGTTACCGACCGCACTGGCATCCGCACCGACGTCGCGGGAGGGGCTAATCGCCACACAGGCCTGCACGGCGGCAAACCGAATCTTGTTGTACTTCGGACCTACCGGATCGACTTCATAACAGTCGTACTGCCAACCATCATCGCCCGTCATCGTTTCTCGATAACAGAGACTGGTGACGCGATTCACACCTTCATCATCTGAAACGTTCGCAGGCAACCAGACCTGCGCCGACCGCACGGCCGCAAACGCGGCATACTCCACGACAAATTTGCCGATCGTGATCTGGCTCAGCTGCACGATGAACATCATCACGACCACAAATACGGGAATCGTGAGCACAAAGCTGAGACTTTGCACCGCGCCCCGTTCATCCGCCGCCAGTTGCTTCAGCTGGCGCCAGTCCGGACGCACGCGAGTCATGCGGAGGAGCAGCCAGCAAATGGCACTCGACAGCACGATCAGCGCCAAATAAGGCCAGACTCCAACAATGATTTGGCGATGCATGAATCACCAGGAAGCTAAATTGAATCGCACGACCACTACCGCTAACAAGGCGCTCGGTGACAAAAACAGTTCCGTACGCAAGGCCGCCCACTCTTCGTTCGTCCAATCGGGCAATCGTCCGCGACCAGCGGCCCACGCGCCGCGAATCGCCGCACTCGCCAACCGCCACATCCCTACTCGCCAGATGAGCAGCACGATCGCCAGCACGCCTCCAAAAATCATGGTCCAGAGGAGCGCTTCGAGACCTTGATACAGTCCCAGGAACGCTCCAATCATCGCCATTAACTTCAGGTCACCACCGCCCACTCCACCTGCAAACAGCACATAGCAGACCAGCATCGCCAATCCGCACACCAGGCAGCCCAGCAGACTATCCGCCAGCGAGGGAAATCCCCACGTCGCGGCCGTCGCCGGTACCGCCGACATCTGATCCACTCCCCACCACGTTGCCAGCCCACTGGCTACCACCGCTGTGATGATTCCCGTGTACGTGGTGCGATTATGGACTAATCGCCAACGGACATCGGTATACGACGCCACCAACAAGAATCCCAGCAGCAGCAGCGTGCCCACCATGATCGCAGGCTAAGGAGTCGTGCCGGTCTGCTGCGCACTACCTTCCAGATCCTGCATGCCTTGGTTGAAGAACGACTTGATCTTGGGCCAGCCAAATTTCAAGACGAAAATCAAAATCGGCAAGGCGATCGCCGCGATAATCAAGACCGTCTCGATGCTCACCGCACCCCGACGATCCTCGTGCACATCGCGCAGCAACTTGCGCCAACCACCCGTTGCGGAAACTTTTAATTCATTCATCGAACTACTCCCTCCAGAAGCAAAGACCGGGCCCCAGATCAAGAAAATGGCCACGTGAGCAGAGCGTTCGTCAATTGAAACACAAGATTCATCATCCGCGGCCCAATCCAATAGACAAACGCCACCATCGGCAGCACAACACCCATCAATAATACATAATCCAACGTCGCGTTACCGCGCCGATTTTGACGGTCAGCGGCGGTTCGTAAAGTCCTGCTGAATTGCTTCGGTTTCATTCGCTTACACTCGCCGCTATCCCCGGCTCCCACCATCGCCACTCAGCACCATCGCCACTCAGCACCATCGCCACTCAGCACCATCACACGCCGCAGCGCCGACAGCGTCGTCACCCCGTGGCGGACCCACCATTCTATCCCCCATCACCCCCGTTGGTCAAAAGAACTACTCGAAAAATCCCGGCCGGGGGACACGGGCGGGGCATGGGGAACGCTGTAGGGACGGAGGACACGGACGGATTTCGCACAGAGACACTAGGACACAGAGGAGCGAGGAAGAACGAGAGATGAAAGATGGTCGAGAGAGGAATAATGGATTGAGTGGGCGGAGGCAGCTTGCCCCGTTTGCCTGACCAATGACCAATGACCAATGACCAATGACCAATGACCAATGACCAATGACCAATGACCAATGACCAATGACCAATGACCAGCGGTATCTCTACCCCCACATTTGGCGACTTAAACGGGCTCGATTGAGCCAACCTTGTTCGGCCAGTTCAGCCGCGAAAGTTGGCTTGTTGCCAGTTGGTTCCAGTTGTCCTTGCAGCCGTCCTTCCGCGTTACGACCGGAGATCTGCAGGCGATATAGATCACGCAATTGATACTGCTGCTGACCGTCCATCCCCAACGCCTCGGTGATCCGGGAGATACGCCGCGAACCGTCCTCGGAAAACCGCGTGAGTTGGACGATGAGCTGGATGGCGGAGGCGACCTGAGCGCGTGCGACATACACGGGCAGTTCCACGTCGGACATCAGCGACAGCGTTTCGAGGCGCACGAGGGCATCATGAGGGTTGTTGGCGTGTACCGTCGTCAAACTCCCCGTATGACCACTCAACATCGACTGCACCATGTCGAGTGCTTCACCGCCACGCACTTCGCCGACGACGATGCGGTCTGGGCGCATTCGCAGCGAGGCCACAAACAGCTGGCGAATTGTCACGCCCCCTTGCCCGTGTTGATCGGGGCGCTGCACCTCGAGGTAAACCGTATGGTCTTGCCGCAGCCGCAACTCGCTGGTGTCTTCAATCACCACAATCCGCTCGTCCTCGGGAATGGCCGCCGAGATGGCATTGAGCAGCGATGTCTTGCCGGTGCCGGTGCCGCCCGAGACCACCAGATTCTTGTGCAGTCGCACGCACAATTCCAGAAACTCAGCTGCCTCCTCCGTCAAACTCCCAAACGCGATCAATTCCTCCAGTGACAGCCCACCCGGTTTGAACTTGCGAATCGTCAAACAGGTGCCACCGCGAGCACTTGGAGGCAAAACCACGTGAACGCGTGAGCCATTGGGGAGCCTCGCATCCATGATTGGCTGATGCTCGTCCACTCGCCGACCAACCCATTGAGCAACATTATGAACGGCGGATAGCAGAGCGTCGTCGCTTTCAAAGCGAGCATCCGTTTTATGTAGCTTCCCAGACCGCTCGATATAGACCTGATCGAATCGATTGACCATCACCTCCGTCACGGACGGATCGCGAAGATACGGCATGATCGGTGCCAGGAAGTATTCGACACTCGCGGCAAAGATCGTTTCACGTGCAGCAGTCATAGGCGCACAGCATTCCAGGGCAGGAATTGGGTCCACGATTGGTGGCGGTAAAATCGTTTCCAGTACACTCACACTTGTACCATAGCCACAGGACTCAGGCGAGCAACTTACACGACTTAAGTTGACAATGCAGATGGCTCCTGATACGGTCCGATCTTCTCATTCGTGATCCTTGCACTCCCACCTGTCCCCTCATCATGACGATCGCAGATTCCACCCCGCCGCTCGATCGCTTGCTGGAATGCGAGCAGCGGATTGGATATGAATTTCAAGATCGCAAGCTGCTCCGCGCCGCACTCACGCATGCCTCCAGCGCCGAGCATCGACTGGCGTCCAACGAACGCCTGGAATTCCTGGGCGACGCCATCCTCGGCTGCATCGTCTGTGAAATGCTCTATCGAGACTACCCAGACTATTCCGAAGGACAATTAACTCGCATTAAATCGACGGTGGTGAGTCGGCAGACATGCGCCAAAATGAGTGCTCAGCTAGGACTCGAACATTTCCTGATTCTCGGCAAAGGTATGACTTCGACAGCCATGCCCACGTCGCTGCTGTCCGACGTCTTTGAATCGCTGATTGCGGCCATCTATTTGGACGGCGGATTTCAGATTGTGGGCGATTTTATTCGCCGTCTGATGGCACCCGAGATCCTCGCGACCGTGGCCGGCGAGTTGATGGAGAATGCCAAGTCGACCTTGCAACAACTCATCCAAAAACAATCCGGGGCGATACCGCATTATGTGTTAATGGAACAGCAAGGTCCGGACCATAGCAAGCAGTTTCGAGTGGCGGTGGTGATCGCGGGTCGCACATTCACCTCAGCTTGGGGACGTAATAAAAAAGAAGCCGAACAGCGCGCTGCAAGCAACGCGCTGGCCGAACTTCATGATCAATCCCTGCCTCACCCTGAGCCGGTTAGCCCTGCGGTTTCGCCAGATCAATGATGATCTCGTTCGGACCACCTTTGATCTCCCGCCGTAGCTGCGAATCCGGCGCATAGAAAGCCTCGTATTTCGGATCGTTGCCGCGGTAAATGATCGCCACCTGATACTTGCCAACTTTCACTTCACCACCCGACGCGACGACTTCGAAACTCCCATCCGCCTCCACGACTGCCGTGTAGGCATGAATGTTATCCAACTCGCCGTTCTCAGCCACCAGAGTGAACTGCACGGCCGCCTGATTGGCTTCGAAGGATCGCGGCTGACCGTTTTCAATCACCTTCCCCTTCACGCTCGCAATATCCGTTCGGCCGCAGCCGACAAGCAGTACGCTACCGAGCAGCAACACCAGAAAACGAAATGAGATCATCCTGTCCGCCTTGCTTCGATTTAGTAGTTGGGAAGTGACTGAGAATCATTGCGGCTGTGCAGCATAAACCAGATCTGCTGACTGACCGAGTTCTGGATATAGCGCACGCTACCATCGACATGGGCCGCCATCACGCCGCCCGGATGACGACTCTTAGCCGTCACTTGCCAGCTGTTGCAGCCGCAGCAGCCCATGCCGATCTTCGGGTTATTCTGGCAACCTTGCACGTCATCATAGCCACTGAGTGAAACATTTGGGGACGGCGAGTCGATGCGGCCGTTACCCGCGGAAATGCTCGCTCCACTTTGCCCCAGCGCCCACGTGCCTCGAATATCACTGGAGTTCCAGCCGATCCGTAATTCGTCGAAAAGGATCGTATTGGAGGTGCCATCGAGGATCGTCGCCAGATTATTGCCACCATTCACCACGAAGGGGCCGCCACCATTCCAGCCGTTGCTCCACGCCGGATAGTATTCCTGCGCGAATCCACTGGGATTATGGTCACCCCATTTACCCGTGTTCTTGTTGGCAACGCCCACCGCACCACCATTCCAGTGCATGCCCGGGCCAGCATTCGCCCCGTAATTACCTCGCGCCCAACCCCCACCCGCTTGAATCGATTGGACATCGCCGCCCGTGTCCGATGGACACAAGTAGGCTTTGATCGTCGTACCACGTATGTTTCGCCAAGTTGCATCGCCGGTTGTGGGATAGTCCAGCACACTTTTGTAGACGCTCTCATACAGCGGCATCTGCTCCATGTAGGGCAAAATCAGAACTGCCCAGTTGGGGCCAAAATTCTCGTTGTAATTCGAGATGTCATTGACCGACGGATTCATCAGCACGCTGGCTGGCATCGCGTTCTGGGAGTCATGAAAATTCATGACCGCTAGCGCCAGCTGCTTCAAGTTGTTCGTGCACTGCGTGCGACGAGCCGCCTCGCGGGCCGCCTGCACCGCCGGCAACAACAGAGATACCAGTAGACCGATGATGGCAATTACCACCAACAACTCGACCAGGGTGAACCCCGGCCGACCGCCTGTTCGTTTGACCATGGGAACTGCTCCGAAAAAAATAGTAGAAAAGAAAAGAATACGTATTCTAAAATTTTAAATCAGCCATTCAAGTAAAATCGGTTAAATCGTTTATAAGTGGAAAAATCTAGAGCCATTCAGGGCAGAGGATTTTCCTGAGTCCCATCAATCTGCTCGCCCATCAGGCAGTATCGCTCGTTTCCCATTCTCTCCCTACGCAAAAATCTCCTCGACCACCGTGCCGCGAACATCTGTCAGCCGGAAATCGCGGCCCGCATAGGCATAAGTCAATTGCTCATGATCAAGTCCCAGCAGAGCCAGCAGTGTGGCATGCAAGTCGGTCGTGTGCATCCGTCCTTCGACTGCCTGAATCCCATACTCATCCGTTGCCCCATAGGTGAATCCAGGCTTCACGCCCGCACCGACTACAAACATGGGATAACCAGTAATATTGTGGTCGCGTCCATCGGCGCCCTGAGCAGTCGGCTGTCGTCCAAATTCACTGCCAAACAGCACTAAAGTCTCGTCCAGCAGCCCGCGCCGCTCCAGATCGGTCAGCAGAGCTGCGACCGGCTTGTCGATCGAGCCACACCGATCAATTAATCCCTTGTGTAGATTGTTGTGATGATCCCAACCAGGCTGGCAGATTTCGACAAAGCGCACGCCCGCTTCCGATAGGCGGCGAGCGATCAAACATTGACGAGCAAAACTACCTGCAGCTCCATTTTTTATTCCATAAAGTTCTTTGGTTTCTCGTGATTCCTTGGTGTAGTCGAGAAGCTCTGGCACTTTTTCTTGCATGCGGAATCCCAATTCCATCGACTCGATCACTCCCTCCACCGCGTCTGGTGCCCCAGGCGTTTGTGCTAACTCCCGATTCATTGCTTGTACAAGATCGAGTTGCTGTCGTTGCAAGTCGCGAGCGATTGATGGCCGCAAGTTGGGCAGATTGCCTTGGTCGTCAATGCGCGTGCCCTGAAAATGGGCTGGTAAAAATGCGCTGCCATAATTAACCGCTCCACCAAAGTTCGGTGGCGGATTAATCGTGATATAGCCGGGTAAATCGAGGTTTTCGGTGCCTAAACCATAAAGCAGCCACGCGCCCATGCTGGGGCGGGTAAGAGCGGCATTTTTGCTGCCTGTATGTAACTGCACCACAGCCTGCGGGTGCGCAGGAGTATCCGTGTAAAGTCCGCGCAGCCAGCACAACCTATCCGCATGCTCCGCCAAACTGGGCAGGAGCTCCGAGAACCAGCTGCCGGTTTCACCATACTGCCGAAAGGCAAACTTCGACCCAACCAGTTTGCCTCCACCGGGCCCAGTCTTCCCATCGTTCTCTTGCAGTTTCGGCTTGTATTCAAACGTGTCGTGCTGTGACATGGCGCCATTCATGTGCACGAAAATGATGCGCTTCGCTCGTGCTTCGAAATGGGGCTTTTTCGGCGTTAGTGGCGACGGTTCCGAGCCCGCCGCCGCGATCGCCCGCCGCTGCTCGCCGATTAACCCAGCCAGTGCCACCAGACCAAAACCGGCACTCGCCGTTCGCAACACTTGGCGTCGAGAAATTGGCAACATGAACCGCTCCCCTGCACAACACAAATTAGTCTGTTCTGCCCGTACTACCTGTTCAACACCGCTCACACTCGAGCGCTTCATCGCACGCTCACGCACTGCACCGCTGGCTATCGCACGTATCGAAACTCCGCCGAAGCAAAGAGGGCCTGAGCGAATGCCAGCCAAGCAGCCTCGTCCGCGTTCCCTGGTCGCACCACTTCCTCCCGAATCGTCACTCCACCTTGATCCGCTTCATCGGGATTGTCCGAGACCGGTTTCTTCGAACTACCGGACTCCTCTCCACCCGTACCACCCGAAGGGTTCGCCGCCACCGGTTCGTCTCCCCGATAACTCGCCGCATATTTCTGCAGGAACGCCAAGCTCCGCTGCAGCTCGACGGCGGATGGTGCTCGCCCCAGTGTCAGCCGATACGCCGTCTCCACTCGACCCTCTGCGGGCTTTTCCAAGGCGAGCAAGCGGCGAGCAAGCTGGTGCGACTGCTTTTTGACAAAGCTGGAATTCAGCAAGAACAGGGCCTGCGCCGGTACGGTCGTCACCTCGCGATTGCCCGAGACGAGTGTTTGATCCACTGGATCAAACGCTTCCAAGGACTTCGGTGTGACGCCGCGCAGCTGCGGTAAATAAATGCTGCGAACCGTCGCTTCACCAGTCTGCTCATGAATCGCTTTCGCCTCGGGGCCGTTGTCGCGCAGCTCCACCATTTTGAGCTTCCGTGTCGTCCAGTCATCCCGATAGGAATGGCTGAGCGTACCGGCCGCGGCTAACAAGGAATCACGTAGCTCTTCCGTCGTGAGCCGCCGGGGGGCGTGACGCCACATCAGTCGTGTGGCTGGATCGTGCTGCAGATGATCGTCCGTCGCCAGCGATGACAGCTGATAGGTACGGCTGAGTACCAGGCGGCGGATGAATCGCTTGAGCGACCACTGGTCAGCGACTAGCGCATCCGCGAGGTAGTCGAGTAATTCTGGGTGGCTGGGTCGATCACCGGTCACACCGAAATTGTCCACCGTGCTGACGAGCCCGCGACCAAACAGATGCAGCCAGACGCGATTGACGATCACTCGTGCCGTCAGTGGATTCGCTGGACTGGTGAGCCACTGGGCAAGCTGCAGACGACCGCTTTGCTGAGGCTGAATCGGCGCTGCATCGGGCACGGAGATCGTCGTTAGATAACCTCGTGGGACGAGCGGACCGAGCTGCTCCGCTTCCCCGCGTACACGCAATTCCGTATCTCCTATCTTCTCCGCATCACGGACACCATGAGCGACATGGCCGCTGGCAGCGGGATCGGTGAGCCGATTCAGTTTGGCCTGCGCCGCTTCATATACGTCACGCAGTTGGCGCTGATGCGGCACTCCCTGATCGTTCTTCTTCAGCCCCTCGGGCTTTCCACGGACCGCATCCCACTTCTCCTTCGCCACTCGCACTTCCTCTTGCAGCGCGGCGATCGTGGCTGCATCGGCCTGCGGTAGATCGCTAGGGAGCGTCAGCAGTCGTTTGGGGACGTAGTACGCGAGCCCGGAACCTCCCATTAAATTGCGCAGACCTGCATACATCTCCGTGCTCGTAAAAATGCCAGCCAGGGCGTAATAGTCATGCTGTGGAATCGGATCAAATTTATGATCATGACAGCGAGCACAACTCACGGTGAGCCCCAACACCGAGCGAGTGACGACGTCAATCTGCTCGTCCACGTTGTCCATCAGGAAGCGAACCTGAAAGCGTTGATTGACATCCTTAACACCCAGAGCCAGGAAGCCGGTCGCGATGAGTTGCCGTATTTGCTGTTCGCTGTTTTCGAATGACAACAGGTCACCGGCAATCTGCTCGCGCAAAAAGCGGTCGTACGGCACATCTTGATTCAGCGACTCAATGACATAGTCGCGATACCGCCAGGCAAAGGGATAGGGAATGTTGCGACTGGGACCAGTGGATTCGCCATAGCGTGCGACATCCAGCCAATGTCGTCCCCACTGCTCACCAAATTGAGGCGACTTCAGGAGCCGATCAACAACTCGCTCATACGCACCGGGTGAACGATCCGCCAGAAAAGATTCCATCTCCTCCAGCGTCGGCGGCAAGCCAGTCAGGTCATACGTCACTCGGCGCAGCAGCGCGACCGGGTCGGCGTCGGCCACCGGAGCTAGTTGGGCGGATTCCAGTCGAGCGAGCACGAAGCGGTCCAGGTCGTCGTGCGCCCAAGCAGTATCCTGAACCATCGGCACCACGGGCCGCACCCGCGGCTGCCAAGCCCAATGCTTCGTGCGCAGCTCCTCATACTCCGGACGATCTCGAACCAGTTTTACATCGACTGCCGGCCAAACTGCTCCGTCGACGACCCATTTCCTGAGTATTGCGATCTGCTCATCGGTGAGCGGTTCTCCTTCCGCCGGCATCCGCTTCTTCGACTCATGGGAAATACGTTTGAGCAGGGTGCCTTGATCGGGCTTGCCGGGCACAAGGGCAGGCCCTCCGTTGCCGCCAGCGAGCAACCCTTGGCGATCGTCCACTCGCAGGCCACCAGCAGGTTTCGTATCCGCGGAGTGACAGGCGTAACAGTGATTGGCAAAGATCGGCCGCACCTGACGCTCGAAGAACTCTGTCTTGGTCGCGCGTTCCTGCGTCGATTCGGCCACCGGTTCAGCCGCTCCCACGACATCGACTGACACCCCGTTCACGCCCACACCGACCAGGCCCACCCAGGCCAAGCCCATCAGTAGGCCCCAACGAAACGTGCTTGATCGAATCATGATTGCCTCTCAGAAAAGTTTTACGAGTTCCACATGATCGATTGTTTGGAGTTCGAATTCAATAAAAAAATGCCCTGTTAGCGGCGTGATTTAAACCTTTGCGATCGTATGAAGGGCGAAAAATAGACGCTACCCCAACGAGTCAACGAGGCAACGAGGCAACGAGGCAACGAGCCAACGAGGCAACGAGGCAACGAGGCAACGAGGCAACGAGGCAACGAGCCAACGAGCCAACGAGCCAACGAGCCAACGAGCCAACGAGCCAACGAGCCAACGAGGCAACGAGGCAACGAGGGCAACGAGGGCAACGAGGGCAACTGGTGCCTGGCACCAGTTGGTCCCAGTTGGGACCGGTCGTGAACAGGTGTCTGACACCATTTGGTACCCCAGTTTGTCCAGCGAGTTGTGTCCGGCACCAGTTGGTCCCAGTGAGTTAACTGGTGTCTGGCACCAGTTGGCCCAAGCTGGGACCGACGAGGCACAAATGTTAGCTTGGGTAGTTTGCGATGTCTGGAGAAACCTAGTCGAGCAATCGCTCCCCCCAGTGAGTTAACTAGTGTCTGACACCAGTTGGTCCAAGTTGGGACCGGCAAGGCACACATGTTAATTTGGGCACTCTGCGTTGTCTGGAGAACCCTGGTCGAGCAATCGCCCCCCCAGTGAGTTAACTGGTGTCTGGCACCAGTTGGCCCAAGCTGGGACCGACGAGGCACAAATGTTAGCTTGGGTAGTTTGCGATGTCTGGAGAAACCTAGTCGAGCAATCACTACCCCCAGTGAGTTAACTGGTGTCTGGCACCAGTTGGTCGCGAGCTTACTGATGGCTGACACCAGTTGGTCGCGAGCTTACTAGTGTCTGACACCAGTTGGTCCCAGTTGAGACCGACAAGGCACAAATGTTAATTTGGAGATTCTGCGATGTTTAAATAATCCTGGTCGAGCGAACGCTACCCCAGTGAGTTAACTGGTGTCCGGCACCAGTTGGTCCTGGTGCCGGACACCAGTTGGTCCAAGCTGGGACCGACGAGGCACAAATGTTAGCGTGGGTAGTTTGCGTTATCTGGAGAACCCTGGTCGAGCAATCGCTTCCCCAGCGAGTTAACTGGTGTCTGGCACCAGTTGGTCCAAGTTGGGACCGGCAAGGCACACATGTTAAGTTGAGAATTCTGCGTTGTCTGGATAACCCTGGTCGAGCAATCGCTCCCCCCAGTGAGTTAACTGGTGTCTGGCACCAGTTGGTCGCGAGCTTACTAGTGTCTGACACCGGTTGGTCCAAGTTGGCACCGGCAAGGCACACATGTTAATTTGGGAATTCTGCGATGTCTGGAGAAACCTAGTCGAGCAATCGCTCCCCCCAGTGAGTTAACTGGTGTCTGGCACCAGTTGGCCCAAGTTGGGACCGGCAAGGCACACATGTTAATTTGGGAACTCTGCGTTATCTGGAGAACCCTGGTCGAGCAATCGCTTCCCCAGCGAGTTAACTGGTGTCTGGCACCAGTTGGTCCCAGTTGGCCCCGAGGATGGATCGGTCCGTTTTCTGATGAAAGCTCCAACGTGGGCTGAGGTTTCTCGATCGTGTGGCCTCGTCACACTCTGCAACCTCTGCGACTCTCCGCTTCCCCAGGCCTAGGCCGGCAATGCCGGTTAGCGATCCAAATGGGAGGCCGAAAACACCGAGCGAGGGCGCGCGTTGGGTTAGTGGAACCAGCGCGTACCGGGCCGACGCTCACCAAGCGTCGCGGTCGAAACCCAGCGATGATCGAGATTCCGCAACCTGACGGTGCCGCCCTTCGCGCTCAGCGGATCATCCGCCGCGCCCGTCACAAGCGGAAAGCGCGCCGACTAAGCGACGGTTGCTTGTCGATCCTTGCAGGTTACACTACAGGACGCTTGAACGCCGGCGCTTGCCAGCTTCGTTCAGGACTCCTGCCCAAACGACTCACCTCCCTCCCACGTCGACAAGGGACTGCGATCCATGCCCGTCACGATGCCTTGCTTTCGTTCTCCGCGGCCTCGTCTATCACTGGCTGTCCTGACGCTGTTGATCGCCGCTGCTGGATTACTGTGCGGCCAACCCTATTCTCCAACTCTTCTGGCTCAAGAACCCAACACCGAAGCGTTTTTTGAGCAGAAAATTCGGCCTGTGCTCAGCCAACACTGCTACTCCTGTCACTCGGCGGAGGCCGAACAGAACAAGAAACTGCAAGCTCGTCTCTACCTGGATACGGCCGACGGATTAGTGACGGGCGGTGAGACGGGACCGGCAATTGTGAAGGGCAATTCAGCCGAAAGTCTGCTCATCAAAGCGCTCGCCTACGACGGGCTCGAGATGCCACCGGTAGGACGCTTACCGGCCGAGGTCGTAGCGGACTTTCGCCGCTGGATCGACGCGGGAGCCATCGACCCTCGACAAGGTTCCGCTCCCTCCAAACCGAAACGTGTCATCGATCTTGCCGCCGGCCGAAATTTTTGGTCCTTTCAGAGACTCCATCCAACGGCACCACCCACCGCCGCAGCATCGACTCCCGGAACCGCTCATCCCATCGATCGCTTTTTAGCTGCCAAGCATCAGGAGCATGGTTTACAGCCCGCGCCGACGGCAGGAAAAGAAACCCTCATCCGACGCGCCTACTTTGACCTCATTGGACTCCCCCCCGCGCCCGAGCAGATCGATGCGTTCCTCGCCGACAATTCACCAACCGCCTTCGAAAAAGTGATCGATGGTTTGCTGCAAAGCAGTGCCTATGGTGAACGCTGGGCTCGTCACTGGCTCGACGTCGCTCGCTTTGCAGAGAGCGGCGGTTACGAGTTCGATGGCTTTCGGCCCGGTGCCTATCACTATCGCGACTGGGTGATCAAGGCGCTGAATGCCGATCTGCCCTACGACGAATTCGTGCGCATGCAATTGATGGGAGATCTGCTCAAGCCAGGCTATGAGGGGCTAGCGGCAGTGGGCTTCCTGATGGCCGGTCCCTATCCGGGTCAAATCACGGCCAAGACGGTGGAACGAATTCGCTACGATCAGCTCGACGACATGCTGATGACGATCGGAGGTTCCATGCTGGGCCTGACCCTGGGCTGCGTGCGTTGTCACGATCATAAATACGATCCGATTCCGCAAGCCGATTACTATGCACTCGCGGCCAACCTGGCGCGAGCATCGCACGGCTCGGTCACGATCGATCCTGACCCGGCGGCCACGGAGCGAACGCTGGCGGCTCATGCTCAGGAGCTGGAAAATCGTCATGCGGCTCAGCGCACCTTCGGGGCCACTCACCTGACCGAGCGGTTGGCCAAGTGGCAGCGCGAAGCACTACCGCAACTCAATTTAGAGCCACGCTGGCAGTTGCTCGATGTGCGCTCCGTCGCTTCCGAAGATACGCAGCTCAACACAGCTGACGGAGCGGTCGTAATCGTGGATGGACCGCGGCGGAAAGATAGCGACAAATATATTGTGCAAGCGCGGACCGACCAGCGCAAGATCACTGGCGTGCGACTCGATGCGTTGACCGCCGCCTCCTTGCCGCGCAAGGGCCCGGGTTTGGGTGGCGACGGCAGCTTCGCACTGGGCGATTTCAAAATCATCGCCAAGCCGCTGGATACGGCAAGCAAAGAGCAGCCGATTACACTCAAGCTGAAGCCGATCATGGCGGCATTTGAAGAGATGAATCAGCCGCTGAAGCTGGCGGTGGACGATAATCCCGGCACGGCCTGGCGAGCGAACCAAGATGGTGGCAAGGACAATGCCGCGCTCTTCGAGATCGAAGGCGGTTTAGCAGGATTCGATGGCGGCACCGAACTGACCGTTGAACTGAAATTTGCCGGACCTGGTCTCGGTCGTTTCCGATTGTCGATAACGGTGGAGCCGGGAGTTCCGACCTGGGCTGGAGAAGTGGGCGCGCAGGACCTGGGTGAACTCAAAGCACTACTCGCTCACTACAAAAACGCCATTCCTGAATCACGACGGGCGGACGCGGCGCATTGGTTTGCTGCCTACGACCCGGATGCGCAAACGCTGCGTCAAGCGATCGAGCGGCACCGTCGCGCCAAACCACGACCGGCACTGACCGATGTCTACACCACGGTGGCGGGTGGTCAGGATGTGTTCCTACTGCGGCGCGGCGAAGTCGATAACAAATTAGGGAAAGCCGAGCCTGGGTTCCTGCAAGTACTCAGTTCCGCCACGACTGCTCCTGCGCCCGCGACTGCTCCCGCGCCCGCTCCTGACAAACCCACCTCGCCCACCTCGCCCGCTCAGCCACGCGAAGCACTCGCGCGGTGGATGACCGACCTGGACCACGGCGCCGCACCGCTGCTGGCGCGCGTGATCGTGAATCGTTTGTGGCAGCATCACATGGGTGAGGGCATTGTGAGCACTCCGAATGATTTTGGGGCCCAAGGCAGTTTGCCCACTCATCCGGAACTGCTGGAGTGGCTAGCGGGCGAACTGGTGCGCGGTGGCTGGAAGCTGAAGCCGCTGCACAAACAGATCATGTTGAGTGCAGCGTATCAGCAGTCGAATCAAACGACACCCGAAAACCTGCAGCGCGATCCCGAGAATCGTTATCGCTGGCATCATCGTCCGCGACGACTCGAAGCGGAAGCGATTCGTGACGCACTGCTGGCCGTCGGTGGTAATCTCGAAGCCTCGATGTACGGCCCCAGTGTGCTCGATAACGTACCCCGTCGCAGCGTGTATTTGCGAGTGAAACGGAGTGAATTGATTCCGTTCATGACGATGTTTGATGTACCTGAGCCAACGCAAAGTGTCGGAGGGCGAATCATTACGACCGTACCCACGCAGGCCCTCACACTCATGAATTCGCCTTTTGTTCGGCAGCAAGCGGAACGGCTGTTGAGTCGGATCAAAGTGGCACCAGAGACGCCAACTGACCAGGCGAACGAGCAAGTCATCGAGCAGGCCTATCGCTTAGCCTTTGGTCGTCGACCAAGTGGTAGCGAACGTGACAGCATGAAGGGATTCATCGAACAGCAAATGCAGCTCACCGGTGGCGCAGCGCCACCCCATCGCCAACAAGCGCTGCTCGAGTTTTGCCATGTGGTACTTTGTTTGAACGAGTTCCTGTACATCGATTGAGGATCGGGGATGACCCATGTTTCGTGATTTACCCGTACCGTCCCGACGACGATTTCTGCGCGATTCCGGTTTGGGATTTGGTGCGCTGGCACTGGCGGATTTGCTGCATCGTGAATCGACCGCAGCACCGGTTGATCCACTCGCTCCAAAACCGGCGCATTTTCCGCCGAAGGTGAAATCGATCATCTGGTTGTTTATGACGGGTGCTCCGTCGCAGGTAGACACGTGGGACTATAAGCCCGAACTGCAGAAGCGTGATGGCGAAACGCTCGCGGGTGCCGATCCGAAGACCGGTTTTTTTACAACAAGCGGTAAATGTTTAAAGTCGCCCTTCGGTTGGAAGCAGTACGGCGAATCGGGCAGCTGGGTGTCGGATCTGTTTCCTCATCTGTCGCAGCACGTCGACAAGATGACGTTTTTGCATTCGATGTATCTGCGGCAGAACAATCATGCCCCAGCCTCGATTGAACTCATGTGCGGCACGAACCGACCAGGACTCCCCGCACTCGGCGCCTGGCTAACCTACGGTCTCGGTTCCGAGAATCTTGATCTGCCTTCGTATGTGGTCATGCATGACACTCGACCACGTGGCGACGATCAAATCTGGTCGGCTGGTTTTCTACCGAAGAGCTATCAAGCGCTGGCACTCGACGCGCGTCGCAAGGAAGCCATCGACAATCTGGCGCGCGATGGCCGACACAGTGAACAGCAGCAGCGCTCGCAGCTCGAGCTACTTCGTCAGATGAATCAGCAGCACGCCAACGATCGACCGACTCAAGCTGATCTCGCGGCGCGGATCAACTCCTTCGAGTTGGCCTATCGCATGCAGATCGCGGCCCCCGAAGCACTCGATCTAGCCCGCGAAACTCCCGAAACTCATCGGCTCTATGGGCTCGATCAACCGCACTGCGGAACCTTCGGTCGGCAATGTTTGCTAGCGCGGCGATTGGTGGAGCGTGGTGTTCGGTTTGTACAGATTTTTGCTGGCAAGGGAGTCGGCGGCGACGGCAGCGTGAACGATGTGCCGTGGGATTGTCATTCGGATGTCGAAACGAATCATCGTTCCTGTGGACTTCATACCGATCAACCGGCAGCCGCATTGCTGAGCGATTTAGCGGCCCGCGGGCTGCTGGAGTCGACGCTGGTAATCTGGGGCGGCGAATTTGGTCGCACTTCGGATTCCCAGGGAGCGAAGGGTCGAGACCACAATCCGAACGGCTTCACGATTTGGATGGCGGGAGCGGGAGTGAAGGGTGGATTCCACTACGGCTCGACCGACGATTTTGGTTACAAAGCCGTGCAGAACAAAGTCCACGTGAACGATTTGCACGCCACGCTCCTCAAGCTGCTCGGCCTCGAGCATACACGCTTAACCTATCGCTTTAACGGTCGCGACTTCCGACTCACCGATGTCGGCGGGAACGTCTTGAGTGAAATTCTGGTTTGATTTGCCTGTCGGACATGGGGATGTCCGCTAGGCTGAACTGGCGATCTCGGGTAACAATGACGGGTTGTGGCGGTCGTGCCAATTCTAATGGAAGCGGTACAAACGCCCGATTTGATCTACTTTTCCCCCGTCTCATCTGAGATCGAGCTCACGCATGATTGTTCTGGAAACCCGACGAGTCGGGAAGTGTTTCGGCGAGGCCGAGGCACGGGTTGAGGCGCTGCGCGGTGTCGATGTGCAGGTTAAACGTGGCGAGATGGTCGCCATCATGGGACGATCCGGGTCGGGAAAAAGTACACTGCTTACGCTGCTGGGCGGAGTTGATGTGCCGACGAGTGGTCAGGTTTTACTGGAAGACCGCGATCTGGCGACGATGACCGACGACGAACGTACGCTCGTGCGGCGGCAACGGATCGGCTTCATTTTTCAACAGTTCAATCTCTTGCCAATTTTGTCCGCTGAAGAAAACGTAGCTCTGCCGCTTGAATTGGACGGCGTGGGATCCGAGTCCGCGCGCCAGCGCGCTCGCACCGTGCTCGAACAAGTCGACATGCTTAAGCGCAGCAGTCACTTGCCAGGAAAGATGTCGGGTGGTGAACAGCAGCGAGTAGCGATAGCTCGAGCGCTGGTGATTGAACCGGCGATTTTGCTGGCCGACGAGCCTACGGGGAATCTCGATTCCGCGACCGGTCAACGCATCACAACGTTATTGCGACAACTCGTCGACCAACATCAACAGACCATCGTGCTGGTTACTCACGATGCCACAGTCGCTTCGCTGGCGGATCGCGTGATTCATCTCCGCGACGGCTTGATTGAGCGCGAAGAAGCGCGACGCTAACGGAGGAGACTGGTGATGGGACTGCGCAGGTTCACATGGCGCTCGTTGCAGCAAAGGCCAGGCAGAGCACTATTGACGCTTCTGTCGATCATCATTGGAGTCGCTGCGACGGTTTCGTTTGCCGTCACTACCAATGCCACTCGCGATGCCTATCGCACCATGTTCGCGCTGGTGACAGGCCGCGCCGGCTTAGAAGTCACGTCTTCCGGTGACGCTCGGTTCGCGGAAAGTTGGTTGGAAAAGATTCGCGAGGTGCCTGGAGTGGGCGTAGCAGTCCCCAGTGTGCGCCGCCTATCTACGCTCTTCGCCAATGGGCAACGGGTCAATCTGCAGGTCTTGGGCATCGATCCAGAACAAGACCGTCTGGCGCGCGACTATGAGATTCCGCAAGGACGCATGGTGACCGATGACGACGAATTGCTGCTCGATATCAGCTTGGCAGAACGACTGCAGATCAAGGTGGGCGATGGAGTGAAGTTGCTGACGGAGCGTGGATTGCAATCGTTCCGTGTGGCCGGCATTGTGGAACCGCAGGGCGGAATGGCGCTGCGTCAGGCCGGCACCGTCCTCATTAGTTTGAAACGCGCTCAATATATTTTTCGAGCGGCTGGCAAGCTGGATGTGATCCAAGTGGTGGTGAAGTCTGGTGTGAATGTCGAGGAAGTTCAAGCTCGAATTCGGGAACTGCTGCCGGACGAACTGCAAGTACAGCCGCCGACGATGAATTCGCAGTCAATGAAGGAAACGTTGTTCGGCAGTGAGCAAGCGCTGCGACTCGCGAGTCTTTTTTCTTTGTTGCTCGCCGCTTTCATTATCTTGAACACCTTCTTGATGAACGTGAGCGAACGGAAGCGACAACTGGCGGTGCTCCGCGCGATCGGCGCTTTAGGTGGCCAAGTGCGACGCGCGATCTTATCGGAAGGCGCGGTGCTCGGTGTGCTCGGTACTATCCTGGGTATCGTGGCGGGACTGTTCGTGGCCGATGCCGTCAATCGCACACTGGCCGAGGTGCTCAACGTCACCATGTCATCCGCTCAGTACACCCCCCGACCATTCATTCTGGCCGTATTGTTTGGTATGGGGATGTCGCTGGCAGGAGCCTATGTGCCCGCCTATCGTGCTGGCATGGTGTCGCCACTCGAAGGACTCGACCGCGTTTCACGTGGTGAACTGGAAGGCGTTTCGTGGCGTTACCTCGCGACCGGTTTCATTCTCGTGCTCGTCAGTTCCGTCGTGATTATTCTGTCACTGCTGGGATATTTACCTCTCATTTTACCGACGTACTTCAGCGTGAGTCTGCTGCTCGGAGTGGTCCTGATCTCGCCCCTGGCGCTGGTCCCGCTGGCGACGTTTTGTTCCTGGTGCCTGCGTCCCATTTGGCGATTTGAGAGTCAATTAGCACTCAAGCAAATCCTGCGTCATCGGACTCGCGCAACTCTGACCGCCGGTGTCCTGTTTGTCGCGGGCAGCACGGGAGTTGGGATTGCCTACACAATTCTGGACAACGTCGATGACGTGCGCGACTGGTACCGGCGCGCATTTGTAGCGGACTATTTTATTCGAGCGATGATTCCGGACATGACGACGGGTGATGCGGCCGATTTGCCGACTGCGTTGACGGAGCAACTGCACAAGTTGCCGCATCTGAAAAACCTCGAAGGAGCATCGATGGTCTCGGTGCGGTTGGGGGAAAATCGAGTGTTAGTGGCGTCGCGCGATTTTCATGATTCCAGCGCGATGGCGTTTGATCTGGTGTCTGGCTCCGAGGAGAACTTGTACGAGCAGCTGAAAGGTGGCGAAGTTGTCATAGGATCGGTGCTGGGCCTGCGCGAGAAATTGACCCTAGGCGATGATGTTGTGCTGGAAACAAGCGAGGGGCCAGTGGCGTTTCGGATTGCCGGTGTGGCAAACGATTACCTCGCCGGTGGCTATTCGATCTATATGGATCGAGCCTACGCAGTGCAGTATTTCGGCGTTTCCGGTTATGACGCCTTCCTGGTGCATGCTGAGCCTGCATACCGTGATGAGTTACGCGGCGAACTGCAGAAGCTGTGTGATGAACATGGCGTACTGATTCATTCCTTTGCGGATATTGTGAAGCATATTGAGTTCATGATCAGTGGCATCGTCGCCTGTCTCTGGGCCCTTATCGCTCTCGGTTTTGTCGTCGGAGCCTTTGGGATTGTGAATACACTCACCATGAACGTGTTGGAGCAAACGCGGGAGCTGGGGATGCTGCGGATCATCGCGATGACTCGGCGGCAAGTGCGACGCACGATTCTGGCGCAGGCGATCATCATGGCAGGCGTGGGACTATTGCCGGGTATCTTGGGTGGGCTCATCATCGCCTGGGTGATGAATTTCACGACGATGCCGACGATCGGACATCCGGTAGAACTTGGATTCCGACCAGTGCTGGTGACGGTGATCAGTCTCGGAGCACTATTGATTGTACTGGTGGCAGCATGGATTCCCGCCGCCCGTGCCGCACGACTCGACCTCGTCCGCGCCTTGCATTATGAATAACAGCGGATCGGTTGAGTGGTAGTCAGGGTGAGGAGCGAGTGATGCAGACGTGGGCCTTGCTGGTGGTCTCGAATGTCTTCATGACGTTTGCCTGGTACGGGCATTTGAAGAATCACAAGGAGTCTTCCTTGCCACTGGTGATTGTCGTGAGTTGGGGCATCGCCTTTTTTGAATACTGTTTTATGATTCCAGCCAATCGTCTGGGGTCGCAAGCTGGCTTCACGACCGCTCAACTGAAGACGATGCAGGAAGTCGTCACGCTGGCGGTATTCATTGTTTTTTCATTGTGGTACCTCGGCGAGCCGTTAAAGTGGAACCACTTGGTTGGTTTTCTGCTCATCGGACTCGGTGCGGCGTTCATCTTCAAACCTTGGTAAGAACGACATGAAGATTGCCTATTTGGATTGTGGGAATGGAATTAGCGGTGACATGACGCTGGGCGCGCTGGTGGATGCCGGTGTGGAGCTTGCCGCCCTGCAAGCCGGCATCGATTCGCTGAAGATGCCCGGCGTGAGATTGACAGCAGCGGAAGTGAAACGACGCGGATTTCGAGCCTGTAAAGTCACGGTCGAACATGAGCCTGAGAAGGCTCATCGCCATCTGCATCACATCACCGACATGATCGATGGCAGTGATGTTTTAACCGCTCCCCAAAAAGAGCTCGCTAAACGCATTTTCACTCGTCTGGGCGAAGCCGAAGCAAAAGTACACGGCAGTACGCTCCGCAAAGTGCATTTTCATGAGGTCGGCGCTGTGGATTCAATCGCGGATATTGTGGGAGCGGCGATTGGGTGGTCGCTGCTGGCCGTCGATCGCATTGTCTGCTCCGCCATCCCACCGGGAAGTGGCAGCATCACCATTGAGCATGGTCGAGTGAGTGTGCCGGCGCCGGCGACGGCCGAGTTGCTGCGGGGAATTCCGCTCGCGACGAGTCCGGTGGTGGCTGAACTGACGACTCCGACGGGCGCAGCGATTGTCGCCACGATTGCCGACGAGTTTGGTTCGCTGCCTGCCATGACGATCGATCGTATCGGCCTGGGTGCGGGCGATAAGGATTTTCAGGAGCAGGCCAACATTTTACGTCTGATCGTTGGCCACTCCGACCAGCCCTGCGCTTCGGATCAGCTTTGGGCGCTCGAGACTAACCTCGATGATGTCACCGGCGAAGTGATTGGTCACACGACCGGTTTGCTGTTTGAAGCGGGAGCGGTCGACGTCTATACGACCGCCATTCAGATGAAAAAGAATCGACCGGGCGTGATTCTCTCGGCGCTCTGCCCAGATGCTTGCCTGGCAAAGGTGGAAAAGATTATTTTTCGAGAGACGAAAACACTCGGTATTCGCCGCTGGCTGGTGAGTCGACATAAACTGGAACGAAAGCCACACGCCGTGACTACAGCGTTTGGAGAGATCGAGGGCAAGCTGGCGACGTTAAGTGATGGGACGGTGAGTTTTTCACCCGAGTATGAGTCTTGTCGGCGAGTGGCTGGTGAGCGGCAGGTACCACTCAAAGATGTTTATGAAGCGGCACTCAAAGCGTTCCCCTCCTGACCAAGGCGATGGATCAACAACGCAAATCGTGTTGAAGGCGAATCTGTTTAGCGAATTGCTGGTGTAGAGATGGGTTTCCTAGAGAAGCTACAAGCGCTCTTCAAGCGCAAAGAGAAGCTCGATGTCGCCAAGCGGTTCGGAGTGATGCGCGAAGCGATTACCGGGACCATGTCCCAGTTCTACATGGCGCGTGATCATGAGTCCGGAAAAGTGGTGGGATTAAAGTTATTAGATCGGGATAAGACGGTGCAATTTGAGGCACGATTTAAGGGCCTAAAGAAACCGAGCGAAGGAGAGATCGCAACCCAGCTAAAACATCCACGGCTGGTGGAAACCTATGAATTTGGGGAAACGACCACCGGTCAGCCGTATTTGGTGATGGAATTCTGTAAGGGCGTGAACTTAAGTACGTTGATCGTGAATAAGGATCCCGTTTTATTGGGACGGCGAGCGAGCATGATACGGCAAATGGCCGAAGCACTCGACGCGGTCCACAAAGCTGGTTTCATTCATCGTGACGTCTGTCCGCGTAATTTCATTTACAACGCGGAAGAGGATGCGATGAAAATGATCGATTTTGGATTAACGGTGCCAGCGACGAAGGAGTTCATGCAGCCGGGTAATCGAACGGGAACGCCGATGTATATGGCACCGGAGGTAGTGCGGCGGCGACCGACGGACCAGCGACTGGACATTTTTGCCTTTGGAGTGACCGCTTATCAGCTGTTAACGTTCAATTTTCCCTGGCCGGTAACCGACACGACCGGGATGGGAGCGATGAGTCATGATCAGGCGCCCAGGGATCTGTTGGAGTATCGGCCGGAGCTGAACAAGGAGCTCGCAGCCGCCATCATGCGCTGTGTCGCGCCCAATGCGGATAAACGATTTGCCTCGATGACCGATTTCTTGCGCGCGATCCGAAAGGTTGCCGGGGAAGAGGAACCGGCCGCTGAGTAAGGCCTTGGGACCACGGCCCTGGGACCACGGCCTTGGGACCACGGCCCTGGGACGACGGCCTTGGGACGACGGCCTTGGGACGACGGCCTTGGGACCACGGCCTTGGGACCACGGCGGCTCCGGCGTCCAGATTCGGTGCTTATTGGGATCGTCTAATTAATGCGTGTGCAAGCTGTTTGGTACCCTCGTGAGCGTGCTTTTTTTTGCTAAAATGCGCGGTTCTACGGAGGTGTTATTCATGTCATTTGCGCAGCGCTGTGGGCATCGATTCGACGATGTGTCGAAGAAGCGGGGCCGACAGCTTTACGATAGAAACCGTGTCCGAGTGACGGCGGTTGGACCGACTGAGTATCAGGTACTGATCCAGGAAATTGGTGAAAAGGAAGCCACGCTGCAGGTGACCTGTTTACCGCAGGAGGCGAACCCGGAGCTGGCAGTTCGCTGTAGCTGTCCTCGTGATCCCCGCTTACAGCCTTGCAAGCATCTCTGGGCAACGCTGCTGGAGCTGGATCGCATGGGCGCGAGTGTTTGTTATCCTACTAATAAACCGATTCAGATCATCGCCGCCTTTGCCCGTGAGTCGGCCAAAGCAGCTGACTTACCCGGTGACAACGAATCCGTACCGGTGACGAAGAAGCGTCGAGCACCGGCAGTGGTGCCTGTAGCCGATAACGCTCGGGACACCCCGTCGCCGCTCACCCCCTCAAAGCCCATGCTCGCGCCACGGTCGACACCACCACCAATGGTTGAGACGAAGCTGGAACCACGCGTGCTACCCGAATTCTCACAGCGCTGGCGCCATCAGATTAAACATGTTCAAGAGCAGCAAGCGGAGATCAGCCGCGAGGTATCGAAAGAGGGGCTGAATTCATTAGCCACCGCACATGAAATCTGGTATGTGCTGGATCTGGAAGAATCGCTGCTGAAGAAGCGTTTAATTATTGGGCTGTTCGAGCGTTATCAGGCGGCCAATGGCAAATGGGTCCCTTTGAGCCGTATGAAGGCAACGAGAAGCGCAATCAGGCGAATTGCGGATCGAGAGGATCAGCAGTTGGTCGAGATACTGCTGGGCGATAACTATTCGCTGGACGGTATCGAGCCCTTGGAACAAAAGGTTTTTTGGGGTGCTGTCAATTCATCAACGCCCAGGGCCGAAGCTCAAGCACGACTGGGTAACTCGCTGCAGAATTATTTATTGCCTCGGCTGTGTGCCACGAATCGATTTGTGTTTGCCGAGTCTAGTAAACGAGATCAGGATTTCACGCGCTGCATGCCGCTCAAGTGGCAAGCCGAAAACACTTGGCACTATGAATTGCACGTGGAAACTCAACGCATGCATGGCGTGTGGCGTTTTACTGGCAAGCTGGTCCAAGGCGAAAAGAGCCTCAGTCTGGCGGGCACCTATCTCTTGCCCCATGCGAATCTTGTCGTCATTGGTGACCAACTGGCACGCTTGCAAGAGGGTCCCGCCATTTCCTGGTCCATCACGCTCGGCAAAGCCAATCAACTCATCATCCCTTTCGAGGATGGTGGAGATTTTCTTACACAATTAACTCTGCTGCCCAAGGAGGCGTGGCCGAAGCTACCGCCCGATTTGGACTGGCAACATGAGCAGCTACCGCCACGAGGGCGGATCAAAATTCATAATGTCGACCACTCACGCTGGAAATCACGATTAGCGGTAGGCGTGGAAATCCTGTATGGCGGGATAGGAGTGCAACTGGGCAGTAGTGGACCTGGAGTTGTGGACCGAGAGCAGCGCAAGATTTATCCGCGAAATCCGCAATTAGAACGCAAGTTAGTGGATGATCTGGAGGATTTTGATTTGCTGGTGGAGGAAGCTCCGCCCTACGAGGACCTGGATACGCAATATGCGCTGGAAACGCGGATGCTCGATGAGTTTGTTGCGCGGGCATCAGAACATGGATTTCAGGTGGTCGCGGAAGGGTTCGTGCTCCGCAGTATCAGCAACGTGAACTGGAGTGTGAAATCCTCGATCGACTGGTTTAATTTGGAAGCGTCGGTTGATTTTGAAGGGCGAGTTGTCGCCTTACCCACGATTTTAGCTGCCGTAAAACGAGGCGAAAAATATCTCAACTTGGGCGACGGCACCCACGGTATGTTGCCGCGCGAATGGCTCGATCGCTTCGCGCCGTTGGCCGCAATGGCCGAGCGTGATGGGGATGCGCTGCGGTTTCAGTTGTCACAGACGATGCTGCTGGATTGCTTACTGCAAGCTCAGCAGGCCTCGCAGGTAACGATTGATGATCGTTTTCAGGAGGTACGGCGACGACTGCGCGAACAGATTGGATTGCAACACTTGCCGGCGCCGGCCGGGTTTCAAGGGCAACTGCGTAAGTATCAAGAGGACGGTGTGTCATGGATGCGATACCTGCGAGATTTGCAGTGTGGCGGATGCCTCGCCGACGACATGGGTTTGGGTAAAACCATTCAGGTACTCTGCTTGCTCGAAGAACGACGGCAGCGGGAAATCCCCGCCGGCGCGACTCGTAAACCATCGCTAGTCGTCGTCCCCCGCAGCTTGATCTTCAACTGGATCGAAGAAGCCAAGCGATTCACTCCAGAATTGCGAGTGCTGAATTATAGTCAGGCCGAGCGGAGTAATTTGCTCGAACAATATCATGATTATGATCTCATCATCACGACCTATGGAATTCTGCGCCGGGATGTCAAAGAGTGGGAGCAGATTGAATTTGACTATGCGATTTTGGACGAGTCGCAAGCGATCAAGAATCAAACATCTCAAGCGTCGAAGGCCAGTCGGCTGATTCGTGCGGATCATCGGCTGGCGATGACCGGTACTCCCGTAGAAAATCATCTGGGTGAGTTATGGTCATTGTTTGAGTTTTTGAATCCAGGAATGCTGGGAAGTTCCAAGGCCTTTTTGAAGTCAGTGAAAACCGGCAGCGGACGCAAGGGCCAGGTCGCGCCTGAGCAAGGTAGTTGGCTGGCTCAGGCTTTACGCCCCTTCATTCTGCGACGCACCAAAAAACAGGTGCTCACCGAATTACCCGAGCGCACTCAGCAGACGTTGTACTGCGAAATGGATGCCGCTCAGCGCCGCATTTATGATCAGATGCTGACTCATTATCGAGCGGTGTTAACATCTAAAGTACAGGAAATGGGTCTGGAAAAGGCGAAGATCCATGTGCTGGAAGCACTCTTGCGACTACGACAAGTCGCCTGTCATCCGGCGTTGATGTCAGGCGAACATGAGATAGTGCCGAGTGCCAAATTGGATTTGTTACTGGAGCAGGTTGATGAGCTGCTACAGGAGGATCATAAGATTCTGGTCTTCTCGCAGTTCACCAAATTCCTGGGACTCGTCCGCAGCGAACTCGACAAGCGAGGAGTCAACTACGAATATCTGGATGGTCAGACTCGGAACCGGCAGCAGTGTGTCGAGCGATTTCAGCAGGATCCGGATTGCCGATTATTTTTGATCAGCCTGAAGGCCGGTGGCCATGGACTCAATCTGACCGCAGCGGACTATGTCTTCATACTCGATCCTTGGTGGAATCCGGCGGTGGAGGCACAAGCAATTGATCGCGCCTATCGAATGGGACAAACTCGACATGTCTTCGCGTATCGGATGATTTGCCGAGACACGGTGGAGGAGAAAATCCTGCAATTGCAGACGAATAAGCAAGACCTGGCAGACTCGATCGTCGGCGAAGAGAACTCCGTGCTCCGCGACCTGACCGTCGATGATCTGGGGATGCTATTGAGCTAGCGGGCCTGAACCTCTTGTGCGTCCTTGGCGCCTTGGCGTGCGCTCTTTCCGGATTTTGTCTCACGCCAAGGCGCAAAGATCGCCAAGGGGGAGGATAGGGACGAGTTGGGCCTGGTACTCTTGTGCGTCCTTCGCGCCTTGGCGCGAGCTCTTTCCTTGCTTCTTGGCGTGAGCTTTTTCGGCCCGCGAACTGCTCTGGCCAAGCTGACAGGATTTCGCTACCGTCCCCCCGTCCTGTAGGTATCGACATCGGCATGGAGGCTGATGGACAGAGGGGTCGCGGAATCCCAGGGAGGGGAGCGTGCGCAAACCGATCGGTTATGTCGCCACGGCCGCAATGGTCGCCGGCGCGTTTTTCCTCGCACAAAACTTCAAAGTGCGAGGACTCGACGCGCTGCGCCCGGATTCCAAGGCCAACTCGACCGTCAGCACGCCCAGTGACAGCACCACCGCCGGATCGCTGTCGTCGAATCTCCCGCAGAGCCTGCCATCCAGCGCGGATTATCCGCTGGGGAGCCCCGCCGCAGCGCCTGCCGGCGCTGGCCCCGGCGCCACCGTCTCGGGAACCGCCGCTTCCAATGCCGCTCTCCCGACCGGCTATCCCCGCCCAATCAACAGCCCGCTCCCCCAGCAGCGATTCGCGGATACGATTCGAGTGGCTTCGTTTAATATTCAGGTGTTTGGCGAAAGTAAAATCTCGAAGCCGGAGATGGCCAATACTCTCGTGGCAATCCTGAGCCAATTTGACATTATCGCGATCCAGGAAATTCGCACCAAGTCAGACGACCTGCTGCCACGCTTCGTGGAACTCATCAACGCTCGCGGCGGCCAGTATGACTTTGTCATTGGGCCTCGATTGGGCCGCAGCAACAGCAAAGAGCAATATGCTTTCGTTTACGATCGACGCACCGTCGAAATCGATCGCCGCCAGATGTACACGGTTTCGGATCCCGACGATCTGCTTCACCGTGAACCGCTGGTCGCTTGGTTCCGCACCCGCAACGCTCCACCCCAGCAAGCCTTCACGTTCACACTCGTCAACATTCACACCGATCCCGACGATGTGAAAAACGAAATGAACGCGATGGCCGACGTCTTCCTGGCGGTACGAGATGATGGCCGAGGCGAAGATGATGTCATCGTGCTCGGTGACATCAACGCCAACGACTTTCAACTGGGGCGACTTGGGCAGCTACCGAACATCTACGCGGCCATCTCGCGTACACCGACCAACACACGCGGCAACGCTCAGTATGATAATCTCGTTTTCGATCACACTGCCACGCGTGAATTCACCGCTCGCTCCGGCGTATTCGACTATCTACGCGAATTCAATTTGACGATGGAACAGGCACTGGAAATTTCCGATCATCTTCCCATCTGGGCAGAATTCAGCATTTACGAAGGTGGCTATCCGGGACGATTTGCTTCACCTTCCGTGCCGCCGACTGAGAGCCGAGATCGGTATTAGTTTGGATGAATGACGAAGCGAACGGCACTAACGTTTGCGAACCGCATCAACCCAGTCGGCGTGCGCGAGATACCAATCGATCGTACGATCGAGGCCCGCTCGAAATTCATACTGAGCTCGCCACCCTAATTCACCTTCCAGGCGACTGGCATCAATCGCATAGCGCAAGTCATGACCGGGACGATCCGCAACATAGGTGATTAGGTCGCGGTAGGAACCGCTGGCACGCGGTCGCTTCTCGTCCAGTAGCTGGCAGATCAAGTGCACGATGTCGATGTTTTTCCACTCGTTGCGGCCACCGACATTATAGGTTCGGCCCTCTTCGCCGCCCCTGACGATCATGTCGATCGCTCGACAATGATCCTCGACGAACAGCCAGTCGCGTACATTCTTGCCCGCTCCATACACGGGTAGTGGCTTACCCGCCAGGGCATTGACGATCATGAGCGGGATGAGTTTTTCGGGGAACTGATACGGACCGTAGTTGTTTGAGCAGTTGGAGAGCGTGGCTGGCAAACCGTAGGTGCGTAGCCACGCGCGCACCAGATGATCCGATGCCGCCTTGGAAGCGCTGTAGGGACTGCTCGGCTGATACGGAGTTTCCTCCGTGAACAACCCGGTCTCCTCCAATGACCCATACACCTCATCGGTGCTCACGTGGTGAAAGCGGAATGTTCCCCGAGCACGCCACGCTCGGACTGCTTGTTGCAGCAGCACGTAGGTGCCAGTAATGTTCGTATCGAGGAATGCCCTGGGGCCTTCGATCGAACGATCCACATGGCTCTCGGCAGCAAAATGCACGACCGTATCGATCGGCTCTTCGTCAAATAAACGACTGACCGCCGCTTCATCGCAGATATTGGCATGCACGAACCGATACCGAGAACCATAGGTCTCGGCCACTCCCTGCAAACTCACCAAGCTTCCGGCGTAGGTGAGTGCATCCAGGTTGATAAGGCGCAGTTCGGGGTCCGACGCCAGCCAATACCGTACGAAGTTGACTCCGATGAACCCCGCGCCACCGGTGACTAAAGCGATGCGCGGACGGTGCGTGTTTTTGCTTTCGCTTTTATCGCTGCCCATCAAAAATCATCACTCCGCTTTCAATTCACCGCAGTCGCTGATCTCGATCTTGCCTCGAGTTTTCCCGGACTGAGAACCCAGGGCTTCCATCTTCTTGACGACATCCATCCCTTCGACCACTTGACCGAAGACCACATGCTTTCCATCCAGCCATTCGGTCTTGATCGTGCAGAGGAAGAACTGTGAGCCATTCGTATTGGGCCCCGCATTGGCCATGCTGAGCACGCCCGGACCGGTGTGTTTGAGCTTGAAATTTTCATCGGCGAACTTTGCGCCGTAGATCGATTTACCACCCGTGCCATTGAAGTTGGTGAAATCGCCACCTTGGCACATGAACTGAGGAATCACGCGATGGAAAATGCTGCCCTTGTAACCGAAACCTTTTTCGCCCGTGCAGAGTGCTCGGAAATTCTCGGCCGTTTTGGGCACTACATCCGTCCGCAGTTCGACCACAATCCGGCCCAACTTTTCACCATCCACGGAAATATCCAGAAAACATTTCGGCAACATCGGTTTATCCTCAGCGGTTCCCCAAGAGTTCATGCCCAACAGACTCAACAACACACAGCTCCACGCAAGACACCAGCGGCGTAGATTCATCACGATTCTCCTGTATGACAAAGGCTCGTCAGCACGCTTCTTCACGTGCTGACTGCAGCCGCGCTTGCAACGCCAGGATTCTAACGCTGATGAACCGTAGTACGCCAGGGTGCCGCTTAGCGAACCGTGTTGCCGCTGCGGACCGGTGCGGTGGGTCGAGCGGCAGTTTGGGGACGTACTTCGTTCACGTAGAGTGTCGCGTCGTCGATGATGAAGGGAGTCGACCAGGTGCGGCCATCGTCACTATTGCAGACGTTGAAGAAGAACGTCTTGAAGCGCTCGCAGCGGAATCCGTACGAGTAGTGGCTGGCGATCATGTCCTTCTCGGTCAGATCTTCAATGCCCGGCTTGGCGTAAAACTGCACTCGACCGTCCGCCGGAAATGACATCCCCATCGTCCACCAGCCGGTTTGAGTGATCTGCGGTCCCTTGTAATCGCCACCATTCTCGCTGGCGCGAATCCGCAAGTACGCGGTATCGTATTCCAACCCGTTTGTCCCCTTCGGTTCGAACTCCACAAACATTCCGGGATAGTAGAGTTCGGGGCCCCAGTAACGCCCCTTCTCATGTTTCCAAGTCATCGTGTCCACTGCCGCTCGCACGGCAAAATGAGCCCCCGAACGACGTTCCCACTGTGCAACCGGCGGCAGGAACACTCGCACCACAAAACTGGGCTGCCGACCGATCGGGATATACCCCCCCAATCGCTCGCTGATGTCACAAATAAAATCATCCTGCTGCATGCGGAAACTGGGATAGCCCGGACGGCCAGTGTAGAGCGATTGCAGGAGTAGCGAACCGGTACTCCCCGGCAAGCCACCCTCCGGCGTCTTCACTCGCTTCACGACCTCCGGAGTCCCCCGCATCACTCCTTCAAACCAGCGCCCATTCTTCGCCACTCCACCCGGCAAACGCTGATTCTTGTCGATGTTCTCGCTGCTCTTCGGCAAATTCGGGTAGTACTCCCAGTCCTCTTCTTCAAAGTCGTCGCCGACATCTGCCACCTTCTGACCCTGTCCTGGAACTAGTCGATCAGCAGCGGCAGCCCACTCAGCGGTGGTGAGAGTGGAGAGAAGCGTCAAACAAACGAGAAAAAAACGAACAAACGACGTGACTTTCATGATGATGGGGCCCGCGGGTGGGAACGGTGAGTGGGGCGAGAGGGAAACCAGCGGTCCTACCGACTGGTGTAGTTAGTTCATCGGAACAGGGTCCACTGATCTTGGAGGAAACCGCAGCGGCGCGGCGAGTCCGCGTAGGTGGTATAGCTTGACAGGGGCGGGGTTCGGGGGTTCGGGGTTCGGG
>JBIIHW010000072.1:0-15461 GCA_044235425.1 Pirellulaceae bacterium
TCGCCCGCCTTTTCAAGTCGGTAAGCGGAGAAGCGAGTGATTGGGGTTTGACTCAGATGCTTGTCCACTCGGAGAGTGGACCGACAGGTCGCTCGACTTTCCAAGTCGGTAAGTGAGAAGCGAGTGATTGGGGTTTGACTCAGATGCTTGTCCACTCGGAGAGTGGACCGACAGGTCGCCCGACTTTTCAAGTCGGTAAGCGAAGAGCGAGTGAGCATCGTTCCATCCGAGCTTGGCCGAAGGCCATATTCACCTCGCAGGATGCAATGAACTCGCAGCTAGGCCGGGGCCCAATTCGGGAACTGTTGCCCTGGCCCATTCTCCATTACGTCTACCGGTCGCGAGACGTTACACTACTAGGCTATGGCCATTGCCCCCCAACAACCCGATAAACTCAAACGTCTGCAGCTCCGCGCTCGGCAAGTCGTCGAGGGGCTGCTTACCGGCGGACATGACAGTCCGTTTCCGGGGACGAGTGTGGAGTTTGCGAGCCACCGAGCTTACGCTCCGGGCGATGATCCGCGACACCTGGACTGGAAGATCTACTGGAAGAATCAGCGTCTGTTCATTAAGCAGCATGAGGATCAGACGCAGCTCTCCTGTCTGTTGCTCGTCGATGCCAGCCGCTCCATGGCCTATGGCGGTACATCCGGACCGACCAAGTGGGAGCAGGCCGCGAACTTGGCCGCCAGCCTGGCCTACCTGCTTCGTCAACAACAAGATGCCGTGGGACTGGCCACCTTCGGCGGCTCGCTGCAACCCGCCATCCGACCGGCCGCTGCCGCGCGTCAATGCACCGCCATCCTGCAGCATTTGGCCGCGATCGAACCCAGCGGCGATACGGATTTATCAAGTTTATTGCCAAGTCTGCCGGGACTACTCGACCGACGCGGACTGGTAATCCTCATCTCCGACCTCTTCGCTGATCGCCAGGCACTCTTCAAACTACTGGAACTGCTGCGAGTCCGCCGACAGGAAGTGATCGTCTTTCAACTTCTGCATCAGGATGAACTCACCTTTCCCTTTGATGGCATGACGCTCTTTCGCGGACTGGAGCAAGCACCAGAATTAGAGACCGATCCCGGTGCTCTACGCCAATCGTATCTCGACGAGTTAAATGTCTTTTTGGCTGACTGTCGGCGGCAGTGTGCCCGCGCGGGAGCCGACTATGTGCTGGTCAGCACCGAACAACCACTGGAAGCGACGATCGCCGCCTATCTCGACTTTCGGCGTCGCGCGCGACGTCGCAGTGGCCAGCGCAGCAGCGGCGGTGCTGCTGCGGGCGGTGCTGCTGCGGGCGGCGCTGCTGCGGGCGGCGCTGCTGCGGGCGGCGCTAGTGGGGCGGCGCCATGAGCAGCTGGGGATTTCAGCAGCCCCTGTGGCTGGTCGGCGGCGCACTCTTGGCCGCGTTGCCGATCCTCATCCACTGGCTCAGTCGCCGACGAGTACGCGTGGTGGAATGGGCGGCGTTTGAGTTCCTGCTCGGGGCTCAGCGTCGCGATCAGCGTCGAGTGCAACTGGAGAATTGGCTGCTGTTGGCTCTTCGCTGTCTACTCATCATCCTCTTGGCCGCGCTCGTCGCCCGCCCTTGGCTGCGCTCAGGTTGGCAGAACGCTGTCAGTCCATCGCTGGCGACCCATCATTTCCTGGTGCTCGATGACACTCAAAGCATGCAGGCGATGAGCGGCAACGAGTCGGCCTGGGAGTCGGCTCGCCAAGCACTGCTCGAATTCTGTCGCTCGCAAACGCTGCGTGCCAGCGGCGATTCGCTCACCGTCTGGTTGCTCTCGCAGCCCGACGAGCCGCGCTTGAACGCCTGGCCGCTGTATGCCGAACGCTTGCCCGATCTGATGGCACGCATCGAATCTCTGACGCCCACGGATACGGGTACTCCCCTGGGCAGCGGACTGTCGGTCATCGTTCCCCAACTACTCGCTCGATCGAGCACGGGGCCGCGGACGCTCACGATCCTGACCGATTTGCGAGCGGTGGATTGGGAGAGTCATGCCAGCGAGGTGGATGGTGCGTCGCCCGCGGAATCGCTCCAGCTAGCCGCCCGTGAGGGCGTGGCAATCGCGATCTGGGATGCGGCCAGCCGTGGCGATGGGGGAGCGGAAGATTTGGCAGCCGAGTCGAATGTGCGGCTCGTCGGTATCACATCCGAGACCCTGCAGGTCGAACAGGTTCCCAGTCGGTTTCATGTTCAGGTACGCAATACGGGCCGGCGTGCGACCAGTGAACTTGAACTGCGGCTGATGATCGATGATTCACCCATCGCGAGTGAGGGCTTGGAGTCCTTGGCGGCGGGGGAAGAGCAAACGGTGACATTCGATTACACGTTCTTGCCACGAATGGCTGAGGGTAGTGAGGGACGCTGGAGTGTCGTGGAGGCGCACGTGATGGCCGCGCGACCAGAACGTGATAACCGGCTGCTGGCGGACGATCGGCGCGCGGCGGCCGTGTGGGTCGAGCCGCCGCTGGAGGTTTTATTGGTGGAAGGACCGCCCGCGGGGCAGACGGGACGCGCGGAGTCATTTTTTCTGGCACCCGCCTTGGCTCCCACCGCGATCACGGCCAGTTTTCAGCCGCGTGTCGTGCCCGCGATCGACTGGGACGCCCGGTCACTCGACAACATCGCCGTGATTTATCTGGTCAACGTGCCGCGGTTGCCTGCGGAGGTGGTTGAGCGACTGGCGTTGTGGGTTCGTCGTGGTGGTGGACTGGGGATCATCGCCGGCGATCAGACCGAACCCAGCTGGCACGCCGAAGTACTCGGGGAACGCGGAGTTGGACTGGCTCCCTTACGGTTGAAAAACTGGCTGGACCATGCCACCGCCCCGCGCTGGGAAACTTGGTCGATCGTCGCCGATGGCCTGCCGGAGCGCAGCAGCTGGGAGGGACTGCGCGGTGCCGATCAACCCCTGCTGAGAGCGGTGCGAATGGGACGCTGGTGGGACGCAGCTCTGGCTCCCGGGACGATGTTGCCCTCGAACTCCAGTTCGTCCTCAACCTCAACGACAGCCTCAACGACAGCCTCAACCACGGCATCAACGACAGCCTCGCCGACGGTTTCGACCTTAGGTGCCAGTTCTCAGCCGGAGCCGATCCATCCGCAGCTACTGGCGACCCTGTCCAGTGGCGCTCCCCTGGCCGCGTGGCAAACTTATGGTGCTGGGCGAGTGCTGGAGATTGGCTGCGGGGTGACCGAGTCGGATTCGAATTGGATCAGTGAACCTGCCTTTGTGGTATTCTTTCAGCCCGCGACGGAATGGTTAGCGGGTGCGCGACGCCGAGTGCGTGCGGAAGTGGTCGGTGAGCCACTGCGCTGGCCGCTCGATCTCGCGCAATTCCAAACCACGGCGACACTCAAAATGCCGCGCTCCGGGACCCTATCGCTCGCGGCACGGGAGCCGCTGGAGTCATCGACAACGGGTTGGATGTTTCAATCGCCACGCACGGACAGAGCTGGCGTCTACTACTGGGAGCTCACCGGCACAAACGGACAGCGATATCCGTTTGCGGTCGATGTGCAGGCGCGCAGTCGTGAAGGTGAATTACAGCGCGTGAGCGAATCCACGCTGCGGGCCGAACTACAAAGCCAGGAGCAGGCGACGGGAGTTCCGCTGGTGATCGTACGCGGTCAGTCGATCGCAGCTGCATTACCGGGCGCGGAGCGACGTGAATTTGCCTCGCCGCTCGGCTGGTTCCTGCTCGCCGGAATGCTCGTCGAATCGTGGTGGGCCTGGCAGATCGGGAGGCGTCGTTGATGGACCGTCGAGTCGTCAGTCAGCGGTACCACGGGGCGGGCCCACGTTTTGGTCCGTGGAGCGGGCAGTGGCCTGTGCAGCGCCTTCGGCAGTGGCCCGTTCAGTGGCCCGTTCAGTGGCCCGTTCAGTGGCCTGCGATCGTGCTCCTGTTCTTAATGGGCTGGGCGATTCACCTGAGCTGGTATCCGAACGAGCTGCAAGGAGCGGAGGAGCTGCTGGAGTTGTTGCAACGTGCGGAGAGTTTGTTTCGCGACGGGCGACCGGAACTGGCAGTGCCCTTATTACGCAAGGTCACCGATGAAGCGCGTGACGTGGTGGTTCCGGCGACGGAGTTGAAGAGTGTCACCGAATCCGGTCCGGTGGCCGATCGTCCCAACGAGTCTCAGCCGCCGACAAGTTTCCCGGATCGGGAGGCGGCGATTCGGTGGAGTTACGACGAGGCGCTGCGTGGTCGCGTGTGGGCGGTGCTGCGAGCGGCCGGAGCAGCGGGGCGGCGCGCGTACCAAATTCAGGTGGACGGCGACGCTCGAGCGCTTCTAGCAGCGCGGGTGCGGGCTGGTAGCGATGCCGATCGCGAGCCACTGGTGCGTCGCGCCACCCATGCGGGACTTGTCGAGGTCGTCCAGCGTTATCGCGGTTCGTCGCTGGCACCCGCGGCGGCTTGGGAATTGGCGAGTCGCGCACTGGACGAAGAGGATTATGTGACTGCCGCGATCATGCTGGAAGTGTTACGCGAGACCGGCTTGCCCGATGATGAACCGACAACTCGATCGGCCTGGGCCCGTCGACGCTGCGTGGTACGGGCATGCTTAGGTGAGTTGTCCGATCAGCCGGCGTCAATTTGGCCGGCAGAGTTAGCAAAGATCCGCCGCACGGCCACCGCTCCCACCACCGCTGCCCCTCCCGCTTACGATCCCCCTCCCGCGGCCGCCGACGCCAAAGACACGTCCCGCTTGGCGGACTCGCTCACGGCGTCTTCCAATCTCGTAGAAGCAGAATTTGAATTGGCTCAGGAGCAACTGGACGAGCGCGAGCTCCAAACGCTGCGCCGTTATCTGCTGGATGTTGTTCGTCGCCGCTGGTCGCGCGACCTTCCCGCCAGACCGTTCGCTACAACCGAGCCAGAAGCGGTGGACGCGGTGGACGTGGTGGACGTGGTGGACGCCGCAGATGCGGTGGACAAGGCGCGGCGCCCGGACGGTACAGAAGCGGTGGCGATTCGTGATCTGGTTTGGCCTTCGGGGTGGCGTCCTTCGGACCTCTTTCGCCGACCGCTTCCGTCACGTGACTCGACAACCGAGCGAAATGCGTTACGTGACGGCGACGGCGCTCTGATGGACTCCCCGTGGCTCACATTGCCGGGGCGTGCTGAGAGTGCGACAACGCGGATGCTGCGCCTGACGATACCGGCGAGCTATGGCGCGGCGTATGACGATTTATTCGCCGCGGTGAGTGAAGAGCAGTGGCTGCGGCGCAGTGCCAGGGCGCGGCGAGATGTGGTGGCACGTGTCGTTCCCCATGGCTCGCGGTGGATCGAAAAGCGGCTTGATGAAATCGTGCTCGTTGAGAATGCTCCAGCTGCTCCAGCTGCTCCAGCTGCTCCAGCTACTCCAGCGACCGGAGCGAATCCCACGGAAGTTACTCCGGCCGCGATCAATCCGGCCGCGATCAATCAGCCTTCGATCACGGCCCGCGTGGTGGCGCGAGCCGCTCACCGCTTCACCTATCCGGCACCGGCCGGCTGGGGTATGGAGTCCACGGACCTGTCGCGGCGACGTTTCAGTTTCCCGGCCACGACGATCGAAGCGCTGTTGTTTTACGATGAGGTGGCAGCGACGTTGTGTGAGGCGGATGGTCTCGTCTTCAGCCTGGAAGGTGCGCCCGTTGACGCGACCAGTTCCACTCCCGCATCCACTCCCGCCTCTCCATCCGCGAAAGATGCTGTCCCAGGAGCCAAAAAATCTTGGGTACGCACTTCCACTCGCTGGCTTCCTCCGCGTGCGCGGGAGAACCAGCTCGTGGCTTACGATGGGCAGACGCTGCAAGTGCTGTGGCGTCGGACGGCCGGCGAGGAAGAGTTATCGCGCGGTGATGTTTCGTTCGTCGGCAGTCCCGTGAACCGGGGGGATTTGCTGTTCGTTCCGATCCTGGATGGAAGTCAGCTACACCTGTTAGCGCTGGACGTGCGTAGCGGAAGCACGCGCTGGCGGAGCGTATTGGGTGACGAGCCGCGTGAGGGTTGGCAAGGTGCTGCGGTCTGGACGCCGGTGCGCCTGGTTCTAGAAGGGCGCGAGCTGTATATATCGACCGGGGCCGGAGCGATTGTGGCATTGGACTCGGAGACGGGTGCGGTGCGCTGGCGCAGTCGCTATGAAAGGCAACCTGGTTCTAGCAGCACGGTTCATGCGCTGGTGGTGACGGCTGATGTACTCGTCTTCACCTCGCCGGATTTACCGTACCTCGTGGCACTCGATCGCCAATCGGGACGCTGTCGCTGGGTCACTCCTCAGCCTGACGAGATGGACGGAATCAAAGTCGAGTCCGGCTGGCTGGTGGTTCTGAGACGCAGCGCGGACGAGCAGCATCTGACGACCGAACGCAGTCGAGTGGGTTCGATCTATCAGGCGAGTACGGGGCGACTCGTGCCGCAGGCACCGACCACCACGGTTGAAGCGGAGAAGGTGGGCACTGCAGTTGCGCGACCGCTCGACCGCTGGCTGGCATCGTTCATTCAGCCCGCGGCCATTGTGCGGCCGCAAACTCCACAGGCGCAACCGCAGGCACAACCACAGGCACAGCAGGCGCAGCAGGCACAACCGCTGCTCACGCAGGTGCAGCTGCCGCTCACGCCGCTGCCCGCGCCTTTGTCTGCCATTGATCTGGTGAAGCCGGATGCGGCTGCTTGGCGGTTACTGGTCAGTGATGCGGCACAGGATCGACTGCTGGAGCTGGACCAGCGCGGGCAAGTGGTCGCAACCAAGACGGGTATCGCCGGGCCCGGGCCCTGTTGTGTGGGGAGCGATGGCAGTCGCTGGGTTGTGTCGCACGGCGAACTATCCCTGTGGCAATACTCGCCCGGTTCCGATCGACCGCGCGTGTATGCTTTACCGGCGCGACCGGCGAGTGTCGAAGCGCTGAGTGACCGCGGGCTTCTGCTGAGTTTTCCAGCATGTCGGTTGGTGGCGGAGTGGCAGGTGGAGCGAGGCTGGGGCTGGGGCACTCGACTGACAGGTTGTCCCGTCGATGCGCAGCGTCTCGCCGAGGGACGAACGCGCATCACCTTGATCGACGATCGACGCCTGGTGGATGTCGATGAAACCGGCAAGCAGGTGTGGGAAAGTAGCGACCTGGCGCAGCCTCGATTTGGCCGGCGACTGCCGAGCGGTCGCACGCTGATGGTCGGGTGGTCGGGGAGTGGGCTGCTGGGTGAGTGGGATGAGCAGGGGCGAGAGATGGTCTGGTCGCGCATCGCGCCGCAGCCTGTGTTTGCTGCCGTGCGATTGCCCAATCAGCAGCTTGCGGTTGCCGATGCCAACGGCCTACAGTTGCTCGGCCCCACCGGACAAACGATCTGGAAAATCGATGGCTTGTTGGTCACGGGCCTGTCGGTGAGCAGCGAGTGAGCAAGCAAGTGAGCAGCAAGTGAGCAAGCGAGTGAGCAAGCAAGTGAATCATTAAGCGAGTGATTCTGGGAATGCAGACGATTGGTTTTCATTATGAATGGCTGTGGCAGACGACGCCGCTGAGGGCGCTCGGGATTCTGCTGCTTGCGCTCATTCTGATGATCGTCATGGGACGCTGGTATCGTGCCGCGCAGCGACGTTCAGCGGTGTCGCATCTGGCCTGGCGAGTGATGACGAGTGCGCGTTGTGGTGCCATCGCCCTAGTCGCTTTCATGCTGCTGGGACCCGCGTGGGTGCGAGTGGAACGTCAATATGCCTTGCCGCAGCTGATTCTGCTGCGCGATGTCTCGCAGTCGATGAGTATCGTGGACGCGGAGACTGCAAGCCCAGCAGGTTCACGGACGGACGACGAGCGCGCGGCGGCCGCCGGACGCTCGCGGATTCAGCTGGTCGACGAATTACTGAGTCGTGATGCGGCACAGCTACCGCGCCGCTGGAGTCAGCTGGCTCGCGTGCGATTGATCGATTTTGCGGTGGGCATGGAGGAGCGTGAGCTGGCGCTTGCTGCCGCTGAGTCCGCTGCCGCTGCGGCGCCGGAACCTGCGGCGCCCGAACCTGTGGCGGCGGCTGCCGGTTGGCCGGTGGGGCGAGCGGAGGGACGTGGAACGGAGCTGGCGGCGGCGCTGCGGAGCACGATTCGTGGCGAAGCGCCGGTAGCGGTGGTGCTGTTTTCGGATGGACAGGCCGATGGACCCGAAGATCTGGCAGAAGTTGCCGCTGAATTGGGACAACGCGGAGTGCCGGTATTTACCGTGGGCATGGGCAGTTCCACGCCGCCGCGCAATATTGCCGTCACAGCGGTGTACGTTCGTCCGCGGGTGTGGAAAGGCGAAGCGTATGAGGTGGAGGCTTGGCTCACCGCCATTCACCCCGCTACGACAGCTTGTCAGGTGGAATTATATGAGATTCCTTTGGCAGACGATGAACATGCGGAGCAAACGAACGGCAAGCCGGAAACGGCTGATGTCGAACGAGGAACTCAGCCGGCGCTGGTTCCTCAGCGGCGCCTCGTGGCGCAGCAGTCTGTTCGTTTGGATGCCAGCGCCGAGAAGCCGCCGGAGCAAGGCACGTCAGCAACCACTCAGCAGATCATGCCGCAGAGCGACCGGCTGACGCCCTTCAGCGGTGCGGTGCGCGTCGTGTTTCCGAGTGTTGCTGAGCGACCTGGGCGGTACCGCTATGAAGTACGAGCGGTACCGCTGCCGGATGAGTCGACGGGGGATGATAATCAGCGCACCAGTGGGCCGCTGGAAGTTCTTGATCGCGACCAGCTGCGCACGCTGGTTGTCGGTGGTTCACCCACGTGGGACTTTCAGCTTTTGGAACGGGTCCTGCCGCGCGATCCCACTCTTGGTAGTTCCTTCTGGTTGCAATCGCGTGAGGGAGACCGAGGGCGCGGAGGCAATCGACCGATTCCTGAATTTCCGGCAACGCGCGAGGCACTGTTTGCTTACGACGTACTGATCTTGCTGGATCCTGATCCGGATGATCTGCCGGCCGACTGGAGTGAGCGGGTGGCGGAGTTCGTAGAGGATCATCGCGGCGGCTTGCTCTATGTGCCCGGACCGCATCATGCAACACGCTGGATTGAGTCCCCGGCTACGACCGCGATACGCACTCTTCTGCCGGTCGCCTGGCCCGACTCCGAGTCGATTGCCGCTCAGGATTTGCTGGATACGCACGCGCGCGGCTGGCCGTTAAGCGTCGTCGCGGCGGAGCGAGAGCATCCGGTGCTGCGCGAGTTGCCGATGGATCGCGATGATCGGTCGGAGAATAGGAGCGTCCCGTCGTCGCATTCGCTGCCATCGTCGAATTCGCTATCCACCACGCTATCCGCGCTACGTGCGCCGGTTTACTGGTCGTTTCCGATCACCAGTTTGCGGCCCACAGCACGCGTGTTGCTGGAGCATGGTGATCCGAGTTTGCGCACCTCACTCGGGCTGCGACCACTGCTCGTTGTGGATCGCTATCGAGCGGCGAATGTGGCCTATCTGGGAACTCAAGGTACCTGGCGCTGGCGTACAGCGACAGCGACAGCGACAGCCACAGCCACAGCGACCGCCACAACAACAGCGACTAATGTGGCAGCGATGGATGTGGCGACGTTTACGTGGGGTGAGCGTCTCTGGTTGCAGCTGATTCGGTTTTTGGCGGAGGGGCGAGCGGAGGAGGGGGAACGCGAGGCTGCGCCGAGCGCGGAAGATGAGTCCGCGCGGACGTTGGCGCCACGACGTGAAACGACGACTACCTGGCTGGACCGCGAGCGTCTGCAGCAGATCGCGGAACGCTCGGGGGGACGATATTTTGACTGGTGGCAACTGGATCAACTCTCCAGCAGCTTGCCGGATCGCCGCGAAGTGATTGAGATTCGGCAAGCACCGCAGCCGGTGTGGGATCGGAGTTGGTGGTTGTTGTCGGTTGTGGGACTGTTGGTGTTGGAATGGAGTTACCGTCGCCGAGTGCGGTGGCAATAGATCTCATGACGAACCATTCAAAACCAAGAGCGACTGCGACGACTGCGACGAGCAAGGTGTCGAATCCGAACGAGGCGCCGTCGACGGCAGAGGCGTGTTCCTTGGATGCGGCGGCGCTTTCGGATGCGGCGGCGCTTTCGGATGCGGCGGCGCTGCCGCGCGAGCCGCTCCCGGCCCTACTCACCGATCGCCTGGCCACGTTGCGTCGTCGTCTGGTCAGTTGGCAGGTGTCGGGCTGGTTGCTTACGGCGGCATTATCGGCGGCCATGATCGCGCCAGCCAGTTTTTTCATCGACTGGATCTGGCGACTGGATTGGCTCTATCGCTTCCTGATACTGCTTGCCGTCAGTACTTTTGCTATCGTTGCGCTAGCCCGCATGGTGCGGCGCTGGCGGCATCCGCCCAGTTCGCTGGCACTCGCCGGAGCCGTCGAAGCGTACCTGCCGGCCGCCGATCGAGTGCTTGTTTCGGCCATTGAACTGCATCAATTGGCAAGCAGTCGACGAGACTCTCCGGTTCTCGTAGCAGCGACGATGCAGCGAGCGCTGACGATTGCAGCGCGTACCGACTTTGCCGCCATCGTAGATCGCCAGCGGCTGCGGCGGCGGTGGTTGGCGGCTGCTCTGATCATGGCACTTTGGGGCGGCTTCATCCTTGGAGCGATTGGAGCGTCTGGTCGTGAGGCTGCCATCACCACCACTACGGCATCAGTGCAATCAGTGTCGCTCCTGATGCGCACTTGGTTTGCGCGCAACGTGCTGCTGCAGCAGCTCGACTGGCCTCAGCAAACCTATCTCACGGTGATGGGCGTCGACCAGGGAGAAATAAAACTGCCCCGCGGTGGGACGCAAACCGTGCGCGTGACGGTGACGGAAGCAAGTCAGCTGGTACCGGAGATCTTGCAAGTTGATTTTGCTCCGCGGAGGGCACGGCCTGTCTATGGACTGCGCCGCGTTGGTTCACGCGAATTTGAGCTTACTGTTCGTAATCCCCTGGAACCGTTTCGCCTGCGAGTGCGCGGCGGCGATGCGCAGACGGCCTGGCTGGGCGTGAAGCTGATCGATCCGCCGCGACTGGTGACATGGGAACTGGCATACGAGCGGCCGCGATATTTGGGAGGTGAAACGGTGAAGCTGGAGGCGGGACGTGGTCCGCATGCGTTGCCGGCGGGAAGTCGCCTGCGAATTCGTGGCCAAGCCACATCGCCGCTGCAGCAGGTTCGTTGGCGTCATGCACAGCACCTCACCACGCTCGCGTTGACCGCTACGGATTCTCGCACGTTCGCCGACTGGGTGGAATCGGATCGGCTGGGTAGCGGAATGCACACCCTGGAACTGCTCGACGTGCACGGATTTGTGCCGGCGGATCCGACTCAGATCGAGCTGCAAATGGTTCCTGATCGGCCGCCGGTCGTAACGGCGGAATGGCTTGGAGCAACGCGGTTGGTTACGCGCCAAGCCGAACTCGAAGCTCACATCACCGCTACGGATGACTGGGGCTTGCAAGCGATTCGGGCGGAGCTTGGCCGGCGCGACGCCACGAGTGTGGCCACCACCAGCGGCACCTTACCCGGCAGTAACTTACCCGGCAGTAACTTACCCGGCAGTAACTTGCCCAGCAGGAACATGGCAGTGCAGAACGCAGTTACTGATCGTACGACGATGGCAGCTGAGGAAATGGAGGATGCACCGCGGCAGCGCGAGATGACGACGAAGCTGGATTTGGAGCCGCTGAAACTCAGCGTGGGCGAGGTGCTGAGCCTGCGGGCGGTGGCGACGGATCATCAGCCGGGCGAAGCGGGCGCGGGGCAATCCGGCGAGTTATTGCTGCGAGTTGTGGATGAAGATGAGTTGCAGACGGATCTGCTGAATCGCGAAAAGCAGCAGCGGCAGCAACTGGAACAGGTCGTCGCCGATGAACTGTCGCTCGCCGACGAGCTGCTAGGGTTGCAGGACCATCCCACTGAAGGGTCGCTGGCGGTGCTGCGCGGTCGTTCGCAGCAGCTGAACGTCGCGTTGTTGTCCGCTACCGCTCAGCTGCAGCAGCTCATCCTGGAAGCTCGACACAATCGACTGCAAGCAATCGCGACGGCAATGTCGCAGCGGTTAGGGCAGCGTGTGATACCAGAACTGCGCCAGGTCGCTCAGCAGGCGGCCGACGAGGTGCAAGGGGAATTGCAAGCGGCGTGGCGGGAGTCAGCCGATCAGCTCGCCGAGGTGCGTCAACATCTGCAGCGGGCGACAGCGGCTCAGCAGCAACTCTCCCAGCGCTTAGCGAAGGCGGTCAGTGAACTCAATCGAGTCGAAAGTTATCAGGAGGCGGTGAGTCAGTTACACCAGCTGCGACGAAGTCAGTCGGAACTGCTCGAGGAGACGAGCCTTGTGCGACTCGATGCCGCTCGGCTGGCCCTGGAAGGCAAGGCGGCGGCGAACCCTCCCGCCGCACCCGCGATACCAAATCCCGCGGTACCAAATCCCGTTCCAGCAGCTGCCCAGGGGCTGGCGGAGCGGATGATGCAGCTGGCACAGGGGCAGCGGCGACTGGTACGAACCTGGGAGGAGTATCAAACGCGCCTGCCTACCTTGGCTCAAACCTTAGCGGAGTCTGAGCCGGAACGGTCGGAACGCCTCACGCGTGTAATGGGTCAGGCGCGGGAGCGGATGGTGAGTCAGTTAATCGGAGGCGTACCCGATCAACTTGCCAATCAGCAGTGGGATGAAGCGGAGCGCAGTCAGCAGCAAGTGGTGCGCGAGCTCCGCGAGTTGCTCGACATTCTGCTCAATCGGGAATCGCGGGAGGGGGATGGAGCGGGGTTAGCGGAGAAGCTGCGGAGCGAGTTTCTGGAACTGCTCAACTTGCAGCGGGCGATCACGACGGAGACGCGAGCGACGGCTCAGCGGCGCGGTGAGGATGGCCAGTGGAAGCGTGCCGAGCGGCTTATCCTGGCGCGGTTATCGCAGCAGGAAAGCCAGCTTGTGCAGCGTGCGGCGGCGATCGAGACTTTGGTTGGCGAAGCGCCTGGAGCGGTCGCACTGTTGGCGATTGTGAGTGAGCTGCGCGAGATGCTACAGCAAGTGGCGAGTGACCTGACGGCGCTCAAGGTGGACGCGGAGCTGACGGGGCGGCAGCGCATGATCGAGGAGCTGCTCGCGGAGCTCGCGGGTGTGCTGCGCGAGGAGGCGCGAGCGGTGGAGGGCGAGGGGGAGGATCCGCCGATGGTGCCGAGTGAGCAAGCGGTGGAAGGGGCTGCGCCGGTGGTCCGGCCGTCGGCCGAATGGAAGCTGCTGCGCGCCTCTCAGCTGCGTCTGCTCAAGGAAACTCAGCGTCTGGACGAGCAGCAGAGTCGCGGGCCACTCGACGCCGCTCAAGAGCGGCAGCTCGAACACGTCATTCGTCGCCAAGAAGAATTGCAGCGGCTTGTTGAGCGGTTACTGCAAGAGTGATTTGGGAAATGATTGTGGGGTTTGTGAGTTTTGGCGGTCAGCTGTGATTCGCTCCAGGACGCTGAAACATTTCGTTTGGATCTACATCGGCGCGACCGTTTTTAAAACAAAAAAAAGCCCCTCGACCCCGTACCGCTTGGAGGCGGGGCGGGGCGAGGGGCGATGCTGGTCGAGATCCGCTACTCACAGCCGGACCGACTCCACCTCCGTGACAAAGCGACTTGCGTCGTTTGTCAGGAAGGCGGCAACGGTGTTGAACACCGCATCACTGAAGCCGCCGATGTTCAAGATATCCTGCCGCTCGAGGGCCTGCGTGGTGCCGTAGCTTTGGATGTCGATGCAGATCAGCTTGGGCGTCTTGGTTCCTCGTCGCCGCTGCCGATCCTCAAACGTCTGCCACTCCGTCATCACGCCGGTTCCACCCGAGTAACCGGTTCCGTATGCCTGTCCAGCCGTTACCCAGCTCGCGTTATCACTCACCAGCACGCAGCCCACGAACTTGCGTTGGTGGTACTTCGTGTTGGCTGTGCGCAACGGGAGCGAGCAATCGGTTCCACCACCTCCGTACTTCGCCAGTCGCTCCGCGAGACTCAAGATCGAATCGCTAGGATCGATCTTCGCCTCGTAAGCCTGAGTGTCGAACGGAATCACAACACTATCCGGGTTGCGACGCAGGATGGCAGCTGCGAACAGAGCGGCCACGTCGATGCATCGCATCTTCGAAGTCGCACCCCGTCCACGGTTACCAGTAGCCGGGCTACTCATCGAACCCGACGTGTCGAGTCCGATGACGACCGGGCCTGGCAGCTGAGGAACGTTTCCACAGGCGATCTCCGCCGCGCTATGCAGCGCTGCCTTAATCTTCTGAGGAACCTCCGCAGCGACGTTCAGGTAGGCCGCCAAGTACTGGTAAGGGAATTGTCGGGACTGACGAATCTCGTTGGGGCTAGCCAAGCGAGCGGCGATCCAGTTCACGAGGTTACGATCCTGCAGCACGTCGTGTCGCAGGAGCGTGTTCAAGTTCATCCGCAGCGCTTGCGGACCCATTTGCCGTGCGATCTTGGTCCAGACGCGGGGCGAACGAGCGGCATCGGCCAGCAGGTCCCAGCGAATCTTCTGATCCTTCTCGGTCAGCGATCGCAGGGCTGCCAGCTGTGCCATCTCCGTCTCCGCCGCGCGGTACTCGACCAACGCGCGCACCAACGGTGGCAGGTCAGCGGCCGTGGCCGGTGCCCACTTCAACTCCGCCTTACTCGTCAGCCATCCATACAACGCTCGTCGAGCGTTATCGGCTGGGGTAGGTCGAGCCAGTCGCAGGATGTCGCGCAAGCTGGGGTCGTTACCGACCGAAGCCGCCAACAGCTTGCTCACCGAAGCCGCGTTCAGCCACCGCTGAAACGCGCGCTGCAAACTCGCCGACATCCCGCGACGACCAAACTGCCCCGAACGCAGCATCTGAAACACCGTCCGCAGCACTCGACCGTTATCGACCACTCGATCAAACACCGTGTGCAGCAGCTTCGTGTCGCGCTGTGCGAGCGACAGCAGCAAGGCGGCTGGCATGTCCTTCATATACGCTCGCTCGCGAGCATACACGGCCAGCTTCGCCAAGTAGACGTTATCGTCGACTTGATCAATCAAGCCGCGCAGCTGATCCAGCTGCGCTTGAGCCGAGCCGTAGAAGGTACCGCTGAAGCAACCGGTGGCGGCTAGTTGCGCCAGCGCGTGCTTGGGTGTCAACGCATACGCGGCTCCACCCGCCACGTTGCGAGTGTTCGCCGCCGGCGTCTTCGTCGTCGCACTCAAAAACAGCTTGTTGTTAGCCATCCTACACCTCCCACTCGTCTACTGGTCGCTCCACGAAGTGCTAGGTCGAGTTGCCGAAGGGCAGTGATGAGAGGGCCTCCAAGCGGGCCTTCGCCACCACTCACTCGACGTCAGTGGAGTGCTAGGTAGACACGACGTGCGGGGAATGGTTCACGGGGAATTGCGGGCGGAAGGGGACATGGGGTTCGGGGGTTCGGGGGTTCGGGGTTCGGGGTTCGGGGTTCGGGGGTTCGGGGTTCGGGGTTCGGGGTTCGGGGGGGCGGGGTT
>JBIIHW010000038.1:0-52529 GCA_044235425.1 Pirellulaceae bacterium
TAGCCGCCTTCTGCTCGTCGGAAAAACACCGTCGTTTACGTTCGATCGATTCGCTCATGAACAAGCTCCTTAGAGTTATGCTAACTCAAGAGCTCGTCAATTCCAGTTCCATGAGGGGCAGGACAATGGGCAGCCCTCTCATTTTTCTCTTCGGGGAGAAGGGTGCACTTAGCCTAATAGGAGTCGATTGAAAAAGGATGGCTTTTTTATTGATCTTGAGTCCTCAATTGCTGTTCTATTCTAGATTGCCTGGCGCGGTGCTTAATGTTGGATTGGCCGTTGATGGTTGGCCCTTCGTGCCAGTTATCGCTGATTGCAGCCACTGCTCGATGCGATTCATAGCCGCTCCTTCGGGTCTGCTTACCTCATAGCCGGGCACACGCAAAATCCGGTAGCCGAGCCCGCGAAGAAATTGATCCCGCTTCGCATCATGGATGAGCCCTCTCTCCATTTCGTGCCATCGACCATCGATTTCAATGATCAAGCGAAACTCGAGGTTGCAGAAATCAGCGATGTAGGGTGGGATCGGGTGCTCGCGACGGAATTTCAGTCCGAGCATACGACGGTTACGTAGCCATTGCCAAACCGTAGCTGCGAATTCATTGGCGGAGCGCCGCCGCTGACGAGCGAATTCAATCAAGGAACCGGGATCGCGGTGATCTTTCTGCATCATGGGATTGGCCTTCTAGCCCCACAATGATTTTTATCGCTGCTTGGAGATAAGAAAACAGGTGTACAGCACTCGGCTGACTTGTCCGATCCGGGCCAGTTCCGATTGGTCGGCCACGACGCCATCTCGAATCAGTTGGTCGAAGCGGATCGCCAGCGCCATGAGCTTGGCGACTCGCGGCACGCGGCCTGGGGGCGGATTGGTGGCGATGGGTTGGAGCACCAGATGCAAACGGATGAGCAGAAGTTGACGCTGCTTCGAAAACTGGCTGCCGATGGCTTTCAAGCACTCGATCAGGGGCAGGGGCTGATCGCTTCCAGTGAAGGCGGCTTGAGGGACGCCATGGCCACGATTGGTCGTCGCGCGGCCACGACCACCTACCAGCGTTCGCCGTTTCGGAGCCGTGCTTGAATGGCGGGTAACTCGGACAATCGCACGTAGATCACGCCATCGGCGTGAGGGCGGGTGGCGAGGGCGACGAGTCGGCCGGCGGCATCGAACAGCGGCAAACCGGCGACAGCGGCTGGCAAGGGTTTGCCGGCGGTGATTTTTTCGGTCGACGCCAGCCAGAGCGTATTCCGGAATTGTCGGCGCGGGCGAGTCACCGCGATTTCTCGAGACGCTTGCACTTGAACATAGGCGGCTTCGAGCGGCACGGTGGGGGTGGGGACGAGTGTGACGGCCGGCCACGTGCCGGCAGCGCTGATCTTGGCGAGCTGCACGTCGAGCGCTTGCGACGCTCCACGCAATTTTGCTGGGACTACCTTCCCATCAGCTAGCTGGACCTTCACTTCCTCATCCGTCTTGCCGCCAACATGAGCTGAGAGCAGCAGTTCACCGTCGGCAGAAATCAGCACGCCAGTTGTCTTTTCACCACTCGCCAGCTCCACTTGAACCACGCTACTGAGAGCTCCCGCGCGCACCACTCGCAGTGCCTCTTCCCGCACCAGGTCGGTGAGCGGAGCGGGTGGAGCCCACTGGGGTATCAAGTCAAAATCGGTTAAGGATCGACCCAAGTAAATCGAGTCACACCGCAGCCACTCACCATCTGGCGCGAGCAATCGCAACTCGGCTAAATCGAGCCTTCCGGCCATGCCGAACAGGTCATGCGACAGCGGCAACCACTGGTTCGGCAACTTGGCGTGATAGATCCTCGCCGTGGGAATGGCAATCGGATCTCCCACTCCGCCGTCCAATCGCAGCGGCTGTTCGCGCGCTTCCGTCCCGATCATTTCTACTCCAAATCGCCCTTCGCCCGCTTTCCTCAAGGCAACACGCAAATAGCGGTACTCGCCCCAGGCCGGCTGTTCGCGAATCGCTACCGGCGCGGGAAGCACGACCCGTGCTAGTTTCCCAGGACGCACTTCAATCGACTGTGTTCCCATGAACGGCTCGTCGAGAACCCAGCGCGGGTCGGTCAGCTTCGACTTCGCGGCCTCGGCCGGCTCATTGGGCGCCGCTTCGAGTTTCTGATCGGATACCTGAATGGGCGCGTCCAGCACGAGTAGTTTGGCTTGATCCTCGGCAATTTGATATAGATTCGGCAGCTGTGCCGTGCTGCGTGCGAGTCGCCACCAGACGGGCGCCGTGGGAATCGCGGGATTGGAGCCGGGCGGACGATTCACCAGCGCTCGGACCTTGAGCCGTACCGTGCGACCGCGATAGGGCTCCAAAGATACCGCGACCGGAACTGGATCACGAACAGATGTGTTGCGAACGGCGACTATCCCCTCCGCTACGACTTCATCGTCGATCAGTACTTCCACTTTGTTCTGGGGATTGCCCGCTGCCAGTTGATGCAAAGCAGCCACGAGCCATGTGTCGCTGGCTGCGACATTCAGCTCGCGTTCAATCTCGATCGCTCGTTCATTTGGCAATTGAAGGCAGGGCAGAAATCGACCAGGTGAGCTGGCCACTTCATCCCAGGCGAAGGTGATGGCGAGAGTGCCGTCGCCGGTGGTGGCGTTAGGGGCTGGCGGAGGATTCAGCGCGAACTGCCAGCCCTGCCAAGCGGGTAGGTGACGCGGCAGACGAGCAGTCAACTCGGGCCACAATCGGCGCTGATCGAGCGTCACGATGGGATCAATCCAGTCGACGAGGTCCCGAACGTCGAACGGATCGGCACCGCTGGGGCGACCTTCGTGAGCGGCATCGACTTCGAGGATTAGTTTCTCACCTTTGCCCGTCGGATTTAGTGCGATCGCGCCTGTTTGCGCGACGACTTGTGAACCGACCAAGTAGCTGCTGTCAAAGCGGGGCTTGGCATCACTCTCCGTTTTGACAATCGCTCGCACGCACCCACCGCGACCGACGAGTCGATCGAGGCCCACTCCGGTTTGAAACAGGATGGCACTCGGTGGCAGTTGAAATGTCAAACTGCTGGTGGCCTGCACGCCGAATCCCCAGCCGTGATCTTGACCGCCACTCCGCAGGATACTTGACTGCACGTTCCGATTGACTTGATGGGGCGTTCCCGAGGGAGCGAGCCAGCCTTGGTGGCGACTGGCGATGGGTGTTAGTCGTGACAGCGGCACTTCGTTGGCGGCCCACGCTCGAGTCATCCAGACAATCGACTGTGGCAACCAAATTGCGTCGAGTGACCAGGCGGGATGGAGGCCATGCGAGAAGCGAGCGAAATCTTGATTGCCACCGGGAGCGTGGAAACGCAGTCGATCGCGCGAGGTGGTAACGAGCGTGCCGTCGGTTGTCTCTAGTTGCAGGAGTTGTCCGATGCCGGATGGGCAGAGGCCTGCGAGTTCGTCCAGCATTGCATCCCACACGTCGACGCTGGGCAAATGCAATTCGGCTAGTTCGCTGTATTCCGCTTTCCGCTGTCCGTCGCTGGTGAGCAATTGCAAACCGGTGGCTCCGAATCGAATGGCGCGATAGGTCAGAGTGCGTCCATCGCGAAAGAAGGCGGTACTGGGCTTCAGTTGCTCGCTCTCACGCCGTTGCCACACGATTCGCTTCACGAATCTGGCAATCACTCGAATGGACGATTCGCGGGCGGGGGTGGGTGGAGCCAGCGGACTGTCGGGTTGCACGACAAAATGAGCGGGCTCTGGATCGAACGGCTGCTGAGATCCATCAACATAGCGCACGACTTGTCCCGTGAGGCGATCGCCGGTGGCCAGTTCAACGAAAGCCACTGGGGGGGAACTGGGCAGGAGCTGGCGGTCACGTAGCCAGCGCAGGCGATTGGCGGGGTCGTTCAGATCCTGTTGATCCAGTTGCCAGCCGGCCGGACCGGCTAGCGGATTGATGCTGAAGACTCGACCGCTGATGCGCGAGCCGTTCATCATCGCAGCTTGAAAGCGAAGAGGCTTATCGGCCGCCGCGGCGGCGAGCGTTGGCAGGAACAGCAGGCCGCCCAGGAGAGTCGCTGCGATCCCAGCCATCACGGGAAAATATTTAGTTCGATTCATGGTGCCGATTGTACATCGTGGCTTGTATGCCGGGGAGAATGGTCGATAATCGGGAGCTTAATCGGGGGTAGAGTCAGCGTAGTAAGTCTAATTTGAGGAAACGAGGCGTCGATGTCGCTGTTGGTTGTGGGGTCTTTGGCGTTTGATAGTGTGCACACTCCGACGGCATCACGCGAGAATGTGCTGGGCGGTTCAGCGGTCTATTTTTCGTATGCGGCCAGTTACTTTTCCCCGGTCAGTTTAGTGGGCGTGGTGGGAGCTGATTGGCCTGCCGAGCACACTCAGCTGCTGAATCAGCGTGGGATTGATACCGGTGGTTTGCAGGTGATTCCCGACCAGGGTACCTTTCGCTGGACGGGTAAGTATCTGTCAAACATGAATGATCGTGAGACGCTGGAAGTACATCTGAACGTCTTAGGTACCTTCCAGCCTGTACTCACCGAATCGCAGCGACACAGTAAATATGTCTTTCTAGCGAACGCATCGCCGGGTGTGCAGCTCAAGACGCTTGAGCAATGCACAGGACCTCGCCTGGTTGTTGCGGACACCATGGATTTGTGGATTCGCGAGCAGCGCGATGAAGTTCTGCAGTTGTTTAAACGGATTGATGGCCTAGTGCTCAACGATAGCGAAGCGAAGCTGCTGACGGATGACGAAAATCTCGTCCGCGCCGGCCATCGCATTTGCCAAATGGGACCGCGTTTTGTGGTGATCAAAAAGGGCGAACATGGGGCGATGTTTTTTGCTGATCACGAAACGTATGTTCTGCCCGCGTATCCGACTGGGCAGGTAGTGGATCCGACTGGAGCAGGCGACAGTTTTGCGGGTGGCTTAATGGGATACCTCGCCGCTCGGGATGACTTCAGCGCTCAGACACTGAAGGAAGCTTTGGCTCATGGTATTTTGGTAGCGAGCTTCAACGTCGAAGATTTCAGTCTTGAACGACTCAAGCAAATTGACCGTCGCGACATTGACTTGCGCATGGAGGCCTATCGACGCATGCTGGCGTTTTAAGCAGTGTTTCCAGCCGGCATGACGAGAGGGGATTAAGATTCATGGCGTCGATTCGAACGTTTGTGGCGATTGAGATTCCGGGGAGTGTCAAGGCGCGGGCCACGGCACTCATCAAGGAGCTCAAACAAGCTGCTGCAAAAGTGACCTGGGTGAAACCCGAGCAGTTGCATTTGACGCTGAAGTTCTTGGGGGATGTGCCGGACAGCGATGTACCGGCAGTGTGTCGGATCGTCGAGGAAGCGGTGCGGGGGTTTGAACCGTTCGAGATTGTTTTTCGTGGCTGCGGCGCGTTTCCCACCACGGCCGCTCCGAGAACGATCTGGATCGGCGTCGATCAAGGTGAAGAGGAGTTGCGTCAGTTACAAGAGTCGATCGATGTGGGGCTGACGAAACTGCGGTTCCCCCGAGAAGTGCGCCGCTTTCAAGCTCATCTCACCTTGGGGCGAGTGCGTGAAAGCGGACCGGCAGCAGGGCAATTGGGACAAATGATCGACCAGATTGGTGACTTTGATGGCGATCTGACGGCGGTCGATGAAGTGGTGACGTTTGCCAGCTTCCAGGATAAAAAACTCGGCACGATGCATGAACCGATGGGATATGCGGAACTGCGCGGCTCGTCTCAATCCAAGTCTCGCTGACGGCGGGCACCGACCACTTCGGTGGGACTGATGAACCACCAGATGATGGTGCCGAACAAGAGCACGCTGGCATACACGTAAAAAATTGGATCCCACTGCTCGCGACCTACGAAACCTTGGCTCTTACGCCAATCGGCAAAGAAGCCGACGAAGCCCTGAGAGCCCATCGCTCCGAAGGTGCCCAAGCCATTCATGAGTCCGAATAAAGCGCCCAGGTAACGACCGGAAACTTGAGTGGCAGCGGACCACCAAACGGTTTGCTGGATGTAGAGTGCGAGTACGGAACCGGAGCTGAAAAGCGCCGCGATCCAGGGGCTATCGAAGTTCAACGACGAAACGAGCAGAATAGCTGCGAGGAAATAAGAGCCGCTGGCGATTAGTCTCCGAGCGAACACGGCATCGCCGTAGCGGCGTACGACGTGATCGACGAGCACTCCGCCGACGAGGGTACCGACCATTCCGCCGAACAGCACGATGCTAGCGAGCACTCCGGCTATTTCGGGAGCCACGAGTCGAGCTTCTTTGAGGTAGGTTGGATACCAGGAAAAATAAAAGTAGGTATTAAACGCCGAGCAGGTTGTGAGGAGTCCCAGAAGCCAAATGGTGGGATGCGTAAGTACGTCGAAAACGGGCAGTCGCTGCTGCTCGTCATGGGACACCACACGACACTCCTCCAGCAGCTGTGCCTCAGCCTCGTTCACGCTGGGATGGTCAGTCGGTTCATCGCGAAAACACGCATAAAACGCGATGGCCCAAATCACTCCTACGGCACCAAAAATCAGAAATGGCAGTCGCCAGCCAAAGTCGGCGATTAAATAGGCGGCAATCGCTGGTGCGAGGGCTCCCCCGGGAAGCGAAGCTGCTTGAAAAAAACCTTGCACTCGACCTCGTTCGGTTCGCGGAAACCAGCGCGAGATGACTCGTGCGGCATTCGGATAGGCACCCGCTTCGCCCGCTCCAAACAGAAACCGTACGACGACGAGCGAGCGTAGTCCGACGCAGGCGGCGGTCAGAGCGGTGAAGGTCGACCACCAGATGACAATGCGCGTGAGAATGCGGCGCGATCCAAAGCGGTCACCCCAGTGGCCGGTTGGGAGTTCAAATAGCCCATAGGCCAGGGTGAAGGCCATCAGCACGTAACTCATCTGGCTTTTGCTCAGTCCCAATTCTTTTTGAATCGGCGTGACCGCCACGGAGATGCAGACTCGATCCAGATAGAGCACAAAGGCCATCGTGCAGAGGAACAGCAGCACACCATAACGCACCCAGGTTGGACGGGGATTTTGGTGAGTGGGAAGAGAATCGTCGGGGGGATAGGAGTTGGAATCGCCCGAGCTCATAGTGGCCGCGCCTGGAAGGGTGGGATGGGTGGGAGCTGAAGATAAAGTGCGAACGGGTCGGTGGCAAATGAAATCAGGAACTACTGAGTGTCATTTGGCGGGATAGGCAGAATCGAGGGCTTCGATCAGGTACACTGCCTGCGAGTAATAGGACCGGTCAAAAAAACGTGAAAACCCTACGTGAACATGATGAATCAGCAGGAAGTACTGCGTGGTCTCGGAGCAGGCAAGTCGATCCAGCAAATCCTCGTCGAGACGGGTTGGTCGCGTGTGCAATTTAATGACTGGTGGCGGGCTGAGTGTCAGCGTCGAGTGCCGTCGACTGAGTTGAAACTGAAATGTGATGGTCTGTGCGGGCCGGTGGGCGTGGTGCGCGATGAGCGGGGATTGCCGCATATCGAGGCGGAAAACAACGAAGATGCTTACCTCGGTTTTGGTTTTGCGGTGGCGCAAGATCGACTCTTCCAGCTCGACTATCTCCGGCGACGTGCGCGCGGCACGCTAGCCGAAATCCTCGGTCCCGCAGCACTTGATTCCGATCTGCTCTACCGCACGCTCGATCTGCAAGCGGTGGCGGAGCGCGAGCTGGCGGCGATGACTCCAGCAATCCGCAGTTTGGTGGAATCGTATGCGCGGGGAGTGAATGCTTGGATGCAGGCATGTGGGGACGGGGCAGGGCAGTGGCCCGTTGAGTTTGATCTGCTGGATTACCGACCGGAGGCCTGGAGTGCGGTGGACAGCTTGGTGGTTACAGGCGAGTTTCGCTGGTATTTGACAGGCCGATTTCCGGTGATTCTGGCCCCCGAACTGGTCAAACGCGCGGTCGGCACGGGGCCCCTGTATGAACTGTATCTTGGCGCCGAACTGGACGAAGAGTGTATTCTGCCAGCGGGCTCTTATCGGCCAAGAATTGCGGGAGATGCCAGCGGAGATAAAGGTAGTGGGGAGAGTTCGGCAGGAGGTGCGGAGGATGGTGGTGGCAGCAACAATTGGGTCCTGGCGGGACGGCATACTCGCGGAGGTCAGCCGCTGCTGGCCAGTGATCCCCATGTTCCTTTTCAGGCCGTGTCGCTGTGGCATGAAGTTCATCTGCGAACGCCGGTTCTGAATGTGGCGGGCGCCGCCTACACGGGAATGCCGGCGATCATGATCGGTCGTAACGAGCGGGTCGCCTGGGGAATCACGAACAACATTTCATCGCTGCGGGACTTGTACGAAGAGCATTTGGATGAGGTGACTGGAACGCGTAGCTGGTATGACGGCGACTGGCATCCAATCCAGGAGCGGCCGGTAGAGATTGTTGTACGCGGTGGTGAGACGGTGCGGCATATCGTTCGCTCGACCCGCAACGGTCCTTTGGTGGACGGCTTGTTTCCCGCTGGTGCTCGCCATTTGAAACATGTGTCGCTGCGCTGGATTGGACATGGAGCGTGTGAATGGGTGAGTGCGTTGATACGCGGGCAGAGTGCTACCGATGTGGCTGGCTATCGAGCGTCTCTGGTGGGCTGGTCGGCACCGACCTTTAGCGTGGTGATGGCCGATGTCGAGGGCCAGATTGGTTATCAGTGCTCTGGGGCGATTCCGCTGCGACCATGTGCTGAACGTGGACTGCGTCCCGGCTGGGAACCGCAGCATCAATGGACGGGAGTCATTCCCTGGGAGTCCATGCCGCAGCTGACCAATCCAGACAGCGGTCTTCTTGTGACTGCTAACAACCGCATCTGTCCGGATGATTATCCCTATTCGCTATCCGGCACGTGGATCACTGGCTATCGAGCTCGGCGCATTCGCGAGACGCTTGCGGCCGGTAGTTCCCGGCAAGTGGATGATCAGCGCCGCTTGCAGACAGATGTGAATTCCGGGCGCGCTGCGAAATGCTTACCCTGGATGCTGCGATTGTTGTCGACGGAAGCCAGTGATCGGCTCGGTGAAGCACTCGCTTGCTTGGCGAGTTGGGATTTGCAGGTGCGCGCGGACTCAGCGGCCGCGGCGATTTTCAATGTTTTCATCGCCCACTGGTCCCGTCGTGTCGTGGCAGCTCGATTGCCGGCCGATCAAGTGGATTTAGTGTTGTCGCAGTCGGGACCGCTCGCCGTAGCGGTATTGTGCGGCGATGAGCGAGGGTGGTTTCCTGCTGGGCAACTGACGACCGAACTGCGATTGGCACTGGAGGCAGCGCTGCACGAATTGACTCAGCGTTTGGGAGCGGATGCAACTCAGTGGCGCTGGGGAGCCTTACATGTATTGGCTCAAAAGCATCCGCTGTCGGGCCGTGGTGAGCTGGCAGAGTTACTCGATCACCCGCGATTGGCGCTGGATGGGGATGCGCATACCGTGAATAGCGCGACGCCGGATGCTACGCAGGCCGCGTGGCTAGGGGCGAATTATCGATTGATTGTGGATCTGGGTGATGAGCGCAAAGGTTTTTGGTCGGTTGATGGTGCGAGTGTTTCTGGAGTAGTAGGTTCGGCTCACTATCAAGATCAGTTGACGGTCTGGCATCAAGGAAAAATGTATTATTGTCCGCTCGCCGGGCCAATCGATGGTCCCGTGACGATTATGGAGCCAAGCAAATGTTGATTGGTTATGTAAGTGATGAGAAGTATGTGGCGCTGGCGGATGTGGTCCTTGAGTTTCTCGCGGTTGACGGACGATCTCACGAAGCTCGTTCGCGAGCCAGCGGTGCAATTTATGCCGACCTGCCGCCAGGTGACTACGACGTGATACTCACCAAGCCCGGCTATGGGGCCAAGGTTGCTCGCTGGAGCTCACGAGAACCAGCACCGCATCATTTTCGACTGCTTGGGGACGGGCTGCTCGGTTACGTCTGGCCGAAATGTGTGCGCAGCGGAGAGCGTGGTGAGTTTCGTGTGCATGCGGTCGAACAGTACAAACTGGAGTTGTGGCGGTATGGCTGGGAGAAGGAGCTGGTACGTGGTCTTGGATGGCATGATGAACATGGGCCACGAGCGACGATGCAGATCACCCCGGATGGAGATTACACGCAGACGGGAGTCAGCTGGAACAAGATTGGCTATGGTAGTCCCAGTCATCAGCAATGGGTCGCAGCGCCAGACCGATCCGGTCTCTATTACTTCCACGCGTTCACACCGAGTGGCTTGCAGTTTTCGTTTCCTTGGATCGTTGCGCCGGCTCGACCCACTGCACCAATTGCCGTTTTAGCTTCGAACATTACCTGGAATGCTTATAATAATTTCGGAGGGCGCAGTAATTATATTAGTGCCGATGAACTACCAGATCGGCCCATTGTAAACGCTCGACAGCAACTTAAACGTTATACCCAGATCGAGCATCAGACGTGGGGTAGTTCGAGTTATATGCCGCTATCCTTTGATCGCCCGGAGCCGATCAATCACATTGATCTGCAAGAGCGTATTACGGATCCGATTGAGGGTCGAGCGGCCTGTCATGTGGCGCCAGCAGAATGGAGATTGCTGGGGTGGTTGGAGCGGGAAGGCTGGGAATATGACCTCTACGGCGAAACACAGCTGCACTTTGATCAGCTGGATTTATCTGCCTATCGAGTGCTCATCATTAGCACGCATCCCGAGTACTGGACACGGTCGATGTATGAACGTGTCAAACGCTGGGTTTTCGCAGACGGTGGCCGACTGATCTATCTCGGTGGGAACGGATTGAACTGTGAAGTGGAAATGTTCGACCAGCAGACGATGGTGGTTCACAATGGCGCACTGCGCGGATTGTGGCCGGAGGAGATTGGTGCCGAGAGTCGGATGGCAAAGCGTGTCGAGTCGGAGGCGAATCTGCTGGGGGTGGTATTTACCCCGAGTGGCTTTATGACGGGGGCTCCTTATCGTGTGTTGGCGGAAGATCACTGGGTCTTTGCTGGTACCGATTTGCGGCGTGGAGATTTGTTTGGGGAACGATCGCTGCATCGGCGTTGTCCTGGTGGTGCTTCGGGGCACGAGACGGACAAGTGTTCTGCAAGTACACCCGCTCAGACGCAAGTGCTGGCCGAGGGGATGAATCCCGATGGCGGCGGGGCGCAGATGGTGACGTTTGATACTGACAGCGGTGGTGCTGTGTTTTCGGTGGGATCGATTTGTTATCCCAGTTCGTTGCCAGTTGATGAGCGAGTTTCGCAGATCACAAACAATGTTTTGCGGCGATTTCTGCGAGTCTAGAACAAGCGAGATGGAAGCATGTTCAACACCCTCCCATTCTTTTTGTGGTTTCGTCGACTAGGTGGTGTTGTAATGGGCATCATGCTGGCTTCACCCTGGGCAATAGCGGCGGAGTCACCACGTGGCATGGTGGCGACCGTGCATCCGCTGGCGACTCTGGCGGGAGTGGCAGCGCTGGAGCGCGGTGGTAATGCGGTGGATGCGGCGGTGGCGGCAGCTCTGACGCTGGGAGTGGTCGATGGGCACAATTCAGGAATTGGTGGTGGATGTTTAATTCTGGTTCGTCGCGCGGATGGAAAACTGGTGGCTTTGGATGGTCGCGAGACGGCACCGGCGAAGGCACATCGCACGATGTATGTCGATGCGGCTGTGGCGGGATTGGGGCAGGATGGACGAGTAGGGCAGGGGGAGGGGAAGCGACGCGCGACGGACTATAGCCAGACGGGATCGCTAGCGGTGGCTGTGCCGGGAGCGCTGGCGGCGTATGAGTTGGCGGTGCGGGAACACGGACGCTTGACGCTGGCGGATCTCATTTCACCGGCCGCTCGGATTGCTGAGGAAGGTTTTGCAATTGATCGTGTTTATGCTGGAAATCTGGCGGATAAGGCGCAGCTGCTAGCGAGGTTTCCGGCTAGTCGAGCCATTCTGCTGAAGCCTGACGGTTCGCCTTATCGCGAAGGCGAACGGCTAGTGCAAACGGACTTGGCGAAATCTTATCGAGCGATTGCGAGTGAGGGAGTGCGGTAGTTTTATCAGGGCGAATACGCTCGGCAGGTTGAGCAGTGGATGCAAGCCCATGGTGGTCTGCTGACGGCGAGTGATTTGGCAAGTTATCGACCGTGCGAGCGAACTCCCCTGGTGACTCAGTACTGCGATCACACGGTGGTTGGGTTTCCACCGCCGAGTTCGGGAGGCATTCATGTTGCGCAGATGCTGCATATCTTGCAGCAATTCCCGCTGGATGAATGGTTCGAGCGGGATTCGGCGCGGTGTGCGCATGTGATCATTGAAGCGATGAAACTAGCGTTTGCGGATCGCGCGCACTGGCTGGGCGATTCCGATTTTGTGCGTGTCCCGCGAGGACTTATGCATCCCGACTATGGGCGTAATCTGGCGAAGCGGATTGATCTGGAGCGAGCGAGGCCGGTGCCCCAGGCGGGCCTTCCACCGGACGCCGCAACGGATGTATTCAGTAAGCACACGACTCATGTGGCTGCGGCAGACGCCGCTGGTAATTGGGTCGCTTTGACGGCCACGATTAATACGTCGTTTGGTTCCAAGGTGATCGTGCCGGGCACAGGAATTCTGCTCAACAATGAAATGGATGATTTTGCGGTTGAGCCGGGGGTGCCGAATGCCTTTGGGTTGGTGGGAGCGGAGGCGAATGCGGTCGAGCCGGGTAAGAGGCCGCTATCGAGTATGAGTCCCACGATTGTGTTGCGTCAGGGTGAGCCGGTGTTTACGGTCGGAGCGGCGGGCGGTCCCACGATCATCTCGCAGGTATTGCTTGCGATCGTGCGGCAGCTAAATGGCAGAATGTCAGCGGCCGAGGCGTTATCGGGGGCTCGGTTTCATCATCAGTGGTCACCGGACGTGGTGCGCTTGGAGGAGTCGGCCAGTGCGGAAATGAAGCGCGAGTTAAAGGCGCGCGGTCATACGCTGGAAGAGGTCTTGCGCATGGGAGTAAGTCAAGCGATTGCGTGGGACTCGCAGCGGCGGCTCTTTGTGGGAGTGTCGGACCCGCGCGTACCGGGCTTGGCAGCGGGGCCCCGGTAGAGTTTGAGAGGGGGTGAGGGGAATGCCGCTACGGCCTAACTGGTTTTCGTCAGGGGAGTGATACAGTCGGGCGATTCGTGACGGGGATTATTCACGAAGGTGCTCACCGCTTGAAGTTGCAGCAAATCTTCGGGGCAGGGGCGGATGAGGGTGAGCAGGGCGGGGGCAGAGCTGCTGGGGTCGAGCCAGCGCGAGTAGTCGGCGGGGGCCAGAATGACTGGCATGCGGTCATGCACGGGCCGTGTACGGGCGTTGGCGTCGGTGGTGATGAGCGTACAGGATTCGACTTGGGTGCCATCTGGGGCCAGCCAGCTTTCCCAGAGGCCCGCGATGCCGAAGGGAAGTTGGTCCTGGCGGGCGATCAGGTAGGGCTGTTTCTGTCGACCGCTGGCCTGCCATTCGTAGTAGCCGTCGGCGATGATCAGGCAGCGACGGCGACGAAAGGCGCTGCGAAAAGCGGGTTTCTCTGCAATGGTTTCCCCGCGGGCGTTGATCATGCGGTTGCCGATTTTGGGGTCTTCGGCCCAGGAGGGGATGAGTCCCCAGTGAAGCAGGGCGGCTTCCCGAAGCGGAGCTAAGTGGTGCTTGGAGGCATCTCGGGGGTGAGCATCTTGGGCAGGCAGGTGGATGTTGAGTGGTTGGGAGGCGGCTAAGCGCACGCAGAGAATGAGCTGCGTGGGAGCGATGTTGTAGCGTGGGGTGAGTGCCGGGAGGCTAGCCAGTTCGAATTGTGCCATCAGAGTGGTGGAACTGGTACGGAGAGTGAAGCGGCCACACATGCTGAAGCTTTCGCCAAAAGACGTCACTATACGGTCTGCGAGAGCGCTACTATACTGGCCGAAAATAATCGTAGTCAGTGGGGCTACTGAGGCGTTTTTCTTGTGGAGGTTATGCCGTGTACGAGCATGTGGCGGTGGTGGGGGCGACAGGGGCTGTAGGACGAATCGTATTGCAGTTGTTGGCGGAGCGGAATTTGCCGTATCAGCAAATCACGTTTTTGGCGTCAAAACGTTCCGCCGGTTCGCAGGTCACCTTTCGAGGCACTCAGCACACCGTTCAAGAGCTGCGTCCCGAGGCGTTTTCTCCGGGGCAACTCGTCATTGCCAGTACGCCGGATGAGGTGGCTCGGGATTTCATTCCGTATGCAGTCGAGCGTGGTGCCGTGGTGGTGGATGAAAGCGGTTATTGGCGCATGGACCCTAAGGTTCCGCTGGTCATTCCCGAGGTGAATCCTCAGGCTTTGGAGCAGCACAGCGGAATTATTTCAAGTCCTAACTGCTCTACCACGCAGCTGGTGGTGGCTCTGCAGCCCCTGCATGCGGCGGCCAAAGTGAAGCGCGTCGTGGTAAGCACCTATCAGGCGACGAGTGGTGCCGGGGTGACTGGGCAGGAGGATCTAGATCGTGGCACGCGCGCGGCGATCAGTTGTTCGCCCTATGAGTACCAGACCTTTAAACATCCGATTGCGTTCAATCTCATCCCGCAGATTGGTAGTCCCAAGCACGAGGGTTATACATCGGAAGAAATGAAAATGGTCTGGGAGACTCGCAAGATCATGGGCGATGACTCCATTCAAGTTTGTCCCACCTGCGTGCGTGTGCCGGTGACGAACTGTCACAGTGAAAGTGTACTGGTGGAGACTGAGCGTAAGGTGACGGTGGCTGAGGCGCGCGAGCTGTTTGCGAAGTTCCCGGGGATTACGGTGGTGGATGATTTGGCGGCGGGGGTGTATCCGATGCCAATGAATTCCGATGGCAAGGACGATGTGTTTGTCGGCCGCATCCGTGAGGATCTTTCCAGTGCAAATGGGCTGACCTTTTGGTGTGTGAGCGATAATTTACGCAAGGGTGCTGCCACGAATGCCGTGCAGATTGCGGAGCTGTTGATTGCGAAACAGATCGCTGGCAAGAAGGGACGCTAGCGATTACTGATCCAGGCATGCGTTCCTATCGACTTACCGTAGCGTATGACGGCGCGCAGCTGCTGGGCTGGCAGCGGCAATCGTCAGGACGCACGGTGCAGGGTGAATTGGAGCTGGCTTGGAGCAAGGTGACGGGGGAGCAGCTGACGATAACGGGCAGTGGACGCACCGATGCCGGCGTCCACGCGCTCGCTCAAATTGCTAGCTTGGCGAGCAGTACGCAGTTGACTCCGTACCGCTTGCGCGGGGCACTCAACGCACACTTACCGGACGATATTCGAGTGCGCGAGGTGGCCTATGCGAAACCAGGTTTTCATGCCTTGCGCGACACGTACGGCAAACGTTATCGCTATCTGATTCAGGATGGACAGCCGTATGATCCCACGGCTCGTCATCGAGCTTGGCATGTGAAGACGGTGCTGGATGTCGACGCGATGCAGCGCGCGGCGCAGGTGCTGCTGGGAACGCATGATTTCGATACTTTTGAAACAGGTGGTTCGCAGCGGCTGAACAGCCGGCGTACGATCACCGATATTTTGGTCATTCGTCAGCTGACCGATTTTGGCTCGCGTGTGGTCGTGGAAGTGGCTGCGGACGGATTTCTTTACAACATGGTACGGAACATCACGGGCACCTTGGTGCTGGTGGGACGGCACAAGCAGCCGGAGTCTTGGGTGGCTGAGCTGTTAGCGTCCAAGGATCGGCGGCTGTCGGGAGAAGCGGCACCCGCCCATGGCTTGTACTTGGTCGAAGTCTATTATCAGGCGGAATAGCTGAGGCGGAAGAGTCATGCGCATCGCTCATGTCATCACTCGCATGATTGTCGGCGGAGCGCAGGAGAATACGCTGCTGTGCTGTGAAGATTTAATTCAGCATCACGGCGATGAGGTGCTGCTAATTACTGGTCCAGCGCTGGGGCCTGAGGGAGATTTGCTGGCGCAGAGCAGGGCAGGGGAGTTGCGGGGGATTCGCCCACCCGTGCCGGTGGCGCTGATTCCGTCGATGCGTCGAGCGGTCTTGCCGTGGCTGGATTGGCAAAGTTATCGGCAACTGAAAAAGCTGCTGCGCGACTTCCGTCCCGACGTTGTGCATACTCACAGCGCGAAGGCTGGGATTCTCGGCCGCATGGCAGGGACGGCGCTGCGGGTTCCGGCCATTGTGCATACGGTGCATGGAGCTCCGTTTCATCCTTACCAATCGAGGCTGGCGCGGCGAGCGATTATTTGGGCGGAGCGATTTGGGGCTCAGCGCTGTCAGCGGCTGGTGAGTGTGGCGGATGCGATGACTGACTTGCTGGTCGAGGCAGGGGTTGCGCCGCGGGAAAAGTTCGTCACGATTTACAGCGGGATGGATGTGAATCCATTTTTGCGGGCTCATGAGCAGCGGGAGGAGGTACGGCGTGAGTTGGGATTTGAGCCCGAGCAGGTGGTGATTGGAAAGATCGCTCGTCTGTTTCATTTGAAGGGGCATGAGTATTTGATTGCGGCTGCGCGAACGGTGATTGAGCGTTGTGATAATGTGAGGTTCCTGCTGGTGGGCGATGGGATTTTGCGGGCGGAACTGGAGCGGGAGATTGGCCGGTTGGGGCTCAGTGAATACTTTCGTTTCACGGGGCTGGTGCCGCCGGAGAGAATTCCAGCGCTGCTCGGGGCGATGGATGCGCTGGTGCATGTGAGCTTGAGGGAGGGGTTAGCAAGGGCGTTGCCGCAGGCACTGATTGCGGGCAAGCCGGTGGTCAGTTTCGACGTCGATGGGGCTCGCGAAGTGACGATTCCTGGTGAGACCGGTTTTCTGATTCCGGCGGGAGCGGTGGAGCTGCTGGCGGAGTCGCTGGTGAAGCTGGCGACCGATGTGACGCTGCGAGAGCGGCTAGGGCAGGGGGGGCGTCGGCGATTTGCCGATCAGTTCCGTCATGAAACGATGACTCAGCAGCTGCGCGAACTCTACCAAAAGCTGCTGTCTTAGGTCGTTCGTCTTTTTTCAGGCTCCGGTTTGGGCTAGACTACAACCGTCAAAACCGGACTAATCGGCACCGCGTCAGGTGCCCAAGGAGTGACTGTGACCAAGGGTACGGAGTACTTAGGCAGCTATCGGCGGCTGAAGATGATTCGGCCGGGGGCGAGCTGTCAGATTTGGGAAGCGATTCGGGACTCGGACAGCAAACGTGTCGCCGTAAAGCTGCTGCAGCCGGAATTCAAGGAGAATAAAGAAGAAATCGAGTTCTTGCGTCACGAACTGGAGGTTGCCAAGGACTTTCGGCATCCGAACGTGATCGAGATTTACGACTTTGCAGTCGACAAGTCGATCGCTTTTTTGGTCCTGGAGCTGAGCACGGCTCGCAACTTGAAGATGATTATGCGGCAGAGCCCGGAGATTTTGCCGCCGTTAACGCCGAAGATCATTGAGCAAGCGGCGGAGGGGTTGCGGTACCTGCATGACAAGGGCTGGGTTCATCGCGACGTGAAGCCGGACAATTTCCTGGTGACCGACGAAGGGGATGTGAAGCTGATCGACTTTGCGATCGCTCAAAAGCCGGTGACAGGGCTGGCGAAGCTGTTCAAGCGGGGCAAAATCCAGGGCACTCGCAGTTACATGTCCCCGGAGCAGATCCGCAATGAGGCGGTGGATTTTCGAGCTGATATTTACAGTTTTGGCTGTATGCTGTACGAGCTAGTTACCGGGAAGTTGCCGTACACCGGACTGAATGCCGATGATCTGTTGAGTAAGCATCTGAAGGCTCCGGTGCCTTCGGCGCTGGTGACAAATAACCAAGTGACGAACGAGTTCAATGCGTTATTGATGCGGATGTTGGCGAAGAATCGGGACGAGCGACCGGCTTCGATGGCCGATTTCTTGAAGCAGTTTCGCGCAATTCGAGTCTTCAAGGTGAAACTAAAAACCTAGTCGCATGGGGAAGGCGATGAGCAGTAGCGGGCCAGGGTTGGCATTTGAGCAGCCGATTTTCGAACTTGAACAACAGCTTCAGGCGCTGGAACAGCAAGGTGCCTTGGCGGAGGGGGATGAGGAGGTACGGCGTTTACGTCGGCAGCTTGCCCAGGAAACCAAACGCATTTATTCGTCGTTGACGCCGTGGCAAACGGTTGAGGTGGCCAGGCACAAGGATCGTCCTTATACGCGCGATTACCTGGCGCTGGCGTTTGAGGAGTTTGTGGAGCTGCATGGGGATCGCCATTTTGGCGATGACCGAGCGCTGCTGACGGGCTTCGCGAAGATCGACCAGTACAAGGTGCTGGTAGTTGGGCATCAGAAGGGACGCACGGTCAAAGAACGCTCCGCTTGCTATTTCGGATGTGCTCATCCGGAAGGCTACCGCAAAGCGATGTCCAAGATGCGGCTGGCGGCCAAATATGGTCTGCCGATCATCACCTTCATTGACACTCCGGGAGCGTATCCCGGAGTGGGGGCCGAGGAGCGCGGTCAGGCGATGGTGATTGCGCAAAGCATGTTTGAAATGTCCCGCCTGAACACGCCCATCATCTGCGTGGTGATTGGGGAGGGCGGTAGTGGCGGTGCACTAGGGATTGGCGTGGGAGATCGAGTGGGCATGCTCGAGCATGCGTACTATTCGGTGATCAGTCCCGAGGGATGCGCGGGGATTCTTTGGAAGAGCCGCGACTATCGGGAGAAGGCTGCCGAGGCGCTGAAGTTCACGGCTCGCGATCTGCTTAAACTAGGCGTGATCGATGCGGTGATCGAAGAGCCGCTCGGAGGCGCTCACCGCGACCATCATCGAATGGCGGCAGGCTTGAAACAATTTCTGATCAAGTCGATCCGCGAGCTGAAGCGCGAGCCGGGCGAGCGATTAGTGGATTCGCGCTACGAAAAATTCCGTCGCATGGGCGTGTTCTTGGAGTCATAGTTCGCGCCACTGGATTGATCGTTGAGCGGATGGTTTGTGGCTTGGGTCTAGCCGTTTCAGGTTGGTATCAGCGACCTCAAAAATCCGAATTTACAACGTCCGATAATGTTTCTTATGTTCGGTTGTGGTGCTGTTTTTAGCTTAAGAACGGCTGTGTGGATGGGAGCGACGAGTTATTCGCGGTGAGTTAGTGAGAGATTAGCGAGGATGGCGGTGAGCGACTGTGCGAGCCGCTCGGAAGCTTGTAGCGCTTCGCGATGAAGTCGCCAGAAGTCTTTGGCGCTCGAGGGACGATTCCAGATCGCACTCGCCGCCGCGCCCAGTTTGCCGGCCAGTGATTGATGGTCCAAGAGCCGCTGGACCTCCGGTGGCAATTCGTCTTCCACGGCGTCGCTGATGATTCGTACCGAGAGGAATCGAGTGCGATGGCGCTGGCAGACACGGGCCACTGCCAGCGTCTCCATGTCGCAGGCCACCGCATCGTAACGCTCCGCCAACGCGTGACGCTCGGCTACGTCTCGCACCAAGCGGTCCACCGTCAGCAGTCGTCCTCCGTGGACGCCTGGCTGTGGGGGGCTGGGCAGCTTCACCCCGGTGAGCAGCTCGGTGCCTATTTCGTTGGCGACCTGAGTCGCCATGACAAGGTGTCCGCGGCGAACCTCGGGGCGCAGTGCGCCCGCGAACCCAGCCGAAATCAGCCATTGAGGTTGATAGAGCGCCAACAGATCCTCGGTCGCTTGCTCCGCTGCCGTTTGTCCCACTCCCGCTTCTGCGATGACGATTCGGCGACCGTGGAGCCAACCGGAGTGTTCAAAAAAACGAGCGCAGCGAGCGGTCGCGGGGCGTTCCAAACGATCCACCAAGCCGCCTGCTTCCAGGTCGAGTGCAAAGACGAGTGCCACGTCGCAGGTGGTCGGCGGAGGCGGCACGCTGGACGCCTCTGACGCCTCGCCGTCCTCGTTTGGGGCGACCCCAGCGGCGTCGTTGCCGGAAGCTGGTGCGCCGGTGGCTGTCGTGGCGGTGGCTGTCGTGGCGGTGGCTGTCGTGGCGGTGGCATGCGGGCGGGCAGCCCCCCCCTGCCCTCGTAAGGCGGCGCCGACGAGTTCGTACACCTTCTGCCGTGCGGTTTGATGGATCCACTGATTGACGATGAACCGCAGCAGCATATTCGATCAGGTTTCACTCACATGCGTATCACGAATGACCGGCAAAGCGAACGGATCCAGAAAATCTTCAGTGGGAGCAGGGGAGTTAAATTCGTTTTCTTCGCTCCGCTCTGTGCGGCTTCCCCAAAGCGATAACTTTACCGTAGCGAGAAATCCTTTCCAACTGCCAAAAGTCGCCGCTACGGCACTCGGCTCATACCCGCAGTGCACCAGGCAGTTGCGACAACGCGGCTCCGTGCCTTGATGGCCATAACGCTCCCAGTCGGTCGTGGCCATCAATTCCTCGAAGGTCGAGCAGTAGCCGTCATCGAGCAGGTAACAGGGTTTTTGCCAACCGAAGATGTTGTAGGTGGGATTTCCCCAAGGTGTGCAGGTAAAGTCCCAGCGTCCCTGAAGAAATTCCAAAAACAGTGGCGTGTGGTTAAACCGCCAGCGACGGTTGGCCCCCGCGAGTAGTCGTCGAAACAGGTCGTGAGTTTGTTGACGACTGAGGAAATGGTCCTGGTCGGGCGCTTTTTGATAGCTGTAACCCGGAGAAATCATCATTCCTTCGACGCCCAGTCGCATCATCTCATCGAAGAATCCCCGCATGCGTCGCGTATCGGTTCCCTGGAAAAGAGTGGAATTTGTGGTGACACGAAAACCTCGTTCGCGTGCCGCTCGAATGGCTTCGATGGCCTGGTCGTAGACACCCTGACGCGCCACGGCGCGATCATGTTCCTGACGTGGACCATCAAGGTGGATCGAGAGCGCAAGATAACGGCTCGGCACCAGCTTCGGTAATGACTCGACCAGTTTGATGGCATTGGTGCATAGGTAAACGTACTTGCGACGGGCCACCAAGCCGTCGACGATTTGATCAATTTGCGGATGCAGCAGGGGCTCGCCACCCGGAATGGAAACCACAGGCGCACCGCATTCATCCGCCGCCGCCCAGCATTGCTCGGGCGTTAGCTGTCGGCGCAGAATCTCAGCAGGGAATTGAATCTTGCCGCAACCACCACAGGCCAGATTGCAGCGAAACAGCGGTTCCAGCATCAATACCAGCGGGAACCGTTTGCGACCGCGCAGTTGTTGACCAAGGACGTAACTGGCGACCGTTGCCATTTGCGAAAGGGGAACGCCCATCGTGTTCAGTTTCCTAACTTCGTCCACTCGGCTAGTGCCAACAGCGGAAAGTAAATCGGATAGTAGTGGTAGCGGAGATAGAACACGCGAGGAAAACCGGTCCCCGTGAATTCTGATTCCTGCCAGGAGCCATCATGTTGTTGTTGATCCACCAGGTAGGAAATGCCGCGGCGCACGGCGGCGTGATCCTGTAGCCCGGCAGCCAGCAGACCCAGGAGTGCCCACGCGGTTTGCGACGCGGTCACCGGCCCTTGCCCACGTGTCAACTGGTCTTCGTAGCTGTCTGCCGATTCACCCCAGCCACCATTGGGCTGTTGATGATCGAGGAGCCAACGCACTCCGCTCATGATGAGCGGGTCCTGGCGTGGGAAGTCGACCGCCGCGAGACCGGCCAGCGCTTGCCACGTCCCATAGATGTAATTCACGCCCCAGCGCCCATACCACGATCCATCGGCTTCTTGAGTGGTTCGCAAGTACTCGATCGCTCGCTGCACACTGGGATCGCGACGAGTGAACCCATACTGTCCCAGCATTTCCAGGACTCGACCCGTGATGTCGGGCGTGCTGGGATCGATCATGGCGTTGTGATCCGCGAAAGGCACTTCGCACAGCAATTGCCAGTTGTTGTCTTTGTCAAATGCACCCCAGCCACCGTCGCGATTTTGCATTGCGAGCACCCAGTTCAGAGCTCGCTGACAGGCCGCGGAAATCTGTTCGGTGCGAGCTAAAAACTGCTTTTGCTCTCCGGCCCTGATTCGACCTTCCAAGACCAGCGTGGGAGTTTCGGACGTGGTCGAGATGCTCGCGCTTTCACCGCGACCAGGCAGCATCCGCCAGAGGGGTGAGCGAGTGTTTTGCGGCAGGTTTCCTTGAGCGTTGGCGAATTGATAGCGTAGTGCCATGAGCACCATGATCGTATCGTCCACGTCGGGATAGAACGCGTTGCGATGTTCAAAGAACCAACCGCCGGGTTCGGCGGCAACGCGTTTGGACCAGTCGCCAGGCTGGCGAACTTCTTTCGACAACAACCAGTTCACGGCGCGACATAATGAGGGATGGCTGACATCCACTCCAGCTGCCCCAAGCGCGCGGGCAGAGAGGGCCGTATCCCATACCGGCGATAAACAAGGTTGCAAGCGAGTTGTGTCGTTCTCGTTGATCATCAACGCGGCCAGCTGATCGTGACATTCCCGCACGGCGGGACTGTCGGCAGCGTGCCCCAAACTTTGCAGCGCGATGATGCTCCAGATAATGGGCGGAAAGATGGCCCCTAGTCCATCGCTATCGGCAAACCGCTCCAGCATCCAGGACTCGGCAGCACGGAGCGCTCGACGTCGCAGCGGGTGCCATCCACGCCGCTCACCAAACTTCAGCAGCTCGTCAACTCGCCGAAAGAATCGCTCCCAGTTCCAGCCGCGCCGGGGTGGCTCGGCACCTGGTGATCGCAGCGGCGGCCAGCACTCCGGCGCACGAATAAACAACTCGCTAATCCCTAACTCGGCCGGTAACGCGCGGACCGGACGCTGTGCCCAGACAATCGACAGGGGAACAAAAATCGTCCGTGACCAAGCACTCATCCGATAGATATTGATCGGAGCCCAATCGGGTAAGAGCATCATTTCGGGCGGAACCGCCGGGCAAAGTTCGTACGAGATCTGCCCCAACAGCGCGAGGTAGAAGCGCGTGAAACTGTTGACGGCATCCGCACCGCCCTGCTGACGAATCGTCTCGCAAGCCCGACGCATCGGTTCCGAAGCGGGGTCTTCACCGGTCAGTTTGAGCGCGAAGTAGGCTTTGACACTTCCGCTGATCTCCACACGGCCACCGGGATACATGGCCCAGCCACCACCAGGCTGCTGCTGTTTTAAAAGCTGACGCGCACACTGTTTGGCCAGCGGCGACTGCTCCAGCCCCAAGAATGCCAGCAGCAAAATGTACTCGCTCTGTAGAATCGAATCGCCTTCCAGTTCCGCGCACCAGAAGCCACTGGGATCCTGACGCTCAACCAGCCAAGCTCCGACCCGTTGTTTGGCGATCAAAGCGGCGGTGAGCAAGTCGTCTTGCACGTAGTCGACTCGACCGTGCGACAGCGTACGATCTTGGGGGTGATGATCCGATGAGCGCATAGATGCTGGGCCTCCTTACCTAGCGAATGGGCAAGGTAGGTCATCCGGGAAATCTCTGCAAGTCGTATTTGTTGTAGGGGGATGGGCACTCAGCGCCATTCTGCCTGGTCGTTACAATCCGTTGGCAAGCCACACGACTCGTCGCGCCCTCACGCTCATCCGCAAGTTGTCGCGGCGGGATGTCGAACAAAGAAAAGTTGATCGAGTCATTCACCCCAAAGTTGGCACCATGGCCCACGCTCAATCCCCTACCGCAAATCAGGCTCCGCTGGCCGGTATTTTTACCCCCAACATCGTGCCGCTCGACGCTCAAGGCGAAATCAATGAAGCGGAGACGCGGCGCTATGTCGATTGGCTCATCGATCACGGTGTGCACGGCCTCTATCCCAATGGCTCAACCGGAGAGTTCACGCGGTTCACAGCCGAAGAGCGACGTCGGATTATCGAGATCATCGCGGATCAGACTCGCGGCCGAGTCCCCATTCTGGCGGGGGCAGCTGAGGCGAACACGCGCGAGACCATCCGAGCCTGCGAGCACTATCACCGTTTAGGAGTGCGTGCGGTGGCGATTGTGTCACCGTTTTATTACAAGTTGAGTCCGTCGGGGGTGTATGCCTTCTTCAAGGAAATCGCCGATCATTCGCCGATCGACGTGACGCTCTATAACATCCCGCTCTTCGCTTCCCCAATTGATGTGCCAACGGTACAGCGATTGGCCGAAGAGTGTCCGCGCGTGGTGGCGATCAAGGATTCTTCGGGTGACCTGCCCCACATGATGCGGATGATTTCCGCCGTTCGTCCGCTCCGCCCGGATTTCAAATTCCTCACCGGCTGGGATGCGGCCTTGATGCCGATGATCCTGATCGGCTGCGATGGCGGCACCAACGCCACTAGTGGTGTCGTCCCCGAAATCACTCGCAAACTATACGATCTCACGCTCGCCCGACGTCTGGATGAAGCCCGAGACTTGCAATATCGCTTGCTTAAGCTGTTCGACGCCATGATTTTCAACTCGGAGTTTCCCGAGGGATTTCGCGCCGCGTTGCAGCTGCGAGGGATTCAGACAGGGGTGGGGCGACAGCCAAAGTCACCCAATCAGGAAGTGCAATTGGACCAGCTGCGCGACCAGTTGCAATGTTTGCTAGCCGCTGAGGGATTCACAAGTGAACCTTTAGGTGGATGTGCTGTCGGTGGTGCCGTTGATCCCGATGCCATCGCGCGTATCGTGCAAGGTGTTGTGGGCGAGCTCAAGCGACGGGGGATGGCGACTTAGGCAGCCAAATGACGAACTCACTCCCCTGCCCCGCAGGAAGCTGGTCAGCTTCCGTGCCGAGTCGCAGGTGACCGCCATGTGCGTCAATGATCCGCCAGGCTTTGGACAAGCCAAAGCCAAGGCCACGCCCCGCCTCGCGCCCTGAAAAAAACGGGTCGAAGATCCGCTGGGCAATCGCATCTGAAATTCCGGGACCGTTGTCTCGTACTCGAATCTCCCAGCCGGTGATAGTTGCATCCGTACTCGCCACGGACTCGGCATACTCGAATGTCACGTGCCCCGGTCGCGATGCTGCGGCGTTGTGGCTTAGATCGATCGCTTCGAAGGCGTTGCGGCCCAGTGCTGCAAAGGCCACGAGCAGTTGGTCACGATCGGCCCAGATGGCATCGAGCGGCCGGTCCGGCGAATGGCTAGTCGTGCCGGTATCGGGATCCGCGTGATTCTTCAGTCGGATTGAGGAATCGGGCGCAGGAAGCGGCTGCAGTGATAGATTGTGAGCGGGGAAGGCGACGGCCAATTCCTGGACCGTCGTTTGCAGGATTTCGCGCAGGGAGATCCACGCCGCTCGCAGTTTCGGCGGCTTTGCAAACAGCATCAAGTCAGCGATCATCTCGTGGGCACGCAGAGCTTGCGCTGCGATGGTCGCCAACGACCGCTGGCGTTCGGGATCGGTTTCGGCGCGCAGAAGTGCCTGCGCGCGAGTGGCGATATTGGCGAGTGGGTTGTTGATTTCATGACTCGCGCCGTAGGCTAGCTCTCGCAGGGAAGCCAGACGATCTGGATCGAGAGCGGCAGGCGGTGCATCCGTTGGAGCACTCGCGCCGGCGTCGGCGAGAAGATTAGGGTCCGGAGGGACGCTCGAACGGATGTCGGCCACTCGATCACCATAACCAGTTAATGGTGTGATCCGCACTCGCATGCAACGACTGGGTATCTGCCGTGTGGCGCAGACGCTCCAGGTCGTCAGCGATCCGGAAAAACCAACCAGCGCGGGATAACGGTCAGCGGTCCCCCCCGCCACGCTCTCCGCCGCTCAGCCAAGCTTGCGCTCGACCTACGGCGGCGGCGGAAGTGGATGGGTGATCGCTGGTACCACGAGCGGAATGCGGCCAGCTTGGATGAGCCAACCGAATCAACCGCCCTGGCTTGCTTACGACACCATCGCTCGTTCAATTTCCAGCAAGTCGCATGCTCGTTCCATGAGCTGATCGATGGCGAACGGCTTTTGCATGAAGTCGTTGGCTCCGGCCGCTCGTAGCTCTTCCACCTTGTCGTGTTCCACCATCCCCGAAATGCAGATGATTTTCACAGCGTCCAAGGTCTCATCGCTACGCACTCGCAGACAGACTTCCTTGCCGTTGATGTCGGGCAGCATGACATCGAGCACGACCAGGTCCGGGCGAAACTCGCGCACCAGCATCCCGGCTTCAAACCCGTTGTTGGCTAATCGCACTTCGAAGCGGCCATCCCGCTCAAAGGCGTCCCGCAACAGCTCCACCAGTTCTTGGTCGTCGTCGACGAGCAGAACCTTGCGCTTGTTGCTCTCCAAGGCATCGGTCGGAATCCCGTTGTCACGCATAAACGTGAACAAGTGGTCCCGAGGAATGCGTCGAAACCGACTCCCCGGCACTCGGAATCCCTTCAGCGTGCCATTGTCAAAGCAACGAATAATCGTTTGCTGACTTACTTTGCAAATCTTGGCGGCCTCACCAGTGGTGAAAACAGTCTTGGTCGTCATGTCAGACATCCGTCCTTCCTAGCCCTCTCCGACGGACCAGCCATGTTCAGGGGGAATAACCGACTACCCTGTCGGATTACCCAAAGACCCCAACATCCGTGTTTTTTGCACGGGGTCAACTGATCCTAAGCTCCGTCGTTAAACAAGACTCCGTGGCGTACGCAAAGGTTACACGTTCTACGGTCCATGTAACCGTTAGGCTCATCCGGTTCTGCCTGTCTTACCGAATTTGCCAACGCGTCGAATTATATCGGGGCTGCCAGCTGCGTCAAGATTGATATTTTTGGCGCAAGTCTATGTCGGGAAAATGTTTGTGGCGATTGGTCCAGGGCGAGTAAATTTATATTTTCGGCCACCAAGGGGCCCACAAAGCCCCTGCTTCACTCGATTTGCCACGCCCAGACTAGTTTGCCTCCTCAGCTCAAATGAGTCAGCAGCAACGCGATATCCGCCGGCGTTATGCCGCTAATGCGACTGGCCTGCGCTAAACTCACCGGCCGAATCTGGCTGAGCTTCTGCCGCGCCTCGAATCGTAGTTGGGTGAGCCGCTGGTAGTCGAAATTGGCAGGAATTCGCTGATCTGCGAGCCGCTGCTGCCGCTCGACTTGCTGGTCCTGACGTCGCAAATAACCGGCGTATTTGACGTCATGCAAAATCTGGTCAGCAACTTCCCGTGACACGGCTGCGAGTTCCGGGAGATGAACGACGACCTGCGACCAGTCGTTCTCGGGGCGCTTGAGCCAGTTCTCCAGGCTCCCGTCGGGCGACCGATGCTGCCGCAGTAAGGTCATCACGCGACTCAGTTCCGCCTCCTTTGCCTGCAGTCGCTGCCAACGAGCAGGTTCCACTACCCCAATACGCTGCCCGTGGGCCGTCAGCCGCCGATCAGCATTATCATGTCGCAGCGACAGACGAAACTCGGCGCGACTGGTGAACATGCGATACGGCTCGTCCACTCCACAGGTCACCAAGTCGTCGACGAGCACACCCAAGTAGGCTTCCTCGCGGCCCAGAATCCACGGCTCGGACTGTCGCAGCTGCAGGGCGGCGTTGATACCCGCCAATAAGCCCTGCCCCGCCGCCTCCTCGTAGCCCGTGGTGCCGTTCAGCTGACCAGCAAAGTAGAGACCGCTGACTCGCTTGGTTTCCAGTGAAGGCCAGAGTTGATCGGGCGAGCAAAAGTCATATTCCACGGCGTAGCCGTACCGCATCACCCGAGCGTTTTCCAAACCTGGTATTTGCCGGATCAGGGCATCCTGGACATCCCGCGGTAAGCTGGTGGAGATTCCATTCGCGTAGACTTCCAGCGTCTGACGTCCCTCCGGCTCCAGAAAAATCTGATGACGCTCCTTATCACTGAAGCGGACAATTTTGTCTTCGAGCGACGGACAATAACGAGGCCCCGTGGTGCGAATCTGGCCACTATACATCGGTGCTCGATGCAGGTTCGCGCGAATTAAGTCATGGACGCTGGTGTTGGTGTACGTGATCCAGCAGGGAAGTTGTTCACTTTCGATTCGGTCGTTGAGGAATGAAAATGGTTGTGGGACATCGTCGCCGGGTTGGCGTTCTGTCCGGCTGTAGTCAATCGTGCGACCATTAATCCGCGGCGGCGTCCCAGTCTTGAATCGCCGCACTTCAAATCCTAAGCGGGCTAGTGCTCCACTAATCCCGCTCGTGGTCCCCTCCCCTGCCCTGCCTCCGGGCGTTTTGATTTCACCGGTATGCATGAGTGCTTGCAGAAAGGTGCCCGTCGTGAGAATCACGGCCCGCGCTCGATATTCAATTCCGCCCCGCACCAGCACTCCCGCGATGCGCGGCTGCTCCCCCTGCTCGTCCACCAGCAGGTCCTCAACCGTCTCCTGTCGCAGGTCGAGTCCCGGTTGGCATTCCACTTCCTGTTTGATGAATTGCTGATAGGCTTTTTTGTCGGCTTGAGCCCGCGGACTGTGCATCGCCGGCCCCTTGCGCAGATTGAGCATCCGAAACTGGATCCCCGTCGCGTCGATCGCTCGGCCCATGACGCCTCCCAGCGCGTCAATCTCACGTACAATCTGCCCCTTGGCGACGCCTCCAATCGCCGGATTGCAACTCATCTGGCCAACCGTGTCACAGTTCGTCGTGAGCAAGGCGACCTGAGCACCGCAGCGCGCGGCGGCCAAGGCCGCTTCCGTGCCCGCATGACCAGCTCCCACCACGACAATGTCATAGTCATAACGCGGCAGTTGTGGCGACAAGCTAGTCATGATTGAGGAAGTCCTTCTCTAGGGCGGCGCTAGGTGACCGTTCCCCCGATCCTAAAACCCGCCCGGGAATGCTGTAAAGTGGCAGGTCCCAACCGCGTCATCCACCATTTCGTTTTTTGATCTGAATTCAACGATTTTATTTGACTTATCCAATTGGGTTTATATAAACTTTCGGCCATCTTTGGGCCGATCGACCGCAGAGAGGCGTTGTTCCGTGCCGGTGGGAGTCGACGTTTCGTTTGACCCCGATGGTTAACGGAGCCGCGTGGTGGAATCGTGACGGCGCCGGGGTTGGACGTTTATCACTGGATAGATAGGGGATGCACCATGCTGGATCTGTTCTTCCGCGGTCGGCACGCAAATTGTGAAGGGCACTCGCGTCGCGAGTTTCTCAAAGTAGGAACTTTAGGTGTGGGCTCGCTGAGCTTACCACAATTGTTGCGACAACGGGCGGCAGCGGCAGCGGCTGGCAGCACGGTGAAAGACACGTCGGTCGTTTGGATCTGGCTGGGTGGTGGTCCCACGCATGTCGAAACGTTCGACCCGAAGATGACCGCGCCCGCCGAATACCGCAGTGTGACCGGTGAAGAGAGCACACCTATCCCAGGTGTCACGGTCGGAGGCACTTTCCCCAAGATTGCACGAGTGGCGGATAAGATGGCGCTGGTGCGCTCGTTTGCTCACACCAACAGCGGACACTCGGGTGGCACTCATTTCGTGATGACGGGCTACAACAACAAGCAGGCCGATAACGGCGGGCTGCCGACGCGACCCTCGTTGGGATCAATTGTGTCGCGAGTTCGAGGGGCGAGTAATCCGGAGAGCGGTGTCCCGTCCTACGTCCGGTTGGGAGGCATCTTTGGCGATGGCGCCTCGTTCCTCGGACCAGCCTACGGCCCGTTTGACCAAAACGGTCAGGCACGGAAAAACATGACGTTGTCGATGGCTGAGGAACGCATTGGGGATCGCCGCAATCTGCTCGCCTCCCTCGACCGCATGAATCGCCAGGCCGATCGTTCAGGCCTGATGGATGGTCTTGATCAATTCGAAAAGCAGGCTTTTGATCTGGTGTTTGGCAATGCCGCGAAGGCCTTCGACCTGAAGAATGAAAAGCCAGAAATGGTCGAACGCTACGGAAAGGGGCTGGGCGAACAGCTGCTGATGGCGCGGCGACTGTGCGAAGTCGGCTGCGGCTTCGTGACGCTCAACTACGGCGGCTGGGATATGCACGGTCAGATCCAACAAGCGATGAAGAGTCGTTCGCCGCAGTTGGATCAGGCGGTCTCGGCCTTTATCGAGGACATTCACGAGCGGGGTTTGAACGAAAAGATCCTGCTTGTGATCACGGGTGAATTTGGGCGTACCCCACGCGTGAATAAGAATGCGGGACGCGATCACTGGGCACCGCTCAGCACGTTGGCCCTGGCAGGTGGCGGTCTGCAGATGGGGCAAGTGGTGGGCGAGTCTGCTTCGAAGGTAGACGTGCCCAAGACGACGCCGATCACGCCTCAGGACTTGATGGCAACCGTGTTTCACGTGTTGGGTGTCGACCAGCGGATCCAGTTCCCGAGCCCTGCTGGCCGGCCGACCTTTATGAACGAAAGTGGCAAGCCGATCGCCGAGCTGATTTAGAGCCCGAGGATAGCCAGGTGTCGGGCATGGTGTCTTGCCAGCCCGACCATCTTTTTAGCCCGACCATCTTTTTAGCCCGACCATCTTTTTAGCCGGAACATCTTTTTAGCCGGAACATGACGTGCGGCAACTCCCGGGCATTCAGCCCAACGACTTGCCCCCTGCCGCTCTGCCCTCTACTGCCCAACCGCCCAACTGCCCAACTGCCCAACTGCCCTGCCGCTCTGCCGGGGTTGTGCTCCTCGGCCTGTGTCCTACGCCCTGTGACCGCTCGACCGCCCGCCCCCGCGACTCATTCGGCAGCGCCGATCTAATTGACACCCGTGCCGAGCGAGCCTATCGTATGGCATCCATATTGGTGACCACATGAATGATGACGTAGCTGCAGCCCCGCGACTTTCTCGAATTACCGCTCCGGAACAGGTCCGGATGCTGGTAATCGTGATTGGAGAATAGCGTCGGGGCAAAGCAGCGAGCGACGATCAGCAAAGCCCTGACACCCTTCGCGGGTTTCAGGGTTTTTTTGTTGCCAGGATGCTCGCCGAGTGCAGTGGTCCGGGGGGGGAAGTGAGGAGCGATGCGAACGGTTCAGATTTACGACACGACGTTGCGGGATGGAACGCAAGGTGAGGGGGTGAGTTTATCCTTGCAAGATAAGCTCACGATCACCCAGCGACTCGATGAGATTGGCTGTGATTTCGTCGAGGGTGGCTACCCGCTCTCCAATGAAAAGGACGCGGAGTATTTTCGCCGAGTGCAGGAAATGCGACTGAGTCACACTCAAGTCTGTGCCTTTGGGATGACGCGTCGACGCGGGATTCGCGCGCTTGCCGATCCCGGGATGCAAGCTTTGCTCAAGTCGGGTGCGCCGGTCTGCACGGTGGTGGGAAAAACCTGGGATTTCCACGTGACCGATGTGCTTCGTGTTTCGCTCGAGGAAAACCTCGATATGATTCGCGATAGCCTCTCTTGTCTGGCTCAAGAAGGCCGCCGCGTGTTCTACGATGCGGAGCATTTCTTTGATGGCTGGAAGGCGAATTCTGAGTTTGCCACGCGAACTCTGCAAGCAGCGGCTGAGGGCGGGGCGCAAATGGTGATCCTCTGTGATACCAATGGCGGTACGCTACCGGAGGAGATTGCCCAGTATGTTCGTGAGGCGCTCGCTGTACTCACTCCGTTAAACGTGCAAGTGGGCATTCATTGTCATAATGATTGCGACCTGGCCGTGGCTAATTCACTGGCCGCTGTCGATGCGGGTGCCGTGCAAGTGCAAGGTACGATGAACGGTTTTGGCGAACGGTGTGGGAATGCCGATTTGATTTCTCTCATCGCCAATCTGGCACTCAAGAAACGTGGATATCAAGTGCTGGGGGGGCGTGACCTGCAGCACCTCACCGAACTCTCCCGCTTTGTCTACGAACTGGCGAATATGAAGCGCCGTTCCAATCAGCCGTTTGTCGGCCAGAGCGCCTTCGCTCACAAAGGTGGCATGCATGTGCACGCGATTGAAAAGGCGCCGGCAACCTATGAACATGTGAATCCTTCCCTGGTGGGAAATGAACGGCGGATCTTGATCAGCGAATTATCGGGACGTTCCAACATCCGCGCGATGACGGGACGTCAACAAGTTCCCGAGGATACGAAACTTACGGAAGCCATTCTCGATCAAGTCGTCAAACTGGAGAATCAGGGTTATCAATTTGAAGCCGCCGAAGCTTCCTTTGATTTGCTGGTTCAGCGCTGCGCTGGTACTTATCGACCACATTTCGACCGCGTTAAATATCACGTCAACGTGGAGACGGATGAGCACGGCGAGGTGGTAACCGAGGCCACGGTCAAGATTCGTGTGGGTGGGGAGATTCGTCATGAAGTGGCAGAGGGCGATGGGCCAGTGAATGCCATTGACGCCGCTTTGCGTAAAGCCCTGCATGCTCACTTTCCCACACTTCAGCAAATGCGTCTCGTCGACTACAAAGTGCGCGTCGTGAACTCCGAGGCCGGCACCGCCGCTCGCATTCGAGTCAGTATCGAGAGTGGTGACGAGCATGATGTTTGGGGCACGATCGGCGTGAGCGAAAACATTATCGAGGCAAGTTGGCTCGCCTTGATCGATGCCATCGAATACAAGTTGTGGAAAGATCGCATCGCGGTCGCTTAAACGACGGATGCGATTTTCTGGACTACGAACTGGGATTTGTGACCGTTAGCTGAAAGTAATTCATCATGAGTCAGTCCTTCTCGGCTGAATCGATTCCCAATCGTTTTGATTTCGCCACTGCCGCTCCGCGCATTTATCAGCAATGGGAGGAAGACGGAGTCTTTCACGCTCAAGCGGATCCCAATCGTGATCCCTTTTCCATCGTGATCCCGCCGCCAAACGTGACGGGCGCCCTGCACCTGGGCCATGCACTCAACAATTCTTTACAGGATTTGATGATTCGCTGGAAACGCATGCAGGGCTTCAACACGCTTTGGATGCCGGGAACCGATCACGCGGGAATCGCGACTCAAGCCGTCGTCGAAAAGCGTTTACGCGAGGAAGAGGGGCTCGACCGACACTCTCTAGGACGACAGAAGCTTGTGGAGCGAATTTGGAATTGGAAGGATCAATATGAAGCTCGCATTCTGCAGCAGCTTAAACAAATGGGCTGCAGTTGCGATTGGCAACGAACCCGTTTCACGCTCGATGAAGTATGTGCTCGAGCTGTCCGCCAGACCTTTTTTGATTTCTACCAGGGCGGCTTGATTTATCGAGGCAAACGGCTGGTGAATTGGGATCCGTTTTTGCAGACGGCGGTGAGTGACGATGAAGTGTTTCACGAAACCGTGAAGGGACATTTTTGGCACTTTCGCTATCCCGTGATTGATCCACAGCCGGGAGAGCCGACCCATGTCACGGTCGCCACGACGCGTCCCGAAACGATGCTGGGGGATACGGCAGTCGCCGTCCATCCCGAGCCTGCTGCGGCCTTGGCTGCGGCGGAGGCAGAGCTGCATCAGCGTTTGGCGGAGGCGCCGGCGAAGGAGCGGCCAGCCCTGGAAGCGCAGCTCGCCGATCTCACGCAGCGCCGCCAGGATTTGCTGCCTCAGCTCGAACAACTCCGCGATATGGCACTCGCGGGACGACAGCTTCTGCTGCCGCTGATCAATCGCCCGATTCCGCTCGTCGCCGACCCCTGGGCACAGCCCACATTAGGGAGTGGCTGCGTCAAGATCACGCCCGCCCATGACCCGAATGATTACGATGTCGGTCAGCGACAGAAGCTACCGATGATCAATATCCTTAATCCCAACGGCACATTGAATGAGCAAGCCGGTGTTTATCAAGGTTTAAAAACTCAGGCGGCGCGACAACGCGTGGTCGCCGATCTCGATCAACTCGGTTTACTCGAACGTGTAGAAGATCGAGAGATCGACTTAGCGCACTCGGATCGCAGTAAGACGCCGATCGAGCCTTACCTGGCCGATCAGTGGTTTGTGCGGATGGAGAAGCTCGCTCAATCGGCCATGGATGCCGTGATTGATGAGCGGGTGCGCATCACACCGACGCGCTATGCCAAAAGTTATCTAGATTGGTTAAGTGAGAAACGCGATTGGCCGGTGAGTCGGCAGTTATGGTGGGGGCACCGAATTCCGATCTGGCAAAAATCGATTCTCAAACGTTCGCTCGCACAGCACCCGTTGACAGGGTTCGAGCCTCTTTCACCGGACTCCGACACACCCCAGGTTTTGCCCGGCTGGGGTGACCGCTTAGCGGCTCGCTTGATGCCCGGCGCCAGCGACGATGAGGTCATCCTGGCCGTGTCGGTGGCGCCCGGTCATGAACGCCTGGAGTTGGAACTCGAAGATGCCGGTTTTGAGCAGATCGAGGATGTGCTCGATACCTGGTTCAGTTCCGCTCTTTGGCCCCATTCCACCTTGGGCTGGCCCGAGCAGACGGCCGAGTTGTCGTACTTTTATCCGACGAGCCTGCTGATCACCAGTCGCGACATTATCACCCTCTGGGTCGCGCGCATGGTACTTACCGGCTTGCACAACGTAGGCGATGTGCCGTTCCGCGAGGTCTATATCCACCCGAAGATTCTCGATCGGGAAGGTGACACCATGTCGAAATCCAAGGGCAATGGTGTCGATCCCTTGGATGTGATCAGTAAATTTGGTCCCGACGCACTACGCTATGGACTCGTCTGCCTCTGTACCGAAACGCAAGATGTCCGCTTGCCGGTTCAATTTGAATGTCCGCATTGTCAAACCTTGCTGGATCAGTCGCGAGCGAATCGAGAGTTACCTCGGATCACCTGCGGCTCCTGCCGACAGGATTTTTCCACCCAGTGGGCGCGTAAACCCGAAGATGTCGCGCTGCCGCGTGGGTTGGTGGTGAGTGAACGTTTTGAGGTGGCTCGTAATTTCTGCAACAAGCTCTGGAATGCGGCTCGCTTTACCCTGCTAAATCTGGCCGATTACCAGTCGCAGGTCGTCGCGGATGATGAGTTGGCGGTGGAAGATCGTTGGCTGCTCAGTCGCCTGGCCACCGTCACCCAGCAAGTCACCGTGGACCTCGAGAACTACCGCTTTGCCGATGTGGCTCGCACGCTGTACGACTTTGCCTGGGATGAATTTTGTAGTTTCTATGTCGAGATGGCGAAGGGGCGTTTACAGGATCCTGTGCTGCGACCGGTTGCCCAGCGAGTCCTCGCCCATACGCTCGACTCACTATGTCGCCTGTTGCAGCCGATCATGCCGTTCATCACCGAGGAGATTTGGAGCCTGCTTAACCAAGCCGCTCCCGTCCGCGGCATTAGCGACCCCGAACCTCTACCGGATCGCATCATCATGGCTCCATGGCCGGTTGCCGATGAGGCCCGGCGTGACGAGCGAATCGAGGCGCAATTTGCCCGCTTTCAAGCTACGCTAGGCGCCCTCCGTGAGATTCGTAGCCGCCAAAACATCCCCTCCAAAACTCCCCTGCTCTTCTGCGTCCGCTGCGATCAGGCAACGGCTGTCTTGATCGAGCCGATGACGAGTTATTTCGAGTCGATGGCGAATGCCCAAGTGGTTAGCATGGGGCCCGATGTTGTTGTCCCACCGACCAACGCAGCGATCAGCCTCCCAGGACTGGACGTCTTCGTGGACTTGACCGGCCTGATCGATGTAGCCGCTGAACTAGCGCGTAATGAAAAAGAGGAACAGCGACTCGTCGGAGCCATCAAAGCCAAAGAAGGCAAACTGGGCAACGCACAATTTGTTGAACGAGCCCCGCCGGCGGTGGTGGCCACGGAACGCGAATCGCTGGCGAAACTGCATGAGCAACTGGCGACCGTTCGCACGGCACTCGTCCAATTACGAGCGGCCAGTTCCGTTCGCTAAAAGACCCGCACGCGTTAGGCGCTTTTCACGACCGGTTCGGTGACGTTGAAGAGCTGTCGTCGCCCGGCGATGACATCTTCATCCACCACGTACTTGGCACCGGTGGTCTGATCCGGCAACTCGAACATGATATCGAGCATGATTTGTTCGAGGATGCCGCGGAGTCCACGAGCCCCGACGCCCCGTTCCATCGCTCGCTGCGCCACCGCGTGCAGCGCCTCCGGAGTGAATTCCAGCCCACAGTTCTCCATTTCAAACAGCGTTTGATACTGCTTGATTAGCGAATTCTTGGGCTCGGTGAGCACTTGGATGAGCCCTTCGCGATCGAGTGGGGCTAAGGAGGAGAGCACCGGCAGACGACCGACGAATTCGGGAATCAGACCGAACTCAATCAAATCCTCCGTGGTGACCATCGCCAGCATTACCCCGAGATCTGCTTCTTCGTGAGCTTGCGCCGGCTGACCAAACCCAAGAGCGCGACTGCCGAGTCGTTTGCGAATGATTTGATCGAGTCCGACGAAGGTACCACCGCAGATGAAGAGTACGTTGGATGTATCCATCTGGATGTACTGCTGCTCGGGGTGCTTTCGACCACCTTGCGGCGGAACGTTCGCGACCGTGCCTTCCAGCATCTTGAGAAGTGCTTGCTGCACACCTTCGCCCGAAACATCGCGCGTGATGGACACGTTATGACTTGTTTTGCCAATCTTGTCGATTTCGTCGATGTATAGCACGCCACGCTGAGCGGCATCCACATCGAAGTCGGCGGCGTGCAAAAGCTTCAGCAGCAGATTCTCGACATCTTCACCGACGTAGCCCGCTTCGGTAAGCGTCGTGGCATCGCCGATGGCAAATGGGACGTTCAAGATCCTCGCTAACGTGCGGGCCAGCAGAGTTTTACCTGAGCCGGTCGGACCAATGAGCAGGATGTTCGATTTCTCAACCTCAATCCCACCGCCCTCCCAGTCGAGCGACAGGCGTTTGTAGTGATTGTGGACCGCGACGGCGAGGATTTTTTTCGAGGCTTGCTGACCGACGACATGCTGGTCGAGCTGGGCGACGATTTCGCGCGGCGTAGGAATACGATTGAAGAGCTGCTTCGTGTTGCCGCGACGACGTTGTTCTTGTTCCAGAATCGACTGACAGAGCTCGATACATTCCCCGCAGATGTAAACGTCGCCCGGTCCCTCGACCAGGGGGCCAACGTCACGGTAGCTCTTACGACAAAACGAACAGAAGGCATTCTTCTTGGTTGTGCTGCCCCCGCGGCGTCCTCCGCCACTCATATCCTTACCGACGGACATATCCAATCCTTTCGCATTCCTCAATCCAACCGTCGTGCCTGCGCCACGTCGTTTGTTTAAGGACCATCCTCAGGTTTGCTCGAATCGGCCGAAGAGGTGAATACGTCACCCGCGGGTCTCGGAGGTCGTCCCTGTCCGCGATTATCGAGCCGTGATTTTACCGCATCTCGTGTTACAGCATCTCGTTTACTAGGATCTGATTTAACAGCATCTCCGGACTCGGCCTGCAGTCTGCCGCCGAGCATCGTCTTTATTGTTCGGTATTCCGCTTCGTCGATGTCACCCTGCTGGGCCATTTCTCGGAAGTTCGATAGCAAATCACTCGACACCTGCTCGGTGCCAACGGCGCGATCGCGAAATCTTAGCACGATGAAGCGACCGATCACGATTAAGATGACCAGGACGGCACTCCAGATCACCGTCTGTCCCACCGCTCCGTTGACAAGTTCCTGCATCGCTGAACACTCGCAACCGGCAACGCCTCCACCCAACCAGCTCACTGGAACCCTACCAGCTTGCCTGATTCGAACTGCGCTGCCTCACTCAAACAAGTTTCTCAACCGCTACAAATTCGCATCTATCACCTCCGTATTATGCATATTGCGGGTGTCGGGTCCAGGATTTATCCCTCCAAGAATCGAGCTGAGGTTTCTCGGTTCAACAACGAACCGTACCCGCTCGCCCAGCCACGATTGTCCGTCAACGATTGACAGCCAGCGATGTCGTGTCTTACAAGTTGAGTCGCGAGGAACTGGCGGGCAACTCAGAAGCGCATTCCGTTTACTCCCGCATCCCTACGCTGAGGCTCCACGAATGGTTCGTGGAAGTGATTCGAGGTTCGCAAAAAAAAGATGAAAAAAGGCTCAAGATGTCTAAGCAGGATCAACTCACTCGCGTCTTGAACAGTGGAATCGTAGCGGTCATTCGCGCGCCCAGTGGCGATTTGTTAGTCGAAGTGGCCGAGGCACTCCTGGCGGGTGGAGTCGACGTGATGGAGGTTACCTTCACGGTGCCGCAAGCAGTACGGGTGCTCGAGCGAGTCGCCGACAAGCTCGGCAATAAGATTCTGCTCGGAGCGGGTACGGTACTCGATGCCGAGACGGCACGCATCGCCATGCTGGCTGGTGCTGAATTCATCGTCTCGCCGTCGACCAACCTGCAAGTCATTGAAACCTGTCGACGCTATGACAAGCTGGCCATGCCCGGTGCCTTCACGCCTACCGAAGTGATTACTGCGTGGCAGGCCGGCGCTGACATCGTGAAGGTATTTCCGGCCGACGTTCATGGGGCCAAGTATTTGAAGGCGCTGCGCGGTCCTTACCCGCATGTGCGGCTCATGCCGACCGGCGGTGTGTCACTCGATACCGCCAAAGATTTTTTGCAGGCTGGAGCGTGCGCCTTGGGCGTCGGTGGCTCGCTGGTCGAACCTCAGGCGGTCGCTCAAGGGGATTTGCGTCGAGTCGAATCGTTGGCTCGACAGTTCAGTCAGCTGTATCGTGATATCCGTGCTGGAGTAAAATGAGTTTGCCCCGAGCGGCTGCGCTTCACTCCCTGTGGACCGAGTACAGCCGTTCGTGCATAACGCTCGTCGTTTGTTCTTGCCCCGGTCGTCCGGAATGGTCGTGCCATGCCCGTCGATTTTCAATGCCCTCACTGCCAAGCTCGAACGCTGGTCGAAGATGCCTATTGCGGGCAAACGGGGCCCTGCTTTTCCTGCGGCAAGCCGGTTTCCGTGCCGGAGCCCGGGCGGCAAGACGTCGCGGCTAAACGGTCAAGTCACCGTACCTCCAGCTCACGACTCGCCATCTTAGGGGTCGTGGCGAGTGGTTTGATCATCTTGGGATTAGTCGCTGCCATCACCACCCATTTCGCACTACCCGGTTTTCAAGCTGCCCGCACGCGAGTTTCGCTTTCACGCTGCTCCGCTAATCTCCGACGAATCCACCTTGCGCTACAGCAATATCATCAGGAACATGGGTCCTATCCCCCCGCCTACCTCACCGATAGCCAAGGCAAGCCGACGTTAAGCTGGCGCGTTTTAATTCTGCCACAGCTCAACGAAATGGAACTCTACCAGCAGCTCAATCTAACTGAGCCGTGGGACAGTCCTGAGAACATGAGCCTTGGGCGCCGCATGCCCGCCGTCTTTCATTGCGACTCCGATCCGATGGTGGGAGGTGGCGAGGAGACCAGCTATCTGGCGGTAGTCGGCCCACGGACATTGTTTCCGGGCGCGACGGCGCGCTCGCTGAATGATGTACAGGACGACCACAGCACGACATTTATGGTCGTCGAAAGTCACCTCTCGGAGGTGCATTGGATGCGGCCCGTTGACGTGATGGTCGGATCGCTCAAGCTCGGAGTAAACGGTGCCAGTCGTGCCAAAGAACCGCTGCTCGCCAGTGAACATCCAGACTCCGCTTCGGTGCTCTGCATCGACGGCACCGTACGCCGACTGGCAACCGCTACGCTGACGGATCTGCTGCAGGCGATGGCCACGATCGATGGTCGTGAACCGATTCGTCCCGACGACTTTCTCTTAGTGGAAGATCCCTGACCTGCCCCGGCAGGGGCTTGCAGGGTAAGTTCTGGTTTGAAACACTATCGCGCTCCCATCTTCTACTGCTGCAGCCGCATCGCAGGAATGATGGGATGTAAGTTTCCACTGATCAGTTCCCACTCGAGTGGCCCCTGGCCAAGAGATTTTGTATGCGTGCCAATCCTGTGAAGCAGAAGTTACGAGCCGGCGAGCCAACATTCGGGACTTGGTTGTCGCTCGGTGATCTCTATGCCACGCGCGTCTTGGCGCGCCTGGGTTTTGATTGGCTCACGCTCGATATCGAACATTCAGCGGTCGACTGGTCGCAAGCAGCGATGATTTTTGCCGCCGTCGCGGATGCCGGCTGCGTCCCCTTAGCGAGGGTTCCCGAGGGTAGTCATCATTACATCAAACGCGTGCTCGACGCTGGTGCCTGGGGAATCGTGGTTCCCATGGTGGACACCGTCGAACAGGCGCGCGTGGCCATCGCCGCTGCCAAATATCCGCCCGTTGGCAATCGCAGTGTCGGCGGCGGTATGCACTCCATGAATTTTGGAGCGACCGCTGGCGACTATTACGCTCGAGCCAATGATGAGATTCTCGTCATCCTGCAAACGGAAAGCCCCACCGGTGTGAAAAACGCTCCCGCGATCTACAGCCTGCCCGGCTGCGACGCGATTTTTATTGGCCCCAATGACCTTCGCGCCCAGATGCGCACTCCAGATGGCCGCGATCCCAGTCCTGAGGAACACGAAGCTGCCATCCAGCAGGTAATCACTGTGGGGAAACAGGTCGGTACCCCAACCGGCATTCACGAGATGGATACAGCGGGCGCCTTGCGACGAGCCGGTCAAGGAATGCAGTTCATCGCCGTGGGTAGTGATCTTCGTATGATGACCGTCAAGGCTCAGGAAACGGTCCAGGGACTGCGCCCGTCAAAAGCAGCCGGTGATGTCGCTCGGTACTAATCCGCGGATACCAGTCACGCCGCCTGCGCTTTCCCCATTACCGCTCTTTGTCGTCGTTGCCTGTTGAGTCACCCGTGTCGCACTTCTTGGAACCTCATGTCTACTTGCTCGCGACGCTCGACACCAAAGGCGCCGAAGCGGACTTCTTACGGCAACAACTGCAAGCCGCTGGCGTCGGCGTGATCTTGGTCGATACCGGCTGCCTCGGTTCGACCACCGTGCAGGCCGATATCGCCAGCGACCAGGTTTTTGCGGCCGCCGATCGATCACGGACAGAGCTGCGCAACTTGCGGGATCGAGGAGTGGCCGTGGCACAAGCCGCACTCGGCGCCACTCGCCTGGTTCAGCAAGCACACGCCGCGGGACAGCTCCAAGGAGTCATCGCCATTGGCGGCTCTGCTGGCACGACGATCGGAACCGCAGCGATGCGAGCCCTGCCGCTGGGCGTTCCCAAGCTGATGGTGAGCACCTTGGCTTCGGGACAAGTCCGCCCTTACGTTGGTGACAAAGATATCTTGATGCTCAATTCCGTCGTCGATTTTGCGGGACTCAATCGCATCAGCCGACGCATCCTGACCAGCGCCAGTCGAGCGATGGCTGGGATGGTGCAAGGTCGTGCGCCTGCCGATGTGAGCAGTCCCGACGGCTCACCCGCTGGCAACGCCCACGAGTCGACCGATCGTCCGCTCATCGCCGCGACGATGTTTGGTGTGACGACACCCTGCGTGCAGCAAGCCAAGACCTTGTTGGAAGAAGCCGGCTACGAAGTACTGGTCTTTCATGCCACCGGCAACGGCGGCCAGGCCATGGAGTCCCTGATTGCAGAGGGATTAATCGTTGGTGTGCTGGACATCACGACTACGGAGCTAGCCGATGAACTGGTCGGCGGTATTTTGAGTGCCGGCCCCGATCGCTTAACGGCCGCGGGCCGAACCGGTGTCCCGCAAGTTGTCTCTGTCGGCGCGCTTGATATGGTGAACTTTGGTCCTCGTTCTACCGTGCCACCGCGATGGAACGATCGTCTGTTTTATGAACACAACGCCAACGTCACCTTGATGCGAACAACGGTTCAAGAATGTCAGCTGCTGGGTGTCGAGATTGCTCGTAAAGTCGCCGCCGCCACAGGACCCACCGTCGTGATCTTGCCCGCTCGCGGTATCTCTGCGATTGATCGAGCGGGTCAGGTGTTCGACGATCCCGCGGCTCGACAAGCACTGTTCACCGCAATCAAAGAGCATGCCGGTAACGTGCCAGTCGTGGAACTGGATTGTCATATTAATGATACTGAATTCGCGGTGGCAGCCGCTCGTCAATTACTCGCCTTAATCGCAGGTAAACCACAATAAGGATTTAAAATCATGGGGCTTTTTTCGCGAGATGAGATTTTAAGTCGGCTGCGAGCGAAGGTGGCGGCGGGCCAACCGATTGTTGGTGGGGGCGCGGGGACCGGCATTAGTGCCAAGATGTCGGAAGCGGGCGGTATCGACCTGCTGGTGATTTATAACTCCGGAAGATTCCGCATGGGCGGACGTGGCTCGATGGCCGGAATGATGCCCTACGGCGATGCCAATGCCATTGTGCTCGATATGGCGCGAGAAGTCATTCCAGTAGCACGGAAGACGCCCGTCCTCGCGGGGGTCTGTGGTACCGATCCTTTTCGAGTGATGAAATTGTTTTTGCGCGAGATTGATGCGGCGGGTTTTTCTGGCGTTCAAAACTTTCCCACCGTCGGATTGATTGATGGTAAGTTTCGTCAGAATCTGGAAGAAACCGACATGGGATATGGGTTGGAGGTGGATTTGATTCGCACCGCACATGAGATGGGAATGCTGACAACTCCATACTGCTTCAATCCCGACGAAGCTGCAGCCATGGCTGCGGCCGGCGCGGATGTGCTTATCCCTCACATGGGTTTGACGACCAAGGGGACGATCGGTGCCACAACGGCCGTCACCCTTGACGATAGCGTGCGCGAAGTGCAGGCGATGCACGACGCTGCGAAGCGAGTACGACCGGACATTCTCGTGCTCTGTCACGGCGGACCGATCGCCGAGCCCGCGGACGCTCAGTACATCCTCGATCACACCGAAGGCATCGTTGGCTTCTACGGTGCGAGCAGCATGGAGCGCTTGCCGGTTGAACCAGCCATTCGCGACCGCGTGCGAGAATTTGCCAGCCTGAAATTCCGCTCATCCGAATGATTCTCGCGTCATTTGCGGGCATACGTGATTTGAATCGCATTCAGCCTCGAGGATGCACGCATTCATTTTCCTCTGAGTCTTGATTGTGGGCGGCGAAGCTTTCTCGATCGTGTAGCCTCGTCCCTCTCAGTGACCTCTCATTCCTCAATCTTGGTCAGTCGACTGGGGCCCTGAAACCAGACTTGCCCCTGTTGAGCTCGCAGCTCTGCCACGAGCTCCACGGTGCGCAGTGCTTCTTGCACGGTGAATTGAAATGTGAGGGACTGCAGTGGTTGATCGCCGCTGAGCTGGTTTGGTCGAGCGCTTCCGGAGATGCGAATACCAGCGCCCTTGCCACGCGCTTCCTCTGGATTGGGATCACCTTCGAGCGGCACGAGGTTGGCGGATCGAGCCCGCACAGTGAATTCGTAGCGACCGCGGCTGAGCAAAACTTTACTCCGCCACGAGGCCACGTGCATCCCAGGTCGCAAGCACTCGATCCGCCACTGCATTTCACCGTCCATCTCTTGAGCGTCGAGCCGCACGTCGTCTGATTCCTGCACCGGATACCAGTCAGTGATTGTCGTCGGCTCGTTGAGCTGCATGGCCAGCGGTTCGGGATCTGGCTGCTCGATCATTTCCGCCAGCACTCGTGCTCGCTCACGCACTCGATCTTTGAGTGCCACCACTTGCTCACGATGGTGCTGTAGGGCGGCTTCTCCCAGGTCGCCAAGTGCTGATTCAATCCGCGCGGCGGCGGCGTCGATCACCGGGAACAGTTTCTCGGATTCAAAGAATGGACGCAGCTCAGCGACCCGCTGTCGATACTCTCGGCGCCAGGCGGGATCGAGCCAGATGGCAGCCGCAACGATCGGTTCCGGCTGCTGCCACAGTGGAAAACCAGGATCGCCAAACATCTGATCCATTCCATGGGGAAAAAAGTGTGCCGCTCCATTCTTTGGATCAAAATACACTCGATAATTATTGCGATTGAATGTGTAGCCATCCCAGTGACAGGTCATCGCTTCAAAGGCCATGAACGAAATAAAACGGCGCACATCCAGGTATCGCTCTGCAAGCCGGTGACGCTCGTCGGGATCCTCTTGACGACAGGCTGCTACCAGTTGTTTTAAATCCGTACGATCGAGCGGTCCCTCGCCAGAATCCAGCTCCAAATCCGCATCGATATCCTGCACGAAGCCACCGTCATAAAGATTGCCGGTGGCAGCTTCAAAATGTCGAGCGAGAAAACGCTGATCAAATGATTCTTTCAGAACATAGAGCCCCAGATCGCGATCGTTGAGCCAAACTCGAGCGTGCGTGGCTCGCGGCGTGGGAATCCCGATCCACTGACAGATCTGAGAACAGACCAGTTCACACAGGTACGATTCGTCTTGCACCGAATTATTGAGGTGCCATTTTTCGAGTCCATGAAAGAACTGATTATCGCGTGGCTTGCGCAGCTTCAAGGTGAATGCTGGGCGGGCGTCTAGATCCTGATAACTGCCAGCTGCTCCTTTGAGTTTTAAGACGACGCGATCATGCGTCTTGCCCTCTTCTTCGCTCACCTTCGCCGGTACATACTGCCGACCGTTCTCGCGCAGCATTTGCGCGTCTCCGGCCTGCAGTTGAATCCGCAGTCGCGGAATCACGCCGTCTCGAAAGAACGCTTGGCTCTCATCGTTGCCGAGCGATTCTTGCGTCCAACGACTGGATTTCCCGGCTCGAATGGGTGCCTCCGTCAACCGTGAAGATCCTGGGGGCTCGGATGACCCTGGCGTCTCGGGTTGCTCTGCGGGACCGCCGGCTTGACCTGCTTCCGCTGTGGCCGCTGAATGGCGCACGTCAGACGGCCTGGGGGCCGACGTGGCATCATGTTCTGACGTTGCCTTCCGGGGCGACCGACCAGTTTCGCCGCAGCCGAGCGTGCCTGAGAACGGGACCACCAGCAGGAGCAACGCCGCTGGACGCGACCAGCAGGCGAATTGGGAGTTCAATGGACGAAGAGACATCGGGAAACCTGTTGGGTTAAACCGTGATATCGTATCTTTTCCGAGCTGCGGAACGTAGGTATGCTTGAGGACTTCGCTGAAGATTCGTTCGCTTCTCTTGCAGTTCTGCCAACCCGCGTGCCCTAGCTCAATGGAATGGCGTCTCCGGATGATACAACGCTCTCTGATTGAACGCTGGGCGATGTTCGTCCGTAGCTGGCTGGTCGCCAGTGGGCTGCTGCTCCTATTCCTGTTTTTGTTTCTGGGCCATGGTTGGCTCACGGTTCTTCACGCTCAGAGCCCCTCGCCCGGCCCCCCTGCCAGCAAATCCGCTCCGCCATCACCCGCCGCACCCAGCGTCAATAACACGTTGAGCGATAACTCGGTTGGCGAAATTACGGCCGTGCGATTGGGGTTTCAAGGACGCTTCAAAGTTGGCTTCTGGACGCCGCTCTGGATTGAGCTGCGTGGTGTGGCCGCCAACGCGGAAGGACGAGTCGAGGTGACGACGGCGGACAGCGACGGAATTCCCGTGACCTTCACCGATCGGGCTGTCATACAGAGATCGGCCGACGGGTCGGCACTGGGAATTTGGGCCTATGTGAAGATCGGTCGTCCCGAGCCTGAACTGGCCGTGCTCTGGCAGCCGACCACGGGACAGCCCATCCGTCGACGCTTTGATCGCTCACAAACCGGTCGCTCGTTGCCTTCGTCGCAGTACTGGATTGTGACGATCGGTGATCCAGCGGGATTCGACGAAAACACTCGGCAGCTTGTCCCCGATGCGCTCGGACATGTCGGCACGACAATTCGTGATCCTCGGGAACTGCCGGATCGCTGGTATGGTTATGAGGGCGTTGACCTCGTGGTGCTCACCACCAGTCGCCCGGAGGTGATCGAGGGCTTAACGGCCAGAGATGACGGACTAGTGAGCACGTCGGGTGCGCGATTCGCTGCCCTCGATCGCTGGTTACGACTTGGTGGCCGCCTCATCTGGTCGGTGGGCCATCGCGGTTCGGAGCTATTGAGTGAAGGAGCGCCGCTGGCCGCTTGGAGTCCGGGTCGCTTTGTGGAGGTGAGCACGCTGCGTCGCGCGTCCGTTTTGGAAAGTTATGCAGGTGCCTCGCAGCGCCTGGAAACTTCCGCTGGGCCGAAAGGTAGTAAACTGACCATCGCGACCGTGGCCGATGTGCGTGGTCGAGTCCTGGCGCCCGAGGGACTGCAGATTTCGGGTGAAAACCCACTTGTCGTGGCATACCCGCTCGGCCTAGGACAGGCCACGTTTGTCGCCTTTGATCTGGAGCAGCCGCTGATCACGAAATGGGCTGGTCGCAGTCGGTTGATATCGCGCATTTTTCATCGCAATCTGACTCGTACGGAAGAGCTTCTGAATGACCGGCAGGGGCAAGTGACGCATTTGGGCTTCGACGATTTGGTAGGACAGTTGCACAGCAGCCTGGATCAGTTTTCTACCGTTCAGCTTGTCCCATTTTCCTCGGTCGTGGGTCTGCTTGCGCTCTACATCGCCCTGATTGGACCGATCGATTATTTCCTCTGGAAAAAGCTTAGCCGGCCGCACTGGACTTGGGCGTCGCTCGGCCTGGTGATCGTTGGTTTTGTGGGGCTCAGTTACTTCCTGCAATCGCGTTGGAAAGAGCGACAGCTGAAAGTTAACCAAGTCGATGTGATCGATATCGACCTTGCCACGCAACTAGCTCGCGGTACCACCTGGGCCAATATCTATTCGCCCGAAACCAAACGGTTTAATTTGTCGCTCGTGGAGTCGCTGCCGCTTGAACAACCGGTGTCGTCGCGGGATGTCACAGCCGCCGCACCGCGGCGCAATGCTGAACGTCTGCTGAGTTGGCAAGGGGTACCGGGACGCGGTCTCGGGGGGCTCAACGCCGAAACCACCGCGTCTCCGTTTCGTCAGTCCTATCGTCTGGTGGTCCAGCCGGAGGAGTCGCAGAAGTTCGACCTCGAAGGTCTGCCAATTCAGGTCACGTCGAGCAAGGCGATCAGCGGCCGCTGGTGGGCGGAGCTGCCAGCGATCGATCCGGGGCGACTGCGAGCGGAGAGTTTAGAGTCCAAGTTAGAGGGTGACCTGGTCAACCCACTCGCCACACCGCTCACCGAATGGTTTATCGTCTATCACAACTGGGTCTACCGTGGCGACCGTGAACTGGGGGCCGGAGATCGTATCGCGATGACGGACTTCAAGGCCACGCGATATCTCGATTGGCAGCTCACACGGCGGCGAGTGACGAGTGAGAACAAAGATCTTTCCACTCCCTGGGATCAAGCCAGTCTGGATGTGCCGCGCATTACGGAGATGCTTATGTTTCATGAATCTGCCGGTGGCTCCAGCTACACTCGACTCACTCATCGTTATCAAGCTTATGTGGATTTATCGGATCAGTTACGCATGGGACGAGCGATGTTGATTGGCCGCTCGGGGACCGCTGCGACGGAACTGCGAAACGACGGGGAGCCGTTTCGTGATGCCCACGACCTGCAAGCCACGTTTTATCGAATTCTCCTCCCGGTCACCCTAACGAAAAAATGAAGTGTAGCCCGTTCGTCGTCCGGGTTCCTGAACTCATCGAGCCACCGCTATGATCAAGACAGCCGATCTCACGAAGAAATATGGCGAGATGTATGCGATTCGCGCCATCGATTTAGATCTTGCACCCGGCGACCTGTTTGGCTTTATCGGGCCGAATGGAGCAGGCAAGACGACGACCATGCGTATCTTGGCCACACTGCTCAATCCCACCTGGGGCGAAGCGAGTGTGTGTGGGCATTCGATCTATCATGAACCGCGTGAGATCCGCCGATTGGTTGGCTACATGCCAGATTTTTTCGGTGTTTATGATGATATGAAAGTGATTGAGTATTTGGAGTTTTTCGCGGCTGCGTACCGGATTCGCGGTCCGCAGCGCCGTAAAGTCTGTGATGAAAAGCTGGCTCTGGTTGATCTCGACTTCAAACGCGATGCTTATGCGAACACGCTTTCCCGCGGACAGACTCAGCGCCTCGGGCTGGCTCGCGTGCTCCTGCACGATCCGCAGGTATTACTGCTCGATGAACCGCTGAGTGGTCTTGATCCGCGGGCGCGAATTGAGATGCGAGCAGTGCTGCGGCGGCTGGGTCAGCAAGGCAAGACAATTATGGTGTCGAGTCACATTTTGCCGGAGCTGGCGGATATTTGTAACAAGGTGGGGATTATTGATCGTGGTGTGATGAGTGTGAATGCGTCGGTGGCGGATGTGATGAAACAGGTTCGGCAGCGAGTGGTGCTCAACATCCGCGTATCTCAGGGCACCGATCAAGCTGCTCGCCGATTGGAATCTCATCCGCTGGTGGAGGAGGTTTCGATGAATGGGGATCTGCTCGTTGTGACGCTTCAGCCCAACGTTGAAGACTACAGCGAACTGTCTCAGCTGCTTGTTCAGTCCGGCCATGCTCTGAAACTCTTCCGCGAAGAGGAATTCAATTTAGAGAACGCCTTCATGGCGCTCACTAAAGGCCTTGGATCGAAAATCTAACGCTCCGCCACGGTTGGAGTACTTTGAGCGTCCTCCGAAATCGCGGAGCGATGGCATTTGATAGCCAGGCGCGTAAACGCCTGGAACACGCCGCAACGAAATCTTCTCGAATCGAATTGATCGGAACGGCGGAGCCGTGGTATTGGCGTGGCGCCGCGAGTCCTGGTGGAGTTCGTTGGCCAACGCGAAGTCAATGCCATCGCTCCGCGATTCACACCGTCTCCTTCGCGGGCGGGTCCAGGCGTTTACACGCCTGGCTATCAAATACCACGGCTCCGCCGTTCCGGATGTTTCGCCGTTCCGGAACGGGTGTGTCACCTGACAATATCCGAAGTTGAAGTCGTGAAATGATGTGACGAATTGGAGCCGTTTAATGGTTTGGCAAGGCAATTTTGAGCCATCACTCAAGTTGTGGTATAAAAGGTCTTTCATGTATTACTAACACAACATGTGACTTAGTAGCTTTGGTCTCTCATGGATAACGTAATCAGATTCCGAGTGTTCGCCTCTTCTCCGGGTGATGTAAACGATGAGAAGGATGCACTGCATGAAGCGGTGAAGAACATCAATGATATTGATGGTGACGAACGTAAATACACACTCCAAGTATTTGATTGGCGCTTCGACGTCGTGCCTAAGATCGGTGAACCAACCCAAAAAGTTGTTGATGATCAGCTTCCGGACTACGACATTTATCTGGGGATCATGGCCAGTCGGTATGGAGGCGGTGGGACGGGTAAAGAGTTCAACGACGCGCTGCAGCGGTATCGCCAGAATACGCCGCTGGGCCCATTGCCTCACATCATGTTTTTCTTTCGAAAAGATATTCCGCCGATCGACACCGTGGAAGCTAATCGGGAGCACGGTAAAGTGCTGGAGTTTCGTGACCAGCTACAAAAGATGGGTATCGTCGGCACCTACATGGGTGTTCGTGGAAACAATCTATGCTTTTACGAACAAGTTCACGGATACTTACGCAAGATCGTCCACGGTTTTCTGAAAAAACTCGGAACCGACAGCGCTTTGGCTGATACGAAGCCAATGTCAGCCGCGGGAGCCGCCGCGGGGCTGACCGGCAAAATAGCTCCGGGTGATCCAAATCTTCCCCCTGCTGAGATACTCTCCCAGGCCGTGCAGCTCTACTTGGAGCGGCTGAAAGGGCAGTCTCAGTTTCTTACGCTGCTGGGACTGGGACGCAGTTTGCAAGTTGATCTGCCGATCTCCGAAGCCTATGTGCCGCTCCGTACGGTGCTCAGTCGATCCCTCGAATTACGCCCAACCTTTCGCGCGGGAAAAACAGGAAACTCCAGGCTCAACAAATCACCCACGCACGATGGTCAAGCCGCCGACGAACAGACGGAATCGCAGCTCGAAGCGCAGCAGCTCGAACAACTGCCCGGCGGCTTTGATCGTGACGTGGAGCTGGGGCAGGTCTTTCTGGAAACAGAGAAGCTGGGCGAACGCGGTGTCATTCTGCTTGGTGAACCCGGTTCCGGCAAAACCACCGGTGCTCGGCAAATTGCCTGGCGCTTAGCTAGTCAGCAGATCAAGCCCACCGACATTGGCTTGCCTCCCGAGACGGTTCCTGTTTTTCTGCGCTTTCGAAATCTGTCTCAGCAGGCGATGAATCAAACTCAGCCACGGTCGCTCGAGGGACTCCGGCAATTCCTTCGCGCTGAAACTCATAACGCTGGCGCGCCCGATGGCTGCCAAGATCCCGGTGATGAGCTTTGGAATCGATCTCCCAAACCGCTCCTCTGGATCCTCGATGGCTTGGATGAAGTTGGCGATGCTAAAGTCCGCCAGCGAGTTTCTCAGTGGCTGCGGCAGGCGATTGAGGATCGCCCGCAGGATTGGTTTTTAGTCACCTGTCGCTTTCAAGGTTATTTCACCGAGGGTGTGCCGCTGGGAGCACGCTTCGTCGAATTTCATGTGCAGCCTCTCGGAGATGAGCAAGTCAAGCGATTCGTCACGGATTGGTTCGCGGCCGCCTACGGAAAAATGCTGGGCGCTGGACCAGCAGCCGCCGACAAAGCGGCGGCCACCAGTCGCGATCTGCAGCGCATTCTCAATCAGTCTGAATACCAACTTGGGCATGTGCGCGAGTTGTGTACCAATCCGCTGCTGCTCACCATCCTCTGCATTGTATTTCACGAAGAACGCAAGCTGCCGACGGGACGTGCGGAGCTGTATGCTCACTGCGTACGAGTGCTCCTGGAACATTGGCGACGGGATCTTTATCAGGCAGATCCCGCAGCAATCCTCAAGCCCTACGATTGGGAAGCGGCTCAGTATGTTTTGGCACGGGTCGCTTGGTGGCTGCATCAACAAGAGCATCGGATTGTGGCACCGCTGAAGGATATGGCAGCGGAAGCCCTAGTCGCACTCAATCAAGTTTCAGTCGAGTCGGGACTCGGTAACGACGGCCTGGCGTTTCTCGAACGCATGCGCAGCGAAGCCGGAATTCTGGCGGCGGGAATTGACGAAGCGGAAAGCTGCGGGTTCTTGCATTTGAGCTTTCAGGAATTCCTGGCGGCGGATTATGCGGCTCGCGAGGGGCTCAGCGCCGAACTGGCGGGGCGCGCACGAGAGAGCTGGTGGCGCGAAGTGGCACTCGTCTCGCTCCGTCGCTCGCGAACCTTCTGCGAGTCGTTCTTTCGAGAGTTGCTGAAGTGTGGCATCGCCGAGCAAGATGCGGATCTGGCCGAACGCTGTCTACAGGAATCATTGTTCTTTTCCTCGATACCGTTCTTGGAGGTGTTGAACGATCAGCAAGCGGCGCCGGCGCGCGTGGCGGGGGTGTTGCGGTTGCTGCGCGAGCGGACGAAACAGGTGCCAGAACTGGCTGACATCTGTCGCCGTTTCGTGGAAACCACGGAGGCAGATACAGCGGATGAGTCGCGCAAGGCTATGCGGGCGTTTGCCATCGAAATTCTCACTCGCCTTAACATCCCCATTCCCCTCGCCCAGTCGAAGCGAGCGGTTACCGGCTCACGCTCGACTCCCAAACCAATAACGCCATCGTCACCCGGTATCGTATTCGACGACCATACAGGACTCACGTTTGTGCGGGTTCCCCAGGGCGAGTTCCGGATGGGTGGAACGAGTTCTGATGAGAAGCCCATTCATACCGTCCGGCTAACGAGCGATTTTTTACTGAGTAAATATCCGGTGACGAACGCTCAGTATGGTCGTTTTCTGAAGGAGATGAAGGGCGAAATCCAAGAGCCTGAATACTGGAACAATCGCCGCTTCAATCAGCCGGAGCAGCCCGTGGTCGGAGTGAGCTGGGAAGAGGCGGTGAGATACTGCGAGTGGTCGAAATGTGAATTGCCGACCGAAGCGCAGTGGGAGTATGCCTGTCGAGCTGGCAGCGAGGGTGAGTATTGTTTTGGCGATGATGAATCGCGACTGGGTGAACATGCGTGGTATGAAAAAAACAGCAACAATCAAACGCAGCCGGTAGGTGGCAAGCAGGCCAATGCCTGGGGACTGCACGACATGCACGGCAACGTGTGGGAATGGTGTCAGGATTGGTACCATGCGAACTACGGTCGTGAACGGACGGTGATTGATCCAACTGGGCCTTCCAAGGGCGTGGACCGGGTGCTCCGGGGCGGGAGCTGGCTCAACTTGGCCGGGGGCTGCCGAGCCGCGATCCGCAACTGGAAAGTCCCGTCGTACCGGTACAGCTACGTTGGCTTCCGTGTCGCTCGCAGGTCCGTCTAGTTGAGGATGCCGGGACGGCGAAAACTCCAGATCCGGTAGCGTAGCCGGTAGCGTAGTCCGAAGGCTTTCGCAGCGCAGCGGAGAGCCGAAAGCCTTCGCGACGAAGCGGACGGCGGAGCGGGTGGCCGAAGCGATGAATCGAGAGATTGCCCCGGCCTGGAGGGTCAGCAACATGCCAGCCTTTGGCAACGCCAAGGGACGACTCATGTCTTTCACACTAGCCCGACGCGCAAGCGAGGGAAAGGAAAGAAGGAGAAAGGATCCATCCGGAATTTCCGTGTGGCGCAATCCTCGGTGGCGGGATCGTATCGCGGAGCGACGCAATTTGATAGCCAGGCGTGTAAATGCCTGGAACGCGTCGAGCGTTGTCCGAAATCGCGGAGCGATGGCATTTGATCGCCAGGCGTGTAAACGCCTGGAACGCATCGAGTGTTGTCCGAAATCGCGGAGCGATGGCATTTGATAGCCAGGCGTGTGAACGCCTGGAACGCATCGAGTGTTGTCCGAAATCGCGGAGCGATGGCATTTGATAGCCAGGCGTGTAAACGCCTTAAAGTACGTTGAGTGTCGTCCGAAATCGCGGAGCGACGGAATTTGATAGCCAGGCGTGTAAATGCCTGGAACGCGTCGAGCGTTGTCCGAAATCGCGGAGCGATGGCATTTGATAGCCAGGCGTGTAAACGCCTGGAACGCGTCGAGCGTCCTCCGAAATCGCGGAGCGATGGCATTTGATAGCCAGGCGTGTAAACGCCTGGAACGCGTCG
>JBIIHW010000082.1:0-4850 GCA_044235425.1 Pirellulaceae bacterium
ATCCGCCTGGCCCCTTCTCGGACGAGTTCATCCAAGGGACTTTTTTGGTCCAACTGAGCCCGAAAGGAAAAGACTTTGGGCTCGAGCTGCTGGTCCACTGGCAAAACCGGTCGGTCTGTTTTAATCTCATCTATGGCGTATCCTAGTGCCCACTTCGGGCGGCTGAAGGGTTGAAGCTTCAGCAGGATGCGCCACCTTTTTCAACTTTTCAAGAACACAACTTTCGACGATATCTCTTCGCACCCAATGCCGCCATTAAGAGCAACCGGCGCACCTACGATCTTCCTCCCGAGATGCGCCGTTGACCTCGGTATTGGAGAGCGCGCACGAGATTGGTCTCGTAGCCCCCCCCCCCCCCGTCGCATCCAAGACGACCAATAGGCCTGGCTTGCTTTTCAGTTTCGGAATTAACGATTTTCCGATGGCGTCTTCTGAATTGGCAATCGCCAATCGCTTCTTCGAATCCATAACATAGATATCGAGTTGCGACATGGAAACATCGACACCAACGTACAACGCAAACGATTCAGATTCGTTTTTCATAAACATCCCTTCCTAGTAAATTCGAGCTGAGTAAACTCGCTCCAGCGACGGTACGGGTTTGAAGATAAGTAGCTTGCGACCCAGCTTCTCCACGGCCAAGAAGGCCCAGGGCGACACGGTCTACAAGCCGCCGCTCGGCGAAAGTGCACCTTGCGCCGAATGTTCGTCAGTCTAAAACGATTTTTTCCGATCGATTTGCTGTCAATGCGCTAGATACTAGGGCGGGGATGAGGGGGCTAATGGGCCCAGCAGTTCGCAGGCAAGCCAGCAGGTTTTACTTATTAGCTTGCAGCGAGATGGCTGCTTTGTGCTGCGATGTTTGTTCATCACTCAAGCCGGTGTGCGTACTGCGAGCGTCGCTCTGGCCCCTCCCCCCCCTGCCCCTCTCCCCAATCAGAAAAATGGCATCTTATTTCAGAATGGATAACAATCTGATTTTTCTGACTTGGGAGAGGGGAGCACGTTTCTTTTGAGGAATCATTTGACCACAAAACAAAACCTCTCCGAGCGAGTTCGCGACAAGGTGGTTTTCATCCCCAACGGATCCAACGCCGGCCGAGTTTTTTCACTTGTCGATCGCAACGATCTGCGAGCCACGCTCGGTCTGACTTCCGAACATAAAGTCGTGGTCTACATCGGCCGCATCGCCGTTGAGACAAATGTCCAAGCCCTGATCGATGCCACGCACCACCTCGACGAGTCCTGGCACACCGTGATCATCGGTCCCCAGTACGTACCGCTCGAACGAATCGGACCACGAGTCCACTTGCTGCCCGCCCAGCGTCGCATCGGCAATTGGCTCGTAACCGTTCACCAGCACTATGTCCTGATCACAAGGCCGTTTGGGGTGATCGGGCGTGTGGAACTCGAAGCTGGAATGATTGCGCGAGCGGGATGGGCGATCGCAGCCTCGGAACCGAGCAGCGCTGATGCCGCGACAAGACCATCGCGCAGATCGTCGCGCAGCCTTCTAGATTAATTCGTCGCTTAGCTGACGTCTTACTGCTGACAGCTAAAGAATAACTGCCGCTACTTACCGCTCATGCGGCGACGGGCTCGGGCGCTGTGACGCCGGTCGAGGGCGTCGCGGCGCTCTTCGATGCGGTATGTGCGCACCGCGCCAGGATGACTTAGTGCCCAGTGATGAGGTAATAACGATTCATAGTCGGTACAGCCATCTAAGATTTTTTCTAATATATCTTTGATATAGGCCGTTACATCCAGATGATTGCGGATCGCCGAACTTACCAGCGTCATCAAGGTTGCCGCTCGCTCACCACCCGCAACGCTACCCACGAATAACCAGTTCTTGCGGCCCACCGCCACTTGCCGCATCAACTGCTCGGTATCGTTGTTGTCGATCGGGCATCCGCCCAACAGGCAGCACGCTTAATACGTGCCAAGCTCTCGACGGTGATCGCCTCGAATCCTGCATAGCAATCAGCCATTAACGTACCGCTGAAGGTCGAGAGGATTTCTTCTGGACCTCGCGGCGAACGGTGTATTCCTGAATGACTTTTTCCGCTTCCACAGCCGCTTCGGCGATTGCATCCTTCGCTGCTGGGTTATCTCCGAAGTTGAGCGATGAGTGCATGACAACTGGCGAGGTCCGTAGGCAGCGTCGTCACATCGACTGCTGAGTTGATCTTCCCGGCTGGCGCCGAGCTGCTTGCTGCGTCATTCATTGAGCTGTTGTTGCTTGCGTTCTGCATAGTACTTCGTCGTGAGTACCTCAAAGGCTCCCGTTTCGAGTCGTTTGCAAACGATCACAAGCCCATCACGGTCCCACCACAGCGATTTGAGTCGGTCACGGCGTTTGTTGATGAAAAGAAAAAGCTGTCCATCGAGCACACTGCGCTGAAAGACTGCTTCGACCACCGCGCAGAGGCCTTCAAAGCTTTTACGCATATCGATGGGCCGCGAGCAGAGATAGACCTCGACGTGACTCGGCATCCCGATCATGACGAGCGCCCGGCAAGGTAACTGAACGACAATTGCCCCGCTGCCGCGATCACCGCTTGAATCGCGCTGGTGTCATTACTGGGAACTGACACTCGCACACCATTGGGTAATTCAAGCTGCATGGACCAGGCACCAGAGATTCGCACCGGCAGGAAGGAGCTTTGAGTTGGACGATCGTTATTTGAACGAGGAGACGACGTTGGCTTTTTTCGGCGAGTTACATGGTGACGTCGCTTGGGTTGAGGAGTTCCCGAGTCGCTCAAACGTGAAATCGCATTCGAAGGCGCCGCCGCCAATCCTGACGTCGTCGAAGTTAATCCCGACGTCGCCGTTGTGGATGAATTCTCCATCACTGGCGAGATGTTGTAAGGCCCAGAGATTCCATCCGCGGCATCGAGCGAAGCATCCGCCAGGCCCAGGCTTGTGAGCGACGAAGCTGGCGGCTCCGCATGAACTTGCGTCTCCGAACAACTTAGCGGATCTGAGAATTCACCCAAATTTCCCAAGGACTCGAGCCGCTTTTTCCAAACATAGAACGTCGGCACCGAGATTTGTTCCGCCGCACAAAACTCCGCGACGGTCTGCTGCCAAGTTTCAAACCTCGCCAACCGCCGCCGCCACTCCACCAACTTCTCCGCTCCACCACGCCAACCCATGATCGCACCTTCCGAGGCTTGAGTTAAATCCCATCTCAAGCTCGCAAAATACCAACATGGTCAACCCTGGTGGTGGTGCATGGACACACCAACAGAAGGGCGGGTACGGCTCACCTTTTTGAAATCTGTCCATCACACTAGATCATTGTCGATTTTTAGAGAAAGGAGCGATTCATGTTAACGAGCATGAGCATTATCGGCACGAACAACGTTGGGAAGCGCAACCTCCAGGAAAAGCAAGCTATCTGCCAAAGATGCGGACGCCTGACCACGCTTTTGGAATATGAGACTAAAAGCTGGTTCTGCGTGGTTTTACCGCTGATACCACTGGGAAATCGCAAGATCCTTAACTACTGCACTCTCTGCTCGGCTCATCAATCCATTCGCCTTAAGGACTGGGAGTCTTACCGCCAACGGAAACTTCGCATGGCGGTCATGGCCTACTCCGAAGACCTCGAGAATCCCAATGCTGCCATCGACGCCCACCGCACGTTGATTAGCTTCAGTCGCCCAGCGGAGGCCCTGGAGGTCGAACATGCACTCACCACCCAGTTTCGTGACGATCCGCACGTTCAGTGGTACTTAGCCGGTCATTACCAGCAGCAGGGCCGCTCGGAGCTGGCGGAGCAATGTATCCGGAGCGTGCTGAGGATAGGTGGCTACGATCACGACGATCCCGAGTACATCGCTCGACTTGCGATTACCAAGATACATTGGAAGCAACTAGACGACGCAGAGAAGCTGCTCGCGCCGCTGGCCCAATCATCTCCCGCTCACTACCGAGATGCTTATCTACTTCTTGCCCAAGCGTATCAAGAGCAGGGTAATCATGCCCAGGCGTTCGCCTGCTACCAGGCCGTCCGTGCGACTCACCCGTTGCTCGTGCAGTATCCTTCGTTTCGAGATTCCGTTCGCCGTTCAGAAAAGGCCATTGGGGTCTATTCATCGACCGTCCCCCCCGAACCTATTTATCGACGCCGCGGCCTCTTGGTTACCGTTGCAGTGTTCCTGTTGCTAGTAATAACAGGAAGTGTGAATTTTTATAAAACTCAATATCGAACCTTGCACGTGCTCAATGGACTATCGGTGCCAATCGAAGTAGTGATTGACGGACAAAAGAAACAAATTCTTCCGAATCAGCATCTTCCTTTGGTGATGGCCGAAGGAGAGCATCAGGGCGAACTAGTGGCTCCCTCAGAGTTAGCCGAGCATTTTAAGTTCCAGATCCACACTCGCTGGTGGCAACGTTTTACGCACAACCCAGCATTCGTACTCGATCCTGCCCGCGTCACCATCCTCGGCAAGTTTACCGAAATCTCGGCCGCCCACCATGAAGGAGCAATGAGACTCGAAGGCTCAGAGTATTTTGCTGGGCAACTCTACACTTTCTTTGAACATATTGATAAGGCATTCCCACCACTAGCGGGTGTGTCATTTAGAAAGCGTCGCGAACAAACAATCCGAAAGACTTATCTTGACATAATTAAAAGCTCCGAACTCGTCGGATTCCTTACGTCAAGTAATAATAATCTTGCTATTAACACAACCGTAGACATCCTCGAACGCCACTTGCTAACAACTATGTCAGCGGGCGCTTAAAAGGGGCCAGGTGAGGGCGCTTTCAAAAGGGGCCAGTTGGACGAAAAGGGGTCGATCGATTTCTCTGAGAGTGTTTCCAGCAACACTTCC
>JBIIHW010000010.1:0-135465 GCA_044235425.1 Pirellulaceae bacterium
TCAGATGCTTGTCCACTCGGAGAGTGGACCGACGTGTCGCCCGACTTTCCAAGTCGGTAAGCGCGAAGCGTGTGGCGAGGTTCTGCTCAGATGCTTGTCCACTCGGAGAGTGGACCGACAACAGGTCGCCCGACTTTCCAAGTCGGTAAGCGCGAAGCGAGTGGCAACGTTTTGCTCAGATGCTTGTCCACTCGGAGAGTGGACCGACGTGTCGCCCGACTTTCCAAGTCGGTAAGCGCGAAGCGGGTGGCAGGAATCTGCTCAGATGCTTGTCCACTCGGAGAGTGGACCGACGTATCGCCCGACGTGTCGCCCGACTTTCCAAGTCGGTAAGCGCGAAGCGCGTGGCGAGGTTTTGCTCGAATGCTTGTCCACTCGGAGAGTGGACCGACAGGGCAGGCTTCTAGAATTTTTTGGAATCGTCGTATCTGGCGAAATCTGTTAGGCTGCCACGTTCAATATTTCTAGCGAACCGTGGGAGAACAACTCGGTTGGCAGTCTGAGGACCAGCCGACGTTCCGCCCCGTCGCTCATACCGCTTCACGGAGGAAGCCTCGAAATGTCGGCACAGTCACATCTCGCCTGGTCTACACTCACCCCTCTGGCCAAACTCCTGACGCTTGCGAAGACCTCGCAAATCACCCAAGCTTCCAAAGCTACCTACCCAACCAAAAACCCCGAAACCTCCAAAACTACCCTCTATTCCAGCGTTCTAGCTACTTTGCTGCTGACATCGCTCGCCGGCTGGCAGGAAACCAGGAGCGGGTTCGCGGCGGAACCAACCGAGGTGGGGGGCTATAGCCAACCCGACCGCCTACAGGTATTTGGCACGCAGCGGGTCAGCGCTCGCCAACTGATCGCCGCACTACAGTCGGACCCGGAAATCCTCTGGGCTGGCCATCCACACGAAGTCATGTCGCAGTACCGTGATGTGATCCGACGGCGAGCGGAAACGGCACTCCAGCACCAGGGCCTGCCCGATGCGCGAGTCAAAACTCGGCTCGACACGGAAGCCGAGCAGATTCATCTGGATGTCACCGAAGGTCCGCAGCTCCTGGCTGGTCGAATCAAAATCACTGGCACTCCCGCTGAGCTAACGCGACGCCTCACCGCCGAACTTCTAGCACCTCGTCCCGTCGCTACCATTCCTGCGCTTGATCTGCGGCTCGTCGAACAACCGGCCTCCAATGCATCAACTTCGAAGATCACTGTCTGGCTGGATCGTGATCTGCAACCGGTGAGCACCACGGCACCGACATGGATTGAAGGACAGCCGGCACCGTGTGATCAGCCGTCGCGGACGATCCTGCGCGAGCAGATGGAACAGGCACTCGCGCGCGCGGGATATGACCAAGCGAAATTCAATCTCGACCTCGTACGTGACTCGCGCCGTCGAACCATGGATCTGACGGTGGTGGTCACCGACCTGGGCACCACGGCCACAATCGAAGCACTGCGAGTGACCGGAGCCCAACGTAACTCGCCAGCGGAAATCCTCGACTATCTCAAACTCAAAGTTGGCCAAGCCACGACCAGTCGTGAGCTGCGCGACTGTGAAAATAAACTGCGCAGTTCCGGTCGCTTCCTGCGGCAGTCCATCACCGCTCGTCGTAACCCCGACTCGTCCGCGATGGCAGTCACCATCGATGTCACGGAGTATGCGCTGGCCACGCCACTCAGTCAGCCGCTTACGCGCGAGGAACAAGCACTGCTCGCTTGCCGCTCGTGGCTGCTCCGCTTGCGTGAACATGGCTATGACTTGCATTATCAGCAGCTCCCGGTGGGCTCAAATGCGGCCGCTTCGACTGCCGGCACCGACACTGCTCCTGACGCGGCTTCTACCATCACCGAGCCCAGTTGGCCGAGCTTGCAGGAAATCGTGTTGTCACGGTCGGGTGTCTATGTCCGTTTAGCGGGCGGGCCCGCAAGCAACCCAGATCACACTTCCGTCTCGCGTCCTCGCCAGACATTGCAGGCGATCGTCACCTCGGAGCGCTCGGGGCTGGTGCTCACCGATACCGCCAAGCCAGCCGCTGTCGAATCGTTTTGGCTGGACCAGATTTCCAACTCGCGTGTGACCGTCGCGCTGCAATTCACGTTCTCGCCACTGTCAGCAACTGCGGGAGTAGCGGCAGTGCCGACAGCACCTTCTGCACAGTCACCTTCTGCACAGTCACCTTCTGCACAGTCACCTTCTGCACAGTCACCTTCTGCGCCGGCAGCAACGGCACCCGTGGCGGCTACTTCTGCGGTGTCACCATCAGTCGCGTCTGCGAGTCCCACAAAGCCGTTTTCCGTGAGTTTAGGACTGGCAGTAACCAATCAATCCGCGGCAGATATCGTCCCGCTCATGACACTCGATCTGCGTGCTGACCCGATCTTTTTCTTGGCACTGGCGCACGAATATGCGCCGCAGTTTCGCTGGTCTGACTCGGAATTAACCATTACCACATCCCGTTCCAGCCTACGCATTGACGCGGCTTCCGGTCGACTGCTCGACTGGACTCTATACGACGAACAACGCTCCTCGCCCGGTTCTCCATCTACGAGCGTCACCCGTGCGGCCGATACGAAAATCCTGCAAGTCGGCGCGACGAGTAGCAGTCCTGTCATCTCTGCACGCATTACAACTCAGCCCAATGCCTTCGCGACTCGACTGGCCACTCTCCAAGAAGCACAAGCTGTGAATCAGTATGACCCCGAGCGGCCACTGACCAGCGCTGCTCGCTTTCTGGGCTCACCGCTGATGATCGCACTCGTGACAGGACGCACACGATCGAGCGACATGGCTTTGGCTCACAGTACAGCGGGAGCGACGGAACGAGATTTGCTTGCCGATCTGCTGTTGGCGCTGCGAGACTGGTCGGACGGGGATCGGCTGGCCGCTGCCGACGATTGGATGCGGAGCTGGCTGGCCAGTCGACAAGACACCTCGGCGACTAGTCCTCTCGAAATTCCGCTGAGTGCAGAGGCGCGTTCCAAGCAGAATCTGCAAAGCATATTGGCGGTTTATCTGCTGCAGCTTGGTGAGCGGCTATTTGAACGACAGACGTGGCCCGCGACACTCTCGCGCATGGGTGCCTCGTATCTCGCGGATGAACTGAAATTCGTTGCTTATGACGGTCTGCAGCTCTATCAATCGACTCAAATTGGACCTGTAGGCTGCTTGGCGATCTCGGCCTTTGCACCCAATGCCGTCGTAGCCACTCGCTTTGCTCAGCGTGGTGCTGAGCGGCTGACGACTGGCGATTTCCGCCGGGATGCACAGCTGATGGTGCAGCTCCTGCAGCGCCTCAATTCGCTCGACGCTACCGCCCACGCCATGCGTGCGCTCACGCTTACTCAAGCGCAAACCATGCTGCGGCGCATCATCACGAATGAGCGAGCGGCGGAGTTATTGGTCGATTATCTGAAGAGCGTGACGGCGGATCAAGATGCTGCCACGATCGTAACCAAGGCGCTCGACATCCTCTGGGAGAATGGACTCAAGCAGGAGATTGCCGAAGCGCTGAGAGCGCGCGATCCGCAAGAAGCTCAGCGTCCACGACGTACAAACTAACTGCCGCGCTTGTCGGTCTCGCCGTCGTCATCTTTCTTCTTTTGGTAGAACTGGAGCAGATCGGAGAAGGCTCGCATCGGCTCCTTACCTTCCATCATGTTCTGCGTGATGGGCCGAGAAGGTTGAGCAGGCTTGGGCTTTTGGGGAGGTCGAGTGAAGCCGGAGCCACCACCGCGTCCGGAGCGACCACGGCCCGACTCGCCACCACGGCCCGACTCGCCACCACGGCCCGACTCACCCCGGGGGCCACGACCGCCCGCTTGTCCCGCATCGCGTTCACCACCGGTTCCAGCGCCTGGCCCCATTTGTGGACGTCCGCCACGACCACCGAATCGATCACCACCGACACCACCAGGGCCGCTGGCACGCGCGTTGGGTCCCGCTCCCGCCGGACCGCGCCCGCGATCTCCACCGGGTCGTCCTCCCTGCCCTGCTCCCGCAAAGCGTCCCGTGGCACCACCTGGTCCACGACCTGCCGCTGGCCCGCCAGTTCCGCCGCGCTGACCCGTTCGCCCACCACTCGGACGACCACCCGCGGCCGCGCCTTCGCCAGCCGGCCCGCCACGCTCTCCGCCGCGACGCCCACCGCGGGCCTCACGCGGCTTTTCCGAACCTGGCTGAATCGCCGTCAACGAAACACGACGACGCTGTTTATCCACGTCGACGACCCACACCTTGAGCACATCGCCGATGCCCACCACTTCATGGGGATCGCGAATGAATTTGTCGGCCAAGCGGCTAATGTGAATCAGTGCACTATCGGAGAGTCCAATATCGACGAAGACACCGAAGTCGACGACGTTGAGGACCGTTCCACTCAGCTCCATCCCAGCCGATAAATCCTCCAGCTTCATGATGCCACGACGGAAGATCGGCGGCGGCAGATCCTCGCGAGGATCCCGCGAAGGACGCGCGAGTGATTGCAGAATATCCCTAAGTGCCAGCGACCCGATCTGCCATTCGGTCGCCAGTCGATCGACGTCTAAGCGCTCAATGCGAGTGGCCAGCGACTCAGCGGGTGGCGTGTCGGCGACAGACTCAGCATTTTCATTGATCGCCGTCTCACTACCTGCAGTCTCAGCCTCCACGGACGTCGTGCTTGCTGCAATCACGGTTTCATTTGCGTCATTCGCGGCCGTCGAGCCGTCAGCCGTCAAGCTTTCGGCCACTCCTGAATCAGCGCTCGCCGCCTCGCTGGCCGCAGGCGCTTCGCTGGCCGCAGGCGCTTCGCTGGCCGTCGTCGTGTCGCTGGCTATGGCCGCGTCAGCCACCGGCTGCTCGTCAGTCGGCGGTGTCATGTCCGTCTCGGCCGTGCCCGCGGCCTCGGCCGTAGCCTCATCCGCCGCAGCAGCGCTGGCTGCATTGAGTTCCGCGAACAACGATTCGCCGCCAAAAACAGGTGGAGCGACAGGTGGCGGTGCGATGATCCGGAGCGGACCAACTTCGGCGGCTAATTCCGCTTCACTACTGTTGAGCTCCTCGAGAACTCGGCGTGCAACCGGATAACTTTCTGGATGAATCCAGGTGGCATCGAGCGGATTATCGCCGCCTAGAATCTTTAAGAACCCAGCAGCTTGCACAAAGGTGGCGTCGCCAAAACCAGGCACCTGCTTGAACTGCTCGCGATTCTGAAACGGTCCATGCTGTAAGCGGTATTCGTACAGTCGGCGGGCGGTGAGCTGATTGAGGCCCGAGACATAGCGCAGCAGCGCGGGACTGGCCGTGTTCACCTCGACGCCAACATAATTCACACACGACTCGACCACCGCATCCAACGAGTCGCGCAGGTGCTTAGCCTTGAGATCGTGCTGATACAAACCAACGCCAATGTTTGCGGGATTGATCTTTACCAGCTCGGAGAGCGGGTCGAGCAATCGTCGACCAATCGAAACCGCCCCACGCACAGTCGCATCGTATTTTGGTAGCTCTTCCCGACCGATCGGACTCGTCGAATAAACACTCGCTCCCGCCTCGTTGACGATCACATAAGCGACGTCATGTTCCAGCAGCTCATTGTTCATCACATCTGCAATTAGCACTTCGGTCTCGCGACAGGCAGTACCGTTGCCAATGGCGATCACGGTGATATCGAGCTTTTTGATCGTATCGACGAGTCGTTGGCGACAAACCTGTCGATGCTGCTCCGGACCGATGATGTGGATCGTGCCATGATCCAGGAGATTTCCAAATTCATCGAGAGCCGCGAGCTTGCAGCCACTGCGGAAACCTGGATCGATCGCGAGCACTCGCCGACCATGCACCGGCGGCTGCAGCAGCAATTTACGCAAGTTGCGGATGAACACCTCGACCGCATGCTGCTCGGCTCGCTCCGTCATCTCGCGACGCACTTCCCGCTCTAAGCTGGGAACGACTAGCCGCATCAGCGCATCGCGACCACAACTCTGCAAAAACTCCACATGCGGATGCTCGGCCGGCGCCAGCAGTGCCAAGGCCTCTTTTTCGATCGCCGCATCATCCGCCACAATTTTCACTCGCAATACATGCGAGCGTTCACCGCGATTGATCGCCAGCACACGATGTGGAGGAACTTTACTGAGCGGCTCCTCGTATTTGTAATAATCCTTGTAGAGACTCTCGATCAGCTTTTGCTTTTTCTTCTTCTTCGCTTCTCGAGCGGCGACGCGTGCCTGCTGCCGTGCGGTCATGCGTCCCGCCGCCGCAGCTCGGCCCGCTTCCCGCGCAACCGTTTCAGCACCGGCTACCGCCTCGGCACCAGCCTCGGGCAACTCAGCGTCTTCGTCCGTCGCGCCATCGGCTCCAGCCAGCGACTCATCGAGCTCCGACGCTTCATCCTCATCGTCGTCATCCGCGTCGTCGTCGTCCGCATCCAGCTCGTCAACCTCATCGCTGTCTGCGATGTCGGTCTCGGCGATGTCGTTTTCTTCATCGGCGGAGTCGTCGACGAATTGGGCGATCGCTGTGAGCGTCTCAAGTTCGACGGCAGCCGCTTCCGCAGTACCAGCTTCGCCCGCGGCGGCGGCAACGGCGTCCGAAGCGGCAACGGCTTCGGTCGCTGCGGCTGCTGTGCTGGTCACATCGCTGGCCGTCACATCGCTGGCCGTCACATCGCTGGCCGTCACATCGCTGGCCGTCACATCGCTGGCGGGCGACATCGCTGACTCGGTCGTCGCTGCCGTTGCGGCGGCTGCATCGGCGGCCACATCGTTCGCTGCATCGTTCGCTGCATCGGTCGCCGTTGTGGTAGCGGCAGCGGCCGCATTCTCAGCACGATGATCCGGTTCCACTCGAACACTTGTCAGCTTCCCGGTGCGCTGCAGCAAACGGCGCAAACGACTGCGCAGTTCCGCGCGCTCGCTGAACTGCTCGGCCAAGATATGGCGAACACCGGTCAGAACATCTTCGACGGTGTGCAGCTTTTGTTCGGGGTTAAGGAACTGAGTGGCGCGGGCCACCAGATCAGCCGCCTCGGGCGCGCCTGCCAGCACTTCCATGGCCAGCGGTTCCAAGCCGCGTTGACGTGCCTGGGTGGCGAGCGTTTGTTTTTTCGGTTTGAACGGTAGATACAAATCTTCCAGATGCTTGGCTGACCGAGCACTCCGAATCTGCTCAGCTAATTCCGCCGTTAATTTGCCTTGCGATTCAACCGATTTGAGAATCGTCGCTTTGCGTTCGGCCAGTTGGCGCTGGCGAGCAACGTCAGCTTGGATGAGTCGAATTTGCTCTTCATCAAGTCCGCCGGTTTGATCTTTCCGGTACCGCGTGATGAACGGGACGGTATTCCCTTCGTCAAGCAAATCGACGGTTCGCTGGACCTTGGCCTGTGGCAATCCCAACTGGCTTGCGACGTGCCCCAAATCAACACTGATCGTCATATCCGTCATGGGCTACTGGTCGCGTCCTCGGTCGCATTAAGGGGAATAGGGGAATAGACTTAGCGCAGAATTGAGCCAATCTAGGGCGCGCACTAGTGAGTTGTCAAGGATTGCCCACACGTTGAGGCCCTACCGGATCGGAGAAAAGAATACCTAAATTGGCGAACCGAATTAAACTTTCACCACTCGCAGTACCGATAAATGGCTCCACGCAGGGATTTTCAATTTCCCGTTTCAACCAAGGAAGGTTTGCCATGGGTGCTCCGCAGCTGCGTGTTTTTTACGGTCCTCACGAAGACGCTCCGGCCGACATCTTTGCTGATACTCTGCCGCTCCGCTCGTCCGTCACGCTGCCGCTCGGCGACCTCCTGTCGCTCTTAGTTGAGGCGTTACAGAATCAGCGCGGCTGGGTCGATGACTTCAGCGATGATGAAGTCACCATTTCGACCGACCTGCATGAAGTGCTGATGGCTTACCAGCACCACTTCGGTAGCCCCTCCGCGTAGCTGAGCGTTTCCCGGGTACGCGACCGTGGGCTTCGTTGTCCACGGCGACGGTGCCGCTCGCCGGCGCCTTGTTACCGGTCCGGCACGGTTTCCAGCACTTCCCTACGTCGTGCGAAACGGCCACTGTTTACCAAGTGCGGAGCGCTGAATTTCGCGTAGTTCACTCAGGCCACGTTTGGCCAGCTTCAACAGCTTCTCTAAATCATCGTCTCCGAAGGTCGCCTCTTCGCCCGTGCCTTGGATTTCAATAAAGCGACCACCACCCGTCATGACGACGTTCATATCAACGTCGGCCGCCACATCTTGTTCGTAATTGAGGTCCAGTACATGACGACCGCCGGCAATGCCCACGCTGATCGCCGCCACACTATCGCGTAGCACCGGTCGCTGCGGATCAGGCAGCTGGCTCTGCACACTGCGAATGGCGTCAACCAGCGCCAGAAAACCGCCCGTGATGCTGGCCGTGCGAGTGCCACCATCGGCCTGCAACACATCGCAATCCACCGTAATCAACTGTTCGCCAAGCGCCTCCAGATCGGCTACCGCTCGAAATGCACGACCAATCAAGCGCTGAATCTCCGTCGTGCGGCCATCCACTTTACCCTCACGCTCGCGACGTTTGCGCGGAGCGGTACTGTTTGGCAACATCGAATACTCGGCGGTGATCCAGCCCTTACCTTTACCCTTCAACCAGGGCGGCACTTGCGATTCAACACTGGCCGTACACAGCACCACCGTATCGCCCGCTCGGTATAAAACACTGCCCGGTGAATGCTTGGTGTAGTGGCGTTTAATTTTGACAGGACGTAGCATCGGCAGATTCCTCAGCGGCCCGCGGTGGCCGACAAAGCGGTGAAGGTGGTCGAGTGACGAAGTGAGTTACTTCAGACGGAGCGGAGCGTAGCGGGGACGAGCGACTTCGGCCGGTGCGGGTACCAGTTGCGGAAGCGGCAGCCATTGCAACAACTGCTCCGTCTGGAGACTCGCGGGAACCTGAAGTTCATTTTGAGGCGCGAGTGTGCGGATGACACCCGCCACTGCCACCAACTCCTCCTTCGATTCGAACGCCAGCGGCCCGCGCTGATCAGCCAGCAGTGCCCCTGGAGGCATCTCGCTGCAGATTCCTGCGAGACGTAAGCCTTGGTCGTTCAGATCGAATTGTAATCCCAATTCACGATAGCGCCACAAAGGCTGGTTGCTTTCCAGCACGCGCTCGGGCAGTGTTGCATTGAGGCCCTCGGGAGTCGCCGCGGCAAACAAGAGCGACTGACTGACGACACCGTCCTGGGCCCGAAACGTTCCGGTGAGTTGTGCGAGTCGGCTTTGTTGCCACTCGATTTGCGTGAATTCCAGTTGCGCCATTCCCGTGAGTTTGTGAGGAAAACGACCGGCGATAAGTCGGTCTAAATCCACTTGAGTGCAGATTGCTTTGCCACGGCCATCCCAGCCATGAGCATTGTGATTAAGCGTTAAATGGCCTTCCACCAATGCTTCGCTACCGAGTTCCGCGAACCGTGGCACGAAGAGACTGAGGAGCGACGCGGGAAGTGCTTGCGGGCCGGTGTCGAAATCCCACGCCGTTGTGGGTGGCGTTGTCTGACGATTGCGCACTGCCAGCACTCGGGCCGGACTATTCATCGCCCAGCCGGCGAGCCGAAAGTCGATGATGAGGCGCGGGCCACCAACTCGACGTTCCCACGTCGCCTGCACATCTTGCAAGGTTTGTCCGCCATCGTTGGATACGAAATTCAGCGAGTCGATGAGCAGCTGACAACCTCCGTCGGTGGTGACACCCGCTCGCTCCAGCAAATTTCGCTGCAGAACATCCCAGAGTCGCGCTAGACTGGCACCCTTCGCCTCGGCACCCGGGACATAAACAATCCAACCTGCACCTTGGCGAGCAATGTCGACCGTGCGAGCGATAACTTGTGGATCACCGGTTTCCGGATCTGCCAGCACGAAGTTGGTGAGCCGTACGAGGCCCCGATCCGGTCGACTCACCGCATCCACCGTCACCGGTATCCCCAGCCGCTGACTCAACGCTTCGTTCCAGGCCTGTTGCTCCCGAGCCAGATACCAGGGAGTGCGAAGAATCAAAAGCCAAGCCAAGACCGCGATCGTCGGCACGACGCAGCCGAGTACAAATCCGAGGCGACAGTAAAATCGGCGAGTGGATTCACGCATGACGAATTAGCGCTGACGTGCCATTTGATGAAAGAGCTCCCAGCGGGCAAGCATTTCCGGCAGACTATCGTTACCAAATTTCTCGGTGAGTGCTCGAGCAATTTCAAAGGCCACGACGCACTCCACAATCACGCTGGCCGCGGAAACGGCACACACATCACTGCGTTCATAGTCGGCATTCTCGGGCTCCTTCGTGGCGAGGTTGATGGAGCCGAGTGGTTTCCGCAGCGTACTGATCGGCTTCTTCGCCGCGCGAATCACCAGCGGCTGACCGTTCGTCATCCCGCCCTCTAAACCACCCGCATGATTGGTTGGTCGGTGATATCCGAGTGTTGGTCCGTCGCGCAGCGCGGGATCGTATTCGATGGGATCGTGAACCTGCGAACCTCGGCGGCGAGCGGCTTCAAATCCTAAACCGATTTCGACACCCTTGATCGCTTGGACCGCCATCACCGCTTGAGCCAGTCGTCCGTCGAGCTTGCGGTCCCACTGAGCATGTGTACCCAGCCCAAACGGCAACCCTTCGACACGCACCTCCACCACTCCGCCTAACGTATCACCCGCCTTGCCCGTCTCGTCAATCATCCGCTCGATTTGCGGATCCAGTTCGGGATTGAGTGAATAGACACTGCTGGCGTCTCGCCGACTGCGCTGCTCGGCCAGCGTACCCGGGAGAGGATCAATCACTTGCCCACCCAACTCCACCACATACCCAAAGACTGTGATACCGAAGGGGCCGAGAAGCTGTTTGACCAGCGCGCCCGCAGCCACTCGGACCGTCGTTTCCCGCGCACTGGCCCGCTCCAATACGCCGCGGATCGAGCCGAGGTATTTGATCGCGCCGGTGAGATCGCCATGGCCAGGTCGAGGCCGCTGAATATCGCTTAGTCGCTCCAGTTTGTAGTCCCGGTTGACGACTTCCAGAGCGATGGGACTGCCGATCGACGTGTTTTGCCAGACACCCGTTTTGATGTCGACCGTATCCGTTTCAATCCGCTGACGCCCTCCGCGCCCATAACCGCCCTGACGCCGCCGCAGGTCTACATCAATCGCGGGAGCATCGAGCGGAACGCCGGCGGGAAACCCATCGACGATCGCCAGCAACGCTTTTCCGTGTGATTCCCCAGCCGTCCAATACCGCAACATGCTCAACCCCAAGAATGCTCGAAACCCACGCCCACCACTGGTCCGATCGGACTATCTGCGCCCGTGCATAGTACCGACCACCGAAAAACTCGCCTAGCCCGATGTGCCCAACGAGTCACTCATCCCACAATGCTTGCAAAACAAGATCCCCCTCCGTGCCGCTGCGTCTCCGTGCGAACCCACCCGTGCCTCCGTCTCCACCGTGTCTCTCCCTCTGGCTCGCACGAACTCGGTATCATTCATACATTGCTGACCGGCGAACATCGTTGCTCCGATCACACCTAGACCTCCCACGTTTCCCACCTTCGCAACGCCGTACCATTCAACTTGAACTTTTGCCCCTGAGTTATCGAGGAACCCTCTACCGTGAATGTCAAAATTGCAGCCGCTCAAATCGACGTGACCATCGCTGATCCCGATGCCAACCTGCAGCTCATGGAATCCGCGTTCCGCGAATGCTGCCGCCACGCCGCTCAACTCACGATTTTCCCTGAATGCGCGCTGGCCGGTTACTGCTTCGACTCCGCCGCCGAAGCATTCGGCTGGGCCGAAACCCTGCCGGGTCGCAGCGTCGAGCACTTCACGCGAGTTGCTCGGCAAACGGGCGGCTATGTGGCCTATGGACTATTGGAGCGAGATGGCGAGCAGCTTTACAACGCATGTGCACTCGTCGGCCCCGAAGGCCTGGTCGGTTCCTACCGGAAAGTGCATCTGCCCTATCTGGGAGTGGATCGCTTTACGTCGACGGGGAATCGCGGCTTCCAAGTCTGGGATGCGGGCGGACTGAAAGTAGGCATGCTCATCTGTTACGATCTTGCCTTTCCAGAAGCTGCTCGAGTCCTGGCACTGGCCGGTGCCGATCTGATCGCTCTACCCACGAACTGGCCACCTGGTGCGCAGTGCACATCCGATTGTGTCGCTAACGCCCGGGCTCTCGAAAATGCGGTTTATGTCGCGGCGGTCAATCGAGTGGGACAGGAGCGAGGCTGGGAGTTCATCGGCCGCAGCCGCATCTGTGACACCAATGGTCATACTCTGGCCTTCGCACCTACGGTCGAACCGACGATTCTGTACGCCGAACTGAATCTTGAACGAGCGCGCAACAAACATATTGTGCGAGTGCCGAAGCTGCACGAGATCAATCGCTTCGCCGACCGTCACCCCGAGTTTTATGGCTCCCTGGTTGAACCGGTGCGACACCAACGACCGGTCATCGAGCCCTAGTGTCAGCGGCTAGTGTCAGCGGCTCACTGCTCGATCATCTCGCGGGCGTGATAACTGCTGCGCACGAATGGTCCACTGGCAACCTGCGTGAAGCCTAGCTTTCGCGCCATCTCGCCCCATTCATCGAACTCCGCTGGCGGAACATAGCGCTGCACGGGCAGATGCCGCGGAGTGGGCTGGAGATACTGCCCGAGCGTCAAGAAGTCGCAATCGACCGCCCGCAAATCCTGGAGCACGGCCAGCAATTCCTCGCGCGTCTCGCCCAAGCCTAACATCAAGCCGCTCTTGGTACGAATCGATGGCTGATACGTTTTCACTTGCCGCAGCAACTCCAGAGTCCAGGCATAATCCGACTTTGGCCCACGCACCTCCCGATAGAGTCGCGGCACCGTTTCCGTGTTATGGTTGAAGACCTCCGGCACCGCCTCGCAAACCCGCTCCAGCGCCGCTCGACAGTTCACAAAATCGGGCGTCAGCACTTCGATGGTCGCTCCCGTGCGAGCACGAACCGCTTGCACACAGCGGTAATAATGATCGGCACCACCATCCGGCAGGTCATCACGAGTTACCGAGGTAATGACGACATGCTGCAGACCCAGGCGCCAAGCCGCCTCTGCGAGTCGCTCCGGTTCATCGTGCTCCAGCGGATCCGGATGACCTCGCTCGACGGAACAGAATCCACAGGGCCGCGTGCAGATACGTCCCAAGATCATGAAGGTGGCAGTTTTCTGCGACCAGCATTCCATGCGATTGGGACACTTCGCCTCTTCGCACACCGTCTCCAGCCGCAGTTCATCGATGAGTCGAGCGGTGAAATGATTGGAGTTGCCCTTGGGAACTTCGCGCTTCAGCCAGCGCGGTAGTCGTCCCGCCGAGGTCGCCTCGCCACCACCGACCGATCCGCAGCTGCCGCGCACGACACCGGACGACTCGGCTGCAGCGCCTTCCCGAATGACTGGTAACTCGAACCCCATCGTCACACCTCAATTCGCTCCCGATGCTTCCCACACGCACTCGCCGCTCGTTCCACCCACGCTGACCGATTCTTCCACGTGCTCTCAACGATTCCTCATTTTACTCGGACCCCATCAGCATGACATCACATCCCGTACCGACTCTTCCAATACCACGGCGATTCGGTCCAGCTCTTCGTCGGAGATCGCCAGCGGCGGCATAATGACGAGCACATTGCCAAGCGGTCGCAGCCACACACCTTTTTCGAGCGCCCGGAGACACACTCGCAGCCCCCACTTTTCGGCCCATGGCAACGGCTCTTTGGTCTCTCGATCACGGACCAGTTCCACGCCCGCGAGCAGCCCGCGTTGGCGGACATCGCCGACACATCCCAGTTGGCCCAGCCGCTGTAAATGCTGTTCCAAACGCCGCACTTTCGGCTGCATCCGCGCCAGGGTTTGCTCCTCGTCAAATACTTCCAAGGTTGCCAGGGCTACGGCGGCGCCCAGCGGATTCCCACCGTAGGTGTGACCGTGAAAAAAGGTACGCGAGGAAGCGTAATCACCCAGAAACGCCTGCCAAACTTCGTCCGTCGTGAGGGTCGCTGCGAGTGGCATGTAACCGCCTGTGAGGCCCTTCGCCAGACAAAGAAAATCCGGCTCGACCTGTTCCTGCTCACAGGCCCATAGCGTGCCCGTGCGACCCATGCCGACTGCAACTTCATCGGCGATCAGCAGCACGTCATAGCGCCTCGTCAACTCGCGCAGCCCACGCAAGAAACCGGGTGGATGAGTGATCATTCCGGCCGCACATTGCACGAGCGGCTCGACCACCAACGCCGCCAAACGCGCGTGATGCTCGCGCAGCAAACCTTCGACCACTGCCAGATAATGTTGACAAGCTGTCGCCGCCGTCACACCCGCGGGCAAGCGATAATGATCCGGCGTTGGTGCCCGCACCACGGAAAACAACAAAGGCTCGAAGAGCTGATGAAATCGAGCTACGCCTCCGACACTCACGCTGCCGATCGTATCGCCATGATAAGCGGCATCGAATGCCAAATAACTCGTCTTCTGCGGTCGCGGATCCGAGCGCTGCTGCCAATACTGGAAGGCCATTTTGAGTGCTACTTCGACCGCCGTAGCCCCGTTGTCCGAGAAGAACACGTGCTCGAGACCTGCCGGGGAAACATCAACCAGTCGCCGCGCTAACCGAATCGTCGTCGGATTCGATTGCCCCAGCGACGTGACATGTGCGACACGTTCCAGTTGCTCACGCAGCGCCGCATCCAATCGTGGATGACGATGCCCGTGAACATTGCACCACAAACTACTGACACCGTCGATCAACTCGCGACCGTCGATATCGACAAGTTTACAGCCGCTGGCCCGCTCGATGATCAGCGGTTCATATTCCGCCATCTGGGTGAACGCATGCCAAACCAGCGTCCGATCCCACTCTCGCAATAAATCCCGGTCGACGAAATCCATCGGCTCGATCCGCCTTACGTCCACTCCACCCTCACCGCTTCTCCAGGGCGAATGCCCAGCATCATCCGTGCACTCTCCTCCACAATCACCAGTTCCAAGAAACCGCTCGCCCCCAGCAGCGCGATGAGCGTCATTGGCGGCTCACTGTGATCGACTCCAAACAAGCCGACCGTTTGATGCTCATCACAACTTACCGTCGTGCGTTCATCGCGCGGAGCATCTGCCAGCAGCGACACAGAAATATCCGTGATCAAGTCACCCGACGCTCCGACCGCTACTACCTTTCCCGTAATTCGCCCGGGCATGTCGTCGCTCCTTGAGAGTCCGTCGAGCCAAATGTCTTGATACTCGCTACATCGATTCAATTAATTTCAAGCAGGTGGCACGCACATCATTGGGATTTACATTCGCATTGCGCTTTTTAGCTTGACCAATCAGGGAGGCGACAGCTTGAGCCTTACCGGCCTTAACGTCCGCGACCACCCGCGGGTTGTCGGCCAATAGCTGAGCACAGAGTGCTTCTAGTTCGCCGGTATCGACGGCCGCGATCCCCAATTTCGCCAAGGCAGCAGCAACGTCGCTGCCGGAACTCTCCATTTCCGCAAATACTTCTTTCGCTCGTGGACCCGGCACCGTACCGCGCTGGATTTCGCTCAGCAATTTTGCCAGCTCGACTGACGAAACCCCAAACGTTTCAATGGTCGTTTCCCGTTCATTGAGCAGCCGGAGAACTTCTTGCGTAACCCAATTACAAGCCTGTTTTCCGTCGCCACATCCTTGCGCCACTTGCAGATAATAATCGACCAGGGTGCGACCTTGATTCACGATGACATCGGCATCGTAGTGCGTGAGTTTGTATTCCTTTTGCAGCCGCTCCCGTAATTGCGCCGGCAACTCGCCCAGTGCCGCGCGGGCCGCTTCGACCTCGGCGGCCGTAACAACAACGGGCGCTAAATCGGGATCAGGAAAATATCGATAATCACTCGACTCTTCTTTTTCTCGCTGTCCAAACGTGATCAGCCGCTGATCATCCCAGCCGCGCGTCTGCTTGGGCACATCGCCCTTGCGCAATCCCGTCTCGTGCCAGGCTTCCAGTTGACGCTGAGCCTCATAGGCCAGCGCCCGCTCGACCGCCCGAAAACTATTCATGTTCTTGACTTCTACAATCGGCGTCGCGACCGGGCCGTGCGGCGTCTCAATGTGCAGATTCACATTCGCATCAACTCGCAGGTTCCCCGCCTGCATATTACAGTCCGAAACACCAAGGTAGGTCAGGAGCAGTTTGAGCTCGGTGAGGTACGCACGTGCTTCGCGCGGCGAATGCATGTCCGGTCGGCTGACGATCTCCAGCAATGGCGTGCCGCAGCGATTCAAGTCAATGCGACTATCAGCCTTACCAGCTGCCTCATCATGCATACTCTTGCCCGCATCCTCCTCCAAATGCGCCCGAATAATACCGACTCGCTTGGCAGGAAATTCCTCCTTGGGATCCTGAATCTCTAACCACCCGTTACTCGACATGGGCAAATCATACTGACTAATCTGATAGCCCTTCGGCAAATCAGGATAGTAGTAATTTTTGCGATCCCATTTCGTATAGCTAGGAATCTGGCAATTCAGCGCCAGCGCGGTTCGCAGGGATAATTCATACGCCCGACGGTTCATGACGGGCAGAGCACCGGGCAGGCCGATGCAGACGGGACAGGTCTGCGTATTCGGCGGCGCCCCGAAGGTGGTGCTGCAGCGACAAAACAACTTACTCTCCGTCGCCAACTGCACGTGGACTTCCAGACCAATAATGAGTTGATAGGGCAATGGATCGTCGCCCGCTTGTTGCTCCCGAGCGCTCATGACAGTTGCGGCCTCCGGGTGTGCCAATCAGTAGCTTGCTGGAATTGGTGTGCCGCCTGTAGTAGCCGGCCTTCCGCAAACGCGGGCGCCTGCAGCTGCAAGCCGATCGGCAACCCAGTCGAAGTCTGCCCACAAGGCAGCGACAGAGCCGCGATTCCGGCCAGATTCGCCGTCACCGTATACAGATCCTCCAGATACATCGCCAGCGGATCATTCACCTTCGCTCCCAGCGGAAAGGCGGCGGTCGGAGTTGTCGGCCCCAGTAGCAGATCCACCGATTGGAACGCCAAGTCGTAGTCATTGCGAATCAGACGCCGCACCTTGAGCGCTCGTAAATAGTAAGCGTCATAATATCCGGCACTAAGCGCATAGGTACCGAGCATAATGCGTCGCTTTACTTCAGCGCCAAATCCGGTCGCCCGCGTGCGGCGATAGAGTCGCACAAGCGAGCTGTCCATCTGTGCCACCCGCGCCGACTCGCCACGCTGCAAGAGTTCTCGCTTTTCCGCTTCCAGCTCAGCCAGCACCTGCTTCTCATCCGCTCGATATCCAAAATGAATTCCATCATAGCGAGCCAGGTTACTCGAAGCCTCGCAGGGTGCGATGATGTAATACGTGGCGATACCATATTTACTATGAGGAAGTGAAACATCATGAATCGTGGCTCCCAGCGATTCATAGGTTTTGACCGCTTCCCGCACGGCCGCTTCCACGTCTCCACTCAGCCCGCTCGTAAAGTGCTCCCGCACCAGGCCAATTCGCAGCCCCCGTAAAGGCTCCTGAATCGACTGCGACCAGGACTCGATCGGCTGAGGTGCCGAGGTGCTATCGCGGGAATCATGACCGGCGATGACCTCCAAAAGCAGAGCGAGATCTTCGGCGGTACGAGCCAGCGGGCCGGCCTGATCTAAACTGCTCGCAAAGGCAATGAGCCCGTAACGACTCACGCGGCCATAGGTCGGCTTCAAACCGGTCACGCCACAATAGGCCGCTGGTTGACGAATGGACCCGCCCGTGTCGGTGCCGATCGACCAAGGTACCATGCCGGCCGCTACACAGGCTGCCGATCCTCCACTCGAACCGCCCGGCGTACGAGTACGATCCCAGGGATTGTGCGTCTTTTGAAACGCGGAGTTTTCTGTTGAGCCGCCCATCGCGAATTCATCGAGATTCACCTTCCCGACAATCACCGCACCCGCCGCTCGCAGTCGCTGAATCACGGTCGCATCGTAGGGCGGAACGAACGATTCCAACATGCGCGAGCCGCACGTCGTCACCTCGCCCGCCGTACAGAGAATGTCTTTGACGGCTATCGGGAGGCCGGCCAGCCGCCCCAGTTGAGCTCCCGCGGCTCGCTGCCGATCGATTTCCCGCGCTTCCGCCAGCGCCTTCTCCCGCCGCACCGCGAGAAACGCCCCAAGGCCGCCGTCCAGACGCTCGATCTCGCCCAGCGAATGCGTAACAAGCTGCTCAGAGGAAATTCGTCGAGCGGTGAGGTCGGCCAGTAACTGCGTAGCGGAACGGTCGAACGGGGATCCAGAATCACTCGCCATACCCGCCTCACTCATTCACCCAAAACCGCCGGCACTCGATAACACTCATCATCCCGTTTCGGAGCATTCCGCAAGGCGTCTTCCCGGGGCAAACTCGGCTCGGAAACATCCGCCGCCAGCACGTTGCTGATTTCCAGCGGATGAGCAAGCGGGGCCACATCCTCCGTCGATAGCTCCCCAAGCAACTCGACATATTGCACGATCTGACCAAGCTGACCGGTCAGAGCTGCCAGCTCATCCGGCGGTAGGATGAGTCGAGCGAGGAGCGAGACTTTTTCGACTTCGGCTTGAGTAAGTGCCATAGTTCTGCCCAATGATTGCGAGAACGACGCACGCCGAGGAACTCAGCCTAAGCGACTTGGCAACTACGCCTTCGCTTTGACCTTAGCCGCGGGCTTGGCCTTCCCCGTTTCGGCCGTGGTGAGCTTGAAAGGACGACGCTTGACCGCTTTACGGACGATCCCCGCCTTGATGCAGCGAGTGCAAACATCGGCGGTCTTGGTCTGCCCGGTCGGCGTGACAATTTTCAAGGTTTGCAGATTGGGCTTGAACTTTCGGCGACTGATGCCGGTGATCTTCGTACCGACACCACCCAGGTACTTCGCCTTACCGCGAGTCTCGATCTGGTTGCCCATTTTGCCGGTTTTGCCGCAGTATTCGCATGCCTGAGCCATGATCGCCCTCTTTCAAACTCACAGTATTCCGGGCCGCCCGTCACCAGCCCTCTTAAATCACGGGAATCCAAGAGTATACCGGGAAAGCCAGCGGCTGCAAGGCGGACTGCCGCAGGGCCCCCAACCAACGAGCCCCGAGGATGGACGCATTCATTTTCTTCTAAATCTCGTTCGTGAACGGCGAAGCCGTGGCATTCGACCGCCAGGCGTGTAAACGCCTGGTCCCACCCGCAGAGGAGATGGTGGGAATCGCGGAGCGATGGCATTGGCTCCGCGCCGGCCAACGAATTCCGCCAGGACTCTCAACGCCACACCAATGCCACGGCTCCGCCGTTCCGATCAATTCAATTTGAGAAGATTTCGTTGTGGCGTGTTCCAGGCGTTTACACGCCTGGCTATCAAATGCCATCGCTCCGCGATTTCGGACGACACTCGATGCGTTCCAGGCGTTTACACGCCTGGCCATCAAATGCCATCGCTCCGCGATTCGATCCCGCCACCGGGCTCGCGCCCAGCGCCCTTCCACGGCTCACCCCTCTCGCGACCTACCCGATTCAGCCCAAACGCCCAAGAATCGCCTACCTATACGTCAAAATAGAGACAGAACTCATAGGGATGAGGCCGAACGCGGACAGCGTCTGCCTCTCGCTCCCGCTTATATCGCACCCAGCCTCGAATCACATCCTCCGTGAACACCCCCCCCCGCAGCAAATACTCGTGGTCCCGCTCCAGGTGATCGAGAGCTGCGTCGAGCGACGGGGGCGTCTGGGGCACATTCGTACGCTCCTCGGGACCTAAATCGTAGAGGTCTTTATCGAAGGGCTCGCCCGGATCGATCTTGTTCTGAATGCCATCAATGGCCGCCAGTAAGATCGCACTGTAGGCCAAATACGGGTTGCTGCTCGGATCCGGACAACGAAACTCAATCCGCTTCGACTTCGGACTGGCGCTGTACATCGGAATGCGACAACATGCGGAGCGGTTGCGCTGGGAATAGGCGAGATTCACCGGGGCCTCAAAACCAGGCACCAAGCGTTTGTAGCTGTTCGTCGTCGGATTGGTGATCGCCAGCAACCCCGGCGCGTGCTTGAGTATGCCACCAATCGCATGCAGCGCCATCTCACTCAGCCCCGCATAACCAGGCCCCGCGAAGAGCGGCTCGTGGCCCTTCCAAATGGACAAGTGAGTGTGCATGCCCGAACCATTGTCACCGTACAACGGCTTGGGCATGAACGTAACTGTTTTCTGATGTCGTCGAGCGGTATTCTTGACGACGTATTTGTAGATCATCGTCTGATCCGCCATTTTCACGAGCGACTGATAACGCATGTCAATCTCGCCCTGACCCGCCGTCGCCACTTCGTGATGCTGCGCCTCCACGTCCACGCCACAATCGATCAGGGTCTGCATCATTTCACTGCGCAGATCCATCGTCTGGTCGGTCGGTGGAACCGGAAAATACCCCTCCTTCGATCGGATCTTATAGGCCAAATTCGGCTGCTCCTGCCGACCACGATTCCACTCCGCCTCCACACTGTCCAGATGGTAATAGCCTTCGTGTGAATTCTGCTCAAACCGCGCATCATCGAAAATGAAAAACTCCAGCTCCGGTCCGATGTACACCGTGTCGCCAATCCCCGTGCTCTTGAGGTAATTGACCGCCTTGCGGGCAATATTGCGAGGATCCCGCGAGTAATCTTCGCGAGTCAGTGGGTCTTGAATCGTGCAGATCAACACCAACGTCGGCACTCGGGAAAACGGATCAATAAAGGCCGTGTCCGACTGCGGGATCACGAGCATGTCCGACTCGTTCACCGACTGCCAACCCCGAATGCTCGACCCATCAAAGCCCAGCCCGTCTTCAAACGTATCTTCTTCCAGCTTGCCAATCGGAATCGTGAAATGCTGCCAAGTACCCAGAAAGTCCGTAAACCGCAGGTCGACCGCCTTCACATCTTTTTCACGGCACAAAGCCAGCACTTCACGAGGTGTCACAAGCTTCTCCTGATTGATTCCTGTTCGCTCTGGATGAAATCTCGATCGCCCGAGTTGTCCCACAGCAGTTTTCAGTTGGCAGTTTTCAGTTTTCAGTTGGCAGTCCTTCAACGATACTCGATCTCCAGGTCAATGTCGCCCAAGGGATATCTCCCCGCTCTGTCTCCGTGCCCTCGCTCTGTCTCCATGCCCTCGCTCTGTCTCCATGCCCTCGCTCTGTCTCCATGCGCAACAATCCCCGTGTCTCCGGCCTCCGTTCCCCCCAGCGCCTCACGCTCCATCCCGAGAACGCCGTTTCAGGAGCGACAGGAGTGCCGGGACAACAATGGTACGAACCAGGAAGGTATCGATCAGGATCCCCAAGGTCAGGGCGAAGCCCAGTTCCACCATCGCCCGCAGGGAACTGCTCACCATCGACACGAACGAGCCAGCCATGATGACGCCACAACTGGTTATCACTCCCCCCGTCTGATCGATCGCCCGCCGCAGACCTTCCTGCCACCCCCAACGACGCTCTTCTTCAAAGAAACGCGTCGTCAAGTAAATGTTGTAGTCTTCACCGACTGCCACCAGGATCACAAACAGGAAGGTCGGCACTTTCCAATCTAACCCCGGAAAAGCGCTGCCATCCAGCCACTCGAAGAACCACATACTGGCACCCAGCGTGGCCCAGTAGCTAATCACCACGGTGACGATCAGCAGCAGACAAACCACGGGCCGCCGCAGTAATAAAATAAGAATCGCCAAGACCGCCAGTGATACGACCCAGCGAATGGTCTGATGATCACGGCGAGTGACAACTCGTAAATCTCGAATGCTGGCGGTCGTCCCCGCGTAGACAAAGCGTGCGGACTCCCAAAAAGAATTCGACTCCGCCTGCACCTTCTGCAAGACACGATCAACTTCGTTCAGTACCGCAATCGCCTCCGGCGAGAACGCGTTGGGTTCGATGATCAGTTCCAGTCGTGTGACATTCCCGGCATACGGTTCACCCTGCCCCAAGAAAACGCGCTTCGTCAACGGATGATTGCGCAGCAGCAGTTTTTGTCTTCCCGCGGAACTCAACAGCGACAAGCGCCGCGGTGGATCACCCAGCGGCTCACCCAAAAATCGCACCGCCTTCACGGCCGGAACATCGTGCAAAAGGCGTCGAGTGAGCTCGTCGAGTCGTTCGAGCGACTCGGTGGCGACGCGATGATCAGCATCGCCGAAGCGAGCCCCCGGCCGTTCCACGATGACAATCAGCGGATCGCTTTCACCCACGGGAAAATGCCGCTCCAGCAGAGACGTGCCCACCCGGCTGGCCCGAGTTGGCGCCAACTCGGTCAGTAAATCGTAGGTGACGCTGTGCTCATTACGAGCTCCGTGCCAAGCGAGCGGTGCGAACAGAAAGCCGCTGCAGAGCAGGACGGGAACAGGTCGAGCGACCACGAAGCGAGCCAGCGCATCCCAAAACCAGCGCCAACCCGTCCGTCGCTCGACACGATCGTCAGCAAGGTCCAACTCATGGCCTTCAGGAGCCGGTACTCCAGAAGTTAGTTTCCATGGCCAAAAGACCCGCGTGCCTAAGGCACTCAGAAGCGCCGGAGCGAGTGTGAGGCAGGCGATGAGCGTCACGAGCAAGCACAAACCGATCGCCGGTCCGCTGCTACGGAATTTACCAAAGTCGGCAAAGTACATCGCTGCCAAGCCGAGAATCGTCGTCAGGGCACTGCCAAGCAGCGCGTCGGTAACGCCGGTTGCCGCCGCCGCCACGGCATCCACCCGCGCTCTCCCCTTCTGCAGCTCCTCGCGAAAGCGAGCAATCAGGAACAAGCAAAAATCGGTGCCGGAGCCATACAGAATGACAACAATAAAAATGCGCGTGGTGGTGAAAACTTGAAAGCCCCACCAAGCAAAACCAGGAAGATGATGCACCTGAGTGAGGGCAGCGACCAAGCCGATCGCGACAGTGAGCGACAACGCGATGGTGAGCAGCGGGACGGCCATCAAAAGCGGTGCTCGATAGACAACCAGCAAAATGGCCAGCACCAGCAGAATTGTGAGCCCCTCGGTATGCTCCAAGCTTTCGGCGGCAGCAAGCAACATGTCGCCGCCCACGGCTGCGGATCCGGAAATCTCTACCTGTAAACCAGTCGGCCAGCGCTCGCCCCACTCCGCCTGCAAACTCCTAATCTCCGCCTGCGCCAGCTCCAATAAACGAATGTTGTCCGTCGCCATGAATTCATTGCTGAGCTGCAATACGATGAGCGTCGCTTGGCGATCGGTGCTGCGCAGCTTTTGCCCGACCACCTCGGAGTGTCGAGACCACACATCAAGTAGCGGCCAGTCCGCGTCTTGCAGCTTGGCCTCACAACGCTCGGTCAAATCATCTGCCACCTCGCGATCGAGATCATCCAGAGGACGATCAGCACGCGCGATGGCCAGTACCAGCTGACTGCGAGCTCGATTGTCGGGAAAGGCGAGCTCAAGCAGCTTTTCTCCCTGCACACTCGGCATCGTCGCCGGCAAATAGGAAAGATCGCCATCATTGGTGACATCATCCCAGCGCGGAGCGGCCAGTCGGACGAACAAGACGAGCAGGACCCACGCCAAAATCACCCGCCACGGACGAGCGGCACAGGCGCGCGCCAGCCCAACGGCCCAGCGCCCCGCGACGGGCACCGGCACCGGTAGTTGGTTCTCAGGCATGTCGGAAGAAGTGCTCACGGTTAGTTGTCATTGGTCATTGGGCATTGGGCATTGGGCATTGGTCATTGGTCATTGGGCATTGGTCATTGGTCATTGGTCATTGGTCATTGGTCATTGGTCGTTGGGCATTGGGCATTGGGAATTGGTCATTGGTCATTGGGCATTGAAGGGCATCGACAGTTGCCTCCCGCCTCACTCGGTTGTCCGCCGCTGCGAGCCGTCGCATAATGGGCACTCGACTTCCTCAGGGAAGCGGGCGGCGTTTTCGAGTTGATCGAGATGGGAACCGGACGATGAGACTAGTGATGTTGTTGACTGCTATCCTACCAGGACTACGCCGCAGCGTGATTGCCTTCGCCAAGCTTTGCTTGGTTTCCTGGGCGTTGATGGAAATTCAAGCGACCGATCCAGCGGCAGTCACGGCAGGCGAAAAACCCGCCGCGACCACGGCCACCAAAGCCGCTCGTCCGAACATCGTCTTCATCTTCTCGGACGATCATGCCTGGCAAGCGATCAGCGCTTACGGCGAATCCCGTAAACTTATCGACACCCCGCACATCGATCGTATCGCTCGCGAGGGCATGCGTTTTGATCGCTGCTTGGTGCCCAATTCGATCTGCGGCCCCAGTCGAGCCACGGTACTCACCGGCAAGTATAGCCATCGCAACGGCTTCTATAACAACAACAATAGTCGCTTTGATGGCAGTCAAATGACCTTTCCCAAGCTGCTCCAAGCGGCGGGCTATCAGACGGCAATCTTCGGTAAGTGGCATCTGGTCACCAATCCTACCGGCTTCGATGAATGGCACATTTTGCCGGGACAGGGCGACTACTACCAACCCGTCATGATTCACAACGGCAAGCGGGTCGAGCATCAAGGCTATGTCACCGACATCATTACCGACCTGTCGCTCGACTGGCTCAAGCAGCGCGATCCGCAGAAACCATTCCTGCTGATGTGCCAACACAAGGCTCCTCATCGCGAATGGTCACCCGCCTTACGACACCTCGGCCACAACGGCGATCGCGTTTATCCCGAACCGGATACGCTGTTTGATGACTATGCGGGACGTGGTTTGGCCGAGCGAACTCAGGATATGACCATCGCCAAAACCATGGTGCCACTCGATCTGAAACTCGCCACACCCCGGCGTTTGACGCCCGAACAGCGGAAGGTGTGGGATGCCTATTACGAACCTCGCAATGAGGCCTTTCGCAAAGCGAATTTGCAAGGTGCGGACCTGGTGCGCTGGCGCTATCAGCGTTACCTGCATGACTACCTCGGTTGCATCAAAGGTGTCGATGAAAGCATTGGAAGGGTGCTGCAGTTTTTGGATGACCAGGGATTGGCTGACAACACGATTGTCGTCTATGCGTCCGATCAAGGATTCTTCTTAGGCGAACATGGTTGGTTCGATAAACGCTGGATCTTTGAAGAGTCGCTGCGGACGCCGCTGGTGATGCGCTGGCCCGGCAACATCAAGCCCGGCAGTGTCAGTCGCGAGATGGTGAGCAACCTGGATTTCGCTCCTACTTTTCTGCAAGCCGCCCAGGTACCTGTGCCGGACGATATCCAAGGTCGCAGTCTTCAGCCCTTGCTCTTCGGCCAAACTCCTGCCGACTGGCGGAAAAGCTTCTACTATCACTATTATGAATTTCCTGGGCCGCATGACGTACGGCGGCACTACGGCGTCGTCACCGATCGTTACAAGCTGGTGCGTTTCCACGAACCCAACGTGGACTACTGGGAACTTTTTGACTTGAAAGACGATCCGCGGGAAATGACCAGTGTCTACGGGCGACCCGAATATGCCGAGATTCAAAAGCAGTTATTGACTGAACTGCAGCGTCTGCGTACGGAACTCAAGGTTCCCGAAAAAGATGGCGATCTCCCGTAACAACAAACCTTTTTCCGCTTCAAGAACCCTGTTCCGCTTGTCCGCTTCCCTGGCGCCGCTGTTTTGTCACTCGATCACGCTGCTCTGATTCAACCTCTCGACGATACACTGCTCGTCGATCGTTTTGCGCTGCGTGACATGGCGGAGCGGATTATGGAGGCGCAGCGCGCTCGACGCCCCTTTGATCGACTCCTGCAGCAATTTCAAACTCGACTGCGCGCGTCCCAAGAGCGCGTAGCGCTGCGTCGCCGTAATCGACCTGCCATTAGTTACGATCCCGAGCTCCCGATCACCGCTCTCCATCAGGAGCTGGCCGACGCGATTCAGAAACATCCCGTGGTGGTGGTCTGTGGCGAGACAGGATCAGGCAAAAGCACTCAGCTGCCGAAAATCTGTCTCGATATCGGCCGCGGTATCCATGGACTCATCGGACACACTCAGCCCCGCCGCATCGCCGCTCGTTCGATCGCCGGTCGCTTGGCCGAGGAGCTGTCATCAGCGGTTGGTCGCCACGTCGGCTTCAAGATTCGTTTCAGCGACACCACCAGCGCCGACTCGTATGTCAAATTAATGACGGACGGCATCCTGCTCGCCGAAACTCAAGGTGACCCGTGGCTCCATCAGTACGATACGATCATCGTCGACGAAGCCCATGAACGATCACTCAACATCGATTTCCTACTCGGCTACCTCCAGCGACTTTTGCCGCAGCGTCCTGAATTGCGCGTGATCATCACTTCGGCGACGATCGACGTGGAGCGATTTAGTCAGCATTTTGCTACTGCAGCCGGACCAGCTCCGATCATCATGGTTTCGGGCCGCACTTATCCGGTCGACGTTTGGTATCGCCCTCCACATCTGGCTGAGGATGATGAAGAGCTCGATTTGACGGGGGGAGTGCTCGAGGCGATCGCGGAACTTCAAGCAGTCGATCGACACGGTGACATTCTTGTATTCCTGCCGACCGAGCGCGATATTTTAGCCACGGCGAAGGCGCTACGTGGCCGAGCGGTATCCGGGGGCGGCGAAGACAATCATACCAGCGCGACCGACGGTCCCATCCCAACTGCTCGCCATCTATCGACTCGTGCTTGGTCGGGCTTCGACATCGTACCGCTCTATGCTCGGCTTTCCACCGCGGAGCAGAATCGCGTGTTTGAACCTCATAGCCGCCGCCGTATCGTACTGGCGACGAACGTGGCGGAATCATCGCTGACCGTGCCCGGTATCCGATACGTCATCGATACCGGACTGGCGCGCATCAGTCGCTATGCACCGCGGAGCAAGATTCAGCGATTGCCGATCGAACCGATTTCGCAAGCCTCCGCCGATCAGCGTAAAGGTCGCTGCGGTCGCCTTGGTCCTGGCATCTGCATCCGGCTGTATGAGGAAGAAGATTATCAGCAGCGCGAACGATTTACCCCAGCCGAGATTCGGCGTTCAAATCTGGCCGCCGTCATCCTGCAAGCGGCCAGTCTGCAATTGGGACCGCTCGATCAGTTCCCCTTTCTCGATCCGCCCTTACCGCAGTTAATTCGCGATGGTTACGCCACCCTGTTTGAACTCGGTGCCGTCGATCAGCAGCAGGAGCTCACGCCGCTCGGCGATCAGCTGAGTCGTCTGCCCGTTGACCCGCGGATCGGACGAATGATCATTGCCGGCCATGAGGAGCATTGTCTCAGTGAGATTCTGGTCATCGCCGCCGCACTCGAAGCTCGCGATCCACGCGAGCGACCGGTCGACAAGCAAGCGGCCGCCGACGAAGCTCACGCACGCTTCGCCGATCCCGACTCCGACTTCCTCGCACTGCTCAACATCTGGCGCTTCTTTCATGACTTAAAAGAAAAGTTATCGAAGAGCCAACTGCGGAAAGCCTGTCAGCAGAATTATCTTTCCTACATGCGGTTGAGAGAGTGGCAAGATGTGCATCTGCAGTTACAGCAACTCGTGCACGAGCACGTCGCTCAGCAGCAGCAAGACACATGGCGCATTAAACCGATCAGTGCTCCGCCGGAGACCAAGCCCGAACGAGATCGCTGGTTTGGGGCAATTCATCGCGCCATTTTATCAGGACTGCTGGCCAACGTCGCTCTTAAGAAAGACCACGCCGAATACACCGGTGCTGGAAATATTAAACTCAACCTCTGGCCCGGTTCTTATCTCGCTCCCAAAAAACCACTCTGGATCATGGCCGCCGAACTGGTGGAGACGACTCGCCGCTTCGCTCGAACCGCCGCTCGCATTCAACCCGATTGGATTGAACCGCTGGCACCTCACCTGGTTGATCGCGAATACAGCGAGCCGCACTGGAGCACCAAGCATGGTGCGGCGATGGCCTTCGAGAAGGTATCACTCTTTGGTCTCACCATCACCTCGCGGAAGCTCGTGCCCTACGGTCCGATTGATCCCGAGTGGTCGCGGGGCGAATTCATCCGACATGGTTTAGTTGGTGGTGAATGGCGTGGACCGGCGGAGTTTCTCACTCGTAATCGACAACTGCAAACTCAACTCGGGCAACTCGCCGCACGTACACGCCGCACCGATCTGGTGGCAGATGAATACTCAATGATGGCCTTTTATCGAAGGAAACTGCCACCCGACGTATTCGACGGACCGCGGTTAACTCGCTGGCTGCGCGCCGCCGAACGGGAACGCACACAACTGCTCTGCATGCAACTCACAGATCTGTGCGCCGCCACGTCACTGCCCACCCTTGAAGACTATCCCGATCATCTGCTCATCGATCGACTGAAATTAATGCTCGAGTATCGATTTGAACCGGGCGCCCCAGCGGATGGCGTTACGGCGATTGTGCCTCGAGCCGCACTGGGGCAACTGCACGTTGATCGGCTCGAATGGCTCGTTCCCGGATATGTCGAGGAAAAAATTGTGGCTCTGATTCGCGCACTGCCAAAATCCCTACGGCGGAATCTCGTGCCAGTGCCCGATACGGCGAAGGCTGTGAAGCGTGAGCTTACCTTTGCTCAGGGACCATTCCTGGAGGCCGTCGCCCGACTACTCAGTCGCCACGCGGAAGAAACGATCACGCGCGAGCAACTAGAGCAGGTGCCGCTGCCCGATCATTGTCGACTCAACATTCGAGTAGTCGACGAGCAGCAGAAGATTCTGGGCGAGGGTCGCGACCTGGTGCAGTTGCAGCAAAAGTTCGTCGTGCGCGCAACGGGAACGGCCGGCGACCAGCCACTCGGTGAATGGCATCGCGATGGCCTGAAAACCTGGGACCTACCAAGTTTGCCCGCGAAACTGCTGGTGAATCGCGCCGGTATAACATTGACACGCTATCCCACGCTTGTCGACCAACAGACGTCCGTGGGTCTACGCATGGCCGACTCGGCGGAGGAGGCAGAGACAGGTTTGCGAGCCGGTGTGCGACGACTCTACGTGCTCTCCGAATTTCGAGCACTGCAAACCCATGTGGAATGGTTCCCCGAGCTCAAGCAGTTGTCGATCCAAGCGGCGGGACTTTGGACGGCGACGCAGCTGCGCGACCAGTTGCAGACACTGCTCGCGGATCGTGCCTTCCTCGCTGATCGACCCATGCCTCGATCGCGCATCGACTTTGAAGCGGGATTGCAGTACGGGCGCAAACAGGTGGAGCTCGCCGTGCGCGATGTCGTAAAAGTTGTCACTCCGCTCATCAAAAATTATCACGCGGTACGTCTGCAGCTCGATGCCGCTCAGCGACTTGCCTCACCAGTGGCAGCCGATGTCCGCGAACAACTGAAGCTGCTCCTCGCGCCCGGATTCCTGACGACAACGCCGTGGGAATGGCTGCAGCATCTGCCGCGCTATCTCGACGCCGCCCGAATCCGCTTACAAAAAGCGACTCAGGGTGGCCTGGCACGCGATCGTCAGCTGCAAACGCAGCTCAGCCCTTATCTGGACCGTTACCAGCAACGTTTGCAGGAGAACGAACGTCGGGGCCGAGTGGAGCCGCAACTCAATGGTTACCGCTGGCTGTTAGAAGAGTTCCGAGTTTCGTTATTCGCGCAGCAGCTTGGCACATCGGTCCCGGTATCTCCCAAGCGCTTGGACCAAGCTCTGGCGTCGTTCTCAGCACCAAAATAACGATGGATGGGCTGGCGAGTCGTGCAGGATTCGCGCCGCGATAGGATTGAGCATCGCGGAAGGAATTAGCGATTTTGGCGAACAGGACTTTTTTCTTGTTTTAATAGGTCCCCAAAGCAGTCCTCCCCCGGCCCGGAGGGCCAGACACATACCAGCCCGTTGCGAACGCGGGGGATTTCCGGCGCCAAACCGATTGCCCCGGCCCGGAGGGCCAGAAACATACCAGCCCCTGGCAACGCCAGGGGTCGGCACGACCACCTTTTTTCCTCCCTAAAGAAACGTTTGCCCGGCTCGGTCGGTGCGGCCTTCGGCCGCACCGACCGAGCCGGGCAAACGGGTAGCGCGCGTGGTCGTTGGTTCCGTAACCCATGGCGACGGTGCAACTCGCCGCAGGCTCGTTGCACCTCTGCCATGGGCTGATTTGTATTCGCCCCATCAGGGGCTTTGACGCATAACGCCCACCAGCGCATAACGCCTATCAGCCCGTTGCGAACGCGGGGGATTTCCGGCGCCAAACCGATTGCCCCGGCCCGGAGGGCCAGACGCATACCAGCCCCTGGCAACGCCAAGGGTCGGCACGATCACCTTTTTTCCTTCCTAAAAAACACCGGCTTGGATTCATTTATCTCGCAAACATCGCCAGATGTTTCGCAATTTGCCGGCGGTACTCGTAGTAGTCCACTTCCAGCGCGTGACGGGGTGAATCAAGAAAACGTTGGCCACCCGTGAGACGAGGAGACTGAGACGCTTTCCGTTGTCGGAAGCGAATGGCAGCCGGGTGACCCGCTCGTAATGCTTGCAGATAAGCGGCGATCAGCTTGGATTGGTCGTCGGCGAGCGGCCAGAGTCCGCTGTTGGGTTGCATCAAACCGACCACGAACAGATTGTCCCGACTGGGGTGAAAGGCGTGGAGATAGAGGCGAGTGCGACCTTCATCATCGAGCAACTCGTTGGTAAGCAGATCCGCTAAAAACGGAAACTTCACCTGATATCCCGTCGCACAGATGATCGTGTCCACTTCGATTTCACGATCATCCTTAAAGCGCACTCGACGCTCCCGGATCCCCTGAATATCGGGAAAAACTTGGATCGCTCCATGACCAACGTGATAGAGCAATTGGGAGTTGATAATGGGATGAGCGGCAAAGAGTGGATGATCGGGCTTTGGTAGTCCATAGGTTTCTGGTCGACCGACGGCGATGCGGATGAGTGTTTGGGTGAGCAGTCGCAGCAGGCTTGTGGGTAAGCCCCAGCGACGCAATCGATCTCCACCGGTATCAATCGGTCTTCCCAGGAGAAACTTGGGGAAAAAATGATAGCCGCGTCGCATACTCAACGCAGCAGCACGAGCATGCTGAGCGGCTTCGACGGCAATATCGCAGCCCGAATTGCCCGCTCCGATCACCAGCACTCGTCGATCCCGGATCTGGTCGATCTCTTTGAACTGTTTGGCATGCAATAACTCGCCCGTGAAATTACCCGGCAGCGTCGGCCAACGCGGACACCAGTGATGACCGTTTGCAATGATGACTCCCCGCACCAGCAGATTCTCTTGATTGCTGGTTGTCACGGACCAGCCCTGAGTTGTCTCTTCCAGTCGTGCGACGGCGGTGCCGAATTGAATGTGTGGGTAGAGATCGAAATGCCGAGCGTAATCGCGAAGGTACTGAAGTACGTGGGAATGATGAGGGTAAGGGGCGAGCCCCCGCGGCATGGGAAAGTCAGCGAATTCCGTCATGCGCTTGGACGAAATCAGATGAGTGGAATGGCAGGTGCTGCTGCTGGCTTTTCCAAAATACCAGTTACCGCCGACATCATCTTCGCGTTCCACGGCGAACGCGGGCAGACCAGCAGCGCGGAGTGTCTTGAGTGCTGCTAGTCCACTTGGTCCGGCACCGATCACCAGATAGCGATCCACATCGCTGGTGGTGGACGCGAGTGACTGGAGTTTGACCGCGGCACTCATAGGATCTCAGCTTCTCTTGGATGGAAATCGGGAGCCTCGCCTGGCGACAAACGTTATTTCTTGGTCACTCGCAAGGTGGGATCTCATCGAATTGCAATTTCCTGAATGTACCAAACCAGTCGACTGCTTGACGATGCACGATGAGACAACTAAATAAAGGGCCGAAATCGGGTCGGGAAACTCAGGAAGAGTGTTCCGAACGGTGTTCGACAATTCAGGTAGATACGATAGACAAAGGTCGTTGCATATGTCGAAGTCGAGTTCTGCTGAGCGGTATCGGCTGCGGGACAGCTTTCATGCTGTTCGAGCCCAACTGCTCGACGAACGTTACGCCAATCGGCTCGATCGCTCGCTGGGCTATTGGGCTCTGCCGGCCGATCGACGATTGCCCGTCGCTCTGATGAATCTCACGCTCCGCGACATTCTCAACAGCACCTTCGAATCGCTCTCCGCCACACCTGGAATTGGTCAGCGCAAGCTACACACACTCGTCGATTTAATGCGGCGAGTGCAGCAGGATTTATCGAGTGACGGTCAGGCCAGTGCGAAACCGGCCAGCTTCCTCAAACAGCCGCTCGACCTGGCGGAAGCGGATCATGATCCAAACCTCGACCCGGATGTGATCCCTGAAAAAACCTGGGAGACTTGGTGTGAGACGGTTAAGTGCCAGGGACTAGGTGACGAACGCTTGGGACGACTCGCCCCGAGCTTGCTGGACTTGCCCACGGTCATCTGGGAGAAGCGACTGAGTGAGTATGTCGATCTTTCCTTGCAGCAAGTGCGGCGGCTGAAAACGCACGGCGAGAAGCGTGTGCGGGTCGTGTTAGATGTCTTTCGCACCATTCATCGATTGCTAGGCAACGTGGGGCAACATCCGGGATTCGTCGTGCGATTACAGCCGAGTTTTCTGGTTCCAATCGAGGAGTGGCTGATCGCTCAGTGGTACTCCACCGAACCGCTCACGCTGGCCGAACTCCGACAACATGTCGTCCTACCCATCATCAATCAAATTGCACTCGACGCCGGCCCCCTCATCCAAAAACTCGTCGAAGGCCGCCTCGGACTGGAGAGCCCTCCCGAATCCGTCCGCGCGCTCGGCCAACAAAACTCGATTACGCGAGCACGCGTGTACCAGCTACTGGAAGTGTGCGATCGAGTGATGCAAGTGCGTTGGCCGGAGGGACGTTCACGGTTCGATTCGATCGAGCGGCGATTGGCCAGCGAAGGTGCCGATCCAGAAGCACATCTCATGCTGCAAAGGCTGCTCGAAATCATGTTCCCGCTGCCCGCCGATCATGCCGCTCGACGATCTCCCGTCCGCGAGGAACTGGCGGATCGAGCCACATCGCGATCGTCCGTCGAAAGCGTATCGTGAGGGTCGAGCTCATGTAGCTCTTGCTGAGTTTTCTGTCGCAGCAGGGCGATGGAGTCGTGAAATTGCTGATAGCGTTTTTGTTCGGCTGCAGCGGTCAAGCGCCCCAGCAGTGAACGATGGCCACCCGTAGCATCGGGTTGCGTGAATGTGCGTACCAGCGTTGCGAGCGAACGTCCGATGCGGGCTGACATTCCCAAGTGCTCGGTATGTCGCCAAAACAGTCGCTCTGCTTGTCGTCCTGTCTTGGTCGACCAATTGGTTGTAGCGAGCGGAGGCGCCTGCAAGTGACAAGCCGGCTCATGCACGCAGCGATAACCGATCGTTTTCAGTGTCACGGCGATATCGGCATCGCTGAATTCGGGTCCGAGTTGAGGGTCAAACCCACCGATATCCAGCAGCGCATCAGTACGATAAAACGCCGCCGACAAAATCGGTCCATGAACCAGGTCATTCGTCGTGGCGCGCTGGGGACTACGTGCATCCAGTGGCGACTGCTGATCAACAACGACACGATCGAAATGACGATTCACACGTAAACCGCGAGCCAGTACGTGCTGCGAGTCAACGCTACTGTTCAGTAGCGGCGCTACAGCGCCCACTCGGGGATAGGCAAAGTGCGACAGCACTGGGATCGTCCAGCCTTCGTTCACTTCTGTGCCTCCCAGCAGCACATGAAATACTTCAGCTCGAGCTTCATGGAGACCGGCATTGACAAGATCCAGCAGCGTGGCGTCGGATCGTTGAGTGAGAAACTCAACTTCGTCCCCCAGGTTCCAGGGATCCTGGTAGTCGCCTCGGTGCGCTACCAGAATTTGGCAACCGCCAGGTCGATTTTGCAAGACCGACGCCAAAGTGCTTTCGAACAGCGACAGCTCACCAAAATACGGAATGATGATCGATAACCGCAGCACGGGATCCTTCCTTGGAGTTGGAGAAATCTCGTTGTGCGTTTTCGACTGCCAGCCCCATGCAAATTAACTCAGAGTCGGGTTATTCAGTCTCTACCGTGACCGGGCCCGTCACAGATTACGCAGCCTGCGCAGACAATCGCCAGAGGGCAAAGTTCAAGACCGTCGCAAACGTGACCCACAGCCAATAGGGAAGCATCAACCACCCAGCGGTTTTGGAATGCCCGAAAAAGGCGATCATCGTGACCAGAATCGCTGCCCACAAGAAGACAATTTCCACCAGTGCCCAACCAATTTGATGTTTTCCAAAAAAGATAAAGGACCAAGCCATATTGAGTACTAATTGAATGGCGAAGAGCGTCAGAGGGGCGGCTGCTGAGCGAAAGCCGTTCGGCTTCCACACCAGCCAAGCGGCAATCGCCATCATGATATAGAGTGTCGTCCAAACGGGTCCAAACACATAATCCGGCGGATTCCAAGTTGGCTTCCTGATCGTTTTGTACCAGCCCGCAATCTCCGGAGTGGTGGCAAACGCTCCCAAGCCACCTGCTCCCAAGCACACGAACAGGAACACCACCAAACCGATCCAGCGAGTTGATTCTTTCACCAGCCACCACTCCTTTGGAAATGAATCCCAGACGGCCCACGGCGTCCATTCCGCCGACACGACGTGCCAGAAGTTTTTTTCCTGAAGCGAAAAAGACTTACTGTGCCCGCTCGGGCAGACGATTGGGGATTATTATGATAGCCGTCACCGCCCAGACCAAGTGAGAGCCGGTTTTGTTTCGTCCCGGCTTACAGCCGACTCCTCTCGCCTAGCGCAGCAATCATACCATGAGCACTCGAATTCCCCGTCGGACATTTCTACGAGGCGCTGGCGTGGCGATCGCACTGCCAATGCTCGAAGCCATGCTCCCTGACCGCCGAGCAACCGCCAGCTCGCCTCAGCCAATCAAACGCTTCGTTTGCCTTTCAAATAATTATGGTGTTTACCCGGAGGCGTTCTTTCCGGATCAGAACCAGCCCGGCACCGACTATCAAATGCCGGAGACCCTACAACCACTCGAAAAACATCGTCGTGACGTGACGATCTTCTCTAACCTCGACCATGGAAATACCGGCGGGCATCAGGGGGTGCCTGTGCTGCTGAGTGGAGTGAAACCAACTCATGCCGCCTACTATCCAGAAGGGAATCTGAGCATCGATCAGAAGATTGCTGAATTCGTCGGTGCGCAGACGCGATTCGCTTCGCTGACCCTGCAAGTGAACGATGCCAACCTGATCAGTTTCACGCGCACGGGAGTGCAAGTGCCCGCACTCGATTTGCAGCGCACATTTCGCGCCCTCTTCATCGACGAAGACCGGAATCTGAAGGCATCCGCCACGGACAAGCTGAAACGCCACAACAGTATTCTGGATGTAGTGCGTGAAGAAGCACGATCCATCGAGCGTGGATTGGGCCGGCAGGACCAACAGAAGTTCGCTGAGTATCTGACGGCGGTGCGTTCCCTGGAAATAAAAATTAAGCAGCAGCAGCCGTGGATTGATAAACCTAAACCCAATCCCGCGATCAAACCGCCAGCCCAAACCGGCAAGACAACAACGGATCTCGCCGTCATGATGGAGCTCATTGCACTCGCCATTCAGACCGATTCCTCGCGAGCGTTCACCCTGACGTCCGGATTTGCTAACGGTGACCTGGGGCTAAGCGGCGGTTACCATGGCTTCTCGCATCATGGACAGCGCGAAAAAGAAGTCCAGGCGCTGAAACTGATCGAACGTAATCAAATCACGCAAATGGCGTTCTTAATCGATCTCCTTAAAGCACAAGTAGACCCTCTCAACGGTGGCACGCTCTTCGATCACACCGCGATCCTGTTTGGCTGTGGCATGGCGACCGGTGAGCATTCCACTCGAAATCTGCCTTTGGTCCTGGCCGGTGGAGGTTTTCAGCACGGGGAACATAAGGTTTACCCGAATGCGAATGGACAGCGGATTCCGGCCGCTAATCTGCTGCTCTCCATTTTGCAAAACCACGGACTCGAAGTGGATCGCTTCGGTACCAGTACAAGCACACTCACTGGATTAAAATGGAGCTGAGTGATGTGGCGTACCCTGTGCATTGGCTTGGTCCTTTATGCCAGCAGCGGCAGCGAAACCAGCGCTCAGCAATCACCGCTGGAACAAGTTCGTCCCTTCCTCAAGCAGCACTGCTATGAGTGTCATGGGCGAGAGGTGCAGAAAAATGAACTGCGGTTTGACGACTTGGGCACTTCCTTGACACAGCCCGAGATCCTTGCGACCTGGCAGTCGATCCTGGATGAACTCAATCTGGGCGCGATGCCGCCGGAGACGAAACCGCAGCCGCAGCCCGCCGAGGTAGCCCGAGTTATCGAGATCGTGGGAGCGGAACTACGCCAAACCTATGCCAAGCTCAAAAGTACCGGCGGCCAGACTGTGGCTCGCCGCCTGAATCGCTATGAAGTGCGCAGCACCCTGCGCGATCTCCTCTACCTGGAAGATCATCAAGATTATCGACCCGATTTAGTCGCCAAGCTGGAAGATCGTAACGGCAATGGCGTGACAACCTGGAATAGTGAGGATCCCACTCGCGATTTTCCTGCCGATCAATTGGAGGATGGATTTGACAACATTGGTGGCAAGCTGGTGATGTCCGATTTTCTGCTGACACAAATGATGAGTGCAGCGGAATTCAGCTTGAAATTGGCAACTTTTCCAACCGCCAAACCGCCGCTCGAAGTACGCCGCTACCCGGCTCCGATTCGCCGTGATTCCCCCGGAGGTAGCTTCGAACGGTACTCGCAAGCGGTTCACCGGGATTTTGATGGCATCTATGAGCGTTATCGTGAGCCAGGTGCGGCGGCGGGTGGATTAGGACGAGTGTCCGCGGACGAATTAGCTCGGACGGGTGTCACCGTCCCCGGACGTTATCGGATCACGGTCGAAGTATCAGCTCACAACCAGCAGCATCCCTGGACAGACCTGATCGTGACCAAACCGACCGAGCCGCTGCTTATGGGCCTCCACATTTCGGATGCGCGTACCGGTGGCATGAATGATGGCAATCCGAACGAGCGCATGCTGACGCAATGGTCTCTTGTCGCCGACGGAGTCACTCGTTCCTACTCCTGGGAAACATGGCTGGGAGCCCACTGGTTGCCATGGATCGGCTGGGAGAATGGACCTCACTTCCGTGGTTTGACTCCCTCCAAACTCGTGCAAAAGTATTTGCCCGCAGCCTATCAGCCCGTGCCCACAAACGACGCTCCAAAAGATCAGCGAGACAGCTATGAACCGCGTATGGCACAAGTCCTGTTTGAAGCGGGATATCAGGGCCCGCATCTGCGCATTTACCAGTTAACCGTCGAGCCGCTGATAGCGACTTGGCCACCTCGCAGTCATGTGGCGCTGTATGGAAGCCAGGACGATGAGGCTGTGGGCGAGTTACTGCTGCGGTTTGCACGACGAGCGTTTCGGCGGCGCGTGACCGCCAATGAAGTGGCGATCTATCAGCAATTAGTCGACTCGGAATTGAAGGCCGGTCGTAGCCGCGAGGAAGCCTTGCGCGCCGGTTACACGGCCATCCTTGTTTCACCACGATTCTATTATCTCCAGGAACAAGGGGGACGGCTAAGCGATGAAGAACTAGCTTGTCGCCTGAGCTATTTCCTGTGGTCGTCGATGCCCGATGAGAAGCTATTCGAGTTGGCGGCCGATGAACGGTTACACGAACCCGCCGTGCTACGCGAGCAAGTTGAACGCATGCTGGCGGATCCCAAATCACTGGCGTTCATTCGGAGGTTCCCCGAACGTTGGTTACGGCTTTATAAACTCGGCACAATGCCTCCGCCCGGCGGCTTTTATCATCACCGCCTGATGGAAACGCAGATGCGTTTGCAGATGGACGCCTTTTTTGGAGATCTCGTGCAGACAAATGGTGCCGTGCGCAATCTCATCGATTCCGATTACACATTTCTCAACGAGCGCATGGCGCAGTGGATTTATGATCGCCAGGATGTCTGGGGCGATGGATACCGCCGAGTGCCAGCGCGGGCTCCTCATGGCGGCGGCCTGATTACGATGCCAGCCGTCATGACCGCCACGGCGAATGGAGTGGACACATCGCCGGTAGTACGCGGAGTGTGGGTGCTGGAATGCCTGCTGGGCACTCCGCCAGCTCCACCGCCACCCGATGTCGAACCGCTCTCACCCGACTTGCGCGGTGCCGCCACGGTGCGCCAATTGCTGGAAAAGCATCGCCAACGGGAAACGTGTAACGCTTGTCACCGCAAAATCGATCCGCTCGGTTTTGCTCTGGAAAATTTTGACCCCGTGGGAAAGTGGCGAACAACCTATCACGACACGAAACAACGCATCGACCCTTCCGCGACGCTCATCGGCGGTCGCCAAATTGAAGACATCGCGGCACTCAAGAATTGGCTTCTCGAACGTGAGACGCTGGTAACTCAGCATCTCACTTCAACGATGCTCACGTATGCCACGGGTCGAGTGATGCAGGCCACGGATCGGAGTGAAGTGGAACGCATCGTGCGCGAGCTCCAGAAAAACCCCAGTGGCCTGCGCGACCTGATTCATTTCGTCGTCCAAAGTGAGCTCTTTCAACATAAATAGGGCTGCGATCGTACTCATGGAGGGCTGTCGTTTCCGGATTGTCGACGACCAAAAATACGATTTCTCCTGGGGACGCTGTCATGGTTTTACGGCAACGACGGCCGAGCGAGGGGCATTCTTACGGACCCTAACCCCCGTTGCGACGGAATCCGGGTGACCGGTACCATTCGGTACAAGTTTTCGATGGGGGAGATGCATGATGGCTGGGATGAATCTGGATGTGGCAGGAATCGCTCGTTTGGCGGACGAGGCGGCAGCGGCGATCGCGCGCGTGGCGACCGCCGACGAATTAGAAAAGGCACGAGTGCAGTATCTCGGACGGCAAGGTGAAATCACCCTGTTATCCAAGGGGCTTGGTTCCGTGCCCGCCGATCAGCGACCTGCGTATGGCCAAGCCGTCAACGCCGCCAGGCAACGCATTCAAGAAGCACTCGACGCTTGCAAGGAATCGGTCGGCAAACCAGTCGCCCGCTCCCGTCATGCGGTCGATGTCACTCTGCCCGGCCTGCGGCGCGGAGTGGGGCGCCGTCATCCGCTCATGCAGACCATGGAGGAAGTGAAGTCGATTTTGCAGGGGCTGGGCTTTCACTACGACGATTATCCAGAGATTGAAAGCGAGTTCTATAACTTTGACGGGTTGAACACGCCTCACTGGCATCCGTCGCGCGACATGCACGATTCTTTTTACACGGCCACCGGTCATGTCATGCGTACGCATACGACCGCGTTTCAAGTGCATGCGATGCGAGCTCACATGGCAGCTCACGGCAGTCCGCCCTTACGTGCGATGACGGCCGGTCGCTGTTATCGCCGCGACGATATCGATGCGACCCATTTCCCCATCTTCAATCAAATCGATGTGATCGCTGTAGACGCCCAGCTCAGCTTCGCTGATCTAAAATGGACACTCGATCGACTCTTGCGCGCGATCCTGGGCGCGTCCATCGAACTGCGATTTCGGCCCAGTTACTTTCCCTTTACCACACCCAGTGCGGAGGTGGACGTGCTGTACCGCGGTCGCTGGATGGAGCTCTTGGGCTCCGGCATGATGCGTCCCGAGGTGCTGCGTAACGGTGGCATTGATCCCGACCAATATCAAGGATTCGCCTTCGGCATGGGCATCGATCGGCTCACCATGGCTCGATTCAACATCGACGATATTCGCCTGTTGTACGCCAATGAAGAAGCGTTCCTGGCACAGTTTTAAGCGGAGTTTGTGTAGCGATGCCGATGATTGTGAATACCGCGTGGTTGCTGGAGTATCTCGAGCCAGCGTGCACGCACGAAGAGTTGCTGGAGGCCTTGCCAGCTGCAGGTTTGGAAATCGAAAGCCTCCATGCGCTGCAGCATGACCTGGCCGCCGTGCGGATTGGGTTCGTGCGCGAAAAGACTGCCCTCACTGGCGCCCCTGGCATGTATCTCTGCCAAATCGAACTGGAACGCGGGCGAGTGATCCCGGTGGTCTGTGCGTCGGAACATGAAGTACAAGTTGGCTGGGGCGTGCCCGTCGCCCCCGAAGGAATCACCCTACCGACCGGCAAGCAGGTAAAAGGTGGCAGCTTTCATGGAGCCGATTCACGCGGCATGATCTGCCTGGATGGTGAACTGGGAATGCTGGCCCGCGGCAGTGGCATGCACTATTTCACCGATGAGTCGACACTCGGCACGTCGCTTCCCGAACTCATTTCAATTCCCGAATATCTCGCGGAACTCAACGTGCTACCCAATCGCCCGGACTTTCTCGGCGCGATTGGTATTGCCCGCGAAGTCGCGGCGCTGCTTGATCTTCAGCTGCGTTTCCCACCGACTCACGCGACCACTCAGCAGCCCGGTGCGACCATCGTGCCCGTGGACATTCAAGAGCCTGAGTTATGCCCACGCTACTTGGGAGGATTAGTGCGCGGAGTGAAAGTTGGTCCGTCGCCCAGTTGGCTGAAAGCTCGACTCCTGGTCGCCGGCATGCGACCGATCAACAACATCGTCGACATCACGAATTATGTCCTCTACGAATATGGTCAGCCGCTGCATGCCTTCGACTATCGCACCTTGCGCGGCGGCCGCATCGTAGTTCGGAAAATGCAACCGGGTGAATCACTGGAATTACTCACTGGCGCTACGTTGACCGCCTCGGGACAGAAGAACCGCAACTTTTCTCGTCCCCCCCTCGTCATCGCCGACGGCGAACGTCCCGTGGCACTCGCTGGAATCATGGGCGGCGCCGCCACTCAAACGACCTCCCACACAGAGGATATTTTTATTGAGTCCGCTTGTTTTGATCCGGTGATGATTCGCGGCACCGTGAAGGAAGTCGACTTGGCGATGGATGGACGTGGCACTGCGTCTTCGTATCGCTTTGAACGAGGTACCGATCCGAACACGATGGTGGCCGGTGCCCTCGCCCGAGCCCTTCAACTGGTCACGGAAATTGCCGGTGGCGAAGTTGCGGGAGCGGTGACCGACATTTATCCACACAAGCGTGAATCGCGCGTATTCAAGCTTAGCGCGGAGCGAACGAGTGCTTACTTGGGAATGCCGGTTACCGCCGAAACCATTCGCACGCTGCTCGGTCGTCAGCAAATGCATGTCGACGCCGATCTGAATGTGCAGGTGCCAACGTGGCGTGGTCACGTTGATGACGCCGTGGTGCTCATTGAAGATGTCGCCCGCTTGATCGGCTACGGCAAGATTCCCGTGAGTTGTACGACCGCAGCACCGACGCTCGGAGGTCGCGGTCGGATGGATCGATTGAGACAAGCTGTTGCCGGACAACTGGTCACTGCTGGCTTTTATGAAACTCGCAATCCTTCTCTGGAATCACCAGCGATGAGTCGCTGGTTGGGCGAACCCAGTGCCGTGGTGACAATCACCAACGCGCAGTCCGCGGAGATGTCGGTGGCTCGCCGTTCCCTTTTGCCCGGACTCGCTCGCACCGTCGATGGAAATATTCGCCGGGGCGTAGAGCGCGTACGATTTTTTGAGATTGATCGAGTGTTCGATCCAATGGCAACAGCGACCGCTGACACCGCGACTCAATCGGATCGTTGGCGCGTGGCAGGAATGGCTGGCGGTTTATCGCAGATCTCGCAGTGGCAAGGCGAGAAGGAATTCGATTTCTTCACGCTGAAAGGCATCGTGGAGGATTTACTGGAAGGCTTGCGCGGTCCGAGAGTAGTATTTCAGCCGCATGATACAGCCCCATTTTTGCCAGGCACCGGTGCTCAGCTCGTTTGGGGCGATCGTGTCCTGGGAGTGCTCGGGCAAGTAGCGGCGGAACAGGTCGGTATCGATCGTTTGAATTTCAAGCTATTCGCGTTCGAGCTGGATTTGCACCTGCTCGACGAGTGCTACAGCGATGGCGCGACCTACCGACATTTGTCACGTCAGCCGGCCGTCACACGCGATCTGGCGGTAGTCGTTCCCACCTCACTTCCGTACGCCGATTTAGAGTCTACCGTGCGTCAGGAAGCAGGCTCTGAACTGGAATCGCTGCGCTTGGTGGATGTCTATCAGGGGACACCCGTGCCAGCGGGTCAGCATTCGTTAGCCCTGAGACTGGTGCTGCGCGATGCGACGAAGTCGTTGAGTTCCGATGAGGCGTCGGTGATCATGAATCGAATCATCGAAGCACTCACAACCAAACATGGTGCGGTACTGCGAGCATGACCAACACCGAGCCGCCAACGCGACGCAAATTAATCGAAGTCGCGCTGCCGTTAGAGGCCATCAATGCGGCGGCGGCTCGGGAAAAGGCTATTCGACCCGGACATCCCAGTACGTTGCATCTGTGGTGGGCTCGACGTCCTCTCGCGGTCGCCCGTAGTGTCCTCCTCGCCCAACTCATCGATGACCCGTCGAGTCATCCCGATCAGTTTCCGACACCCGAGTCTCAAGAGGCAGAACGTCAGCGACTCTTTCAACTCATCGCTCAGCTCGCACCGTGGGAACGGAGCAACGATCCAGAACTACTCGAAGCCGCTCAGCAGGAAATCGTTCACTCCTGGCGAGCGACATGTCATGCCGAGCGCAAGTATGCGTCAGCCGGTGAAGATCTGTTTTTAGCGGCCTGGTTTGATCCAGATCGATTGCCCGGTTTTCACGATCCTTTTGCGGGTGGAGGCAGCTTACCACTGGAAGCTTTGCGTCTGGGACTTGATACGCGAGCCAGTGACCTCAACCCGGTCGCGGTCCTGATCAATCAAGCCCTACTCGATATTCCGTCCCGTTTCGCCCAGCAGCCCGCCATCGCACCGCAGGTCATTCGACCACCACGAAGAGCTCAACGAATTCACTCCACGCCGACAACCGGATTGGCGAATGATGTGCGCTGGTATGGGCAGCGTCTCCGCAAGGAATTACAGCATCGACTCGGGCATCTTTATCCGCCCGTCACCATCACATCGGCACTCGCCAAACGCCGCCCCGACTTAGCTCCCTATGTCGGCCAGACTTTGCCGATCGTCGCTTGGTTATGGGCGCGCACGGTGAAAAGCCCTAATCCGCTTTACGCACATTTGGATGTGCCGCTGGTGACTTCGTTTGAATTGTCATCACGTCCCAATCGTCGAGCGTATCTGGAACCGCTCGTACAGCACAGGAAGCCCGTGCCCCAAGGTGTGGTGCGAACCGCACTACTCCCCGGTTTTGAAACACTCGAGGCCACCTACGAATTCGAAGTGCGGCTCGGCGAATCACCTGATCCCACGCGAACAGCGCGCGGCACTCGAGCGACGAAGCGCGGTCAGTTCTGCTGCTTGCTATCTGGATCGCCGATCACGCGTGCCTATCTACAGCAGGAATTTCGTGCCGGTCGTCAGGGCACTCGCCTGCTGGCCGTGGTTCTTCAAGCACCCCGTCATCGTGTCTATTTATCACCCGCAGATGCTCCAGCTTCTCCCGTAAACATCACTCCGCCCTGGACGCTCGACGAACCTATGAACACCGCCACTCATGATTTAGTGAGTGGCCGTGGCTATGGGATTGAACGCTGGAGCGACCTGTACACGAATCGTCAAGCAACGCTGCTGGCGACCTTGTGTGATTTGATCGAGCCGCTGCGGGATGAGATTCATGAAGAAGCCCGAAAGGCAGGCTTAGCTGCTGATGGCATCTCGCTGGCCGCCGGCGGTCGTGGAGCACTTGCGTATGCCGATGCCATCGTCACCTACCTCGCCCTCGCGATCGGTAAGACGGCCGATGCTCAGTCGATGCTCTGTCGCTGGAAGCCCTCGATGGACCAGTCGATTGCCACATTCGCTCGACAGGCCCTGCCCATGGTCTGGGACTTCTCGGAGTCCAACCCCTTCGCAGCAATGGCCGGCGACTATCAAGTGTCGCTCGACAATATGATGCGCGCGGTGGAGCGACTCCCGATCGGCCGAGCGGCGGTTCAGGCCAGCGACGCTCGGCAACAAACCCTAAGCGAGCATCGAGTCGTGTCGACCGATCCGCCTTATTACGACAACATCGGGTATGCCGACTTGTCCGACTTTTTCTATTTGTGGATTCGACGAGCACTCGCGGCAGTGTCTCCAACTTGGGTCGCGGAACATGCCACACCAAAGGACGCAGAACTCGTCGCACTCTCGTATCGACATGGTGGAGTAGCAGAGGCAACTCGTTTTTTTACGACTGGCATGCGTCAGGCCCTGCAAGCAATCGCTCGACAACATCATCCTGATTTTCCGATTACGTTGTACTACGCCAGTAAGCAAACGGAGACGAAGGGTGAATCGGGGGTAGATAGCTGGCAGGCTTTCTTGGAAGCGATTATTGGTACGGGGCTGGCCATCACCGCCACCTGGCCACTGCGGACGGAATTGAGCAATCGAGTGATTGGTCGGCGCGCAAGCATGCTGGCGTCCAGTTTAGTACTCGTCTGTCGCCCTCAGCCGCTGCGCCGCCCCGAAGGCAATCCACTGGAACTGGCTCAGCAGCTGCGTGCAGAGTTACAGCGGGTAGTGCCCTTGTGGCGACAAGCGGGCGTAGCTGCCATCGATTTACCACAAGCCGCCGTTGGACTGGGCATGTCGATTTACACTCGCTACGTCTGGAATCAGTCAGAAAATTGCGTCTCAGTCGCGCAAGCGATGTCCCTCATTAACCAGACGCTACAGCAGTTCCTGGAAGCCGAGTCGATGGGCCGCGGAAATTAAATCTCCATAAATCGATGCGGACTTTTGTAGGGCAAGAGACTTCGTCCTGTGCCACTGCCTTAGCCCCTTAATTCCGGGACCCGTTTTCCCACAGACGCCGGATTCTGATACCATTTTGCGCTCCACTCGAAGTTCTTCATTTGTGCAGGAGCGATTCTGATGGCACGGATTTTCCATCGTGGCTGGTCTGGAGCGTTCGTTACGGCGTTGATGCTCGCGAGCAGTTTCGTGGGCGTGGCGCGTGCGGCAGACGAAGGTCAGCGCCTGGCAGGCGAACTTCGGCAGCTTTTTCAGCCGGCGATCACTGGCCGACCCGGAGCAGCACCAGTCGCACCCGGCAAATCCTCCGCGTGGCAAGCATTTTCGCTGGCAATTGAAGCTCGTGTACCTATCGATGGCCGGCCACAAGATGTGACCTTGCGATTGGATCGGCAGGGCGAGCAAGCGTTTGATTTAGATGTCAAGCATCAAGACTACTGGGTACAGATTCGACGTCGAGCGGACGTGACATCCCTGGCGCTTCCGTACCACAAAAAGCAATTCGTCGGCCAGGGCATGATTGATCAGCCTGATCATCTTGCTCCACTCGGTGCAATCGAACGCTTGATCAGCGATGGATCGCTGGTCGCGCAGTTCAAGAGTCTGTTGACGACGGAGGATCCTGCGGCGGCAGCTCCCCTGCTCGCGCTGCTCCTGGGTTTGAAGTATGACGACCAAGCTAATGCGTTTCGGATCGGCAAAGACGTCGTGATTCGGTTTGAGAAGGAGCCGCGGAAATTGGTAGTGGAGGCGGGCGAGGCGCGTGTTGCAGCTCGCTTTGACGCGGCGAAGGAGCCGCTTTCGGTCGACACTCCTGCTGGTTTTCAAAAGGTGGAATTGCATCGTGGAGAGATGGAATTGACACTCGCTCGGGGTCTGCGACGTGCGCTGGAAGTCTTATTGCCTGGACCAGCTTTGACAACACCGGCGGAATCGAATCTACAAGTGGCGAATGGTAGTCGCCGCTGGATCGATGGCCAGCGACTGGTAACTTTGCATGGCACACCCGAGCAGATTGGCAAGGCGCACGGTGAGTTGTTACGTGAGGAATCTTTGCGCTGTGTCGACTCGGTACTCTACGCCTTCGGCACGGTGCAGACGATCGTCAATGGTCGCTGGTTCCGTCACGATTTAGATTCGGCCTATGCACGATTGGCTCGACATATCCCGGACGATCACCGCCGTGAAACTCGAGCACTCGCGGCCAGTCTCAACATCCCCGCACAAGTGGCCGAGGTTGTTAATGTCTTTCCAGAAATCTTCCACTGCTCTGGATTTGCCGTGTTCGGTAAGGCGACGAAGGACGGCAAGATGTATCACGGTCGAGTGCTCGACTATATGACGACGATTGGGTTGCAAGATGCGGCCACCACGATGGTAATTGCGGTTGATGGAAAAATTCCGTTCGTGACGGTGGGCTATGGTGGGTTTATCGGCAGCGTGAGTGGCATGAATATCCAAGCAATTTCGCTTGGTGAGATGGGTGGTCGTGGCGAGGGGAAATGGGATGGAGTGCCGATGGCGACATTGATGCGTCGAGCACTCGAGGAATGCACGACACTCGATCAAGTCATGGATCTCTGGAAAAAGAGCCCTCGGACCTGTGAATACTATTACGTCTTCGCGGATGGCAAGAGCAAGCGTGCGGTGGGAGTAGCAGCGGTACCGGAGCAGATTGACTTCTTGCAACCTGGTCAGTCCGACCCGCGACTGGGTGATGGGATTCCCGACACGGTGGTTTTATCAGCAGGTGATCGCCTGCAGAAGTTGCGCGAACGGGTGCAACAGAAGTATGGTGAAATTGATGTGGAAGCGGCGCAGTGGCTGATGAGTCGTCCGGTTGCCATGACGTCAAATTTACACAACGTCCTGTTTGTCCCTGAGGATCGGGTCCTGTATGTCGCCAATGCCGATCACCGTCGTCCCGCTGCCGAGCGACCATACGTCAAATTCGATCTGCGAAAACTGATTCAGGAAATGCCCACCAAAGTGCAGTAACCAAATTCCGGCATGAAGTGTTCGCGAGAGCTCCGAGAGCGAGTGGAGCGAGAGATTGGGCTGCCGTGTGTCGACTGCCAAATCAAGTATCATGCAGTCGACACAACGTGAAATGACGAACAAACAATGTTGACGCGCACTGCAAGCCTCATTCATCTCTCCTTCGTGTTACTCGTAGCACTTCTGCCTGTTGGCTGCCGTCGAGCGGCGCAGTCTGGGTCAGCGACATCCGTCACCGGCGAGGCCGGCGAGGAAGCGAGTAAATCGTTGCCTAAAGTTGTCGTGACGGCGGCTGCGGTGAAAGTTCAGCCAATCGAGCGGCGAGTGTCGCTGGTCGGTACGTTGCATGGCTTCGAAAAAGTGACGCTTACGCCGAAGGTGGAAGGACGAGTACTTGCGATTGAAGGCGAAGTGGGAGACCGCGTGAAGCCCGGCGCACTTCTGCTGGAACTTGATCCCACCGACTATGAACTCGCCGTTGACGAGGCCGAGCGGGGGCTGGAGACGGAGCTGGCACGACTCGGGCTAGAGGAAGTTCCTACCGATGGCATTGATGTTGAATCGCAGCCATCCGTCGTGCGTGCCACGCTGCTGCTGGACAACGCTCGCCGTCGCTTTGATCGGCAAAAGGCGCTGCTGTCGAGTGCTGTATCGACGCGAGAGGCGTACGAGCAGATTGAAACGGAGTTAAAAGTTGCCGAGGCGACCCTCCGGCAAACTCGGTTGGAGATCCAGTCTACCTTGGCGGCCGTGAGACATCGGCAAGCCGTGCTGGCACAAGCTCGGCAACGACTAGCCGAAACAAAACTTACCGCCCCCACCACACAGGCACCGCAATCCGCCAAGGAGCAGGACAAAACCAGCAGCGATGGGACCCTCTACGTCATCGCTCGCCGTATGACTTCGGTCGGCGAGATGGTGCGAGCGTTTCCATCGACGCCCGTTTTTGAACTCGTCGTCGACAGCGTCTTGAAGCTAAAGGCGACGGTACCCGAACGGCTATCGAGTCAATTGCGAGCTGGCCAGCCGGTGGAGGTGCGAGTGGAAGCTTATCCGCAGGAGGTGTTCGCCGCGACCATCTTGCGACTCAACCCAACCGTGGATCCGCAGAGCCGCACGTTTGAGGTCGAAGCACTGGTGCCGAATCACGACTATCGCCTGCGCCATGGTGGCTTTGCGAAGGCAGACGTCATTACCGATAAACAAGCACAAGGGACGGTCGTGCCGCTATCGGCGATCACCAGCTTTGCGGGAATCAACAAAGTCTTTCTGCTGCGAGATGGAGTGGCCCAAGAAGTGATCACTCGACTTGGCATGCGCGGCGAAGGTTGGGTGGAAGTGATTCCCGAGAGTGGCACGTTACAGGATGGTGATCTGGTAGCGACGAGTGGCCAGTCTCGCCTGGCGAATGGTACACCGGTGGAAATCCGTGATCCCACGGCAGTGGATAAGGTGGAGTAGTTGGGATGACGATTTGGGAACTCTGCATTCGTCGCCCGGTTTTCACGGTCATGCTGATCAGCGCGCCTGTCGTGCTCGGCTTGGCCGCCTATCCACGCCTCGGAGTCGATCTGTTTCCCAACGTTGATCTACCTGTGGTCGTTGTTACTACGACGCTCAAGGGCGCCGGCGTGGAGGAGATGGAATCGAGCGTCACGAAGATTGTCGAAGAAACAGTAAACACGATCTCGGGCATTGATGAGTTGCGATCCACTACCAAAGAAGGCATTTCTCAGGTCGTCGTGCAGTTCGACTTGAGCAAAAATGGAGATGTTGCTGCGCAAGAAGTGCGTGACAAAATCTCCAGTACCCTCAGTCGCTTTCCCGTGGGAACCGATGCGCCACTCATTGATAAATTTGATATCGACGCGTCACCTGTGATGACGGTGGCCGTTTCCGGTCGCCGCAATTTTCGTGAAGTCACTGAAATCGCTCGTAAGGCGATCAAAGAGGAACTGGAAACGGTGGGTGGCGTAGGTGCTGTCACTCTGGTCGGTGGTCGCAAACGGGCGATCAACGTCGAACTCGACATCGATAAGTTGCAGGCGTATCAGTTAGCGGCCGAGGACGTGCGGCAGGCATTTCAGCGGCAGAACATCGAACTGCCTGGTGGCCGCGTGGATCAAGGATCAGAGGAGTTGATTCTGCGCACGATGGGGCGGATGGAACGAGCCGCCGACTTCAGTCAATTGATTATTGCCGATCGGGGTGGACATCCCGTGCGACTCGCGGATGTCTCCACCGTCTACGACTCGAATGAAGAAGCCCGTGGCCTCAGCCGGTTGGACGGTGACAATGCCGTGAGTCTGTTGGTGCAGAAACAATCCGGTACGAATACGGTGGAGGTGGTTCGAGCGGTCAAAAAGCGACTGGACCGGATTCGCGCTAATCTGCCTGACGATATTCGCACGTTTGTGATTCGTGACCAGTCGCGCTTTATCGAGCATTCGATTGACGAGGTGAAATTCCACTTGCTGCTGGCGGCGGTGCTGGTGAGTCTAACCATTTTAGTTTTCATTCGTGATTGGCGCACGACGCTCATCGCCACCATTGCGATTCCCACATCCATGCTGCCCACGTTTGCCTTCATGGCCATCATGGGTTTCACGCTCAATAACATCACCATGCTCGGCTTGATTCTGGCGATCGGCATCGTGATCGATGATGCGGTGGTGGTGCATGAGAATATTTTTCGACATATGGAAGAACATGGTCGCGATGCCATGGAAGCCGCCCGAACCGCTACCAGTGAGATTGCGACTGCCGTGCTGGCCACCACGTTCTCGCTGCTGGTCATCTTCATTCCAGTGGCTTTTATGTCGGGAACCGTGGGGCGATTTTTCAACAGCTTCGGCTTTGTCGTGGGCTTCTCGATTTTGACCAGTCTGTTCATCTCCATGACGATGACACCCATGCTTTGTTCACGATTTCTGAAGGCAGAAACGAGCGGGCACACCAGCAAATCGGGGCTTTTTTCTCAATGGGTCGATCAGCTTTATGTCGGCCTGCTCGCTTGGTCGCTGCGTCATCGCTGGCTGATCGTGCTACTTAGTCTCGGGATCATCTGCTCAACCCCTATCGTGTTTGGCTGGATCGGAAAAGACTTTGTGCCTCGCGATGATCAAAGTGAATTTGAAGTTGTGATGACATTACCCGAGGGTTACACGCTAGCGCGAGCCGACGAGCTCATGAGTGAACTCGAAGGACGACTCAAAAAACTCCGTGGCGTCACGCACGTTTTCACGATCGTGGGCGATACCACGGGACGAGTGGCGAAGGGGCAAGGTGATGTCACTGCAGCAACGATCTATTGTCGGATTTTGGATATTGGCGAGCGACCGTACTCGCAATTTGACATCATGGCGGACGCTCGAAACGTCTTGGCGGATTACCCCGATGTACGGGCAGCAGTACAGGATGTTTCCGCGTTTCAAGGCACGGGATTTCGACAAGTGGATGTCGATCTGAATTTAGTCGGTCCCGATTTGCTGGAACTACAAAAATATGCGGAAAAGCTCGCCGATTGGATGCGTGCCTCTGGCCACTTCGTGGATGTGGACACTAGTTTGTCATTTCGAAAGCCAGAGCTGCGTGTGCGGATTGATCGGGAACGAGCGTCGGATTTGGGTATCCCGGTACAAACCATCGCCAGCACCTTGAACATACTCGTGGGTGGTGAACCGGTCAGTACTTACAAAGAGGGCGATGAGCAATATGATGTCTGGCTACGAGCCAATCTGCCCAATCGTGATCGCCCCGAAGAAATCGAGCGAATGACCGTTCCCAGTCGTCAGGCGGGGCTGGTGCGGTTATCAAGTGTGGCGAATTTGGAACCCGCCTTCGGTCCTGCGACCATCGATCGCTATGGTCGGCAGCGACAAGTGGTGGTGGTCGGTAATCTAAACGGACTGGCGCTCGGCGAAGCAGTTCAAAAACTCGACAAGCAAATTCGTAGCATGGAATTGCCAACTGGGTATAGCCATGCATTCATTGGCAACGCCAAGATGCTCGCGGAGACAAACAATAATTTCGTCATCGCATTTGGGTTGAGTTTCCTTTTTATGTATATGGTTCTCGCCGCGCAATTCGAGAACTTCGTCCATCCCATTACGATTCTGCTCGCTCTGCCACTAACCCTGCCATTTGCCTTTCTGTCGCTCTGGATGCTACGCACGAACCTCGACATCTACGCAATATTCGGACTCTTTATGCTGTTTGGCATCGTGAAAAAGAACGGCATCTTGCAGATCGATTACACAAATGTGCTACGAGCTCAAGGGACACCGCGGGAAGAGGCCATTTTAAATGCCAATCAAACTCGCCTGCGGCCTATTCTCATGACCACCCTGATGCTCATTGCGGCCATGATTCCGATCGCGCTGGGAACGGGACCTGGTGCTGCCGCTCGAGCCAGCATGGCGAAAGTTATTATTGGGGGACAGGCGCTGTCGCTGCTGCTGACCCTGCTGATCACTCCCGTTGCTTATTCGCTGTGGGATGATCTGACTCGCTGGTGGCAAGGCACAAAGACACCCGCTTGATAGTCGAGTGTATCGCGGATGGTCGTTTTCAGATCGATCGACGGCTGCCAGCCGGTATCGAGCATCAGGCGCTGAATGTTGGCGATCGGTTCCTGATGCATGACGGTGGAAACAAAGGAAGGCATGGTGCTTTCGCATTCAGCGGTGGATGCAGATTCAGGCTCCTCGTATCGTACCCCCGCCAGCTCACACACCAGACGACAAATATCACCACAGCGTCGATTTTGCCCACTGCCGATGTTGTAGGTTGTCGCTCGCTTTCCCCGTTCCATGAGCAAACGATAGGCCACAACGACGTCGCGAACGTCGGTGACATCGACATAGCTGTTGGGAGATCGAGCTCGCACGGGACCTCCACGAGCTGCGTTTGCAGCCCACTCCGCTAACATAAATTCCGGTCGCTGTCCGGGCCCCACTTGCTTGAACGCCCGAGCGATGATCGTGGGCAGGCCGTAACTGCGAGCCATTCTTTCGAGCTGACGTTCAGCCAGGAGCTTGGTTTCACCATAGGCATCGCGCGGACTCACTGCCGTTTGTTCATCGGTGAGCGGGCGCTGAGGGTCGGGCAAGGGGTAAACGTGCGAGGAGCTCGCAAACAGGATCGTAGGAGGATCCAGCAATTCGGTCGCCAGCCAGCAGATCGCGGTTGTTCCGCCCACATTCAGCCGCATGGCTATTTCCGAAGGGCGCTCGACCCCGCCATCAAGGTCGGCCATGCGACATTGCAGCGGATGACTGACGGCCGCCAAATGATAAATCGCCTCGGGTTCGAAATCCTGAATCCGTCGCCGGACGCTCGCGGGGCAGCGAGTGGTCAGATCCCACGCCAGGACTTCGAGGTCAGGTGGCAGGATACGATGAACGGTGGCTGGAGAGGCGGTGGATGAAACGGGAGCCGACGTCGCGACGGTTAAGTTCTCGGACGATGACGTTTCTGCTGACGCTCCGCTGGTGATGCCGACAATTTCATCGCCCTGGGCCAAAAGGTGCCGCGCCAGGTGGGAGCCAGAAAAACCGGTGATGCCCGTAATGACTGCGCGCATGACTAATATGACTTCGTCGATCGTTCAGCCCGCACTCGTTGTAAATCCGCATCCACCATCATGCCGGCGATTTCAGCGAGCGATACAGAGGGAGTCCACCCGAGTGCCTGACGTGCCTTGGTAGCATCTCCACAAAGAGTATGAACATCGGCTGGTCGATAAAACGCCGGATTCACCTCAACATACTTTTCCCAATTCAGCCCGACATGTGAAAAAGCCATCTCCGCGAATTCGCGCACCGTATGCTTTTTTCCCGTGGCAATGACGTAGTCATCCGGAGTCTCTTGGCTCAGCATTAACCACATGGCGCGAACATAGTCACCCGCAAAACCCCAGTCCCGTTCAGCATCAAGATTGCCCAGTTGCAAGCGATCCTGACAACCCAGCTTGATGCGTGCCACCGCATCGGTGATTTTTCGCGTGACGAACTCCTTGCCTCGCCAGGGCGATTCATGATTGAACAAAATGCCGCTGCAGGCGTAGATGCCGTAACTCTCCCGATAATTCACCGTGATCCAGTGACCGTAAACCTTCGCCACTCCATAGGGACTGCGGGGCCAGAAAGGCGTCGTTTCTCGCTGCGGCTCCTCCTGCACCGTACCAAACATCTCACTGCTGGACGCTTGATAAAAACGGATCGTAGGATTTACCTGACGGATCGCTTCCAGCAGACGAGTGACGCCCAGGGCCGTGAATTCGCCCGTGAGAAGCGGCTGCTCGAAGCTCGTCGGTACGAAGGATTGAGCAGCAAGGTTATAGAGTTCGGCAGGCTGAGTGCGTTCCAAGAGGCGGACAAGTGAAAGTTGGTCCAGCAGGTCTGCTTGGTGTAATTGCAACTGCTCACGAATTTCCGCGATGCGCTCAAAATTCTCGCTGCTCGAACGTCGCACCATACCGTGCACTTCGTAACCCTTTTCGAGTAAGAAGCGGGCCAGATAGGCGCCATCTTGTCCCGTGATACCCGTGATCAAAGCGCGTTTCGTCATGAGCGGAATCGATTGAGAAGAGTGGTAAAGCCGGTAGTCTAGCCAGCCTGAGCAGGCCCGGCGAGATAACCAGTATAGAGAGTTCAGATTCCTATCGCGGTATTGGACAAATTTTTCTAGGATCCCCGCCGCCGCCGAGGACGCCGCGTGGTTCCTCGCCGGTAACTCCCACTGGCAGCGGTCGCTGTGGTGAGTGTCCTGTCTTCTGGAAGAGGAATCAGTGCATGAGGTTTGCAGCACGAAACAGAGCCGACTGGGTGCGACTTGCGCGCCGTTCTGGCTGGCTGGCGATGACGTTCGTTTGGTCGGGAATGTTACTCTGGGGCGCTGCCTGCCGGTCGACACCCGTTACGGGGCGCAAGCAGGTGCTCCTGGTACCAGAAACTCAAGAGGTAGCGCTGGGAGCGGCGGCATTTCAGGATGTCGTCAGCAAAGAGCCAGTGTCGCAGAATCAGCAATATGTGGAGCTGGTTAACCGCGTGGGACAGAGAATCGCGGCGGCTGCAAACAAGCCCGACTATCAATGGGAATTTAAAGTCGTGGCGACGAGTCAGCAAAATGCGTTCTGTCTGCCTGGTGGAAAGGTCGTAGTACACGAGGGGATTTTACCGATCTGCCAAACCGAAGCTGGTTTGGCGGTCGTGATGTCGCACGAAGTGGCTCACGCGCTAGCGCGACATGGTGGCGAGCGAATGACGCAAAGCTATGCCGTCGATGGCGCGAAACAAGCGCTGTCTTATTTCAGTCAGTCGCAGGATCAGATTCGTCAAGAGATGATCATGAAAGCATACGGTGCGGCATCTCAGTATGGATTCATTTTGCCCTATAGCCGTAAGCATGAATTGGAAGCCGATCATATTGGTTTGATGCTGATGGCCAAAGCAGGTTATGACCCCACCGAGGCACCGCGATTCTGGCAGCGTTTCGGTCAAATCAATGCGGGCAACAAACCAACGGAGTTCTTCTCGACTCACCCCAGCGATGAAAGCCGAGCTGCGGCACTCACAGCGCTTCTCCCTGAAGCGCAAAATGTCTACCAAATTGCTCAGCAGAAATTTGGCTCGGGTGAAGTCATTCCGGCGTCCCTGACTACGCCCACGACCGCGCCGGGCACTGCTGCACCGGCTGGTTTTGGCGCTGGAGCAGCTCCGCTGAATCCTCCCGCTTTGAGTCTACCGAGTGGCGCTCCGCCAGCCTTTATGCCACCCGCTGGCAGTGCCGCACCTGGTAATCCACCAGGCTTCACTCCACCCCCGTTCACTCCGCCACCTTTCGTTCCCCCTACTCCCGCGGTACCCAGTGGACGGTGATCAGCTGCTAGCGGCTGATCCGCCGTTGTTCGCTAATTACTCATCGCCCGGCGCGATCCAACTACGCGAAGCCCTTCACGATGACTAACTTTCAAAACCATGCCGATTCGCGAAGCTCGACAGGCGATGCATCCAGTTCGCTCGTGGGGCGTACGGCCATGGTGACAGGATCATCATCCGGAGTGGGGCGCGAAATCGCTCGACAACTAGCGGCCGCCGGTGCGGATGTGGTCATTCATTGCCGCAGTCGACGACAACTCGCGATGGAAGTCGTCGACGAGGTCGAGGCACTAGGCCGTCAAGCGCTCCTGCTCGTCGGCGACCTTGCTAACCCGGACGAACAGGCTCGTATTGCCCAGCAGGCTTGGGACTGGAAGTCAGGGATTGATATCTGGGTCAACAATGCTGGAGCCGATGTGCTGACCGGAGAGGTAGCACGGTGGTCATTCGAGCAAAAACTGGATTTGCTTTATCGAGTGGATGTGGTGGGCACGATGCGACTGTCACGGTTGGTCGGTCAGCGCATGGTGGCACGATCGGATTCCCGTCGCGGAGTCATCATCAATATTGGCTGGGATCAGGCGGAACAGGGCATGGCCGGTGATAGTGGTGAGATGTTTGCGGCGATCAAGGGAGCGGTGATGGCATTCAGTCGCAGCTTGGCGAAGTCGCTCGCGCCGCACGTACGAGTGAACTGCGTAGCTCCTGGCTGGATCCGCACGGCCTGGGGTGATCAAGCTACGGAGTACTGGCAGCGTCGCGCGATCAGCGAGTCGCTGGTAGGTCGGTGGGGTGAACCGGCGGACGTGGCGGCTCTCGTGCGCTTCCTTGTCTCACCCGCCGCCAGCTTCATCACAGGCCAAGTGCTCGCCGTAAATGGTGGTTTTCGTACGCAACAATCCCTGACGACCAAGTAAGACAAGACTTCCCTTTCAAGAATGATGGACGCACGACTATGCCTTGGCTGCAATCCTTGATTCGCCGAAACGCTTGTCCCAGAACTCATCAGAAGCTGGCCTTGGATGCACTGAATCTACTGCAATCGCCACAAGCTGAGGGTTGGCAGGAAATCTTTCTCAACTTTTACGAACCCTACCTGCTCGGTGCCGAAGCGCCCGATACCGACTTTCGGGATTACAAAAATCACGTACTTGTCGTCGAACAGAATTACTGGGGCGGACTCCCCTCTGCCACTCAGCTTTGGTACGAACGTCTGGTGCTCGCGCTGCGCCGCGAATTCTGGTCAGACGCCGTCTACTTGGCCGGTGTCGTGGGGCATTACGTCGCCGATGCCTGCATGCCTCTGAGTACCGCGCAGTCGGAGGAAGCGGGACGAATTCAACGGGCACTCGAATGGAGCGTGTCGCGCTGCTTCGATCAATTCCATACGCTGCTCCACGATGAACTCGGTGGATATCCCAAATTCACGCTACCCACCGGCCATGATTGGTTGCCGCTTTTCCTGCGTCAATGCGCCGAGGAAGCCCACCAGCATTACCACACCTATCTCGACCACTTTCGTCTAGAACAAGCGATTGAAGATCCTGCCACGGGCTTCGATGACACGTTGAGTGCCGCGGTGGCCCAGCAAATCGGCTACGCCACTGTCGCCATCGCTCGAGTGCTCGATCGAGCCTTCAAGGAAGCGGGCTCGCATCCACCCATGTGCGAGCTGATCGTTGAAACGATTCTGGCACTGGCTAAGGCTCCATCGCGCTGGGCGCATCGAGTGGCGGATAATGCGGAAGAGCAGAATGACCTGGAGCTGCTCGTGGATGAAGTGCAACGCACCGGTAAGGTCATCGAAAATCTGCGCGAAGATCAGAAGGCAGTTCGAAAGCTGTTCGCCGAACAAGTTTTGCACGTCCCACTCACCGAACTCAACTCGATCACCGCTCGCCCCACGGGACTCTATCACGGTCGTCCCTCATCCGCCCGCGCCGCCGCTGAAGACTCAACCACTCGCATCCTCAACCGCTCCGGTCTGAATCGCTCGAGTTGGTCGACGAGCTACTACGGCGCGGTTGCGCCGATGAGCAGTTACAGTGGCAGCATGAGTAGCAGCATAGGCAGCGGCACGGGTGTCAGCAGCGGCACGGGTGTCAGCAGCGGCAGGGCTGGTAGCGGTAGTGTGAGCAGCATGAACTTCGCCGGTGCCCGCGATCGCAGCGGACCCGGAGCTACCCGTGGTGGCCGTCGTCGCATCGGTCGCCAACGAACCTGGGGCCATGACCGCAGTCCTCCTGGTGACGTCCCCTCGGACAACCCCACTCCCGAATCGACGACCACCAGCGAGCACGTCTCTCGTTCCTACCCAACCAACGAGCGCTTAGACAACGAGCGCTTCGATACGAGTCGCTTGGATCGGGATCGTGGCGACCAGGAATCATCCAACCAGGATCACTCCACGGACGCAGCGCCCACCACAACCAGTCGGCGACGTCGAGTGCGCGAGTTTATGCAGGGTGCCACGTCGCGCATGATGACCGGCGTGAAATCGAGTTACTCGGGAATCAAACGTGGCTATTCAACCGTGTCCGAGGGTGTAAAGTCCCGTGCCGTGAATACCGTTACCAAGGTAAAGCAACTGGTGAAACGCCGGACCAAGGCACCCGTGGAAACGACGGACGAGTCGGAAGCAAACGCCGCATCAAATTCTTAAATTCAGGCTGGGGGAGGATGGCCCTGGGGGACGGGGTGACGGAGCACTGAGAGAAGCATCGAGGCACCGAGATCATCGAGGCGTGATCGAAATAACCACTGGGTGACGATCGTCCCCCTGCCCTCTGTGCCTCCGTGTTTAAACAATCCCCCGTGTTCTCTCCCCCGAAAAAATCCCAGGATTCCGCCAATCATCGGTCACCGCGCGAATTACAATATCGCCTTCCCGAGTGATTATTTGTGTTTTGATTCATCCCCCCGAAGCAAATTTCAAGCTTCTGTTAGGACGTGGAGCATTCACCGATGCATGAAGCCCTCGCAGTGATCCTGGCTGGTGGCAAAGGATCTCGCCTCGACCCACTTACACGCGATCGCGCCAAGCCCGCAGTGCCCTTTGGTGGACTTTACCGCATCATCGATTTCACCCTCTCCAACTGCCTCAACAGTGGACTCAAAAAGGTTGTGCTACTTACGCAGTACAAAGCGATGAGTCTCGATCGACACATCAATCATGCCTGGCGACATTACTTCGTCCCGGAACTCGGCGAGTTCTGCGACATTGTTCCGCCGCAGCAGCGTGTGAACGAGAGCTGGTATCTTGGAACGGCGGATGCGGTCTACCAGAACATCTATTCGCTGGAAAAAGAGCGTCCCAAGTATGTGATCATTTTGTCCGGCGATCACATCTACAAAATGAATTACCGCTCGATGCTCGACTTCCATGAAGCCAAGCAAGCGGATTTGACGATTGGTGTCTTGCAGGTGGACTTAGCTGCTGGTCGCCAATTCGGCGTGATGCAGATTAATGAGCACCAGCGTGTGACAGCGTTTCAGGAAAAGCCACAGGAGCCGCGTTCTATCCCAGGCGACCCCGATCATTGCCTCGCCTCGATGGGCATCTACATCTTTAATGCGAGTTTTCTGTATGAGCAATTGCTGCAGGATGCCACTCTGCCGCATAGCGATCATGACTTCGGCAAAAACATCATTCCCTCAGTGATCAACTCGCATCGCGTATTTGCCTTTCCGTTCCACGACGAGAATCGCAAGCGCGAGGCTTACTGGCGCGATGTCGGCACGCTCGACTCCTACTACACCGCGAACATGGATCTCGTGTCGATTGATCCTCAGTTAAACTTATATGACCGCGACTGGCCTGTGCGTACTTTTCAGCCGCAGTCACCACCCGCCAAGTTTGTATTTGGCAGCCGTGGTGAGGACCGGGTTGGCCAGACACTCGACAGCATCGTTTGTCAGGGCAGCATTATTTCGGGAGCTAGTGTGCGTCGCAGCATTCTGGGACCGCAATGTCGCGTCAACAGTTATGCGGATGTGGAGGAATCGATTTTGTTTGATGGCGTCGATATTGGTCGCCGCGCACGAATTCGGCGTGCGATCATCGACAAAGGCGTCCGCATTCCCGCTGACTGTCAGATTGGATACGACCTGGAATTAGATCGCTCGCGCGGCTTTACGATCAGTGATCAAGGGATCGTCGTCATCGCGAAAGATGACTCGATTCGTATCCCCTCCAGCTAAACAGCGCCTATTTTTTTCCGCCGAACAATTTGAAGAACGACGACGGCTCGGGAAGCGATTTGTCGTTCGGTTCGCGCTGTAGCTGCACCGTGGCGCGCACGATCAACTGGTCCTGTTCCTTTTTCGCCCAGGCCTCCAGACCACGAAACCAAGACAGAATCGGTGCTTGATAATCCTCCGGCACTCGACCGTCATCAGCGGCAGGTAAGTGTGCGGAGTTCCAAGTGCCATGGGGATTCTGTGGCTGTTCGATTTGATATTGTCCGCCCAGGGAACAGACCAGTTCCGCGTCGAGTAAGCGCTGCGCGACATCCCGTGCTTCAGCGGCCGGTACATGGAGCTGCTGGGTGAGGAAATGCAGCAGGCGGACATTCCCGAGCGACGCAGCGCGAGCTCGCTGAAATGAGATCGCCTTCACCCAACTCGCAAACTTCGTTTCCGCGAGGTTCACCGCGCTGACTCGCAGCTGCGCGTCTTCATCTGCCTGGCCAATTTCCAATCGTGGCGTGACCGCTCCCAATAATTCACGATCGAAGGCGAGCACGGAATGGCCGGCTGGCGTTTGACGGCGCCACAATCCCAGCGGTAATTGGGAGTAGCCTTGTGCGTCGGGTCGTCCGCCGCCCAAGCCGAACGGCAGTTGATCGAGAAAACCGGGCTTGGGCCAAGCACCGAGAAAGCCGGGCGTGGATTGCACCATGCGGAGCATCTTAAACAATCCACTGCTACTCAGATCCGACAACGGTGCCGCATCGGCCAAAGCGAGGTAGAGATGATGCGCGGGAACCGTGGGGTCAAACATGCCGCCTTTAAGTTGAGCTTGAATTGTTACCGCGCTATCGGCCAGCGGCGGTACGAATTCCCGTGAAGGCGGTCCGAGCACGGAAAAGATCTTGCCGTACTTCGATTCATCTAGAGGAGTAATGCGGGCGTCGAGCGTCAAACGTTCGCGTCCTCGTTCCAGCACGTCTCGTCTCAGCGCGACAACAATCGGATCTGGCTGTCGCAGTTGACGCTCGAAATACTGAGCACGCCGTTCGCAGGCTGCCGCCTCGCCGCGTGTCACCCCTCGCAGCACCACATCAGGGACTGGCAGAAATGTGCCACGACTTCCCCGCAGGGAATCGACCATCCCAGTCGGGGTCACCTGCCACTGACTACCATCGGGGCGTCGACCGTACCGCGCGGGTAACAGTCCCGCTGCGACAAGCGTAGTCGTCTCATCGTTTGGTAAACGCTCCCCACGTCCCGCCCAGCGCGCCAGTTCAACAATCTGCTGATCGACGAGCGAGCGCCAGCGGCGCTGGCTTTCAATCTGATATCGAGGGCTTAAAAGTCCTCGAAAAAAAGCTGGCGACAAATAGGCAAAGAGCGTGTCACCACGACTTAGGGGCAACTGCGTACGTGCGTGGCGAAAGGCAGGGGAATCGGCAAGTGACCGCACTGAATTTGCATCATTCCGATCGGTGCGGGCTTCTATTTCATTTTCTGGCAGAGGCCGGCTTGGTTGTTCATCACGACCCGTCGCGGCAGTGGCCAGTTCCAGATAGCGTGCAGCCATGGCCCGCGAAGTCGTCACAAAGTGATAATTGCCGTCGACCACATGAAACGAGCGTAGGCGATTATCGGGTGTTGACAGGAATGTGACTTCACGGCCGGCAAGTTTCACTGTTGTGAGTGTCGCGCCCTGCTCCTGATTGTCAGCGAGGAGTTTGCGGCGATGCTGCGTGAGATTCGTGCCGAACAAAGCATTGCGAGTTTGAAATAGCATGCCGATGGCGGCACCATCTTCCAAATACAGATCACGTCCCACGATGGCGACATCTGAGATGAGATTATCGGCGAGTAGTTCCACGAGAGCGGAACTGGGTGGCGGCAGCGCAAGCTGCTGCTCAATGCGCTGATCGCCCGCTCCGCGCACACCGCGTTTGGTAATCATGCCGCCAATATCACCGCCGTAATCGCGCAGCAAATTCGAGAGCCAGATGTAATTGGCAAAGCGACCGAAACGCACGTAGAAAAAATCCTCGGGCACTTTATGCGCAATCGGTTCAATCTCGGCCTGCGGATCAAATTCAACCGGCGTTTCGGCAGCCCAGGCGATGGAACGTGGGAGTGGCTGATTAGCCGCTGCCTCGTAGACCTGCGAGTTCACGAAGGATTCCTGAAGTGCGGCGCGCCGACGACTCTCCAATCCCAACAGAATCTCCAAACTGTCGGAGACCTCTTCGGGAGGTGTCCAAATTGATGGGCCGTTTTTCTTGGCCAAGAGTCGTGGTGGAGGTGGCTCCAACTGCAGACGTTGGCCAAGCATACTGGTGAGATACGTGGACACGACGGGCGAGAAATCACCTTCACTCAACTGCTCCTCCGCGACCAGGTGATAGTCACGCCACCAGCGTTCCAGGAGTCGCCGATGAGCGCGCGGTGGAATATTGCGCTTCGGTGAAAGTTCCAGATCCACAGGTTCCGGTGTGAAGACGCGTACCTTGAGCGGCTCATTGCCAGTGAACAGAAACAGCACCGTAACGGTACCAATCGGCTCACCCTCGGCTCCTAGTAAATCCGCGATCAAGCGTTGCAGCCGACCACTGGTGAACGCCGGATAAAGCACTCGTCCGTCTCGTTCCTCCACCGCCAAATGATGCGTTTCTAAGGCGCGCACTGTTTCCGGCCGATTGGGTAGCGTCAGCCGCACGACACCAAACGGTCGTCCCGGAACCATTTCATATTCGTAGGCCGCTTCACACGGTCGCCAATCGGTGAGGCTCAGTAACAGTGCGATCCCCAGAATGCTCGTTCGTTGTGCGATCCGTCCTAAACACGTGGGCATCAAAACTCCCTCTCGACGCTTCCTGGTAGAACTCTTCCCGATAGATCAAATCATTTCCGGCGAGGCGTGCGTCTGTCACACGCGTGGCTCCCAGCCATTGCGATACTCGCGGCTCCAGAGCTGTGTCGCTTTTTCATTCCCTAAAATATGACCGTTTTTGGGGTCACAGGTGAGTGTCGAGTTGGTGCGATAGGCGATGTTCCCCAGGTGGCACAGCAAGGTACTCTTGTGTGCTTCTTCAATGTCGGCAGTGGGCCGCTGATTCGTGCGAATGCAGTCGAGGAAGTTGGCAATGTGTTCGGCATCACCACCACGCCCGGGGAATTTGGCAACTTCTTTATTCTGCAGATCGTAAATGACGTAATGCGAATCCAGCAGCAATAAAGTGCCTTTGTCGCCATGAAAAGAGGCTCCAAACATCTCGCCGCCCGGGCCATACGGTGACCAGCTCAAACCTTCCCACGTAATCGTTTTGTCACCAAAATCGAACGTCACCTGATGGGAATCGGGAGTCTCTTGATCGTCGTCGTGACGATATTTTCCGCCCGCCGCAACCACTCGCGTGGGGTAGTTGACGTTGAGTCCCCAGCGCGCGACATCCAGCACGTGCACTCCATTATTTCCCAGCTCACCATTCCCCCAATTCCAAAACCAATGCCAGTTGTAATGAACAAGGTTATCGCGATAAGGACGCTCGGCAGCAGGACCTTGCCACAGGTTGAAATCAAGCCACGACGGGACCTCGACTTGCTTGCCTCGACCAATTGAACCTCGTCGGTTGTTGTACCAGGTTCGTGCAAACATCACTCGACCAATCTCTCCACTGTGCAATTTCCCAATCGCTTCGATGATCGACGCTCGACTGCGCCGCTGCGATCCCATTTGCACCACGCGTTTATGCTTACGCGAGGCTTCCACGGCCAGTTCACCTTCACGAGGATTATGACTGCAAGGTTTTTCTACGTAGACGTGCTTGCCGGCAGCGCAGCCGAGGATCGTGGCGGGTGCATGCCAGTGGTTCGGCGCTGCCACGACCAGCACGTCGATTGATTGATCATCGAGGAGTCGTCGGATGTCGCGTTCGGTGCGCGGTGCCTTGCCCGTCGCCTTTTCCACCGCCGCCACACCTTTCCCCAAAGCGCGTTCGTCGACGTCACAGACGGCGGCTACGACCGCTCCGCTGTTCGCGGAAAAGACGGTCGATAGATAGCTGCCGCGACCGTTCACCCCCATCACCGCCACAACCAAGCGATCTTGAGCAGATGTTTTGGCGGCGGCCTCTTGAGCAGCTGCCTGGTGAAATCCTCCGGGAAACATCCCGCTCCAGCCGACACCGATCGCAGTCGCGGCAGCCGCAGTTTGCCCAAGGAAATCACGGCGTCCAAGACCATGGGAAGCGGGATTTTGAGCGGTCGAAAGCGTTTCCGAAACGGCTGAGAGCGGCTGATTCATCGCGAGATTCTCCACCTGTTATTCCTGAAAAAACGAATCGCAAGCGTGCAGTCTACCGCATCCCAACCCGCTTTTGCACACCGCACGGGCACAGCACACTCCTAACGCGAACTCGTACAGCGAACTCGTACAGCAAGCTGGTTCACAACCCACGAACCGTTCCGAGGTGGGTTTTCTAAATCGGTTCCATCGGTTCCAATAGTGAAACCTTCAGGCGCGGAGCAAACAAGAATGACATCGTCAGCGAGTGACATGTTCGATTTGATCGTGATCGGCACCGGGCCGGGTGGCGAGGGAGCGGCAATTCAAGCCGCCAAATCGGGGAAGCGCGTTGCCATTGTGGAGCGCAATGAGCAGATTGGGGGCGGCTGCGTTCACTGGGGTACCATCCCCAGCAAATCGCTGCGCTACATGATCTGGCGTATCCTCGATACCAATAACAATCCCGTGTTCCGCACCGCCGGTGCCTCGCTCAAGCTCACCTTTCCTGAACTGCGCAAGGCCGTGGCGTCGGTGATTCAGCGACAAGTGGAAATGCGGTCCAGTTTTTATGAGCGAAATTCGGTGGAGTTTGTGCGCGGACATGCGCGCTTCCTGGACAACCACACGATTGATGCCGAAGAGGCCGATGGGGGACATCAGCGGCTGCGTGCCAAGGCGTTCATCATCGCCACGGGAAGTCGACCTTACCGGCCACCCGGAGTTGATTTCAGTCACCCACGGATTTTCGATAGCGACACGATTCTGAATCTCGATCACACTCCCCAGTCCATCACGATCTATGGCGCGGGCGTTGTCGGTTGTGAATATACGTCGATGTTTCGCAACCTGTCATGCAAGGTCAATCTCGTCAATACGCGCAGCAAGTTGCTCGAGTTCCTTGACGATGAAATCATCGATGCCTTGGCGTATCACATGCGCGATCGGGGTGTTTTATTGCGGCATGATGAGACGTATGAGAGGGTCCAAGGACTGGATGATGGTGTCATTCTGTCGCTGAAATCGGGCAAGCAGCTCAAGACCGATGTACTGCTTTGGGCCAATGGTCGCACCGGCAACACCGATGACATGGGGCTGGAAACAGTCGGGATCGTTCCCAATTCTCGTGGCCAGCTGGAGGTTAACGCTGATTTTCAAACGGTGCATTCACATATTTATGCGGTGGGAGACGTCATCGGTTTTCCCGCCTTAGCGAGTGCGGCTTACGTGCAAGGCCATTACGCGGCCGGCCACTGCTGTGGTGAAAACGTGATGCGCAGCATGATGAAGAATGTGCCGACTGGGATTTACACCAGCCCTGAGATCAGTTCGGTGGGCTGCACGGAGCGCGAGTTAACGGAAGCGAAGGTGCCCTATGAAATTGGCCATGCGGCCTACAAGAGTTTAGCCCGCGCTCAGATTACCGGTCAGGTCGTGGGCATGCTCAAGCTGCTCTTTCATCGCGAGACTCTCGAAATACTGGGGGTCCACTGCTTTGGTGCGAATGCCGCCGAGATTATTCACATTGGTCAGGCGATCATGTCGCAGCCGCCTCCAAACAATTCGCTCCACTACTTCATCAATACCACCTTCAACTATCCCACCATGGCGGAGGCCTATCGAGTGGCTGCCCTGAACGGCTACAACCGTCTGTTCTGATCATGCCCTCGCCGCGGGACGTGGCAAAATCATCCCGCTGCGCCCGGAAAAAACCGTTCCCGCGCTGCCCTCGCCCCAACTGCTCCGGGAGTTTATAATCCTGGCTCTGCAGACTTGGAACCGCTTTGTAATAGCTGGGGGAACGAGAGTTATGGCCAAGCAAGGTCCTCGCAAAAAGCTTCCCAAAGAAGTTGCTGTCATTAACGCTGATAATTGCACGGGCTGTGAGTCGTGCCTGGAAGTCTGTCCAGTCGATTGCATCTCCCTGAAGCAGATGCAGCACGGCGTCAAGGGCAATCAAGCGTGGTGCGAAATTGACATCGAACGCTGCGTCGGCTGCGAAGTTTGTGTGCATATCCCTTCGAAAAAATCGAATCCGTACGAGTTAACGGTTTGCCCCTGGAATGCCATCGAAATGGTCCCACTGGAAACCGTCGCCACCGTGGTCGCTCAAATCGGTGGTCCACCGGAATACATCCAGGCCAATTGGGATCGACTTGTCGGTACCGCCCAGCACCTGGCGGAACTCAAGGCCTCCGGTGCCTAGTTCTCACGCCTGGTCAGCCGACTAGATAGACGCTCGGTGAGCATGATCGACCGAATATCGATATTCATAGCTCCCGCCAATTCGCTGGGGCGGTTAGTTTTCGGACTTATAGTCGCCTGTGTCTGCTTGGTCGCGCCCGTGTCTGCGGAACCGATCTTGCCTGGATTGTCGAGCAAGCATCCGCTCGGGCAGCGCGAGGTCGGCCAACTTCTGATCCAAGAATTGCGCTGTCAAGCTTGTCATGCAGCGCCTACCCCTGCACGCTCGGAGACCGTAGCAGCTCCGCACGCACCGCCCCGCTCGACTACGCTCGAGCCGCGCACCGCTGAAATTCCCCCACCCGCTCCGCGGCTGGACCGCATCGGTGAGCGAGTAACGGTGAACTACCTGCGATCGTTTTTACAGTCGCCCGCTACCGCACACCACGGCTCCACGATGCCGTCCTTGTGGGCGAGCGAACCTGCGGCGCGAAGAGCTGAAATCGCCGAAGCACTCGTTCACTTTCTCGTGGCCTCCAGTCCTGCGCTCAAATCGGAACCGGTGGCCGCGAAGGCCGAGGTTGGTCGAGAGCTGTTTCATTCGATTGGCTGCATCGCCTGTCATTCCCCACGGGATGAAAAGGGGCGTGAAACCATCACCACAGGCGTAGTTCACCTCGACCATTTGGCCCGCAAGTATCCCCTCCAGGCACTCGCACGGTTTCTTCATCAGCCACAGCAAATACGGCCCGCTGGTCGCATGCCTGATCTGAAATTAACCGACGCCGAATCGGCAGCGATTGCCCGCTATCTGATCGAAACTGCAGTGGCAACGGATGAAGAAGATGCGAAGCTGAACGAGCCTTCCGCGTTTACCCCGCAGGCTGATCGAATTGCAGAGGGGCGACGCTTGTTTGAGCAATATCACTGCGCGGCTTGTCATGGCCCTGCTGGAAATCCTGGCCCCGCGAATCATCTGGGCGGCACTGATAATCAACAGCGCACCGAGACTTCGACCAGCCGCAACCAGGAGGAACCCCGCCCTACATCCGCGGCGACTTCGTCGGCCAAACCCAAAGCCGATCAGCGATTGGCTCCGCCACTCGCTGAATCACGAGTTGATCAGGGCTGTCTGGCAGCAGCGCCCACCCACAGCGTGCCATGGTTTGATTTAGGAGCCACTCAGCGTCAAGCGATCGTGACCGCGATCGAAGCCTCTCGCCCAGGTGGCTCTAAGCCTGCTGGCGCACAGCAAGCCATGGAGCCAAAATCTATTCAGCAGCAACAACTCGCTCGAACCTTAACCGCCTTCAATTGCCTGGCTTGTCATGTCCGGGAGGAGTTTGGTGGAGTGGCCGAGGAACGCAACTCGTACTTTCAATCACCCGCCAAAAACCTGGGTGATGACGCTCGTATTCCACCGCCCTTAACACTCGTCGGTGCCAAGCTACAGCCAGTCTGGCTGAAAAAAGTTTTGTTTGATGGCGAGAGCGTGCGCCCGCACATGATCACGCGCATGCCACAGTATGGCGAGACGAATCTGCGACATCTCCCCGAGTTACTCGCGGACCTCGATCAATTACCTGAATGGACACCGTCGTTACCGAATCATGAAAGTCGTGACGAGCCTGAACGTAATCGAGCTCGTGATTTACGGGATGCGGGTCGCAAGCTGCTGGGCAACACCAGTCTGAATTGCGTGAATTGTCATAACTACAATGGTAAGACTCCGCAGAATAACGGATTGGAATTGATGACCACACCGCAGCGACTAAAGCCGGCTTGGTTTCGTCAGTTTCTGCTGAGCCCCAACACCGTTCGGCCACGAATCATCATGCCGGTTGCCTGGCCAGGCGGACAGGCTGTCGATCAGTCGGTATTGAAAGGTGATACCGATCAGCAACTTGAGGCTATCTGGTATTTCTTGACACTCGGAAGATCGGCACCGGATCCTGCTGGTGTACAACCACAAGACAGCAAACTCATGGTGACGGACACCACCAGGACCTACCGCGGTCGCAGCGGTGTGGCGGGCTATCGCGGGATCGCCGTCGGTTTTCCCGAGCAGCTTAACTATGCCTTCAATGCCGAGACGGGGGCGTTGAGTGCGATCTGGCGCGGTGATTTCGTGCGGGTAGATCGCGGCGGACAAGGCTCGGGAGGCTTCAATCCCGCCGCTCGTCCCCTTACCTGGGCACAGGACGTAGCGTTTTATCGCTTGCCGGACGATCAAACCCCTTGGCCGCTGCGCCCAGTTATGAACAAGGACCAGCGAGTCAACCCGGATCCGCTCTATCCCAAGAATCGTGGCTATCAATTCGGTGGCTATTATCTCGACGATCAATCCATTCCTACATTCCTCTACCAATCCGCTGACGTAAAGATTGAAGACAAACTCTCCGTCTTGAAGGATACTAAGCCTTCCGGCAGTCCGAACAAGAACACCGAGGACCGTGCTGCCGAGCGTACGGAGAATGACGCTCGTGAGATGGCCAATCAGTTGCAGCGAGTTATCACGTTCAACTCGTCAGCTGAGCAAACAATCTGGTTTCGTCCACTCACGGGAAAAATCGAAGAAACATCCGCTCATCAAGTTCGACTAGGCGAGATGCAACTAACGCATCCCGTCGAAAAGTCACTCGTCACTCGCCGGCTGCTGCGTGCCCTTGAGAACGAAGACGGGCAGCGCGAGCTGCTCTTGCAGCTGAAAGTGCCGGCCGGTCAGTCGCAGCTGACGCTCCTCTATGAACTCCTCAAGTAACGCACGGAGCTCACTCATGCGCCGCTCATTCGCTCCTCGTTTGCAAGCTCCTCGTTTGCAAGCTCCTCGTTTGCAAGCTCCTCGTTTGCAAGCTCCTCGTTTGCCCATCGCTCCGCAGGCCACCTGCACGACTGTCGCCCGTCCGTTCGCTTGGAAAGCAATTACGGCTGGTGTTCGCAGCGGGCTAGTCGCGTCGGTCGGCGCGCTGATTTTGTTCGCGCTTAACCTCAATCCTGCCCGAGCGGAAGAAGTAGGAGATCGCTGGGGAACTGAAGAGCGTGAACGAGAATATTATCCGCTGGTCAATGTGCCGATTCCCAAGGAGCTAGTGATCGAGGCAGGTGCGTTTTGTTTACTGCCGGATGGTCGAGTGGCCGTGGGTACACGTCACGGGGAGGTCTACTTCATCAGTGGCTTGGATGCCGAAAAACCAACTCCGACCTATCATCGTTTTGCCACGGGGCTCGATGAAATCTTCGGGCTGGATTTTCGGGAGGGTGCGCTGTACGTCACGCAGAGCTGCGAGATCACTCGACTGCTCGACACGAAAAAGCGTGGTGTCGCGGATCGCTTTGAGACCGTTTCCGATGGCTGGGGTTACGCGAACTATCACGAGTATGCGTTTGGTTCCAAGTTCGATGCGTCGGGCGCATTGCATGTGGCGCTAGGCCTCTCCAACTCCTATGATTCCCATGCACTTTTTCGTGGGTTCGTCATGCAGGTTGATGCCGATGGAAAGAGTCGAGCGATTGCCAGTGGGCTACGGAGTCCTGGCGGAATTGGATTCAATGAACATGGAGCACTCTTCTACATCGAGAGCCAGGGCCCGTGGAACTGCTCGTGTAGTTTGAAGGCCATCACGCCGGGTAGTTTTCAAGGGCATCCGGCCAGTTTCAACTGGTATCCGTTCGCGCCTGAGATGGGCGCCACGCCTGAGCTTCCGAAATCGAATTCCCGCACGCTGGTGGAACGTCAGCGGGTCAAGCAGTTGGTCCCTTATGCGGTCATTTTTCCGTACATCCGCATGGGCCGTTCGATTACTGGCTTCGTCGTGAATCGCAGCCAAGGGAAGTTTGGTCCATTCGAAGATCAGCTGTTTCTGGGTGACTACACGTTATCGATCGTGATGCGTGCGACAACCGAGAAGATCAATGGCGTGTGGCAGGGAGCCTGCTATCCCTTTCGCGAAGGGTTGTCGACGGGAATATTAAATTTGCAGTTTACGCCGGGTGGCAAGCTGGTGAGTGGTGGAACCAATCGCGGTTGGCCCGTGCGCGGCATCAAGCCCTTTGCACTCGAACGACTCGAGTGGAGCGGCAAGATGCCGCATGAGATCGAACGAATCACGATCACGCCCGATGGCTTTCGAATTACGTTCACGAAGCCTGTCGACATCGTCACTGGCCGCGACCCTAGTTCGTATCAGCTCAGTACCTTCACGCATCCCTATCATGGTGGCTATGGCGGTCCGGAGATCGAACGCACACAGCCCGAAGTTAAATCGGTGCTGCTGAGCGACGATGGGCGTGTGGCCACTATTACCGTGGGAGAACTGCAGCGCGGACATGTCTATGAGTTTGATTTAGCCGCGGTACTGGCGGCCGATGGGGAAAAGATTCTGCATCGCCACGCCTACTACACCGTGAATGAAGTGCCGCTGTGGCTGCACTTTCCTGGAGTGAAAAGTAAGTCGAGCCATCCGGTGAAAGCAGAACCCGATGCTCCTTCGAGCGGTAAACCTGAGAACAAGACCCCGGGTAAGTCTGCGAACCGACCGGGGAGTGGCAAGAAGATTGTGCTGATTGCTGCTGATCAGGAATATCGCAGTGAGGATGCGTTACCGCAGCTGGCGAAAATTCTCGCTACCCACCATGGATTCGACTGCATCGTTCTCTTTAGTGTGAACGAGAAAAATGAGGTCGATCCCACGCGCAAGATTCGCTGGGAAGACAAGACGATTACCCATAACATTCCCGGACTGGAGCAGTTGGACGATGCGGATTTAATGATTCTATTCAGTCGTCTGATTACGTTGCCGGAAGAACAGCTGCAGCACATTTATCGTTACTTAGATTCCGGGAAGCCGATTATCGGGATCCGCACGGCAAATCATGGCTTTTTGGGATTTGACTACAAACAAAATGGGAAACGGATCGATTTTGGGGAACAGGTCTTGGGCGGCAGTTTCCGCAACCATCATGGTCGCTGGCAAGCTGATTCCACTCGTGGCGTGATCGTGGACGAGCAGCGAGAGCATCCGATTTTGCGTGGAGTGAAAGACATTTGGGGACTGACCGATGTCTATCGGACATACAAGGAGGGAGACAGCTTGCCCGAGGGCTGCACCGCGTTAGTGCTCGGCCAACCGCTGGTGGGCCGCAAGCAGACCGACGAGATCAATCGAGAGTTGGCTCCGCTGCCGGTCGCCTGGGTGAAGAACTGGACGGGCAACACCGGCAAAACGTCGCGTGTGTTTCATTCGACCATGGGAAGTGGCGAGGATTATTTAAACGAGGGCTTGCGACGTTTGACGGTGAATGCGGTCTATTGGTGTTTAGGCCTGGAAACGCAAATTAATCCTCAGTCATCGGTGGAACTCGTCGGCCCTTACCAACCGCACTCGAGCGGCTTCAACTATCCGAAACTGAATGTCGTGCCTCGTCCCATTTCCGACCTGAAGTAGCTAGTCGCAGAACGTTGCTGGGGCAGGCGAGGCGGCAGCTGCGACGCCGGACGGATCTACTTCACCAGTTTCTTGAGATGCAGAATAAGTCGTTTTTCTAGTTGATCACTCGGGGTTGGCAAGGCAGCTCGGAAAAGCTCGAGGTTGCCCGGAATGATGCCGGGGGGAAGGGTTTGCAAGTCGCCTTCGAGGGGACCGAGGCGCGCCGCGTCGGCCAATAATCGCTGAAACTCAGCACGCTGGTTCTTGGCCAGGTGATGGGTAAGTGCCCAAGCGGAAGCGTAGCCGGTGGAGGTGAGTCGCGCGGCGAGGATCGTTTGCTCGATCATCTGTCCGTCGAGCGTCTGGTTTTCGCGCGACTTGAGATATTGATCGAGTTCCATTAGTCGCAGGTCGTGTGGCTGACCGGCTCCCTTCCAGCGTCCCTGTTTGCCAGGAATTGTCGGCGCGAGGTATTCAGCCAACCCCTCACTCAGCCACATCGGCCAGACCGCTAAACGCTGGTGGACTCCGATATTCGCGAGAATCTGATGAGCTCCCTCGTGAGCGATGGTCGACAGGGAGAGCTGCAGGGCGGTGGTGGCGGGAAGCGGTTTGATGTCGGGCTGTTCGCACAGCACGATGAAATTGTCGACCGGGCTGTAGTAAGCGATCACTCCGGGACCGACTTTCTGAAAGGCTTGCATCTGCTGGCCGGTGCGAAACATGACCACGATCAGCGGCAACTCGGGTTCCCGCGCGGGAATCTTCATCATTTCTGCGAACCCCAACAATCCCGGCACCATCGATTCCAGCACCCGTGTCGTCACCGCTGTGAACTCTTCGGAGGTGTTATAAACGAACACGTAATGCCTGGAGGTGCGGGTTTGGAACCCTGCGAGCCGATGCTGCACCCAATAGGTCGCAACTTTGTCTTTAGGCTGTGGTTGAAAGGGTTTGTCGGTCTTTACGGAGAGAGCGGATGGCTGCGCGATCAGACGTCCGTCGGGCAGCAAAATCACGTGATGTTCGCCGACCTCAACGTGAAGTCGCCCGACCACTTGACGCTCGTCCCAGGTCAATTCGACTCGCCGTCCTTTGCCGTGCTCGAGGTTTCCAGAGGGGATATCGAGTCCGAAGAAGCGGGGAGGAACCGTGGGGGACTCGCCCCACAGCGGGACCGCGGCCAGTCCGCTCAGTGCGAACAGAACCCAGACGAGGGCGGACCGGGAGGAGCGGATGGCTGTTAGTCGGATGAGGGAAATCAGTTCGAATACCATTGGAGTTTCCAGGGTCGTCGATTTAGCATAACAGGTCCAGGTTGTGGTCGTAACCTTTTAGCCGGTTAGCAATGGTTGGATTTTTAGTTTGTTCCTGAAGAGGTGAATTCGTGTTACTGCGTAAATGGTCGATCACCCTCCTGTTGGCAGTGGCCGCCGGGCTCGCCTATCTGTGGACGCCCGTCATGGCCGCCGATCCTGCCTTCGTGGGAATTCTGGCCCTGATCGCCGACGGCGACGTGGCAACTCAAATCGGCCTGACCGAAGACGAACGAAGTAAGCTCATCGAGTTCATCAAAAAGCGGGAAGACGAAGCGGAAACGTTGGTCCTCAGTTCCCGCACTCTGCCACCCGAAGAAAAAGCGGCCAAGGTTAAGGCGTTTCTGGATGAGTCAGAAAAGCAGGGATTTGCACTGCTGACCGCTGAACAGCGAACCAAGCTGCAACAAGTCCGACTCGAGCGCGCCGGCCTGTCTACCCTGGCTGAAGCTCCCATTGCCGATTCGCTTAAGTTAACCGACGCTCAGAAAGCCGAAGTCAAGAAACTCCTGGAACAACGCGCTAGCGATTTAGGGCGCGGAAATGAACGAGAACGGCAACTGGCGAAAGCTCGTAGCGAACGGGCGCTGGTGAAGCTGCTGAGCAAAGAGCAACGGACTGCCTGGGAAGAACTGGCTGGAAAGACCGGCATTTTGCCCTCTCCAGGTGATGAACCGTCGGATGAACCAGCACCGCCGGGTGAAGAACCTGCGGTGGCGACCACGGGTAAACCCGGCGAAACCGTCGCCACGAAACCGGCCGGCGATGGCACACTAAAATTCAACTTCCGCTTTCAGCCTTGGAAAGATGTGCTCGACTGGTTCGCGAAGCAGTCGGGAATGTCATTGGTTGCCGAGTCGATGCCACCAGGCACCTTTAACTACGTCGATAATCGCGCCTACACTCCATCCGAATCGATCGATCTGCTCAACGGCATCCTCGTCACGAAGGGCTACTTGCTGCTGCGACGTGAAAGGATGCTGATTCTTTTCAATCTTGAAGACGAGATTCCGGATCTCTTGATCGACACCGTCTCGCCCGAACAGCTCGATGGTCGCGGTCGTTACGAACTCATGACCTGCTTGTTCCCCGTTAAGCGAATCACTCCGGAAGATGCGGAAAAAGAGGTCAACAAACTGCGTGGTCCATTTGGCAAAGTTGTTGTCCTGCCGCAAGTAAAACAGCTGCAAGTGCGGGAACTAGGTGGCAAGTTGCGCGCAATTCGCGACATGCTCGCCTCCGTTGAAAACCCCGAATCCAATCCCAAGGAAAAAACGACTATCATTCGGCTGGAACATATTTCCACCGATGAATTCATGTTCGCTCTGCGGCCCATATTGGGCATGCCAGAGAATGTGAATTCGATGCCTGATGGCTCGCTACGACTCGCGCCCGATCCGCTGAACGGACGCATCTTCGCCACGGGAAAAGCCGAGCGACTGGAAAAGTTGGACGAACTGCTGAAGCTGCTGGACGTCGAGTCAGCTAAGGCAGCCGCACCGGCGGGTGGAGCTGTCGAGCAAGCGCAAATCGAAGTCTATCCGCCAGGTGGCGCCGATCCGATCGCGATCCTCCAAGTCATGCAGACGCTCATTGGCGCTCTGCCCGATGTGCGCATGGCCACGGATCCCAAGACCGGCAATTTGGTCGTGTTGGCTCGACCTTCGCAGCACGCCACCATCCGCGAGACACTCAAGCAATTACAAAAAGATGTGAGCAACATCGAGGTATTTCAGTTACGACGCGTTGATCCACAACTGGCGACGGTGACAATCAATAAATTGTTCGGCGGCGATGAGAAGGGGGCCGGCGCTGGTGGACCAAAAGTGGAAAGTGATCCGACAACTCGGCTGCTGATTGTCCGCGGTGCACCCGCTCAAATCGCTCAAGTGCGATCGCTGCTGGAAAAAATGGGTGAGGGCGAAAATCTGACGACATCGGCCAGTGAAACACCGGCTGCCGATCGTGGCAACGTGCGCACAATTCCTCTGGGAGGACGTGAAGCCGAACGCGTACTCACTCAACTGGAAGCAATCTGGCCAACCGTCCGCTCTAATCGCATTCGAGTGGTGCGACCGTCGGCGCGTGGCGCTGAGGAGTCAACGGAAGAGGGCGCGACGAAGCGTGACGATGAGGGTCGATCGGGTGCCGATTCGCGCGGTCTTCGATCGCAACGATTGGACTCGGTCAGCCGCGAACCGAAGCCCAAACCGGTGACGCGAGAGACGACCACGTCGGAGGACCCCGAGAATCGTCCAGCAGGTGAGAATCCGAACGTGCCCAACCCGGCCGTGCCCAATCCTGGTGCTCCAGTGCCTGCTCCCAATCAGCCCGCGACCGTGCCTCCGGGAAAGTCTGCCGGATTCGGTGGAGCTAAGGCGGGCCGCATGCAATTCGTAGCTTTCCAAACGCCGGCAGCGGGTGCTGACGAGCCGGCAGCAGACGCGAAGGCGCCCAGAACCGCCAAAGCGCCCGCGAACTCCAAGCCAGCCGACGAGAAGGCGCCGGCCAGCGAAAAACCAGCCAGCGAAAAGGTTCCTGCGGATGTCGTGATCACGATTCAGAAGGGTGGCATCGTGATCGCTTCCGAAGACAAACAAGCACTCGATGATCTCGAAGCTCTGTTTTCGACGCTGGCAGGACGCGAGGCGATGAGTGGTACGACGCGCGAATACACCGTTTATTATTTGCGACATTCGAAGGCAGAAGCGGCCGCCGCGCTGCTCAACACGATCATCGCTGGTGGCGGCGAGTCGTCGGGGGCTGGTGGCGGTGGTGGTGGTGGAAGTCTACTCGGTGATCTCGCCTCGGGAATGATGGGCGACATGGCAGGCGGTTTACTGGGTGGTCTCCTGGGTGGCGGGGGCGCTGGCGGCGGTGCCGCTGCGTCCGGTCCCGTCACAATCACACCCGATGCACGCCTGAACGCTCTGATCGTCAAAGCGGCTCCCTCCGATTTGGAACTTGTGGAAGAGCTTTTGAAGGTGATTGATCAGGAGGCGAGTCCGGAACCCGACGAGACCGCTGGTAAGCCGCGTTTCATTCCGGTGAATCACACGTCGGCGGAAGAAGTCGCGGGCATCGTGCGGACCGTATTCGCCAATCGCATCGTGGCCGACTCCAGTCAACCACGGCAACCGTCGCCGGAAGACTTGGTGCGAGCGCTACGAGGTGGACGTGGTGGCGGTGGTAGTTCACAAGCGAAGAGCGAACCGACCAAGATGACGCTCGGCGTCGACGCGCGAAGCAACTCGCTGATTGTCTCAGCCCCCGAGCCGCTCTATCTGGAAGTCAAAGCACTCGTCACGTCACTCGACTTGGCAGCCAACAACACACGCGATGAGGCGCTCAAAGTGGTGACCGTGAAGGCGGCAAATCCGCTCGTGCTGCAGCGCGCACTTCAGTCGATGGGTGGTCCGTCCGTCCAGGTGAATTCGAACATGGCAACCACTCCCGGGATGCGCGGCGGCGTGGGTGGTTTCAATCAACCCAATGGCATTGCACCGGTCGGTGGTCGTCCACAGGGCCAACAGCAGCAGAATGATCCCGCCAACATGATGCGGCAGTTGGACGCGATGCAGCGCGCTGCGGGTGGCAATCGCGGTGGTACGGGTGGCGTACAAGGCTTCCCCGGTGGCGGCAGTAGCCGCGGCGGTGCGAGTGGCGGCTTCCCAGGCATGGGTGGCGGCGGCTTCCCAGGTATGGGCGGTGGCGGCTTCCCCGGCATGGGTAGCGGTGGCCGCGGCGGGCGTGGCCGCTAACATCCAATCCGGACGATCGATGTTTTAGATCCCGGTATAGGTTTCCGGTACAGGATTCCGCTACAGGATTCCGCTACAGGATTCCAGGGCCACGCCATGGGTGGGCCAAGCCACCCTCTTTTCGTGCATGACACGTGCCCGTCCCTGGTCTTAGGTCTATCGAAATCGCTGGCGACTTCCGCCATACTCTGGGGCTGAGGCGGGTTCCCTTCGTGTTTCCTCTGATGACAATTTAGTCGCAACGAGTGTGTCCATGACGTCGCTGGTTTGGTTTCGTATCGTTCGTCGAATTCCTTTCTGCCTGGCTTGCCTGCTAATCGTTCTTGCACAGCTGATTTCCGGCGGCAACTCGCTCCGCGCCGATTCGCTCGACGATTGGTCGCGCATGAAGCCGCAGGTGCCTCGAGCTTACGTTGCGGCGCGGGCCACACAACCACCCACGATTGATGGCCGCCTGGATGATGCGGCCTGGGCCACCGTGCCGTGGACAGCTGACTTTGTTGACATCGAGGGAGACGTGCGCCCTCGCCCCACGCATCGCACCCGAGCCAAAATGCTTTGGGATGACCAGCACTTCTACGTCGCCGCACAGCTCGACGAACCGCATGTCTGGGCGAAGATCCGCGAACATGACGCCGTCATTTTTCACGACAATGATTTCGAATTGTTCGTTGATCCTGATGGCGACAATCATCAGTACTACGAATTCGAAATGAATGCCCTCAACACAGGCTGGGATCTGTTTTTAAACAAGCCCTATAAAGATGGTGGCCAAGCCGATGATCGTTTTGAACTGACCGGCATGCGTTCGGCCGTCCATATTCAAGGCACCATCAACGATCCGAGTGATGTTGATCAGGGCTGGTCGATCGAAATTGCTATTCCGTGGACAGCGTTCAACCGTCCCGCCGGACGCGCGGCAACGGCGCCTCGAGCAGGTGAACGTTGGCGAGTGAATTTTTCTCGAGTTGAATGGGCCACGACGATTGTTGGCGGAGATTATCAAAAAGTTCCTAATCGGCCCGAGAACAATTGGATTTGGTCACCGCAGGGAATCGTCGATATGCATCGGCCGGAGCGGTGGGGTACCGTGGAGTTCTCCGCGGCCCACTCGACGCTAGACGTAGTTCCCACGTCTGATCCGCAGCAGCCCGCGCGCGATCTGCTCATGGAAATCTATCATCGCCAACGCTCCTATCAGGCTCAGAAGGGTGCTTGGTCTCTGGACCTCGCGGCCCTTGGGATGAAGCCCGAAGCCTGGCAAGCATTCAGTGGGCCACCCGTTTTGGAAAAGACCGACGCCGGTTACCGCGCCAAACTGTTGATCGCACGTGATGGCCAGCCGGCATTTCAGTGGTCGGTGACGCACGATTCGCAGCTCACCCGCGAGCCCGCCGCAAACGCCAGAATCACCGCCACTCCAACAGCCCAATCTCAGGAACCTGCTACCACCAAACCAGGCACAGCAACTCATGAACTCACGCGACTGATCGAGGAATCTCTGCAGAAAGCAGGAAAGAATCGAGCTGAACTGGAGCGAGCGCTGAGTGATGTGCCAGCGACTCAGCGCGAAGGGATGCAGTTCCTGATTGCCTACATGCCCCAGCGCGATCGCGAAAGCCTGACGGCCGAGTACTTGCTGGAGAATACGGATCTTGCCTATCGAGCCTTTGCGGCGGCGCCATGGAAAAAGCAGATTCCCCCTGAGATTTTTCTCAATGATATTCTGCCCTATGCGAGCATTAACGAGCGTCGGGACCGCTGGCGTCGGGACTTCTACGAAAAATGTTTACCACTCGTAAAAGACGCTCGTTCCCCCGGACATGCCGCCGCACTGCTCAATCAGAAAATCTATGGCATGTTCAACGTGCGCTATTCCACGAAGCGCAATAAAGCCGATCAAAGTCCGTACGAGTCGATCGAAACGGGACTCGCCTCGTGCAGCGGCCTGACGGTGCTGCTGATCGATGCATGTCGAGCTGTAGGTGTGCCAGCACGCTTCTGTGGCACGCCCCTGTGGTCGGATCGCAGCGGCAATCATTCCTGGGTCGAAGTTTGGGATGATGGCTGGCATTTTACGGGTGCCGCCGAGCCCTCGGGCGACCAACTGGACAGCGTCTGGTTCGGCGATCGTGCCTCCGCTGCTCGACGCGATGATCTCCTTCATGCGATCTATTCTACGAGTTTCAAACGGACGCCGATCTTCTTTCCGATGGTCTGGGCACGTGATGTTAATGATGTCAGTGCTGTGAACGTGACCGATCGGTACACAAGTCGAGCGGTCAAGTTACCAGAGGGTGCTGTCCTACTGCGACTGCGCGCCGTGGACGCTCGCGGCGAACGTCTGTCTGCAAAGGTGCAAGTGCTGCAAGTCGGCGGCGATCAGCAATTCGACATCACAACGAACGACGAGCGATTTGATGCGAATGATCATCGTACGATCGTGGTGCAGGCGAATGCTGTTTGGAAGGTGACCGGCGAACATGCAGGAGAAACGGTGTCGGTGAATGTGGAGCGTCCTCAAGCCGGTCAGCTCGTAACACTCGCCTTCACCAAGCCAGCGGTCGGTACGAAGCCAGAGGACAAAGCGACGCGACCGGGCACAGACAAAGCTACGGAAAAGCCCGAAAATCTCCAGCGGGATGCGATCACCTCAAAGGTCTTAACCGACTTAGCGACCTTTCTTGCTCAAGCCGTCAGCACTCGAGGTGCCATACAGGATCAACCGTTTGCGCGCACGGCTTTGACTAAAGCGGAAGCGGTTCAGGCCAAAACGCTCTTGATCGAGGAACATAAGAAGCAGATCCGTACGGCTCGTGCTCAAGAAATGAAAGAGGGAAAAGTACGGCAGGGTGATTTTGAGATGCCGTTTACGATCAAGGTGTTTGGTGAGAAGCCTGATGGTGGACGCAGCATGGTCTTCTCGATGCACGGTGGAGGCGGCGCTCCCAAGGCTGTGAATGACAGTCAGTGGGAAAATCAAAAACGACTCTACACACTCAAAGAGGGTGTCTATGTCGTACCTCGTGCTCCCACCGACACCTGGAATTTGTGGCATCAGGATCACATCGATCCACTTTTCGATCGACTGATTGAAAACCTGGTTGTCTTCGAGGATGTGAATCCCAATCGCGTCTACCTGATGGGCTATTCGGCTGGTGGCGATGGCGTGTACCAACTGGCTCCACGCATGGCGGATCGCTTTGCCGCTGCGGCGATGATGGCGGGACATCCGAATGAGACTTCACCGCTCGGATTGCGTAATCTTCCATTCACGATTCATATGGGCGGAAGAGATGCGGCTTACAACCGCAATCAAACGGCGGCTGACTGGGCCAAGAGTCTTGCCGCACTGCAAAAGGATGACCCGCAGGGCTACACGCATCTAGTGAAAATCTATCCCGACAAAGGTCACTGGATGGATCGTGAGGATGCCGTCGCGATTCCGTGGATGTATCAGTATCAACGAGCACCGCTTCCGGAGCGAATCGTCTGGAAGCAAGATGATGTCACGCACCGCCGCTTCTATTGGTTAGCGCTGGACGACGAGCAGCGCAAGGCAGGGGCGGAAGTGATCGCAGTCCGATCTGGACAAAAGATTGATTTGAAAAGTGAGCAGGTCGAGCGTTTGCGCGTGCGATTGAACGACGACATGCTGGATCTGGATCAGCCGGTGACGTTCACTCGTGCCGGCGAAGTGCTGGTCACGAAACCGGTCGAGCGGACCATCGCCACGCTCGCTCGTACCCTGGCCGAACGCGGGGACCCACTCGCGATCTACAGCGGTGAAATCGAGGTGGTACTCAAGAAGTCGCCCTAGTGAGGAACGACGACGACACAGTATCGACGTGGCGACGACACAGTAGCGACGCAGCCACGACGCAGTAACTACCGCGAATCACTTGCAGAGTACCGACGTTTCCGGCAGCCGACTTACCAAGGCAACATGCGCAAACCATGCGTGCCGGTGGGGTAGCCGTAGTCGGTGTAGAACCGCGATGAGAATGCGCCGTTGAATTTGGGATAGTTCTCGAGAGCTCGCTGCTGTGACGCAGCGGCCCGTGCCGCTCGCTGATTGATCACCAGCTCCGACTTCTGAGTGGAACCGGTGGTCGCTCGTTCTACCCAGTGCGCGCGACGATTTCGCTCGGCAGCTCCCGCCGGTGCAACCGCCATGTTCAACAGCATCACGGCGATGATCGCCAGCGTGATCCAGTGCCGGCGACAATTCGGTCGTCCATTTAACAGTCGACGCACCACACACCTCCTCAATCAAAAGATTTTTCGGCTTGGTTATCGCAGTCGCACGGTTCGCGAACGAACAGTCGGTTCGATCGAGGTAGCGACTGAAGGATTAACGTACAGGTGACTTTCCAAGTAAACGGCGCAGCATGCCGATTTGACCAGCATGCAACATTTCGTGGTGAGCACTAAACAGCAGGCTCCCAAGTTTGGTGGCGGTCGCCGCATAAGGGCTCTCCACTGCATCATCCAAACTGCTGTCCTCAACCGACGGTAACTCGGTGAGTACCTGCTGATACACTCGATCGAAAACCTCGCGAATCTGATCGCTCGAAGGATTCGCAGCAGGATCGGGATTGGGTACCGACCCGCGACTGAACTGCTTGCGAAAATAACTTGGCATCAATTCCAAATCCAATTCCGCTCGACCTCGAATGCGGAACAGGCAGAGCCCGTACTGAGCCATGGCGAGGTGCCCGATCTGCCACGCCAGATGGCTGTTACAACCGGGTGGCACGACAAACATTTCCGCTTCGCTGAAATCCCCCAGCAGCGATTGCAGATAGTCTCGAGCGGAAACGATCTGACCCAGCGCTAACTTCAATCGATCACTCGTCATGGCACCCCATCTCCAACTTGAGGTTATTTTTGTTTTTTCCGCGATTATCCTGCGGCATACTCTCCCTGCTTTATTTTCGTCTGTTGCAGGTCTCGAGCATGAAGCGGAACCGGCCCGCGGCGATTCCATCTGGGATTATTGTAGATCGGCAGAATGGGCTGCCAGGGTGGGCTACAGCGAACCGCCCGCTCGTCGGACTGCTTGTCCCCTGGCGGTGAAATCGTCGGAGAACTGTTCGGTAGATAGTCTTCAGGCATGTTACGATGATCAGTCCATTCACGTTACACTTCCTAGATTGAAGCACAAGATGTTAGGCACCGAGTTCGTGGAGTTCAGCAATGCAGAATGAGTTTTCAGGCCGATCTTGGCAGTCACCCACCGTGTCTCGACGCCACTTTTTTCATGACTGCGGCTACGGAGTGGGTAAGATCGCGTTGGCTTCGCTCTTGGCAGGCACAACCCACGGATCAGCTCAACAAAATCTGCTTGCTGATGACTCCGCGACCTCAGGCACAAATCGTGACGGGGCTGATACTGCGCGCCGGAATCCGTTGACTGCCAAACCGGGCCATTATCCCGGCAAGGCCAAGCACGTCATTCATCTCTTCATGGCAGGTGCCCCGAGTCAGCTGGATCTGTTTGATAACAAACCCAAGTTGAAAGAATACGAGGGCAAACCGATTCCTCCCGAGGTTATTGGTGGACAGCGGTATGCGTTTATCCGCAGTGACGCTGCCGTCCTGGGACCGCGCTTTCGTTTTGCAAAACATGGACAGTCTGGAGCCGAAATCGCTGAGGTGCTGCCGCATCTGGCGAAAGTGGTCGACGAAATCTGCTTGATCAAGTCAACTCATACCAGCCAGTTCAATCACGCTCCAGCGCAGATTTTCCTCAACACCGGATTCGCTCAACCGGGACGTCCGAGTATCGGTTCCTGGGTGACCTATGGTCTGGGTGCCGAAACGAGCGACTTGCCAGCGTTCGTGGTAATGTCGACCGGTGCGGGGATCAGTGGTGGAGCGGCGAACTGGTCGAGCGGCTTTTTGCCGAGCGTCTACACTGGTGTACGACTGCGGAATCAAGGCGATCCGATTTTGAATGTATCGAATCCTCCGGGAGTTGATGCTCGATTGCAACGTGATTCGCTCGACCTCATCAGCGAACTTAATCGTCAACAACTTACCACCGAAAGTGATCCGGAGATTGCTACGCGAATTCAAGCGTATGAGATGGCATTTCGTCTGCAGACTTCGGCACCCGACTTAATGAATCTCAAGAGCGAAGACGCGGCTACACTGAAACTGTACGGGTGCGATCCGGACAAGCCCTCCTTCGCTCGTGCCTGCTTGCTCGCCCGGCGGATGATCGAGCGGGGTGTGCGTTACATCAACATTTATCATGAAGGCTGGGACGCTCATTCTGACGTGGCCGGAAATCTAAAGAACAATTGTGCCGCCACGGACCAGGCATCAGCTGCGCTGGTCATGGATCTCAAGCAACGTGGGCTGCTTGATGAAACACTGGTGTTGTGGGGCGGTGAATTTGGTCGCACTCCGATGGTGGAAAACAACCCCGCACTTGGTCGCAGTCAGGGGCGTGATCATCACCCGCAAGCTTATACGGTGTGGATGGCAGGCGGTGGTATCAAAGCGGGCCTGACGATCGGTCAGACTGATGAACTAGGATTTAATGTTGTCGAGCAGCCCGTGCATGTGCATGACTTGCAGGCCACGATGCTGCATTGCTTGGGATTGGATCACGAGCGATTGACGTATCGTTACGCCGGACGCGATTTCCGACTGACTGATATCCATGGTCGCGTGTTATCCGAAATACTGGCATAACTCGTGCGATCGATTGTGCATCAACCACCGAAACTTGATTCGTTTCAGGAGTGAACCTGGATGTCATCTTTGCCCCGCGTGGTCGCCGATGGACCTTTGGCTGACGCCGTCGAAACATTGCTCGTTGGCAAAGTGGAATTGCTACCGTGGAGTGTAACGGAGACAGGCAGTGACGCTGAGGTAGCTGCCATTTATACGTATGGGCATCCGCTGGTGGACGGCGCGGTGATGGATCGTTTGCCCGGAGTACGAGTGATCAGTAACTATGGAGTGGGCGTTGATCATATCTGTTTGCCGGATGCGGTTGCGCGGCAGATACCCGTCGGCAATACGCCGGGCATTTTGGATGGAGCGACAGCAGACATGGCGTTCACCCTGCTGCTCGCGGCTGCTCGACGTTTGGTGGAAAGCGACCACTACGCCCGCAGTGCCGCCTTCACTCGCTATGATCCCGGACTGATTCTGGGGCGCGAAGTACACAGTCAGACAATTGGCATTGTCGGAATGGGGCGCATCGGACGTCAGATCGCTCAGCGTGCCCGCGGTTTTGACATGCAAGTGCTTTATCACAATCGTCGGCGTGATGAGGCAGCTGAAGAGAAATATGCAGCTCGTTATCAATCGTTGCCCGATCTTCTGGCGATGAGCGATTTTGTCGTACTGAGTGTCCCGTTGACGGGTGAGACTCGTGGATTGATTGGCCGCGAGCAACTGCGGCAGATGAAGTCCACCGCGATTCTGGTGAACGTAGCGCGAGGTCCCATCGTCGATACGGCAGCCATCACGGAAGCACTCGAAGGACGCTGGATTTTTGCCGCCGGACTTGATGTCACTGATCCCGAACCGCTGCCACGCGATCATCGATTGCTGCAGCTGGATAATTTGGTCCTGGCCCCACATCTAGGCAGCGCAACCGTGGAAACCCGTCAGCGCATGGCGGAAATCTCCGTCCAAAATCTCCTGGCTGGACTGGCTGGTCAGCCCTTGCCGCATCGAGTCGCCTGATTAAGGGTGGTGCATTCCGGCGGAATTCCCCCACCACCCCGCACCACTCCACTCGGCGACTGACTATGCTATGGACGTCATTCACCGTTTCAATTCGCAGGGAGCGTTTCGATGTTGCGTTGGCTAGAGCGAATCGTTGTTGTGGGCTCGCTGATTTTGAGCGTGGCATTTGCCGCGCAAACAAGCGCTCAAGCACCGGATCGACGCGGTCCATTCACCGCTGAACCTCGCTCCGTTCGCAGCCGTGATGTCGATCAGCGACACACACGTTTGGAGCTGCGAGTCGATCTCGACAAACAGGAATTAAAGGGTCGAGCAATCCATCGATTAGCTATCTTTCGACCAACCGAGACCATCATGCTGGATGCCGCCGAGATGGCAATTGAAAAAGTACGTATCCAAGCGACCATGCCAGCCGCTGAAAAAGAACTGAAGCACGAGCATCAAGGACACGGGCTTCGCATTACACTCGACCGCGTCTATAAGCCCGGCGAGACACTTCAGCTAGCGATTGACTATCGTTTGCATCGCCCCGCTCATGGTGCTCATTTCGTGGTACCGGATCCAAGCGAACCCGATCAGCCTCGGATGATGTGGACTCAAGGCGAACCCGATGAAACTCGCTACTGGTATCCCTGCATCGATTCTCCCGCCGATCGCATCACCAGTGAGACGGTCGTCACCGCAGCCAGCAAATACTTCGTGCTCTCCAACGGCGCACTGAAAAGTAAAACCGATCATGCTGACGGCACGCGCACCTGGCACTGGGTACAAGAGAAGTCGCACGTACCGTACTTGATGTCCGTGGTGGTCGGCGAGTTTGAAGCCTATGAACAGTCTTGGGACGGAATTCCGATCGTGTCGTACGTTCCCAAAGGAAGACTCGACCTCGCTCCCACGTCGTTTGAGAAGACTCCAAAGATGATGGAGTTCTTCTCTCGCAAAATTGGATATCGTTATCCTTGGCCAAAATACACGCAGATTTGTGTGGATGAATACGAATGGGGTGGCATGGAACATACTTCAGCCACCACGCTCAACCTGCGAACACTTCATGACAAGCGCGCTCATTTAGATGTTTCCAGCGATGGCTTGGTCGCTCATGAACTGGCACATCAGTGGTGGGGCGATGTGGTGACTTGTAAGGACTGGGGGGAGTTGTGGTTGAATGAGAGTTTCGCCACGTATTTTGCCACTCTTTGGACCGAGGAAGATACCGGCATCGAAGACGCTACCTGGGAACGACACGGGGAAGCGGAGGCGTATTTGAATGAAGATCGCACCATCCGCCGTGCGATTGTGAACTATCGCTATAACGCACCTGTAAACATGTTCGACAGCCACTCGTATCCCAAGGGTGGCCGCGTTCTCCACATGCTGCGATTCGAGTTGGGCGATGAACTGTTCTGGAAGGCGCTGAATCGCTACATCGAAGTAAACCAGTTTCGAGCGGTCGAGACGGCAGACCTGCGATCATCGATCGAGGAAGCAACTGGACAAGGGCTGAATTGGTTTTTCGATCAGTGGCTTTACCATGGTGGTCATCCTGATTTTCAGATCAGTTGGAGTTGGGATGAGACGACCAAAGTGGCCACGGTCACTGTCAAGCAAACCCAAAAGGTGGACAGCACGACGCCCCTCTTTCGTACCTCCGTCGAGATTGAACTCGCGAATCAGCAGACCAGTGTGATGCGCCGCGTGACCGTATCGAAAGCAGAAGAGACCTTTCACTTCGCCTTGGAAAAACGGCCGACGCGAGTTTGTTTTGATCCACGTGATTGGGTTTTGAAAACGGTGAAATTTGAGAAGTCGAAAGAAGAATTAATCGATCAGCTCACCTATTCCGCCCATGTGATGAGCCGTTTTGAGGCGGCTAAGGCCTTGGCTGAGCAGCCGATCGAAAACGACGTTCGCGCGGCGCTCCTGAAAGCCGCTCGTACCGATGCTTTCTGGCCCGTGCGTCGTGAGGCGGTGAAGGCTCTGGGAAAATCGAATGGCGACGAGATTCGAGCTGCCTTGATCGCGTGCGCCAAGGGTGATGCCAAATCGTTTGTGCGACGCGAAGCATTGACGATTTTGGGTAATTTTCCCCATGAAGAAACCAAGGCTGCGTTGCGAGCGGTGATCAAGGCCGATCAGTCGTACTATGCCGTGGCTGAAGCACTACGAGCGCTGGTCAAGATTGATCGTGATCAATGCGGCGCTGATCTGCTCGCCGCTCTTGAACTATCCAGTCACCATGAAGTGGTGCTGCGGGCCGCTTGTGATGGTTTAGTCGATACGAAATCAACGGAGGGAGCCAATCGATTGATCGCTCGTCTGGACGCCAGCGAAACAAAGAAGCTGACGCCCGAAGAGCGTGTAATGATTTTGGGAACGCTGGCACGCTTGCGCCCCGACGACTCAAAGTATCTCACTCAACTGCGCGAGCAGCTGGACAACGAACGAAATTATGTTCGCCGAGCAGCCATCGACTTGCTTGTGCAAACCGCGAACCCTCAGGCCCTCGATTGGCTCGCTACTCGGCGCGGTCGAGAACAGAATCGAGGAGTACTACAAGCGATTGATCGCAGTATCGAAACGCTACGTGGCAAATCCAAAGACCTCGAATCGCTACGTAAGGAACTGCAGGAACTTAAACGTGCCAATCAGCAGCTGGAAGAGCGTCTCAAGCAACTGGAATCCAAGGGTGGCTAATTAGGATTAGCCATCGATACCGACATTGCAGCCCGGTCAAATTCAACGTGCTGCCCGTTGATCGACATCGATGGGTTCGCTGCCGGTGTCAATCAGCATATAACCGGCCCAGAAAAATGGATGCTCGGGACGGATCGGTTCATCACCGGCGTTGAGTTTCATGCGCAGTTCAGCGGCTGGATCCAGTTCCGATTGCAATCGTAGCTGGACACTGCGTTGCCAAGCCTTGCTGGCAGTCGCATGCGGTAACTCCTGGACAAACTCCCGCACCAAGTCGTAGCTCGACTGGCCGCCCACTCGCCAACGGCTGATGAGTGCCGTGCGCGTGCCGGATGCTAACAATCCGCAGGCCGAGAGAAACACCTCTTCACCATTCGCATTGGGTTTCTTAAGGCCGATTTCTGCCGCTGTGTGAAAACCAGGAAACACGACCTGAGAAGGTGCGCCCCAGGGTAGTGTCAGGTAGTTACTGAGAGTGCCACCGGCAGTCTTGCGATCGATCTGCACGGGCGACCATTCAAACGGTGACTTGTCGGTATCCTCCATATCGTGATAGACCACCAGACGATCGTAAAGACGACTGACGAGTGTCGATGCTGCTGGCAATTTGTTGGGGAGCCGGGTGACGTCCGGCACGACCTGCGCCAACTGCTCGACGGCTGCAATCGGTCCAGACAATTCCTCCCGGGGATGCAAGCGACCGGCGACGGCTGCGGTTTTGCTCGCACCATTGACCGGTCGACGATCGGGTAACGCCAAGCTCACCGTCGGCACATAGCGCACTCGCAATTGCTGCAGCAGGGGTAGTGCATCCTTCTCTTCGCCTGGAATCAACATCTCAAAAGGCAGATACCACAGCGGTCCATCCGGTACCACGACCAACTCGTCATACAAGTTCCACGTTTCTGGCTTGACTTGATTCGTAAGGGACGGCAGAACCTTGCGAGCCAGTGTCCGCCAGGAATCATCGCGCAAATCTTTTCCCTCAAGTGGCTGACTACGATCGCGCAGTCCCGTTTTGCGCAGCAATTCCACCATGTCCGCTTTGAGCTTGGTGGGTGAGTCGACTTTCCAGGTGGCAAACACATCTTTGGCAAGAGCGAATCCGTACAGATCTCGAGCGCCACTGAAATAAGACAGAATCAACATGCGTGGAGGAATTCGAGACTGAAACTCCTTCACGTCGATACCGGGTGGAAACACCATCTCCGCCGGCTCGCGCTCCAGCGCGATGTCATGCAGGATCACTTCCTGACCAGCCGTGAGTTTGCCCCACTGATCATACTTGGCCTGCAGCAACTTGAGTTGATCCGCGTCATCACCCGCCAGCGGGTTTGCCGCCAGTGTGGTACGTATCTCCTGTGCCGCTCGCCCCAGCTCCTCATAGCGCGGATAACGAGCCAATAGATCTCGGCGCTGCAATACGGCTTTGTCGCCTAACACTTCCGGTGGCCCCGACATGATCCAGCGTAGTGCCAACGTTCGCCCGCCCAGTGGCTGGGACGAATAAAATGTTTGACGTCGAATGCGATCAGTAATCTGCAGTGCCCGCTCAGCTTCGCGACGTTGCATCACCACTTCAAACCAATTCTCCATGGCTGGTCGCCGGTGTTGCAGCGAGATGGCCATCGCTTCAAAGGGCTCAATCAGCCAGTCCTTGTTGGTCGGCTCGCGCAGTAAATCGGTAAACAGCAGATCCGCCGAGCGTTCCGTCACCGTTCCACTGCCGTAGAAGTTGTTAGCCAAGTTGATTTGGAAGAGCCAGCGGGAGGACGTGTTCATGTAGGTGGCCGCAATTCCTAGTGCCGTTTGACCCGCCGCTAGATTTCCCGACTGAAAATTCGCTTTGGCGAACTCGTACTGAAAGCGGGCACCAATCGCGCCACCGAGCATGTCATGACGCCCTAAAGCGCGCCGCGCTTCCGCTAAAAAATTCATCGCCTGTACCGTTTCACCAATGGCGGCGCAATTGTCGCCCGCCAGCACACACAACGACGACTCAAGCATGGGCGAGAGCCGCCGAGCCCACAGGATCGCCGGCTGCAATGGAGCAAAAAATGTCCGCTTGCCACTCGCCAAGTGCGCAATCACCGCTCCACGAAACCCTTCCTCCATCACGTCGTAATGAGCGAAGACGGACGCCGAATAGGTCGCTTCCATAAAATAGGTGAGCGCATTTTCATATTGACTGTTCGCCAGCGATAGCTTGCCAAGTTCGACCAGCGCCATCCCCGACAACTTGTGCTCAAAACGGCCACCCGCAGCCAGTGATTTTTGTAATTCGGAGACCGCTTGCTGCGGCTTCCCCGCACTCAGTAGCGCCATGCCCAGCTGTGCATCAATCCAGCATTGGCTCCAGTGGTTCGGTGGAGCGAGTCGTCGCGAGAGCGCATCAATTAAAAGATTGGTGAGCGGATCATGGGGGGCCGTCGGGCCCATCAACTCGCCGCGACGTCGAATCGCTATGGCGATGCACCGCGCTATCTCGGGCACTCGAACCCGATAAGCTTGGGCCTGAGCGATCAGCCCACCCTGGGCAACAGCTTGTGCGTTCTGAGCGTCGGACTTGCCCTGGATACTCTGCATGATCTCTGGGATATTCCCGATCACGACATTTCGCGCGCTGTTGCCCCATGTGATCGGTTGCCGCTGAAGGTTCACCGCAACATCCAGACCCACCGGAAAATCCACTCGCAGCATCCAATCCGCATTTGCAAGAAACAATTTGATGGCGGCCGTGTGCTGATCGAGTGCCTGCACTAAATCACCCATCTGATACGCACACTCGCCAATCATCGTGTGGTAGCAAACCGAATCGATCCAGCGGGCGTCTAGTATCCGGATGCCACTCTTGGAAGTCTCCTGAAACATGCGTCTGGCAGCGGTGAAATCGCCCGCGGCAAAGGGAGCAAACCCAAGCAGATAATCATCCGGGGGCAAGGGATAATTGATCGTCGGTCCGGCTCCTAAAAGAGGCACACCCACTTTGCCCTGATTACCACCGTTACCCGGATTGCCTATCGGAGGCTTGGGACCTGGAGCGTTTTGAGCATGGGCGGAAAACGGGGTGAAAAGGGCGCCGAAGAGCGTAAGGGACAGAATCAGGACGGTCCCGCAGCAGTTGACAGTTCCACGTTTCATAACCCGTTCCTCAAGCAATTAATGCAGGAAAAAGCCGCCCAGTTCTCTGGGGAGGTTATCGGTTATTCGATGGATTCAGGTCGCAACAACGTTGCATAACCAAGCAAAAACGCACTCTCCAGGCACACCTTCAACTTAGCAACTGTGCGGAATTTGACAAATAAATCGAATTGCTAAAGTTGGCCGGCTGGGAGGTCGATAACGGGTGTGAGGATTATTCAGCGGAATCGCCGGTGGGGACGTTGACCGGTCAGTGAACGCTCTCAGATGAAGTACTGAACATACCGTTCTCGGAGGTTGGGAAGATGAAGACCAAATCATCGACGACTTGGATGCAAGCAGCTCTGTGCCTGGTGGGCTTGGCAGCCGCAGTAAGTGCGACCGGTTGCCAAGTATCGGTCGGCGGACAGACGCTTCCCAGCCCTTACTACCACACCGACGACGTCCAATATTTCGCTCCGGGTCCAGAATTCAAACTGGCTCGCGAAGCAGCTGCTCTGAAGGCCTATCAGGCTGATCAAAAGCTGCAGGAAAACGACCGCTAATTTTTCTTCTCGGACCAAACCGGACCAAATCCGGGTGGTTCCTTGGGATCGGGTGGCGGCGCTTTCTTGGTGCCCGCCACCACACCCGCGACTGTCGCTTGCAGCTCCGCCGTCGTTCCTTTGAACGTCCGTCGCAAGTATGTTTCGCAGTGAGTGAAGGCCCAGCGCGTCTGATCGCCATCGGTGGTTCCTAAAATTTGGAACCATGTGCCGTTGGTAAACGCCAACCCCATCCACTCGTTCTTCTTCTGCTGACGAGCGAACACGATCACGGGTAGCTCGGGGCCAATTCGCTTCAGCAGTTCCGGCGTGTGCTTCTCTTTGTCACCCGTCAGGTTGATGGGCAGTCGAGTGAAAGCCGGCTTCCCCTTCAGCGACTCGCCGACGTCGAGCACCGCAGCCGGTCGGTCGGGATCAATTCGACTCACCTTCGTAAGAAATATGGCATCCGAATCTTTGATGAGTCCCTGCAAAGGCATGAGCACCTGAATGACAGCCCACAGCGGCTGCTGCGCCAGTCCGACCAGCAAGCTAACGACTAGTCCGACGAGCAATCTTGGAACCAGGTTCCGCCCTCGCGAACGCCGCTCCCAAATCCAACTCCCAAAGCCGAGCCCAATCCTACGCCGCTCCAGAAGCGACGGACAAGTCGCAGAGTATGTGGGATTGCTTCGAACGCCAGGCGAAGAAAAAAATCGCGCGACCATGCGTGTGCCCAAGTGGTTGAAGGTTGAAGGATGAAGGATGAACAAGATAAAAGTCTTTTGAGGTTCCGACAGCCGCTCAAAACAGCACTCAAGCCGCAGCGCAAGATGCGGCGGATTATAACAGCAGTTTTACGAAGCGTCCCAGCGTACGGGAACACACAGCTCGGAGTGCCAGCAACAAACCAGCCCACGGTAATGCCGTGTGTAAGTAAGGCCAAATCTTGAAATGCAAGTGCAAAGGACCAGCCATGAGGCAAGTTGCGCACCAAAAACGACCCGTGACGGCCTAAGGTTTTGTCGAGTTGGTTACTGGTTTGACTTCCTCGGGCTTCACGGCCTGAGGGGGCTTCACAGGCTGCTCCGGCTTCACAGGCTGAGCGGGGCCTGTCTTCAGCGGACCAGGTTCGTTGCCGACAGGACTCGACGCGCCGCTGGCAGCGGCAGTTCCGGCGTTCGTGGATGTATTCGTCCCGCTCACGCCATCCGGCTTCTCTCCGGACGTCTGTTTCACCTGCTCATCTCTGTGCGGCTCAAGATGGCGAAACACCTGCTCTTTCGCATACTGACTTAACGGATCGTCTGCATCCTCGTCAGCCTGCATACCAACCGTCTCGTCCTCGCTCGGCTCCTCCTCCGAAAACATCGGCGGTAACGGCCGCATCGTGGGAATCTGCATCCGCGAACCAGCAAACTGAGTGCCACGATAAATCGTGCCCTCTTGAAAGGGTCCAATTCCCAAAATCCAGGAGTCGCGGGCATTGCTCACCGCCTGCGAAATACCAGCCTGCCAAACCGGCTCGCGCGTCTGTCGCTCATAAGCAAACACACCAATTTTCGCCGCACCGACTTGCACAATCTTCCGCGCCACCGACAACTCCGGTAGCGATGGAATCGAAGGGCCGTTCGCGACCACATTCGCCGCCGCACTATATGGAGCACTCGCCGGTAACCCATACACCACTTCGTTATTGTCGACCCCCACCGCGCCTAATCGGGCCTCGACAACAAAGTCCGCTTCTTCCAGCTTATCTTGCAAACGACAATCCGCCGCCACCATCTGCTGCCGAAGCGAACTGATCACATACTCCGCGTTCACATACCCCAGCCCCTTCAAATTCCCAATGAACGCAGGATCCTTCGTGTTCACCACATACTTCGTATCAAAGAAAACCTTTTGCCCAGACAGCTCCTTAAAGTCAATCTGCGCCACCGCTCGATCAACCGCATCCGACATCAAGAGCTGCTCCGTGGCCGTGCGACTCTTCGTCGAACCGCAGCCTGTCTGACAAATCCAGGCCAACAGCAGCAACAGCGTGATTCCGCTTTCCTTGACTCTCGTAACCATCACTCGACCATTCACAGAAACCTCAACTTCCTACCACCCTGGCGGCGCGGGAGTATAGCGATGCCCAGCAACTGCCCCAATGTCAATTGGGGAAAGCTGGAGAGGATGGGGGGGTGGGGGGGGTCGGGTTTCGGGGTTCGGGTTGCGGGTTGTGGGTTGTGGGTTGCGGGTATGGTCTTCCATCCCCGCACTTAATCTCCGTGCCCGTCGTATCTCTGTGCGCAGCAAATCCCCGAGCGCAGCAAATCCCCGAGCGCGGCAAATCCCTCTGCGCAGCCGCTACGTCCGCGCGAACGTCGACTCGCGCGGTGCTTCGTAACGGAATACCAAATGCGGTGTCTCCAGACGACGCTCGCCCTGGCCAATCGATCGCACACCCGCTTCCACCAAGCCGGTAGTCAACAACGTCCGCTCGATCGGACAGGGTGCCTTGCCCGTCGTAAAGGTTTCTTCCGCCTTGGCCATGAGTGCTGCGGAATAGACCACATTTGGATTAGGTGGCAGATGAAAGAGCGTTGAGAGCGGCTCGGGCTGGCCTTTCATGCGCGCGGCAAAGGTGAAATCACCGACCAGTCCGTTCATCAAGAGCATCGTCGCCTTAACTCCATCGGCATATTCAATCCGATAGGCGATCGGCTCTTTCACCCACGCTCGCATCTGCGCCACCGTCGGATATCGATGACTGAACGTCTCGGGCTGCTGCAGCGTGTGACTCCGCGACAAACAAGCCTCAAACAACTTCGGGTCCCAGCCGCCCGCCTGCCAATTGCCCGCCTCGAGTGCTCGCCAGACCGCATCGCCGCGCAATCCTTGCACAGCTACCACACCGGATTCGCCACCTTTCCGCCGCTCGGCCATGCACTGAATGACTTCCAGAGCATGGAAGTCGTAACTATCAAGGCCACCCATAGCGACGCACAACAGTTCTTCAACTTCCGCTCCGTAGGGCATATCAATGGCGGGCATCCGCCAAGTGACGGGGAGCGATGAACCGGCAGCGAAGCCAAACTTCAGTTCGCGGGACAGTTCCACCATCTCTTTCGCCCAGTCCCACTTCCACGACAAATGCTTGTCGTTGAAAACGGGCACCGAGCGTCCATCTTGTCGAAAGACATCCGTCGTCTGTTTGAAGAACTCGTAGCGGGGATATTTCGTCTGCTTAAACTCGTTTTGTGGATAGTCACCATGCTCGCCGATAATCAGCACGGCGTCGACGGCGAGTCTTTTGCCGCCGCACCGCAGAGTTTCCGCAATCGAACCGTAAAGGGGAAACTTGAACTCTTCCGAGCGCTGTCGACTGAGGTCATTTTCCGGACGCTGATCGACGTATGCGGAGACGACGTCAAAGGGTGGACGGTACCAGCGACCGTCGCGTGGATAACCCACCAAGAAACGCTCACCCATGTGCCAGGCATGCGAGCGATAGCGCCACTCGGTCGTGATAATGGCAAGACGTTTGCGCTGAGCTGCAGTGCCGCGCGGTTCGTCGGCGGCCCACAACGATGCCGCTCCATCCAAACCGCTGGACTTCACCAGGCGATTTGTTTCTGCACTGCCGATGGTTAGCCAAGTAGCGGCTGCGGCGGCAGGAAGGTGATACAAAAAATCCCGCCGCGAGTCATTCCGTGCCGTTTTCCGCATACCGAACCCTTTCTCAGTTTGCCGCTGAAGCGGGCTACCGAGTGGGTGGTGCCGCCTCGCGGACGATCGCGCCAAATTCGTCACTCAAAATCAGGATGGAAAATCGACCTGCTGTTTCCAGGTCATTGGTGCTTAGCGAAGCATACTCAAAGCGTCCACGGATATCCGTGTAACCATCTTTGTAGAACTTCACCTCGCCACTGTCGGTGCGAGCGTACACTTTCACGTAGGCTTTTGCTACCGGTTTTCCGGTCGTGCTATGAGTCACCTTGACCTGACCATAGTTCGCGACCACCTGGACAGACAGCGAGTTGGAATAGTACGGCTGATTTTTCGTTTGGCTGCCGCCGACAATCTCCACCAGCACATTCTTATTGTGCAGGGATTCGGGCAGAGCAAACTTGTGGCTGCTCGCTTTTTCGGGCAACGCGATCTCTTGGGTTTGATTGGGCCGAATCGCGGAGAACTGCCCGCCGAATTGCTGTACGAACGGATTGCGACTGAACAGCAGCTCGACATCCATCACGTAGTAATTCACGCGCACGGATTTCAGATTCTGATAGTTGATCGAGACCTGTTTGGCTTCGACCGTGAAGTCGAAGGTCGGCTCGGTCGCCGCCAGTGCCGCCAGTTGCTGCGTGCGATCCTCGGCATCCACGGTTGCCGCCAGCTTCCCTTCCGCCTCATCGAGCTGCGCGATGACGGCCGCGAATGTATTCCGCCAGCGATCCACTGGATGATTGACGTACTTGGTCGCGATAGCGCGTGCACCGGCAAGATCGGCAGTGAAGAAATCGAGATAGGCGGCGCAGTAGTCGTACTGCATGCGCGTGGCAATCTTTTCTACTCGCACTTTTCCAAAAGCGGCCAGCGCCTCTTCCACTCGATCTTGCAGCACGAGGTAATAAGTAATGGCCAGCCAATCTTCATCGGTGAGTTCGCGCTGGTAGGAGAGCTGCTTGAGCAGGCGATGATATTGCTCTTGCAGACGATTATTCACAATCTGTCGTCGCTTACCCAGCGCATGGGCGCGGGCATTGACCAGCGGCTTGTACTCCAGATGCTCATACGTCCGACGTTCCACAGGATCATGAGTCAGCAGCGGACTAGTCAAGCGACCGCCGGTTTCATTTACCAGGGCATCGGTATGTCGGAGAAACTCCTGAACTGCCGGCGCGACGTTGTGCATGAGTGCGTATGACCATAAGGTGGGATGATAGACGCGTCGTGATGACAGCAGACTGATTGTGGCTTCAAAAAAAGCTTTGTCGCGCATCCGGAACGCAATCTTGTCCAAGTTCAAACGCTGAATGTTCTGCTTGGAGAGGAAGGCCAATACTTCTTCGTTGGTACCGTGTTGCGAAACGTGATCCCACGAACCCGCATCGATCTTCGAAGGTTTCTCAACTACCGGAAACTCCATCGGCTTGGCGGCAGCGATCATCTGCTCATTTTTGGCTACATGGACCGGAAAATGAGCGAACTTGCCTGCAGCCGGGAAATAGAAATGATATTCGACCGTTTGCGTGTGATACGGTTCCAGCGTGATGTGCATCGTCCGCGTAAACTGGCTGTTGAGTACGGGTATGGCACCGATTGGTACTTGAATGAGAACCGTAAGCTTCTGGCGCGAGGATGTGGGATTGGTAACTACGACCTGACAGCCGTAAACGGTTTGGATCACGAATTCATCGGTCACATATTTATCCACCGTCTCGCCATTCTCCACGCGTTGCCGATCACCATGGCGAAAGAAATTCTGACTAACGAGGATTGGTGTCGCGGCAGCAGCTTCCTGCGCCAACTTCACCTCTTCGTGAAATACGATCATCGGTCCGGCGGCTTTGAGCGTCATTTTTCGGCCTTCGAATTTCACCTCATGCTGCGGTGCGGTGAAGGGCAGGTCGAGCACGGCGAGTGCCAGCATCATTTCGCTGAAATTACGTGATGCAGCGGCAAAGTTCTTGGAGAGGAACGGCTGTGCCGGATCATGCTGTGCGTAGTCGCGCCAAAAGGCGTTGACGGTGATCAAGCCCGGTAATCGTTGATCGAGCGGCAGCTGATAATAGTTGTTCTCGGCCCACTCGCGCGTCGGATCCAGTTTGCGATAGAGCTGACGTTCCGCGAGTCGATCTTTTTCGTCGGTATCAAAGAATTGCTGCTGCTTACGAGCTTCTCCCGCTTCGCGATCCGCCGCCTTGGCCTCGCCAGATCTGGCGCGTCGTAGCGCGTTGCCATCGCGTGCCTGGAGCGACTTTGCGGCTTCGTCAAGAGCGGCACTTTTATCAGCCAACTTCCGCTTGAGCTGTTCGTTCTCGGCTAACTCGCGGCCCGCATCTTTTTTTGCCGCACCGAATCCTCCCCCGGCTCCACCGGCTGGTGCCGGCGGCGGAGGAGCTCCTGGCGCGGCAGCGGCGGCAGCGGTACGCGGCTTGCCTGCCATCGCGGGCCCACCGCTTCCTTTTCCATCCAACGCCCGCTCAGCCGCCTTCTCCAACACAGCGCCTAATTTGGCTTGCTGCGCATCGGCCTGTGCGTTGGCTAGACCCAACTGATCACTCGCTTCCAGCGAACGCCCTTTCACGGCGGTATCGAACAAGCGTATGAATTCATCCACATTGGGCGGCAACATCTCAAATAGATCGGCGACATGGCGAGCTTCACTCGTCCGCTCATTGGCAACTCGCTGCGCAATCAAGATTCGCTCCGCAATATTGAGCTGCCCGTGACTCCATGGTCGCGTGAAGTCCTGAATGTTGTCGCCCAGCAGCCAACGATCCAGGTACGTTTTTTCTTTCTTGTTCGCCAAGTAAGGCTTTACCACGGCGTTAAAAAACTCAGGGTCCTTCTTCGCGAGGAAAAAATTCAGTTCATGGCAAGCATATTTGGAATACTGAGCCCGCTTCTCCTCGATCTTCATCGTGGGCCACTGCAAGATGAACCGAAATTCCGCCAGCTTCGGATCCTTCGATAGAGTCGTGTAGAGCGAGTAGACGCGCGCCAGACTGTCGTAGTTATCGAACCGCGTGGTCGTTATGTCGGCCAATTCGAATACCGCGCCGGACGCGACGAGCGACGTTTGCTTTTGCTGAGTGAAATGCTTGGCCGGATCGAGTCCCGAAGTAAGCCGCAAATCGAGCAACTGTGTTTTAGGTTCCTCCATCGTCAGCGAACGATACGTGGTGTGCAGCGGATCGACAGCCACGATGTGGAGTTGCTGATGGGCGCCGATCGCAGCTTTGGGAATCGTCACCACACCTTTCTCATCCGGCGTGAGATTGACGAGCACCACGGAGGCCTCGGCAAGAAAATCCAGATCAGAAAAACCACCCGCATCTGCCAAACGGGCATCGCCGGCCGCCTTCCGCGACGCATCACCCATCTCAGCTTCGCCCTTGCCACGGAACGATTCGCCGCGCTGTGCGACAACTTCACCAGTTTCCGTCGAACGCACTGCCCACGGATTGAGTAGCAATGAGGGGCGTTCCAGAGTGTTACCCGGATATTTTTTCGCATACTTGCGATCAATGATGTAACGGTACTCGTCACCAATGTTCCGGCCCGTCACATAGACGGAAGCAGCACTGCCCGAGGTAAACAAATACGGCTCCGCATCACGTACTTTTGCCAAGTGTCCATACGCTTGAAAGGCGGGGACATAGCGAGTGGCAAACACGTGAACACGAGCCACCTTCGAGACGTTACTCAACGATATCTGAACACGATCTGCTTCCGCCGTAACGGAGGCAATCGCCAGTGGTGCGAGCGGTCGAGTTTCTAACTGTCGGATTGAGCCAACGATGTAATTGCCGATCTGATCACCAGCCACCAATCGCACCCGCAATCGCTGATTTACGCCCTTTAACCAGAGGTCATAATCACCTGCGGGAAGCTTATCGATGACGACGAGTCCATTCTTAATGGTGAGGGCTGTGAAACGATCGGCAACGTAGTTATCTCCCCGCAGCTCCAATAGCGATAACTCTTCGCGAGAAGCCTCCGGCTTGCTCCCAAGATATGGCAACGTAACCGCCTCACCCACTCGACCGTGAATGGTCGCGGGATAGCTATAAGCGTCGGCCTGCAGAGGCCAACTGTGAGATGTGCCTTCGGGGCCGGTCGCCGTCAGCGTGACGATCTCTGCCAGTTCCCCCAATTGCACTCGACCTAAGGCATCTGTCTTGAGAGTCACCTGAATCGGCTCTTGAAAATCTCGATGCTTGGCCACGAGATTCACCGCACGCGAAGCTTTCGGCTCGCCAGTTCTCCCCAGCAGTTCAACAAAATACTTACCCGCAGCGCGTACCAAAAATAGATCTTCAATCTTCTCGGTACGATTGATTTCATTCAGCGTGAACGACTCTTGTACGACGAGATCATTCTTGCGGCCCTGGCTCTTGTTCTGAATTTTTGCCCGTAGTACGAATTGGATCGCCGCTGTTCGTGCCGGTACTTGAAATTCATGTTCCGTCTCGCGATCTTCGAACAGCGGCAGGTTGGGAATCTCCTGAGTCGTCGCGACACCATCCAAGTCGGTAGTGGTGATAATGAGTGAAACGTCCTCTAAGCGTTTGATGGTTACAGGCGTGCCGTTGAGTGACAGTCCGCTGCGAATAACGACCCGAGCCTTCTTGCGCGTCAGCAGTGATTCTCGATCGACATAGATTCCCGCCGAGAGAGAGTAGTTCTCGCCTTCATGCTGGAACGAGTCCAAGCTGGACAGTTCACCACGACTGATGACGATCGAACGACGCTCGGGATCCGTGCTGAAGGGCACCAGAATCGAGCCCTCTTGATCGGCCTGATACTCGCGTCCGGCCAGCCAGAGTCGCGCGTCGTTGACCGGCTTGTTCTTCTCATCGATGATCGTGAACCGCTGGCCGGCTGGCGTGGTACGCACCACTTGACTCAACTTGCCCTTGCGAATCAGCGCTCGACTGCTACGGCCATTACCGATGAAGTCGACCACATAGACGCCGGGCTTTTTGAGCTGAGGGAATTCAAATTTTCGTGCCACTCGCCGCAGCGGTGGATCTTGGTATTGGTAGGTCTTCTCATCATTAGCTACCAAGCCGTCGAGATTAATGTCCGTATCGATCTCGCGCAGATTCTCTCGGTAGAAACTGCTGGTATTAATCTCGAATACTTTGACGATCAAGGTGGACACATTCTTGATGTGTAGATCAAGCGTCACCGGCTCGTCAGCACCGAACTGAGATTTATTTGTCGCTGTGAAATCAATGTCCACTCGTTCTTTGAGTCGCTTGAAGGCTTCGGGAGGCAAGAACGATGCCCATTGTTCGGATTCCCCCAGGCCATTGACGATCTTGGTCACGGCAAACAACTGCTTGAGATACTCCTCTTCGATGTACGGTGTGTAGGCTTGATAGTTAGCCGCCTGCACCAAGAAATGCGACAGATAATCCTGCACTAGTGGCTCATCGTTGCCGATCGCGGGGAGCAACGTCGCGGAGTTGAAATCGGTATTCAGATCGACCGGGTGACGGCGACTCTCTTCGGTCTCCAGAAATTTGCGCGATACGTAGGGCAGCGGTCTTGGCAATTTTAAATAGGTCAGAAAGCGTTCCGCGTTGTATTGCCCCTTGGCACGATCGGACACCAAACGGAAATACAGCACGTGCGCCTTCAGTGAATTGTGTACTGGGGCGAGCCGATTGGCGAACGTCCAGAGGCGCTCCAGATAAGCTTCGCGCACATTGCCATCACGACGCCAATCCTCATCCGCCGCGGGCTGGAGCTTGGTCAAGTAAGCCTGTACGAAGTTAGTTTGATTGAGCAGGTCGGGTTTCAGCGTCAGGCACTCTTCCAGTTGACTGAGCAGCAAGAGGCGATGAATCTCGAACGCGCCAAAGCCTGGCGAATTGGGGTGGTTCAGATCATCCACGATCAATTTGGGCAGGCCGGTGTAGTCCGGTCGTTTGAGTCGCTGCAGCAAATGGCGACGACGCTCGGGCGTCAACGGCTGCGTGACGAGCCAGTCGAGCGCGGAATCTTCCACTCCGTTCAGCTGAGCGTTGCGGCTGTAGACACGCTGCAGCAGTGTCTCGCGCTTGATCAACTGTGGGTCCAGCGCCACGGGTAAGTTTGGTTCCGCACCCACCACCTCTTTTTGATGCGGATAGCTCACGTTCAGCTTCGAGCGGAGATACTCGAGCGTCTTCTGCTGATCTTTGTCATAGGTGAGCAGCGCCAGACGGAGTTCGATTTCCTGCAAGCGCGTTGTGCGATTGTGACGCTCTTGCCAAGGCTTGAACAACTCGCGGACCTGATCGAACTGCTCCGTGTTGAGCAAATGCAGGGCGTTGTAGTAGTAGTACTCCTCGGTGCCCGGAATCAACTGTTTGAGTGCCACGGAGCGGTCCGAGGCGAGCGCGAAGTCCTCGACGTAGCCGATTTCGTCAGCCCGCAGCGAGCGATGGGGGTTGTTCACATCCGATCCCATCAATGCCAGGCCGATGGCTGCCGCACTCCACAACCGACGTGATTTAAATAGGCGCTTCATACGTTAACCCCTGTGGAATAACCCCTGTGCAATAACCCCTGTGCAATAACCCCTGTGCAATACTAGCCTTGCGACTGCCATCGTGCTCGATCGCCGCGTCCCCAGACAAGAAGACGGAAGAGACACTAGTAGATACCGAGTATGCGTCAAAAGTTCCGCAACTCAAAAAAGTTTCCCATTTGGCACGCTTGGGCAGCGGCCAATAACCCCACCCCTGGTTTTCCATTCGATCTCTATCAGGCCGGGGTATTTCACCTAGCAACTCGGTGACTCGGCTTCAGAGGCTGTCGGATATGTCGCCATAAACGCAAACATCACCAAGCGTTAGCGACAGAACTGATCCCGACCCGACCTTGCGTCGGGCGACAGAGCCGCTCCCGACCCGACCTTGCGTCGGGCGAAGCAGTGATTTCCGTGGTTACTCCGCGGCTGGCGCACGCGTAGATCGCTGCGGTAAGCCGTCCGCTTACCGACTTGGAAAGTCGGGCGACAGAACGGCTCCCGACCCGACCTTGCGTCGGGCGAAGCAGTGACTTCCGTGGTTACTCCGCGGCTGGCGCACGCGTAAATCGCCTCGGTAAACTTTCCGCTTACCGACTTGGAAAGTCGGGCGACAGAACGGCTCCCGACCCGACCTTGCGTCGGGCGAAGCAGTGACTTCCGTGGTTACTCCGCGGCTGGCGCACGCGTAAATCGCCTCGGTAAGCTTTCCGCTTACCGACTTGGAAAGTCGGGCGACAGAACAGCTCCCGACCCGACCTTGCGTCGGGCGAAGCGGTGACTTCCGTGGTTACTCGGCGGCTGGCGCACGCGTAAATCGCTGCGGTAAACCGTCCGCTTACCGACTTGGAAAGTCGGGCGACAGAGACGCTCCCGACCCGACCTTGCGTCGGGCGAAGCGGTGACTTCCGTGGTTACTCGGCGGCCGGCGCACGCGTAAATCGCTGCGGTAAGCTTTCCGCTTACCGACTTGGAAAGTCGGGCGACAGAGACGCTCCCGACCCGACCTTGCGTCGGGCGAAGCGGTGACTTCCGTGGTTACTCCGCGGCTGGCGCACGCGTTAATCGCTGCGGTAAACTTTCCGCTTACCGACTTGGAAAGTCGGGCGACAAAGGGGTTACTCCGCGGCCGGCGCACTCGTAAATCGCTGCGGTAAATTTGCCGCTTCACGACTTGGACAGTCGTGCTTGTTGCCCTTTTGGGGTTTTGTTACACTACGTGGCCCGGTTTTTGGAACGGGATTTACTTACTATTACTTCGTTAATTCGGCGAAGGTTCGACCTGTGATCCCCGGCGTATTTGCTCCGTTGGTGCGGAGTGACTGCTCCTGGTGATCATCGCCGTACTGACCGCTTTGTGCGGTCTAGGGAGAATGATTGTGTCTCAAGGTACTGCCCCAGCGGCTCCGGCTCCGGCTCCGACGTTAGTTGAAGAATTGATTCAGGCAGGCTGTCATTTCGGCCATCGCGCAAGTCGATGGAATCCGAAGATGGCTCCTTACATTTATGCTCGCAAAGGTCTCATCCACATCGTCGATGTGCGGGAGACCGTGCGTGGATTGTTGCGAGCGAAAAAGTATTTGGGCCAGGTGTCGGGGGGTGGCAGTTTGGTGCTGTTTGTCGGCACCAAGCGTCAAGCTCAAGGGGCCGTCGAGCGTGAAGCATTGCGCTGCGGCATGCCGTTCGTGGCGGAACGCTGGCTGGGTGGTGCGCTGACGAATTTCCGCACGATTCGCAGTCGTCTCGCTCGCCTCGAAGAACTCGAACGCCTCCGCAATAGCCCGGAACTGCAGACCTATTCCAAGAAGATGCAGTCCGCTTTGGCTCGTGAATATCGCAAGATGTATCGCAACTTGAACGGTTTGCGGCTCTTGAATCGCATGCCCGAATGCTTGGTGGTGTTCGACCCGAAGAAGGAAAAGAATGCCATTCGCGAAGCTCGTTCGCTTGGTATCACCACGTTGGCCTTGATCGATACCGATTGCGATCCGGATTTGGTCGATCTGCCAATTCCAGGCAATGACGACGGTATCCGTTCGATCGAGGTAATCGCCCGCCATTTGGCCGATGCGGTGCTGGCCGGCAAGACTCAACAAGCCGCTCAGAACAAGCAGCCTGAGGCGAATGCCAGCGAGGCAGCAGCGATTGCTGAGAAGTCCGAAGGTTAAGATCGTTTCCGACTCCCAGTGTTCGCTGGATCGAAGTTAAGTTGAAGTCCGGTTGCCGGCTAGGCTGCGTCTTTAACTTGCAAAACCAAGCGGACCAGGTGAGCTGAAACTCTGTCGGATAAATAGTAGATGAACGTCGGCGGCAGTTGTTAGGTCGACCGACGTATCTGGCTCAGCGACTGTCCCCAGCGACCGCTCGCTCAGGCCAAAGCAAGATTCTGGAACTAGATCACGAACTGAATTTGAGAATTACGAGGAGACTCGAATCATGGCTGAAATCACTGCAGCGATTGTCAACGCGCTTCGCAAAGAGACGGGTTTGCCGATGATGGACGTGAAAAAGGCACTCGTCGACGCGAACGGTGAGGTGGAGGAGGCCAAGCGGCTGCTGCGGGAACGTGGCTTGAAGGTGCTGAGCAATCGGCTTGATCGCGAAACCGCTTTTGGACGCTTCGGTATTTACACGAGCACGACGGTGGGCGCGATTGTGGAACTGAAGTGCGAAAGCGCACCGGTGGCGGGTACGGACGAATTCATCCAGCTGGCCAACGATCTGGCAACTCAGCTGGCCACGGGACCAGGAGCTGCAACGGCTGACGAATTGCTTGACCAGCCTTCGCCGAGCAAGCCGGGTGTTACGCTGCGTGAGCAGAAGGATGAGATGTTTAATCGCATCCGCGAAGTGTTCAACATTGGCCGCATCACTCGACTGGATGGCAGCTGCGGTGCTTACTGCCACAATTCGTCGACCGTCTCGGGCGTGCTGCTCCAGATTGAAGGCGGCAACGAGGCGGCCGCTCGGGATGTCTGCATGCATATCGCGGCGATGCGACCGATGGGACTGCGGAAGGAAGACGTGCCGGCTGAGGAAGTGGATAAGGAACGTGCGATCCTCAAGGATGCAGCGCTCAAGGAAGGCAAGCCAGCCAACATCGTCGACAAGATCGTGGAGGGGCAGCTGCGTAATTTCTATGCCGAACGAGTGCTCACCGAGCAGCCATTCGTCAAGGAAAACAAGCAGACAGTTGGCCAATACGCTCAGCAGAATGGCATGAAGCTGATCCGTTTCGTCCACTGGGAACTCGGCAAGGAGTAGTGTGAGATGAATCGAGCGACGGCGGGTGATTCGCAACCCGCTTACCGGCGCGTGTTACTGAAGCTTTCGGGTGAGAGCTTCAGCCGTGCGGGAGAGCGTGGGATTGGGATGGAGGAAGTGCTGCACATCGCGCGGCAAGTCCAGAAAGCAGCCCAGTCTGGCTGTCAAATCGCCGTCGTGATCGGCGGTGGCAACATTCTGCGTGGTTCGCAGTTCAAGGATCAACATGGTGGGATCCAAGAAGCTACCGCACACTACATGGGCATGCTCGCCACCGTCATCAACGGCTTGGCCATGCAGGATGCCTTGGAGTCACTCGGCTGCTCCACGCGCTTAATGTCAGCCATTCGCATGGATGGAGTTGCGGAGCCGTATATTCGGCGGCGTGGACGACGTCATCTGGAAAAGGGCCGGATCATTATTCTGGCAGCTGGCACGGGAAGTCCTTATGTGACGACCGACACCGCCGCAGCCCAACGCGCGTTGGAACTCGACTGCGATATCCTCATGAAAGCCACTCGGGTCGATGGCGTTTACAGCGACGACCCCGAGAAAAACCCTCACGCGGTGCTCTACCGTGATCTGGAATACAGTGCGCTGCGAGAGCAGAACCTGCGTGTGATGGACAGCACGGCCATCGCGCAGTGCATGGAACACAAAATGCCTATTCTCGTGTTCAATTACAAACGCGAGGGCAACATTCAGCGAGCGGTACACGGCGAGCGGATCGGTACACTGATCGGAACGCTCCGCAGTCGCTCCAGCTGAGTTTTTTGATTTCTTGCGGAAGTCGCTGAAGACATCGTTGGTCGAGGCAACTGGCAATCGTTTCTACTCAACCTGTTTGGTCGCTCGCGAGGCTCTGACATGAACGCTGATGACATTCTGTTGGACGTGGAAGATCGCATGGATAAGGCGCTGCAGCATCTCAAGAGCAGCTTGGCCGGAATTCGCACGGGGCGTGCCAATCCCGGTTTGGTTGATTCGCTGCGAGTGGAGGCGTATGGTTCGCCGACGCCGATGAAGCAACTTGCTTCCGTCGGCGCTCCCGAGCCGAATCAAATCCTGATCAAGCCCTACGATGTTTCCACGATCAAAGACATCGAGAAGGCAATCATCAATAGTGGTCTCGGATTTACCCCTCAAAGCGATGGACGGATCATTCGCTTGAATATCCCTGCCCTGAGCGCCGAGACTCGACGCAAACTCGTGGCGCGTGTGAAGGAACTGGCCGAAGAGGCAAAGGTGTCGATCCGCAATGTTCGTCGCGACGCCAACAAAGCTGCGGATCAAGCTGAGAAAGACAAAGTGATGAGCGAAGATGATCGCGATGCGCTCAAGGAGCAGATCCAGGAAATGACGAAGGATTATGAGACCAAGGCGGGTGACCTGGCGAAAGCTCGTGAAACCGAAGTCATGGAAAACTAACCGATGAAATTCCCGCACGCGACGCTGTCGATTCTGCTGGCACTCAGCCTGATCTCATCCTTCGATTGGTTGCCGTCGCTCTTGGCGAATGAATTCAAGGCAACACCCGATCATCAGCGGCAAGCCGGTGTGCCGGAGGGCCAAGTCCAGGAAATGCCACCCTGGAAGTCGAACATCTACCCCAACACGATTCGCGACTGGTGGGTCTACATCCCGGCTCAATACAAAGCCGAACAGCCCGCGGCTGTCATGTTCTTTCAAGATGGACATGACTATGTGAATGTTAAGGGCAATTGGCGAGTGCCGATTGTGTTTGACAACCTGATCGCACGCGGCGAGATGCCTGTCACGATCGCGGTGTTCATCAATCCGGGGCATGATGTTGGCACGGGCGATGCCTTTCACAATGTTCGCTGGCAAGCCAGTAATCGCAGTTTGGAATACGATTCGCTCGGTGATCGCTACGCCCGATTTTTAATCGAGGAGATTATGCCGGCGCTGAAAGAACGCTGGAAGATCTCCGACGACCCCACTCACCGCGCCATCGCCGGCGCATCGAGCGGTGGAATCTGTTCATTCACCGTTGCCTGGGAACGGCCCGATCAGTTCCGCAAAGTGTTTTCGACGATTGGATCATTCGTCAATCTTCGGGGCGGTGACGCCTATCCGTCGCTGATCCGTAAGACCGAGCGTCGTCCGCTGCGAGTTTATCTGGAGGATTCTGCCGGCGACTTGGATAACAAGTTCGGCAACTGGCCACTGGCGAATCAGCAGATGAACGCCGCTCTTCGCTACATGGGCTACGATGTGCGCTTCGATTACGTCGAAGGATACGCTCACAATTCCAATCATGGTGGCAGCGTTTTTCCGGACGCGCTGAAATGGCTTTGGCGAAAAGAAGAACCGGCGCCCGCTCCGAGCGCCAAGCAGGACCTGGGTGGCGATCTGTCGCTACATCGTCTGCTGATTGAAGGTAAGTCGTGGGAACCAGTCGCTCAAGGCTTGGGTTTTGGTGATGGCCCCTGCTCCGATGCCTCAGGTAATTTTTTCTATAGCGATTTGAAAGCGAATGAAATCTGGAAGGTCGCGCTCGATGGCACCAAAACGAAGGTGCTGAGCGAAGGGGCCAGTGGCTTGAAATTCGGTCCCGATGGCCGTTTATATGCCTGCCAGCCAGGTCAGAAGCGAGTCGTCGCCATCGACCTCGCCAAGACGGATGGTGCGATTCAAGTCTTGGCAGAAAACGTACAGCCCAATGACTTGGTGGTCAGTCGTCACGGACAGTTGTATTTCACCGAGACGGGCAAGAAACAAGTGACTCGTATTGATTTGAAGAGTGGTCAGTTGAGTGTCGCTGATGAGGGCATCACGGCTCCCAATGGAATTACGTTGTCACCCGATCAAGGCACGCTCGTGGTGAGTGACTATCGCGGTCAGCATCTATTTTTCTTTCAGGTGAAGGCGAATGGCGAGTTGGCGGCAAAGTCAACGCCAGCGACGATGCGACGGCCCATCGATCCGAAGGGTGAGTTCAAATTTAACGAGCCACCGCCCTATCAAGTAGCCTCGGGCGGCGATGGAATGATCAGCGATGAACAGGGGCGCTTCTACGTGGCCACGAACTTAGGTGTACAGGTTTTCGACGCCGGTGGTCGTGAATGCGGCTTACTGCCCAAGCCACTCGCCGATAAGCCACTCACCAGCTGCACGCTGGCGGGAGCCGAGCGAGCGTTTTTGTACATCACCAATGGTGATCAGATTTTTCGCCGCCAGGTTCAGGCGCGCGGTTCTTACTTTGCACAACCCTGATGACAGTCGGAGGGATGGGTGAGATGAATGTGCTCAGTCCATCCGAACATTCTCCGGCGGCTCGCGGTTATCGTTGGCCGGCGGAGTGGGAGCCTCAGGTGGCAACGTGGCTCTCCTGGCCTCACAACCGCCGCACTTGGCCAGGTCACTTCGACGAAGTACCCGCCGCCTTCGCTCGCCTCGTTCGCACGCTCGCTCAATACCAACCCGTTCATCTTCTGGCAGGTGGAGCGGCTGTGCTGGCAGATGCTCAGCGACATGTCGGTGAGTTGTCCCAGGTTACGATTCACGACATTTCCACGAACGACGCTTGGTGCCGAGATCATGGACCTGTTTTTTTGTCGTCGCGATCATCCTTGGCGCCCGCACTCGTTCACTGGGGATACAACGCCTGGGGCGGAAAGTATCCGCCGTTTGATTTGGACCGAACGGTACCGCAGCACATTGCGGAGTATCTCAACTACGAGCGATTCGTACCCGGCGTGGTACTCGAAGGTGGGGCGATTGATGGCGATGGGGAAGGAACTATTCTGACCACCGAACGTTGTCTGCTCAATCCCAATCGCAATCCTACAATTACGCGACAGCAGCTCGAGCAGCAGCTGAGCGATTATCTCGGTGCTCGACGAATCATCTGGCTACGAGCGGGTGATCTGGCGGGAGACGACACGGATGGCCATGTCGATCAACTAGCACGTTTTGTTAATCCAACGACGTTGGTAGTGGCTTGGGAAAATGATCCGCATGAAGTGAATTACGAGCCGCTGGCGCGGAACTACCAGCAATTAACGACCGAGGTGGTGGATTCTCGCGGGGCTGCTTATCGAGTGGAACGCTTACCGATGCCTCGACCGATCTACGTCGATGGTCAGCGTTTACCAGCCAGCTACTGTAACTTCCTCTTCGCCAACGGGTCGATTCTGGTGCCGCAATTCGACGATCCGAACGACGAAGTCGCTCGGCAACTTCTCGCCTCCCTGTGCCCGGACCGAGAGGTGGTTTTAGTTCCCTGTCGAGCTCTGGTGCTAGGCCTGGGCTCGATCCACTGTCTCACGCAGCAGCAACCACGCGCAGTTGGCGGTTGATGGCAAAGCCGATGCATGACCGATGCATGACCGATGCATGACCGATGCATTGATGATGCATTGATGATGCATTGATGATGCATGGCCGAAGGCCATGCGGACACCGTAGCCTAGGGCAACGCCCTAGGAACCGCGTCGACAGCACCAACGCGGCGCATTATCGATGGTTGTTTGGCCGAAGGCCATGCCGACACCGTAGCCTAGGGCAACGCCCTAGGAACCGGGGCGACAGCACCAACGCGGCGCATTATCGATGGTTGTTTGGCCGAAGGCCATATACACTCGCAACTCGCGGAGCTCTTGTGTGAATACCGAAATTCCTAGGGCGTTGCCGCTAGGCTACGGTGTCTCATGGCCTTCGGCCTGAGGAAAAGGGCAGCGACTTATTTTGTGGAACCGGTTTTGGCTTCTTATTACGATCTTGTTGCTGGGGCAAGTCGTATTCCGTTGTTTCTCGGAGAAAGCCATGCCTCAATCGTTGACCCAACTGCTGGCTCATTTAGTCTTCAGTACCAAAAATCGAGAACCCTTCTTGGACGTGGCCATTCGAGGTCGTGTGCATGCCTATCTCGCTACGGTCTTTCGCACTCTGCACTCGCCCTGGGTGGTAGTCGGCGGCGTGGCGGATCACATCCACATCTTGTTTGACCTGGGAAAGATGGTGGCGCCCGTGACGTTCGTGGAGCAGGTGAAACGCGAATCATCAAAGTTCATCAAGACACTCGGTCCTCGATATGGAAACTTCTACTGGCAACGTGGATATGGCATGTTCTCGGTAAGTCCCCAGGAGCGCAATGTGGTTGAGCGGTATGTTCGTAATCAAGAAGAACATCACCGCGGTATTAGCTTCCAGGATGAGTACCGAACAATGCTCCAACGCCACGGCCTCGAGTTTGATGAGCGATACGTTTGGGATTGATCGGCCAAATATTCATCGAATACGCGCGGCATTGCGCGGCGCTCATGGCCGTCGGCCCCGGTCCTAGGGCGTTGCCGCTAGGCTACGGTGTTTCATGGCCTGCGGCCAAAAAAGCTAGGCTACGGTGACCGCATGGCCGTTGGCCAAAAAGGTGAATATGGCCTGCGGCCAAACATTCATCAAAAACGCGATGTATTGCGCGGCGTTGGTATCGTCGCCCCGGGTCCTACGGCGTTGCCGCTAGGCTACGGTGTCGTCCCTAGGGCATTGCCGCCACTTGCGTCTCGCTTTTCGACTTGGAAGGTCATGCGACTCTGCGACACCACCTACGGCAGCTCGTAACAGGCAGCTTCTTGACCGTTGCGGATGAGTAGCAGGTGGTCGATCAAACAGAGGTTGTTCCAGGTTTTACCTTCCAGAGCTGGAATCTTGCCATGTTCGAAATAGGCTTGCGGCGAAGCGTCGACCAAAGCTAACTCACCCGCCTCGGATAACACCAGCAACAAATCATCGACCCGCAGCACTTGTCCGTGATCGTACCGACCCTTTTTCCAGCGACTGCGCCCGGTCTCCAAATCCACACACTCCAGAATTCCATCGGACAGACCATAGGCGAAACCTTCATGAATCGACAGATTCGTGAATTTCGTTTTTAAAACTCGATTGTTATGCCAGATTTCTTTTGCCTCCAGCTTGCCATTGCCAGCATCGCTCAGCTGCAACAGCATGGCGCCTGCTCCATAGCTCTTACTCACCAGCAGCTGATTTCCAGGCAATGGAATGGGCTGCGAGGTATTGGCGTTGGCGGCACTATTGCCGAACCACGGATACTCCCAGATCACTCTGCCAGTTTGCGGCTCATGCCCCGACACGTTGTCCTCATTCACGCTCACGATTTGCCGCTGACCGGCTAAGTCTTCCACGAGAATCGGCGAGCAGTAACTTACTTGTCGATCACCTGCTTGCCACACCTTTTCACCGGTGAGTTTGTCGAGAGCGATGAGCGACACGCATTCGCCTTTTGGGGGTCCACCTGCCGGAACGACAACCAGATTATCCACGATAAGTGGTGAGCCCGAGCGGCCCCAGGCGACGACCGACGGATCGCGTGCTGGCGAGCTGCCTCGATCGGCAAGCAAGTCGAATCGCCACAGAAGCTTGCCAGTCGCTCCCTCCAAGCAAACGACAATTCCTTGCGCCCCCAACGTGTACACTCGCCCTTCATGAATCGTCGGCGTGCTGCGTGGTCCGACTCCTCCCAGCACGGTTTCATGACGAGCTGCTTCGCGATGAGCCCAGACCAGTTTTCCGGTGCGCAACTCATAGCATGTCGTCAACTCATCCTCGCCGCGCTGCTCCATCGTGACAGCGAAACCATTTACGACGCTGAAAGCTGACCAACCAGCTCCAATCGGTTGCTTCCAAAGCAGCTTGGGCGGCTGCTTCGTCCAATCTTTGCCCAGGTTGATTCCCGTCAGAGCGTTCCGGCGACCGCGTCCTAAAAACTCGGGATAGTCGTTCTCACTTTCGGTCGCCAAGTCAATGACAGCGGACTTCGCAGGAGTTTCAATCGAGGCGATGTTCTGATCCGTCTTTTTCATCCAGCGGAAGCGAATCTTCGACGGTACTAAGTTACCCGTGGTTTCATCAATGCTGATGGTCGCGACTCCGAAGACGACGAGTCCCAGGATGGTAAGTCCCACGAGTCGACGGACGAGTGCTGGGTAGGAACTGCGAAAGACGAACCAAGTCAGTAGCCGCATGAAGGCGATAAAACAAAACACCAGCGACGTCACATTCGACGCCGCTCGGTCTGCCAGTTCCCCAAAGACTCGATTCAGTCCGATTTGGGACAAAACCGCGAGCGTCAAACAAATACCGACCGTCACCCAAGCTCGCCAGGGCGGCAGGTAACTGGGCTCTTTCCCCGCGTTTGATTCTTGGTGGGGATTCGACGAAGCAGTCAGGTCGACTGTTTGCGAGATCTCAGATTGGCTCATGGCGAATCACAACAGATGTCGTGCCTTCAATTCCAAATATTTATTTACCAGCGGCGCCGTCATTTCCTCGGGAAACAAGTCGAGGCAGAGAACGCCCTGGTGCGTAAGGTCGCTGATGACTTGTTGCCGCCAGGACAGGATATGAGCTGCGACCGCTGCCTGATAGAGGTCGGGAGACCCAATTCCTGCCGGAACGCCTCGTATCAGTTTCTCCCCGGCATCCGCCGCAGAAAATAACTGCCGGTCGCGAATCAGGCAGCCCAAGGGTAAATGCCGACCGACTTGAGCCGCCAAATAGCGCTGAATCTGATTCGCATTCACCTCGTCGAAAACACTAGTGATAAATACCACCAAAGCCCGTTTACGGCAGTGACTCGACAAATGCAGAAAAGCCTCGTCGTATCGCGACTCGACCAATTGCGGAAACCGATCAAATGAGGCATGCATTAGATTGTTCATCTGTTTCATGCCACCCTTAGGCGGCACATACGTGTGCACTCGATCTGAGAAAGCCAGCATGCCAACAGAATCGCCCTGTCGCAGGGCCACATAGCTCAGCATGAGCATTGAGTTCAGCGCATGGTCAAGCAGGCTGAGGCCATTGGCTTCATTCGTCATCATGCGGCCGCAATCGATCATGAAGATCAGGCGTTGGCTCTGACTGCTCTGGAAATCTTTCACCGTGAGTCGTTGTCTTCGAGCGGTGGCACGCCATTCCATGTGCTTGTAGTTGTCATCCGGCAGATAATCCCGCAGACGCTCGAATTCATGATCTTGACCAACCTTGCGCGTACGTCGCACTCCCAGCAGTGTCAGACGATTCGTTCGTGCCAGCAGCGCATACTCGGCCAGTTGTTTCAAATCGGGATAGACGTTGAGTTTCGATTCCGCGGGAATCGTAAGTATGCGACTCCACAATCCCAGTTTGCTTCGCAGCTTCAGAAAAATACGCCGTAGCTCGTAGGCACCCCGTCGTAGAGCTTGCATGTCATAGTGCATTGTCGCGCGCGATTGCGGTGCAAGACTCAATTCAAACTCTGTCATCTCGACCGTAAATTCCGGCGGAACATCATCGCGCACGACCACCGGCAACGTCCGGCGACTTAGATTCTCCACCACAATCTCCACTCGATGCGGATTGCGCAGTGAGACAATTTTCAGTGTCTGTCGTGCGCCGCGAAAGTAGCCAGCTCGAGGTACCGTGATCAGATCGGCCAAAGCGATGAGTGCGATGATGGAATCCAGCGCGATCAGAACGGGAAACACATCCATCTGGACCGCCAGCGTGACCGACATGACGGTAGGCACGCAAATGGCTAGCACCAGTCGGTTCGTGGGATAGATGCGTTTCCAGAGTGCCAGGGGAATGAACGGGCCCGCGAGCAGAATCAACCAGAACCAGCTGAGTTGTTCGCGCAAGGAACCAAACCATTCGATCCAACCTGTCCAATCGAAGGAACTCACAGACGCGGAACCTCCACACTGCGAATCAAATTGAAGAGCAGGTCGTCAACTTTTTGCCCCTCCACCTCGGCCTCAGCGGTCAAGATCACGCGATGTCGCAGCGCCGAAGTAGCAATCTGCACGACATCATCGGGAATGGCATAGTCACGTCCATTGAAGGCCGCCAGAGTACGTGCCGCTTGCATCATCGCCAGCCCCGCTCGTGGCGAAGCTCCAATATGAAATAGCGGCCAACGTCGAGTTAAACGTACGATTTTATTGATGTAATCGACCAGCTTGTCATCCACTCGTACCTGCGCGTTCTCTTGCGCAATCCGCTGAATTTCTTCGGGATTGGTGACGGTTGAGATTTCCTCTTCCAGCCGCTGATTGATATCGATTTGTCGGCTGTGCATTTTCAAAATATCTGCCTCTTCTTGCTCGCCTGGATAATTCGCAATCAGTTTGAACATGAAGCGATCCAGCTGTGCCTCGGGCAGATTGTAGGTCCCCTCGGACTCCAACGGGTTTTGCGTGGCAAGTACCAGGAAGGGCCGACTGAGCGGATGACTTACACCATCAACGGTGACGCGAAACTCTTGCATGATCTCCAGCAATGCCGCATGAGTCTTCGCAGGGGCTCGATTGATTTCGTCGGCCAATAGGAACTGAGTGAAAACGGGTCCCGGTCGAAAACGAAACTCTTGCAGCTTCATGTCATACATCGGCGCGCCCGTGATGTCCGAGGGCATCAAATCGGCGGTGAACTGTATACGTCCAAAGCGACAACCGAGCACTCGACCTAGCGTTCGCACAAACAGCGTCTTACCTAAACCCGGCACGCTTTCAATCAAGACGTGGCCGTTGGAGAAGAGTGCTACCAAGCTGCCGAGCACCAGTTCATGTTGGCCGACGTAAAGCTTACTGATCTCAGCCATGATCCGCTCAAAGAGACGTTTCGTGGGCGTGTCGCGCTGAGTTCCCAGACCGACACTGGTCAAGCTCGCAGGCGGCGAAGCACTCGTTTCATTAACGCCTGGCCAAGAATTGACGGGAGGAAGGGAGTTGCTCATGGGGAATCCTTAAGCGTGGCGTTCAGTTGGTTTTTGGCTTGTACTTTCTGCCGATAGATTTCAATCTTGTCGCGCGCGAATTCACTGTCTTGTGACCAGGAGAGTAGCTCCCCTGCTGCCACCAGATGTTTCTGAAAGTCGGTTGTTGATTCGGGGAGCAGTTTTTTTGGTCGGCCGAAGATCGGTAGTCTGACAAAACAGATCACGATTCCGGCCGCAATGAGATGCAACAAAATGACATTGAGTGGAAATACCTGAAAGAGTTCAAAACCATTCGCTTTAGGTTGTTCCGATTCCATTTGACGAATCTCGATACCACCCGCAGAGCTTTCCAGAAATGCTACCGATCCGGGTGGTCCGCATTGTTCGATCAGTCGAGCTGCCAGTTTACGATGCTCGTGATTCACCAGCCCCACGTTGACCAGAAACGATCCGTTCGTGACAACCAGCAACTGACTTTCCGCCGCTCTGGAGCTGGCCGAGGCGAAATTAGGTAATCCACCACACCGAGTTACCAGCGGATCGCCACGGTCGGTTGCCAACAGCACGTCGAACCGTGCGTCTGAGATCACATCCATGACAGAGGCCTGAGCGGTATTCAGCGAGGCGCTGCCGGAGTTGCCTGGCGCCGTGGCAGTTCGACGCTGTCGAGGTGCTGGCCGAAACGCCCCAGCCCTCCAGACCGTCGTTGCCGGTCTCACCGTGGGCTTGGCTTTATGTCGGGCGAGTGCCTCTGGCGTGGGAACGTCAAAGCGAGTCAGTAGATCAATCTCGGTGGCCGCGCCATCCACTCCCTCTGCCCATGGTCCCTGTAAATGTTGCGCTCGATAGACTGGCTGGTCGGACCTGAGATTAAACCACGTCACATACTCCTCCGGTGCCAAACCGCCGCGCAGCCTTAAGTGTCGTTGAATAGATTCGTTTAACCGTCGATCAACGACACGCATATCCGCCTTGGACTGCTGCGCCCTGATGATACGCCAGTAATGACTGGCGGCATCAAAATCTCGTCCCACATAAACAACCGTCCGTCCCGGCGATTCCCGCAACCAATTCTCAAGGTACGCTCGTTCCGCCAGTGACGGTGGAAGGATGTCATCCGGGAACCAAACAAGAGTCTGAAAATTATTCAAACGTGGTGAGAGTACTTCACGCGTACTCACTTGATGTCCCGCTTGTTCGAACATCATCGCCAGCACTTTCGTCCCCGCCACGCTTTGCGGCTCGAACGTGGTCGTGGTGCGTTTTCCGTATTCATCGATCAGCGGTTGTTCAAGGCAGCCAGCGGCTGACGCCGCACATAGCAGCCACAGCGGAAGCAGCCACTGCTTAGGGTCATATCGATTCATGACCGTTTCTCCTGCTGCTGCAAGATGTGGTGAAAGCTGCTCAAGTTTTGCCAGCAGGGCTCGAATTCATCTCGACTAATGGTGTATTGGCCGAAGAAAACATCCTCGAACGTCACCATGGTTTGCTCCAGGATCCGCGCCAGCGGTGGCTGCTGTCGTACCTCCCGAAGATATTGCCGATTGGTTTTGCCCAGAGTTAGCTTGATGTACTGGTGCTCATCTAACCGGATCAGCTGGTAGCTGTAGAGGTAGATTATCGCGTTGCGATAATCACCCATTTCATACCGCCGTCGTGCTTCCTCGAGCAGATCTCCGCGGGGGACTTCAATTTCAAAGGGGAGATTCTCGATGCGGTCGATATCGGCATTGAGTGCCAGACCTTTGCTGACCTTTTTCGTCCCTTTTTTCGTCAGTCCCTTAGCGATCAGATATGCGCGGATGATGAGGTAGACAACGAGTGCCAGCAAGGCAAACAGCAGGAGGTAACCGACAACGCGGACCAGATCACCGAAGATATCGATGAGCCACTGAGGAATGTCAAAGTTAAACCACTCGGTTCTCTCGACCGGGTAATCCTGCACCTCGTCACGCCCTAATCGAATCGGCTTCAGTTCATCTTTGGCCGGGTCGTACCAGGGCATAAGTTTCATGGATTGCAGCGCTTCCCGCCCGCCTTCCACAGCTTTCTCTGAGTATTTTTCGGTAGCTATCCACGCGACGAGTGTCATGGTGTAGACCCCGTCATCCGCTGAATTATTCGATTCGCCTCACTCCGCAGCCGCAAATCAATTTCCCAGCCTTCATCGCGAATCCGCACATCCAGATAATTCAGAAAGCGCATTACCATCGAGAACGCCGCGGCCAGCCAGACCGAAGCGGGAAACGCGACGTTGACGAGTGTCGGGCTCCAGCGCCAGTTACTGAGGAACACTCCATTGAGGAACAGGGCACCGTGCGCGATTGAACCGGCTAGTAGTATCGAGATCATGGCTGATCCCAGGGAGCGGGAGAAGGTGTTGGAGTGTCCGAACCGGTGAAACATCTGATTGCGCTTGCCCACTGTTACCTGGTTGGTTTTCTTTCCTCGCAGCGGATGTCGCTCCAGCAGTACAATCTCCGGCAGATACGGCCGCATGGTCCGCAGCAGAAACTGTAACCCGCACCACATCAGGAAAAAAAACTCGCCCACTGAATAGTCTGCATCGGACTCTGCGTTCCAGAGTAGCAGAATTGCGATCAGAGGCCCGCGCCAGATTACCAGCTCCAGGATCACAGGCTTAAGCACCGCTGGCAGTTCCCGCCACGCTCTCCGCACCGATGGGTGCTCATGAAACACATACTGTCCCAGGTACAATGTGGGGACCACTGATACCAGCGGCACCTCGAGGAAGATCAGCAGGGACATGTTTATGACATATCGAACCGGTATGAAATCGCTTTCATAGTGATAATATTCCCAGCTCGCCATCCAGCCGATCAAAACATGATTGAAGGCCGCCATGACGACTGTGAAGGGCAGCATGGCCAAAAGGATTCGGCCACCACTGCGACGCATGATGAGTAGTGACAGGTCAATGATTTCCGCCAACGTGCGCTCGCGAATCTCAATTCGAGTTCGATCAAAGTGCATGCTTTTTACCTCGTGGAAAACCTAATCCGACGAAATAGAAAAGCAGCAAGAGGCTGTCGAATACACCGACAGCAGCTTTGACCGCATACGGCAATGCCGAAGGCGATATAAAGGCTTCGGTGAGTGCGGCGAGGAAAAACAGAATCATGGAGGCGCCCATGATCGGCATGGCATCCTTGGCCGTAATACGTAACGAGTCCGAGCGAGCCCAGCCACGAGTGGAAATTAAGGAAACTCCCAGGCGCAGACCGGCGCCAGCGGCCAAGACGATTGCGGTGAGTTCAAAGGGGCCATGGGCGATGACAAATTCAAAGAAATTATCACCTTGCTTGACAGAGTCACGAGCCATATAGCCAAAGGAGGCGCCTAAAGCGGCAGCATTGTACAGCGTCAAATAGATACCCGGTACAATCGCCAGTCCACCGGCAAAGCATTTTAATCCGATCCCAGTATTATGTGATATGTAATATGCTGCCATCAGCATATTCATATTCATGGAACGCCCACGCGGTGGCTCTGAGAAACTACTTTTCAATTGATTCATCATCTGCTCGCCAATCATCGCCTCCGCGTAACCAGGGAAAAAACTTTCGGAGTTGGCGAGCAAGGCCGAGAGAATGAAGATGCCCCAAAAAATGACGAACGCCAGTTGTACGCAGCGATCGGAAAAAATGTATTGAGGAGCATCGAATAGTAAAACGTGTTTCCAGCGATTCAGTGCAAACGGCTCGCTACGATAGAGCTGATTGTGTGCTCGACCAACGAGTCGATGCAGGAACTGCACCGTGTTGGGAGGCAGTTGGTAGGCATCCGCCAGCGCTAGGTCAGCACAGGCGGCGCGGTAAAGGTCCGAAAAGCGAGTGGCCAGACCGGGATCGATCCGCCGCCCGCGTCGACCTTGCAAGATGACACAGAGGCGATCGAGTTCTTCCCAGGAAGTACGCCGTTGAGCGAGTAGATCGACTACTTTCATAGCGGAGACTTCCCCTCAGAATCCTGCGATTGTCGGGCTTGATCGGCCACAAACGCTCGATAGTACATCGCGCAAAGCAGCAGATCACAACTGGTATCGGGCAGTAAATTAAATCGCTGGATGTATGGCTTACCTAACTTGGACGCCAACTCTTGACGACGCTCGGGCTGCAAATTCAGGCGTCGTTCCGCATACAGAGACAGTGTCTTCGCCAGCGACCGATGGACGATGAAATCGGCCGGCAATAGCGTCGCCAACTTCGGCACTCGTTCATCTTCCAGTTTGGCAATTCCTGCCAGCCAATAGCGTTCTTCCAGCACTACCATTGTGCCGCAGACCAGATCTCCGATGCGCTGAAAGCGGCGGGTGAGCAGCATGGAGATGATGCCAAAAAGAAGCGTGGGAATGACGTAGAGCGGCGGCAGTGGATCATTCAAGCCAAACAGTGGACCGAACATTTCGATCGATAGAAACGGGAACAGATCGACATACCGGAGTACATTGCGCAAGACGGCTTGTAACCCATTGATCGGTCGCCCATCGATCGTAACCACTCGCAGACCGAACACTCGCTTACCCGGTGTCTGTCCGTTCCAGTAGGATTCAAAAAAACCGCCGTAAAACCAATCCAGGAGGAACCACAGTACAATGGCAAAAGTAAATGAAAAAGCAGCAAAGATATCGACGAACCAGCGTAAAAAAGGCAGATATACGGACAGAAATGCAAATAATACGATCAAAAGCATAGCCGCCATGTAGACCACGAACACGATGCCTGTGCGGAAGAGATAATCCAGCAGCAGCGCCAGCAGTCGATTCAGCGGACCAGCCACTCGGTAGTCGAATGCAATATTCTCCGGCGTGACAATCTGAATCGTAGTATCGAGCGCTCGCTCCATAACAACCCACTTGCCGCGGTCTTGCCAACCGCCATCCCAACAGGTGCTGAATCGCGAAGTTTTGATCTCAATCGGAATTATCAGCCGGCTTCGGACAAGAAACAAGCTAGCGCGATGAGGTAAAAAAGTCGGGAGCACTTTCTCCCCTGCGGGCTTCAGGTGGTTCCTAAGCTGAAACTGAGGACAAGAGTCGTTGCGAGTTTGGAAGCCAATACGAAGCCAGAGCGTTTCGGCCCCAAGGGCCAGCAAGCTGACAGCTCCTGGCGTTGCCAGGGGCTGACTTGTTGTCGCCCGCGCCCGGAGCTCTGAGGAGGCCTGTCGAACCCTAAGGGGAGAATGACCTCATGCGCGTCGACGCCTGGAACCGATGATGCTTTCCCGACAAGGCTTGTCGTCGCTAGGCGCCGACCGCTAAAACGGTGTTTGCAAACCGGGAAGAAACAGACATCAGGAGAGCAGCATCATGCGGCTGGTTGGGAAAACAGCATTGGTTACGGGTGGTGGTACAGGCATCGGCTGGGGCATTGCCCGCACGCTGGCCGAGGAGGGTTGTCGAGTGGCGATTGCGGGACGACGCGAGCAGCCACTGCGGGAAGCAGCCGAGTCCTGGACCGGCGCCACTCCCATCGAGGTCCATTCGGTTAACGTGGCTGATCGAGACAGCTGCCGAGCCCTCTTCGCCTGGGCAACTCAAGTTCTCGGAAACCTCGATATCCTGGTCAACTCCGCCGGCACCAACATCAAGAAGCGGTCGCTGGGTGAAATGGATCCGGCTGATTGGGACGAGGTGATGGCGATCAATGCCACTGGTGTCTACAACTGCATGTACTACGCCCTTCCCGGTATGCGTGCTCGAAAGGATGGGCTCATCGTTAACATTTCGTCGATCAGTGGTAAGCGGGCTGCACCGCTGGGCGGCGTGGCCTACGACGCGTCTAAATTCGCCGTCACGGCACTCACCACTGCCGCTTGGAACGAAGAAGGTCCCAACGGGATCCGTATCACCAACATCTTCCCCGGCGAAGTCGACACTCCCATCTTGGAGAAACGCCCTCAACCGGTGAGCGAAGAGCGCCGCGCGCGCATGTTGTTGCCGAAAGATGTCGGTGACATGGTCGTGGCGGTCGCACTACTCCCGAAACGTGCGCATGTCCCGGAACTGATCATTAAGCCGAGTGCGGCGGATTACGTTTAGGGAGCCACACAGCTCGCTTTGCCCTTACTGCCTTGCTGCTTCCTGCCTGTCCCCACCATCGATCTCTCCCTCCGTTTGGCGAACACTCCATGAACTCACGTTTCCTCAAGACTCGTGTCAGCCCACTTCACCGTTTCGTCACGTGCAGTGCAGCGAACCTGCTGCTGGTTAGCTGCAGCTTGCTGATTGGTTCGCCAGCCAGCAGTTCAGTAACTGCCGCTGCCGCCGAACCGGAGCGGATCGACTTTGCCCACGATGTCGCTCCACTCCTCAGCAAACATTGTGGCCAATGCCACACGGGTGAGAAGCAGCAGGGCGGTTTCTCGATGAATACGCGCGCGTCGCTGCTCAAGGGCGGCGAATCGGGAGCGGCCGTCGTGTCCGGCAAAAGTGCCGCCAGTGGGTTGATTGCGCGCGTCGTGTCGATGGATAGTGAATTGCGTATGCCTCCCGAAGGACCGCGATTGTCCGACAAACAAGTGCAAACTCTCAAACGCTGGATTGACGAGGGCGCCGCTTGGGAAGAGGGTTTTACATTTGAAAAGAGCGGCTATGAACCGCCACTGAAACTGCAGCGTCCGACGTTGCCTCCACCGCTTGCTGGTCGCGATCATCCGATCGATCGACTGCTCGATCATTACGTCGCCCGAAACTCGGGGAAACGTGTTGAACGTCTGGCAGATGGAGCCTTCGTGCGGCGCGCGTCGCTCGATATCGTCGGACTATTGCCCACTGCGGGTCGAGTGCGTGAGTTTGCGGCCAGCCAGGATGGAGACAAACATCGCCAATACGTCGAGGAACTGCTCGACGATCACACCGCTTACGCAGAACATTGGCTCTCTTTTTGGAATGACTTGCTGCGCAACGATTACACCGGCACAGGTTTTATCACGGGTGGCCGTAAACAAATCACCAGTTGGCTGTATCGCTCTTTATTGGAGAACAAACCCTATGATCAATTTGTTCGGGAATTGATCGCACCTACCAGTGATTCGGAAGGTTTCATTCAAGGGATTCGTTGGCGCGGGAATGTCAGTGCGAGTCAGACTCCCGAAGTGCAGTTTGCGCAAAGTATCTGTCAGTCTTTCCTCGGCATCAATATGAAATGTGCGTCTTGCCATGACAGCTTTATTGATCGCTGGAAGTTAGATGAAGCGTATGGACTCGCGGCGATCGTCTCCGATAAACCGCTCGAAATATTCCGTTGTGACAAACCAACGGGACGACAGGCAACTGCCGCCTGGATCTTTCCCGAACTCGGGTCGATTGATGCTCGCGCCCCGCGTCCCGCGCGGCTCCAACAACTCGCCGCGCTCATGACACATACCGATAACGGTCGGTTCTCGCGCACGATCGTCAATCGCTTGTGGCATCGCCTGATGGGCCGCGGAATTGTTCATCCGACCGACGCGATGCACACCGCGCCATGGTATCCCGAACTGCTCGAATTCCTCGCGATTGATCTGGTCGATCATCAATTCGACCTTAAACAGACCATCGCTCTCATCTGCACCTCGCAGGCATATCAGTCGCGATCCCTGCCACTCGATCATTCCAGCGAAGACAAAGACTATGTCTACGCGGGTCCAGTGGCGAAGCGTATGACTGCCGAACAATTCATGGATGCGGTTTGGCAAATTACCGGCTCCGCACCCACTAAGTTTGATGCTCCCATTACGCGTGGCAGCAGCGCCGCTCCACCACGACGCGCCACCGGACCGCGTGGTCAATCGACCAAATCGGGGCGTGGTGACAACACCGAGCCGAAACCAAGCGCTCAGCCAACTCCAATTAAGAATCCAAGTTGGATCTGGTCGTACGCAGAGGCCTCCAGCAAGTCACCGGGCCGCGAAAGTATCACTTTGCGACGTCGCTTCACCATCGATCAAGCGCCCACGACTGCCGAAGCCGTGATCACCTGCGATAATTCCTATACTCTGTGGGTGAATGGCAAAAAACTGGCAGGCGATAACGACTGGAATTCTGTCGAACTGGTTGATTTAAAAAGCAGCCTGCGTGCCGGTGCAAATGAAATCGTGATCCTGGCCATCAATGGTGGTGAAGGCCTCAACCCCGCCGGACTCATTTTTGCCGCTCGCTGGAACACCCCAACCGGCGACAAAGCGACTTCCCAAAGTTTAGTCAGTGACGTCGATTGGGAGTGGACGGCGACACCACCGAACGATCAAGGTGTGCTTCCTGCAGATGCCCAATGGCAAGCGGCAGTGGCAGTTGAAAACCAAAAGGTGTGGGGGGAATCCGTCCAGCCTGACGGACTCGCTCGACATTTTCAGCAAGCTCTGTCCACCAACCGCATGGTACGAGCGTCACTCGTCAAACTCGACGCGCTCATGCGTACCCTAGGACGCCCAAATCGAGATCAGATCGTGACGATGCGACCGGCGGAGTTGACGACCTTGGAAGCCATCGATTTGGCTAACGCTCAGTCGCTTGCCGACTTGCTGGCTCAAGGTGCTGCCCGCTGGCAACAATCGGGTCCGCCCCGACTAGGTGATTCCGCGGCGCCCGCCACCGATGCGACCCAAGCGATCATCGATTACCTCTATGAACATGGGCTGGCGCGTCGCCCAACCGCCGCCGAGACCGCTCAGCTGCGCGAAATGTTGGGGGATAAACCATCTGCGGCCGCCATCGAAGATGCGATGTGGGCGGTCTTCATGTTGCCGGAATTTCAATTAGTTCGATAACGTTGGCCAGTGATCAAAACGATTGTCAACGAGGAGTTTACCCGTGGAAATGATGACCAACGCAGAGCGTGCCGCACGGCGCGAATTCTTACAGTATCTGGCAGGAGCGTCGACGGCAGCCTTGATGTCCGGCGCTCCGAAAGCCTGGAGTGCCGATGAATCGACTCGAGCGGATGCCGATAAAAGTGCCAACGTAACTCACCCCAAGCCGACGGCGGATGCCTGCATTCTCATTTGGATGGCGGGCGGTATGGCTGCGCCGGAAACCTTCGATCCCAAGCGCTATCATCCTTTTGAAGTGGGTACACCCATTGAGAAGGTGATGAGCACGTTTCCCGCAATCGATACCGCGGTTGATAACATCAAGATCTGCTCTGGACTCGAAGAGATCGGGGCGGTGATGGATCGTGGAACCTTGATTCGGTCACACTTTCAACCCGATCTGGGACACATTCTGCATTCCCGACATCAATATCACTGGCATACTGGCTACGTACCGCCACTCACCGTCGCCGCACCTCACCTCGGCGCTTGGATGGCGAAGGTACTGGGTCCGCGCAATCCGGTCATTCCCGCATTCATCAACATCGGTCAACGTTTAGAGGGGATTGGTGAAAACGAGGAAATCAAGGCGTTCACTACCGCTGGTTTCCTGGGAGCTGAATATGGGCCGATGAATCTGCCTTTTCCAGACGAGGCGGCGCGGGCGGTGAGGCCACCCAAAGGCATGGAACCGGGACGATTCGAATCTCGTTATCAAGCCTATCGGCGATTACTTCAGCAATCACCGCAAAGCGAATATGTAAGCGACTACCAGCAGGAGTCGATGCTGCGCGCCATGGATAACGCTCAGCGGCTTCTCGTCGCCAAGGAACGCGCCGCGTTCGATATTTCCTTGGAACCCAAGGAGAGTTTTGAAAAATACAACACTGGACGTTTCGGACAAGGTTGTCTGCTGGCTCGTCGATTGGTCGAATCGGGCGCTCGGTTTGTCGAGGTGACAACGGAGTATATTCCGTTCATTCATTGGGATACGCATGCCAACGGACATACGACCGTCGATCGATTGCACAAAGAGATCAGTCGCCCCATCGCTCAACTCATCCGAGATCTGGAAGCCCGCAAGCTGCTCGACCGTACGCTGGTCGTATTGGCCAGTGAATTCAGCCGAGACATGATGATCGAAGGCGTCCCCGGTTCGAACGCACAGGACCAAGCCTCAGAAAAAGTGGATGTCCTGAAGGAACTCAAACATTACGGCATGCATCGGCACTTCACGGGCGCGTCGTCGGTATTGATGTTTGGCGGCGGGGTCAAAAAAGGATTTTTATACGGCGAGTCGGCCCCGGAACGACCCTGCTTGGCCATCAAAAATCCGCTCTCCGTTTCCGATTTGCATGCCACGATTTATACGGCCATGGGGATTAGCCCCAAAACAGCTTTTGAAGTTGAAAAACGACCGTTCTACGCCACGGAAGATGGCAAGGGTAAACCCGCGATGGACCTGTTTGTTTAAGTCCGTTTTGTGATCGCAAGATTTTTTGGCTGAGTAGATTTTCAGATGTTACGGCAGGAGTGACGCGATGAGTTTATGGCGATGGACGATGGGAATGCTGGTGATGTTGGCTGTTCTGATACCAAGCGAATCCTCCCCCGCGCAGGAACTCAGCAAGTTTCCAGTGCACGCCGTGACCGGTGATCAAGCTGGCCAGGTGATCGACCTGAGTACTCGTAGCGCTGACTCCACCGTAGTTCTCGTCTATCTCTCGGCCAAAAATTGGGCCAGGCCGGTGGCGCGTTACGTCAAAAAACTGGATGAGGCCTTAGTGGCTGGAATTGATGGAATCGCCAAACCGGAAATCGTGGTCGTCTGGTTAAGCGATGACGCTGCGAAGGGGCGTGAATACCTGCCGAAAGCCCAGATGTCCTTGCAACTGCAGCGCACCCTGTGGACCGTCTACGAAGGTGACCAAGCAGGACCTCAAGGCTGGCAGGTTGACACCGCCGACACGCTCACGACCGTACTCGTTCAGCGCCAAAAGACCGCAGGAAAATTTGGCTATCGAGTGGTGAATGAAACCAATGTGGACGAAGCGCTCAAAGCCCTCAAAGAACTCGGCAAGCCAACACCCGAGCGCACGGGCTCCAACGACCCGCCAAAAGTGAATGGGGAGCAAATCGCTGCGAACACTGCTTCGGATTGGACTCAGTGGCGTGGACCACATGGGCAAGGACATGCCATGACCGCTCGGGGACTGCCGCTGAAGTGGAGTGAACAGGAAAATATTCGATGGAAAACCGAGTTACCAGGTCGAGGCTGGTCGTCACCCGTCATCGTGGGTGCTCGGATTTGGCTCACCGCTGCCATTGAAACCAAACTCACCGAAGAACAGCGAAAGGAGCGCGTGAAGGGAATCCAAGGTGGCGACACGTTAAGTGCCTCGGGGCCCGTGACCTTTCGCGCAATTTGCGTGGCACGCGATTCGGGAAAGATTCTGCAGGATGTCGAGTTACTAGTAGCGTCGCAACCAGACCCGATTCATGCTCTGAATTCCTACGCTTCACCTTCTCCGATTTGGGAGCAAGATCGCTTGTTCTGTCATTTCGGATCTAACGGCACAGTCTGCCTCGATACTCAAACAGGAAAGGTACTCTGGACAAACCGTGAGCATCAGATCAAGCACGAAAATGGGGCCGGAAGCACTCCGGTTCTGTGGCGCGATAAGTTGATTTTTCATTGTGATGGCAGCGACCAGCAGTACATCGTCGCCTTGGATAAGGAGACTGGAAAAACCGCTTGGCGCACCAGTCGCACAGGAGCGATGAATGCTAATCCACAATTCAAGAAAGCCTATGGCACACCGCTCGTCCTCGATCTGGACGGTAAGTCAGTCGTCCTCTCGACCGGTGCCGATTGGCTGTACGGCTATGACCCCTCAACCGGACAGGAACTGTGGAAGTTGAGCTATGGTGTGCTGGGGTTCTCGATCGTTCCTCGACCGGTTTACGCGGATGGCATCTTGTACATCAGTACGAGTTTCATGCAGCCCGAAATATTGGCGGTCAAATTAGGTAATGGCCAAGCCACCCCTGAAATCTCCTGGCGGCAGAAAAAAGGCGCGCCGCAAATGTCGTCGCCCTTACTCGTCCAGCGCGAACTTTACCTGGTCAACGACAAAGGCGTCGCTACCTGCCTGGATGCCCGCAGTGGCGATTCCCATTGGTCCGAACGACTCGGTGGCAATTTCAGCTCCTCGCCACTCTGGGCCGATGGCCATATCTTCATGGGCAATCGCGAAGGTCAAATGTTCGTGATCGAACCCGGTACCACCTTTCAGCTCAAAGCCACCAACACGCTGAACGGTGCGATCATGGCGAGTCCCATCGCACTTGATCGAGCCCTCTATGTTCGCACTGACAAAGCGCTGTACCGGATCGAATCGCCGTAGCGAGTTGGATTGCGCACAGGGAATAGGGGTCGGTTTCGCACGGAGAGACTAAAGCACGAAGACCGGAAGTTTTTTTGGTAGAGCGGCGAGGATTTCTTCCATTCGCCGAATGATGAGGGGAATTACCTGGTTTAGATTAGGCCGGGGATGGGCTGGTGGGTGGTAAGTGTACGGACAACTTCGGTGGGCACATTGGTTTGCAGTCGCACTTCACCCAGCCGCAGCAGAGTGCCCATGATCGTTGCCATGAGGTTGTCGATCCCGAGAGGTTCGGAGAGTGGTTGACCGGCATCGCGAGTGGACTGGCCAATGACTTGGCCCATCTTGAGTCCACCGCCGATGAGTGCCAGGGGAGCCAATCCGCCCCAGTGATCACGTCCGCCGTTGTTATTGAGTCGCGGAGTGCGTCCCATTTCTCCGGACACCACGAGCAAGATCTTGTCACTTAATCCTCGCGCTTCGACATCTTCCAAGAAGGCGGAGACGGCGTGATCGAGGGGCGGGCCCATGTACTGCATGCCCTCTTCGGCCGTCGCATTATTAATGTCGGCATGCATATCCCACACAAAGTTGGTGGTGACGGTGACGAAGCCACAGCCACCTTCACAAAGTCGACGTGCCAGCAGCAGGAGTTTCCCCAGCGACTTGGCGTTGTCGACGTAATTGTTGTAATTGTTCCATTTACGACTGATCTGATCTGGTCGAACCAGTGGAGCGGTGTCGTAGCGAGCGAGTGTCTTGGGATCTTCCAGCGACAGATCGAAGGCCTTCGAGACGCCACCGACGATCGTCTGAAATGCTTGCTCCTGAAAACGATCCATTCCTTCCACGGCGCCGCGTGAATCCAGAGATCGTTTGAGTTGGTCCAATCGCGTGAGCAGATTGCGGCGATCATCTAGTTGGTCGCGTTTGAGTACCAGTTCCATATCTTTCTGAAGATCGCCGCCGGCTCCGGGAATGAATGGAGTGTAAGCCGATCCGAGAGGGCCCGTGGCATCGAAGCGTCCAAAGCCAAAATTGCCCGGCTGAGTGCTGCTGTCGACCGCGCGCGGGAACAGCATGGCGTTGGTCGGCATGCCGGTCGCCGGATGATTCGTGCCTGCCACGCGCGAGTAGAGTGAACCGAGATTTGCGCCCAAGGTGTGACGACTCACGATCGGCTTAATGTCATGGTTGCCGTCGCCCGTTTGGTAGGAGCGAACGATCGACATGCGATGAGCGAGTTTGCTGAGATGCGGGAAGGTACCGCCAAAGGTAATACCGGGAATTGAGGTGGAGAGTTCGCCCGTCGCGCTGCGGACTTCTGCTGGAGCATCCATCTTGGGGTCAAACGTTTCAATCTGACTCGGTCCACCGTGCAGGAACAAAAAGATCACCGACTTGTCGGTCACCGACCGTCCCTGAGCGCTGGCAGCGGCTTGCGTCGCCAGAAGCTGCGGCAAGGCCAGTCCACCCAGTCCCAGCGTGCCGATTCGCAAAAAATTGCGTCGCCCCAGCCGTCGATCGGAATCATGAATGGTCAGCATTACTGCGACTCCTCAGGGAAATACAGGGAGGTGGGACGGAGTTGGTCAGGAACCAGTGGAAGGGAGCAGCGTCGCGGAACGCCAAGCGCAACCCGGCCCCTTAACGTATCAAGCCAGCTCGATGCTATCAAGATCGTCCGTTTCCGCCCGAAAGGTTACTCAGTGATGGCTTTCATGAGAGTGGGAACGGCGGGAGCAGCTTTGGGGCCGATTTGGCCCAAGGCTCGAGCGGCCGACTTGCGCACTCGCAGGTCGGGATCGTTTAGAGTCACGATCAGATCGGGGACTGCTTCGGCGGCGTCCGGCCCGATTTTTGCCAACGTGTCAGCCGCTCGACTGCGCAAGCTTGGTTCGGCCGACTGGAGTGCCTCGCGCAGCGCCGGGACCGAGGCACTGCCGATGCGGCTGAGAGCCATTGCGGAGGCCTCGCCCATCGTCCAATCATCGTAGGGCCGCACTAGGAACCGACTGCCCGCCTCCGCTGGTAGTCCCGCACGGTTGGCCCCAGGAGCGATAGCATTCGTTCGCGGCTGGCCACCGGTTTGCTCGGACTCCGCTGCCTGCCGTTCCAATTGAAACTCGCGTACCTTCGCCTTAATTGATTCTGGCAATTTACTTTCCGATTTCGCGCACCCCATCCAACTGGCGGCTGTCATCGCGAGCGTGAGCATGGCGAGTGGCAAGATGAGATCGAGGGGGCGATTAAGCCGAGGACTCAGGAAGCGATAACGATTAGAACGAGGCGGCATGGTAATTCGGATGCTTTCGCACGTAACAGGGGCGTTCGAGTCGTCCTATCATGGCTTTCTTTTGGCACCTGAGCAAATTGAAACTCGCCGACAGGCTAATCCAGCGTTCATTCTCGTTCCTACGGGCTACCCGCCACCCGTCTATCGTTCCACTTTCACGAACCTTAAAATTCATTGTCCGAGCGGTCGCGAGTGGCGGTCGTGGGTGAACTGAGCGTTTTTCCGGAGCGAGGGGTGGTGTAGCGTGAGTGGCAATGCAAAGTCGCATTTGAAATTGGCGATTATTCCGGGTGATGGGACGGGACCAGAAGTAACGACTGAGGCTCTGAAGGTGCTGCAAGCGGTCTCACAGTCGCATCAGTTCACCTACGAGCTGACGACGTTTGACTGGGGTTCACAGCGTTATCTTAAAACGGGCGAGACGCTGCCTCCCGGAGCACTCGATGAACTTCGCCGCTTCGATGCCATCTTCCTGGGAGCCGTCGGCCATCCTGACGTGAAGCCAGGAATTCTTGAAAAAGGCATTCTGCTCGAACTGCGCTTTAAACTCGATCAGTACATCAATCTACGTCCGGTCAAGCTTTACCCCGGTGTTACGACACCGCTGGCCGGCAAGGGCCCTGCGGAAATTGACCTCGTCGTGGTGCGCGAGAACACGGAGGATGTGTATGCGGGAATCGGCGGTTTCCTCAAGAAAGACACGCCCGATGAAGTAGCCACTCAAACTGCCGTCTACACTCGCAAGGGCTGCGAGCGGTGCATTCGCTGGGCCTTCGAGTTCACTCGACGTCGGAACAATCCCAAAGGCAAGAAGCTCACGCTAGTCGCCAAGAACAATGTATTGACTTACGGCCACGATCTGTGGTGGCGTACCTTCCAGGAAGTCGCTCGCGAGTATCCTGATGTGGTGGCGGACTACAATCACGTCGACGCTTGCTGCATGTTTATGGTGCGTAATCCCGAACGTTACGACGTCATCGTGACCACGAACATGTTTGGCGACATCATCACGGACCTTGGGGCCATCATCCAAGGTGGTATGGGTGTAGCCTCGGCAGGCAACATTAATCCGGATCCTGGTGGAGTGAGCATGTTCGAACCGGTCCACGGCTCTGCGCCTGACATTGCCGGGAAGGGAATTGCCAATCCGACGGCCGCCATCCTGAGCGCCGCCATGATGCTTGACCACCTCGGTCAGACGGCGGCTGCTGATGCGATTCGACTGGCGGTCCAGCGCACCTTTGCCGCTGGTCATAAAACCACCGACCTCGGCGGAAAACTCACCACGCGCGAAATGGGTGACCTCGTCATCAAGGCGCTGTGACCCTGTCTCAGACAGACAATTTATCGCGCCCACATTCCTCGTTATTTCGTAACTGGATAGAGATCGATCATGTACGAAAAGCTGTTTGATTTGACGGGTCGAGTGGCGTTGGTGACGGGCGGCAGTAAAGGCATCGGCAAGGCGATTGCTCGTGCGCTGGCCGAGTCGGGTGCTCATGTGGCCATTGCCGCTCGACATGAAGACGAGCTGCGTGCTGCAGCCGCCGAAATTTCTGCTGGGCTGACGGTGAATGTGGATTATCGAGTGACGGACATGAGTCAGCGAGCGGATACCGACGAACTTGCTCGTTGGGCTCTCGAACGCTTGGGGCGCGTCGACATTCTCTTCAACAATGCGGGGAGCAATCAGCCGCAGCCCTTGGTGTCGGCAACGGACGATTCTTGGGATCACATCCTGGAACTGAATCTTACCAGTTGCATGCGACTGGCGCGCGCGCTGGTGCCCGGCATGATTGAACGACGCTGGGGTCGCATCATTCATTTATCGAGTGTTATGGCGTTGGCCTCGAATCCTGGCCGTGGTTCCTACTCGGCTACGAAAGCGGCGCTCATCGGCATGACGCGTGCCCATGCTCTGGAACTGGGACCGGCTGGCATCACGGTGAATTGTCTCGCTCCGGGCCCTGTCGCCACCGACTTGCCAATGAATCTGCTCACTGCTGACCAGAAGAAGAAGTTTGCGGAATTGACGGCAGTGAAGCGCTGGGGTGAAACGGTGGACATGGTAGGCCCGGCACTGATGCTCGCCTCCGACGCTGGCGCCTTCATCACGGGGAATGTCATCGTGGCCGACGGTGGCATGCTCTGTCGCACCTTCGACTAATCCGCCTCCGAGTGCTGAACTTCCGACCAGACTGATGATGTCATGCAAGCGCAAATCATTTTTGGCATCGGCTTGATGGTACTCGCGGGAGGAATGTTCATCAAAGGTAGGGCCCGTTTGATAGCCGCCGATCATCCGGAGCTCTCTGATTCCGATCAGCGCCATGAGCGTAAGCGACAGTTTTTAGGTCGAGTGATGGTGTTCTTGATGGGTGTGATTGGCTTGGCGATGGCAAGCGGCGTGGTGATGCAAAATCCGCGTCGAATTCTGTTCTTCTGGAGTGGCGTGCTCTCGCTGGTGCTGGCATTATTCATCATCGCTTTACTTGATGTCCTCAATACGAATCAGCAATTACGCCGAATTCGTCGGCAGCAGCAAGTGGTACAGCAGCGGTGGCAGCAAGAGATGACCGCTGAATTGCAACAGCGCCGTGCGACCGTTGATCCACAAACGAGCAACCCTTTGAGCAATCGATCATGAGCCGTTGGAATATTGCCGTTTATCCGGGAGATGGAATCGGGCCAGAAGTAATTGAACAGACGCTCGAGGTGCTGGAGGCAGTACAGCAGCGTCATCGCGACTTGCAATTGGCATTCACAACTGTTCCGTGGGGAATTCAGCATTACGAGCGTCATGGTGAGTTAGTACCGCCTGATTACCTCACCGTGCTCCGCGGATTCGACGCCATCTTGCTGGGTGCCGTTGGTTGGCCGAGTCGCTTACCCGATCACTTGACGTTAGCTCCGCTGGTTCGAATCCGTCAGGCGTTCGATCAATACGCCTGTGTTCGTCCCGCTCGTTTGTATCCTGGCCTGCACAGTTATCTGCGCGATAAAGGGACGGCAGAAATCGATTTCCTCGTGATCCGCGAAAACTCGGAGGGTGAATACATCGACCAGGGGGGGCGTTTCAAAACTGGAACACCGGATGAGTTTGCGGTGCAGTCCGCAATTCACACTCGGCGCGGCGTGGAGCGAATTCTGCGCTATGGGTTCGACGTTGCACGTCAGCGTCGTCACCAGCTCACCATGGTCACCAAGTCCAACGCTCAGCGCTACGCCTACACGCTTTGGGATGACATTCTCGAAGAACTCGCACCGGCCTATCCGGATATAAAAGTAGACAAGCAGCACTGTGATGCCTGCTTGATGAATTTTGTGCGCTGGCCCGAACGATTTGATGTCGTCGTGTCCTCTAATCTGTTTGGTGATCTGCTGACTGATTTAGGTGGACTGCTGGGAGGCGGGTTGGGATTAGCTCCCAGCTCCAATGTGAATCCTGAACGAACATTTCCCTCCATGTTCGAGCCGGTTCATGGATCAGCACCCGACATTGCCGGACAAGGAATTGCGAATCCAATTGCCGCCATTCTCAGCAGTGCCATGATGCTGGACCATCTGAGACATCCGTTGGCGGCAGACACGATCCGTGGCGCCGTTGAGCGCACATTGCTGGCTGGCCATAAGACGCCCGATCTTGGCGGGTCACTCACCACGGCTGAGCTCGGCACCGCGATTCGGCGCGCGATCATGGAAAGCTGAATGGAGTGACATGCCGGCTGGCAATCATCACTCAGCTGAGCTCTGCGGCAATCGTGCCAGTCGTTCCGCGATGGCACCTCGAAGTTCACCCGTTGCGCGCTTGAAAGCCTGACGATAAAACATGCGCGCCGCACCAACCTTACCTTGCTGCTCCGCGTCTTGGCCCTGGGCCAAAAGTCGTGTTACCTCGCGCGAAATCTCTTCCTGGCGTGCTTCATCGGCGAGTGCATTCTGGCGACGGATTTCGGCCACGCTAATGTCACCATGATTGGCGGAACTGTTGGCATGAGTCGGCGTGAGCTTGCCGGCACCACCTTGCGAAATGGCGACAAATTTGGCCGGAGCCACTTCGCGATCAACCGTGGCGGTCGTAGCCGGTCGAGTGTTGGAGCGTGGTGAGGGCGAGCTGGTTTCGCCTGCTTGCAATCGCTCCAGTCGCTCTTGAAGCGGACTGCGGACGACGAGCGGCTGGCCATCGCCAACAACCGGCACCCAGCCGGTCACGAACGGCACCCAGCTTCCCGCCTGAATGGACCCCACGCCGCCGTTGGGCAACGTGAGCAGAGCACTATTGCTGGTGAAGCTGCGAGTGGAACCTTGCGAGCCAAAAATAGTGAAGCGATAACCGCCATGCGGTCCATTCGCGCCAAATCCAAAAGTGGCACCCGAGCCGGGCACGAATCCACCAAATGCCGGCGGTGGAGCTCCACCACCATTATTGAAAAACCAGCCTCCACCTGGTCCATTCCCCCGCAAACCCCAATTGATCCCGATCGATTGGTAAAAGCTGTCGCTCACGAATCCCCGTGGGACAACCAAAGCAGTCTGTTGAGCGCGGCTTACAGCGGTGGTAAGCACGAGGGCGGCGATGACGAGAGACACCAAGCCAAAGCTGCTGAACCTATGCATGACTCAACTCCTTGAGCCCGGATTGTAAAGAAGAAGAGTTACGTGACACAATGACAAAATGGCCATCGACCCAATTTGCGATATGACCGTGGATGAAACGACGAAGCTGCGAGTTTTACACGGCGGCGTCACCTACTACTTCTGCTGTGATTATTGCCGCCGAAAGTTCGCACGGGATCCCCTGCAGGCACTACGCCTGGCGACCGAGCGCGCCGCACAGCGACGCTTAACATCCACCGGCTCTCCGGCGGCAGCGGCAGGATCAGCTCGGCCCTCAGCGGCAACCAGCGGGCTCGTAAGCCTCGGTTTAGCTCCACCGCCGCAGTCGCCGGTATGTGAACCGAAATCGAATGCCTCAACAGAGGCCTCGGCAAGCTCCACTGCCAACTCCACTGGCGGCTACTTCTGTCCGATGTGTCCCGAAATTCACAGTGACGTTCCGGCGGCTTGTCCCAAGTGCGGCATGGCACTCGAAGCGGTCTCAGTCACGCCAGGAGCTGAGGACACCACCGAACTCGATGATCTCACGCGGCGATTTAAATGGGCCTTGGCCGCAACGCTCCCCGTGTTCTTGCTGGCCATGCTGCCGATGATACCGCTAGGGAGCCTGGAGCACGGCGGCGGAACCGGAGACAGCAACCCGATAGCAAGCTGGCTGGCGTGGAGTCACGGACCTGCCGGACGTTGGCTGCAAGCGATCCTGTCGGGCGTGGTTTTATTCGGAGCTGGTTGGCCACTACTGGCCCGCGGTGTGCGCAGTGTCTTCTCGCGCTACTGGAATATGTTCACCCTGATCGCCATCGGTACGCTCGCCGCATTCGGGTTTAGCTGCTTATCGCTGGTGCTTCCCGGTCTGGTCCCGGAGTCGTTATTCGAACATGGCGTGCCACCCATCTATTTTGAGTCGGCCGCCGTCATCATGACCCTGGTCCTACTCGGGCAGGTACTCGAACTGCACTCTCGTCGTCGCACTGGCGATGCGATCCGCGAGTTGGTTGCACTTGCCCCGCCCACAGCTCATCGCTTCGTACCCGGTACAAACGGCCAGCCGGAAAACGAAGAGGAGATCGCCCTGAGCGATGTTCGCGTGGGGGATCTGCTGAAAGTCCGACCGGGTGAAAAGGTGCCTGTAGATGGCATCGTAGTCGATGGGCAAAGCGAGGTGAGTGAGTCCTTGGTGACGGGCGAGCCGATGCCGATTCCCAAGCAACCGGGCGATGCGGTCATTGGTGGAACTATCAACGAAGGCGGTATGTTGATCATCCGAGCGGCCCATGTTGGTCAGGAAACCGTCCTAGCTCGCATCATTCAGTTAGTAGCCCAAGCGCAGCGCAGTCGAGCGCCCGTGCAGCAGCTCACCGATACCGTCGCGAGCTGGTTCGTGCCACTGGTGATCTTGGTGGCCATCCTGACGTTTTGTGGCTGGCTCTGGTGGGGTGGCAGTCAAGCTTGGACGCTCGCACTCGTCAACTCAGTGGCGGTGCTGATCATCGCCTGCCCCTGTGCGTTAGGTTTAGCAACTCCCATGTCCATCATGGTCGGCGTGGGCGCGGCCGCTCGGCGCGGAGTGCTCATTCGCAATGCGGAAGTCATCGAGCAGTTAGCACATGTCAACCTGATTCTATTCGACAAAACGGGAACGTTGACGGTGGGAAAGCCCACACTCGTGGCACTGCAGGCAGCAGACGGAATATCCGAGCGCACGCTGTTAGAACATGCGGTGGATGTGGAGCAGCATAGTGAGCATCCGCTGGGGCGCGCGATCCTGGAATACGCTCGCCAACAAGGCGTCGTACCCAATGTTGTTAGCGAGTTCCAATCATGGGCTGGTCAAGGCGCGGCAGCTCGCCGTGCCGGTGAGCTGATCCGAGTGGGCAAACAAAGTTTTGTGCTGGGCGACTGGAGTGCGGTAGATGCCAATGCACAGGATATCAATGCGCAGGGTATCAATGCACAGGCTGCCAGCGTGCCGGCTACTTTGGCTGTCGAGTCGGACGATGCGAAAACTGGTAGTGATCATTGGCATGAGCGCTTGGTGCGGGCACAGCAGCAAGGACAGACGGCGATTTTTGTCGGTGTGCAGCGCAGGCTGCTCGGCATGCTGATTTTGGCGGACGAATTGAAGCCGCACGCGCGGGAGGCACTGGAAGAATTGCGCCGCGAGGGTCTGAAGCTTGTGATGGTGACGGGTGACAGTGAAGCAGCGGCACGCAGCATTGCCAGTCGCCTGGGTGGCATGGATGAAGTTCAGGCTAGTCTCTTGCCGCAAGATAAGATCGCCATCGTGCAGCGTTATCGCGAGCAAGGCTACTGCGTCGCGATGGTGGGTGACGGAGTGAATGATGCCCCGGCCCTCGCCGCTGCCTCCGTCGGAATTGCTCTGGGAACCGGCAGCGATGTGGCCATTGAGAGTGCCGGCGTGACGCTGCTGGGTGGTGAACCTCAGGGCGTACTGCGAGCGATTCGATTGGGACGTCGAGTGATGCGCAATGTGAAGCAAAATCTGTTCTTTGCCTTTTTCTACAATGCACTCGGCATCCCACTCGCCGCCGGCATCCTGCAGCCGATCTTCGGGCTGGTGCTCAACCCGATGATCGCGGCGCTCGCCATGAGCTTCAGCTCGGTCAGCGTCATCGCCAACGCGCTCCGCCTGCGGCGGTCTTAGGCGGGAGGCCGGGAGGATGAAGGATGAAGGCGCGAGGACGGCATTCACGCCGCGGGTGTTTCACGCCGGGATGGGCTTGATCATTCATCGGATTACTCCGAAATCGCGGAGCGATGGCATTTGATAGCCAGGCGTGTAAACGCCTGGAACATGCCCCCCCCAAACACTTCTCATCTTGAAATACCCAATCGCGGAGCGATGGCATTGCCGTCGCAACGCGAGTGACTTCCCACGGAAGCGCCAATGCCATCGCTCCGCGATTCCCGAGAAAACGTGGTGGGCGAGGTTTCCAGGGGCTGGGCGCCCCTGGCTATCAAATGCCACGGCTCCGCCGTTTCGGATGCATGCGATTTGCCGCTGGCATTCACGCCGCGGGTGTTTGATGGACGCCTGCCACGGCTCCGCCGTTCAGGACCTATACGATTTGCCGGTGGCATTGCGCCGCGGGAGTTTTAATTGACGCCTGCCACGGCTCCGCCGTTCAGGACCTATACGATTTGCCGGTGGCATTGCGCCGCGGGAGTTTTAATTGACGCCTGCCACGGCTCCGCCGTTCAGGACCTATACGATTTGCCGGTGGCATTG
>JBIIHW010000059.1:0-26342 GCA_044235425.1 Pirellulaceae bacterium
CGCCGCGGGAGTTTCACGCCGGGCTGGGCTTGATCATCGATCGGATTACTCCGGAATCGCGGCGAGATGGCATTTGATAGCCAGGCGTGTAAACGCCTGGAACATGTCCCCCCAAACACTTCTCATCTTGAAATACCCAATCGCGGAGCGATGGCATTGCCGTCGCAACGCGAGTGACTTCCCACGGCAACGCCAATGCCATCGCTCCGCGATTCCCGAGAAAACGTGGTGGGCGAGGTTTCCAGGGGCTGGGCGCCCCAGGCTATCAAATGCCACGGCTCCGCCGTTTCGGACGCATGCGATTTGCCGCTGGCATTCACGCCGCGGGTGTCTGATGGACGCCTGCCACGGCTCCGCCGTTTCGGACGGCAGCTCGCTCCACCGTTCAGGATAAAGCTCGCTGCCTTCGCGTCACCGTGCAAAACCAATCCATTTCATTCTAGAAGATGAAAATCTTTTGGTTGTTATTGACCGCGTCAAAAATGTTCTTCAACGCTTCCTGGTAGGTACGATCGTTGCCTGACGCAGTCGTGATACTCTTCGTCGCCAGCACATCGCGGGCCTTCGTGACGATGTCACCCAACTTAGCAGACTGATTCGCCGAGGTTCCCAGGCCATTGGCATTTAACTGGCTGAGCATGGCCGTCGACAGCTTGGTGGAGCTACCCACGACGGTGACCTTGTTGAAGTCGATCGACCAATCGGAATTCACAAATCCTGCGTACAGGTTCAGCACCGTACCGGCCAGTTGTGCCGACAGCATGTTCGCCATGTTGCTGGCTTTGGCGCCTGTTAGCCACTTCTGGAAGGTTGTCGTAGCCAGAGCTGTATCGGTGGACTTGATCAAAGGCGTGCCGTTGGCATTCCTCAGATTGAGCGGCTTTAGCAGGTTGAATACATCGGCTTTCAGATTTCCCGATTGGGCACCCGTGGCCGAAATGATCGCCGCACCGTTCTTGTTCGACCAGAAACCGATGGTGAGTCCGGCGGGATTGGCACTTTGATAGTACCCTGCATCGACCGTGTTGTTGGTCTGACCGCTAACCAGCGTGTAGGAGCCGGTCACGCCACTGACTGCGTCGCTGTCGGTCGCATCATTACCGAGATTGGCACTGGTCGCAACATAACCACTCGGCGTCGTGAAGCGCACCGAGTAGCTTCCGGGCACGAGGCCCGTGAAGGAGTAAGCGCCACTGCTACTGGTCGTGGTTGTGCTCACAACGCTCCCGCTGCTGCTGAGCAGCGTGACCGTCACACCGGAAATGCCTGACTCACCGCTATCCTGCTGCCCATTCTTGTTGGCATCGTTCCATACCAAATCGCCGAGTGCGGCGGTTTGATAGAATCCAGCATCGATCGTGTTATTCGTCTCGCCGCTGGCGAGCGTGTAGGAACCGGTCACGCCGCTGACCGCATCGCTGTCGCTGGCATCAGCACCCGCATTGGCAGTCGTTGCGACATAACCGCTCGGCGTCGTGAACTGCACCGAGTAGCTTCCCGGCAGGAGGCCCGTAAACGCGTAGGCACCGCTGCTGCTGGTCGTCGTTGTACCGGCCACGTTGCCACTGCCATCGAGCAGCGTTACCGTCACACCAGAAATCCCCGGCTCATCGCTATCCTGCTGACCGTTCGCGTTCAGATCGTGCCAGACGAAATCGCCGAGCGACGCGAGCTGATAGAACCCAGCATCGATCGTGTTATTCGTCTCGCCGCTGGCGAGCGTGTAGGAACCGGTCGCGCCGCCCACCGCATCGCTGTCGCTGGCATCACTACCGGAATCGGCAGTCGTCGCGACATAACCGCTCGGCGTCGTGAACTGCACCGAGTAGCTTCCCGGCAGGAGGCCCGTAAACGCGTAGGCACCGCTGCTGCTGGTCGTCGTTGTACCGGCGACGTTACCACTGCCATCGAGCAGCGTGACGGTCACGTCAGCAATCCCCGGTTCACCACTATCCTGCTGACCGTTCGCGTTCAGATCGTGCCAGACAAAGTCGCCGAGCGACGCGAGCTGATAGAACCCAGCATCGATCGTGTTATTCGTCTCACCGCTGGCGAGCGTGTAGGAGCCGGTCACGCCGCCCACCGCATCGCTGTCGCTGGCATCAGCACCCGAATTGGCAGTCGTTGCGACATAACCACTCGGCGTCGTGAACTGCACCGAGTAGCTTCCCGGCAGGAGGCCCGTAAACGAGTAGGCACCGCTGCTGCTGGTCGTCGTTGTACCGGCGACGTTACCACTGCCATCGAGCAGCGTGACGGTCACGTCAGCAATCCCTGGCTCACCGCTATCCTGCTGACCGTTGATATTCAGATCGTGCCAGACGAAATCGCCGAGCGACGCGAGTTGGTAGTAACCAGCATCGATCGTGTTATTCGTCTCGCCGCTGGCCAGCGTGTAGGAGCCGGTCACGCCGCCCACCGCATCGCTGTCGCTGGCATCACTACCGGCATCGGCAGTCGTCGCGACATAACCGCTCGGCGTCGTGAACTGCACTGAGTAGCTTCCAGGCACAAGGCCTGTAAACGAGTAGGCACCGCTGCTGCTGGTCGTCGTTGTACCGGCGACGTTGCCACTGCCATCGAGCAGCGTGACGGTCACGTCAGCAATCCCCGGTTCGTCACTATCCTGCTGACCGTTCGCATTCAGATCGTGCCAGACGAAATCGCCGAGCGCCGCGAGTTGGTAGTAACCAGCATCAATCGTGTTATTTGTCTCGCCACTGGCCAGCGTGTAGGCACCGGATAGGCCGTCAACAGCATCGCTGTCGCTGGCATCACTACCCGCATCGGCAGTCGTCGCGACATAACCGCTCGGGGTCGTGAACTGCACCGAGTAGCTTCCGGGCACAAGGCCCGTAAACGAGTAGGCACCGCTGCTATTGGTCGTCGTCGTACCGGCGACGTTGCCACTGCCATCGAGCAGCGTGACGGTCACGTCAGCAATCCCCGGTTCGTCACTATCCTGCTGACCGTTCGCATTCAGATCGTGCCAGACGAAATCGCCCAGCGCCGCGAACTGATAGAAACCAGCGTCGATCGTGTGATCCTGCTGGCAGCTCACCAGGGTAATGTCTCCGGAGCGACCGTTGACGGCATTGCTATCGGAGCCGCTATCGCCGACTGTCGCCGGACTCGCCACATAGCCAGTCGGAGCCACAAACTCGACCTGATACGTTCCCGGTCGCAGCGCGGTGAAGTGATACGTACCGCCATCGTGAGTCGTTCGGGTACCGAGCAGATTACCGTTGCTGTCGTACAAGTTGACCGTGACCCCGTCGATACCGGGTTCACCGGCATCCTGCTGACCATTGGCGTTGAGATCTTCCCACACAAAGTCACCGATCAAGCCGCAACCAAAGAAGCCCGCGTCGATCGTGTTGTTGACTTCACCGCTGGCGAGGGTGTAGGCGCCGGTGACTCCATCAACTGCATCGCTATCGGTGCTGTCGTCCTCATGATTGGCTGTGGTAGGTGTGAACCCAGTTGGCTGCACGAACTGCACTTTGTAGCTTCCGGGCGTCAAGCCGGTGAAGGCGTAAGCACCCGAGCTATCCGTCGTCGTCGTCGCGAGCACTTGGTCGCTGGCATCGAGCAGATTGACCGTGACATCCGCGAGCCCCGGTTCCCCACTATCTTGCTGACCGTCGGCATCAAGATCGTCCCAGACGAAATCGCCGAGTGCTGCTAGACGGTAGAAGCCAGCGTCGACCGTGAAATCGGTATCACCCGCCATGAGCGTGTAGGTGCCGCTGAGACCATTGACGGCGTCACTGTCAGTCGCATCGTCACCGGCGTTGGCGGGCGAGGCGTGATACCCGTTGGGCGCGACAAACTGGATTCGATAGCTACCGGGCGTGAGTCCACTGAACCAGTAACCGCCTCCAGCATCAGTCCAGGTGGTGGCTACCACGTTGTCTTGCGAATCAAGCAGATTCACGGTGACATCTTCGATGCCTGGTTCATCGGCATCTTGCACACCATCCGCATTCAGATCTTCCCACACGAAATCGCCTAGAGCCGTCAATTGATAGTAGCCGGCATCGATCGTATTGTTCGTCTCACCGCTCACCAGTGTGACGATCGACGTCACGCCATTAATCGGATCACTATCCGAGGCATCGTCGCCGCTATTCTCGGGACTGGGGAAATAGTTCTGTGGAGTGACAAACGACACTCGATAACTTCCTGGATGCAAATTGCTGAAGGCATAGCCGCCATCGCTACCGCTGGTGGTGGAAGCCACCAGTGATCCATTGGCATCGAGCAATCGGACGGTTACGCCGGCAATTCCCGGTTCATCTGGATCTTGCTGGCCGTCGGCGTCGAGATCTTTCCAGACGAAATCGCCCAGCGCTGCGGGGCGATAAAAGCCCGCGTCGATCGAAATATTATTTTCCGCATTTGCCAGCGTGTATTGGCCCGTTACTCCATCCACCGGATCACTATCCGTCGCATCGTCACCGTTGTCGGTCACGGTCGCGACATAGCCGCTTGGAGCGATAAACTGCACCGAGTAGGTGTCGGGAGTGAGTTCGGTGAAGGCGTAGGCGCCAGTGGCGTCGGTCGTGGTAGTGCCGACCACGTTCCCGTCGCGATCCAGTAGCTTCACGGTCACATCGGGGATTCCTGGTTCACCCAGATCTTGCTGGCCGTTGGCATTGACATCTTCCCACACGAAATCACCCAGGCTGGCCGCGAAGACTTCCGGCTGCTGCTGTGAAAAGGCCGTAGCAGACTTGGTGTATCCCGGGATCGCCGTGGCCGGCATCGTCGTAAGGTTCAATTGGCCGCTGCTGAAGAGCGCCCCCGTGACGGCGTTGTACTCAACAGGTCGCACCAAGATCACGAAGATACCGCCGACGGGCGGGATGTAGTCAACTGACGCCTTTTGCAGTGGCACGACCGCATTGATGGTTGTCAGCAACTCATTAATACGATCACGCTTGCTGGCTGCAGTGACGGCAGGATTGTTTTCGATCAGTTCCCAGGTGGTATTTTGCTGATCCATCGTCGTGTAGAACGGACGAATCGTGCTAGTGAGTGGTGCGGTGAGGTCAATGCGATTGACATCACCGGTGGCGTCGCTGGCGGAGTTGTAGAAACTCAAGAGCGTTGGCGTTAGCGCGCGAACATAGTAGGTGACGCCTGCCGTTAACCCACCTCCCGTGGCTGATACCTGGACCGCCATGCCGTTACTCCAGTCGTAATCGGCGACGGAGACGGCATTCCCCGAAAGGTTGGCCGTGATTGCGGCGGTCAGGTCCACCTTGTTGACCTCGGTAGGACTGCCGGTGTGAACACTAAAAGTGTCCCCAGCAACTTGATACAAGAAGTAAGTCGTTCCGGCAGTCAGGCCTCCACCCGTAGCTGAAACCGTAACCGCGTCACCCGTTACAAAGCCGTGACCGGCGGCAAAAGTGACGGTATCTTGCGTTGAGCTAAGTGGGGCCGAATAGACGCCAGCGGTGACATTGGCGGTAAGATTGACAAGCCCGGTGGAGCCACCGGCGAGTGCTGCCGCCGCTGAAGTGTAGAAACTTATTGAGGTCGATGTGAGTGCGCGAGCAAAGTAGGTCGTGGCGACCGTCAAGCCGCCTCCGGTTGCCGTCACTCGAACCGGATCGCCACTGGCGAAGCCGTGATCGGCGCCAAACGTCACCGACTCAATCCCCGCCGTCACATTCGTACTCGTCGGTGTAATCCCGGAATTGGTAATCAGGGTACTGGCCACCGGGGCGCCATTGGCAAAGGTGGTCGAGGCAGCAGGACGACCATTGGCCAAACGCTGCATCGGCGCGTAATTCACCATGTAGTTGAGTGCATCCAGGTTTTCGGGGCGTTCCACCAACGTTTCCCAAATGGCGATTTTGGTGGTGGCGGGTAGCGCTCCCGTCAACGTAATGGCGTTAACGCCGTTCAAAGCATCGTCACGCGTGTTATGCAACGAGAACTTCGTGCTCAAGCCGCTGACGGTGCCAAGGTAATAGGAACTGGCTGTCGATAAGCCCGCTCCCGCAGTATCAAATGCCACTCGGCTACCAGCGATCCAGCCAGGGGCCGTTGGGAACGTAATCCATCGCGCTCGATAGAACGAGGTGCCCGTGATCGCCGCCGTCAGGTTCACTCGATTGACGTTGTTCACCGCGTCCGCCGCGCTCGTAAACAAACTCACCGCCGTCGTGGAAGTGATACGAGCGTAGTAGGTCGTGCCAGCCGTGAGCACGTTACTGCTAGTCGTCAGCGAGATCGCCTCACCCGTCGTCAGACCGTGGGTCGTCGTAAACGTCACCGTATCATTGGTAATGTCCGTCGCGGAAGGTGTCAGGGCAGCATTCGAAATCAACGTGCCGGATTCGGCAGTGTTCGCCTGACGTGGATCGGTTCCGGTAAAAGGGAAGTCAGCGGTTTGATAGCTCGACCAGATCTGGCCGACATACTCCGTGCCGATAGTCACGTCACGTTCGACGTCGGAGCACCAGCTAGCGGTGGTACGACCGATTGCGGCGGTGATGGGAGTTGTGAACGTCAGCGCACTGACGTTGGCTGTGGCATTGGCCTGAGTAGCAAATAGCTTGATGCTGTAATCATCGACGGCGCGCGCATAGTAGGCCGTCTGAACTACCAAGCCTGCGGAGGACGCAGACAACCGCACAATATCACCCGTCTGCAAAGCGTGCGGCTTCGCAAAGGTGACGGTGTCTACACCACTAAAAATTTGCGTGGTGACGTCAGCAGTCAAATTAACGGCAGTGCCGGTCCCAGTCGCGGCAGCGACTGTGGTGTAAAATTTATACTGTCCGCCACCAAGATTCCGAACAAAGTAAGTGGTCGCAGTGCTCAGGCCACCAATCGCCTGAGCGGCTCGTACGCTGGTACCAGTGGCCCAGTTCGGATCCACCGAGAACGTCACGCAATCAGCCACGATGTCCGTCGAAGCGGGAACGTGTGCGTTCGAGAGCGGGATTTGCCCGATAAAGGGTAGACTCTCCTTCGGCCCGACCACAACCATCGAGCCGTTGGCCGGTAACACGCCGAGGATGTCGATCCGCCCCGCGCTTCCCGACCCCAGCGAGTTAGCGTAGGTATCGTAAAGCTCATAGCTGTTACCTCCCAGATTGCGCACAAAGTAACTCGTCGTAATGGTATTCCGAGTACTTGTAGGAGAACGTCCCAAGCCAGTCGTTGACGTCCCATACAGCGCCGAAGTCACCGGGCCCGTCAGACCGATTAACCCCGTTGTTGAGGCTGTCGAAACGCCAGCAGAGGCGTTCGCCGCCGTGTTGTACAGACTGATCACAGTGGGAGAAATCACTCGAGCGAAATACGAGACACCGGCAGTTAGTCCTCCGCTCGTGGCAGCAGGCACTACCGCACTGCCCGTTGAGAGTCCATGGGCGACGGCAAATGTCAGCGTGGAATTGGTGGTGTCGGTCGAGTCCGGAACGGCTCCCACCCCAAATCCGGTGACCACTCGGACCGCCGTACCCGTGGCCCACGAGGTCGCCGTCGCCGGCGTCGTAATGGTGTCAGCGGCGACGTCCGTATTGACCGGGATCTCTGCCGTGAAAAGTTGAGTGTCAAAATAGGCCTTGGGCGAAAATAACGACGCGAACACTCGTACCACCCCCATCGTGGGGAGATCGGTGTTAAAGACCGAAATGTCACGCAGGTTGAGCGTCGCGTTGGTTTCAATCGTTTGCAAAGAAGTGCCGGTGGGCATTGTGATCGTGTGCGAGAACGCATCCGTGTCGCCGGGCAAGCTCCCATTCGTAGCGGTGCCACCCACCCCACCGTTGATCGACGACTCGACCGAAGCCAAATCATAGGCCGCTCTGTGAACGGCATCGATGCTGTACGTCACCTGCACGCTCGCCTCATCCAGCCGCTCGCTGATGATCGAGCCCACGATGACCTCGTCACCACTCGTGACGCTGCCGGGAGTGGGATCATAGACCAAATCCGTGGTCGCCAACCACGTCGCCATCACTTGCCGCGCTTCCAGCGACTCGACAGACAGCGACGAACGATGCAAATCCATCCAGAACCGACGCTTCGATCGAACCGTTCGGATTTGACGCCCGCGACGACGCAGACTCTTCGAGAAGGAAAACCCCAAGCGTGACCAAATTCGGTGCAAGAAATTCATTTTCAATCCTCGAAAAACCTTACTAACTCGTGAACAAAATACGATCTTTTTTTAAAAACCAAGCACTAACGTCGAACCCGTGATCGCACCACTCCGTACTCAGCAGCAGCGCCTTTTCGGAGCACTAATAAAGACCCACACAACCCACTTTCACTCGCACCCACTCACTCGGCGAAATCTATCTATTTCGTAAGCTAGCGGGACTTAACCATGGTTTTTTTGCAGGTCGGGGCAGAACGCCCCACAGGTAGAACGTCACCGCGACGCTGATTTGTCAGCCGGCTGTCAGGAAAAGCGAAAAAATAACTCCTTAGCTACTCCGATTTTTTCGCTTGATCCGCAACAAGTCTTGATACTCAGACAACCCCTTATACCGCTCGTCCAAGGGATAACAGCCCGAGATCAGCTGATTGCGCGGAGCCGTGGTGCAATCACTGAAGGTCCGACAAACACTTTTCCTCGCCAGCGCGCGGCCCGCCAAAGAGTCGGCCGGCAACTCCGGGTAGGATAATACCATCCGCCCCAGGCCCACACTATCCACCCACCCCGCGCGGACCACCGCCTGCGCCACATGAGGTAAATAATCCTGTAAGTAGGAATAGCCACTCCCCACCAGCGGTAGCTGTGGCACCGCTTGCTTGCACTGCCGCACCACCTCGATTTGTCGAGCGACCCCGACGAGCGGATCTTCGGGCGGCTGATATCCATCACTCGGTGGAAAAGCCGCCGGTCGCATCAGATGCGGATTGTAGTAGGGACTGCCACACGACAGATTCACCACGGTCACTCCCCAACTCTCCAAATCCCGGAGCAATCGCAGCGGTTCCGTCAAATCATACGCACACGGATCAAGCTCATTGACCCCAAACCCCAGTTCATAGGGCAGCAACCCCCGCACATCCACTGGCCGGCCCGTCCCCGGTAGCCCATCGCTCGGCTCAAACGGCACGAAATCAAACACACTCAATCGCACTCCCACCAGCATCGTCGGCCATGCCGTTCGCACTCGCTGCACAATCTCGCGCAGCAAACGAGTGCGTCCGGCGTAATCACCACCAAATTCTCCAGGACGATGTCGAGCTCCCAAAAATTCATGCAATAAATAACCGTGACAGGCCTTTATATCGACAAAATGAAATCCAGCTTGCTGCGCGACACCAGCCGCTGCGACAAACCGATCCACTAACCCAAACAACTCGGCGTCCGTCCATATCACCTCCTCGTCGCGGGCGGTGATTCGATAGCGATTTTCCAGCAGCGGATGACGCTGCGCGATTCGTGGTTGCAGCGGCCCAGGAACCGGCTTGGAGAAACGTCCTGAATGAGTGAGCTGTAAACCGATGAGCAGATCGTCGGTGCGACCATGAGACTCGCGATGCGCCGCCAGGAGGTTTTCCCGTAAGAGCTGCAGTCCGGAGAGGTTTTCGGCAATCGCCATCGTCTGCCGCGGATTCGCGCGGCCGTCAGGCTGTACCGCCGCCGCTTCACCACCCCATATCAACTTCGCGCCACTCATCCCAAATCGTCGCCAGCGCCGCAGCGTAAACTCCGTCGGCGATCCGTCGGTATTGGCATCCCAACCTTCCATCGGGTGAATGCACCAGCGGTTCCCCACCGGAAAGCCACCGATCGTCAGCGGCTGTGCCAGCGGTGAACCTTGGGAAGACGACAACACCTCGTCGTCCACCGGAAGGTTCAGTCCCAGTTCGACCAGACGAGCACGCAGCTGGTCCACCGACTTCAATTGAGCAATCTTGGGAAAGGCAGCCGACACAATGATCCTGCTAATTCAAAACTCAGTCATACCCTTGCGGACGCAGCCGCCAATCACCACCACCCTACCACTTATCGCAGATCAGGCAATTTGCCACCAGCGGCGTGCCAGGGGCATCAAGAGGAGCGACAATCCGAGATAGGCCAACATCCAGGAGCTGATTCCCCAGGCCTCAAACCCAGGCAACCAGCCCAAAAATCGATACGGCGGCAAGGACACATGAGTAGCCAGCACGCCACCATGGGGATGAACGATCGTTGCCTCGCGATACCAAGGAGACAGAAGCCGCACCGGATGCTCCACATGCCTCCCCAGATGGTGAATCGCTAGCCGCACTTCCCGACTGTCCGTCGCTGTCACTCGTACCCGCCACTGCACCTCAACCACTCCACCCACCTCACCATCCAATGCCACCCGCTGCAATGCAGGTGTCAACAGCTCACAGCCCTCCGTGGGAACTAAATACGTCAACCGCTCCACAGACGACGCCGGATAACTCGCCACGATCGAAAACTCGGCGCCGGTCTGCAGCGGCAGATATTGCAGCCGCGCACTCGCCCACCAAGCTAAAAGCCCTAGCGGAACCAGCACCCAGGCTAACACGATCAGGTCTGCTCGCACTTGAATAAGTTTCAGCTGCATTGCGGTAGCCTGCAAACGTGGAAGTGCCTCGCGATCATCCGCCTCGCGCGCCACCCGACGCAACATGCGTAGCTGCACTAAATCTCGCTGCACACGCCGCAAACGATCCTGTGCGTTCAGGTTCCGACGAGCCAGTAACAACAGCCCAATCGTCGCGAAGACAACCGCCAACAGTGTCAAATCTCGCGGTAAATACAGGCTCCATCCCCACAGCCAATCGAGTAGCGAGGGAACATCGAGTAGCGCTATCTGTCCATTCACGGCGGGCGGTGGTGCGTGGATCATGAAGCCCCCGTCTGGCGGTGCGCCGCTGCTGTCTGATCGACGACCAACCGCCATATCACGCCTCGATCCGCATCCACTCGCAGCTTCATCCCGTCGGCAAATATCGTCGTAGCGTGAGGGAAAACTACCGCTGGGATGCCAAAGTCACGAGCCACAATCGCGCCGTGCGATAACACTCCACCCCGTTCCACAATCAGTGCTCGAGCACCAACAAAGAGCGGTGTCCAGCCAGGATCCGTCGTGGGACAAACGAGCACGTACCCTTCACCCAAATCTCGAGCTTCGTTGGGGTCCAGCACGATCCGCGCTACGCCTTCCCCTTGACCGCTGGCGATCGACCGAGCCGACCATTCCTGTGCATCGCTCACCGATTCGTCCTGCCTCTTGGCGTCAAACAGGTGCTCCAGTACAGCGGAACTGATCACCTCGGGGACAATCATTTTTTGAAATGCTTTCCAGCGCATTTGTCGACTCGCGATTCGTTCGCGCGCCAGCGCTGGATTCTGCTCGAACCACGGTAGCTCTTCCACCTCCAAAAAATACAGGCCGCTACCCAGCGCCCAGCGTCTAGCTAATTCCTCCGTCACTTCGCGCAGCAACGCATAGCCGCGTAGCAAGTGAAATTTTCCGAGTTCACGATAGGGCAGCAGCTGCCGCGCTGCCTGGACATCGGCAAGCACCTCTTCATAAAAAGCCGCTGCACCATGGTCCGCCAACCGGTTCAATAAACCTCGCTCCGCGATCTCACTTTGCCGTTGTTGACGGGCACATCGTTCTTCCGGTGAGTCCTCGCGGATGCCGGTAAGACGATGCACCAGTTGTTCCACCGTAACAGGATCCTCGCGCCAGCGAGGACGAGATAACTCCATTTCATTGGCAGCTCGATGACCGTAGCACTGCAGGAATTCCGCAAGCGACTGTCGCCCCTGTGCAACCAAGAATAGTGCCTGGTTCTGCTCCACCGTGATATCGCCATGACCAGTTATCAGTTGCTCCGCCAGCCGCGAACCTTCATGCGCACCGAAATACTGCGTGAGCCGACTTTGCAAACTCGCTTGAGCGAGCCCGCCCAGATAACCGGGCAGAAGAGTTTCCGCAGAAAATCTTCCGAGCACGAAGTGTCGTCGTCGCTCTAAGATGCGCAGCAACTCCTCACTGCTCGCGGCACCTAACTCAACAGTTCGCTCCTCGTCGATAAAACAATCCACCGCGGCAATCACGGCTCGTTGAAACCTGGACAGGTCATTTGTCGCGGAGAGATAGTCGCGACGGAGTTTTTTTTGTTGACGAGCGGCTCGAAGCAGCCGCCAAGCTAACTTTGGTAGCCGAAGAAAAAGCCATGGATCCGCACGTTCCAGATTTAGATGCCGTGGTGGACCATCCACCACGCGCGGATCCGTACGAATCTCTTCCGCTTGATATTCAAACGGTAAATCGTCGAAGAATAGCTGTGCAGCTCGTTGCGGATCGCAGTAGATGCGCCCAAACAGCAGCTCTAGAAATCCATCCTTGCAAACGGTCGCGGATGGATGAAAGCCCAGAATACGATAGAGTTCACCGAAACCTCCCGCGCCACTCATGAACGCCCGCAAGATACTCCAGGTGAGTGGCGTGGGCGCCGGCAACGTTTCGCCCAGATTATGAGCAACCCAAATGGTTGGCCGACTGCCTGCCAACGTCTTGAGCCGCTCGAGTTCTTCGCCCCGCGCTCGCTCGAGTTCCCGGTGCGCCTCCAGGCCGCGAATCGCTCGCGATTGTAACAGCGCCAGTTTTCCCTCGGCGAATCCCCATTCCAAGTCGCAGGGATAACCGTAGAACTGCTCCACGTTCAAACCCAGCTGCCCGAGTTCTACAAGTTGTGGAGTGGAAAGTGCTGGCTGATCGCCGGGACGTTCGCCAGCAACTTCTTCTTGGACTGAAAAATCGCTGCGGTTGAGCACATAGATATCAGGCGTAACGGCACCCGATACGACCGCTTCCCCTAAACCCCACGAAGCTTCGACGAGCATTTCACCGGCATCGGGACGCTGCGGATGAGTCGTAAACAGGACACCGGAGCGCTCTGAGTCAAACATCATCTGCACATTGACCGCCGTTCCCAGTTCATCCGACAAACCATGATGACGACGATAAACGCGGGCACGCTCGCTATTCCACGAGGCGAATACTGCCTGCACACTTTGCCTCAGGGCTTGCCACGGATCGACAGGAAAATCGGTGCCCACGCGCCGTCGATATTCCGCCAGCATGCACTTCACCGCCTCTTCTGCAGCGACGACCAACCGCTCTCGGTCCACTGCGGTGACGCTGTTTGGAGTGGCACCCTCGTCCGCCTCCTCCGGAACGGCTGCGTTCAGTTTCAAACCCTGAACGGATGCAGCAAATTGTCGAATATGCTCCGCATAACGCGGCCAGAATTCCGCCGGATTTGGCGCTGCAGCGATGAGTCGCGGATTGAGCCCGCAGTTCAGGATCGTATCCATCATGCCAGGCATCGACACCGCCGCCCCGGAGCGAACGGCGACCAGCAGCGGACGTCTTCCCTGTCCAAACTGACGCCCGGTATCCGCCTCTAACTGCTGCATCGCTGCAACGATCTGTGGCCACAACTGCTCCGGCCACTCACCACCCGCAGCCAGAATTTGCACACAGCATGGAGCTGCAATCGTAAATCCTGGCGGCACAAAAAATCCCGCCCGGCTGAGCGCTGCCAGGCTCGCACCTTTGCCGCCCAGCAAATCCACTCGCTGCGGATCACATTCCCCCTGCCCCGCTCGAAAGGAAAACACCAGCCGAGGAGCGTCGTCACTCATGGCGCACCATTCGCCAAACAAACCAGTCGTCCACTCCTCGTAAGAAAGAACAGACGCCCTGCCAGCGACGAAACCGCTGTCGCCGGCTCGTCGCCCTCTTCCAGCGTCGGCAAATGCCAATCCCTTAAGGGTCGTCCCTGACGATCGCGCAGAATGACAGGCGATAATAATGGTTCGTCAGTACGATCTGCTGAAGTCAACACTCCTTCTACCAAATCGAGAGACTGCACCGGACTCGCACTTCCACTCGGCTGCACGATGAACAACTGCTGGTGATCCGCGGTCAGATGCGTTGGGATCGCAGCTTCCAGCGGCAACTTCACGGCGCCGCGCAGCGGCTTGCCCGTAGTACCATCCAGCGTGTGCAGTTCTGCGTTGAGCAACACGAGCAGCAGGCCGTCGATCGTGGCGAGTGCCGCTGTTGTCGCCAGTGGCTCGTCGACGCGTTTCAGTTGCCGTTGCCAGACCAACCGCCCCTCGCGCAAGGTCCAGGCGGAGAGTGCTTGATCGGCCCACAAATAGACGAATTGTTCATCAACCGTAATGGCCATAAATTCTTCCGCCGCCGTTGCTACTTGCCATTTCTCTCGCCCGTCACGTGCATCCCAGCCCGTCAAGACGATCGCCGGCTCGGGCTGCGGAGTGTCATTCAAAGCCACCACCACGGTGCCATCGGCAATCATGGGTGGCGCGACCAAATGACCCGTTACCACTTGCTGCCACAAGCACCGACTGCGCAGCTCGCCCGTCCGCTGATCCAGCAATTGCTCGGTGGGTACTGTCGACCAAGCGGTCACAATCGCCTCGTTGGCTAGCGGAATCGAGAGCGCGGCAATCGCGCGATCGGGCCAGAGCGCCACGGGCCAAACCTCGCGTGGCTCCTCACCATCAATCTCGGGATCAACCGCCCAGTCCATTCCTGTCGCTGCCGTGGGGATCGTCTGATCGGCCATGCCAGCCAGCAGTCCCCGATTCCATACCGGTGGACGCTCGCGCGCACTCAATGACAAACCCACCAATCCTTGGTCGGCCGTGCCCACGATCAATCGATCAGACACAATCGTCGGGGAACTAAAGGAAGAGCCACCGGAGCCGGTTGCCACCGACCAACTCGGCTCGAGCGTTGCTCGATTCAAGCAATGGACACGTCCAGTCAGCGTGGTGATCAGCAGGCGTCGCTCCGTCACCGCGGGCGAACTGACAATCGGTTCGCGTGCATCCCAACGTCGCATAATCTCGCCCGCACGAGGGCCCCCGTAGGCCACTTGATAGAGAGCACCATCGCGGCAGCCAACATAGAATCCATCTTCAGCAACCGCAATTGCGCCGAGCACGGTTTCCGGCAGCCGCAATTTCCAAACGACTTCCCCGGTCGCCGGATCGAGCGACCAAACTTCGCCGCCCGGCGCCAGTTCGCTCCGTTTACGCTCGATTTCATCCGCAGTCGCCTGGGCCGCTTGCAGCTCTTGCAGTTTTGCTTGCCACAGGTCCTCTGCTGATTGCACGAAGTTGCCACGGCCCAGTCCGACGATTAGTTGCTGTTTGCCGTCAGCCGCTACTGCCCAGGAAACAGGAGCGAAGACGGGATGACTGGTTTCACGCCGCCACCGCAACGTGCCCGACAGGGCATCGACAGCACACACCGCTTGACCACCTTCACCCAAACCGAAATACACAACGCCGTCGACGACTAGCGGCGACGATTCGCAATCACGATATTCATCACCTGCTAAATGCCACATGATTTGCGGTCTTCCGTCGGCTACGGTCCGCAGCGACAAGCAGTACAAGCCATCATCGCCCGCTGCCACATACACTCGCCCCTCAGCGATCGCGGGCGTGGCCTCCACATGACTTTGAGTGGGAAACTGCCAGACTAGATTTCCGGCTAAATCGAGACAGGTGACGCGCGCGTCACGCACTTGATGCAATCCCTCGCCACAGACCACTAGGCCATCCGCCACCACCGGCGATGAAAACGTCGCTCGATAATCATCCGGAGCGTAGCGCCAACGAGTGCGTCCCGTTTCCAACTCCACACTCACAATGGCGCCGCGACCGGTTGGCGTGAACGGCCCGATTCCCGCTGCCGTGGCATAGATCACTTGATCACCAGCAATCGCCGGTGATGAAAATACCGACTCCGGTTCGCTCGGATCCCAAGCGTGCCAATCGGCCGCCGCCACAGGGCTCTCGGCGCCCGCCGTTACTTCCGAGCTCTGTCGCAGGACGCTGCCGAATCGCTGGGGACCACCGCGAAACATCGGCCACTCGCCACGCTCCATCCCCACCCCAATGGCCTTTCGCTCCGGCTGCCTCCAGATCTGTGCCGAGAGTTTTCCCCACAGTCGCGGAGTGCCAGGGCTAAACCAGAAAATCAGGAATCCTAGGACAAGCAAAGTGAAAAGCTTTTGATGCCACAAAAAACGTGCCACTCGCTTCATACCCCGCGGGGTGGCAAGCGTAGCCAGCAGCGTGCCGACTGCCAGCAAGATTCCAGGGAGCAGCGCGAGCAGCGTTTGCAGAGGACCGACGAGAATCGGAATGACGGCCAACTGCATGGGCGATTTCTTCTTCTACGTCTGCTACTTCTACTTATTTTTCTTCGACTGCTTCTTCCGTCACGCCGTCACTTCGGTCACGTCGGTCACGTCGGTCACGTCGGTCTTTACTTTACGGGCAATGTCGGGCGCGCGGGTAAGTCGCGGGGAAAACTATAGGTTTCCCCCTCAGGCGCCACCACGCCTTCAATCTGCACCGCGCGCAACGTGGCATCGGGATCAGGAATGGTGAGTCGTAAGAGTGGCGGTGGTGCTGCCGCAGCTAGTGCCTGCGGTCGCACCAGAAAACCATGCCGCAGTAATCCACTGGGATCGTCATTCATCTTCGGCAACGATTCAGCGTCGCGCGCATACCGCTCACCGCTCGGCAACGATCCAGGCGACACGGTCGCAATCTTGACTCGCGACGACTCCGGCAAGATCAGCTGCCGTGGTCCCTGCGGTCGTTCCTCCGTTACCAGCGATGGTTGCTCGACACTCGGTTGATTCCAAATCGGCTTCATCCGCTCCGGCGGTGACCAGATTGCTTCCCGCGCCTGAGGGATAGCGGGCAGGACCCAAGCTGGTCCACCGGGAGTGCTCGGGACCGGTTTTTTCTTGGAGATCAGCGGCGGCTCACCCAGCGTATCACGACTGGATGCCGTCGTCGCCGGCGTCGAAGTCCGCGGCCATTCTGGCAGCACCACCCGGTTCTGCGGTGCCAATCGCGACTGCAGATTCGCCGGCAAATCGGCACCGTCAGCGGGCAGGCATCCAAGACCACTCAGAAGCATCGCTCGCCACCACCAGCCACACTTGCGTTTGTCTGCTCGCTTCATCGCATCTCCATCCTCAGGCACTCAAACTTGATCGCACGGCAGGCCAGATAACGAACTACGTTACCGTGCCCATCACCGCGTTGCATACGGCATCGATTACGGAGCTTGAATCACTAACTGCACATCGGTCCCAACGTCCGGCAGAACCTTGCTGTTGGTATCAAGCTTGATCAGTGGCTCTTCCTTCATCGTCAGGTTTGTTTGAAACACGCATTCATTGGTCACCGGAAAAATTGCAATGAGAGTGCCCGTCTGATCCGCTGCATAAACCTTGTCTGGTTTTGCAGGATCGGGTTGCTTGACGACGGAGCCGGTAAAGAGCCATTTCAAATTAGGCATCGTTTTGCCGGTCTTCTTGTCCAGTAACGTACGTTCGATCGGCAGGCGTTTGGCAATTCCACCCGCGCCGGGTAGATCCAAAAAAATCTTAACTTCGGTCCCCTTCGGCTCCGCCCCTTCACCTTTCGCGGGTGTTCCGGGCTTCACGCCAAGTTCTTCCAGCGCTTTGTGAATTTCGCTGGGCTTCGCCTCAAACGTCACCACCGTTTCATGTGCCTTCTGTCCCTTCGGGGCGGGCCAGGCGGCAATCACTTCAATCGGATAAACCTCATTAAGATTCGGCAGCTTTCGCGGCGCAATTTTGCAGGGAATCGTGATCGTCTTCTTCTCTTTGTCGACCTTCAATCCACCCCCATCCTGCGCCGTCGCGCGCTTGCTTATCGCCACGCACAACACCAGCAGACTCGCCGTGATCACACCGAGCCATCGACTTCGCTGTATGGACATTGTTTTCATTCCTGAAATGCTAAGAGTCGCTATTCGCTGAGCAACCATGATTGTCGCTCCTCAGTTTTAATCACCGATACAGATGACCGCTGTTGGTCGTCGTTCTGTTGTCGTTTCCAGATTACACGTGGCGACAAACAACTTGCCACCCGCGATGGCGGGCGCGCCATAGATTTGACCGGGTGCTCCCACCGCCGGGTCCTTTCCCACATCAAATTTCCACAGTAGCTTGCCATCGTTCACGAGCAGGCAATGGATAACACCGCGCAGATCAGCAGCATAGATCGCCTCGCCGGCGATTGCTGGAGCCGCAAAAAACGGAGCCTGCGCATCGTACGTCCAGCGATCTTGCCCAGTCGCCACATCTACCGCTCGTACTTTTCCATCGGTCGCCACCACCACGGCAGTGGCGCCTTTCACCGCCACCGACGAAACTACACCACCAGGCAATTCCCGTTTCCATTTGGCAGCGCCCGTTGCTAATTGAAATGCCGCCAGCTCCCCTTTCGCCTGGGGAATATCCTTGGGTTCCAACCGAATGTTACTGCTGCCGACCAGCACCAAATCACCCGCCACCGTGGCACCAGCCCAGGGATTGTGCGTCAGTGGCTGTTTCCAAGCGGTCGAGCCATCTGACACTTTCAGCGCAAGAAGCGATCGATCACCGGTCTTTTCCAGATCTAATCGTGCGGAGGCTACGAGCACGAAATCGTTTGTCACCGCGAGCGGCGCGTCGACATGCCACTGACCCGCTCCCTGCTGCCAGACTTTCTTCGGCCGTGGCTTGGGTAACGCATCCTCACTGGGTGGAATGGCGAAATCAGGATCAACCTTTTTCTCCTGCTCATATTTAGCGACCATCATGTCCCACTGTTTTTTCAGCTGCACTTGAGCCGCGGCAAAATCGATCTCTTTGCCGTCCAGTTCCAGCTTGCTCGTGTCCAGGCAGAGCACACCAGCATTCCCCGCTCCAAAGTAAACTCGGTTGCCCGCAATCGCCGGACCACCTTCCAAGTGGACGAGTTGTCCGGGGATGGGAAATTGCCAAACCGGCATGCCACTATCAATTCGCAGACCATGCAGCATCGCACCGTCGGTCTGATGCATGCCGTCACCAAAGATCAACAAACCATTCGCCGTGGCCGGGGAACAAACCGTCGGCAGCTTGAGGAAAGGAGCCCCCTTGCCCCAGCGCAAGCGTGGATTTTTTTTCGGATCGATATCCAGTGCCTGAAAAGATGCGGAATTGAACGCGCCCAGACCCGACACAAATGCGAGTCCATCCGTCACCACCGGCGCCGCTAAGAAATGATCGGTCGACTTCAGCGCCCAGACCACGCGCGGCGCTTTGGGGCCCGCCTGCCCATCGACATTCCCCGTGCGCTGCGGATTGCCGCGATACGTGCTCCAGTCCGCTGCCAGGAGACCGCGCTGAGTATCCACGCCCAGGTCCACCCAGCTCCACGTCTCCACGTTCCCCAGCAAGACGAATGCTAGTGCCGCCAGACTACGCACGTTCCAACAACAGATACTCATTCTAAATATCATTCCGAATGTCATTCCCCAGCATCTCCCTAGGTCACGATCACGACCAGCCAGAGGCCGAGCTTTCGTGACTATTGATTCTTCGCCTGACCATGAACTTCGCGACGGCACTCGCGGCCAATATTTCTTGCCGCGGGAGTTTACGGATTCCGTCCCACTTGACCAGCTGCCGGCTGAGCTGCGGCTCTCAACAGCACCGAGGACTCTTGCCCTTCGTTGTTCAGCAGCAAATCGGGAATGCCATCCGCATTGATATCCCCCATCGCGATTCCACGAGTATTGAAAATGCGTTGTAACAAACCAGCATCCAACGTGCCGTCCACGAACTTTCCTTGTCCCGCATTCCGGAACAGCCGGTTCGGACCTTTGGTACAGCCGATGAGTAAATCGAGTCGTCCGTCACCGTCGAAGTCCGCCCCCGTCGCACACGTGGCTTCACCCAGTGCACGATTGAGATCGCCACTCGAGGCCGTAACATCCACAAACTTTCCGGCTCGATTAGCCCACAACTTACTCACTCCATTTTGCGGCACGAACAGATCGGGCTTTTGATCTCCATCCCAATCGGCAAAAACCGGGCGCACTTTGCCGACCACAAAACTAAGGCCACTCTCCTTGGCCTCCGTGAAGCCTTGTGAAGAGTTCAAAGCCAATAGTCCCGTTCCGATCGTGTAGAGAAAATCGTCGCGACCATCACCGTTAACATCGGCCACCGCGAGATGATCACCTTTTTGACGCAGAGCCGCACCGAGGCCGTGGGCGCCGAGCCCCGCTTGTTCGGACAGATCGACAAACTGCCGCTGCGCTGCCCCCTCACCCTGCACGGCGCCCAGATTGCGATAGAGCCGTAGGCCCAGGAATCCGTTTGCCAAGAGGATATCGGGATGAGCGTCACCGTCGTAGTTGATCCAGGTAGCGGCGGTGAGTTGATAGTAGGATTCGCTGGGCAGCAGATGGGATTCGTCCTTGAAGTTTCCACCTTGGCCCGTGAGTAACCGTGGTCCCTGCGGAGTCGCCAGCAGCAGATCCAGTTTCTTATCACCATTGAAGTCGGCAAAGCCAGCCCAGCGAGCACCCGTCGTGATTGGCAAGCTGATCTCACTCAACGCCGGCCCGTCGACCTTCAGCAGCGCCACTTTCCCCAGCCCATAAAAACAAAACTCATTCTTCCCGTCACCATCGATGTCAGCAACCGTAACTCCCTGTGCCTCGGGATCGGTGCGACTGACCCCGGCATAGTGTGAAAAGGGTGGCATTCCCGCAATCGTACGAAAATCATCGCCACCCCAACCCGCAAAGTCTCGCGTAGCGTTGTAATCCTGAATCTTCAGGCTCGCTCGCAAACGCTGAATACGAGCCGTCCGCAATTGCAGAGACATCTTGTCGCCGTCGACCATACACGGCACAACCACCTCTTGGCCGGTTAACATGGCGGTCACAATCGCAGCCAATTTATCAGCGGTGCCCGCATAGCTTCGCAGCATATACGGCTCTCCGTGACTCATATTCCACCAATCGCCATTTGTGTAAGCCTGATACCAATAGTTGGCAATGCAAGTCTCACTCGCCCCACCATTGTTGAAAAACAGAGCCGTTTTACCTGGCTCCGCATATTCCATGATCGCTTTCCATTCCCGCTCATGGAAACCACCCCGACCAATGTTGTGCTTGATGACTTCGCCCGGCTGAGTGCCTTTGAGATCCTTCACTTTGCGGAACAAAATCAGGTTCCGCTCCTTGTCGACCTTTTCGATTTTTAGCAGCGTAATCGAGGTCGACTCCATGACCACTCGGCCAAGCGTGTACGGTATCTCAACGTAAGCACTGACCGTTACCGGCTGTACAGCAATCCATAGCAGCGCCAGTAGCGTCAACCGCGTGAGCATGGTGAGCGGCAAGGTCCGTGACCGATGGTTGCTGATCATGGGTTGGCTCCAGTCTGTAATTGTGTCAGTCGCTGCTGCGCCGACTTCGCCCACTCGGTGTTCGGAAACTCGCGTACGACTCGTTCCAGTAATCGCCGTGCTTGTGGCGGCTGATTGAGGTCCTGAAAGATCCGGGCAGCTTCCAGCATCGAGATCGCACTCCACTCGGGATAGTCATACGTAAACGGCACGACCAGGAGCGCATTGATCGCTTCCGGCAACCGCTTCTGTTCAAGTCGACAGAGTGCGAGTTGATACTGCGCTTTGGCTGCGACTTCTGTGGCCGTCTCGTTGATGACCAGCTGATAAGCGGCCGCCGCCGGGTCGAATTGCTTTTGATTCTGATACGCCCAGCCAATCGCATAACGTGCGTCAAAACGCAGCGCGCCTTGCGGGAACCGCTGGATGAGCGTCTCCAAGGCCTGCCGGCTCGGATCCCAACTTCCTGCAAATCCGTAGGCGTGGCCGAGTCGCAGCAATGCTCGCTCGCTCAACTGCGGAATCGCTTGCAGCGGTTGCTGATCACGGAACGGCGTGAGCAACTCGATCGCCTTCGCGTAATCCTTGAGCATTAACTGGCACTCGCCCGCTCGATATCGCGCCTCGGGTGCCAAGGGACTCTTCGCGTTGCTCGCCACCGCCAGAAATTGCGGTAGCGCTTTGTCCACCGCATCTTTGCTCAAGTAACAACTGCCTAGTCGCAGCCGCAACTTCTCCTCGATCTCAGGAGCAGGCTCGAGTGTCAGTGCTTCTTCGAGCAGTGCGATCGCCGCATCGCCTTCTCCACGCCTGGCCATCGCCTCCGACAATTCCAATCGTCCGAGCAGCGCGATGGGGGAATCCACGCCCGCCGCAATCAACGCTTTATACTGCGTTCGTAATAACTCCTCGGACGGCTGCTTCGGTACCGCACTCAGCGCCACCTCTGGAGGACTCGAACTGGGCACTGCCGGACCCGTGGCAGTGGCCGCTACGGCAGTAATCGGTTTACCGGATGCCTTCGACTGTTCCTCCAGGAACTTCTTCAGCGCCTCCTCATTCAGCTTTTGCTGCGCTGCTTCGATCTCCAGGTCTGCCAAGGTCTGATAGCACCACGCTGCTTCGTAGAGCAAACGCTGATGAGTTTCAGAACCGGCGGCTTTACTGGCCACTGCCGTCGCCTGCTGTACCAGAAAGGCTCCCGTCTCCGTAAGCTGCTTGATACACTCGACGCGCTGCTGATTCGCTGCCGTTATCTCTTCCGGCTTGGCACCAGCTTTCCGCGCGGCGGTCGTCGCCAAAAGCAAGCGAGCCATTGCGTCTTCTCGACGACACTGGCCGGCACGCCACGCCGCATCAATCGCCTCACCGCTGGCCGCATACTTTTGGATGAGGGCTTCAAACAGTTTCTGAGCGTCCACCAGCTTGCCGCTCTCTTTCACCGCCAAAGCATGATGATAGGCCAAGAGCGGCGCCCAGGCCGCTCGCCCCGGATCATTCGTCAAAGCAGCCTCATAATTGTTGCGTCCCTCCTGCAGCAATGTCGCCGCGTCAGCGGCCTTGTTTTGTGCCCGTAGAAATGTGGCGAGACGGACAAACGCCAATGGCGCAACCGACGATCCCTTGAGCGGATCTTGTTTGAACTTGTTGAGTTCATTTTGAGCGCTGCCGGTGTCATTCAGGTCGATCATGCAATTGGCTCGTTCGAGTGTCGCGGCGGGTACCGCAGCACTCGTCGGAAACTGCGTGGTCACTCGATCCAAGGCTTGACGAGCACTATTGAGCCGACTCGTTCGCTCCGCAGGATCAGCTAGCTGTACCGCCATTTTCTGCTGACAATAGGCCAGCTTGAGCAGGGCGTCGGGAGTTTGTGGAAGCGCTAGCTTTCCATCCGCAGGCTGCGCGCCGATGAAAGCTTCGAGCAACTTAAGTGCTTCGGTCAAGGCTTGCAACTGACGTCCCACAGCCAGCGCATCCGTGCCGTCCATCGGTGCTGCACGCAGCAAACAATCAGCATGAAAATAAGGAGCCGTCGCCAGTTCACCTTGATAGTCACCACTGGGAATGGCCTGTAACAGTTTCAGCGCTTCGACAAAATTGTCTTGGCGATAGTAGGTCATCGCCCAGCGATAACGAGCCACCGAGGCATAGGGAAACTCGGGATACTTTTCCAGCAGCGTCTTATAGCGAGTTCCAGCTTCACCCAGCCACTTCGCCAGATCAGCGTTCTTGGCTGGAACCTGAGTTGCTTCGATCGCCGCAGCCCGCATAAACGCGTTTTCAGCCGAACGAAATAAGACAGCTGGCAGCAACGTGCTCTGCGGGAACGTTTGGGCAAACTGAGTACATACTTGATCCGAGGCATCCAATTGAACAGCCATGTGCAGCGCCGTCGCTCGTCGCTGCAAAAACTCTTCGTTCCTCAGCGGCGAAATGTTCTCCTTTGCACCGGTTTCAAAGGTGGTGGCAGCCGGTGCGAACTGGCGAGCTTGCACCTGCAGATCACCAAGCTCCAGCAGAATCTCGCCCCGGCGCTGCTTGGCCTCGGGTTCTTGCGCGATCCTCTGGTTCGCCTTGTCAGCGGCTTGGGTCAGCTGCGCGATCGTGGTGGTGAGTGCTTGCGCGTAGGCCGGTGCCTGAGCGGGATCAGCGCCGTTCAATGTTGCTCGCCCTAACCACAACATCGCTCGATCTGCCAGCACCGGATGATTGGCGAGTGCCGTCAAGGTTTGCACAGCGGGCTGAAACTGACGCAATTCAACCTGAGCCATCGCCTGTCGTAGTTTGGCTTCGTCGGCCAATGGCGATTGCGGTTGCTGCTGCAGGAAGGTGGTGAAACGCGTCAATGCATCGCCGCTCTTCTGCTGCTCTTGCAGTAAAACCGCCGCATGAAACTGACTGCGGACGACATAATCAGGCGCCGCTCGCACGAACGCCTCCAACCGCGCTCGTTCGTCGGGTTGATTGGCCAATGCGGCCCCATTTTGCAATTGCTGCTGAGCCGCCGTTTTCGCTTTTTCATAGCCGGCGATCACGGCGTCATACCGCGCCGCCGCCTCCACTCGCTCTTCCAGCAAATGGTGAGTCCGACCGAGGAGGTACTGAGCGTGGGCGCCAAATACGGGCTGCGTGAACGGTGCGAGGGCGGCCAGTGAACGGAAACCGCCAGCGTAATCCCGCAAGTTGAATGCCGCTTGGCCATGCAGATACAGAGCCAGCGGTCGATAGACACTCTTGCCTTGCGTCGCGTCAGCCAGCCAGGGTGTCAGCAGCTCCACCGCCTCCTTCGACTTGTCTTGCCGCAGCAGCATCTCGCTCTGATCACACCGTGCTCGATTCGCCCACTCGACATCCGCCGGCAACTCGCCAGCCGCCGGTGCGGGTGCCGGTGCTACCGGTGAGGGTGCCGGTGCGGCCTTAGCGCGAGCCAGAAAGGCAGCGGTCGCTTCGTTAAATCGACTAGCCGCGCTGGCAAACTGCGGCTGAGCCTGTTGTTTCAGAGCGGCCGCCTCGTTCGGCTTGGCCAGCGCCTGCTGCCAGAAATCATACCCAACGCCGCGATGAGCGAGTGCGAGTTGATAAAGTACAAAAGGCCGATCAACAAACTCATTCACACCCGCGGCCGGCGTGAGGGCTTCAATCGCATTCTTAAAATCGCGCGGATTGGTCTCCAGCAATGCGAGTCCCAGACCGTACCGAGCGGCCGTGATATCTTTTTGGTTCGGAAACTTTTGGATGTACTCGCGGAATCGCTCCGCTGCCACATTGTACTGCTTGTCGTTGAAGGCTTTGTTGCCAGCGTTGAGCACCAGCGCCGCCTGCTCCTCGGGTTTCAGCGGCGCCTGGGCCAAAGCCACCGTCGGTCCCACGTCCAGAAAAGCGGCCGAGAGCGGCACGGAGCGGCTCACGTCGACGGGCACTCCACCCAATCCGGCCACTCCCAAGAACACGCCGCACAACCCCAGCCGGCGACCAATCTGTTTCGTTACATGCATGACAAGTCGTCTTTCGATTCGATGGATTCAGGAACCATCAGCCAGTTGTGAGCGCCGGGTTTCATCGGCATCGGATTATGCGTTGCCCCGCGCATGCAAGTCAAGTTTCTCAAACCGGTTGTAATGTGAACCGGTAAGGCAGCATCGGCGCAAGACCAATGCCGCTTCCGTTCTCGGTTACTCGCCGTCGCGGTGAAACAGGTAGATAACCGCGAAAGTCAGCGCTTCGCCCGACGCAAGGTCGGGCCGGGAGCCGCTCTCGACTGGCGCAAGGTCGGGTCGGGAGCCGCTCTCGACTGGCCTTGTGCCAGTCGGAGCAACGACTTCCTCGGTTACGTGCATTCGCGTTGAAGACGGCAGGTAACCGAGGAAGTCATTGCTTCGCCCGACGCAAGGTCGGGTCGGGAGCTGCCCTCGACTGGCACAAGGTCGGGTCGGGAGCGGCTCTCGACTGGCGCAAGGTCGGGTCGGGAGCAGCTCTCGACTGACGCAAGGTCGGGTCGGGAGCAGCTCTCGACTGGCCTCGTGCCAGTCGGAGCAACGACTTCCTTGGTTACCGGCATTCGCGTTGAAGACGGCAGGTAACCGGGGAAGTCATTGCTTCGCCCGACGCAAGGTCGGGTCGGGAGCGGCTCTCGCCCGACGCAAGGTCGGGACGGGAGCAGCTCTCGACTGGCGCAAGGTCGGGTCGGGAGCAGCTCTCGACTGCCCCTGTGCCAGTCGGAGCAACGACTTCCTTGGTTACCGGCATTCGCGTTGAAGACGGCAGGTAACCGGGGAAGTCATTGCTTCGCCCGACGCAAGGTCGGGTCGGGAGCGGCTCTCGACTGGCGCAAGGTCGGGACGGGAGCTGCCCTCGACTGGCACAAGGTCGGGTCGGGAGCAGCTCTCGACTGGCCCTGTGCCAGTCGGAGCAACGACTTCCTCGGTTACGTGCATTCGCGTTGAAGACGGCAGGTAACCCGGGGAAGTCATTGCTTCGCCCGACGCAGGGTCGGGTCGGGAGCGGCTCTCGACTGGCGCAAGGTCGGGACGGGAGCTGCCCTCGACTGGCGCAAGGTCGGGTCGGGAGC
>JBIIHW010000051.1:0-35049 GCA_044235425.1 Pirellulaceae bacterium
GAGCAGCTCTCGACTGGCCCTGTGCCAGTCGGAGCAACGACTTCCTCGGTTACTTGCCGTCGCGTTGAAAAGCCGCAGGTAACCGCGGAAGTCATTGCTCTCGCCCGACGCAAGGTCGGGACGGGAGCGGCTCTCGACTGACACAAGGTCGGGTCGGGAGCGGCTCTCGACTGACACAAGGTCGGGACGGGAGCGGCTCTCGACTGACACAAGGTCGGGACGGGAGCGGCTCTCGACTGGCCCTGTGCCAGTCGGAGGAACGACTTCCTCGGTTACTTGCCGTCGCGTTGAAAAGCCGCATGTAACCTCGGAAGTTATTGCTTCGCCCGACGCAAGGTCGGGACGGGAGCAGCTCTCGACTGACGCAAGGTCGGAACATGAGCAGCTCTCGACTGGCCCTGTGCCAGTCGGAGCGACGACTTCCTCGGTTACTCGCCGTCGCGTTGAAAAGCCGCAGGTAACCTCGGAAGTCATTGCTTCGCCCGACGCAAGGTCGGGTCGGGAGCTGCCCTCGACTGACGCAAGGTCGGGTCGGGAGCAGCTCTCGCCCGACGCAAGGTCGGGACGGGAGCAGCTCTCGACTGACACAAGGTCGGGACGTGAGCGGCTCTCGACTGGCCCTGTGCCAGTCGGAGCGACGACTTCCTCGGTTACTTGCCGTCGCGTTGAAAAGCCGCAGGTAACCGCGGAAGTCATTGCTTCGCCCGACGCAAGGTCGGGTCGGGAGCGGCTCGCCTCTCCGAGGCGACATGCGTGGGAGCCACGAAGGCTGGTCAAGAATGACCGCACTCAGGTTTTAGTCTGATCAACGACAGTTTATGATGACAGGCCCGAGAGTGCCGGGTAAGTACGTTAGCGTGCACAGTGTGGTTGGGGTAGCACGGGCGTGGAGTAAACGGCCATGACTTGTTGGCAGGGTATACCGATGGCAAATGCAGGTCGACAATCGCTGATTCTGGCGCGGCAAGCGGTCGTACAGATCGTTTGGCTCGCGGGGCTCATCGCTGGGAGCAGTTCCTTACAAGCAGCAGAGGACGATCTGTTTCGCCAAACCATCGCACCGCTCTTCGAACGACGCTGCGTGAGTTGCCATAATGAAACCGAGCGTAAAGGTGAGCTGTCGCTCAGCACTGCAGCCGATTTGGCCAAGGGCGGTGAAAGTGGAGCGGTCGTGAAGGCGGGCCGAGCGGCTGATAGTTCGCTCTGGACGATGATCCAGGGTGAGAAGCCGGAGATGCCCAAGGGCGGCCAGCCGCTGACACCGGCGCAGCAGCAAGCGGTCGCTCGGTGGATTGATGCCGGGGCAAAATGGCCCGCGGGTGTGACGTTGGAGGCGAAGCCGGCCGCAGATACGAATTGGTGGTCGCTGCAGCCGCTGATGCGACGAGCGGCGGATGGAAGCAAAGTCTTACCCGCATCTTCAGCCACTCCACCGGCCGCTGCCACTTCTGCCTCTACTGTCCCCGCATTGAGGGCCGAGGATCGTGCGTGGTCGCGTGGGCTGGTCGATGATTTCATCGCCGCGAAACGACAGGCTCAGCAGCTGACGGGAGCGGGTGAGGCGGAGCGGGCGACACTGGCGCGGCGGTTGTCGTTCGATTTGCATGGGTTGCCGCTCGATACCGAAGTCGTCGCGGAATTTGTAGCGGCTGATGACCCGTCGGCGTATGAACGACTGGTGGATCGGCTGCTCGCGTCACCGCGGCTCGGTGAACGCTGGGCTCGTCACTGGCTGGATGTCGTGCATTACGGCGATACGCATGGCTATGACAAAGACAAGCTGCGACCGAACGCGTGGCCGTACCGGGATTATGTGATTCGAGCGTTGAATGCGGATAAGCCATACGAGCGATTTGTGCGGGAGCAGCTCGCCGGGGATGCGTTTTATCCTGACACGACGGATGGCATCACGGCACTTGGGTTCATCGCGGCGGGACCGTGGGATTTCATCAGTCACGCCGAGGTGCCCGAAACGAAACTGGACGGCAAGATTGCGCGGAATCTCGATCGTGATGACATGGTCGTCAATACGCTCAACACCTTCTGTAGTACGACCGTTCAGTGTGCTCGTTGTCATGATCATAAATTTGATCCGATTGCGATGACCGACTATTACCGCTTGCAAGCCGTATTCGCAGCACTGGACCGAGCCGATCGCAGTTACGACGTGGACGCTCAGGTGAGTCAGCAGCGACAGCAGCTGCGCGAGCGACTCCAGCGACTCGTTGGTGAGCGACAGCAGCTGGAGATGGAAACCGTCAAGCTGGGCGGCGAGCCGTTTGCGGCGCTGCAGCGCCGAGTGGCGGATTTGACGAAGGCGGCGAGCACTAATCCGGCGCTCCATGAGGAATATGGTTATCACAGTCAGATTGAACCTGCCGCGGACCGGCCCAAGTGGGTACAAGTCGATCTGGGGGAATCGCGGGCAATTACCAAGATTGTGCTACATCCGTGCTGGGATGCGTTTAATGGGATCGGTGCCGGGTTCGGTTTTCCGGTGCGCTACAAACTGGAAATCTCGGACGATGCGGAATTCAAGACGAATGTCGTCGTCGTGGCCGATCGCACTCTGGAGAATGTTGCCAATCCGGGCACGGTACCGCAGGAGGTAGTCGTGACGGGCAAGGCGGGACGTTTCGTCCGCCTCACGGCGACCAGGTTGGCTCTGCGTAGCAACGATTACATCTTGGCAGTGGCGGAGCTGCGTGTGCTGGATGAGTCGGGGGTGAATCAGGCACGCAATCGTCCCGTCACATCACTCGATTCAATCGAGGGCGCACCGCGCTGGCGTCGAACAAATCTTGTTGATGATCGCTATCCGGTTTCAACGAATAAAGCTGCGGCGGAGGAGTTGGTGGAGGCTACTCGGGCGCGCGATGAACTCCTGCAGCGCGTGTTGCCGCAGGGGCTTCGTGAGCGACGGCAGCAACTGGAGCAAGAAGTGGCGGAGATCGAGGCCGCGCAGCGTCGTTTGCCACCGCAGCAGCTGGTGTATGCTGGCACGGTCCATTTTGGCAGTGGAGCGTTTTTGGGGACGGGACCGATGGGCGGTAAGCCGCGTCCCATTCACGTGCTGGCGCGCGGCGATGTGAGCAAGCCGGTCCGGCCCGTCGGTCCCGGCACCCTGGCCGTCGTGCCCGACTTGGCAGCCGAGTTCAAGGTTCCTGACGATGCCCCTGAAAGCGCTCGACGAATAGCCTTGGCGGAATGGATTACGAGCGAGAAAAATCCGCTCACCTGGCGGTCGATTGTGAATCGAGTGTGGCAGTATCATTTTGGCCGAGGCTTGGTGGAATCGGCGAGCGACTTTGGACGGATGGGGACGACGCCCAGTCATCCCGAGCTGCTAGACACGCTGGCAGCCGACTTTCGGGATGGTTCGCAGTCCCTCAAGCAGTTGCATCGGCAACTTGTGACCAGCGCCACCTATCGCCAGTCGACGGCTCATAACGACGCGAACTTCAAAATCGATTCGGGCAATGTTTATCTCTGGCGGATGAATCGTCGCAAATTAGAAGCCGAAGCGATTCGTGATAGCGTGCTCTGGGTGGCTGGGCGTTTGAATCTGGCGATGGGTGGGCCGGGCTTTCAGGATTTCGTGATCGAGCGCCCCGAGCATTCACCGCACTATGAATATCGCTTGCATGATCCGAGTGATCCGCGGAGTCAGCGACGAGCGGTCTATCGATTCCTGGTGCGCTCGCAGCCACAGCCCTTTATGACGACACTCGACTGCGCCGATCCGTCGATTGCAGTTGATCGTCGCAATGAAACGATCAACGCACTGCAAGCACTTGCCCTCATGAACAACAAACTTACGGTGCTCATGGCGCAGCATTTTGCGGAGCGACTGACGCTGGTGGGACCGCAGGTGGAGCAGCAGTTGGAACTCGGTTATCAACTGGCTCTGGGGCGGGCACCAACCCGAGACGAACTGCAGGCGCTGACCGAGTACACACAGCGGTTCGGCTTGGCGAATGCTTGTCGAGTGATTTTGAATTTGAATGAGTTTGCGTTTGTGGATTGATTGTTGGCTCAGGGAGCGAGTGCGATGCGAGAATCATACGAGCAGATGTTGAGTCGGCGTGCGTGGCTGGGCGGGATGGGGCAGGGCTTTGGCAGCTTAGCGCTGGCCTGCTTGCTGGCTCACGACGGACTGGCCGACGAACCTGCTGCTGGTAATGCCGGCGCGGGAAGGGGCGGGACACCTGGAGTGCCGACCGCCGGCAGCGCCGCGGCGGTCGGGGTGGGGGGCGTACTGAGCGGACGACTGCATCATCCGCCCAAGGCGAAGCGCGTGGTGCAGCTGTTTATGGCGGGTGCGGCGAGCCATGTGGATTTGTTCGATCACAAGCCGGAACTCGACAAACGCAATGGACAACCGTGGGATCCCGGGGAGCCGGTCGAGCTGTTCCAGAATGGCCATGGCGCAACATTTGCGTCCTGCTGGAAATTCTCGCCGTATGGCGAATGCGGCAAGATGTTAAGCGAGGCGGTTGCCCCGCTGGGAGCGGTGGCCGACGAGCTGACATTCATTCACAATCTGGTTGGCGCGACGGGCGTTCATAGTTCTGCCACTCTGTTGCAAACTACGGGCTTTCAATTGCCAGGGTTTCCAGCGATGGGGGCGTGGGTCAGTTACGGACTGGGCAGCATGAATGAAAATCTGCCTACGTTTGTCGTGTTACCGGATCATCGTGGTTATCCCTCGAATGGCCAAAAAAACTGGGACTCGGCGTTTTTGCCTGCTCAGCATCAGGGCACGACGATTCGTCCGGGAACGGAGAATCCCATCGAGGATCTTTTTGCGCCATCGGCGGCCTACGTCAGTCGTGCGGGCGATGCTCAGGCGCTGGCGATCATGAATCGGCTCAATCGTGTCCATGCAGACCAGCGTGCCGGTGATACTCGACTGGAAGCGCGCATTCGCAGTTATGAGCTCGCGGCGCGCATGCAGTTGGCCGCCCCCGAAGCACTCGATCTATCCCAGGAGCCGGCCCACATTCTCCAGATGTATGGTGTCGAGCAGGGGCCTAAGAGTTGGCCCACGACGATCAATGTGCCAGAAGAAGCAGATTACTTCGGTCGCAAATGCTTGGTCGCGCGGCGACTGCTGGAACGCGGTGTGCGGTTCGTCCAGATTTTCTCGGGTAATGACAACAGTTTCCCACGTCGCAATTGGGACTCGCACGAAGATGTTGCGCGCGATCATGGGCCGTTGGCACTGGGTATGGCGACCGGGGCCGCAGCACTCATCAAGGATCTGCGACAACGAGGCTTGCTGGACGACACCATCGTTTTGTGGACAACGGAATTTGGGCGGATGCCGTGTGCTCAGGGAGGTAAAGGGCGCGATCATAATCCGTTCGTTTTTTCCAACTGGCTGGCAGGCGGTGGACTCAAACGTGGTTTAACCTACGGGCCCAGTGATCAATGGGGATACAAGCCACTGGATCGCGACCGGCCAACGAAAGTGTATGACATTCACGCCACGATCCTGCATCAGCTCGGGATCGATCACACGAAACTCACCTTCCGCAACAATGGGATTGATCGTCGTTTGACAGACGTTCATGGTCACGTCATTCACGACATCCTCTCTTGATGGAACTCACCATGAATTGGTTTCCGGTTTGCCAACGACGGACGTTTTCCTGGATCGCAGGCTCGCGCTTTGTCTGCGAGCGCTCTACCGCTCTGCTGGTCATACTCAGTCTGCTCGTCATGTCGACGACGGTGGTGGCGCAGGAGCCCGCTCCGGCACTCACCTATCTGACGGGACATCAGCAAGGCGTTTATGCCGTTGGCTACTCGCCGGATGGCAAGACCATGATCAGTGTCGGGCTTGATGGCACCGTACGATATTGGGATCGCGCCACCGGCCAACCGGTATTCACTCAGCGCGTTTCCAGCGGTCCGCTGCTCAGTTTGGCTGTCGCACCGGATGGTGCCGGTGTGGCGGTGGGGGGAGCCGATGCGACCGTCCGGCTGTTGGATCTGGCTCGTTCCTATCCGACGATCGACCTGACGGGGTTACCAGGAGCGGCCACGGCGCTGGCGCGTTCGGCAGATGGGCAACTGGTGATTAGCGGCGATGCGGCGGGAACTGTGCGGCTGTGGGATCAAAAAACCAAGATGCCGGCGCGGGATTTTCCAGGCGCGATGGCTCCGATCAGCGCGGTCGGACTTCTCTCTGCGCCCAAGCAGACCGTGGCCATCGGTGGCGACGGAATTTTGCGCGGTTGGCAATTGCAGGATGGCCAAGCGGTTGGCGGTGTGGTGGTGTTACCGGCTCATGATTTGGCGACGGCACCCGACGATCGTCGGATTGCGGTCGCAGGTCAGGATGGAGTGGTGCGACTGGTGGACTGGCCACCCGTCGCAGGGCGCCCGCTGGTGACGCACAATGATCAGGCCATGTCGGTCGCGATCTCGCGAGATGGCAAGTGGCTGGTGAGTGGCGGGCTGGACCAGCAGGTGTTGCTCTTCGGGACGACGGACGGAAAACAAGTGCGGGCACTTCCCGGAATGGGCGGCAAAGTGGCGGCCGTGGGAATCTCGGCGGACGGTCAGCGGGTGGCCGCAGGTAGTGATCTGGGTGTGGTGCGATTATGGAACGCTGCGGATGGAACGGATGTGGGGACCGTCGCGGGACATGTCGGCGCGATCAGCGGAATCGCCTGGCATCCGACCAAGGCACAGTTCGCGACGACGGGAGCCGATGGCACGATTCGTATTTGGAATCTACCCGCACCAGTAGGAAAATGGGCGGGGCACACCGCTGCTGTCTCCCGCGGTGCACTTGACGCAACCGGCAAAGTAGCGGTGAGTGTCGGTGCGGACCAGATTGTGCGTATCTGGGATGCGGCAGCGGGTAAGCAAGCAGTGGCAACCGAGAAGATCGACGCCGCTGTGACCGACTTGACGATCACGCGCGACGGTCAGCAGATCCTGGCCGGTGACGTACAAGGTCAACTGCGCCGCTGGAACGCGGCCGATGGCAAAGCGCTGGGCAGCCTGGGCGCGCACCTCGGGCCGGTCTCCGCCATCGCCAGTGATCCCACGGGCAAGCGCGTGATCACGACCGGGCATGATGGTCTGGTGAAGTGGTGGGAGGCGACGAATACCGGGCCCGTTACGCTGCCCGGATTGGCTGAACCGGCCGCCGCACTCGCACTCGCACCCGGCGGCAAGCAACTGGCAGTCGCACAAGCGGATGGCTCGATCTCGATCCTTGGCGCCAGTAACGGGCAATTGATTCAAAAACTTGCGGGGAGTGGCACGCCGGTCGCGCTACTCAAGTGGTCATCCGATCCCAAAGTACTGGTGGCGGGCGATCGGGCGGGACGAGTGACGTTTTGGAATGTCGTGGATGGTCGTGAGCAAAGCTGGGTGGGCGGTCATGAGGGAGCCGTGCAAGCGATCGCGTGGTCGGCTAAGGAGCCGCTCTGGGCGACCGCGGGTGCGGACGGCCAGATTCGTGTCTGGCGGAATCCCGTGGCCCCAATGTCACTCATCGCCGCGCCGGCAGCGGCACCTAACGCGCCACCTGCACCGGCGGCGAATGCTGCGCCACCTGCCCTGCCTCCCGCTGTGGCTGCCGCTCCCGATGGCCAGTTGGTAGCGGCCGGGTTGAGTGATGGGAGCGTGCGGATTTTTTCCACCAGCGACGGGAAGCTCAAAGGCCAACTCGCTGCACCCGCGATTCCGCCCGCCGCAAAACCAGACGGTCAGCCGGCCGCCAAACCAGACGGTCAGCCGGCGGGGAACGGAGCGGCGATCGCGGGTGCTGGTAGTCGGCGAGTGTCGAGTGTGAGCTGGCGTCGCGATCAAGGGGAATTGGCAGCTGGTGATGTGCTGGGGGCTATTCGTTTGGCTGCTGCCGATGGGCAAAGCACGGGCTTGCTGCTGGGGCACGATGGTCCAGTAACGACCTTGCAGTACAACGCTGCGGGACAGCAACTGGTAAGTGGAAGTGCGGACGGTTTGGTGAAGACCTGGCAGTTGCCGCTAGTTCCCATGGCCAACCTGCAGCAGCATCAGGCCGGCACGCTCGCTCTGACCGTCAGCGGCGATGCGAACAAGCTGTTTACGGTCGGCACGGATCAAATCTTGCAGGGGCACGATCTGGTCACGTCGCAGGCCGTTTTTCCGCCACAGAAATTACCGGCACCACTCACGTCGTTGGCACTTACCACCGACAATAATCTGCTGCTGGCCGGTGACGCACAGGGGCTCGTGCGCGTGCATGCCGTCGCCGACGGTGCTGCCCAATACGCTTTTGGTGGACATCCCGGTGGGGTGCGGGGAGTGGCGGTGAAGCCGCAGGGCGGTCAAGTGGCGACGATTGGAGCGGATGGTGATCTGCGTCTCTGGGACGCTCCCACCGCCGCGCGTGTGCTGACGGGACATACGGCTGCCGTCACGCTGTTTGCGATGAGTCCCAATGGACAGCAGCTGGTGACCAGCGGTGCGGATCAGTCGGCGCGCGTCTGGAATTTAGCGGATGGAGCGGCGAGCTGGACGTTTCCTCACGCCGCTGCCATCTCGGCAGTCGCCTGGCGTGCCGATGGCGCGCAGTTGGCCACGGGCAGTGCGAACAAACAGCTGCTGATCTGGAGCACCGCCGACGGCCAGAAGCTGCAGGCGTTCGAGGGTCATGCGGCCGCCATCACGGCAGTTACCTTTTTGCCTGACAACACCGTGGCGGCTGCTTGTGCTGATGGACATATCAAAATCTGGAACGTGGCCGAGAAGAAGGAAGTGGCCGATCTTGTGGCTCACGATCAAGCCATCAGCAGCCTGCATGTCATTCCTGGTGGTCAGCAGCTGGCTGTGGTAACCGCCAATGGAAATCTGAAAACGTTCCAGATTAGTGATCGCAAACCGCTGCAGTCGATTGCGCTGGGAGCGCCCGTGCAGGCAGCTGCGACGAGTGCGGATGGCAAGTTGCTGGTGGCGCTGGGACAAGACCAACAAGTACGCGTGATCACCACGGCGGATCTCAAGGTCACCGCCACCCTTCCCGTGAATGCGGCGAATGTGACGAGTGTGTCGATCTCCAATGATGGTCAGCGGCTGGCACTCGGTACGACCGCTGGCTTGCTGCGTGTACTGGGGCCGGATGGGAAGTCCATCGAGTCGCTGGATCTCGGACCAACCAAGACGAATGGCATCGGCTTTGTGCTCGATCAAAAAACGGTGGTGGTGGTCAGTGATGATCCGCGGGTGCGGCTGGTACGGCCCGGTTTGCAAAAGTCGATTCACGTGGCCGACAAGCCGCTGACAAGCGTGGCCTACACGCCGGATGGCGCGGCAGTGGTCGTGAGCGGTGAGGGGCAGGGGGTGACCGTGTGGAATCTCACGACCGGCCAGGCAACGCGCACCATCGCAGCGGCTGATTCAGCACTCGATCTGGTTCTGTCCCCGGATGGTGCGAAATGTTACACGGTGCATGCGGATCAGAATGTCAAAGCTTGGCAAGTAGCGGATGGAGCGGCACTGGGTGCATGGGCACAGCCGGAGCGGATTCGGCGTGTGCGATTGAGTCGCGATGGCAGTCGTTTGCTGCTCGGAGGAGATGCCGGAGCGGCTCGAGTTTTAGAAACCGCCACGGGGCGACTGCTGGAGCGTTTTGTGCTGCCGGCGGGCCCAGTCGGTGGCCTGGCGTTGTTGCCGGACAATCGCACGCTGATCACGGCGGCAGCCGATGGACAGGTGCGCCGTCATTCACTCGCCGCACTCGTCATCGTCGCTCAACATCCAGGGGGAGTGCTGGGCGTGAGCTATTCCGCCAACTCGCAGTCGGTGCTGAGCTGCGGTGCGGACAAGGGGGGCCGAATCAGCGATCTGAATGGCAAAGTGATGGTGACGCTGCAAGGTGCTGACACGGTGCTCAACGGACTGGCCCTGCGCGGCGATGGCTCGCAGATTGTTGGCCTGGGGCAAGATCAGCAGCTCTACATTTGGCCCAACGGCAACGGGCAGCTCGAGCGCAAAGTGCCGCTGGGAGTGACGCCGACCAGTGTTTGTTACTCGACGGATGGCACGCGTGTGACCTTGACTGCCGCGGATGGTCAGCTGCGTACGGTGCAAGTGGCGGACGGAAAGTTGGTAGAACGTCGAGCGGTCGCGGCGGGAACTGCGACCCTGGCGGCCCTGCCAGCCCTTGCGGCCAATGGCAATCAACCGGCTGTGCCCGAACGGTTTTTGGTGGGAGCAGCGGACGGGTCACTCGCGCTTCACACGCCGCTCCTGGTGCGCTCACTGGTCGGACATATGGGAGTGGTGAGTGGTATTGCGTTTTCGAGCGATGGCACGTCGCTGATCAGTGGTGGTGCGGACAAGACCGTGCGCATTTGGGCACTGGCGACAGGCCAGGCAGCTCGAACCTTGGCAGGGCCCACGGATGCCGTGACCGGTCTTACGCTGAGCACCGATGGGACTCGCGTTTTGGCGGTGAGTGCGGATAAGAGTTTGCGAGTTTGGAATTATGCAGATGGAGCCGTAGTGGCAACCGTGACACTGCCGACTGCCATTCGCCAACTCCACTCTGGCGCGGATGCGAATCACTGTGTGACGGTGGGGGATGATCAAGTCGTACGCGTCTGGCAGGTGGTCACCGGACGCCAACTAGAAGCGTTCACCAGTCCGCAGCCCGCCGGTGCGGTGGTAGCGGCGGCCGACTGTTCCACGAGCGAACCGAGCGAACCGGGCGAACCGAGCGAACCGGGCGAACCGGGCGAGCGATTCGTGGCGTGGGCATCGGCGGACAAGTCGCTGCGAGTGGCCCGAGTGAGTGCACAGCAGGTGATCGTGGGCGATGCGGGAAAGGTTCATAGTGCGGTGCTGTTTCCCGACGGGAAACTACTCGCCACCTGCGGTGATGATCGCGTCGTCAAGTTGTGGAATGCGGATGGTACGCCGGCACGGCAGTTGGGAGGTAGCCCAGTCGCGTGGCGGCGGCTGGCAGTGACCGGCGATGGAGCGCTGCTGGCGGCGGGTGGTGATGTGGCGGGCGCTCAGCCGCTGGTTCATCTCTGGAAGACAGCCGATGGACAAGCCTTACCGACCATGACCACTCCCGTACCGGTGGTGGCGATCGCGCTGGCGAGCGACGGGCGTTTGGCAGTGGCAGGAAATGATCAGCATGTCCGGATTTACTCCCTTGCGGATCAGCGGCTGTTACAAGACATCACGGTGCCGGCCGCGGTCACCGATGTGGCCATCACGGCGGATGGCAGCGGGCTGATCGTCACCAGTGCTGATCAGCATCTTTACCGCTATTCGATCGCGCTCGAGCGGCTGTTGACAGGGCATCAGGGTGCAGTGACGGGAGTGAGTTATGCGCCGGACGGCCAGACGCTCTTTTCCGCCGGTGCTGACAAATCAATTCGACAGTGGGATCTGCGGGACGGTCAGAACGTGCGTTTGTTTGCTGGAGCGGCGGCGAGCGTGAGTTGTGTGGCGCTGAGCGGCGATGGACGAACGTTAGCGGCTGGAGCTGCCGACAATCAGCTCCGCTGCTGGGCGGTTGAACCATGGCCAGCAGCTGCCAAGGTGGATGCTGCGAAACCGGATGCTGCGAAGGTGGCACCAGGGGCAGCGGTTGTGCCCGTGAATGTCGCTCCTCAGGCTGTGTGGGCATCGCCGGCGGCGGTGCGTGCGATCAGTTTGAGTGCCGATGGCCAGCGTCTAGCGGTGACCAGCGACGATTCGCTGATTCGAGTTTGGGATCGCGTAGCGCTGAAGGAGATGCAGCGTTTCGCGGGACATGCGGGAGTGATTCATGCGGTATCGTTTGCTGCCGATGGTCGCTCGCTGGCGACGGCGGGTGCGGACAAGACGGTGCAGTGGTGGACGCTATCCGTGGCCCAGATCGTGGTGGCTCATGAGGGCGCGGTGCAGGCGATTCGATACAGCCGTGATGGCAAGCGGATTTACACGGCGGGTGCGGACAAAGTGGTGCGATCGTGGGATGCGGCGACGCTAGCCAAAGTTCGAGAATATCCGGGCGCCGAAGCGGCGGTGAAATGTTTGGCCATGTCCGCTGACGATCAGACGATTGCGGCGGGCGGTGATGACTTGGCCGTCCGGCTCTGGACGACCGTCGATGGCGAATCCCAAGGGGTGATCAAATTGCCAACCGCGATCAGCAGCTTGGCGCTGGCCGGCCAGCGGGAGGATCGCCGCGTGGTGGTGGCCAGTGCCGACGCGATCGTACGCACGTTCATGCGCGAGGCGCCCGCGGCGCCCGCGGCGAATGCAGTGCCTGCCGCCAAGCCGGAGCCGCTGGGCACTTGGCAACTCATTTTGGAGAGTCGTGGTCACACTGCCGCGGTCACTCGCTTGCAACTGGCGGCGGATGAACGCACCTTGTTTACGGCCGGTGTGGATCAGACGGTACGTCGCTGGCAGATTCCCTCGCCGGCTCCGCGCTGGCAGTGGAAGGCGTCCGAGCAGCCGGTTTATGGGCTGGCATTTAATGCCGATGGGGGGCGATTGGCCGTCGCGGGTGGTGACGGCGGAGTGCAGCTGTTGCAAGCGGCGGACGGGATGGTGATCTGGTCGAAGCGGGAGCATGCGGGAGCGGCGCAGGCGGTGGCATTTCATCCCGCGGGCAAGGAGCTTGTGAGTGCTGGGGTGGATGGCAAGCTGCGGTTTTGGGATGAGCAGGGGCAGGTGCTGAAGATGGGAGCTGCGGAGGCGGCTGGGCGACTGTTTACCGCTACTTATTCACCGGATGGCAATCAGATTGTAACGGGTGGTTCCGCGAAAGCGTGGCAATCGCTGGTGCGAGAAACTTTAGCCGCAGGGCGGACAGGCAGCGGGCACAACGATACGATCTATCGGTTGTCCTATAATCCAGCAGGGTCGCGTCTGGCGACGCTCGATTATGGAGGCCATTTGTTTATTTGGGACGTATCGAGCGGAAATCTGCTACATCATCAGCAGTTGCCGGTGACTGCTGCGTTTGGATTGGCCTATGCACCGGATGGTACGGAGCTGCTGATTGCCAGTCGCGATCCACGCGTGCTGCGGTGGTCGATTCCGGCGGCGGTGCGATAGAGGCTGTGGGTTGAGTGTCGGGAGAGGAATCAGGATGACGGAGCGTTTTTTGCCGCTGCGGCTGGGAACAGTCGAGGTTGGTTTTCCGGTGGTCCAGGCGGCCTTGTCGGGGTATAGCGATTGGCCGATGCGCGCGCTGGCGCGCCGTCTGGGTGCTCGATATGCGCTCTGCGAAGTCATGCTGGATGAGTTTCTGGTATCGCTTAAGCAGCGTCAGCGCACGTCGCATTTTCTCTTCATTGGCGACGACGAGCATCCGGTGGGTGGGCAGCTGATGGGATCGGAGCCGGAGCAGTTTGCCTTAGGGGCGAAGAAACTGGTCGATGCCGGTTTTGATGTGATCGACATCAACTTTGGTTGTCCCGTGAAAAAGGTGCTGGGTCGCTGTCGTGGTGGATTTCATTTGAGCCAGCCGGAGGTGGCACTGGAGATTGTTCGGCGGACGCGCGACATCGTGCCAGCGGCTATTCCGGTGACGGTCAAAATGCGCCGTGGTCTCGATGACACGGCGGAAAGTCGCGATCGTTTCTATGAGATTCTGGACGGAGCATTTGCGGCGGGAGTGGCGGCGATTACGGTTCATGGTCGTACGGTTGAGCAGCGATATGTGGGACCGAGTCGCTGGGGTTTTTTGGCAGAGGTGAAGCGGCATGTGGGGGCGCGCACGATTTTGGGCAGTGGCGATCTGTTCACCGCCCGAGACTGCCTGGAGATGATGCGGCGAACGGGTGTCGATGGAGTGACGGCGGCGCGAGGGGCGATTGGTAATCCCTGGATCTTTCAGCAAACGCAGGCTCTGTTTGCGGGCTTGCCACTGCCACCACCGCCCTCGATCTGGGAGCAGCGAGCGGTGATTCACGAGCATTATCGGTTGGCCGAGCAGATCTATGACCCTCGTCGCTGTGGCATGCTGATGCGTAAATTCGGGATTAAGTATGCGGCTTCCCATCCCGAGTATCTGGCCGTGCGCACGGCTTTCACCACGGTGAGGAATCGAGCCGACTGGGACGCGGTGCTGGACCGCTGGTATAGCGAGGATTTACCGGGTGTGTATCCCGATGCGGCGGTGCATCGGGCGCAGGTGAACTGCGAAGTGGCTGAGTCGGCGAGTTAAATGGGCACGCCGTTCCAGCGGATGAAGCCTTCGATCGCGTAGAACTCGGGTAAACCCGTTTTGTTGTAGCGCTCGGCGGTACCTTTATTCCGATCTTCCGCTCGCTGCCAGAACTGACGCGGGTCGGATCCCGGAAAGACGGCGTCATCCTTCTGACTTTCGTGTTCATAAATCGCATAACGCTTTTGTCGGAGTTCGCCGGGACTGAGCGGTACGGCGATTTCGATTTCATGCAGTTCATATTCCTGCCAAGCGCCGCGGTACAACAGCACCTCGGGGCGACTTCCATGCTGGGCTTCAATTTCGCTCAAGGCTTTAAACACCGCTTCCGCACAAACTCGATGGGTTCCATGAGGGTCGGACAGGTCACCGGCCACGTAGATCTGGTCCGGTTTGACGCTTTCGATGAGTTCGCGAATGATGCGTACATCTTCGGGACCGATCGGTTTTTTGGCGATGGTGCCGGTGCGATAGAAGGGCAAGTCGAGGAAATGCAGATCCTGTTCCTTGCACCCGACGGCGAAAGCGCCGAACTTGGCTTCGCTCCAGCGAATCAAGGTTTTAATCTTCTGCACTTCTTCGACGTCGGGCATACCGGCGGGTTTATTGGCGATGCCACGTTTGACGGTCTCTTCCAAGTTAGTCGATTTGGCCGATTCAATTCCGAAGACTCGATTGTATTCGGAGACAAAATCAGCCATCCGCAGTGCGTCGCGGTCGAAGACCGCAATGTTCCCGCTGGTCATGTAAGCAACATGCACTTGATGACCGTCTTGGCAGAGACGAATGAGGGTGCCGCCCATGCTGATGACGTCATCGTCAGGATGCGGGCTGAAGCAGATGATGCGGCGAGGTTCGAGGCCTGCGGGATGATAGTTGATGGTGCTCATCATCCAGTCGAACACTTTTTGGGTGAGTCGATCGGCGGGGCCGAAGTCGCGCACTAAGGTATGCAGGTAATGCGAGCGAAAATCGGAGTCATCCAGTTTGAGGCAGGGCTTACCGGTCTGTTCACAGAGCCAGAGGATCGCACGTTTAATCCAGGCATCGGTCCAGTTGACGTGGCCAATGAGCCAGGGGGTGCAGCTGGCGGTGAGGTATTTCGCGGCCGCCTCATCGATCATGAGTGTGGAGTCGCCGTGGGCCTGCAGGTAGCTGGCCGGAATCCGGTCCACCACGTCGCCCTCGGCCAGCGCGCGAATCACCGTCGCTTTGTGTTCGCCCATGGCCAGGAGCAGGATTTTACGACTGGCAAGAATCGTTCCTAGCCCCACGGTGATCGCTTGGCTGGGCACATTCTCTTCACTAAAAAAGTCGCTCGCCAGTGCTCGGCGAGTGCCGGGGTCGAGCGTGACGAGACGAGTGCGGCTGGAGCGGGAGCTGAACGGTTCATTGAAACCGATATGTCCATTGCCACCGATGCCGAGCAGCATGAGGTCGATCCCGCCGGACCTGGCGATGAGGGCTTCATAGGCCTGGCAATGTTCGGCTACTTTTTCGAGCGGCACGGTGCCGTCGGGGTAGTGAATATTCTGGGCGGGAATGTTGACGTGCTGAAAGAAATTCTCCTGCATCCAGCGATGGTAACTTTGGATCTGGTCGGGACCCATGCCGAAGAATTCATCGAGGTTGAAGGTGATGACGTGGGAGAGGTCCAAACCCTCCTCACGGTGCATCCGGACGAGCTCCCGATAAACGCCGATCGGGGTGGAACCGCGCGGGAGTCCCAGCACGGCGTGCAATCCCAGCGCGTTTCGCTCTTGGATCACCGTGGCGATCATCCGTGCCACGTGGCGCGATAAATCGGCACTCGATTCAAACGAAAAACAGGGCAATTTGGTCGCCGGAACTCGACGAGCCTTAGGGGTCAGCAGCGGAGCAGTCATGAGGGTCACGGGTAGGCTGAGGAGGGGAGTGGAATCCGTTCACACGGTAGCAAACTTGGGCCGATGGCGGACGCCATTATAACGTCGCCAAGGTTTCTTGCAGCAGCGCGAAGAGGCGATCGACTTCGCGACGAGTTTCCTCGTCCAGACTCCAGGCGTTGGGGCGTCGGCGTCGCTCGGTGCTGAACAAGCCGCGACGATGCAGCAGATATTTCTCAATCGCTAAAAATCCATCAAGACCGGCTTGCATCTGCAGTGCCACCAGCGCGCAGATGGGAAAATAAACTCGATAAGCCCGAGCATCATCACCGGCCTGGAGCGCGCGCCAGACAGCCACGATGCCGTCCAGGAATTCCATACCGGGCATGGTGCCAGCGATTCCACGTCGGTAGCTATCAATCAGCAGAATTCCACCGGAGCCTTCGAGCACTCGAGCTCGGCCGCTGGAGGCGGTTCGCAACGCGGTCAAATTCGGACCAATGGGAGCCGCTTCGGGCTTAAACAGAATGCGAGCGGGCCCGAATTCATCCAGGAGTCGGATATAGACCGACAGCGGAATGGCCTGACCGACATATCCCGAAGCATCTTGCACAATCAGGGGCAAGGAGACGGCCTGGGCCAAAGCGGCATAGTAGGCGTACACTTCGTCGCTCGGGAGCGCGGTCGACAAAGGCGGAATCGCCATCAACGCCGTACAACCCGCTCGCTCCGCTTCCGTAGCGTAGAAAACGGCCTGACGAGTGCTTTCCGCGCCGACACTGGCGACGACCACCGCCCCGCGACTCCACTGCGCCAGTTGGCGAGTGAGTTCCAGGCGTTCTTGGCCGGTCAGTCGCAGCAGCTCCGATACCATGCCGGTGCAATAACCCTGTGCTCCTTGAGTCAGTGCCCAGTCAATCTGCCTTTCTAAACTGGCATAATCGATGTCGTCATTATCAAGAAAAGGCGTATGAGCGATGGGTAACACACCGCTGATGGGGGCTGTCATCGGAAGGGACTCCTCGGGGCCAGACAATCTGAATTAGGGGGACGTAGTGTAGTCGTTTTTACGCTGTTTGTGCTTAGGTCTTAGCCGATTGGGAACACGTAGGCGACTGACCCACAAGAATAAAAATCGTTTTGATTGGGAGGTCAAGAATCCTGGATTTCGCCATGTTACCGCTCACGGAATGATTCATCTTCCGTAAATGACATGTATTGATATTTGCACGAATTTGTTTCCTGATTTGTTAGACATCGATAAGATCACTGTTAACTTTGGGACTTATTCAGTACCACCGGTGGGGCTAGACATGCAGCTTATTAAAGGCGTAGATTGTTTTTCCCAAAAAAATGAGTGTTAGATTTTTTTGGTTACTTGATAGTTTCAGACTAATGTTTAGTTCGTTTGTTTATTTTCAATTGCCCCCTGGGAGGGTGCTAGAGGATGGAGTTTATGGCGAAGAAAGAAGATGCTGACAGTGCCAACAAATCGCAGGCGATCCGGGATTTCTTGACTGCGAATCCCAAGGCTAAGCCGCGACAGGTCGTGGCTGCGTTGAAGGAACAAGGTCATGACATTACCGCTGCGTATGTCAGCACGATCAAATCTTTAGACAAAAAGAAGAATGGCAAAGTGGGACGTCGTGGTCGTCCGGCTGGTTCGACCAAAGCCGCTGCTGCTGCTGCTGCCGCTGTGCAGGCGGGAACTGCCGGTAACGACAACTTCCTGCAATCGCTGCTCACCGCCAAGAAGCTGGCCGAACAACTCGGTGGCATCGCTCAAGCGAAAGCCGCGATCGACGCTCTGGCAAAACTGGGACTGTAGTTCTTGGTTCACGCTCGCTGAACCCAGTTATTGCTCTTACACCGGTGTCAACGACGGGCACGTTGGCACTGGCCATGGTAATTAGTTCCGGGCGGCTTCCATTCTTCCCACGGTTCGGCCAGTGCGTCGTTTCTCCCGCTCATGAGCCGCCCATTGTGCTCAGAACTCTCCCGTTCCTTTTAGGAGCCGAGCGTATCGCCGAGCGACTGCAGGGCCTGCTGGACGGATTCTAAATCGTCCAGATTCCAGGTTAGTGCCAGTAGTTCCCGCAGCTGTTCCGGGGGCAACTGAACACCAAGCTCACCCGCTAATTCCTGCAGCTCTTCGTTCGTCATTTCTTCCCAGCCGATCGCGCTTTCTTCAGGTATATCTCCCGGCATATCCCCAGCTCCTCGAATGCGTCTCGATGCAAACCGCCCACGTTAGAAGATCATCGGCAACGAGTGGCTGGAGACGTGATACGGGACGTGGCCGTAAAAGCGGAATCTGGGTGGTTTAGGAAGAAGAATCGGACTGGTCGAACGGGACGCATGATAACGGCTATGAGCGTCGATGGAGTCTTGTGGACATCCCGTTCGGTACGGCTGCGAGAATTCCTGGTTTTTAGTGCGGAGGCCCTGGCGGCCCGATGAGCGAACTACTTGCCTTTCCTCATTTCGATCTTCTCGAAACCGTACGTCAAACCGTACGCGCTCAGTTCACCGATTTGGGCTGCGACTGCGACACTCTAGAAGAAACCATCCTCATTCGCGATGGCTTTTATTGCGGCCGCCGATTTCGAGTGGATGGGCATCAGGCGGTTTGGTTCTGCGAAGAAAACGAACTCAAGATCTACGATGCCGACGGACATGTCTCGCGTGTCGTGCGGCCGACTGCCGGCCGCCCAGGAAGCCAGCAGCGAGTCGCTTAAGCGGTGCGGGCGAGGCCAATTTTATTCCATCTGGGATTTTCTTGGGTCGCTATCCCGATGACAGGACGGTCGAGGCTGTTGCTGTGGGATTTTCCCGGGCGCAGCGCAGGTCTCCCAGGATGCTTTCGTCCAGCCCACGGGACTTCCGTGGGCGGACGGGTAAATCAGGCTTGGAGCGACGCATTGAGGTGCGGCGTCCCGCGGTAGCGCGTTGAGCGATGACCGCTTTAGCCCTCGAGCGACCAAGTGGGGAGTGGCTTAATGGCGCCGCCTTCGAGGGCGGATTCATGAGCCAAGATGCCGACACAGGTCCAGTTCGCCGACTGGGCGGCGTTGGGGTAGGGATCGCGGTTCTCGACCAGTGCCGAGACGAATTCGTGAGCCAAGTGTGGGTGCGAACCGCCGTGGCCTCCGCCTTGGGTAAACGACAGGTGCGTGTTATCGGCGATGTCGTAGACTCCCTTGGTCGTGAAGGGACGAATGCCCTCGGGAAGCAAATGGGCAAAGTCGGGAACCTTGATCTTTTCAGGGATTTCAGGTTCCGGGCGCTTCGCCACGTGCAGCACCGGATCCTCATGCTCGATGAGCGGCCATTCGAACGATTTCTTCGAGCCGTAAACATCGATGCTTTCGCGATACTGACGTGCGGTATCGAACAGCGAGCGATAAATACGGGCACTCAAGTCCGAATTACGGAACTTGATATGACAGGTTTCGACCGCGAATGGCGAGTTGTATTTAGCAACGAGTTCTTCGCGAATGCGGCCGGAACCGAAGCAGGAAACATATTCCGCTTCGGCTCGAGTGAGCGCCAAGCAGGGCCCCACGCAGTGCGTGGCGTAATGCATGGGAGGTAAGCCTGGCCAGTAGTTGGGCCAGCCGTCCATGTCTTGCTGGTGACTGGCTTGCAGGAACTGAATTTTTCCCAGTTCCCCCTGAAGATACATTTCGCGAATAAAGAGAAATTCGCGGGCATAGACGACCGTCTCGGCCATCATGTATTTGAGTCCGGTTTGCTTGACCAATTCCACAATCTGCCGACATTCCTCCACCGTCGTGGCCATTGGCACGGTGCACATGACGTGCTTGCCCGCCTTGAGTGCGGCGATCGACATCGGTCCGTGATCGGGAATTGGGGAGTTGATATGGACGAAGTCGACGTTGGGATCTTTGAGCACATCGGCGTACTCGGTGTACCGCATGGGCACCTTGAACGCATCGCCGATCTGGTCGAGTCGTTCTTTGTTACGCTGGCAGATCGCATACATTTCTGCCTGCGGATGACGCTGGTAAATGGGAATGAACTCGCTACCAAAGCCGAGTCCGATAATGGCGACACGAATCTTCTTGGAATTGCTCATGGAGGTCTCCTTTGAGGCGGAATTGTGCCAGATGACTGGCATGTCAACAAGTAGGACGCAAGTGTCGTGATTGATTCAGATCGGATCGTCTGCAAGCGGGCTTGTGGTGGAGCGCCAGAAATCTGGTAATCCGCCCGACTGCCTGAGCAGCCGACTTCAAATCGCCCCATTCTTTTGCCATGTTGAGATCCGATCGTGGCACTCGACGGTGCTGCTGGCGGTCAGAGTCTGATGAAGCATCGATTGAGAATGGGATTGCTGCCAATCTGCGCCAGCGGCTCAAAACGGTTGGCTCTCCTCGCGCCAGTCCGTATGCTATGCAGCAGAAGGAAGCCAACAACCGTGAAAAACTCTGCTGCCACTCGACTCGCTGCTGCGATGTTTCCCCATTCTCATTGCGCTGTCTCCAGGGGGTCGCGGCGGCGACTGGTTCTGCTGTTACTCGCGTGGCTGCTCCTGCGGCCACTCGATCTGCGCTGCGGTCACGCCAGGGCGGACGAGGTGACGGAGCTGACGCAGCGCACGCGCTCGTCTGTGGTGGTCATCAGTTTCACGGGACGCGAGGGGCAGCGGCAGGGAATTGGTACTGGCTTCATCATCTCACGCGAAGGACTCATCGCCACCAACATGCATGTGCTCGGCGAAGCGCGGCCATTACAAGTTCAGCTTGCCGATGGAAGTCAGCATGAGGTGGAATCGGTGCATGCCTCCGATCGGCATCTCGACTTGGCCATCGTGAAGATTAAACCGCCCGTCGGTAAGCCGCTCGAGCCACTCCCGCTGGGCGACAGTTCGCAAGTGCCGGATGGCACTCCCGTCATCGCACTCGGCAATCCCCATGGGCTCAAGCATAGTGTGGTGAGTGGTGTGGTATCGGGGACGCGCGAGGTGGATGGTCGGCGGATGATTCAGCTGGCGATTCCGATTGAGCCGGGCAACAGCGGTGGTCCGGTTTTGGATCTGAAAGGGAATGTCCTGGGTATTGTCACCATGAAGTCCCTCGTCACGCAAAACCTGGGCTTTGCGATGGAAGTGAATTCGCTCAAGCCGCTGCTGGAGAAGCCCAATCCGATTCCACTCAGCCGCTGGCTCACTATCGGTACGCTTGACCCACAGGAATGGACGCCGCTGTTTGGGGCTCGGTGGCAGCAGCGTGCGGGGCGGGTGCTGGTGAGTGGCACGGGGCAAGGGTTTGGTGGTCGGTCGCTCTGTTTATCGCGCCGTCCGCCACCTGCTTTGCCGTATGAAGTAGCGGTGACGGTGAAGTTGGAAGAGGAAGCGGGAGCGGCGGGGTTGGCGTTTCATGCGGACGGTGGCGATCGACATTACGGCTTCTATCCCACGGCGGGCAAGCTGCGACTGACACGCTTCAGCGGTCCCGATGTGTACGATTGGCAGGTGCTCTTCGAACGCCCGTCGCCGCACTATCGTCCCGGTGATTGGAATCGGTTGAAAGTGCGAGTCGAAGAGAAGCGGATTCAATGTTTCGTGAATGAAGTGTTGTTGTTTGAATCGACCGACGAGGCACTGACGACGGGCGCCGTGGGACTGGCCAAGTTCCGTGATACGCAGGCCGAGTTCAAGCAGTTTGAAGTTGGGGCTCAGGTTGCCAGCCGACGTTTGTCAGCCGCAGCTACGGCGGAGGCGCGTCGAGTGATTGATGAGTTACCCGCGCTCGCTCGACTCCAGCCGGAGCAGCTAAGCGGTGCTGCTCTGGGCGGCTCCACAGCGATCGCGCAGCGGGCGGACGAGCTGGAAAAGCGAGCGGCTGAATTGCGGCTCATGGCGCGAGACCTGCACATCGCCACGGTGGTGGAGACGCTGCAAGTCGAGTCTCGAAAGGCGGATGATGAAATCAACTTGGCTCGCGCCGCACTCTTGATCGCTCGCCTGGATGACGAGGAGCTGGATGTCGAAGCTTATTTGCGGACGATCGAGCGGATGGCGACGGAAATCAAGGCGTCGCTGGAGCCCCAAGCGGATGAAGCGGCACGCCTCGCGGCCCTCAAAAAATACCTTTTTACCGAAAATGGGTTTCACGGTAGTCGTACGGATTACTACCACCGCGATAACAGTTACCTCAGCCGCGTGATCGATGATCGAGAGGGAATTCCAATCACGCTCTGTGTGCTTTACATGGAGCTCGGACGACGCCTGGACCTGGTGATTCAGGGAGTTGGTTTGCCGGGGCATTTCTGTGTGAAGCATATCGCTCGCGACGGTAGTGAGCAGCTCCTGGACGTTTATGACGGGGCCCTACCGCTCACGAAAGAACAGGCGGCCAAGAAGGTGCTGGAAGCCACGGATGGTGGTGTGCTGCGCGAGGATCACTTGCATTCGCTCACCAAACGACAGATCTTGCAGCGCATGCTACGTAATCTCGTCTCGCTTGCTCAGTCCGCAAAAGACCGTGCTCGCATGATTGGATACCTGGAACTGCTCGTGACACTCGCTCCCGATAGTGCCGAAGATCGTGGCGTGCGCGCGATGCTCAAGTTTGAAACGGGACGGCATGACGTAGCCATCCGCGAGCTGGATTGGTTCTTCGAGCACAAGCCGGAGGGACTGGACTTAGATCGCATTCGAGAAATGCAGGACTATTTTCGCAAGACTGCCCAGCAGCAGCGCACACCGTAGCGGCATGGTGGACACAGAACTCAAGTTCTTTTCATGGCAGGGCGGTAACAGGGTTTCAGCCGCGACGATCGCCACATCACCGCGAGCACTGGCGAGAGTCGATGGCTGAACCTCGGGCTCGGTAACGCAGTTCATCCACCGGTTCGACGCTTGCCCACGAGCTAGTGGTCATCAGTCACGACTGACGACCGGCTTCCCGATTAAGCGATCGTCGGGCAGGTGCACCAGCAAGTAGCGATTGCGCGCGTCGAGGATTTCGACAGTCTCGGTTTGTAGCGCGCCGGGGTGGCGCCCGGAGTTCCGTAAAGGTCGCAAGGTCACTCGATGACGACCAACAGGAAGTTCAATACGAGCCACCTGAATGCTCGCGGGTAATAGGCTCCAGCAGCGAGTGTCCGCGCGCTCCGTCGCTTCATACGCTACGCCGGCGAGGTCGATGCCGAGCGAGACGAGAGAGTTTTTGGAGACATCGGCCATCTCTTTGGCACCGTAGAGCAGGCTCTTCTTGAGCACTCGACGAGCGACGGCTCGCCCCACCGTTTGATCATGGATCGCCTCGGCTTGCAGGAGCGCCATGCGATTGATGTCGGTGATCGTTTCCGTGCGCTGTGGCGGTTGGCCGGCGACTTCCACGGCAATCGCTGGTACCGTTTGGCTGCCAGCGACCATCCGCGGCACCTTGATGGGAGCGATCGTCGGCGGCAACGTCTGGCTCCCCACGGCACTCACGATGCGATCAGCGACCAGCAGTGCGGCACTTGTCGGCTGCTCCACTACTTCCTGTTTCAAGGGGCCACGACCCACGCAGGCAAACACATATAACACTCCGTGTGCCGGGGCGGAGTGCGTTCCATATTGAGCTCGTTGCAAATCCGTTTTGCCCGGCAGGAAATCGGGCTGCCAGTGCACCACTTGTTGGTAGGAACGGGCGGCATCGTCGTAATGCACATGCGTTTGTTCGCGCAGCATGCCACGCAGGAAGGGGCCGATGGCGACTTGCTGATACGCCGCCTTCGGGTTTTTTCCATCCGCCTCCACGGCCGCATCGATGATGCGCTGCTGTTCCGCCGAGACCTGTAAGGAATAGGCCTCGGCATCGCCGCCGTCATGCAACAGATTCGACAGCGCCAAAAACGCGCGGATCAAAACCAGCTCATAGTCGTCGCCGCGATAGGTTCGCTGCGTGTCGTCGGTGAGCCAGGATTTAGCGGTGGCGACCGGGTCGCTCGCTTGCCGCTCTTCAAATTCATCTCGAGCCCGACGCAGCAGCTGTTCCGCGGCACTGGCCTGGCCTTGCGTCAACAGCACCAAGGAACGTTCGAGGTCGATGAGGGGGGCGTCCGCCGGTTGCTGCTCGCGTGTTTCCAGCAGCAGTCGATCAGCGGCGACGAGATCGCTGCGATAATAGTGCTGTCGTACCTGCACCATCCGCTCGCCATACACGCGGCACCCACCACTGACCAGGCAGAACAGCGGCGGGACAATCAGCGCCAGCAGCAGCTTGGTCAGTCTCGCTCCAGTCATCGGGCCGGCTGGAATGGTCCAGTTGTCAAGGCGTTGAGAGCGCGGACGTGGCGAGGAGTGAGCGATCATGGCGCCGCGGCGGAACGGGGTGAGGATCACAGGCTAAAACGGATTGTGCTTGTCCGCCCAGCGACTCACCCGCGACTTGTGGTAAGCCTTGCTGATCGTGGCAACTTGCTTATCCGATTGACCGCTATGGACATTGACCAGGTCGAGCACGAGCTGGTAATCACGCTGATATTCATTGTTTTCTCGCGTGGTGCCCGACGTGATCGTGGCAAACATGAGAAACTCAATTGGTTGTCCCTGCCGTTCCATGACTTCGATGAACTGGCGTCGCCGATCCGGCAGAAACAGGCTCTCCGGACGCATCCGCAACTCGGTCAGCCCCGCTTCGACATATTGCCGATTGAGCGAAACGAATTCGGGTGATTCCTGCAAACGAGCATCAATGCAGTGAAAGAGCTGTTCCTTGAAGTCACCGATCTCTTCGGCGCTTTTATTGGTCACTCCAACAAAGCAGACGGCGTGGCGAGGCCCTGGGAGCGGTTCACCATCCGTAGCGGCCGTCGCCTGGACCTCGAATTCACCTTGATGGCGAGCCAACAATTTGCCGACCGCTTCGTCGATCAGGGGCCGAAACGTTTCCTGTCCCGCTTGATGGCTACCGACCATCTCCTTTTCACCCGGCTTGATCACACGCGCGAATTGTTTCTGGGAACTACAGCCGGCCAGTGGCCCAGCGGTAGCGGAGAAGCAGGCGAGCGAGAGCAATCCAAGGGCAGTACGGCGATGCATGGGAATCCTTTCCCGGAAAAAGACGAATCTCGGGCAGATCGTAGATGAAAACGCCGCGTGCGGCTAGAGCAACCGGCGGCACTGCGCGGGCTCGAGATGGCAAGACATCATGGGGTTTTCTCAGGCATGGCGCAGGTGTCCACGGCCTTCCGTCGAATCGCACGAAAGTGTCCAGGCGTTCTTACAGTCTAAGGGTTTTGCGGGGAGCCCCAGGGAAGAGAGTCCGTGCCGCGTGCTCCTGAACGGCGGAGCCGTGGCATTCGTTACCCAGGCGTGTAAACCCCTGGAACTCTCGCGCAATAAAACCTCCGGAATTGCGGAGCGATGGCATCGGCTCCACCAGCAACCGGCTTCGTCGCAACGCACCTGCGACTACGGTTTTTCGACCAGCAGCAGGCCATCCATTTCGTAGATGGCCAGCCAAAGCTCGCGCAGCGCCCCTTGGTAGGCGATGCTGGTTTGAAAGTAGGTACGCTGCGCGGTCAGGAGATTGACAAATCCCAGTTGACCCTCGCGATAGGCGGAGAGTGTAAGGTCGAGCGATTCGCGCGCGGCGGGCAGAATCTCTTTCTCGTATTCCTCGACTTGCGACTGAGCGGTCGAGTAGCGTTCATAAACCAGCGCCAGCTTGGCCCGTAGATTCAGCTCCAATCGCCGATAGGCGTGCGAGGACTCGATCAGAGTTCCTTCCGCCTCTCGGATGTTTCCTTGATTGCGATTGAACACGGGCACCGGCATCGTAACTTGCACAGCACCATCCACCAGCGCGATGGAATTGTCGTACTGCACGATGCCTTGCACGGTCACATTCTGCACTCGATCGGCGCGGGCTTTCTCGACCGCCGCTCGCGCCCGCTCCACCTGCGAACCACTCGCCGCTAACTCGGGGCTGCCCGTTATGATTCGCTGCAGAATCGCATCCCAGTCATATTGAGGTCGGGGCATGGTCAATTCGCCCGTCACGTCTTCCGTCGGCAAATCGCTTTGTCCGGCGGCGGCGGCCAAGCCGCGCCAGGCTGCTGCCCGACGCTGCTGCGCGTTCTGCACCAGGATCTTCGACTGCTCGACTTCCAACCGCGCCTGGATTAAATCCGCGCGACTGGCCTCTTTCGCCTGAAACAGCGAATCGGTGGTTTGGTATAGCTTCTGGCTGAGCTGCAACAGCTCCCGATAAAGTTGCAACTGCTGCTGGCTGCTGAGTGCTTCCACAAAGGCGAGGCGCACGCCGGTGAGTACTCGCAGTTCCTGCGCCGCATATTCCATTTCCGCCTGGGAGATCTCCTGCTGGGCAACCGATCGCCCGCGCTGCAGTTTCCCCCCCCGCACGAATTCATTTTGAACGACCACACCATGCTGCTCGGCCAAGCCGCGACTGCCAAGTTGCTGTCCGGAGTAACCAACTTGCGGGTTGGGCAACAGCCCCACTTGCTGCCAGCGACCGCGAGCCGCTTCCACTTTCCCCTGATATTCGGAGAGAGAAGGGTGGTTTCCCAGGGCCAACTGTTCAAATTGCGATAAGCTCCAGGAACTGGGCTCCATCGCTTGCGCTGGTAGCACTCGCCCGGGCGCATCCGAACTGATCGATGCAGACACTCGACGCACCGTTCCCCGTGTTTCGCTGGGCGGCCGCTGAGCGGTCTGGCCAAACACCAGTCCAGGCAGTCCAAGACCGACGATCGCCAGTCCCGCCCAGAGCGGCTTGCTGGCCACTGATCGGGGCGACCATCGCAAACGCAAACGACGAGGTTGGTGCCTGTGCATAGCCGCTATTCGTTTCCGATCTCCGTGCCGATCTGGTAAAGATGCATCGCTCTAGAAAATGTGTCGGAGATTCGAGTTCGTCAGCGTGAATCGGTTGTAGGGGCGTGGAAAAGACGTCGGACGTTCTCTGTGCTGTGCAGATTGCCTGAATTGACAGGTTGCGGGGAGGCGCAGGAGGGGAGACGCGGAGTTTGTTTTGGTAAAGCGAAAGGATTAATCGTCATTGGTCATTGGTCATTGGTCATTGGTCTTTAAGGGAAAAACTCCTTCCCGTGCCTTTGTCGCTCCGTGCGCAAACAACTCGTGTCTCCGTGCGATCTGGCGGACTTGGATTTTCTGTGTTCGAGATGACTTGGTTGGCGGGGCAGGGAATAGAATGAGTCGTCAGGGCTGAGAACTTGACGAGTACATTTGGGGGAAGGTGGGCAGTGATGAAAGCGGTGATATTGGCTGGTGGCACGGGCACTCGGCTGCGTCCCTACACGATTACGATCCCGAAGCCGCTGCTGCCGATCGGCAATTATTCGGCGCTGGAGATTTTGATCCGTCAGCTGGTGCGCGATGGCATTGAGGAAATTCGCATCACGCTGGCGTATCAGGCCAGTTTAGTGCAGGCGATGTTTGGGGATGGGGGGCGTTGGGGAGCGAAGATTGATTATTTCGTGGAGCCGCGGCCGCTGGGAACAGCGGGGTGCTTGGCGCACTTGGGCGACTGGTTCGACCAACCACTGGTGGTCTGCAATGGTGACCTGCTCACCAATATCAATTTGGCCGAGCTGGTAGGGGAACACGGACGGCGCGGGGCGGACATTACGATTGCGGTGCGACCGCAGGAAGTGAAAGTGCCGTATGGAGTCGTGGAGTTCAGTGATCAGGGATTCTTGTCTCAGTACCGTGAAAAACCGACGCTCTCGTATTGGGTGAGCACAGGAATTTATGTGGTCAGTCCGACGACTCTCCCGCTGATTCCTGGCGATCAACCACTGGATATGCCGGCGCTGCATCTGCGGGCGCGCGACGCGGGGCTGCAGGTTTTCTGTGTGCCGCGACAGGAAACGTGGTTCGATATTGGCGCGGTGGAGGATTACGATCGAGCCTGTCAGGCATTTGCGAATTCTCCAGAACAATTCCTGGCTCCGCTGCAGTCATGAACGAGTCCTCTTCTTGCCACTCCGCATTTCCCACACCGCGCGCCACAACGTCCTCGCCAGTCGCACTGGATCGGCGTGACGAGCGGCTGCTGGTGACGGGCAGTTCGGGCTATCTCGGTCGATATGTGACGGCCCAGTTACGAGCCGGGGGACGCTCGTTCGTGGAGCTCAATTCCCCGGAGCAGACGGAGCGTGTTGATCTGCGTGAGGCGGCCGCCGTGCGCCGCTTTCTCACCGCCACTCGACCTCGTACGATTCTGCATTTAGCCGGTTTCACGGGGCGAGCGGTGGCCGAGGGGAAGCAGTCGCCCGGTCGCGGTGCAGCGGCGCTGGATGATCGTCGGTATGACGAGGTGAATGTCGAGGGTACTCGGAATTTGCTGTCGGTGGCTGGGGAGCTGGGAGTGGAGCGGGTGGTGTCGATCGGCTCAGCGGCCGAGTATGGGGTGCGGGCAACAGCGGAGCCGGTGGATGTGTGGTACGACGGGCAACCCACGACGCTCTACGGTCGTTCCAAGCGGCGACAAACTGCGGTAGTTGGGGAGCTGGCGGAGCGGTGGGGTTTCAGTGCCTGTGTGCTACGTGTGTTCAATCTTTTTGGGCCGGAGCAGCCGCCGGGGCTGGTCATCCCGGACTTGCTGGCGCGGTTGGAGGCGGAGCGGGGTGGGGTGGCCGAGCCGTTGACGCTGACCGGGGCTCAGGATGTTCGGGACTTCGTGCCGGTGGAACTGGTGGCCCGCGTGATTGTGGCTTTGGCGGATCGTCCGGCGGTGGTCGGCGTTCAGCATGCTTGTTCGGGTGAGGGAGTCGCGATTCTGCAGGTCGCCAACTGGTTAGCGGCGGAGTATGATCGCGGGGAGGTTTGGCGGGTGTCGGAGGTTGAGCGTGGACCGACATTTTCGGTTGGCGTGCCGTCGCCGATCCTGAGGGAGTTGGCGGTGTTCAAGCCGACGATGGGTGAAGGCGATCTTCCGCTGAGCTGGCCCCTGCCACTGGAAAGACTCATTCGCCGAGTGGCCCGGCTGGCGTGGCGGTCGGCAGCGGAACGAGGGTAGTGAGCATCATGACCGAGCAACGTGGAATTCGAGCCCTGGTGACGGGGGCGGGCGGATTTATTGGCAGTCACTTGGTGGAGGCGCTGGTGCGGGCCGGCGTGACCACTCGAGCACTGCTCAAATACAACGGTCGCGGGGATGCGGGAAAATTCGCCGAGTTACCGCGCGAGATTCAGGCGTCGGTCGAGTGTTGCTGGGGTGATGTGCGTGACCCCTTTTTTGTTGACGAAGCAGTCGCTGGCTGTGACTGGGTCTTTCACCTGGCAGCACTTATCGGTATCCCGTACTCCTATGCCGCGCCGGCCGACTATCTGGCCACGAACGTTAACGGCACGCTTCATGTGCTACAAGCGTGTCGGCGGCATTCCGTGCAGCGGCTGCTGCAGACGTCTACCAGTGAGGTCTACGGGACAGCTCAGCAGACGCCAATGACGGAGCAGCATCCGCTGTCACCGCAGTCGCCCTATGCGGCGAGTAAAGTTGCGGCCGATGCGCTGGCACTTTCTTTTCATCGTTCGTTTGGAACGCCGGTGGTCATTGTGCGTCCATTCAATACGTATGGTCCCCGGCAGAGCACGCGGGCCATTTTGCCGACGATCCTGGGGCAGCTGTTATTTGCTGAGCAGCTGGAGCTTGGGGCGCTTCATCCGCGGCGTGATTTCACGTTTGTCACGGACACGGCAGCCGGTTTTTTGCGCATCGCGCAGAGCTCGGCAGTCGTGGGACGAACCATTCAGCTGGGATCGCAGCAAACGATTTCGATCGGCGAATTGGCCGAGCTTTGTCAGCGCCGGCTGGGAACTCAGAAGCCCCTGGTAGTGCAGTCGCAGCGACTGCGTCCGGAGGCCAGCGAGGTGGACGAGCTTTTGGCGAGTCATCAGTTGGCGCGGGAGCTGGTCGGCTGGTCACCGACGGTATCGCTAGACGAGGGCATCACTCGGACGGCGGATTATCTGCGGGAGCATCCACCCGAGCGGCCCTCGGCTTACGCGATTTAGGCGGCCAGCAACCATGACTCGACCCCTGCGACTCGTCTGCGCCATTCATGGACTTAGCGGCGGCGGTGCGGAGCATTTGCTGGCGGGGCTGGCCAGTCGTCTGGCGGAACGGCACGAGGTGACGCTGCTGACGTTGGCGTCGGTGGAGTCGGATCGGTATGGGGTAGGGCCGCGGGTGCGCCGCTGGGGACTCGATTTAATCAGCGATAGTCATTCGCTGGGGCAAGCGGTGCGAGCGAATGGTCGTCGCGTCGGGGCGCTGCGGCGAGCGGTGAGGGAACTGCGGCCCGATGTGGTGATCTCGTTTTGTGACCAGTTCAATATCGTCCTGTCGCTGGCGCTGGTCGGCCTGCGGATACCGCTGATTGTGTCTGAGATGACCGACCCGCGTTTTCATCCTTTGCCAAGGATCTGGCGTTGGCTACGGCCGTGGGCGTATCGACGAGCGACTGCGGCCGTGGCGATCAGTGCGGCGTCGCAGCCGACGGTGAGCGGTTTTCATGGTCGAGCGGCGCGGTTGATTCCACCTGCGGTGGATGAGCCGCCGCGGGAGCTGGTGGCAGATCGGCCACCAGCGGGGCGTTTTCGTCTGGCAGCCCTGGGACGCTTGGCTCGCGAAAAAAGGTTTGACTGGCTGCTGAAAGCGTTTGCGGAGTTAGCGAGTGAGTTTCCCGATTGGGACGTGGAGATTGCGGGGGACGGTCCGCTGCGCAGCGAACTCGACCAGCTCATTCTCGATCTGGGCCTCGCCGGCCGCGCACGGCTGCGGGGACGAATTCCGGAGATCTGGAGTTTCTTGCGGGGAGCAAGTGCTTGGGCGCTCACGAGTGAATATGAGGGCACACCCGTGGCACTGCTGGAGGCTCTGCGCGTCGGCTTGCCGACGATTTGCGTGCGCAGCGACAGTGGGATTGGTGAGGTGATTCGAGCCGAAGAGAATGGGTTACTGGTGGATGCGGATCGGGCCAGTTTCGTGGTGGGCTTGCGGCGGTTACTGGCGAGCGGGGATTTGCGCGAGCGACTGGCGGCGGCCGGCCCCCTCACCGCCGCTCAGTACAGCTGGGAAACTTTTGTGGGCCGCTACGAGAAGCTGGTGAGTGAGTGCATCGGGGAGATGCCTGGCGGAGGTGGAGGGTGAGCGAGCAGGGGGTGGTGACGATCCGTGAATCTGACTGCCACTCTCGACCCGACGCTCGCGGATTTCTACGATAACGGCGCCTGATCGAGAGTGTGACGGAAACCTAAGGCGACCAGAGGGAGGCAATCGCAATGCTGCGTTTATCTTGGCTGATGGGACTGATGCTGCTGATGCTGAGCACCGGTAGGGTGGCAGCGGTTGATCTAGATGTCGGTGATGCGGTGGTGACGGTGGATGCGGAGGTTGAGTTTGGTTTCAAGGAACGTACGCTCGCGACGCTCAAGCGTGGCACGCCTCTCACCATCACCGCTCGTCGTGACCCCTGGTTGCATGCGGAGCTCATGATCGATGGTCAGCCGCAGAAGGGCTGGTTGCATAAATATGAAGTGCGACGAGCGGCCATTGATTTGAAGGAGCAGAAGAATTTGCCGGCGGTGACCGATGAGGCGACCGCCCTGGCGGCTCTGCGGTCACTCAAAGTGGAAGCGGAGGTAGACGCAGACGGTCACGTGCAAGTGCTCAACGCGAGCGACACGGGCATTCCCGACGCGGCACTCGACTGGCTCACGCATTTTCCCAAGTTATTCGAGCTGCAACTGGGGGGCTGTGCGATCAGTGACACGGGCGTGAAGAAACTGGCTTCACTCAAGACACTGGAGATGCTGTATCTGGATCGCACGGACATTACGGATGCGGCGCTGGAGTCGGTGGCGGAGTTGCCGGAGCTGGTGCTGTTGGTGCTGGAGCGTACTCGGGTGACGGGCAAGGGGGTCGCGCAGTTACGAAAGTTGTCCGAGCTGCGGACGCTGAACCTGAGTCGCTGTGTGGTGAAAGATGCGGACCTGGAAACCGTCGGCACGATGCGTAACCTGGAAGTGCTGACGTTGAGCCATGCGCAGATCACGGGCGGTGGTTTAAAGCATCTGCAGCCGCTCCCGAAGCTGCGGGTGCTGAACATCAGCCACAATCCGGTGGAGGAAGAAAAATTGCTTCTGCTGCAGAATGCGCCGACCTTGAAGATGCTTTATGTGCGGGGGATTGAGGTGCGGGAGAGCACGGTGAGTGAGCTGAAGGATACGTTGTCGAGCTGTGCGATTTACCGCTGGTAGGGGCGGGTTTCGGGTGGCTGGGTTTCGGGTGGCTGGGTTTCGGGTGGCTGGGTTTCGGGTGGCTGGGTTTCGGGTGGCTGGGTTTCGGGTGGCTGGGGCTTGAGAAAGTGGGTGGGGGATGGGGTCGTCAGCAGCGGGTTCTTCCGAGTCGCACCAGCCGCATTTAAGTCCGGCGGACGGCATCAGCATCATTGTTGGGATCGTAGTCGGTGTTTCGATTTTCAGATCGCCGCCGCTGATTTTCGGCAATGTGACGGGGCCCTGGGGGCTGGTCGGCGCTTGGGTTTTGGGCGGTGTTTTGTCGCTAGCTGGTGCTTTGTGCTACGCCGAAATGGCAACCACCTACCATGACTTGGGCGGAGATTATTCGTATTTAAAACGAGCGTTTGGTGGCTGGTTTGCGTTTCTCTTTGGTTGGTCGCAGCTGGCGGCGACGCTGACGGGGAGCATTGGATCGCTGGCGTATGTGTTTTCGGACTACGCGCTGAGACTATGGGGATTGGAGCCGGGAAATCCGTCGTCGGCGACGCTGGGTGTGGGCTTTGCCCTGGCTGCGGTCGGAGTGCTTACCGTGGCCAATTTAATTGGAGCTCGAGTGGGTAAGACGCTGCAAAATCTGCTCACCTTGGGCAAGCTTGCCGGGCTCGGAGCCATCGTTCTGGCGGCGCTTCTGGCGGGCGGCCAGCAGCCGCTCGCTCCCACCGAAGAAATGAAGGGTCCAGGATTTGGCTTGGCGATGATCTTTGTGCTGTATGCCTTTGGAGGCTGGAACGATGCGGCCTTCGTGGCGGCCGAAGTGCGGGACGGCCAGAAGAATATTCCGCGCGTGCTGATTCTCGGCACCGGTCTGGTGCTGGTGGTCTATCTGCTTGTGAATCTCGCTTACTGGTATGCCTTGGGCTTCGACGGCGTACGCCGCTCAGCGGCACCCGCGGCGGACGTGCTCGTGGCGGCCGTTCGTCACTGGGGGAGTGGGGATGCCGTCGCTCGCGGAATGGAGCGGGCGGTGATCTTGATGGTGATGGTGTCGTCCCTGGGAGCGATCAACGGCTTACTATTCACCGGCTCGCGAGTCTATGCATCGATGGGGTACGACCACCGCGTGTTTGCGTTTTTACGGCGGTGGGATCCGCGCTTAAACGGGCCGGTCTGGTCGCTGCTGGCCAGTGGCGTCACGGCCATGCTGATGATCCTTTTGATTGGCACGGAGAGCGGGCGTTCGGTGTTGGACACTGGTTTTCGCGGAGTGGGACTGACGCCGCCCAACTGGAGCAAATTTGGGGGCGGCTTTGACACGCTGGTCGCGGTCACGTCACCGATCTTCTGGGGTTTCTTCCTGCTCACCGGCCTGGCCTTGTTCGTGCTGCGAAAAATTGATCCCGAGCGGCCACGACCGTTTCGAGTTCCTTTCTTTCCGCTCACCCCCACTCTGTTTTGTCTGGCAAGTGTTTACATGTTGCATGAGAGTTTGTCGTATGCCGGTGAACTGGCACTGCTGGGATTGTTCCCCGTCGCTCTGGGTGCCCCGCTCTATTACCTCGATCGTCGCGCCTACGCTGACGATCAGCCCCAGACAACTCGACCGATCCCCACACCGACCGAGCAGCAGCGAGAAGACTGATCAGGGGTGTCGTTGGTTGCCGACCTTGCCAACCTTTTCGACCTCTTCAACCGGATGAACTTTTTTGGGACTTAGTACGAGGAGCTGGAATGATGAAGTTACAACGACCTGAACGAATCGCGACTGGGTGGCGCTGGCTGGGCATGGCCCTCCTGGCCACGCTAGGAGCCAGTGGTGCATCCCGAACGGCGCTGGCCGAGGTGCGGACGAAGGTGGTGAAGTATCAACATGGCGACGTCGAGTGTCGTGGTTATCTGGCCTGGGATGATAAACTGGAGGGAAACCGGCCCGGCGTCTTATTGGTCCATGAATGGTGGGGTTTAAACGATTACGCTCGGCAGCGTGCCGAGCAGCTCGCAGCACTCGGCTATGTCGCCTTCGCGGCCGACATGTACGGTGAGGGCAAGATTGCGCAGCATCCGCAGGAGGCGGGGCAGATGGCGGCTAAGGTTCGTGAAAATGTGGCCGACTGGCGTAAGCGTGCCGTCACGGCGCTGGATGTCCTGAAAACTCAACCCCACGTCGACGCTCGACGACTGGGCGTCATTGGCTACTGCTTTGGCGGTTCCACCGCCCTGCAGCTCGCTTATACCGGAGCGGATGTGCAAGCGGTGGCTACCTTTCACGCCGCCTTGCCCGCCGCAACCGCTCAGGAAGCAAAGCAAGTGAAAGCCAAGATTCTGGTTTGCCATGGCGCAGATGATAGCTTTATCCCACCCGCCGCCATCCAAGCGTTTCGTGGAGCTTTGGATGAAGCCCAGGTGCGCTACGAATTCGTGGCCTACCCGGGGGCACGCCATAGTTTCACCGTCAAAGACGCCGACAAACACGGCATCGAAGGCTTAAAGTATAACGCCGCCGCCGACGAACAGTCCTGGCGCCAAATGCAACAGCTCTTCAAATCCGTCTGGGGTTTGTAAGACGCGGAGGGGACGGCAACACGCGGCATTCGTTGCGGGCGTGGTGGGGTGTGCACGGAGAGGTTGTGCACGGAGAGGTTGTGCACGGAGAGGTTGTGCACGGAGAGGTTGTGCACGGAGAGGTTGTGCACGGAGAGGTTGTGCACGGAGAGGTTGTGCACGGAGAGGTTGTGCACGGAGAGGTTGTGCAC
>JBIIHW010000069.1:0-15982 GCA_044235425.1 Pirellulaceae bacterium
GGAGAGGAAGGATGAAGGAGCTGCGTATCGGTTAAGCTCTCAGCACGTGTGATGCCTTCCGCTCGCCCCTTACAAACTGATGAACTCGTCAGCGAACGGATCCATCACTCGCATAATCACGCACGCACTCACTCACTCACTCTCTATCTGCACCCTTCGTGTCTTCGCGCGAAAAAAAACTGTGTCTCCGTGCACAACTCCGTTGTCTTCGTGCGACCTACGGGTGTCTTCGAGCGAAAAAACTGTGCCTACAAGCGCAACGGAAGGCCGGTGAGTGAGTCACCGGGGGGAGAAAAAAAGAGTGCGGGAAACAGGACTTGAACCTGCACGGTATTACTACCACAAGGCCCTCAACCTTGCGCGTCTGCCAATTCCGCCATTCCCGCGAGCTACGGCTGGAGGCCGTAGGATGTAATTGGTAGGACAGAGTCTAGGGCTTTCGTCGAAGTCGTCAAGGTGCCAAGCGGGGTTGGAGGGTGGGTTCGAGGGGCGCGACGGGTTTACGTGGTGGAGCCACGGCGGCGGACGACGATGAGCTGGGGTTCATCGACGCAAAAGTCATCGGCTTCTAGCACTGCTGCTTGCAGGGCTTCGACGATATTGGCTGCGGAGGCGGTAGGGACGAGTGGGGTGAGCAGTCGCACGAGGGTTTCCCAGGGCAGGGCGAACAGTGCTGGCGGGGTGGCGACGTTCTCGGTCGCTGGGGGCTCAGCGGGGGTTGTCAGTCGGCCGCAGCCGAGGATCAGCAGGTCGCCGACTTCCAGCTGCTGCTGATGAATCCGGAAAAAGGTTTCGGGGGTTTCGCCGAGTTTTCGCCGCTGGGGCTTGAGGGGCGTCATCTGTTCACCGCGGATGAGTAGTCCGGTGACGTCGCCGACGGCGAGTAGTCGAGCGGCACCGGTATCGGGGCTGATACTGGCGTGGATGAGCGAGCTGGTAGCGCCGCCGGCGGACGAGCGGTAGCAGGTTTCGTTGAGTCGGCGGAGGAGTTGCCGCGGGTCCTGGCAGATGGGGTTGAGGGTCTTCAGAGCGGCGTGTAGGGCGGCCGTAGTCAAGCTGCCCTCGAGGGAGTTTCCATCGGCGCGGGCGACGGTGAGTGCGAGTTGGCCGGTGGGGAGCATTTCCCAGTCGTAGAACTCGTTGGTGAGCCGGCCACTGGAGCCGGCGGAACCGGCGATCTGCCAGTCATCGCTGAGTGGTTCTGGGCTGGGCAGTCGTTGTCGCTGCCAGCGCACCGCGCTTTGCCATTGGCGTCGCACGTGCTGAAGGGAGTGGATTTCGCGGGCCAGCGTGTCTCGCTCCAGTTCCACGGCGATGCGACCGGCCAGGAATTCCAGCAGCGCGATCTGTTCACTGGAAAAGCTCCGCGGTTCATCTCCGAATAGCCAGATGGTACCGAGCGGAACGGATTGGCTGGCGATGGCGACACACATTGCTGCCGCGCAGGGTTCGGGCGGATTCCAGGCCTGATGTTCGCGGGTATCGGGGATGGTGAGCGTACGTCCCAGGAGTGCTTCCAGGTCTCCCAGTTGACCGCGTAGCGACCGCGGCGGCTCGCAGTGGCGTTCGGGGGGCAAGCCCCAGCCGGCACGTAGCTTCAAGACGCTCGTGGCGTCGTCTAAGAGGTAGAGTCCTGCGGCGCGCATCTGCGTCGCGGCGGTGATGGAGCGCAGTAGTTCCTCGAGGCGCAGGGCGAGTTGTCTTCCGCTGGGACGCTGCTGTCCGACCGGGATGGCCGCAGCCAGTTCTGCTTCCCGATGTTTCAGAGCTCCACGGGCTCCGGTGAGCTGCACGAGCAGGTGATTGAGGGACTGCACCAGCGGCTGCAGGAGGGCTTTGGGGATGGGGCCGGCGGGACTGGAGCCCGGAGGGGCGGGGACGGCGTGGGCAGCTTCGGCCGTCCATTCTCCCAGATGCAGGCCGGCCAGTGAATTGTGGGATGGCCGCAGCCAGGGCTCTTGTCGCGCGGAGGGATCGAAGCGTCGACCAGGTCCGCGGGCAGGCCGTTCGTCCCAGTCGAGTGTCCAGCCAGTGGCGGCGGCAAAACTCCGCCTTAAATCCGCCAGCCAGGCGGCGTCGAGCGTGTTGGGGACGGGCGTTACCGTCTCCTCGACATGCAAACGTAAGTGTGGGTTTTTATGCGAATTTTGCTTGGGAGTCTTCGTGGACACGGAGCCTTCATTCCCGAGAAAAGAGCTGCACGAACGAAAATCAACAATCCATGTCCCCATGCCTTTTGTCTTCCGTGATCGGCAAGGGTTACATCGTCCGCAGAGTTTGCCAGGTTTCAGCGTTTTCCCCATTCCGCCGAGTAATTTTTTGCGACTGCTGCTGGCACAAGCGATACAGCCGAGCTACCTGGTACGCGAGACGACGCGGCGCAGCAAGTAGGGTCTTTTTCTAGAATTTGCTTCAGAGAAGGAGATTTTGGAATGTACACGGACAGCCGTTTACGTTTATCCTTCGCCCCAACGCCAGGACGCGTTCATTAAATCGACGTACAGGGAGGTACTCGAACCCGTGGCCACGCAGATTCATCCAACGGCAATCGTCAGTCCCGAGGCTCAACTGGGCGCTAATGTCGCCATCGGGCCCTATAGCGTCATCGAAGATGGAGTGGTCATTGGCGATGACTGCCAGCTTGGTTGTCGAGTGGTGATCAAACGCCGCACGACGCTGGGAGTGGCCAATGAAGTGGGCGATGGTGCCGTGCTGGGCGGTAAGCCGCAGCATGCCAAGGTCACGACCGAATATGGTGGTGTTTCGATTGGCGATCGGAACTGTTTTCGTGAGAATACGACGGTGCATGCCGCGATGGAAGCGGGCCAGCTGACGAGGGTCGGCCATCAAAACCTGCTCATGGTGAACGCTCACGTCGGTCATGATGTGGTCGTTGGCAACCATGCCATCATTGTAAATAACGTGATGCTCGGTGGTCACGTGATCGTGGAAGATCGAGCTTATCTCGGGGGAGCGGTGGCGGTCCATCAGTTTTGCCGGATCGGAACGCTGGCGATGGTGGGTGGCCAGGCACGCATCGTGCAGGATGTACCGCCCTATGTCACGGTCGATGGAGCGACCAATCGTGTGGTCGGACTGAACCGGATTGGCTTACGCCGATCGGGAGTCGCCGACGACCAAATGCTGCAACTCAAAGAGGCCTATCGCATCATGTACCGGTACGGTTTTACCTGGCCGGAAGCGATTGCGGAGCTGACGAAAAACTATCCGCACGGCCCAGCCGCTCGACTCGCCCCCTTTCTCTCCGCCGGCCGACGCGGTTATGTGCCCGAGCGACGTGTGCCTCGCGGAGTGACCTTGCGTCTGCCCGATGATCTGCCCTGCGACGATCATGAAAAACAGCTCCGCCGTTTCGGCTAAACACGACCGTTGGCCGCGCTGAGCCAGCTATTTACGCTTCCGGCTGGAACTACCGTGAGTCGTAGGTCGCCGGGCGGCTGTCTGTGAGTGGGATGCCTGCGAAGTGGACCTGCGTCTTGCGTAGGCATGGGCGAGCAGGACGATGCCGAGCGTCAGAAGAGCCCAGCCCAACCAGTTGGCTGGTGTCAGCGTTTGACGCAGCGGTGTACCTTCTGGAAAAATCCGGTCCCAGAATCCGGGTGATTTACCTTGAGCTGTTCGCAGCCAGCGGTCCAGCCAGTGGGAGAATTCCAGTCGCAGCACATACGACTCCACGAGTCTCAGCTGCAGACCTAAGGCGATGCAGAACCAGCCCAGAATCGGTTCGAGCCACTGCCACCAGCGCTTCACCATGAGCCCAGGGTCTCCGCTGCAAGGGATTGAGTTCTCATTCGGCGGCGACCAGCGTCACGGGGACGACGAGTTCGCGACCATCCCGCAGGATTGTCAGGTCGATCGTGTCGCCCGGGCGATGAGATTCCACCAGGGACAACAGATCGTCCGCCGAACGCACGTTTTGTCCCGCCACTCCGATAATCGTATCCGCCTGGGAGCGATCGATCTTCTGCTCTTCGTACGTGAACGGACCGCGGCGTTTCTTCTCTCGAACCAATTTGAAGCCCCGCAGTCCCGCCTTTTCCGCCGGTCCACCACTGCTCAGCGACACCAGCACCACGCCCCGCTCATTCTCCAGCACTCGAGTGACCCCTAGTTCGGGCCGAATCACACGACCGCGCTGAATGAGTTGGGGAACCACTCGCGCCACCGTACTCACCGGAATCGCAAAGCCAACTCCCGTGTTCTCTCCTGTGCTACTGGCAATCGCGGTGTTGACACCGATGAGTCGTCCGCGACTATCCAGCAGCGGCCCACCCGAGTTGCCGCGATTCAGTGCGGCGTCGATCTGGATGATGGATTTCAGAGTTCGTCCGCGGCGCGACGGCAACGTGCGATTGAGACTCGACACAATCCCCAGCGTCATCGTGCGTTCCAGTCCAAACGGATTGCCAATCGCAATCACCCGCTGCCCAACTCGCAGTCGTGAACTGTCACCGGTCGTGACGGGGAACAAGCGTTCGGCCGGAGCCTGAATGCGCAGCACCGCCAGGTCACTCATCGCATCGTGCCCGACCAGCGTCGCCTCATACGATTCGCCGTCATAGAGCGTCACACGAATCTCCTGAGCACCTTCGACGACATGGTAATTCGTGAGCACATGGCCTTGTTGATCAAGGATCGAGCCGGAACCGGCACCTTCGAGCGGCGTTTCACGCAGAAAAAAATCCACTCGAGCACTTTTGGTCGTGATATTTACGACGCTCCGGTTCACTCGTTCATAGACTTCGATGTAAACCCGTTCTTCCGGAGTGTAGTCTTCCAGATCGAGTGGGAGTCGTTCTTGGGCGCACGCGCCGACGGGGATATCGCCGGCGAGGGGAACGAAAGGCGGTAGCCAAACGAGGAAAACGAGAATCAGCCAGTTGTTGCGGTTCATGCCTGTCGCTCCCTGCCAGAAATCATCGCGGGACAGTACCGAAAAGGGCGGGGTGGAGCGAGATCTGTTTTCAGGGCTCACGATACCACTGGCAACGCCCTGGGACGGTGTTGCAGGTGGTGTTGCAGGTGGTGTTGAGAGCGGGGTGAAGGCGAGGTGTATTTCGGTTGGCGAGCTGGGTGGTTTGGGGTGATTGCGGAAGGTGCATGGTTTGAGGAGATTGTTGCGACCGGGTGGGTAACACCCCGCGCTTTTGTTTTTTTTGTGGCAATTCTTGAAACCGTCGAATATGATGAACGACACGTCTCGAAATTCTCGCGCCGGAGGGCTATAAGCTGGTCCTGCGGGGGTGATTTTCGGGAGTATTAGAAGCGATTTCCAGGCAATATACGTAGATTTTGAAGTCCGACGGTCACCGGTAATTCCGCTGGCGAATTGGTTGGGCTTTCCCATGTGTTCGGAGTTTAACCCATGTCGCGACACCGCTTTCTGCTGCCGGCCATCTTCTCGCTGACAACATTCGTTGCAGCCACGGCGTGGAGCGTGGAACCGCCCGCTCGACCAACTCCTGCGGCTCGTTTAGCCACCTTTGACCAAACGGCCGACGATGTGAATTTTGCCCTCAGCGTCTCCGCTCGCTTGCCGGATACGGTGGAACAGGGGCGAGATGTCGTGATTTTGTTCGATACCTCGGCCAGCCAAAATGGCGGTTTTCGAGCGGATGCGATGGTGGCTCTGAATAGTCTGCTGGAGAACCTGACGCCCGCTGACCGGGTGAAGCTGTATGCGGTCGATCTGACCGCCAAGCCACTTCACGGCGACTTCGATGCGGTTGATGCCGAGGGGTTAAAGGCGGGCTTGGTGAAGCTGAGCGAGCGAGTGCCGCTGGGCTCGACTGACATGGTCGGGGCGCTGCAGACGGTGGTGAAAGAGTTTTCGGATCGAGAGAGCGACAATCAGCATAAAGCGGTGATTTACGTTGGGGATGGGGTGAGTCGCGCGAAGCTGCTGGGGACAGACACCTATGGACAGCTGGTCAAGGAACTGGTGGAGCGGCGAGTGTCGGTGAGCAGCTATGGAGTTGGCCCGCAGGTTAACTTGCCGCTGCTGGCTTCGTTGGCCAATCATACGGGAGGCGTGGTGTTAGCTCCCGAAAATAAATCCGCTCAGCAAATTGGTGCCGCTCTGGCGTCTAGTGTTCGCGCGACGGTGGCCTGGCCGACGAAGAGCGAGTATCCGGGTGAGTGGAAGGAAACGTTCCCCAGCTTGATGCCGCCCCTGCGTTCCGACCGCGACACCATTCTGATTGGGTTGTTGGAGGGGCGAGCAGCGGCGACGCTGACCGTCTCGGTGGACGTGGCGGGTCAGTCGCAGGAATTGCAGTGGAAGTTGCAGCCGGAAGCGTCGACTCCTGAGTTTTCGTTCTTACCGAAACTGACGGAGATGGCGCGAGCGGATGAAGGGTTGTCGTTGCCGACGGTTGGTTCCGAAGGGTTGCGACTGGCGGGACAAGCGTTGCTTGCCGGTGCCGAAGCGACCACTCGACTGGGCGAGCAGGCGTTGGCGGGTGGAGATCGGCAAGGCGCCGCTCAGGCCGCACGGGCGGCGATCGCTGCTGACCCGGCGAACCCGACCGCTCGATCGCTGCTGGCAGCCTCGGAGAAGAATGACAAGAAGCAGTTGACCGCCGTGCAGGAGGGCGACGCAGCGCTGAAGTTGGAAGGCAATAAGTCGGCCACTCCGCCCGCTGCAGGCTCACTGATCGAACAGTTTGAGGCGGAGCAGGGGGTGTTCCTGGACAAGGTGCAGGCCGAACGCCGCGTGCTGGCTCAAAAGGTGCAAGCGGATGTCGAGCGCACGATTGTGGAAGCTCGCCAACGGATGAACGACGATCCTGAACGAGCGATTTTAAACCTCAAGATTCTGCTCGAGGATGTGGATCGAGCGGCTGAGGTGGATGCGGACATTCGGGCTCAGCTGCGCAACAAGATTGAGTCCGTGGTGCGGGAAGCTGGCCGTCGTTCGATGATCGTTTCCGAACAGAAGGCGAAAGATGCTGCGAATCGCGCCGCGGCCCTGGAAACTCAGAAGGTCGTAGATGCTACGAATCGCAAACAAGAGCGTGTGAAGCAGCTCATGGAACGCTTCTCATCCTTGATGGATGAGCGTCGTTATCGAGAAGCTGAGCTGGATATTGCTATGCAGGTGCGCGAGATTGAACCGCAGAACACGACTGCCATGGCGGGTGCCTGGGCTGCTCGTAATACGTTCCACATTCGCGAGAATGAGCGGTTGTTTGAATTGCGTCACGCGAACTTCTCGAATGCGTTGTTTCAAGTTGAACTGTCGCACATTCCTTTTCCTGACGAACCACCGATTGTTTACCCCAGTGCCGAAATTTGGGGTGCTTTGACGCGAAATCGCGAGAAGTACAAGTCGGTGGATTTGGCGCGAACGGGCGGCGCGGAAGAGAAGATTTTGAAGAAGCTCAACGAAACCACGGACATGGAATTCGCGGAACAGCCGCTGAAGGAAGTCGTGGAAGGCTTAGAGCTGAAGCATCAGATTCCGATCCAGCTCGACAAGAAGGCGCTCGAAAATGCTGGTGTCGACACGGGAACTCCCGTGACCAAGAATCTGAAGGGTATTTCGCTGCGGTCCGGTCTGCGATTGCTCCTGAAGGAATACGAGCTCACCTATGTCATCAAGGACGAAGTGCTGCTGATTACGACTCAAGAAGAGGCGGAAAAGGCCTTGCTCACGAAAGTGTATCCGGTGGCTGACTTGGTCATCCCGGTGATTTCCGGTGGTGGCTTGGGTGGTGGCATGGGGATGGGCGGTGGCATGGGTGGTGGTATGGGTGGTGGCATGGGCATGGGCGGTGGTATGGGTGGTGGCATGGGCGGCATGGGTGGCATGGGTGGTGGTATGGGCGGCATGGGTGGTATGGGCGGCGGTGGCATGTTCATCGTCGAAGATGACAGCCTGACGCTCAAAGGCACCAAGAAGAAACCGTCTGCGGCGGGTGATCGGCCTTCTGAAGCACCTGCGGCCGCTGGTAAGGGAACGACCAGTGCGAAGCCAGCTGCCAATCCAACTCCGACTGCCGCGCCCGCTGCGAGTGCTGGTGCTGCCAGCAAGACTGCGCCGCTGGTGCGAGTCAAGGGTGTGAAGGTGGCGCCCCGGGCGGGTCAATCGCTGGCGGATGCTTGGAACGAATATTTTGCGGCGGAAGATCGACCGGTCGCGGTGGTGCGTCAAACGGTGCGTGATTTGATGGAGTCGAAGCGGTTCGACGAAACGGCGACCATGATTCATGCGGCGCTGCGGAACGAGCAGGGGCAGCCCTGGATGTTCGAAGCACTCGCCATCGCGCTCCAGGCGGCAGACGCGCCGGCGGAGGATTTGGAGCGAGCTTTGATGTCGGCAGTCGACTTCAGCAAGACGGACGAGGAGTTGATGTTTGCGGCGAGCTACATGGCGCGGATTGGTTTACACCAGCGTGCACTGTCGCTCTTCCGCGACCTGTCGGCGTCGAATCCGTTTGCGTCCGAACCGTACCTGAATGGCCTGGCTTCGGCTCAGGAGCTGGGAGATCAAGAGGGCGTCAAGTGGGCGACGCTGGGGATTCTCTCGCAGTCTTGGCCGAAGGAGCTGAAGCACATCGAACAGCACGCTCGTCGGGTCGCCTTGGCGACGCTTAACGAGCTGCGAGATGCGGGACGGGAGTCGGCGGCGAACGAGTTTGAGGAGTCGCTGACGCTGGCGATGGCTCGAGATGTGGCGGTGAAGGTTTCGTTCACGGGGGATGCGGACATCGATATTGCGGTGCAGGAGCCGACCGGCACGGTTTGCTCGTTGCGTTCCCCGCGAACGACATCGGGTGGCTTGTTGATGGGCGACACGTTCGTAAACGAGGGTAAGAACACGGTCAACGGTGCGGCTGAGATGTATGTTTGTCCGCAAGGATTTACGGGCGAGTATCAGTTGCTTGTGCGTCGTGTGTGGGGGAAGGTGACGGCGGGCACGGTGACGATTGATATCTACACGCATTACGGCACGAAGGATCAGACTCACATTCGCAAGAACATTCCGCTCGTCGATAAAGATGCGCTGGTGATCTTCGATTTGAAGGATGGTCGTCGGGTGCAGCCGGTTGCCGAAGCAGCGGTCGAGAATGTGGCTCGTAATCAGGCGACGGTCAGCCGTGCGGTGCTGGCGCAGCAGTTGTCCAGTTACGAGAATTCGATGGCTTCCCGTGATCATGCAGCGGCCTTTCAGCAAGGGGCTCAGGCCGGCCGGTTTGGCTTTCAGCGACCCAACGCGGTTGGTTTCCGCCCGCAGCTGACCGTCTTGCCGGAAGGTAATCAGATGAATGCGATGGCGATCATTTCTGCCGATCGCCGCTATGTACGCTTTACGTTGATGGGCGGCATGCCGATCTCGTCCGGTGTCACCTCCGTTTCGACGTTCAACTTCGTCAGTGGCGAATCGGGAACATCGGGTGGCGCAGGTGGTGGCTTCGGCGGTGGTGGCGGTGGCAACGGCGGCGTGTTCTAAGCCATCGAACGACGATTTAGTACGATTGCAGCCGCAGCTCGTGACCCAGCGAGCTGCGGTTTTTTTTGGTCCATCCTGAATGTTCGTGGGGCGCTCCCCCAGTCCCGCTCCACGGTCAACAACTCTACTACTCCATGGCGGCCTTTGCGCCTTCGCGTGATCACACCTGGCGGAGGCTCACGCCAAGGCGCAAAGCTCGCAAAGTTTTACCAGCTCAATTCCCGTGGCGCAACTTTCATGCCCAATGCGAGTAGGTTGAAAAAACGAGACAGTAAGCGGCCTTGAGCGTTGGCCGTATCCAACCCATACAGACTTTCGCGGGACCGATTTTTCCGCAAAGCGTGCCAGATTTTATTTACTCCATGTCGCGCGTTCGATTATATTCTCGATCCCCTTCAAGGGAATTCAGATGGCAGGCGGCTACTCAGCGAGTGGGGCACGGCGTAGGGTTTCGACGCCACTCGCTCGTGGTATCGAGCGCGTTACTCGCGCGTGAACATGCTATTCACAGCTCGATCATTCCGTCGGCCCTGACGCAACGAAGTTGTTGATTTTTGTCTTATTGTTTTTTCGTTTGTTTTTTCAGGAGATGCAGTCATGAACAGGAAGCGAAATGGCTTCACGCTGGTGGAGCTTCTGGTGGTCATCGCCATCATTGGCATTTTGGTAGCGCTGCTGCTGCCAGCCGTGCAAGCCGCGCGTGAATCGGCTCGTCGGACTCAGTGCTTGAACAATCTTAAGCAGCTCAGTCTTGCGTTTCACAATCATCATGACACCTATCAGTTCTTTCCATCGGGCGGGAATGGCTGGTGGGATCCGCCGACCTACAACAACGGCATTCCTGAAGTGGGCACGAAGCAGCTCGCGGGCTGGGGGTTTCAGATTCTGCCCTATTTGGAGCAAAAGGATCTCTGGGCTGGCACGGGCCTGCCGACCGATGCCGCTCGTCAGCAGCAAGTGATCTCCACTCCCGTCAAGGCGTTCTTCTGCCCCACTCGACGTGGCGTGCAGGTGTTGCCGAATACCGGGAACTGGTATCCACCGGCTGGTAATTTTCCGCATGCTCCCACGGACTATGCGACGGGAAATCTGACGGACCGTGGGTTCTGCGTCCACGTTACGCATCACGGCGGTGAGCCGCTGCGTTTTGGCGATATGCTGGATGGTACGTCGAACATTCTGGCGGTGGCTGAAAAACGTATGGATATGCGTTACATCAATCAGTACCAGAGCGACGACAACGAGGGCTATACATCGGGCTGGGATCATGACGTGAATCGGGCGACGAATGTGGAACCACGTCGGGATTCCAACAATGGTGCGGGCTGGGGTGAACTGCGATTTGGTGGCTCGCATCCCCAAGTTTTCCTGGCGGCTTTTGCCGACGGATCGGTGCGTACGATCGGTTACTCGATCAACCTGACCACCTTCAATCGGCTGGGTACGCGTGACGATGGTGAGCCGACGAACTTCGAGTGATCGCGGTGGTTGCAGTTGGAATTTGTTCCTCGTTTTTTGTGAAAGTAATAGACTGCCATGGTTTGGACTCGCAGCGTTTCAACAAAGTTAGTGATTTTGGTCCTGGGTCTCCTGGTGACGGCTGGCTGTGGAGAATCTGTGCCCAAGGGGGTCATATTGAAGGGCAAGGTCCTCAAAGGTGGCCAGCCGCTGGCGGTAACGCGGCCAGAGGTCGGTGTTGGCTGGGTGCAAATCGATCTGATTCCCGACGGCAAGAGCGACTACACCGAAACGACTCGAGCCAAACCCGATGGCAGTTTTGAATTTCCTGGCGAGGGCAAGGGCATTCCGCCCGGAAAATATAAGGTGGCCGTGAAACATTATGAGAACGGCCCACCGAACGACATGTTGCAGGGAGCGTTTGCCGCTGACAAAACCAAGTTCACGATCGATCTACCTGCAGACAAGGTGGGTAGCTCGCATGATATCGGTACGCTCGACGTGGGCACACCCGCGCAGTAACTCCAGATGAACCCTCACCGCTCACGCCGCTGGCTGTTGCAATCCACGGCGGCCACTTCCTGGGCCGCGCTGCTAGTTTCGGCGGCGGCGCCGCGGAGCGGTGAGCTGGTTGCGCAGGAGCAGTCGCCCGAGGTGCAGCGGGCGGTGCGGCGGGGCACGGAGTGGTTAGTCAAAGCCTTTCACCGCGACGGTGGCTGTGGCATCGATTTAGGTCAAGCTCCCGACATCGGTTGTTCCGCCATCGCGGGCTTGTCCCTCTTGGCTCAAGGTCACACTCCGCGCGAAGGCGCGTACAGTCGCGAAGTGCGTCAAGTGGTGAGTTTTTTGCTTCGCGCCATCGAAGCGATGCCCGCTGATGACATCACCACGACGCAGCAGACTCAACTGCAAACCAAAATCGGCCGCCATGTGCACAGTTTTCTGGCGACTATTTTTCTCAGTCAGGCGGTAGGTGAGGGCAGTAGGGTAGGGCCTACCTTGGCAGCACTGCGGCGGGTGGTTGAGGTGGTGGTGTCGAGTCAGTCGCGGGATGGGCATTGGGGAACCAATTCCTGGGCTCCGCTGCTGGGCACGGTTCTCGGCTGGGTGGCGCTGCGAGCCGCTCATTTCGCGGGTGTGGAAGTGGGAGCCTCCCCTGACACAACCGCTCGTTTCCTCAGTCAGCAATTACAAAATGGACTGGGTGCACCGGGCAGTTGGATGCATGGCCTGTACAAGAATGCGACCGGGGTGCGTGTGCTGTATGCGCTGGGACGTGACGGTGAACCGGCAGCCCGTCGAGCACTGCAGGATGTGATTCAATTGGTCACCGAGGATAGTACGGCCTTCACGCAAGCGGGCGGCGAAGAGTTTCTAGCCTTTCATTTGATCACGGAGACGCTGTTGCAGAAGGGGGGCGCGGACTGGCAGCGCTGGCATCCGGTCGTGCGCGATAAAGTGATCGCGGTGCAAAATGGAGATGGCAGCTGGTCGGGCGCGCATTGCATCACCAGCCGCACGTTCTGCACGGCGGCGGCACTGCTGGTGTTGTGCGCTCCGCTGCGTTACCTCCCAATCTCTCAGGTGTGAGCGACAGGTGGTCCATGGAGGAGATGCTGGCGCGGCAGCGAGCCGCCGATTTTTTGTGGTCCCAGCAGGCTGCGGATGGAGGCTGGCATAGCGTCACGTATGGCGCGCTGCGACCGGGAGCGGCCCTCACGGCGCTGCTGCTGCGAGCGCTGGCGACGGTCCCCAGCGTGGCAAGCAACTCGGCCCCGCGCCGCCTGGCCGCTCAAGCCGCCGCGAACTTTCTCCGCCGCGGAATCACCAAACGCGGCTGCGTGGCCGCTCCCGACGGCACGCTCGATTATCCCGTTTATGCCTCCGCTCTCGCTCTGCTCACCGACCAGCCCGATTGGCCGCTCTGGACGGTCGCTGAACAGCGATTGCTGGCTGAGTATTTGTTGAAATCGCAGTGGAGCGTCGCGCGGGGACTGGCGACGACGAGTCCAGATCGAGGCGGCTGGGATGCGGCGGGAAGCACGACCGCTCGCGACCAGTCGACTGGCACCAATATTTCGCTCACTCGTCACGCGCTGCAGGCGATTGCCCGCGAGCGGCAGCCGCTGCGGCCAGCTGCTTGGCCGGAGCCCTGGCAGGCGCTGCGGGGTGCGGCGCTGGAGTGGCTGGGACGTTGTCAGAATCAGGACGGCGACGGCGGCTTCTTTTTTTCCCCGCTGCGATCCGCCAGCGACAACAAAGCGGGCTGGCACGATGACGCTCACCAGTCACCGCGTTCCTACCACTCGGCCACCTGCGATGGCATTTTGGCTTATGAGGCGCTGGGGCTGACCCCTTCCGATCCGCCGCTCGCCGCCGCCCTGCGAGGGCTAAAGCAGTTCGATCAGCCAGCCGCGGAATGGGATACGTCGCTGCGCTTTTATCGAGCGGCGGCGGAACGTGCGGTTTTACCGTTGCTGTCGGTGACCGAACGGTCGGGGCGCGCGGAGCGGCTGGTGGGCTCGCTTCTCGACGATCAGCGAGCGGACGGGTCATGGCAGAATCGCGCCTCACGGATGCGCGAAGATGATCCGCTGATTGCTACCGCCTTGGCGCTGGTAGCTCTGCAGCCGCTACCGTAGAATTCCACCTTCGAGCTCCAATGACCGACGAGCGTTCGAGGCGACCGACAGGGGGTCAGAGCGAGCGCTTCGAGAGCGGACCGACTGGGCGTGGCAGGCTGAGCAACTTGAGACGGGCGAGTGAAATATGGCACACGAATGGGCGGATGCGGATTTGACGGCACTAGACGATTTACGGCGTCGGTATGACGAGTTGCGTGCGGAGCTGGCGCGAGTCGTGATCGGCCAGGATGAAGTGTTGGAGCAACTGCTGATCGCCATCTTCGCGCAAGGGCATTGCTTGCTGGAAGGTGTCCCGGGACTGGCCAAGACGTTGATGGTGAGCACGTTAGCGCGCTGTCTGAGTTTGCCGTTCAGCCGCATTCAGTTTACTCCCGATTTGATGCCCGCCGACATCACGGGTACGGAAGTGATTCGCGACGATAAGATAACGGGCAAGCTCTCGTTTAATTTTTTACGTGGGCCGATTTTTGCGAGCGTCGTGTTGGCGGATGAAATCAATCGCACACCTCCCAAAACACAAGCGGCTCTTCTGGAAGCGATGCAGGAACAGCAGGTGACGGTGGGCGGGCAGCGACACGCATTGCCGCACCCATTCTTCGTGCTCGCCACTCAGAATCCCATCGAACAAGAGGGCACCTATCCGCTTCCAGAAGCCCAACAAGATCGCTTCATGTTCAAGGTCTTTGTGAAGTATCCGTCCTATGACGAGGAGTATCAGATTCTGGCAGCGACGACGGGCGGCACGTCGCGCGAAGTTCGAGCGATTTTGGACACGGAACAGATCCTGCGGTGTCAGCAGTTGGTGCGTCGAGTGCCGGTGCCACCGCATGTGGTTCATTACGCACTGCGACTCGTCCGCGGCACTCGCGTGTACGAGGGCGAATCTCATGACTTTGCACTGGAATGGATCAGCTGGGGCGCGGGGCCGCGTGGAGCCCAGTTCTTGCTTTTGGCGGCGAAAGCTCGCGCGGTTCTGCAAGGACGTACGACGGCCGAGATCGAGGATGTAAGGGCGGTCGCTCACCCCGTTCTGCGACATCGCATCCTCACAAATTACAACGCCGAATCATCCGGGATCACCGCCGACCGGATCATCGATCGCTTGCTGAATGAGACACCTGAACGCCAGCGTGGCGATGAGTTGCCACCGGATCTCTCGCAGGCGCTCAAACCACGCCCCGCGGATTACTCCTCGCGGAGATGAGCGGAACGCACGGCGACCGGATCGGGCGCGGTGAGTGCGGGGGGGCGGGAAAGTGAATCAGAGTTGGGTCGCCGAGGCACGACGCGGTCCGCACCGTTCATGGCGGGCAGGCTCTTGCTCGACGACCGCTTGGAACGGGTAAATTTGCCCAGCAGCCATTGGAGGAATGACGGCTTGTTGCCGGTCGGGCTCAGCGCAACATCAGCGGCCAATAATCCCGGTGGAGAATCGGCCGCCTGGGGTCGGACTTGGAACTGCGCCAGGGGTGTGTTCCATTTGATTTTCGCCACATCGTTTTTATCACGCTCGGTTGGTGGACCAAGCGTGATGGCTTGGCCGGCCCGCACCTCCTGAGCGAATGCATGCTGGGAGCGGGATGGGATCGACCGCGCGCTGCCGAGGGAATTCAGGTGCTGCGCGGTCGGCAGCGGATTCTCTTGTCGCGGCGGGTTCGCGGAAGGACGCTGAGCGGGTGTTCGCTGGGCATTGGAAGCTGCCGCCAGTAGCGCGGGCTCCCACGCTGGACTGGGAGGAGTCGCACGTGGATGGACAGAGGGTGCGGTGAGGGTGCGATGCGGGTCAGATGATGTCGCGGGTGCTGATGACGCGGGTGCTGTGGGAACGGGTGCTGGTGTCGCGGGTGCAGCCGCTTTGGCATCCGCAATCGGTAAGGCTGCCATCGTGCGCTGGATTTTTTCTCCAAGCAGGTCGAGCAGCTCTTCTTGCGAATCCGCCGTCGCGCGCAGATCTGGAGCGTCTTCCACCCAGCCCGTCCACTGATCGCCGTTTTGCTGAATCAAAATCGATACGTTGGTGGTGCCACTGCCCATGGTCCATCAATCTCCACGGAGTCTCGCACGTCCGCTGCGCCCCATGTAGCGTGCGACGAGAATCCAATTTCAATGAAGGTTCCAGCATGGCGAAATCCACCGGCAAAGTCTAGTGACTCGAAGTGATTTTGAGGCAGTGACCGAACCTCATCCCACTCGCCCGAGTTTCCAAGTCGGTAAGCGCATTGTCGCCCGACTTTCCAAGTCGGTAAGCGCATTGTCGCCCGACTTTCCAAGTCGGTAAGCGGAGAAGCGAGTGATTGGGGTTTGACTCAGATGCTTGTCCACTCGGAGAGTGGACCGACAGGTCGCCCGACTTTCCAAGTCGGTAAGCGGAGAGCGAGTGATTGGGGTTTTACTCGGATGCTTG
>JBIIHW010000083.1:0-4771 GCA_044235425.1 Pirellulaceae bacterium
CTCCCGAGGAGAGCGCTCAGATCACCCTCGAGATTGAAAACGTCCCGCTCAAAGCTGCGCTGGAATACGTCGCCCAAGCCGCCGGCCTGAAAATCAAAATCGACCCCTACGCCGTCGTTGTCGTTCCGCCGACCGAAAATACCGATGTCCTCATTACCAAGGAATACAAAGTCCCCCCGAACTTCATCCAGACCGTTCCCGGCGTCGCCGCTCCCGCGGCGGTTCCCGGCGTCGCCGCCGGTTCCCAATCCGTTATTGCGGGCCGCTCGGGGGCTCGCGATTACTTGGAGTCGCAAGGCGTGACTTTTCCTGAAGGCGCGAGCGCGAACTATGTCCCCTCTACCAGCAGGCTGATCGTTAAAAACACACAGTCAAATCTCGACATCATCGACACACTTGTAGAAACAGCTATCGCCACGCCTCCCACACAGATCGAGATCGAGGCTAAATTTCTTGAAGTCAGCCAAAACAACCTTAACGAACTTGGCTTCGACTGGCTCCTTGGACAGTTTTCACTTGCTGGTGGTTCCGGCATCTACGGGGGTGGTGGCACGGAGGGCTTTGGCCGCACAATCAACAATTCCGCCTACCCTCTCACCAACCCAGGCAGCGGCTTACCCGTAGGCGCCACTAGCACCACCTCCGGCCCTATCACCGCCGGCAACCGCGGAGGCTCCGGCGGCACCTACGGCACAGCCATTAGCGTCAATGCCATCGACGCTCTTCTCCTCGGCGCGACCGGGGCCAGCGGCGCGGCTCCCGGCATCTTGAGTGTCGCCGGCGTCTTTACCAATCCCCAGTTCCAAGTCGTCCTGCGGGCTCTCAGCCAGCAAAAAGGCATCGACCTCGTGAGCGCCCCAAAGGTCACCACCCAAAGCGGCAAACAGGCCACCATCGAAATCGTCCGCGAGTTCCGATACCCCACCGAGTTCGACCCCCCACAGCTCTCCGCCGCCAACGGTGCCCAATACACACCCGTCGTTCCGAACTCGCCCACCGGCTGGGAAACTAAAAACACGGGCATCACCCTCGAGGTCGAGCCCACAGTGGCCGCAGATGCCTACACGATCGACCTCCGTCTCGCTCCGCGCGTCATCGAATTCGACGGTTTCATCAACTACGGCAGCCCCATCAATGCCACAGTAGCCGCGCGTGTAACAACCACAACCCCACCAATCATTAATTTCCTTTTGCCCTCACAGACTTTTGTGGCCACCGAGAATGTCATGAATCAACCGGTCTTCTCCACTCGCGAAGTGGAAACACAGGTGTCCGTCTACGATGGCCAGACCGTCGTCATGGGCGGCCTCATGCGCGAGGATGTCCAAAAAGTCCAGGACAAGGTTCCCATTCTCGGAGACATTCCACTCGCCGGTCGCCTTTTCCGCTCGAATGTGGACCAGCACATCAAGAAAAACTTGATCATGTTTGTCACCGCCAACCTCCTCGACCCGGCCGGACAACCCGTCATCGAAACCATCGAAGACGACGAATTCGTCCCCGGCGCTGATGTGGTGGGAATGCTCGAAGAAGCCATCCCCGGCGACCCCTCCACCATTCCCCTTCCGCAGTAAAAATGTCGCTCTTGCCACAAACCACGCCCACACGAAGCCACAAATCTTCGCGCCTTCGCGCCTTCGCGGGCATCTCGCCGAGACGTCCCGAATTTCACTTACTCAAATCACCGTTCCTGGAAACCGCGCGGCAGAAGGGGGCATGGCCGTTCCGGCCGTGCGGAGACTGGTGTTCTTTCTTGCAACAATTCTATCGGAACCACGAAGCCGTGCGCCCAACACAGGCGGGACGCCTGTGCTCCTTTCTTGTCCGTGCAAAAATGACACTCTTTGGCATGCCGCTCCCCCCTGTAGCGGCGTTCTATGACCGCCGCTGCAAAACCACTAATTCTCCCCTCCGCCATTCGCCATCCACTATCCGCTCTCAACCTTCGCGCCTCCGCGCCTTCGCGGGCATTTCCCTCATTTGCCTCCTCGCCGCATCGCTCCACGCCAATTCCGACCTCGTCGGCATCGCCGACCGCGAAATCACCCGCCGCCAGCAAAACACCGCGCTTGCCGCCGAACTCACCGACAAGGCCCGCCGCGCCCTCGCCGACAAAAACCTCGAAGCCGCCTACACCGATTACCTCGCCGCCGTTCAACTCGTTCCCGCCGGCGAAGCCGCCAAATCCCAGCGCGCCAGCCTCCTCGCCGCCTTCAGCTCCACCGCAGTGGACTATGCCACCTCACTGATCGGCCGCGGCGAATATGCGAAAGCCGAGCAAGTCGCCAAGACGGTCCTTCGCCCGGAGTTCAACCCCGACTACAAACCCGCCGTCCAACTCCTCTCCCGTCTCGAACAAAAAGACTACTATAACAAAACTATCACACCTGCATTTGCTGAAAAGCGGGACCAGGTCTCCAAACTTCTCAACGACGCCCAAGGCTATTTCGCCACCGGACGCTTCGATCTCGCGATGAAACGCTACGAACAGGTCCTCAATCTCGACCCCTACAACATCGCCGCACGAAACGGCATGGAAGAAGTCGCCAAGCAGCGCACCAATTATTACGACGAAGCCTACAACGAAACCCGCAGCCGCATGCTCTGGCTCGTCGACCGCGAGTGGGAGCGGCCCGTCCGCAAAATCCGCGGCACATCGCGTGGCACGGACATCACCGCCCTTGGGCAAGAAGCTAACGTCTCAAAAGAGCGAATCCTTAAAAAACTCAATCAAATCGTCATCAAAAACATCAATCTCTCCAATGTCACGATTCGAGAGGCCGTGGACGAGTTGAAACGCAAGAGCCGCGAGTTCGATACCTCTGAGGCGGACCCTAAGCTCCGAGGCGTGAATCTGGTTCTGAAACTTCCGCCACCTTCGACTGGCGGCGAACTACTTCCCTCGGAAGACTCCGAAGCATCCGTGCAAACGGTTACTGAAAACACTGAGGTCAGCATGGATCTCAGAAATGTCCCGCTAGTCGAAGCCGTTCGCTACCTTACCGAAATTTCAGGACTGAAATACAAAATCGAACCCTTCGCTGTGTCCATCGTGCCAGTCACCGAAAATACCGACGAACTCTTCACCAAGGAATACCGCGTCTCGCCCAGTTTCATTCCGGCCGTGACGGACTCAGCCGCAAGTCAGGGTGCATCTGCCGGCGCGCAGCCCAGTTCCGGCTCGCAAAGCCGAATCAAAGGCGGCCGCGATGCTACAGCCTTTCTCAAGGATCAAGGCATTCCCTTCCCCGAAGGTGCTTTCGCGCAATACATTCCTGCAGGCAGCAAACTGATCGTCCGCAACACCCAGGCTAATATTGACACCATCGACCTGCTCGTCGAGGGCGACATGGGCGTCCCGCCCACCCAAGTCGAAATCGAATCCAAATTCGTGGAAATCTCCCAAAACAATCTCAATGAACTCGGCTTCGATTGGCTCCTCGGCCCATTCTCAATCGGAGGCGGCGTTTATGGAGATGGCGGAACGCGCGCGGGTGGTCTCACCACCGGAGCCGATTATTACGACGACTTTTCATTTGGAAATATCGGGCAAAATCCCATCACTGCGGGAAATCGCAATGGTGTTGGAACCAGTATCACATCAGCGATCACCGCAAATAGCCTCGACGCCCTCATCGCCAAGGTCCCACAGGGCACGAATGTCGCTTCGCCAGCCTTATTCGGCGTGGCTGGCATTTTCACAAATCCGCAGTTCCAAGTCGTCATTCGCGCTCTTAGTCAGCAGAAGGGCGTCGATCTTATGTCCGCCCCGAAAGTTACCACGAAAAGTGGTAACAAGGCTAAAATTAAAATCATCCGCGAATTCCCATACCCCTCCGAATTCGACCCTCCCCAGGTTCCTCAGGAAAACAACGCCGAAGTCGGCGGCTCGGACGGTGGTATTGTCATGACCGGCGGCATGGTCTCACCCGCCACTCCATCGGCCTTTGAAAAACGCGACGTTGGCGTCAGTCTAGAGGTGGAACCCCAAGTTGGCGCGGACAATTACACGATCGACCTCTCCCTCTCGCCAGAAGTCGTCGAATTCGATGGCTTCGTGAACTACGGTTCCCAAATCATCGGTCCGCGCTACGACCCCGCCCTTTTAGCTGTTGGCAATCCCTCTGGCATCGGCACATTCGTCATCACCCCGAACGTGATGAACCAACCGATCTTCTCCGTCCGCAAGGTCACTACCAGCGTCAGCATCTGGGACGGTCAAACCGTCGCCATGGGCGGCCTCATCCGCGAGGATGTGCAGAAGGTCAACGACAAGGTCCCCATTCTCGGCGACATCCCGCTCGCCGGCCGCCTCTTCCGCTCGAATGTGGACCAGAAGATCAAGCGCAACCTCATCATCTTCGTCACCGCCCGCCTCATGGATGCTGAGGGCAAACCTCTCCTCCAGAGTGACGAGCAAGAAGACACCGTGGAACCCCGCGGTTTGCCCGAGGATTTGCCCGCGCCCACCATCTCCACCCGGTCGCTTGGCAAGTAGTAAACTTGCTGAGGTGACATGCAGAAAGTTATCTTTTACACCAAAACCGGACTTCAGGGCTATTTTTTGTAGGGCGGGCGTCCCGCCTGACATCGAACAATTTACGCCCGCAGGCGGAACGCATACGCTACATTTCAAAAGTCCCAATGAAAGCTAGAGCGGTTCATTTTTTATTGTAGCCACGGCACTCCGCCGCCGTGTGGTCGGTCGGCTTTGCAAACACTCCCGGAGAACGCCCCAACAGAATGGGGCGGCTACAATCGTGCGGCTTCG
>JBIIHW010000039.1:0-50952 GCA_044235425.1 Pirellulaceae bacterium
CACTTCGGGATTGGCACTCACGCGATAAACCTTCGCGGCACGAGGCCGCGACCCGAATGGCAGGATGCCCTCACCCATTCGCTAACTCGCGGTCATCGAAATTCTAGTTGCCGGTGAACCAGGACAGTTTGACCTCCATGCGGAAACCCAATCGTAGTCGAGGGAATAATGGCCGAACCGCGGAGCGTTCGCACCGCATTCAGTAAGTAGTAGGGTAATACACATACACTTGCCACTTGATACTCCAACGCCAATCGACAACCGGATTCCAAATCTGCGAGCGATAAATTGGGCTTGAGCAGAGAATGGTCAATCATCTGAGAGATGTCGACATACGAATATTTCATGATGAAACGAAGTACTTCCGGCAGCTGGCACGTAGACGTGTCCAGCCACGATAAAGATGTTGGGCAATCAAATAGGCGGGGCGGGGAAGGCGGGAGGTGAGTGAAGTTGATTATGAAGGATTCAGGCCTGACTTTCCTGGCTCCTTCAATTTGGTGATGCGACTGCCCAGACGAGCATCAGTGAACAAACTTGTACAGGTAAGATTCTCCAGGAAGGTGACAGAGATGGATTGCTTCGTCTGTTCCATCGTCCACTTTCGACGAGGGAACATCCAATGGCACATGAGCTGATTTAGGGCCGCTTGGCAGGCGTCGGCTGAGGTTCCGTCGACTTGGACGAGGTCGCAGAAGACGCGGGTGCTGGCTTCAAATAGTCGTCGTTCAGCTTATCGCAGGACCAGAGCAGACCCCGGGTTACCAGATTCAGATAGCGGGCATCGGCCACCGTGGTGGTGTTATGACCCAGGGTCGTACAGAAAACTCGAGTTTTGTGATACTGGTTCACCCAGGTAACGACGTAATCGTCCACCTTGGCGCCGGTATTTTGTTTTCCCCGAGCCAGAGGCTTGGCGGTATCAAACAGCCGCACATTGTTGTACAGCTCTTCATTGACCGTCGTCCAATTCTCCAGCGTCTTCGTAATCGGATGCTCGGTATCGATGTGGATCACATCGATAGGTTTTTGCGGGCCGTGGCCGGTCGAGTGCAGTCCGAGGAACTCGAACCAATCGTCCGTACCCGTGCGGTAGCAGTGCATGGCGCAGTGCAGATTGACGGCGGGCACGCCATTCTTATGAGCGTTTAGAATGTTGCGAACGTAATCCATGTCTTTCACATCAGACGTACATTCGTCGTGAATGATAACGTCATATCCGGCGGCCCAGTCTTTCTTCTCATAGATTTCAAATCGTGCTTTTGTCGTGCGGTCGGCTGAATAGACGATGTCGACAACTACATGAGCACGCTCTTCGAGCCCTTTTTTGAGCACATCTTTCTGCTTGTCATATTCATGGCAGCAGCCGCCCGCGATCAAGAGTGCCTTGAGTGGCTTGACAGATTTATTGGTTGCCGCCTGGGTTGCCGCGGCAGGGTTGGCTGGAGCCTTCGCCTCTTGGGCTGTCACCGGTGTCAGACAGCTGGCAACTAGAAATAAAACTGCAACCGAGAACCAGGATTGATGAAACATAATCGATGTTTTGCAGGTGAAAGAAATAGTCGATCGGAATTTTGGGGTCACCCAGGGCGAGTGGCGGTCCAGGGGTGCGTGAACGTAACACGACCCGTTCATGCTGTCAATTAAATTAATGAGTTTTGCCCGACGCACCCATCAAAACGATGAGTCCAAGTTGTCTGCTCAGCCCTTAGTCATGTGCATCTCGATAGCACTCTCGACCTGGGATGCATTGATAGCGATTTACTTCGCTTTGATCAGGTCCGTTGACATGCTGAGTGATATTGCACCAGCATTGCTGCAGGCTCTCTTCGGATGGATGTTCCGGATTTTTCAGTTGCCCATGCACATACATCGATTTGCTGCGCAAATAGATGCAAGCAGGCTGCGTGGCCGGTGGAATTTCATCGAAATATTTTTCGAATGGCATGCTTTAAAATCCTCCCGTGGGAAGCCCCGCCGCCATCAATAACGCACGTTTGACCGCGACTTTGGCGAGTTGAAGTTTGTAACTATTTTGAGACAGCGGAGTGGCGTGGGCGACGGCCGCATCGCCCACTTCATCCGCCACGTTGTTATCTAAGCGTCGGCCAATCAGCAGCGCCGCGGCTGCCGAAGCCGGCCACGGCGTGGGAGCCACTTGTCCCAGAACGATTCGGGCTTCGCGGACAATGCCACTTTCCATCTGGAGAGCGGCGGCGGCAGCGGCGAGCGGATAATCTGCGCCCTCACCGTGGCGAACTTCATAGCTTGCGCTGCTGATACCTGAGGAAGGTGGCAGCACGATTTGCGTCAGCAATTGGTTCGGCGCGAGAATTGTCTCGCGCTGGCGTTCATGACGAGGCACTCGATAAAAGTCAGCGAGAGGAACGAGTTCTTCATGCTGAGCCTCAGGCCCCTGAATCTTCACGTGGGCATTCAAAGCAATCAGGGCGGGAGCGGTGCGGGAGCTGTTTACAAATTTTGCTGCCCCCGCATTGCCAAAGATCGCGTGAAAGCGATTGTCTCCCTCTTCCACCAGCTTACCAGCGGCAGCCAGCAGACCTTCCCCGTCACGGAAGAACCAGCACTGTGGACGCTGGAGAATCTCACCGCCAATCGTTCCCTGACACTGATACTGCATGCTGTTGATCCCGCGGATCGCCAGTCGCAAACCGGGATAATCATCCAGGTACGGGTGATCGACGAGTTCATCCAGTGTCACGGTGGCGCCAATGACCAAGCTGCCATCTGCCTGGCGTTCCAATTGTTTGAGGGATGGAATCTCCATAATGTTCACCACACGATCCGGTGTGATGATCATTTTTTTCATGAGACCGACAAGGTCGGTGCCACCCGCCAGAATCTCGGTGACTCCTAGGTCGGGTGACAATAACGCGAGAGCCTCGGCCGTAGTCCGCGGTGCGGCATATTCAAAATTCTTCATGGATTAACCCCTCCCCGCTTTATTCAAAGCTTCTAGAACTCGCTGCGGTATCAGCGGTAACACGGGCACGCGAACGCCGAGCGCATTGGCGACGGCATTGGAAATTGCCGCTCCCGGGCTAATCACGGGTGGCTCCCCTAAACCAATCACTCCACGCGATCGTTCACTCTCGGGTTCATAAAAATCGACCACGATTTCCCCGATATCGCCGAGTCGGGCGAGCTTGTAAGAACCGATGTCGGCATTCAAAAATGCACCGGTGCGCGGATCGGAGAGACGCTGTTCAAAGAGTGCATAGGCGATGCCCATGATGATCGCCCCGTACATTTGACTTTCCGCAGTCAAGCGATTCACGACCAAGCCAATGTCCTGGATCGCGACATACTTCTTCAGCTTGATGACGCCGGTCTCTTTATCGACGGCGACGTGGGCCATCTGCACTCCCCCAACCGTTTGACTGGAAAGCGGCGAAGGCGTACCGAGTTTATAGGAAGCGTTGACTTCGAGTGGTCGCATGCCCAGCAGTGCACAAGCTTCTTTCCAGCTAACACTTTTCGCGGCGTCGCCCGGCACTCCGATTCGTCCGTCGCGAGCCTGCAGTTTCGCCGGATCGACGTTCAGCTTCCTGCCTACCAGAGCGCTGATTTGCGCAAAGGCATCCTGCGCCGCTCGACGATGCGATTCACTGACCCCACCGACGGTCGTGCTCCCTCCCGACGGTCCGCTTACTGGCAACTTCGAACTGCCGATATTGACCGTAACCGCGTCCAGTGGCAAGCCAAAGGTTTCGGCCAGCACCATCGCGCAGACCACCCGCGTTCCCGTGCCGATATCTTGCGTTCCGCAGAACGATTCCACCGCCCCATCCGGTCGCACGCGTAACAAGCAGTTCGAATCGTTTGCCACTCCACCCCAAGTGTGAATCGCCATTCCCAAACCTTCGACGATCGAACCACGCACGGGGCCTTTGCCGTGGGGATGCCATTTGGCTTTCCAGTCCATGAGCTTCGCCGCAATTTCCATCTCCGCTCGGTAGACGGAAGGCTTGGCACCGGCGACCAGTGGAGCATCATCGGTTCCCAAATTGCGCAGAAAAATATCGTAACTATCAACGCCCATTTTGGCGGCCAGGTCGTCGAAGGCTGTCTGCGACATGGCACAGGCTTGCGGATGATTCGGGGCTCGCCATGCTCGCGCGGGACCCTGATTCGTCTTCACGTTGGTACTGTTACGCCGGTAATTCTTGGGAGCGAACACATACGGGATGACACCGTGAGTGACACCGCCACCTTGAGCTCCGGCAGTCGTCCAGTGATCGGAGTCCCAGACCTGAACCACTCCGTTCTTGTCAGCGCCAAGTCGCACCTTGATGTAACCCGAAGGACGATTGCCGCCGAGCATAAGTTCTTGATCGCGGTCGAGCATCATTTTGACGGGACGACCGGTTGCTTTGGCAATCTTGGCGGCCCCGACTCCCCAGTAATCGGGTGCAAACTTACTGCCAAACCCGCCACCGATATACTGGCATCGCACCTCGACATCATCCGCGGCAATTTTCAGATCGGTCGCGAACCCTTCGTCAGTGCCGGAGACATTTTGTGTGGAGAGGTAGGCGATCAGTTTGTCGCCTTCCCACGTCACGGTAGCGCCGTGTGGTTCCAGGCAGCAATGCGTGATCACGTCCGCGCCGTAGTAGCCTTCGACGACAAACGCCGATTCTTTGAACAGTCGAGCGATTTCCTTTTCGATGAACTCATCTTCGTCGTCATCGTCGCCCGGCTCGCGATCTGTCTGGACTTTGCCACCGCCCTTCGAGGTGCGTCCGGCTTTTTTCGCGGCTTCCAAGTCTTCGTCATCGACAAAGACGTCGAGAGGTTCCAGCTGGTACTGGATGGCGGCCACGCCTTCCGCGGCCGCGCCTTCGGTCTCAGCCGCCACGATGGCCATCAGTTCGCCCCGCCACTGAATTTCCGAACCCGGCTTGGCATGATCGAAAACATGGACGTGGACGACACCGGGGATTTTCAGTGCCGGTGCGGTGTCAATCGAGATGACTTTACCGTGGGCCAGGGGACAGCCGAGTCCTTTAGCGATTAACATCTTTGGCAGGTTGATGTCATAGCTGTACTTGGCTAATCCCGTCGCTTTCTCCACCGTATCGGCACGCTGAATGCGTTTACCGAGTAACTGACTGGACTGGCGATCGGGCCATTGATATTTCGTGTCGGCCATAACTATTTGCCTCCCTTAACGACGGCCACCGCCGCTTGGATGATATTGGCATACGTACCACAGCGGCAGAGATTTCCGTTTAGTCCGGCGCGAATCTCGGCTTCTGTCGCTTGAGGGTGCTTGTCGAGGAACGCCCGTACCGCAACGACAAATCCGGGTGTGCAAAAGCCGCATTGGCTAGCATCGAACTCGGTAAACGCCTTCACGACCGGATCGGGGTTTTTACCACCCAGACTTTCCGCGGTGCGAATCTGTTTGCCCACAACAGCCAGTGCCAGCAGCGTGGAAGCGGACATCGGCTTGTCGTCGATGAACACCGTGCTGGCTCCGCTCGAGCCATCTTGGCTTACCGGTTTGGCACCGGTGAGGTTTAGTTGCAAGCGGAGGACCTCGAGCAACGTGGTACGTGGTTCGACGGTGACGACATGATCCTGGCCGTTCACACGAAGAGTAATTTTGGTGGCGCCACGCACAATCACCGTCCCCTGCTCGCCGACCTGCTCGCCGGCTGTCGCCTGAGCAACTTGAGCTTGCAGAGTAGCGGCGGCGGCTACGGCCCCGGAACCGCGTAAGAATTCGCGGCGGCTAAAGCCGGGGCTCCCCGGTCTCCATGACTCCGTCATATTTCACACCTCCTAAGGTCCCAATTTGCTGGGGGACCATACTGGTTTCGCCTTGAGTGACTTGGGCCTAAGGTCGTTCCACCAGGGACCGGCTGAGAGCCGTCGGCGGCACATCGATCGGCGGTGATTATACGAATTGAAGACGGCGACGCAAACTTTGACCACCCAACGAAGCGAAAAGTTTGCGCGTCAGATTCGCTCGGGCCGGTTGGCAGACTGAATTTTGATGTCGTCCAAGTGCGGCGCGTTCGCCACCCCATGGAAGCCTCAACTCATCATCAGTGCAATTCAGGCGATCGCTGCCAGCATTTGAAAGTCGTGAAACGAAACACAACTGGCGGGGCGATCCGCAGCTCTGATGTTGGATCGCAGCGCAGGATCTGTTAGACTGACAGACCTGCTACCAATCACCTTCCCTAGTACCCTCCTTCAGCTCGTGGAGCATCATCGTGGAGCTTCATCATTCGACGCGCTCGATGATTTCTGTGGGGTTTCCGCTGCTGCTCATCGTCGGCCTAATTGCCTGCGTGGTGCCCTCGTTCGTGATCGCTGCGGAAACGCCGGTGAGTTTCGTCAATGATGTGGTTCCGGTACTCACCAAGGCTGGCTGTAATGCCGGAGTTTGTCATGCCAAAGCGGGTGGAGGCCAAAACGGTTTTCAGCTCTCGCTACTCGGTTTTGAGCCGCAAGAGGACTATGACCACCTCGTGCACGAAGGGCGTGGGCGGCGAATTTTTCTCGCGTCACCGCGTCAAAGTCTGCTGCTTCTCAAAGCGACCGCTCAATTACCTCATGGCGGTGGACAACGAATTGCTCCCGATTCACCCGCCTATCAAACGCTCCTTCAGTGGATCGCTCAAGGGGCGCGCAGCGATCTGACAACGGCTCCGAAACTGGTGGAGTTTGCCGTCGAACCTGCTCGAGGCGTGGTGCCGCGTGGCAGTGAAGTGCGTCTCCGCGCGCAAGCAAAATACGATCAGGGATTCACTCGCGATGTAACCGCCCTGGCACTTTACGAGGCGAATGATCCAGCGATGGCAGAGACGACCGACAGCGGTCTGGTGCGCATCGGCGAACTATCCGGTAACGTGGCGATCATGGTGAGGTTTCAAGGGCGAGTGGCTGTGTACAGCGCCCAAGTGCCGCTGGGTGCGCCCGTGGACTCGCTCCCAACCGCTCGCAATTTCATCGATGACCACCTGTTTGCGAATCTCAAAGCACTGGGTATTCCGCCATCCCCGTTAAGTGATGATGCGACATTTTTGCGGCGCGTGTCGCTGGACATTGGCGGTCGCTTACCAACGATCGAAGAGGCGCAGGCGCTTTTGGTGAGCACCGATCCGAATAAGCGGGATGCGGCGATCGAGCAGCTGCTACGCAGTCCGGATTATGCTGACTATTTCGCCAGCAAATGGACGGCACTGCTTAAGAATCGACGCGATGACAGCAGTGACATTGTTTCCAACTTTGCGTTTCACGCCTGGGTTCGCGACAGTTTGCTCGCGAATAAATCATACGACCAATTTGTGCGCGAACTGCTAGCCGCCACCGGAACGGTGATCGGTAATCCTCCTGTCGCCTGGTACAAGCGAGTCAAAGAGCCTAAGCAGCAGCTCGAAGATGTGGCTCAGCTCTTCCTCGGCGTGCGCATGCAATGTGCGCAGTGTCATCATCATCCGTTTGAACGCTGGAGTCAGGATGACTATTACTCACTGGCCGCTTTTTTTTCGCAAGTTGGTCGCAAACCCTCCGCGACTCGAGGTGAAGATCTGATTTTTCACCAGCGCGGGATCGCGACCGCCAAACATGCCAAGACCGGTGCAGCCCTGCGTCCCGCAGCACTCGGTGATTCCATCCCCGATATCGCTGCCGATGAAGATCCGCGACTGAAATTGGCGGATTGGATGAGTGGTCCCAAGAATCCGTTCTTTGCCAAAGCGCTGGTAAATCGCTACTGGAAACATTTTTTTCAGCGTGGCTTGATTGAACCAGAGGATGACATCCGTGATACGAATCCGCCCACCAATCCCGCGCTCCTAGCCGCCCTCGAACAGCATTTCATCGCCAGTCGCTTTGATCTCAAGGAACTCGTACGCGTGATCACGCGATCCGCCGCCTATCAGCTCAGTGAAATCCCCAATCAGCACAACCTTAGTGATCGTCAAAATTATTCACGCTATTATCCGCGGCGCATGCAGGCGGAGGTGCTTCTGGATGCCATTGACCAAGTCGCGGGTACAAACACCGACTTTGCGAATTTGCCGCCGGGCACTCGAGCGGTGGCTCTGCCCGATAACAGCTTCAACACCGGCATTCCTTTTTTGCGCGTCTTCGGTCGCCCCGAGGGAGAAAGTGTGTGTGAGTGTGAACGGGTGCAATCGTCGAGTCTTGCGCAAAGCTTACATTTGATCAACGCGCCGGACATCAAAGCGAAACTCGCTCATGCACAAGGCCGAGCACAACGCTTGGCCACTGATATGCGGCCTCTGGAAGAACGCGTGCGCGAACTCTATTTCGTCGCCTACTCTCGAGCCCCGCGACCTGCGGAACTCAAGTCGGCGATCGATTATCTGCAAGAGCCTGTTACGGGAGCGGATGGAAAGCCGATCGCTCCCGCACAAGCCGTCCGGGAAAACTTCCAGGACCTGATCTGGGCCTTAATTAACACCAAGGAATTTTTGTTCAACCACTAACGCTCGGTCGTGACTGGCGATGACGAAGAGTAATCAAACGATGAAGCTGTTTCATAAATCAATCCATCACAGCCGCGATCGAGGCTGGAGCATTCTCAGTTTGTGTCTGTCGTTGACGCTGGTGATTCCAGCCGCAGCACAGTCTGTGGGTTTGCCAGCGCCACGTTTACTCACCACGATGCCGATGGGCGGAAAGGTGGGGACTCAAGTGGAAGTAGCCATCACCGGTGAGCACTTGGATGAGGCTGATCAACTGGTCTTCTCCGACGCACGCATTACCGCTCAACGCAAACTTGATGCCGCGGGGCAGCCGGTAGCTCAGCGTTACGTGGTCTCAATTCCGTCGGACGTGCCCCCGGGGTTGTACGAAAGTCGAGTCTTAACGCGACTGGGAATCTCCTCTTCCCGCGTCTTTTGTGTCAGCACGCTGCCGGAACTGATGCCCGACAAGCCCAACACGACGCTGGCAGCGGCATTCAACTTGCCAATCAACGCGGTTTGCAATGCCGTGATGAACGCGCGGGCGGTCGATCATTACAGTTTCACGGCTCGCAAGGGGCAGCGTCTGCTGGTCGACTGTGCCACACGTGGAATCGATTCCAAGTTGGACGCCGTGGTGATCGTGGCCGACGCGCTCGGACGAGACTTGCAAGTCGAGCGACGCGGGGGTGCGGTCGACTTTACCGTGCCGGAAGATGGTCGCTACGTGATCAAAATTCATGAATTGACGTTCAAGGGAGGACCAGCCTTCTACTATCGCCTGGCACTTACCGAGTTGTCTCCGGGTGCTCCGCTCGTTCGTCAACCAGCCACTCGACCCGTTAATGCCTTTTCCTGGCCACCGACGGGTTTGCCTGAACAGGCGCAGCTGGCCGAGGCCGAGCCGAACAATCTGCCGGCAAATGCGCAGCGAATCACTTTACCGGCTGACATCTCGGGCAGTTTCTTCCCGGCCGCCGATGTGGATCGATTCGAGTTTGAAGCGAAGAAGGGGGAAGTGTGGTGGATTGAAATTGCTTCGGAAAGGTTGGGGTTGCCGACCGATCCCACACTCGTCGTCCAGCGGGTGGTGAAGGAGGGAGCCAGCGAGAAGGTCACGGACGTCGCGGAGTTCACCGACATCGCCAGTCCTGTCAAGGTATCGAGCAATGGTTATGCCTACGACGGTCCGCCGTACAATGCCGGTACGGCCGATTTTCTGGGCAAACTGGAGATTAAGGAAGATGGAATCTATCGGCTGCAATTAGCGGATCAGTTCGGTGGCACTCGCAATGATCCTCGGAATATTTATCGCTTGGTGATCCGCCCTGCTCAACCCGACTTCGCCGTCGTCGGCTGGGCGCTTCACATGGAGCTGCGGAACGGTGATCGCAACGCGCTTTCCAAACCACTGGCACTTCGCGGTGGCGCAACGATGGCGTTAGAAGTCGTCGCCTTACGGCGAGATGGGTTCGATGGCGACATCGAATTGGCGATGGAAGGATTGCCGACAGGTGTGGCGGCGACAGGACTCAAGATCCCCGCGGGGCAGTCTCGGGGCTTGATGCTGGTCACGGCTCAAGATTCTGCTGCGCGAGCTCTGGCGGGAGCCAAGTTTGTGGCGCGAGGCAAAATCGGCGATCAACAGGTCACTCGACAAGCGCAACTGGCGTCGATGGCGTGGCCGATTCCGGATGCGTGGAATGAAATTCCCAGCCCTCGGCTGTTGGCGGATGTGCCGCTATCGGTGAGTGGATTGGAACTGGCACCGCTAACCATCACTTCTCAATCCGGCGATGTCCATAGCGTGAAAGCTGGCGAGAAGCTCACCATTCCACTAGTCCACAAGCGGCGAGCGGAGTTCTCGGGGGCGACGATTCAAATGCGCGTGATGGGCGCCACGTTTGATCGCGCACCGGCATTCGATTTAAACGTTACCAGTGACAGTTCCCAATTAGTGTTTGACACCGCTGCGATTAAAGCGCCACCGGGTGATTACCTGGTGGCGGTGTACGGCGGAGCGGTGGTGAAATTTAAAGCGAAACCGACTGACAATCCAACCGATATTGCTGATATCGTGGTGTCAGAGCCGATTCGCATTCGCGTGTTACCAGCGGAGAAACCATGAGTTCCCACAATCCGTCCATGAACCGAGCTGGCTGCCCCGGTCCATTTGCCCAGAGTGAGTCACAGGGCCAAAGTGGACAACATGGCCCAAACGGTCTGGCTCGCCGCGGTTTTCTGCAAATGGGGTTGGCTGGCTTCGCTACGCTGAGCTTGCCTGCCGTCTGGCGACTGCGAGCGGCTCAGAGCTTGCTAGCGGCCGAGTCGACGGCACCGCGCCGGGAAAAGACCGCGGTCATCATGGTCTGGAAGCCCGGTGGCTGTTCGCACATCGACACCTACGATCCCAAACCAAATTCCGGTAGCGAGTACAGCGGTCCCTTCAGCACGATCGCGACCAAGATCCCGGGCATGCAATTCACCGAACTGCTGCCGCGACAGGCCGCCATCGCAGATCGCTTCACCGTACTACGCTCCATGCGGCAAGCAGCAGGTGGGCATCCGGCAGGCTCCATGCAACTTCTGTCGGGTGATCCCGATACGCGCGACAAACCCAAACCACGCTATCCAGACTGGATGTCGATCGCTAATTATTTGCGCGCTCAAGCCGGTCCACGCGATAACCCGCTCCCGGCTTACGTTGGTATTAATCCGCCGCTGGAGTACAACGGGCCGGCCTACCTAGGCGATGCCTACTCGCCTTTCGTCGTCTCCGGCGATCCCAATCTGCCCACCTTCAAGGTTCCCAACATCGGACTCGGTGACGCTCAAGAAGTACGTCGCTTAGGGCGTCGAGCGACTCTGCGGCAACGACTCGATTCGCTCGAGCGATCGTTCGACCAGCAGCGCGAACTAGCGGCACTCGATGAATTCGAGTCCCGTGCGATGACGCTGCTCACCAGCCCACAAACGAAAGAAGCGTTTGACTTGTCGCGCGAAGATGAGGCAACAAGGGATCGATATGGACGGAATTCCTGGGGCCAACAACTCCTGCTGGCTCGACGTCTAATCGAAGCCGGCGTTGATGTGTTGACGACCAGTTTGAGTGGACCGCTCTGTGGTCGAGTGGGCAACTGGGATGATCACGCGGTGAATCATCACGTTTTCGACGGACTACGCTTCCGCGCAGAAGCCTACGATCAAGCGGTCTCAGCACTCATCAATGACATCTATGATCGCGGTTTAGACAAACGCGTGTTGGTAGTCGTGACTGGCGAATTCGGCCGCACACCCAAGATCAATTATGCACCGAGTACGGGAGCAGGAAACGCCAGCGCGCCGGCGGGCACTCAGCAGCCCGGCCGCGACCACTGGCCACGAGCGTTTTCGAACATCTGGGCTGGTGGCGGAATTAAGACCGGTGGCTATATCGGCGCTACCGATAAACGCGGAGAAGATTCGGTGGAACGAATTTGTGGCCCCGGCGATTTTCTGGCTACGATCTATCACCACCTCGGGATCGATTCCGCCAAGACACTCATTCGCGATTTCAACGGCCGTCCCACCCCGATCGTCGACCACGGCAAACCCATCCCCGAACTCATCCGCGGTTAGTGTTCCTCGCCCAAGACAAGGCGCCGCAAGCGGCAGTTTTGGAACAAGCAAGGAACACGCAAGGAACAAGCAAGGAACAAGCAAGGAACACGCAAGGAACACGCAAGGAACACTCGCGGATCACGCACTCAGCACTCGGCGTGATCCGGGGCAGGTTTGGGGTGATGCACGTGGTGTTCCTCATCCGCCAGAGACGGCCGGCTGCTAGATGCGTTCGTACGTCGCAGCGAAGTGATGGCGATCAACAATCCAAAGATCGGTTGGATAACGCACGTTCTGGTCGGCGATGTTCTTGAGGGCAAAGTCGCCGGCCTTGCCAGTGAAGGTTCCCCAATCACTTGCGATGTGAAAGGGATGCGGCACCTCGATGGCCAGTACTCTTGCGCCCTCGTCGTGCGGATAACATTTTGTCATGCCCGAGCTGTCTACCTCCGTGGTCAGCCGATACTTCCGGCGCACGCGTTCCGCCGTTTGTGGCCATACATCTCCACTCTCGCCCCGACACAAATAGGCGCCCGCTGGTACCTGCTGGTTACCTTCCAGCGTCCGAATCAGTTCCGGTTGCTCAAGCAACTTGACCCAAATCGGTCGCGTCTTGCGCGCGGCAAACCAGGTGCCGAGCGCGTTGAGTTCGTCGAGCAATCGGCGATTGGCGGAGTGGTCGAGGGAAGGAAGCTGATGGTTCATGACTTTTTTAAGCGATCGATCAGATAATCCGCCGCAGTTTTGTAGCGCTCATGAGTCTGACCAGGATGCACCAGAACCGTGTCCACCTGGACGCTATCGAGTCGTTCTTTGAGTTTTAAGCCGAGAACACCGGAATGAGTGGGATCTTTTGGAGAGCCCCCAATTACCGGCACTTCGCCTTTGTAAAACAAAGCGATCGGCGGATCATCGGCTGATACATGTTCGATGGGCGAGTATTCCTTGATCCATGGCAGCAGCCGTTCACGCTGCTCGAGTACCGCATCCAGGTTAGCGAGCCCAAACGCATGAGCACCATACTTGTAATTCGGCATCCATTCCCGCAATTCGCGTGGATCGAGCGACACCTGAGCTCCATTGACCGCGGCACAAAATAGCCGTGTGGATTCACGGGCGATCGGATCGGTACTCTCCGGCTTTGCCATGTCGGGATGAAAAGCCAGCCAGAGCGAAGAACAGCCTCCCGCTGACCCTCCCGTCGCTCCCACTCGCTGTTTATCCAAATTCCATTCGGCAGCTTTTGAGCGCACAAATTGCAGGGCTCGAGCGGCATCTTGGAGAGGTGCCATCACGGGTGGCTCCAGCTTCTCCTCCACTCCATTTTTGACATAGCGATAGTTAATCGCTGCGACCGCAATACCCGCGTCGAGGTACTCTTGGGGATTGATCCGCTTATCTCCATTTTGCCAACCACCTCCGTGGATATACAAAACAACCGGTGCCGATTTTTCCGCCAGCGGTGCGTAAAAGTCGAGTACCTGCCGAGCATGCTCGCCATAGGGAATGTTGAGCAGTTCTTTGTGGGCGGGTTTCGCTTTCTTAGCTTTCGCCGCGACCGGCTTTTCCGCTGGCTTTTCCGCCGGCTTTTCCGCCGGCTTTTGCTCGTTGGCTGCTGGTTCCTGCGACCAGACCATGCGGTGTGGTTCCCGCGTCGATACCAGGAATGAGAGGGCCAGCAGCAGGAGGGCTCTGGCGCCGCATCTTAGGCTCGTGGATGTTGTTCGAGCATTCCGCGGATCTTGCATGGCTTCATAACCTTTCAGGGTGAACGGGCTCTATTTGTTATTCTTTTCCGCCAGGGCATTCCATCATCTTAACCGATCCCGTACTCGTCCAGTTTCTTTCGCAAAGTAACTCGATGCAGTCCCAAGTCACGGGCGGCTGCGGCGCAGTTGCCGGCATGATGGTCGACGGCGGCTCGTAACAGTGGCGGTTCGACCAGCTTCAGCAGCTCCTCATGGAGATGACCGGCGGCCGCTGAGTTGTTTACTTCGCGCGCCGCCCAGCGTTCCACCTGACTAACAATCGACTCCTCGGGGCTGGCGATCAGGTAGGGAGTAGCGAGATGTTCGGGAAGAACGGCGCCACCACGGGCGACGATCAGGGCATGCTCCACGACATTTCGCAGTTCGCGAATGTTTCCATGCCATGGCCGATTACGCAGCTCGGCCATCGCTTCGGGCGTAAAATTTGGATGATTCCCCGTACTTCCCGCTACCGTTCGAGCAGCAAAATGGCGGACGAGTTCAGGCAGGTCGTCTAGTCGTTCTCGCAATGGCGGCATGTCAATTCGAAAGGCTGCTAAGCGATAGAACAGATCGTGTCGAAAAGAGCCGGCTTGCACCTTTTGCAGCAGATCCTGATGGCTGGCAGAGATCAACCTGAAGTCACTCGCGACAGGTTTGTCACCACCGACTGGCAAAACTTCCCCCGTATCCAGAGCGCGGAGAAGTTTGATTTGGGTCGCGAGTGGAATATCTGCCACTTCATCCAGAAACAACGTACCGCCATTGGCCTGCACCAGTAAACCCGCTCTTGCTCGCTCAGCACCAGTGAACGCGCCCCGCTCATGTCCGAACAATTCGCTTTCGGCCAGCGAGTCGCTGAGCGCCGCGACATTGACGGCCACAAATGGACCCGAAGATCGGCGACTGTAGTGGTGAATGGCTCGGGCGGCGAGCTCTTTCCCAGTACCACTTTCTCCGCCTAACAAAACACAGCTATCGGCGGCAGCGGCGAGTGCGATGCGATTGAAGGTGGCCTGCATGACCGGTGTGTGACCGATGAAGCCAGCGGTCGTCGCTTGCACGGCTTCCGCGGGACTGCCGTGGTGCATACCCGAGTCGCTTGCCATCTCGCCACTTGACCGTGAATCGCTCGACGGTGAATCGCTTGACCGTGAATCGCTTGACCGTGAATCGCTTGACCGTGAATCGCCTGAAGGGCCTTTACCCGCGGCACCCTCACGAGACGGCTGATGGCTACGTACCGCGCGCTGCACTGCCTCCCTTACCTGTTCCAAATTGAACGGTTTGGTGATGTAGTCAAACGCGCCTTCCTGCACCGCTTTGACAGCCGTTTGCAGGTCGCCATGAGCGGTGACAACGATGATCGGCACACGTGCCGCGATGGCTCGAAATTTCTGAATGGCGCTCAAGCCATCCATACCGGGTAGCCGGACATCCAAGACCATCACGTCCGGCGGATGCTGCTGAGCGAGTTCGAGACCGCGTTCGGCCGACGAAGCCGTTTCAACGTCATAACCTAGCGAAGTTCCCATCTTGGCTAAGCCCCAAGCAATCGCTTGTTCATCGTCGACGACGAGTAGTCGAGTGGTGGTTGTCATCGTCACGCGCTCACCTTGTCTGTAGATCGCTCGCTCGTCGTTGAAAGGGTCTGAGTGAATCGTACCCGAAACTGAGTCCACCCTGATATCCGTTCCCACCCAATCGTGCCCCCCTGCCGCTCCGCAGCTTGGCGTGCCACGGAAAGACCCAGTCCAGCACCACCCGCCTTCGTCGTGGCAAATGGCTCGAACAAAGTGGACTGAATCTCCACCGGAGGCCCTGGCCCCGTATCCTCAACCAACAACTCAACCTCGCCAGCCGCTGACGATAAGACCCTTAAACGTACCTGACTTGGTCTCTCGGGAGCCGTATCCGGCGCGTTACCCTCGGGCGGCAGCTGCTGCGCGGCTTCAATAGCATTCAGGACAAGGTTAATGATCATCTGTTCGAGTTCATCGGGGACTCCCTGAATTACGTGGGTCTCTGGCGGTCGCTGCCAGACGAGTGCCACCTTGGCATGCTGTCCCGCTGGTCGTAACAGAGGCAGCACGTCATCCACCAGCTGTCCCAAATCGATGGCCTGCGGACGCTCCTGTCGACTCGGTTGTCCCAGAGCCAGAAAACGCTGTAGGTATCGTTCCATCAGCTCCAGCTGGCGCCGAGCGACCACAAGGTTATCGCAATCGGTGGATAACCGCAGTTCATCGGCGAGTAAGTCGATCGCCATGCGACAGCCTGTCGCCGCATTGCGCATTTGATGGGCAATGCCACCGCCGAGCTGTGCCAGAGTGTTGAGTCGTTCAGCTTGTCGCACTCCGCGCTCATATTGATCCAGCATCGCTGCCATGCGATTGATCGACTGGGCCAGATCACGAATTTCATCGTCTCGCAGGGGTAACGACAGGGGTGAATAATTGCCCTGCGAGATCCTGGTGACTTGACGCTGCAGGCCGGTCAACGGTCGACTCACGCGACTGGCTACCCACGCTGCTACGGCCACCACAAAGCAGCTCGCCACTAGCCCAATGAGCACGGGGGGGTAGGTCGCTCGAGTCCAGGCGTCGCGATACTCCTGTTCCGGATAGAGGATTTGCAATCGATCCGGAGATCCCGGGATGATGCGCTCTAAGCGAATCGCCGTGTGAAAGTAGGTTCGGCCACCCAGTTGTCGACGCCGCCGTAACTGCACGGGATGGTGACGATCGTTCCAGCTGCGGTGCCAGTCGTCGAGTGATCGTTCCCCGGTCGCTGGCTCCCAGCTGGACGCCACCACCGCTCCACCATCGTCGACCAGCACAAACTCAGCACCTGATAAACCTCGCATTTGACGCATCACCGCGTCCGTCAAGGGAAACGAGCTTTGATCAAGTGTGGTCACGATTTCGTCAAGCTGCTGCTCGATTCGCCGCTGAGCTTGCCCAGCCGCCAGATAGGCATTTAGAGCGCTGACCCCCGCGATGGCCGAGAGCATGAGGGCCAGCATCGGCATCATGATTTGAAAGCGGAGCGGCTGACGCATGGGATCCGTTGTGGAGGTTCGGGAGCCAAGGGCTGGGGAAATCCAGTAGGCATCATAGCGCCTGCCGAAAGTCGGTTCAAACGTCCAAACGCTTCCCACCCAAAAACCAACTCACCGCAGTCCACATCAGGATCTGTCGATTGCTTCGACAGCCCGTCAGTTCATTCGACATTCGCCTGTCCGAGGCGAGCGGGTTCGAAGGGGCAAACAAGGAAAATGCGAGCTTATTTTGCAGCGCAACGAACTCGATTTGGCGACTTCCCGGAAAAACAGGATGAAAACACGATGAAGACGTGCCGCTTGGCACCAAGTTTGCATCGGCGTACCAGTGGATTAATTGCTGGTGAATTGGGCTGCTGGGTAGAGCCCGCCTGCTGACGGCGATCACCGCCTAAATTTTCCGGGGTAGTACAAGTGTTTCGACATTTGATTCGAGGGTGTAGCAGTACCTGTCGTGCCGTGCGCCGCAGTGGCTTTACTCTGGTGGAGCTGCTGGTGGTGATTGCGATCATCGGCATCTTGACTGGTTTACTGTTGCCGGCCGTTCAGGCAGCGCGCGAGTCGGCTCGCCGCATCTCCTGTACGAACAACATGAAACAACTGGCGCTGGCAGCGCATCTGCACGAAGGCTCCTACCGGCGTCTACCCTATTCGAAACGAGATGTCGCACCGATGCGTAGCTGGGCTCCTGACCTGCTGATCTTTTTGGAACAAGCCAATATGGTCAGCGACGCGGCTTACGACTTGAATGAGAACTGGTGGCGGACCACGACCTATGCTGGTGCTCCGATTCCCAATGGTAGGACGGCGCAACAATCACTGGCGGTTTTCATCTGCCCTTCCACTCCTAATGGCAAGCGGCTTCAATTCAAACTGGAAACTCCGCCCGAGCAGAACAAGGTTGGTGCTTGCGGTGATTACTTCGCCGTGGAAGGAGTGAATTTGGCGATCAACAACGAATTACCGGCTGCGGAACAGTTTCCCGCTGGATCCGATTTGCGCGGAGCGCTCCGCAAATTTCCCGATGAAAATCTTATGGCTAACATCCTCGATGGCACATCCAACACGATCCTCTTCGGTGAGTGTGCGGGGCGAGAGGATATCTACCGTGGTCGTACTCGGCGGGCCGCCAATACCGATAAGACCTCGTCGAGTTGTGCACGTGCACGCGGTGGTGCCTGGGCGACCAACGACAATCCCTACGAAATTGGGGCGCGAGTTGAGTGGTGCACCGGGGCCACCGCAATCCCGGGCCCGATGATGATTAATAACTCCAACGAACATGGCCACCTGTTCTACAGTTTTCATTCGGCGGGTGCGAATTTCGCCTTCTGCGATGGCTCGGTACGCTTTCTCAACCAATCGATTCGACTCCGCGTGCTGGCAACACTCGTGAGCCGTGCGGGTGGTGAACCCGAAGGTTCAGCTCCGTAAGGTACGCTGTTTTCCTGGTGGGAGATGACCGCTATTTCTGCGGCACGATGAATTCGAGGGTCAGTTTAGGAGTTACCTGGGACTCGCGCCATTCACTGCCATAAATCTGAACGCGGGCATGTTGCCCGTCATCGATTGCGCGATCGGGTACCGCAATCAACGCCAGTCCGTGGTTTTTGGCCGGATCTTCCAGCCATGATTGCACCAGCTCGGTGATCTCCCAACGATATTCCCGCGGTGGGTCGACGATGTCATTTTTCGGATCTGGCTCCAGCGTCGCCGTGGCGAGCACCGTGTTCGTGTCTTTGCCGATGGAAAAACTCGGGCCTTTCCATGTCGTGCTGGCCGTGGGACGTTGCCAGGTCACGCTGCGCTCTTCCCAAGCGGTGAGCAGCGGTGCGGCATCGACTCGCATCTTTCCTTGCGAACTCGGGTCCCAGACAAACACAGAGGCATGGGCTCGGCGTAAAGTCGCACCGGATGGAATCGACAGCGGCTGCAGATCGAACTTCAGTAAGAGCACACTTCCGGTTTCCGCTCGAGCCAATCGCAGGTCGCGTGGCACATCACCAAAATTCTTCTGCGTCGCTTGTGGATCAATGATCGCATCCGCCACTCGGGGGCGTCCTTGAATCGTACGCGTGACCGCCATTCCGCCGGAGATGATCGGCTTTGCGGGTGATGAGCCAGGAGTTTTCGAGAGGGTAGTTTTACCTGGGATCATGCCAGTTGCTGTCCGAGCGGCCTCATCCGCCACCGTGCTGGGATCGCTCGGCGGAGGCAGATCGCCGCGACGCACGAGACCACCGCGCAAGGGATGATCATCCGGGAGACGCACGGGAAATCTAACATCAGCGATGGGATGGACGTCCGCAGGCTTGGCGGATACCAAGCGGCTCATGAGCTCGGCTCGCACTCGCGCTAACAACTCGCTCGATAACTGCCGGAACTCTAATCGGCCCGCATCTTCGGCCACCGCCGCTCCCGTGCCATGAGATTCCGCTTTCCAGGTGACGCCCCAGTCCTGCAGCAGCTCGCGAACAGCTTCTGCCAACTGCAATCGCTCCACGCCCAGCGTGCGAGCCGTCAGTGCGAGATACTCGGCATCTTGCTGTCCACGCAGGTAGGCCTTCAGACGCAGTGACACAACCGGCTCGCGCTGCTCAATTGGACCACCTGGGTAGAACAGACATGTATCCTCATCCTGCTGCCACGATTGGTCGGTACCGACAGTTTGCCACGGAAGTACTCCATCAGCACCACTCAACCAGCTATCCCAGCACCAAGCGACCGGTTGCAGTCGGTTTTGGGAGGGCTTGGAAGTGCCACCATAGACAACAACGGTCTGCTTGAATTTCTGCTTACGATTCAGCACCAGGGAACGATAGCGATGAAAGGCACCACCCTGAACGACGTTGTAGTCCAGGACATCGTCGAGTGAGTCGCGTTGCCATTCGGGACGGGAGATGTCGGCACGAAAAGCTAGTCGAGCCGCGGGAGAGGCTTGCCGAACTCCTTCGTGAAATGCCAAGCCGAACCAGCGTAAGGCCCAGTAATCATGCCAATTAGCAGGTTCATCTAACAACCAAGGTGACGAAGCTCGCGACCAGCCATTCACTTTGAAATCAACTTTGTTATTCAGAAAACCTTGGAACATGGTTGAATGCCAGCCACGCTGCGATAGATGCTCTGCGAACTGTTTGGACATCTCCACGAAGGCCGCTCGATATTCCGGCGTGAAAGCGTGATCGGCCCAGTAGCCGCCCTGATATCCCGCCGCCATGGTGGTCGGCCAGTTTTCATGCAGGGGCAAATAGAAGCATTCAATGGGTACACTAGCTCGTGGTAAATCCGCGAACGCAGAACCATCAAATAGCGGACCAAAGCGGCGATCCCAGGCCGACCAATCCAGGTGACCGTCGCGCAACACGGGAGCACAGCCGGCAGCAATCTCCCCATTCTGCGCGTAGGGAACTCGATTCAGTACCGTGCGATGTCGATGCGCGAGTCGATAGTAATCCAGTTCGTTGGCGGGCAAGCCGTAGCAGTTCATCTCCGGTAAAAAGCTCAGTTGAGCGGGGAGCGCAAAGTCCTGCACATCCAGCTGGACCCGCAATTGCAATTCACCTTGGTCACTGGACAGTTTCAATTCGCCCAGCCATCGTCCGGCCGCAGCCGCTGGCGGCACTTCCACTTCGCAGACCAGGCCGAGTGTATCGCCGGCGGCGCGTGCAGTTCCAACCGCTATCCGACTACGTCCATCCGCCAGTGGCAAAACGGGATCGAATACCGGCCCATCCGGTCCGGGAACGGTGAGCAATTGACCCCAGCGCACGATTGGGGTCGGCAGCGGTTTCGGGGTCGGCAGCGTTTTTGGGGCGCCGCGAGCTACCGGAGACTGCCAAGTGAGACTAGCTTGAACCGGCCGCATGATTCCGCCCAGCAGCAGTTGAAAGCTTACAATCTCCTGGCGCGCACTCTGCAATTGCACCGTTGCTGATGTGGCATCCCAGAGGTGATTACGGTCGGCATAGCCACGGGAGCGTGCGGGGATGAACTGAAACGATGGTTTGCCGTTAGCCGCCGTCTCGTCCCCGGGCACTGCAGCGGCACCCGCTTGTGAACTGGGTTTAACGGGCTGTAGACGTGGCAAAACCGTGTCGGCGATATCGACGACCGTCAGGCAGCGAGCGCCCAGTTTTTCTGCTCGTGATATTGTCGCTGTCCCAGCAGGATTACCGTCGAGTTTGGTTGGAGCGGCGGCAGTACTATCCGCTCTGGTAGCTGAGGACAGCAGTGAGAAGGTCGGCGGCGGGGGAATCATCACTCGGCCCTCAGCCGCGGGGCCGATGTTTCCGGCGCGATCGACTGCACTCACCGTGTATTTCACAACGCGTGCTGCGCGAGCCGGTCGAGTCTCACGAGTTCCGCGACTGGGCGGCGCGGAATTCTCGGTTGTTGGGGACGTTTGCGCTTGATAGCTGCCAGCACACTCCAGCCAGTCGTGAATGTGGGGAACTTCGGCTTCATTCATTTCACCCGTGCGATGAGCCAGCGGTATGAATTCACGCGTCAGTGGTAAGCCGTCGAGCGTGATGTGGAAGCCCAGGACACCGGCCGCCCCCACATCGGCGGGCGTCTTCCAGGTGAGGCGCAGCATTACATCGTCCGCCACGCGCGTCTCCCCATGTAATTCCGTTGGCATCGCCGGCGCTTGACGGTCTTCGCCCGCCAAAGTCACCGAGAGATACGGAGCACTATCTCGATTCGATTCACGACTATGGAGAAAGCGATTTGGAAAGGTCCGTATTTTCACGCGCTCGCCCGAGCGGGTCCATTCGCTTCCCGTGTCATCAAATAGGATCACTCCGTGACTTAACTTGGCAATACAGGTTGCGATCACGTCAGGATCGACGGCGACACGCTGCCAGCCTTGTTTATCCGGCGGAAACGCATCCGCCATACGCCACAGGGAATTACTATTACCCAGGGTGATGGAGGTGAGATCCGAGTAACCGGAAAATCCGCGGAGTCCATTCCGCAGCGTCCAAGGGATCTGCGGATGTTGACGGCGAGCGAACGTGGAGGATCCAGCTTGCACTTGATAGCCACTGCCAGTGCCCTCAACCCAGTCGGCCGCCACACTACCGACCGTCACTCGCCACAGTCGCTCCTCACCTGCCAACCGTACATGCAACGTCGCGCGCTCAATTGTTTGGCCTTGCAGTGCCTGGAAGTCAAAGTCGAGCAGACTCATTTCCTGAATTGATTTCAGCTTGAGTCGTGGAGCGCTGCCGTTATTTCCATTCGACTCGGCACCAACACCTGAAACCCACAAATCGCGTGTGACCGGTAACCGAATCGTGTTTCCCGCTCGTTCGGGTTCCGCCGCTGAAAGCTGTTGCGGATGCATCACGGCAGCGTGGACGAGCCAAACGCTTAGTACGATCGTCCAGACGGAAAAAAACCTCACCTGGAGTCGAATGGATCGCAGTGACAAGGCAGCGGTAAAGATGAAGAGGCAACAATTCCACATACTGAGCCTCGCTGAATGAGAGATGATTGTCGGTCGTATCAACACAACTCGGCGCTCATCGGATTCCCGACGGATTCCTGTGAATCAGCTCCCCACAGGATTCCGAATGGAATTATTTTTGAGCTGGACCCTGATTGGTTGAGCCGTTTTCGCCCGCGGTGCTTGGGTGGGCTTCGGCATTTCGTTTGCGGCGCCAGATCGGCGAACTCAAACAGCCGACAATCACCAAGGCGTTAAAAATCCAGGCGACGAAATGATAGTGGTTGCCTGACAGTTTCCGGGAATCCTCGACGGGCCATTTTCGCTGAAAGAAATGAGAAGCCGTCGCACGCCACGACTCGGGCACCCAGGTCGGTACCTCGCGCTGGCGAGCTTGCTCATAAAGTCCCTCGATCGCTTGCTTGTCCTCGGGAGTAGTCACCACGGCCAGCAGCGCATCTCGCTGCTCGGCCGACATCTGACCTGTGAACTGGAGGTCAGTCTTGCGGACTTCGACCAAATCCTTGAGTTCGGCGGGGACCTCATCGGCTGAAAGTTTGGAAACATGGGCATGAGTCGCCAGATAGTCATCTTCCCAGTGACTATTCAGACAGACACCCACGCGATGCACGAAGAAGCTCGCCACTTCCCGGTCACCCGACATCATCTGGGCTGCCGTGAGTGCCAAGATGCCGGCACCAACGGTGACAATCCATTTGTAGCGATTCATGAGCCGAGCGATGAATGAGCTGCAGGTCATGATGATGGCGATCGAGACGATCAAGCCGAGCAGGAGTCGTTGCCAGTCCCCATGACTAGCACCAGCCACGGCCAGCATGTTGTCGAGGCTCATGACGAAATCGGCGACAAAAATCATCCGGATGGCCGCCATCGCTGTGCGATCGGCATCATCCGCTGCGACCGCATGATCTTCTTCCTCACCGAGTAACTTGCACGCAATCCAGGCGAGTACCATGCCACCAAAGAGTCGCACACCTGGGACCATCAGCAGGAATGCCATCACCATCGTGAAGATGATTCGCATGGTGATCGCGATGCCGCCACCCCACATAATCGCTTGCTTCCGCTGGTAGGGTGGCAGGCGATGGGCCGCCATCGCAATCACCACGGCGTTGTCACCGGAGAGTACGATATCGATGAGAATAATCTGGGCGATCGACGCTAAGTATGCCAAACTCATAGTAGTCAGTGCGGGGGCGAGTGGGACGAGTGAGAACCGAAAGACCTAAATGAAGCAGAGGATTGTAGGACAAGCCTTGCGCTTCTGTCATCCCGGGGACGAAGGTAAATGTGCAAAGTTCGCTGTAGGAAGTGCGAGGAGGAATTACTCGGAGCGGTCAATCGCTGCTGGCGCTGCGGAGCTGTATTTGCGAGCCAGCTGCCAGCGGACGGTCAGCCACCCGTTCGGCGCGCGCCCATTCCTCGACTTTTATTCGACCCCATCCCCGCGGAACTTGCGGCGGAAAGCACGGCGGCCAGCGACGCTACCCCAAGCCACATTCGCCGCGGTTCCCCGTTTCGGTCGGGAGCTCGCACACAAGCTTATCGGGAACTCACCGGTTGGGCACGGTTGGCTTTTGGTCAAGCTCCCTGGCAAGCATCCATCGCTCCCTGGCGCTGGATTTGTCTGCTCCTGGCTGTCGGGCTAACGCTCATTTCGGTGATTGCCGACATCACGCCGCCCACGCAGCTGATCCTCACCATCGCCGCCGCAGTCCTGGCGGCCCTGGTCGTGCCAAGTCGGCTCGGCCGACTGGCAATTTGCTTGCTGTTGATCCTCGGCATCACGTTCTTATGGCACGGAAAAAACACCGTGGACTATGTCCAAGAACGTGTTAAGGAAAGCAGCAATAGCGAACCGTAACGTCGCTGATTTCGGCGAGTCCGCTTTGCTTACCGTCGGCTTTCGGTGGAAGGCTTTTTGGAAAGCTGCGGTTCGCTGACAGTCTTATTCAGCCGACGCGCGATCGTATCATCGACCTCACTGCCCGCTTGTGGCGGTGCCAATGGCTTGCCCTCCGCATCCAACACCATCACCGCCGGTAGCTTGTTCACTCCAAATCGATGCGAGGCGTCTCGCGACGTCATGTGGTAGAGCGGCACTCCATTGGGACCGAGCTCCTTCAGAAACTCATTCACAAACTCGCGCTGCGTGTCCACATTGACCGACACCAGTTCCAGTCCTTCTTCGCGATAACGCTCGACTAACCGGCTCATTTCAATCAGCTCTTCACGCGTGGCGGCGTTGCTGGTCGCTCCAAAGACCACCACGACCGGTCGTCCCTGAAACTCGCGCACATCAAAGCCGGCCGCCGCGCCTTGGGATCGAGCCAATCGCTCGGGGGATACACGTCCTGAACCGCGTAACACTCCCGAATCGCCCTCGTCGCTCATCGAGAACCGAGCACCACCACGGCTGGCATCAGCTACCACGCCTTCAGGCTGAAAGCCTTCCGGATGATCGGGTAACAACGCGCCCTCGGAGCGTCGCCACTTAATCACTTTCACTTGTTCTGGCGTATGGACGGACATCACCAGGTATTCGTCGTTCGGTCCGGCCTTGGTGTCTGCCACCACGGGCGTTAATGCCTTCACGACTTCCGTCACTTCGGTGGGAGCAGCGGCTGCCGTGCCAGCTGCCGGCTCGGTGGAACTCGTATTGGCAGTCTCCGTTGGCTGAGGAACCGGTGGTTCCGTGGAGCTGATTTTGGCTGGCTCCGTAGGCTGGGGAACGGGTGGCTCCGTGGTTTGAGCGACCAAGGTCTGCTGATCGTTGGCTCGCAGGTCACGAGCGTCCGCGAGGAGCGAGGTGACAATCGGCTCACCAGGCCGAATCGCTCGGTTGGCAATGTGCTGATGCACGTCCTCCATGCGTCGAATGGCACCCGGCGGCACGTTGTCGCGATGCCAGGCTTCCAGTCGCATATCCTCTTGGCCAATAACTCGGCCTGATTCAATCGCACTTTGAGCGACGTAGATCCGCTCAGTGGGCGCGATTTGAGCCGCTTGCGGCTGAGGATCCACAAGCGAACTCAGCACAATCGACCCCGCCATCCCGAGACCGGCGGCAAGCAACAACAACAAGAGCACATTAATTCGCATCGGCGATTCCCTCCGAAAACCCATTCCTGGCATCCTCGGAGAGATCGGCAAAACCGATCGAGTGACCGAAATCGATTCCACCTACAACACACAGCCACCGCAAATTACCCAGACCGCCCGTTCGTTGAACGGCCATCGGATGGCGGCCAGGGCTCGAATGCGGCACGCTATTGGTTACCCGCACCTTTTCCTTGGCCCGCGGCGGGCTGAGCGGCGGGCTGACCGTAGTTGACCGGCTGCTTCAGCATGTCTACCTGCTCAGGGGTGAGAACTTCCATGATCTCTTGAAAGGCTTCACGTTGTAAATCGTGCAATTTTTGAGCGAGATCAGCTCGATTCTTTTGAATTCGCTGCTTTTGCTGTTCCGTTAAACCGATGCGTTCCAGCGCGGGGCCATATTGCAGCAGGTTGCCAATTTGCATTCGCAGCTGAGCGGTCTCCAAGGTTTTGATCTGATGCGGCAGCAAAATTTTGCGCACCCGCTGCTCGGCCTGCGTTTGCACGTCCTTCATCTGCTTCTGAATTTCCTGATACATCTGCATCCGCTCTTCGTTACTCAGGGCGGCATTCCGCAGCGGAGCGTAAATCTCCTGGAGCTTTTCCTGACTCTCCTTCGCGACCTTTTTGAGTTCGTCTTCTTGCTCGGGAACGATGTCCAGTTCCTTACGCACTAGTTCTTGAGTCAGCATGTAGAAGCCGGGAATGTTGAACTGCTGGTATTGCTGCCAGGCTGGCGCCCCGCCAGCCGGTGCAATTACGGCCTGTGCATGCAGTTGCCCTGTCCCGATACCTCCGCCGATTGCGGTCCCGAGCGACAGCACGACGGCGCATCCCAGGCTGAAAAAACGCACAAGGCCGGAACGAGTGATAAGCACAGCGAGGCTCATGCAGGCGGCTCCAGAAGGATGATAGGCAAGCGACCTTTGACATGTGATCGTATTATTTCGGTGGATCGACGGCAACCTCGTTTTCAGGCGCAAGTTCGATCGGAACATCACGCCCCAGCAGATGCTTGTCGAAAAAATTGTGAACGAGCGTGGTCACTTTGGGCTTGCTGAAGGCTGCTCCCCCATGGCCTGATCCAGGTAATTTTTGCAGCCAAACTGGTACTCCTTTGGCCTTGAGTGCAGCTGCATATTCTTCGCTCTGGGCATACGGCACCAGGGCATCATGAGTTCCATGGAGCATGAGCGTCGGTGGACACTCGGCGGTCACGTAATGGAGCGGACTGACGGCATCCGTCTGAGCCGGATGCCCTTCCAGACTCACTCCGATCAGCCGCGAATAGGGATCGGTCGGCGAGTTGAATTTGAAGATGTTTTTAACGTTAGGATCAGCCGCAGCTTGCTGCATCACGGAGCCAAAATTCTTGGGACCAAAATAATCGCAGACCAACTGCACTCGATCGGTCTGATCTTCATTGCCACCAATGGCTGGAAAAATCTTGCGGCCACCGGTTGTGCCGACAAGTGCGGAGAGATGGCCACCAGCGGAACCTCCTACCACCCCCACGCGCTCACGATCAATTCCATACGTCTCGTGATGCGCGCGAAGCCAGCGGATGGCAGCCAGGCAATCTTGAATCTGAGCCGGGAAAACTGCCTTTTGACTGAATCGATAGCCCAGGCTCGCAACGACATATCCTCGTCCCACCATCTGTGCGACGGGACAGGGATAACGATTTCCGCCCATCCAGCCGCCTCCGTGAATGTGGACAATCAGAGGCCGCGCGTGGGACTCGCGCTGCTCGGGCAGATAGAGATCAAGTTTCTGAGCTTCATCGCCATTTGCGATGTAGGGAATATCTCGCACCAGCTTCATCCCAGCGGGCGATTTATCCTGAGACTTTTGCTGTGAGGTCGCTGGCTGAGCGGCGAGCGTATTCGGACCAAACAGTAAGCCCGACAGTGGCATCAACGCTAGCAGGCACAGTGTTTGCCAGCACGGAATCAACTTCTCAGCGTGTCGTGTCATTCGAGTTACTCTTTCCACCTCGAAAATGGTTGTGGTAATAAACGAAGCCGAATTTGGCCTCAGATCGTAGCCAGTTCTGACGCGCGATGGTACCAGCAAGCGGCGGTAAAAACAGGGCTCAGCGAACTGAGTTGCTAGGGGTAGCGCTCATTTCCCAGCGCAGTTGGCGGATCAAACGCGAGCCCTGCCACGGTTTGCCATCGCTCTTATGACGCTGCCCGTCCATCCAGATAGTACCGCTGGGGCTGATGCTCAACTCCGTCACCGCTTGCCAATGGTTCAGCGAGCGATCAATCTCCGACCTTCGTGCCGTCTCGGATGGCGGTTCAGTTCCCGGGGCACGACTTGGATCTGCTCGTGACGCCGTGGGTGGAGGGAGAGGCGAAATCGCTTGGAGGTCGGCAAGTCGCACCGTGACGGTCTGCCAATTCGACGCGCCCTTAAGCGGTATTCGACCAGCATACTCGATTGCAGGTCGACCGGGCTGGATCGAGCCCCAGCCATTGGTCGTCACCGTGATCACCAACTGGTTGTCGGTTTCACTTTGTACTTCGAACACCAAGGCTGCATGATCCGGTCCACGCCACTGCGGATCTTTAAGTTTTCGTGTGACGGCGGTCCAAAGGGGAGGATGATCCCAGTTCAGCTGAAACCAATCGCGCCAGGGGTGACTGCCATCATCGATGAGTCGCTCGGGATGACTTGTCGCCTGGACCCGGGCCTGTCGCAGGTTGTCCCCCGTCTTCCAGTTCAACCGTGAACTCAGCACAAACGTTTTCGAATTTTTTTGCCCAGCAACTTGCGGTACCTGCTGATACGGTTCCGGCAACTGATAAATTACGTTGGCAAATACCAGCATCGGCTGCTGAAGGTCGAACAGGGGACACCGAGCATGCCACTGCCGCCGGGCATCGCTCGACGCTTGAGTCTGCTGCTTACCTGACGGATCGGAACGTCCCGGCGCTACGGTCACTGCGGCTGCGCGCCAAAAGCGCGTGATCGCGTGCGAATCCTGTGAATAGTAAACCTCCACTCGCTCCACTACCTGCGACTCATCGGCCGTCACGCGCACCTCGGGCACGCCATCCGGAGTGTCGAGATGGATGGCTAGGCGGGGAGTTTGGGGCAGCGTGAACCGCTGCTGCAAATGCTGTTCAAAGAAGAGGTACTCAGTGATCGCCTGGGCGTCGGCATGGCGATGGTTGTGATGTAATGAGATGCTGAAGCGAACTTGTTCATCCGGTATCGTTCGCCAATTCCACGCCATGTTGTCGATGACGCCGTGAAAATCATTGGTGGGTGAGAGCCAGAGAATGGGACAGCGGATTTCGGGTAAATAGGCATTGTCAGAAATGCAGGCGAGCTCCAGTTCGGAGCGCGTCACGCGCACACCGCCGGGCATTTGCTCGGGAGGAGCGGTAAGTTCTCCCGAACCGCCACACGAAGGCACCGCCACTCGTAGACGTCGATCCACACCGGCCACGTTGGTCGTTAGTTTTCCGCCCATGGAATGGCCAAAAACGCCCAGACGCCGCGGGTCAACTTGCGGTTGCTGTTGAAGAAACGAAAGGGCGCGGCGAGCCGCTAAGAGTACCAAGTACCAATTGCTGTTTCTCGGCGATTCCACCGCATCCAGCGTATACGCATCCGGCGTGAGTGGACCGGCAAAGTGGTTGACGGCGTTACGCTGTGGGGGATGGGTCGCGTCGAGTCGTCCCCAATCAGTCTGCGGCCCCGTGAACACTTCATTGCCAATCCGCAGCGGATTTCCACCCCAGTTCAAGGATAGGATGGCGTAACCGCGTCGAGCGTAGGTGAGTGTGGTGTCGAGTGATGCCGCTTGCCCTCCACCATGCAGATGCAGGAGCGCCGCTAATCCTTTGGTGGACGACGGAAACGCGAAGAAGCCCGCCACGCGTACCGGCTGCCCTTTGAATACACCCACCTGATAGCGCACAATTTGGCAGGTGAGTGTCTCCTGCGTCCAGGTGCGCAGCACTTCCGTTTCGAGCGGTGTGGAGCGATCCAGTTCGTCGAAATCAGCCCAGAGTTCCTGGAGAGTTCGCGGTACAGTCTCCGCGGCTAGCAGCTGCGCCGGCCTCTGGAGAAACCCAACCACCCCTAGGATCAAAACCAGCAGAAAAGATCGAGTGAATCGCAAATCATTATTGATGGACGCAGTGGTACTCATGGCCGCCTGGGGTGGTCTTTGTGCGCTGGGCTGTCGTTTGTAACGCAGGGGAAATCATGACAGCACCAGAAAACTACACAAGCAGTAGTCGCGCCAGCGTGAAGTAGATCAGCAACGTCACCATGTCGGAAGCGGCCAATGCCAACGGGCCAGCGGCAACCTGTGGTTCACGATGAAAATAGCGAATCAGCGTCGGCATCGACATTCCAATCACGGCCGCGCAGGTCACTCCGCCCGCAATACCACCCAGCAAACAAAGGACGACTGGGTCCTGACGCAGCCACAGAAGGGCCACCAGGGCCACCACGATCCCGCTCGCAAGACCCAAGAAGAGCCCTGTTAGTGCCTCCGAACGCAGCTTTCGGAGAATCCTCGACCGGACGGGAGGCCCGCCCCGTAACACACTCAAAGTCAAGCTTACCGATTGGATGCTCACACTCTCGGCCAACGCCAACACGACCGGGATGAACAGGGCCAGCGTTACCGCCTTTTTCAGTTCCGCCTCGAAGACTCCCGTGAGGAACGCGGCGAGGATGCCGCCGGTAATGTTCGTCAGTAACCAAGGAAATCGGCTCCGAAATGCCAATGTCGGAGATGTTTGCTGAGCATCCGTCAGATGCACACCGATCAGTTGAAATAACTGTTCGTTGTCATTTCTTCGATCGATGTCATTCAGCTCGCTCGTGTACAACTCGACATCGACCACACCGATGATCCGGCGCTCCTCGTCGATCACGGGGAACGCCAAGAGTCGATGGAGCAGGAAGAACTCGCACGCATCCAGGACCGTCGCCTTGTCGGGTATGCTGATGACTTCTCGCACCATGATCTCCTGAATCCGTCGATCCGGCAAATTCAAGAGCAGTCGTCGAGTGGGCACGACGCCCGCCAAACGGCGTTGATCATCCACTACGTAAAAGTAGACCACTCGCCCCTCAGGCGGCTTGCTCCGAATCGCGGCAAGTGCCTCTCCCACGGTTTGATTGACATCCAATTGAGTCAGGTCGGTCCTCATGTGTCTCGTGACGAGTTCGTCCAGACGATGTGCTGTTAGAGTTGGACTTGCCATAACACGACTCCCTCGGACTTCAAAAAATCGCCTCGTCATTGCGATCAGACGGAACGTTGACCCTACCAAGTTTGGTTTACATTTCTAACCCTCGAGGGGCCGCGACTGTTTTCCGGGTGGTTTTTAGCGTGTTCCCCCCCTGCTCCGGATCAGGCTCTCGCGAAATAGGTGAATCTGGGGTGGATGGGGAATTTATGACGTGCTTTTCGTTGCCCGTCTCCCGCCCTCGAACTACGATAGGGGTCTTGGAACGACTCGTATCCAAGAACGCTTCTGTTGGCCATGAACCCGATCGAAAGGGAGGAACTAACATGACGAATCTTAGCAAACCGCAATCTTGGCTCGAGCAAATGGCACATCGACTGGTCGGAGCCGCGTCCCCCACTCGCCGACCCTCGAACCACCCTTTGTACCGGCCGGCCGCTCGCCGCCGAGCGCTCGCGGTAGAGTCGCTGGAAGGCCGAGCGTTGATGGCCGTCGCGCCGATCTCGATTGCCTACAAACCGCTTAATTTCACCGGCTCGGTCGCGATCAGCGGTGCGATTTCGGGATCGCTAGGAAACTATCCGACCACGGGCTCGTTCACGGGACAGTTGGGTTTATCGGGTAATTTGGATTATTCGAGTACGACGGCAGGAGTGGGGACAGCCACGGTGAACGGCGCAGTTTCTGGTTCCATCTTCGGCTATAGCAAAAACCCCATCACGCTGAACGTGAATGGCTCGACACCCGAAGGCGGACTGGTGGAGTCCAAATCGCGCCTTAGCGCCACCCTGCCGCCGGTGAATGATGTCAGCAGCGTTTCGCTGACCGGCAGCTACAATACACGCGACCTTTCCGTGTCGGGCAATTTGAGTTTCAAGGTGAACGGCTCGATCAACTGGAACGGAACTTGGAAGGGCAAAATCGTTCAGCAAGATCCGACACCCGTTTCGACGAATAATTTTGGCTTTTCGGCGAACTGGGATGACGCGGGAAAATTTGGAGTGGTAGATGTGGCGGTGACGGTCGGGGGCGGGCTACCGCAAGTGAACTCTCGAACGGCATCCATCGCCAGCATTCGGTTGTATTGGGGTGACGCGGCGGGCAAAACGATTGGTGCTCCGCTCCGTGATGTTGTGAACGTCAGTTGGAATCAGTCGGGCGGTAGCTACGAAATCTCGGGGCTGCCATCCGCTCCTTCTAGTGCCCAAAAATTGATTCTGATTGGCAGTGTTGGCTCGACGGTGGACTCGCAAGTGATCCTTAACTTGCCCGCTCGGCCCACAATTTCGATTAGTGACATGATGATTAATCTGCCGGCTTCTGGTTCGGTCTCAACCGCCACAGCGACCTTTACCGTTTCGCTCAGTGGACCGACGTTAGCACCCGTGAGGGTGAGGTATGCGACCGTTAACGGAACGGCGACGTCGGGACAGGATTTTTCCAGTCGTAGCGGCACGCTGACCTTCAATCCTGGTGGTCCGCTCACACAAACCTTCACCGTGACCGTGCGTCGTGATTCGGTCGTCGGGACGGAGCAGTTCTTTGCTCAGTTGTCGAGTGCCACCTGGGGCTCGATTGCGGGGACGGGGCGAGGCACAGCCACAATCCAGGATGTGGTCTAGTCGACCCACCGCGCTGGCAAACCGGCGGGGATATTGTTTTCCGTTAACCGCCTGTTAATCTGACTCGATTCGAGTCCGTCTCAGCTGGCACGTTGTTAAATGGTTGCGGCAGTTCGCTGAACTGCCGTGGCGGACTTCGTCGATAAATTTCGATTCGCAGAACTCCGTCACAAGGTAACCCGATCATGGCAGCCGCGTCTCAACCCCTTACCAAGCGTCGCGCATGGCAACAGTTGCACGAGCATCACGCTGAAATCCGTTCCCTGCACCTGCGTGACCTCTTCGCTCAAGATGCTCGGCGTGGTGAGCGGTTTGCCCTCCAAGCGGCCGGTATCTACTTCGACTACTCCAAAAATCGTATCACCGACAAGACGCTTAGTCTGCTCACTCAGCTGGCGGATGAATCGGGCTTGCAAGAGTCGATCGAAGCGATGTTTCGAGGCGATCCGATTAATCGCACCGAGAATCGTTCGGTGTTGCACGTGGCTCTTCGCGCACCACGTTCCGCTTCCATCATCGTGAATGGTGAAAACGTCGTGAATCAAGTTCACGAAGTGCTGGATCGCATGTCGAGTTTTGCATGTCGAGTGCGTAGTGATGAGTGGTTGGGGCATACGGGGCGTCCGATTCGCAACATCGTGAATATCGGCATTGGAGGTTCTGATTTAGGTCCCGTGATGGCCTATGAGGCGTTGAAGCACTACAGCGATCGCTCTCGTCGTTTCCTGTTCGTTTCCAATGTTGATGGGACGGATGTGAGTGAAGCTTTGCAAGGCTTGGATCCGGCGGAAACACTTTTCATCGTCGCTTCAAAAACCTTTACCACTCAGGAAACCATGACCAATGCGCAGTCGGCCAGGCAGTGGCTGTTAGCTGGTCTGCAAAACGATCTCCAAGCGGTCGCGAAGCACTTTGTGGCGGTGTCGACGAACGCGGCGAAAGTGCGCGAATTTGGGATCGATACCGCTAACATGTTTGGCTTCTGGGATTGGGTTGGGGGGCGCTACTCAATGGATTCAGCCATTGGCCTGTCAACGATGCTCGCAATTGGTCCCGAGCAATTCCAGGAGTTGCTCGGTGGGTTTCATGAAATCGATGAGCATTTCCGGGCGGCTCCCTGGCACGAAAACCTCCCGGTCCTGATGGCGCTCTTGGGCATTTGGTATGGGAATTTCTTTCACTCGCAATCCATGGCCGTCCTGCCTTACGATCAGTATCTCAAGCGATTTCCCGCATACCTGCAGCAACTCACGATGGAGAGCAACGGCAAGCGCGTGACACTGGCTGGTGACGTAGTCGATTACGATACGGGGATGATCTATTGGGGTGAACCAGGAACCAATGGACAGCATTCGTTCTATCAATTGATTCACCAAGGAACGAAATTAATTCCTTGTGACTTTATTGCCTTCTCTCAAAGTCTGAATCCACTAGGGAATCATCACGACTTGCTGATGGCCAATGTGTTTGCACAAGCCGAAGCGTTAGCGTTCGGCAAGACGGCCGCCGAGGTGCAAGCGGAGGGTACGGCCGAGTGGTTGGTGCCGCATCGGGAGTTTGATGGAAATCGCCCCTCGAACCTGTTTCTGCTCGAGCGACTCACACCCGCAGTCTTGGGTAAATTGGTGGCGCTCTACGAGCACTGCGTGTTCGCGCAGGGAGTCATCTGGGGAGTTGGCTCATTTGATCAATGGGGAGTGGAATTGGGCAAAGTCTTAGCACAGCGGATTGTGCCGGAACTTACCGCAACCACGGACTCGCAGCTCGCACACGACAGTTCCACCAACATGCTGATTCGTCGTTATCGCCAGCAGCGAGCCGCCCCGTAACGAGCCGCCCCGTAACGTGCCGCCCCGTAACGTGCGGCTCAGCAGCGGTGGCCATTCAACAAATTAAGCCTGACCATCGATCTCAGAATCAAACGGCACTTCTTGTCAACTCGCAGCAGATGTGGCAACATACTGCACTTACGTTTCGAACTTAGTTTTACGAGTGTTATCCATGACTGCTTTTCCGAACATTGGCACGATTCAGTACGAAGGTCCCACGTCGAAAAATCCGCTCGCGTTTCGGTGGTACAACCCGGACGAGGTGATCGAGGGCAAAACGATGCGCGACCATCTGCGGTTTAGTGTCGTCTATTGGCACACGTTCCGCGGAACCGGCAGTGATCCTTTTGGTGCTAGTACCATGCTACGCCCCTGGGATGACGGCTCCGAAAGTGTGGAAAATGCCATTCGCCGCGCGCGTGTCGCGTTCGAATTCATGGAGAAACTGCAGGCACCGTTCTATGCTTTCCACGATCGCGATGTGGCGCCCGAAGGGGCCACGCTTGCTGAATCAAATCGGAACTTGGACGCTGTCGCGAAAGTGCTGAAGGAAGAACAAACCCGCACGGGTATCAAGCTGTTGTGGGGAACGGCGAACCTTTTCAGCAACCCGCGTTACATGCATGGCGCCGCCACCAGCTGCAACGCCGATGTGTTTGCCTACGCCGGTGCACAGGTGAAGAAATGTTTGGAAGTGACCAAGATGCTGGGTGGCGAGAACTACGTGTTCTGGGGTGGCCGCGAGGGCTATCAGTGCCTGTATAACACCGATATGAAGCGCGAGCTGGACCACTTGGGGGCCTTCTTTCACTTGGCCGTCGATTACGCCAAGCAGATTGGTTTCGACGGCACGTTTTTGATAGAGCCGAAACCGAAAGAGCCCACGAAGCATCAGTACGATTCGGATGCGGCGGCATGCATTAATTTCTTGCGCGCCTACGACCTTATGGAGCGATTCAAGCTCAATATCGAAACCAACCACGCAACACTCGCGGGGCATACCATGATGCACGAGTTGGATTATGCAGGGATGCAGGGCATGCTTGGCTCCATCGATGCCAATACCGGCGACTTGCTGCTGGGCTGGGACACTGATCAGTTCCCGACCAACTACTACCTTACCGCCGAAGTCATGCTGATTCTGCTTAAGTATGGCGGACTGGGCCGCGGTGGTGTGAACTTTGACGCTAAGGTGCGCCGGGAAAGTTTCGAACCGATCGATCTGTTCCACGCACACATTGGTGGCATGGATGCATTCGCTCGCGGCTTGAAGATCGCAGCTGCCATCCGAGCTGATGGGGAATTAGCCGGTTTTGTCCGTGACCGTTATGCCAGCTGGGATAGTGGCGTCGGAGCGGAAATCGAAGCGGGCAAAAAGACTCTCGGCGATCTCGAGAAATACATCCTCGCCAAGGGTGAAGCGGCACCAAATGGCAGTGGACGGCAAGAGATGCTGGAAAATCTGATCAATCGCTACTTGTAATAGTTCATCTGTAGTAGTTCATCAGCGTAAGTCACCGGCGGCTGTGATTGGCCGTCGGTGGGCTTGCGCCCGCCAAGTGGACGTGGGTGGCTCATGAGCAGCACGCCGAATCAGCCGACGTCTTCCGAGAGTGCTGCGACTCCTAACCGCTTAGGAGATCATGTCGTCGTTTGCCCGGGCCCCGAGTTCACGAAACTCCTGGACTTACTACCCATCGGCATTGTTTTAACGCGAGTCGAAGACGGCATCATTCTGTTCGCCAATCGGCGTCTCGCCGAACAGGCTCGGGCACCGCTGGCCACCATCATTGGCACCAATGCCAGTCGGTTCTACGCTCGACCAGAAGAGCGAGAACAAATCTTGGCGAAGGTCAAACGTGACGGCAGCATTAATGATCACGAGTTCTCCGTGCGTCGCTGCGACGGCACTGCCGCGACTACGAAAACTTCCGTACATCCATTTCTCTATGAGGGAATCCCTTGCCTCATCACTAGCGTGATTGATATCACCGATCTTAAAGACACCGAACGTTCGCTTCGCAGTCAGCAGCGATTGTTGATTCGCATGCTCGAATTGCATGAACGAGATCGCCAACTCATTGGTTTCGAGATTCACGATGGCTTGATTCAGGACATTACCGCGGGAGTCATGTTTTTACAGGGGGCCATGGCTCAGTTGGAGCGGCAACAGATACCGATACCCGAACAGCTGCCGATGATCGAGCATTTGCTCCACGAAACCATCAACGAGGCGCGGCGACTGATTGACGGACTACAACCTCCCGTGTTGAACGAAGCAGGACTTGCCATCGCTCTCGAAGGATTCATGAACGAATTTCGAGAAAAGTATCCGATCGAAGTTTCCTTTCATCACAATCTGGAATCCTGTCGTTTTCTGCCCACCATCGAAATGGCGGTTTATCGAGTTGTACAAGAGTCACTCAACAATGTGGCTAAACATAGTCAAGCTGAACATTGCTGGGTACACGTGGTGCGAGCAGACCAGCGACTGATTATTTATGTGCGAGATGATGGAATTGGATTCGACACACAAAGTATTCAAAAGCGTCGCTATGGAATCGTCGGTATCCGCGAACGGGCACGCCTGCTTGGCGGTCTGGCAATCATTGATAGTGAAATCAATCAGGGAACCCAGATCACGGTGCAGCTGCCGACGGTGGATTCACTGCTGGATATTGTCCACCAAGAACTGACTACCGTGGACGAATTGCCGACCACGAGCACCATCCTTGATCATCTGGGCCAATCCGCTGCTCCACCCGCAATTCCGACCGACGAGCATAAAAGTATGTAAAAGCTTTTTTAACTTGCTGCTCGTCTGAACCGGTCTGTATTCCGCAATGAACTTCAACCACTTGTCGAGAATAAAGATCATCGGCGGCGTTACTATATCCCTCAATCGCATCGAGCACTCGTAAGGTTTCCGGCATGTCGTCCGGCGTTAGCTCCCAGAGCTCTCCCAAAATACGATGGTCAGCAGCTGCAAGACCCAGGTTCGGTACCAGTGCAGGATATGGGCCGAGGTCGTATAACTCACCGAACACCCAGGCCGGCTGAATCCGCAGTGCCGCACGAGGCCATCGACTGCCACGCTGCTCTCCACGCTTCAGCGTACCATAGACAAATACCGCAGAAATCTTGGGATTTCCGATGGCGATATTCGAATTCGAATTAGTGGGTCGTAAATTCATTTGAGCCTCGGAGTCCCCTAAGAAACTACTTCGATACGTCGCGCTCGCAGGAATACCAAGCGACTACGAATCAGTTCCGATGGAATCTTCCAGGTCTCCGCGATCGCCTCCCGATACTGCCGCAACTGGGGCTCGTAGCGAGCGCATTTTGAAACGATGGATTCATCATCGGCCACTTCGTCGCTCTTGTAATCAATAACTTCCGCTGCCACGACGAGTCCCCGCTCGCGAATGATTATCAGGCGATCAACAATTCCCGTCACCAGCTCATCACCTGCCCGATAAGCGAAACGCTGTTCCCGATAGACCTGTACCTGGACGGTTCCAGCTGCGACGGCGGCACGAAGTGGATGAGACCAGGCGGCACTCGCCGAAGATGCGACATAATCCGCTTGGTGGAAGATGGTTTGCAGTCGAGCGTCTGTGAGCAGCGCTCGCCATTCAGCCATCAGTGGCCTGAGAAATGAATCCGCCAGTGGCATCGTCACTGCACGACTCGCAAGCGCCCGCAGTTGCTCATCATCTGGGAGCTCGGTGCCTGCCTTCAGCCACTCGATGGTCTCCAGCCACGCATGCAGGATTGTGCCTTGAACTCGGCCGACCGGATTATCGAGTTCCTCTTGATCACGTAACCGAGCCAGTTTGGGCGAACTGGCACGTTTACTCTCCACTTGACGCCAGGCCAGCGAAGATGGCGATACACGGGGTAGTCCGCGCAGACGTGGCCCAGAAATGGGCTTTAGTTTTGGGATTTGAGCTCGTGTGCCGGTGTCTGCCACAGCGATTTGCCTATCAGCTTTTGCCGTGAGTTCCGTCGTCGGCTTCTCCTTACGTTCCGCCGCGATCATTTTTTCCGGCCAGTTCGGGTCGCCGGATCGATAACACACCGTGTTTGGTTCGAGGGGCGTCGGCTCATCTTGCAAAGCGGCTCGAAGTAATCCGGCGAAGGTTTTTGGTAGCTCACCCGATTTGTTGTTTTTGGGCTGAATCAGCATGTGCAGAGCGTGAACGGCTCTGGTGAGAGCTACGTACAAAACGCAAAGACTCTCTGTAATCCCACTCGCATCGGAGGCCTCAAATACCTGTTGCAGATCCTCGGGAAGAATCGCCTGGATATCACGGGACATGTAGCGGCAAACGAGATCAATCGGACTAATGGCATCCGGACGTCCAACCACAAAGGAATCCGGCTGTCGCATGAGCGAACGATCTAACTGTGGTAAGACGACTATGTCATACTGCAAACCCTTGGATTTATGAATCGTCGTGACAATAACCTTGGCATCAGACGGATCTGCCACTCGCCGCATTTCGATCGCCTGAATGAAATCCCGAGTGCGCAGGGTAGAGGTGGGTTGAAAACGATAGGCAGCAGCGATGAGTTGCTGCAGGCGGCGCCACTCACGTGCATCGCATTTTGCTCGCAGCAACAAAGCCCAGGACGTGATTACTTCGCCATAACCCTCACGCATCAAACGTTGGCGAAGCTCGGCTGCGAAGTTTGCCCAGCCTGGGCCGTCTGATATGACCGGCACCGCCAGCGCCCGACCAAGTGGCGATTCAGCGACATGAAATCTTGCAATCGTCCCGCCCGGATGATCTGCGATCTCCAATAAGGACATGATAATCTGCACAGCTGCAGAATCGGTGAGTGGGTTTCCCCCCTCTTCGCTAGCGCTTACTTTCAAAGCCCGCAATCCAAAAATTATCTCCGCAACTTGTTCGTTCGTGGCGACTAGAACACCGATGGTTTTGTCAGGAGCCTGTCCGGCTAACTCGGCAATTCGTCGAGTGACAAACTTGAGGTAGGCGTTGTCACCTTCCTCTTGTTCATCCGGTCCAACTTCGAGTGCTACGTATCCTGCATAGTTATCTTTAGCCGTACTATGCTCGGGAAATCGTTCGCTCCACGACTCTACGGCCTCCTGGTACCGTTCTAGCCCTTGATGACGTCCTAGGTTCTTGAATACTCGATTGACCGCCTCGATCACTACCGGCGCTGAACGATAGCTGGTGTTGAGCGGCTCGGATTTCAGCCCTATCAGCTGCTTGTTCAACGCTTCGAAAATCTCCGCCACGCCACCACGCCAACCATAGATTGCCTGCTTGCCGTCGCCGACACAGAAGAAACTACGGAGTGATGTTTCCGGTCCCCGGCTTGTGGCGAAATCTGGATGGGCAGTGGCATGCATCGCGAGTGGCCGCAGCACATTCCACTGAGATAACGATGTATCCTGGAATTCGTCGAGCAGCAGATGGTCCAGCTGAGCATCGAGTCGAAAGGTAAGCTTCGAGAGTCGCCGCTGCAGTAGTTTGCTGTCATTGGTCGGTATCTCATTCTCCTCCGCGGCTGCCATGTAAGCTCCGACATGACGCGTGACATCTTCGAACCGCAGTGCCTTACGCTCGCGCTTTAGCTGTTCATAGAATCCATGGAATTTGTCTAGTAACTCATAGGTGGCTTTGGTCTGCGTACGAACCTGCTCGAGAACCATCGCGGCCGCGTGGCTCAGCAGCTGCTGATAAAGTTGGAACAACTCGGCGCTGATCGGTTTTCGCTGGTAACTATTCTCCCCTGCTGCAACTTTGGCGGCCAATCCGGAACTCGGCACCTCCTCCCATAATCCGGCCCGGGCCTTTTCCAGCGTTCCCCGATGGCTCTCGATCGCAGTTTTATGCTGTGGCGGTGCGGACATGGCCAGCGCATTGAGCAGCTCATTGAGCTTCTCATCCGATAAACGCGGACCAGCGGGGATTCGGTCCCAGGCTGAACTAGGCGCCTCCAGATACACGTTGTAAAGATCGCTGACCGTGGCTCGAATCAACTCCGCGACACTTCGCTGGGCGTTCCCTTTTGTGAGCCAGTTAACCAGTCGATTGAGATCCCCCTGATCCTCGCGCGCGAGTAAGTCGGCAATCGCCCGTTCCCGCAGCCGCTGATCTTCAATCTCATCAATGATGCGCCACCCAGCGGCCAGGCCCATTTCCAGAATCAGCCCCTGGGCAATCTGAATAAAAAAACTATCGAGCGTGCTGATTCGTAAGCGATGAAGCTGCCGCACCAGTCGTTCGAGATATTCCAAACAGCGATCTTCGTCGAGCCAGGGTGCTGTTACGAACTTAGCAAGTTCCGTTCGTTTCTTGGAATCTAATGCGGCTTCGGCCAATCGAAGGAGCACTCGATCCTCGATCTCTCCCGCCGCTTTCCGCGTGAAAGTGGTGGCGAGAATTGAGTCTACGGACTGGTCACGCAGAACTAAATCCAAAAAACGATTGCTCAACTGAAATGTTTTGCCGGAACCTGCCGAGGCTCGAATAACTAGATTGGCTGGCGTTGAAGACCAAAGACTTTTCTTCTTACTCATCAAAAGACTCCCTGCCTTAGCCAGGTTTATTCGTGCTTTAAGACACCCGCCTGCACCACTCGACGAAAATCATCAAACTTAGCCGGTATGTTGTCGTTCATTTCATTAAATCGAAAATCACGAATATTGCGTGCAATTTGCCACGCAATCGTATCCGCTTCTGTTAATTCCGACTCAGTCCATTCCGCTAACTGAACTCCAGACTTATCGACATCCTTCGGTAGAACGATGTAGCCCAAGCGAACCGTGGTAGAGATGCCCATGGATTTGACGAGATGTCGATAGAGCGGTAACTGAAAGTCTACCCAGCGTTTATCTTTGAGATGAGTTTTTTTCGGGGACTGAACCTCATCGCCCGTTTTGTAATCCAGCACCGCATATTGGTTGCTAGATGAATGAAAATCGATTCGATCGATTCGTCCGATAAGCGTGAAGGTGCCTTGATCAAGTGGCAATGTGATATGCTGTTTTACACCCCGTTGCTCGACATAGTGAATTCGCCAGCCACTCACAAACCACTCTGCTTGTTTTCTTGCGAAGGCCTGCAGTCTTCGCTGCAACCGTTCCACCTGAACGCGAATAGCAGGCCGTGGCTGACGGCCATATTGCGATCTCACCACACGATGCAGCTCCTCCACCAAGAATGCAGTAATCTGCTCTGCGTTGTCTGAGTCTCGGCAGGGACCTAAACCAAACCGTTCTAGAACTTCATGAGCTAAATTGCCAAAACCCCGTCCATCCAACTCCTCGACGTCATCGCCAATGAGTTGCAGTCCTCCCCATCTCTCGAGAAAAAAGCGATACGGACAATCTTGATAGCGTTTGAAGTCGGTGACGTTAAGCTCCAACTTCTCGCGATCACGTTTGCGAGGTAATCGCTCGGCTACGTCCTCTGGCATAGGTAGGGGGAATTCGGAATGTGTCAGCATGCAATCGGCATTCGAGTTTGTGGCATGACTACTCTGCTCATTGGAGCTTTCACCTGAACACCAGCGCAACATACGTTCGGCAATTTTGTGGCGGTCACAGGCAAACAAAAGCCGACTTGGAGCTTGCGGATTCCCCTCTAAATCCTGCCGTCCAACAATCAGGTGCAGTTCCGATCGAGTGGCTATGAGTACACTCAGAGCGTAGGCATCGCGAGCGTAACGGCGTGCGTTGTCGTCAAGTTTGAGCTGTGTCCGCAGACGATTCGGCAAGAATGGGTCCGCATTCACAGACTCAGGGACCACACCATCATTCAATCCCACGACGATTAATGCGGGAGCATCATCCAGTGCCAGTTCAAGCCAGCCGAGAAGTTCAATCGCGGGTTGATCTGTCGGAGCGGGAATTCGCGTACTACCGCCGAGCGTGAATGCCAGTTCGAGAGCCTCTTGTGCCGTCGCCTCCCCCAGTAAAGTCGCGGGCACAGAGCGAATATCATCCAGTGCTTCGATGAGTGACTCACATGCGCGGAGGTTTCGTCGCTGTGAGTCATCGGTCAAATCATACTCACGCTCCCCATACACCCTCCACAGCACGCGCCGCCAAATAGCGATCCAGTCGACTAGCGCTCGACGCTGCTCATTGAGATCGCTGAGTAAAAGATTTATGATCTGCACGAGACGTGCAACCATGCGAGTGTCACTCGAATCATGATCAGATAATTGATCGTTGACGACTGCTGTTGAGAGTTCAGTTGGTAAGGTACGGTTGTAATAGCGATCGAGCGGAGTGAGCCAGTCTCCGGTTATGCCGTGCATGTTGAGCCAAGCAGTCAGGTCGGGATGACGAACAAGGGCCGCGAAATCATGATAGGAACGCCCCTGCTGGTATTCCGCGATGGCCGTTAGCAAGCGGTAGGGACTCGTTTCTGAGATGGGGCGGCCAGGACCATAGCGAGCCGGAAGTTGCGCGGCCGCCAGCTTGCGTTCCACCTCTGGAACCAAAGTTTCCGCCGGTATGCCGATCGAGATCTCATCCGCGCGAAATTGTCCATGGAAATCGTTGATCCGCTGTACGATGGCCGCCAACTGTTCCTCGGCGCCGCCAACCATGGAGAGCTGTTCATCGCGAAGATCAAGCGGCACGCCATGCCAAGCGTCGGCACGCAAACATCCATGGGTATCAAAGCGATCCTCCCATTCGCGGGGCGCGTGAATGAGCACCGTGACCTGTGGAGCGACCTGATCAAGTATTTTTCTTTGCGTGCCATTCATATCGACCGTGCCGACGAGCACCAGTTTCGAGGCCGTCTGAAATTCATGATGCTTGAGTGCATAAAGACGTGCGGTTTGCAAATCCCACAGCCCCAGTTCATCTAAAATCTCCAAATAGCGCACTTGGACCTGATGCAAAACCTTCCAGCGAGCTTTTTCGTGGGGGCCTCCCAGCGGCTCAACAGCGGCAGCAACTTGCTCGAAATCAAGCAAATCGGCCGCCAATTCGGTATGCTCGCGGCGGAGCAAGTCGCCCAGGTCGCGCCAAGCCAGCGGTTCATCGCTGTCAGGCAGTCGAGAAAATACCGGTGTTAAACGGATTCTTAGTTCGCGCAGCGCCTGGCCCCAAGCCAACTGCTGAGTGAGCAAATCCGCGAAGGGCTTACGTGGCTGGTAAAGGAGCTCCGGTAAGACGCCTAAGGTGACGATGCGTGGTGGTACGAGTTGTAACTCCCGCTGCTCCGCCCGCTCGACAAGCAGCTCCAAGAGTCGTCGGCCCGCACGATTACCCGGGACAACGACAATCACATCCGTCATGTCCCAAGTATGGGAGGAGCTCGATGCCCCAGCGTACTGTTGGCAAAGGTAATCCGCCGCTTCGTGAAGAATCGGTTTGGTCCAGTTCAGCCATTGGTAGTTGTAGTTCATGCCGGCCAGGATAGCAGGTCACTGACACGGAACCAGCTAGGGTTGGACATCCTGGAAGGAAGAGAACCTGGATGCGAAAAAGACAGAGACCGATTAGAATAAGGGGCTGCATGAGGAGCTCAAACAATCAGGATGTCCCGCAGATAACCTCTTGCTCACCCACCCGCCCGCGATCGTGCTCAGCATACAACAGCGAACGGTTCCAGAATACGGAAATTGAGAATCGACATGCGTTTGCCAACTCATTTGCCGTCCCATTTGCCATCTCGCCGACAAGCTTTAGCCACGGCCATCGGCCTGGGTGGACTATCGCTGGGTACGTTCCTGCAAACACGGAAATTGTCGGCTGCTGATCCTGGATTGGGACCGATATCGGGCCGCGGGAAGGCAAAAAGCTGCATCATCGTTTTTTGTTGGGGCGGCATGAGCCACCACGAGACGTGGGATTTAAAGCCGGACGCGCCCGTCGAGTATAGGGGCGAATTTGCTCCTATTGATACCGTGGTCCCCGGCATCCAAATTGGCGAGCACTTGCCGCTTGTGGCGCGTCACACAGACAAACTGGCGATTGTGCGTTCGCTCTATCACGACGATTCAGCGCACGGTCGCGGCATGTACTGGATGCTGACAGGTCACCGGCCACCTCGAGTGGGTAACATTCCACCGATGCGGAATGACTGGCCGTCGCTACCGGCGATGATTTCGCATTTTCGCCAGGCTCCGGCGGGAGTTCCAGCGGCCGTTCGATTACCCTATCCATTGGTTGATAACAATACGTTGCAGGCGGGAGAGTATGGCGGGTGGCTGGGCGTAAAGTACGATCCGATCGTTTTGAAGACGCCGCAGGGACGTCCGTTCGATGGAGTGTCACGATCGCTGGGAAGCGAGGTGCTGGAACTGGGCGATATCGACCACCGCCGTATTGCATCTCGACAGTCACTGCGGTCTCAACTAGATCACCCCAGTGGGACCGCGGCAGACTATCAGAACTTTCAGCATTTCCATCAGTTAGCCAACGATATCCTGATCGGCTCGGCAGTCCGGCAGGCGTACGATCTCGAACGCGAAGATCCACGGGTGCGAGAGCTTTATGGCGATCACATTGGTGGGCAAAGCATGTTGCTGGCTCGTCGGCTGACTGAAGCTGGTGTGCCAGTCGTGCAGGTCTGCTGTGCCGCCGGTGACTTAAATGGCGCTCAGGGCGACATGTGGGATACCCATGGTGACAATTTCAATCGCCTGAAAAATCGATTGTTGCCGGTGTTTGATCGAGGATTCTCGGCGCTGCTGACAGATTTGGCCAATCGTGGCACCCTGGATGAAACGCTTGTCGTGATGCTGACCGATTTCGGCCGCACTCCCCGCATCAATGGAAGTGCCGGTCGCGACCACTACCCTAACGTCTACTCAATCGCCATGGCTGGTGGAGGTATTCGCGGTGGGCAAATCTACGGGAGTAGCGATCATCTGGGCGCTTTTCCGCGGCAGTCACCCTGTCAGCCACCCGACATTCATGCCACAATCTTCACGGCACTGGGGATTTCTCATCGAGCGGAATTGCATGACATGCTCGGCCGCCCACTGCCGATGTGTGATGGAAATGTCTTGCCTTTATTCTAAACTCTCATGGCACGCGCTTATCCAATGATTGATGGTTTGCGCGGAGTGGGCGCTGTGGCGATCGCTGGTTATCACACCTTTCGCTATGGGCCGCTGCCGGTAGCTGCGAAGGAAGTGCTACCAGATTTCATCACCGAAGTGTTCGACTCAGGATGGATGGCAGTCCAATGGTTCTTCGTCATCGCTGGATGGTCGGCGGTAATGTCCACTCAGCAGCGTGCGCCTGCATTGACAGAGTTCCCTCGGCGGATGGCCAAGCGTGTTTTAAGACTCGGCCCCGCCTATTGGATTGCTGTGTTACTAGCTGCGGTTCTTACCCTGGGAGCAATCGGATTAGCAGACGATCATTCACTGAATGAAACCATACCAACGTGGTCGCAATTGATCGCTCACCTGCTCTTTCTACAAGACATTTTGGGCTACGACTGTTTAACGACAGGTATCTGGTTCATCGCCATCGCACTACAGCTGGAAGCCGTTTTTTTAATACTACTCGGGTTGAGCATGGCCTGTGAACGAGATAAAGAAACAATCTATCCACGAGCTTGCTGGCTATTACTATTTTTTGCTCCCCCTGCCCTGTGGTCTCTGTTCGTATCTGCCCATATCACGGAACATGATATCTGGTTCATAAAATTTTTTAGCCTTTATGCGATTGGTTTATTACTAGGCTGGAAGATGACAAACCGAGTGCCTGCTGTCGCATTTTGGATTTTTCTTGGATTAGTAGCTGTTGTCGGATGCTGGCTAGACGTTCTCGAAATGTGGATCGCGATTATAGCAGGCCTCGTGCTGTATGCAGCTGACGCGACTGGCCAACTGGAAATCCGCCTCAAGCATCCTTTGCTGCAGTTTTTGGGTAGGATTTCCTACTGCTTGTTCGTGATTCACTATCCGGTCGTTTGGCTGGTGACCCGTGGCGGTGAGTTACTTACGGGTACGCAGCCATTTCTGGCGATCTGTTGGCTGGGCTGCGGAATGTTGGCAAGTATTCTGGTGGCGACAGGCCTTCAATACTTGATTGACCGCTACTTGACGCCGGCAAGGAGTTAGCAGGTCATGAGCGATGAAGGCAGGCGATTCTGCCTGGAATCGGGTACAAAATCAATCTTTTCCGTGTCATCCAATGGGTAATTCGATGTGGTTCCAGCCATGTGTTATTCGCTTGCTTGAAAGCTGCCGTAAAGAAATTTCCTTTCTCGCAGTGGCTATTCTGATCGACGGTGGATTGCTAGCTACGCTAGTGGGTATGCCGTCGTCGATTGCGGCTTCCAACGAACAGCCAATTGAGTATGCGCTGGCGGTGCATGGAGGTGCTGGCTGGGAACCTGCCAACATGACGGCGGAAGATCGCGAGGTTCATCGAGCTGCACTTGAGCGGGCATTGGACGTGGGGACCCGAATTCTTCGGAGCGGTGGAACGGCATTGGACGCGGTCGAACAGGCGATTCGAATGCTGGAAGATGAGCCGCTCTACAATGCGGGGCGAGGGGCTGTCTTCAATGCACGTGGTCAACATGAATTAGATGCGGCGATCATGGATGGAAAGCATCGCACGGCTGGCGCAGTGGCAGCGGTTACCACGGTGAGAAATCCCATTTCTCTTGCGCGCCTGGTCATGACGGAAACGAAACATGTCCTGTTAATCGGGTCTGGTGCGGAGCAGTTTGCGGACGAAATGAGATTGCGCCCGCAAATCGAGCGGGTTGCCAATGAGTACTTCAGCACGGAGGTGCGTAGACGGGAATGGCGAGTCGCGGTCGACCGCGAGAAACGTGAGCAGGCCGACCGCGAGCGGATCGAGAGGGAAAGGCCGAGTAAACTATGGGACCAACAGTCGCAAGACACAAGGCCCGAAGCGTTTCGGCACCCATTCGTACGCGATCAATCTCGAGACCCGTCAGCTTATTGTACGGTTGGCTGTGTCGCGCGCGACAAAAAAGGTAATCTCGCAGCAGGGACGTCGACGGGAGGCCTGACAAACAAAAGGTGGGGGCGAGTTGGCGCGGTGCCAGTACCTGGTGCTGGAACCTATGCCGACAATCGGACATGTGCGGTGAGTGGCACGGGAACAGGTGAATTATTCCTGCTGAATTGTACGGCGTTTCAGATTCATTCGCAGATGCAACTCGCACAGCGAACGTTGTCTGAAGCGGCGCGAGTGATGATTGATGAGACCATGCCCAAGGATTCTGGTGGTGTGATCGCCATCGATGGTTCGGGACGAGTGGTCATGCGGTGCAACACGCCCGGTATGGCTCGCGCTGCAACTGATTCGTCCGGCAAGGTTGTATTTGAGATCGAGCGATAGCCATGAATTCAGATCGGACAATGACCACAGCCGACCAAATTTGCGAATTCCTTGATGGTGATGCGATGAGCCTCGCAAAGGCGATTGCTGCGCTGAGTGCAGGATCTGCGGTGTTGATTTCCGTCGATGCGATTACGAGTCATGACGAATGGTCAGCACTGGATGCAGCTTCGAAACAGACGGGGGCGAGTTGCTGTTTGGCAAATCGTGATCGGTATCGTCCGAGCAGTCGACTGATCTATGAGCAGTTGAAGTCGCAACGGCTTGGCGAGCCGGGGCTCATTCGTCTGCATGCCTGGAGTGGCACGGCAGATTTTCGGGAGCATCAGCGGATGAAGCTGAGGGCTATTGATGTTGTGTTATGGTTGTTTGGCGAGCGACCGGAGATTGTGCAGGTGTCTCGGTGTTCACTTGATAGAACGAATTTTACTCATAATCTTGGTGAACGAACCGAGACTGATAACGCTGGGTGCGCTTGTTATGAACTAATCCACATGGGATTCTCGGGGGGGCGATCAGCAGTACTCGACATATCTCATGCTCCCTCATTGCAGGCTGGCTACTGGGCCTTACATGTAATTGGTAGTCGAGGAGCGGCTTATGCGGATGATGAAACAAACGTTCAGCTGAAACTGGCATCCGGTGGAGTGGTTGGAACATGGTCTGATGAAATGCCGACTGCTTGGAATGATTGTCGGCGGAGCTTTCAGAGGGGATTGCTACAAGGGAATTTATTTCGAGAAACGTTAGACGATTGGCGTCAAGTGTTGGAATGGGCGAGCGCTGGGGAGTGTGCCAGTGCGGAGGAGCGTCATGAGTGACTTGCTTGGAGTTTCGCCGTTGACTCACGTTGCACCGTTACGTTGTGCGGTTGTGAGTGCCGTGAAGCATGATTATGTTCCGATAGCGGTCGCCAGCCACCCTCGATTTCAAATTGTCGTTGTTACGGATGATCCGAATGTTCCCGATTGTTTCCATGCGAGAAACGAACGACTGGCGGCGGAGCTGAGTGTGCCGTATGTGCGCGATGTGGAAACGGCGCTACGTGATTTTCAGGCGGATGTCGCCATCGTGAGCTCCGAAGCGGAACGTCATGCGGAGCTGAGTGTTCGTGCCTTACGTGCTGGGCTACACGTTATCCAGGATAAGCCACTCGGTATTCGGCGCCAGGACGTGCAATTGCTGCGAGAAACAGTTTTGGTGACTGGCCGGCGTTTTTTAATGTGGAATCGTAATTGTTTGCCATCAGTAATTGATCTGAGAGATCGAGTATCTCGTGGTGAGATTGGTCGATTACGAGCGATTCATATTGATTTCTATTTCGCCAAGGATGCAGGGATTCGCAAGGGGGAGCGGACCGCTGAGTATCCACCGATGGATTGGTGGAGCTATCAACTCGAGGCGCACCGAGATGGTTCCGATGGTGGTTTAGGGAGGCAGCCGATGGGTGAGCTATCGAATGAGGGAATTTATCCACTGGGCTATATGCAGATGCTGACTTCAGCACCGGTCCGGAGAGTGTTTGCGAGAGGTGCATCGCACATTCATCAACTTTACGTTGATAATCGAGTGGAGGACTTAGCGTCGGTTACGTTGGAATTCGCGGACGGTGTGATTGGTTCGATCGCTTTGGGACGGATTGGACTATCAAGTCACTCCAGTGGAGGTGAGATAAAACTACGAGTACTGGGAGATGGAGGGGCGTGTGTAATTCGTGAAGCTGCGCCGACAGTCGGTGTCTATTATCAGCAGCAACCAAACAAGGAACCGCGAACGCGTCGAGTGGCGAGTGAGAGCGACTTTAGGCTGGCCGAGAATTTTGCTTACGCCATCGACCATGATCAAGAGACGATCATGGATATCGAGTCGAGTTGGCAGGTTTTTTTGACTTTTGAGGCAGCGCGGCGGTCGTGTGTCAGTGGACGCATGGAAGAGGTGCGGTGATGTCGGGGGGAGAAACGCGAGCGCAAGGCCAGGAATGGCCAGTCCTAGTAATTGGTGCCGGTGCGGCAGGAATCTTAGCAGCAACACGTGCTGCCGAGCGAGGTATGAGGGTGTTGCTGATAGAAAAAATGCCAAGGACAGGTACCAAAATTCTGATGTCGGGAGGAACTCGTTGCAATATTACCCATGACACAGATCGCAGAGGAATCATTGAAGCGTTTGGAGCGCGGGCGCAGGGACGTTTTTTGCATTCAGCGCTCGCAGCATTTTCCCCGCAAGAACTCATTCAGCTGATTGAAGCGGAAGGGGTTCCGACATATGTGGAAGAGGGGCGAGGCAAGATATTTCCAGTGAGCGATCGGGCGAGTGATGTGCTTTCGGCGCTGATGCGGCGTTTCCAGCGCAGTGGCGCGGAGCTATCGCTACGTGAACCGGTGTTATCCATTTCGCGATCAGATGGTGGTTTTGAAGTGGTAACGGGGAAAGGAATGCGTCGAGCAAAGCAGCTGGTTATCACTACGGGCGGAAAATCTTATCCGGGAAGTGGTACGAGCGGAGATGCTTATCGCTGGCTGGAGGGCCTAGGGCACTTGATCATCGATCCCAAACCGGCGCTGACTCCGATCACAACCGATGATGTCTGGGTGACTGATCTTCGCGGGATTGCGCTGGAGCGAGCGATGGTTCGAATTAAGGAAGGGGAAAAAGTACTCGCTGAGCGACTGGAGTCGGTGTTATTCACTCATTTTGGGCTTTCTGGTCCAGCGATTCTAGATGTGAGTCGAGTGGTTGCGAGACACGCATCGCCAGCGAGGTTGAGTTTAGAAGTCGACGTTTTCCCGGATCACAAGTTAGACGAACTAGATGCAGCTATTCGCATAACGTGCGGAGAGGAGGGGAAAAAACAACTTGGTGCGAGTTTGTTTCGGGAATTACCGAGGCGTTTGGTGGAATCAATCATGAGGCAGGCGGGGGTATCGATGGAGGTGCGAGGAGCGGAGCTAGGGCGAGCGGAACGGGGGCGAGTGGCGGGAGCGGCGAAAGGGTTACAAGTGCGAGTGCGTGGGGTAAGGGGATTTCAAGTAGCGGAGGTGACGTCAGGTGGAGTTTCACTGAACGAAGTAGACTCACGGACGATGGAAAGCAAGCTCATTCCGAATTTGTTTTTTGCTGGCGAGGTGCTCGATTTGGACGGTCCAATCGGAGGTTACAACTTTCAGGCTGCCTTTAGCACCGGCTGGTTAGCGGCCAACAGCCTAACGATAGCTTAAGATTAGCCTGCCACCGTGGCAGGCAAAATTCAGCCGATAGACTTTATAATTTTAGCTGTTTTTGTTTTTTCTTTCTTGTTTCCATTTTGGATTCCCGATTAACGATTTTTAGCAATCGTGACCGCTTTCATCATTCACCAAAACACAAAATATTGCCTATCGAAGATGGGAAAACTGCTAAATTATCGCTTACCTCAAATTACCTGAAGCCACCGGCGCGCATCGTCCACGCAGCCCGATGCCAATTCGAGCAAAAACTGACCCCGGCAGCCCTCG
>JBIIHW010000006.1:0-160134 GCA_044235425.1 Pirellulaceae bacterium
CCGCCGATTGATCCGAGTAAACACGTGATACAAACCCGGTTTCGACTCATCAATCACATCTCTGCGATTACGCCTCGCCATGGTTATCTCCTTGTCAAACAAGCTCGATAATGCCCCACGGTTTATGGTGAACAAAATATCACATTCAAGAGTGCTTGAATAGACGTACTTAAGAAGAACAAGAGCGATCAGATGCCCTCGCACTTCAATCATGGACATGGTGAGCTTTAAACAGGTGCTGCACTAATCGCTCAACGGATTGCAACACAACGGGTGATAGGCAATCGCCGTGCTCAAAGGACTGCACACCGATCGTCCAAACACACACACGCGGTAAGGAATAGCCCAAATCGCTCGCCATTTTGAGTACACAATCGAGATCCCATTGGTGGCTACTGAATCGATGGTCGAGAACACTCGGATCCGTTACCATCATCCCCTCTGGTACCTGGTGATTACCAGAATTCCGATTGAATCTCGACCCTAAACCCAAACTTTTCGATCGCTGCAGGCTTAACTCACCGGAAACGTGAGCCACGCTCGCGTCAATGACAATCATTCGCTTGACCTCGACAAAATCCAAAACCAGCTCGGGCAGCCACTGCGGAGCAAGCTCAAGACGACAAGTGTCGGAGGCTAGGCCCAATTGCTCCAGCCGACGAACAACTCGCTCTCCTACACCGTCATCACCACGCAACGGGTTACCTATACCCAATATCAGTTTGCGTATTTTTGAGCAGGGTTTGATTGTTCCCATCTTGGATCAGTCTTTTTCCTAATGGCATGTCAGTTCTTTATTACCTCTTGCTTGCTTAAAAAATATCTAAGCTAATCACCTACCGACTTATCTGGTCTACTACCTTACCTGTTTTATCACGTAGTTCGACGCGAAGTTGCATTTGACCCCAGGCATGTGTCGAGCAACTGAGGCACGGATCGAAGGCTCGAATCACAGCCTCGACTCGATTCAGCATTCCCTCGGTCAAACGTTCACTACAAACAAAACTCTGCGCCACTTGCTTAATACCACGACTCATTGCCAAATTATTGTGCCCTGTTGCAATGATAAGATTTGCCCATTTCATTAACCCGTTTTCGTCGACGCGATAATGATGTATTAAAGTACCCCTCGGCGCTTCAGATATTCCTACCGCCTCAAGCTGATTTACTTCTGCTTTTGAACGTATACGATCACTTAGAATGTCTGGATCCTGAAGTAGTTGTTCAATTCTTTCAAGTCCATATAGCATCTCCACAAGTCGCGCCCAGTGATAATGAAAGCTACTCTGCGGTGCTCGCCCTAAGCGTTCCCGAAACTCCAGTAGTTGCTCATCGGCCGCGGGCGTACCACAGCGATCGGCACAAATGAGTCGTGCCAGGGGACCTACTCGATAGATGCCCTCCGGATAGCCACGGGTGCGGTCGTAAGGAAACTTAAGAAAGGTCCACGGTTCTATCTTCTCTGCAATGACGTCGGCGTAAGTAATTGGATCAACAATATGAAGCCGTGCCTGACCAGATTCATCACACAGACGGAGTGGGCCATCGTAATGTTCCAGTTCCCCCTGCGATGTCACCATCCCTAAATATTCGGTGGGAAAATTGGCAAACGTTGCAATCTCCGCGGTGAAGCGACCAAGAATTCCTTTGATCCATTCCAGGGCTCGATACACTCGATCACGAGCGGTCGGCAACTCATTTAAAATCGCCGCACGATGATCGGATGTCAGCGGCGCATTCACTCCACCAGGAACACACCATTCAGGATGGATCCGCTTGCCTCCCAATCGTTCGATTATCTGCTGGCCAAATCGTCTTAACTGAATTCCGTCCACAGCAAATTCTGGATGTTGCCGCATCATCCCAAACAGATTTCTCTCTGCTGGGTCCGCATCCATCCCCAGCATTAAATCAGGACTCGATAAGTAAAAGAAACTAAGAGCATGTGATTGTACAAGCTGACCTAGATTCATTAGTCGCCGTAGGGCCGTCGCTGTGGGAGGGATTTGAACGGCCAACAGCTTATCACAGGCCTTCGCCCCGGCTATCAGATGGCTCACCGGACATATTCCACAGATGCGAGCCATCAGCGCTGGCATCTCATGTAGCGGTCGTCCCTCAATCAGTTTTTCAAAGCCACGAAATTGAGTCACGTGAAACAGGGCATCTACTACCTCCCCTGCTTCACCGATAAAGATCGTAATCTTCGCGTGGCCCTCAATCCGAGTTACTGGATCGATCGTAATCGTTCGCGGTTGATTCATAGTGGTTTACTATCTTCCAAAACGCGATAGATGTTGGGTATCGGGTAGTCGACCGGACGCTAACTCTGAAAGAAGGTAGTAAATGGCGTCCGCCGGGGGTGGACAGCCCGGGAGATAAACGTCCACCGCAACGACCTCATGTACCGGAGTCACTCGGGCCCGTAATGCGGGCACGTAACGCGATGGATAGTGGTCCTCGTAAGACCGATTCAGAACATCCGCCAGGAGAAACGGATTTCTCATTCCCGGGATATTGCCCGTAACGGCGCAGTCTCCAAGGGACACTAAAATACGACTACGAGCGCGCAGCTCGAGCAATTTCTGTAAATCCTCCGAACTGCTGACAGCCCCTTCTACAACTGCCACGTCTAGGTCCTGAGGTATCCCCTTCATGTCCATATATGGCGAGCATACAAGATCAATTCTATTCGACAGTTCAATTAATCGTTCATCCATATCAAGCAATGACATGTGACAGCCTGAGCAACCATCTAACCATATTGTAGCCACTCTAGGTCGTCGTTCACCTTGGCTTACCTTGTTGGTGGTCATCGTATTGCTCACATTACTGCGATCTTTTATTGAGTGTTAGAGTTTCGCATGATTTGCAGATAACTAAGGAAATCATGTTTCTTTTTCATTTCGCCGACACTTGTTGACTTATCGGATAATGCGCCCGTCGGACATACCTGCACACATTTGCCACACGACGTGCAGCTGTCGCTTTCACCCCAGGGAGTATTCAAATCATGAACGATCAGTGAATGGATACCGCGTCCCAATACATCGATTGTGTGAGCGCCTTCCACCTCATCACAAACTCGCACGCAACGAGTGCACAAAATGCAGCGGTTGTGGTCCAGACGATAACGTGCATGGGAGTTGTCGACCGTCAGCGCAGGATACCGATAACTCCACGGAACATGATTTACTCCGAGTTTTTCGGCTTGAGTCTGCAATTCACAGTGGCCGTTGCTGACGCACACCGCGCACACATGATTGCGCTCGGCATATAACATTTCGATGACAATGCGACGATCATTCTGCAGCTGCGCGGTTTGGGTCCGAACCACGATGCCAGGCAGCGCTGCCTGAACGCAGGCCGCAACCGGTCGGCCTGCCCCCTCGATTTCAACCAAGCAGAGTCGACAGCCACCATGTGCACTTAGTCCCTCGAGATAGCAGAGCGTCGGAATCTCAATGCCTGCCGCTCGCGCAACCTCTAGCACCGACTGGCCCGCTCGCGCTGATACCATTTGCCCGTCAATCGTCAGCGTTATGAATTGCGAATCAGCCGCGTCTGGGACGACATTCATCAGGATCGCTCCGTATCGTCCGGTCGAGTATCGTCCGGTCGAGTATCGGCAGTCGCCATGAGGCTCCGATACTCGCCTTCGAAGAATCTGATTGTGCTCAGCACCGGATTGGGTGCACTCTGCCCAAGTCCACATAAACTCGTACGCTTTACCATACTACACAGTTCGCTCAGCTGCTGTAGGTCACGCGGGGTGCCTTGATGCTGGCAAAAGCGGTCCAACAGTTCTGTCATCAAATGAGTACCCATGCGACAGGGAACGCATTTACCACACGATTCGCATTGACAGAAATTCATGAAATAACGAGCCACGTCGACCATATTCTGGTGGTCATCAATGACAATCATTCCGCCCGAGCCCATGATCGAGCCTACTGACATGAGCGATTCATAATCGACCGGTAAATCAAGATGTTCGGAGGGTATGCAGCCTCCCGATGGACCTCCCGTTTGTACGGCCTTAAATGTTCGGCCCGCGGGAGGCCCACCACCCATATCGAAGATAATTTCACGCAGGCTGATGCCCATCGGGACTTCGATTAGCCCGCCATGAGTAATCTGTCCAGCCAGAGCAAACACTTTGGTACCCGTGCTGGTCTTTGTACCAAGCTGCGCGAACCAGTCTCCACCGCGGCGCAGGATCGTCGGTACATTGGCAAAAGTTTCCACGTTGTTGATCAAGGTTGGACAGCCAAAAAGACCCTCTTCAGCAGGGTATGGTGGTCGTGGTCGTGGCGTACCGCGACGTCCCTCAATGGAAGCCAGCAGTGCCGTCTCTTCTCCGCATACAAAGGCCCCACCACCCATGCGTAGCTCAATCGAAAAGCAAAAACTCGTCCCACCGACATGAGAACCCAAGAGCCCTTGCTGGGCGGCCTGACGGAGGGACTGTCTGAGTCGTGCAATCGCCAGCGGATACTCAGCTCGTACGTAGATGTACCCAAACTCTGCACCCACTGCATACGCCGCAATGGTCATCCCCTCAATCACGCGCAGCGGATCGCTCTCAAGAATCGCTCGATCCATGAACGCCCCCGGATCCCCCTCATCGGCGTTGCAGACAATATATTTGCGAGCCCCAGAACTGTGGGCAACAGCCTGCCACTTACGTCCAGTCGGAAAGCCCGCTCCACCCCGCCCACGCAAACCACTCGTCGTTATTTCACGCACTACATCCGCCGGTTGCAGCTGTCGAAGCGCATGAGCGAGTGGTTGGTAGCCACCGACTGCCAGGTAATCGTCGAGTCGCGTAGGATCGATCCGGCCTGAGTTCTCTAACACAACTTTAGTTTGACGCTGAAAAAATGGAGTGTCGGTGGGAATGACGAGACGGGCGACAGGTCGGCTCGCTATCGTTTCGACGATCTCCGCTGCATCAGCCGTATGAACATGACCGTAAAGTATGTTTGTGGGCTGAAGTGAGACGCACGGTCCAGCTGCACAAGGTCCCAGGCACCCTACCCCCCGCACTCGGCACTTGCCCTGCAGGCCTTGTCGAGTCACTTCGCGATCGAGTGCAGCAACCAGACTCGTACCGCCTTCCTCACGGGAAATCTGGCAACCGGCGGATGTACAGACATCAATCGACTGCGCCACCTCTTGCTCGACCGCCGCCCGCTGAGCCCCGATTTTCTGTAACGCCTCAAAATCAGTCATGCCGCCATTCCTCCAAACGCGAGGCGATCTGTGCATGGGTGACGTGGGGCAACACGTCGCCATCCAAGACGACGAGGGGCGCCAGTCCGCAGGAGCCGATGCAGCGGGCTTCGAGTAAGGACACTGCACCATCAGATGTCGTTTGTCCACAGCGGATGGCGAGTTGATCTTGCAGTTGATCAACGATGGCCTGTGAGCCGTGGATGTAGCAAGCGGTACCGGTGCAGACCAGGCAGGTATGTCGTCCTGGCGGCTTGAGCGTGAAGAAATGATAGAACGTGACCACTCCATACGCTGCACTCAGCGGCACTCGTAAACTCCGAGCGACATATTTCAAAGCCACGTCATCGACATAACCAAACGCTTGCTGCACGGCATGCAGGGATTCGATGAGTGTCTGCCGGTGATAATTCCCATGCCGCATCACGGTGTCCACCAGCCGCCATCGCGCGTCCGATGACGGCGCCGGAACGGCAGCGGACGGGGCAGCGGACGAATTCATCATGTCAATCGGCCTGTTTCAAACGTGGTGGATCAAACGTGGTGGATCAAACGTGAAAAAGCTGGGGTGGGGCTCCAACGTGACCGGAAGCTGCGGAGCTGTAACTAATCGAATCGTGGAGCGATCTGACCGTCGGGGAGTTTCCCGTGGACTGTTCGTCAGCCACCATAGCCAGCGACCCTTGGTTTGCCCAAAACGCGACTAACCATCTCCAGCCCGAATACTACCAGTTATGCAACTTCGAAGCCAACGCCAACATCGCGAGTAGCCCCCCGCCTTCACCAACCCACGGTAACTCGCTACCCGGACTTGCGTGATCAACCGAGTTCAGTAGACTAAAGATCTTGATTTGGCGCTGGCGGAGTAGCTCAGTTGGTTAGAGCAGCGGAATCATAATCCGCGTGTCGGGGGTTCGAGTCCCTCCTCCGCTACTTTGCCGTCCTTTGACGACGGCTGTGAAACTTGGAAACATTGGCCCGTAGGCGTCACCCGCTGCGGGCTTTTTTCCGTTCTTACTCGCGAACTTCAGGTACCTTCTCGAAATTTATTTGCCTGACCTGCTGTCCCTCATGAGGTTCGCTGGAATCGCCCTCGCCGCCTTCGACACTACACAATTCCACGCTCCGATTGTGCATGGCCCAAAGCGTTTGCGCCGTATGGCGTCCATTCGCGGCGCTGCTCCACATTGGTCATGAGCCGTCCTGGCACAACAGATCCCGCGCTGCCACTCCTTGACTGCTCCGATCTACACGGACTGTCGGGCTGGCCGCTAATAGTGAAATCAACGTCCTGAACATAGTTGCCTGTTGACTCGGGCCTCGCTACAACCTTGTCCGCCACGGTGCCTTGCCGAGTGACATGCAGAACCGTGATGAACGATCTCAGCAGTGCGAACTTGGCCTTACAAGAGCGAGATTTATCGATGCCAAATCAGATTCAATATCTGACCAGTAATGATGCTGTTGATGGAATCGTGGAAGCCGTTTGCAGCGCGAAGGCTGGAGAGGCACCCTTCGCGCTCGTGTTGGGCTCAGGATTTAGTTTTGGCTTAGTGCCAACTACCAGGGAGCTCGTCGAAGAATGTTTACCGCTCTGGCTGCATGCCAAAGGTGATCGCGCCAGTTATGCAAAACTGAAGCAGGAACCAACCCGTGACCGGCGGAAAATTGCAGCTGACTTCTGGGAGCAATTTGTCGTTCGAAATCGTCCCAAAGGATGTGTTCTGACATTACATCCTCAGACCCATTTGCCCACCAATTTCGCAGAAGCATACCAGGCGGTGTTTTCTCATCAATATGATGGTGCAGTTAATACGCCTAAGCTTGCTCGGCAACTGCAACGCGATCTGATGCAACTCGATAAGCCGCGTCTCAATGCGGCTCATTTTTTGCTAGCTTCCATTTTGGGCGTACAGCATGGCGGCCTGCGCAATCCTGCGCTCTTCAAGGCCCAAGCGGCCTTCTGTCGTTTGATTCTAACTACCAACTTCGATCCCTTTCTGCAAATCGCTCTCCAGGCCGTCAATCAGCTCTATTTCATGAGTGATACTCCGGAGTTAGGAATCAGCAGCGAAATTTACGATGCCGCGATGGACGCCGTTCATTTGGTCTATTTGCACGGCAGCGTTCATCGTCGTAAACAAGCTGCAACAGCTGAAGAAATAGCGGAATTGAAACGAAAAAACGCTCAGGCATTAAAACCGGTCCTCGAACGTCATGGAGTGATCGTCTTGGGATATAGCGGCTGGGATGACGTACTCGTAGAAGCTTTGGCCGCCTGCGATGATTTCGACAATCGACTCTATTGGTGCGGCCGCGAGGAGAATCCTTTGACGCCGGGAGCATTTGGAGACCGTGTACAGCAGATCCTGACGAAGTCCACATCTCGCTATGTAAAAATCGAGACCGCCGGTCGTTTCATGTCACAATTGTGTAGCCGATTGGTCTACGGTCTGCCACGATTGATTGACAATCCCATCGGACAACTTCGCGATCTGCTCACCAATATTGATCTCAAGGAATTGCAGGACAGCTCCACTGAGCCTGTGACTACGGCATCCTCCCCCGCCCATCCGTCTTCGTCGACCATGGCTAGCACTGCCGGTTCTCAATCAGTTCCCAAATCGGTCGAAATCGATTTTCATGAATGCAAGGAGACGACACTCGCTATTTTACATGAGGCAGAAAACTATTTTATTACCAGGCGTCGCCAGCCGGCTATCGAGAAACTGTCGACAGGAACTCAAGGAACAAGCCGAGGACGAGGAAGTACGCCATCATCCGCTTCACCTGCAGATAGTCCAGCGTCAGTACGATTGGACCCACGACAGGCACTGCTTCTAGCTGGCTTCGCATTCAATGCCACAAACTATCAGGAAGCGATTGATGTCTGCGATAAGATTCTTCGAGATACCAAACAATTGACGATCGATGAGGAATGTCGACTGTTAAATCTTCGGGGTGAAGCCAGATACTTTTCCAATCAAGCGAATGACGCCGTAGCGGACTGGAGCATGGTGATCAGCAAGGACCAAGCGCCAGTCAAGCAGGTGTCACGAGCACTATTCAATCGTGCAGTCGCTTACGGCGACCTTCAGGAGACGGAAAGAGAGCTGGCCGATTACGAAAGGTTGATCAATGATCTGCCGGACGCACCTGTCGAGCAAGTCGCGAGCGCACTCTACAATCGTGGTGTTATTGCCGGGCAGCAGGGTTATCTCGAAAAGTCAGTGGCCGATTTCAGTCGTGTCATCGATGACTTGAAGGGAGTGTCCGACGTGCAGCTGGCAGGTGCCTTATACAACCGCGGTGTTAACTTTGGAAAGCTCGGTCAGCGAGATCAGGCCTGGGAGGACTATACGCGCGTGATTGACAATTTGCCTTTAGCGCCGCTCGAGCAAATTGCAACAGCGCGGGGCAATCGTGGTTGGTTAGCATATGAGAAAAAAGATTTCGAGAAATTCAAACAAGATTCACAAGCCGCGCTACAGCTACAGCCACAACTTGGCTATATCGCCTTCAATCTGGCACTGGCCCATCTCGCACTCGGCCAAGATGATGAGGCTTTGAAACTTTATCAGCAAGCAATACAGCAATTCCCTGCTGACATTAGGGTCGCTCGTAATGATATCGAGCAGGCTGTGCGGGACTGGCTGCCTCAAATCCGAGCTCAGCCGATCCTCAACCTCCTCAGCGCCGCCAGCGACGATACTCAGCGATCATCTCCTGACGCGTGACTCTTGGTCGCAGCATTGTGCGTACACGAAAACGATATTCGCGGTCGACTTGGGGTTTCGGAATCAGGAACTGAAAATCCCAGGCCGGATTGGTTGTCTGCTGTTCCTTATTAACTCCACCGCCGCTGGGTGAATGCGTAAATCGGATTTGCTGCCTCGGCTGTTCATGCAGATCCGTCTGTTCAAGATCAAACATCGCCAGCCAGACAAGCTCGGCAAAATTGCCATAAAAAAACGACTGGTCGAAGTGGAAGCGAGACATGTTTTTGTACAGAGCAGATCGGCCGTCATCCGTGAATGTCATTGCGAACGAATCGTCGCGTTGGCGCACGGTACTTTGGTCGTTGTGCCAAGGCGTACAAAACTGCGTCCAAAGATCTTTTTGGCCATCGAGCCCGCCGAGGAAGTACATCGATTTGTCCTGTGGCCCATGGATGTAGCTCGCCCAGAACAACGACAAATAACCGCGTTCAAACAAATCACGACGAGGTACACACCGAAAGTCCATCTCTAAATAGTCGGGAGCGACAACGCGAAATCGGGTCCAACTCTCGACGTGCGTCAGGGGTGTCGGTGGCTGATGGAGTTCCGCCTCGGTGGCACTCATCCGGCGAAACGTCATCGGTGCTCGTCGGGGTTCGAAGAAAGCGTCGTTGTCGGGCAGCGCCGCTCCAGTGATGACATGCTCGAGATTCAGCCCCGCCAGCGTTGGTACGAAGAGGCTCTGAGGATGAGACCGATGACGCACACTCCAGACTCCGTTGTAGCCGGCTAGATGTTCACCTTGCGAAGAGTTGTCACCGATGACGACCGTGAGATCACCGGCTGAGATCGTACCAAAATGCGCCGCATCGTCTCGAGTCTTTGCCTGAAGTTCCTTCTCAACTGGCGCGCTCTGTTCCGCCACATTCACGGGAGCTACGGTTGTTGCAGGTGCCGTAGGCACCGCAGCCGATAGCGCGGCGGACGTCGCTACGGCCACTCCACCAGATATTGCGCCGGGCAGCAAGGTAGCCCCAGAGGCCCCTAATAGAAAGTCTCGTCGAGCAATGTCGCGACTCATGGCACGTCTCCCAGTTCAAGCAACGCCTTAGCACATACAGCCATCCGTCGTCCATTCGTCCCCGGTACAGGCGCGCAGCATCAGTGCGAGTGATACGTTGTCGGCCAACCGATGGTCGTGGCCCACCTCCACAAGCGCCCAGGGGGGCAGACCGCTACTGCGAATCAGTTGCTCTGAGTCGGCAAAATCCACTACATCATCGGCTCGACTATGCAGGATTACGCTTCCGGGTTTGACGGTTGTAGCCTGGCCCCATCGTCGCCAGGCAGGACAAAGCAGCACGAGCCGAGCCTCGTTGGCGTGCAGATTCATCGCTATCGCACCGCCACGCGAACTGCCCACCACCACGGTCGGTTTCTGCTCGTCGAATATCGCCTGAGCCGTGGCTAGAGCCGCTGCGAAGTCGTCATCGTCCAGCGCGGGATTGAGTACCATGTGGCCCTGCTCGCGCAAGTACGTCGGCTTCACTCCCCCAACCACCGAATGCCAGCCGTGCAAAAACAGAATCCGCATTTCGCCACCTCGCCGTAATCATTCTACTTTGATCGGCTGCCGTCCGTTCTTCGCGAACGCCTCAGCTGGCACCAATCTCCTGTAAAACTTCTGTCGCTGCTGCAATCGTGGCATCAATGTCATCGTTCGTATGTGCCGCCGAAACGAACAAGGCCTCATACTGACTGCAAGGCATGTACACCCCACGCTCAATCAAACCCCAGAAGTACGCGGCGAAGCGGGAGGTATCACAGCGACTAGCGGACGGCCAGTCCATGACGGGATCGGGGCTGAAAAACAACGTCATCATACTGCCGACGCGTGCCAGCGTATGAGGGACGCGAGCATCCTGAGCCGCTTTTTGCAAACCAGCCTCCAGGCGTGCACTCAGTGATTCCAGTCGCTCATAAATCGCCGGCTGCTGCTGCAGTTGGCTGAGCGTAGCAATACCCGCCGCCGTAGCGATCGGATTGCCACTCAACGTGCCCGCTTGAAACACTTTTCCGGCGGGCAAAATCTGCTGCATGATGTCGGACCTGCCACCATAGGCTCCGATCGGCATCCCACCGCCGACTACCTTGCCCATCGTAGTGAGATCGGGCGTAATGCCTAGTCGCTGCTGCACTCCACCCGGTGCTAATCGAAAGCCGGTCATCACCTCATCAAAAATCAGTACGGCGGCATACTGCGTGGTGAGCTCGCGCAAGGTTTCCAGAAATCCGGGCTGAGGAATTACGAGTCCCATATTGCCCACAACTGGTTCCAGAATCACGCCCGCAATCTGCTCTCCATGAGCGGCAAATGCAGCTCGAAGTCCAGCAATATCGTTGTACTGCAGCACCATCGTGTCGGCACTTGTACCTGCCGTCACGCCCGGCGAATTGGGTACTCCCAGCGTGGCCGCGGAACTTCCTGCCGCAACCAGTAAACTGTCGACATGGCCGTGATAATTCCCCGCAAACTTTACAATCAGATCGCGACCGGTATAGCCACGAGCCAGCCGAATGGCACTCATCGTAGCTTCAGTGCCCGAACTCACCAGCCGTACCATCTCGACCGATGGCACCAGATCAATAATGAGCTGTGCGAGCGTGTTCTCCGCCGCCGTCGGAGCGCCAAAACTTGTACCACACTTGAGGGCCGACTCGATCGCCGCCGTGACTGCAGGTTGAGCGTGCCCGAGGATCATGGGGCCCCACGAACCGATGTAATCGATGTAGCGGTTGCCATCGACATCGTACAGGTAGGCCCCCGATCCGCTGGCCATCACAATCGGTTCACCACCCACGGCCCCGAACGCACGGGCCGGACTGTTGACACCACCTGGCATGAGCTGTTTGGCACGAGTGAATAGGGCGTGACTCTTTTCGCGTTTACTCATGGATTTCAGACACTCGGTAAAAAAGTTTGAATGGACTAGAAGACCAACCAGAAAATAAAAACGACCCAGAAATAAGCACCACAAAAGTTATTGAAAACAATCTACATGGACATCAGCGGCCCAAGCTCTGCCAGTCAATCGGTTGACGAAGATCCAGCCGCGGCAACTCACTGGCCATCGCTTCCACATATTTCTGTACCGCACCGGTATTAAAAATGACGACGCGTTCGTCGACTCCCACTCGTCCTTCTTGTACGAGTTGTTCGAGTGAGCCTACGCAAGCGGCAGCCTCGGGACACAATGAGATGCCTTCGAGTCGAGCGACCAGTGTCATCCACTCGCGCAGGCGCTGTTCGGCGACTGCCATCGCGCAGCCACCGCTGGCGCGCACCGCATCCAGAATCATGAAATCGCCAACCGCGACGGGAACGCGAATTCCGCTGGCCACGGTAGCCGCTCCTACATGCGGATTGGCAAAGCGTGCGTCTTCTCGGTAAGCACGAGCGATCGGTTCACATCCCTCCGACTGGCAACTGATCAGTCGCGGGAGTCCGCGCACGGGGCCAGCGGGCGGTGGCGAGCCATCATGTGTCGTAACGGGACAGTCGGCGTTTGTCAGCCAGCCCAGTTCCGCCAGCTCGCTAAACGCTTTCCACATACCGATGAGTCCCGTACCACCGCCGGTTGGGTAGAGTATGAACTCAGGCAAGTCCCAAGCGAATTGTTCGGCCAGCTCAAGCCCCATCGTCTTCTTCCCCTCGATACGATAGGGCTCTTTGAGAGTTGAGAGGTCACACCAGCCCATCTTCTCCTTACCATCGCGCACAATTCGGCCGCAATCGTTGATGAGTCCGTTGACGAGGTGGGTGTGGGCGCCGGCTAACGCACACTCGTAGACATTCACGATCGGCGTATCTTCGGGCATGAAAACAAAAGCTTCCAGTCCCGCGCGAGCGGCGTACCATGCGGCAGCCCCTCCCGCATTCCCCGCCGATGGCAATGCAACTCGCTGAATGCCGAAATGCTTCGCCATGGTGATGGCCATCGCCATGCCGCGACTCTTGAAGCTGCCGGTCGGCAACTGCGATTCGTCTTTAATCCAGACTTTCCGCAGTCCGAAGTGAGCGGCCAATCTAGGACATTCTAGGAGCGGTGTGCGATTCTCTCCTAGTGATACCAGCGGTTGTTCAGGTCCTGGCGGCAGTAGCTCCCGAAAACGCCACATTGTCGCAGGGCGTTCGGCGAGCATCGATTTTGTGACAGAGCGGCGAATCGCAGGCAGATCGTAGCGCACCCACAAGGGACGATCTTTGTGCATCGACTGAATTGTGTTCGAGGGTAACTGGGTCCCGTCGATCGCCGCTTCCAGATACAAAACATATGGATTCATGCCTGCAAAATCCCGAGAGATCTGAAGTTCAAGAACCTTGATCCTACGGCAGTTGGTCCGCTCGAAAAAGGCACCTAACGCCCTTTCTGCTGGCGCGATATGATTCTCATCCCTATGAAATACGTCAAACGCTCCCTCCAAGTCCCCCAAGACGCTCCGCCACTCGGTCGGCGCATTGATCATTACGTCCAGGAACTCACCGGTTGGTCACGAGCTCAAGTGCATGGGCTGTTCGATCATCACGGCGTCCTGGTAAATGATTCCATCTGCGTTTTTCCCGGCCTGAAAACAGAACCTGGAGATCGCATTCTGGCCCGCTTCGATCCTCACATGCGCTATCATCCACGCCGGCGCTCGCGGTGGGACCCGGGCTGTCCCATCGTCTTTGAAGATGAGCATCTACTGGTCGTGTTCAAGCCTGCCGAGTGGCTGACGGTGCCCACACGGCGTAACGAAACCAACACGCTCGTCGATCGGCTGACACACTATCTGCGGCGATCGGATCAAGGCACTCAGGCCCATCACGTTCATCGGTTAGATCGCGGCGTCTCGGGACTGTTGCTGGTGGCGAAGAGCGATTCATTGGCCGCATCCCTGCGCAATCAGTTTGCAGCCCGTAAGCCGCAACGTGATTACATCGCTCTGGTTGCTGGCCGCGTCGAGTCGCCGCGGGGAACATTTGATACTCTGTTAGCCACTGATCGCGATCTCAATCGCTACTCCACCGATGATAAAGAAATTGGACAGCGCGCCATTACGCACTACGAAGTGGTGCAATCCTGGCCGAAGATGACGCTGGTGAAAGTTTGGCTAGAGACGGGACGACGCAATCAGATTCGAGTGCAGTTCGCGGAGCATGGGCATCCGGTGCTGGGCGATCCACGGTATGAGGCGGAGCGTGCCCGCTCGCCGCTTTGGCCATTTGATCGCATCGCACTGCACGCGAGACGGCTGGCTTTTCAGCATCCTGCAACAGGGCGAGTGCTGAGTTTTACAAGTCCGTTACCGCCCGAGATGGAACACGTTCTCCAGATCCTTTATCAGGACGGTAACGAATCCCAGTAGCGCTGGAGCCGCTCAGAGGAAATCGTCTCGGCGGTGCCAAGGGTTTGAGCGAAGAGTGACACGCGATACTCTTCCAAGTGCCAACGAAACTCATTCACCGTTGGTTCATGACGTCCAACTGCGGCTAATGCTGCTACTCGTTCGTCCCACCGTGATGTCCAGCGAGCTAGTTCAGCGGCGAGTTCACGATCGCGCGCGGCATGACCCGCATAATGCTCCAGTCGCATCCTTGCCCCGTGCAGGTAACGCGGCATTTGCAGCAGCGAGCTCCAGGGAGTCTCCAGCAAGAACTCGCGGCCGAGCAAACGGCTAATTTGCTGTCGGACGTCAGTCACCACATCAGGAGGCTTCGGTCCCGAAAAACGATGTTCTAGTTCATGTCGCAGTTCAGCGTAGGCGGCCACGAGCGCCGTCATCATGGGAACGACCGCCACGACCGAACTCTCTAGCAGTCCTCTGCCCTGCTCTAATTGTCGCTGAAAAACCTCACGAGAGCGTGCCGGTGCGGAGTCACCGGGCAGCACTCGGCTGGCAATCAGTAAGCCGAGCTGTTCACGCAACTGCTGGGGTGGCACTCGATCAGCCAACGTTTGCTGCCAGGAGTTCATCGTTAAGATCCAGTCCAAATGCTCGTTGATCGCTTTCTGCTGATCGAGGTAATACAAACGAGCGATCGCACGCGGCAATGGAAGTGTGGCGATGTCACGGGAGTCATAGAGCACTCGCGCGACGGAGTTGCCGCGATCGACAAGAGTTGGAAAAACGGGAATCGTTATTCCTCCGCGCAAAACCTGAATCTCCTCGGGCACTGCATCCCATTCCCACTTTGTATGGCCCTGACTTGTCCAGCCCGGCTCGCTCCATTGCTGATAGGGCAAGGGGCGAATCCCCAGCTGCTTTTGTAAGCGACCAATGTCGCGTCCCTGTGCCAGCACCTTTCCATCCCGATCGACTACGCGCAGATTGAGGAACAGGTAATAAGGTATTTTGTCGAGTTGAAAATCAGTGCTGCGAATGGGCTGTGAACTTTGCCGTGAAAGCCAATGAGCGACATTCGTGAGCAGACTGCCAACCGCATAGGTTAACTCCGCCGCGGCACGTCGGGCGAGATCGGCAGCCGGCGGAAGTTCGCGTCGTAGAGTCTTCGGCAGTGACCGCACGAGCGCTTCGATTTTCTCTGCCAGCATCCCCGGAACAATCCACTCCACACGATCGGCAGTTAGCTGAGCTAGCACATCTCGCGGTACGGTGAGTGTCACTCCATCTTCATCGAGTCCTGGTTCAAAGCGATAGCGAATGGGTAGTGAGAGTTCGCGCACCGCGAACTGCTCGGGGAAGCCTTGTTCATCCAGCAGCGGTGGTTCGCTGCCGATCAGATCCTCACGAGTCATGTAGAGCAATCGCGGCTGACGATGCTCCGCTTGTCGTCGCCATCTGCGTAGCGTGGCGACGTCGACCACTTCGGGTGGCAGGCGTGCTTCATAAAAATCGCGACAAGTTTTGAGCTGCACCAGGAGGTCGGTACGACGGCCCTTGGAAGCTTGTCGAGCCAGGTCGTCACGCAGCTTTTCATTGTGACGATGAAAGCCATCCGATAAATCGATCTGCCCACCGACGAGTCCCTCGCGGATCAGGAGGTCGCGAGCGGTAGCAGGATCGTGCGGCCCCAAGGGCACTCGTCGACGCCCCACGGGCAGACCATACAGCGTGGAGCGTTCCTGAACCAGCGCCGTGCCCGCTCGACGATACCACTGGGGTTGATCGTAAGAATGTTCCAGTAGGTGACGTCCGACCTGCTCGATCCAGCGCGGCTCGATGGTGGCTACTAGACGAGCGTAACGTCGATTCGTTTCAACAAATTCGGCAGCCATAATCCAGTTAGGCTTCGCCTGAAACGGACCGCAGCCCGGCCACAGATTCAATTTCAGTTGATTGGGTCCCGTGTACTCGACGCCATCGGATCGCCACGCCACACCCGCCAGGAGCCCAGTGAGCATGGATTGATGGAACGCTTGATAGAACTTCTTATCGCTTCGATACCGCTCGGGGTCGACAGTGAGTTGGTCCTGAGTCCCGGGATCTTTATCACGAAACAGTTGCCGTAATTGCCGCACCGTATCCTGCCACTGACGCCAGCGATTATAGGACAGGAACGAGCGTTCGCATTCCTTGCGAAGTTGCCCTCGGGTGGCAGCGGATTTACGCTGCTGAAAGTGATGCCATAGTTTCAAGAGCGCGATAAAGTCGGAACGACCATCATGGAAGGGCCGATGAGCGAGATCGGCCGCTTCCCGGCGATCATAGGGACGCTCACGTGGATCTTGTACTTCCAGCGCCGCGGCGACGATCAGCATCTCAGGTAAACAACCGTTCTCGCGTGCGGCGATCAGCATCCGCCCGAGCCGTGGATCGATTGGCAAGCGAGCCAACTGGCGACCAATAACCGTCAGCTCGCGCTGCTGATCTAGAGCACCAATTTCGACGAGCGTGCGGTATCCGTCGCGAATCATATCCGAGTGCGGTGGATCAATCAGTGGCAAACTTTCCAGTGGCCCCAATCGCAAGGACTTGGCCTGCAAAATAGCTCCGGCCAAATGCGTACGTCTGATTTCCGGTGTCGCATACTCATCCCGTTTCAGAAAGTCTTCTTCACTATAAAGCCGCCAGCAAATCCCTGGCCCCAGTCGTCCGCATCGTCCCGCACGCTGATTCGCAGACGCCTGCGATATCGGCTCGATCGGCAGCCGCTGCACCTGACTTTTGGCCACAAAGCGACTCACTCGTGCCAACCCGGTATCGATCACGTAATGAATCCCCGGCACGGTCAAGGACGATTCCGCTACGTTCGTTGCCAGTACCACGCGTCGACTGGTATGAGGAGCGAAGATGCGCTGCTGTTCTCGACTTGACAGTCGCGCGTAGAGCGGCAGCAACTCGGTGTTGCGCGTCACAACATCACTGCGCCTAAGCACCTGAACGGTCTCATGAATGTCCCGCTCCGTGGGAAGAAACACGAGCACATCACCAGCCGGCAAAGTATTTACTTCCGCCAGCACCCGTGCAATCGCTCTTGGTAAATCGATCTCACCAGAAGTTGCAGAGGCAGTTGGCATCGTGGTTGTGGGAATCGTGGTTGTGGGCATCATTGTCACGACGTTGGCTGCTGCATGATCCGTCGCCGACATCGATGCCGATGAACCATCTGCCAGGGGACGATAACGAATCTCGACCGGATAGGTCCGGCCAGAGACTTTGATGATCGGCACTTCTCCGGGAAAATGCTTTGCGAATCGTTCTGCATCGATCGTGGCCGACGTGATGATCAGTTTCAGATCGGCACGCCGCGATACCAGTCGCACCAGGATTCCCAGTAGGAAGTCGATGTTCAGCGACCGTTCATGCGCTTCATCAATAATCAGCGTGTCATACTTCTCGAGATTACGATCTTGCTGAGTTTCAGCAAGGAGAATTCCGTCGGTCATCACTTTGACACGCGTATCAGGATGCGTCATGTCCTCAAACCGAATCTTGTAGCCCACTCGAGTGCCAACGGTGCAACCAAGTTCTTCGGCGATACGTGTGGCAATGGAGCGCGCGGCGATGCGCCGCGGCTGAGTGTGACCGATCAATCGCTCCACGCCTCGCCCCAATTCCAAACAGATCTTGGGAAGCTGAGTCGATTTACCTGAACCGGTCTCACCGCAGACCACAATCACTTGATGATCGCGGATGGCTTGCGCGATTTCGGCCCGTCGAGCAGCGATGGGGAGGCTGTCGTCGTACGTGATAGGGGCAGAGTTCACGAAGGCTCGATCCACTTAATCGCTGATAGGAACTTCAAAAAGCCGCGGGTGCCCAGATCGCAGCGACTCGCCCACTCGCTCCGTCACTTCGGCCGCCGACTCCAGTCGTTCGGCGTGGATACCTAGTCCCTGGGCTAGCTTCACATAATCAACCGTCGGATTCGACAAATTCAAACCGGGACATGTTGGCTGCTGCAAATCATCTAGATTCAAAACTTGTCCGCAGACCTTCAGGATTTTGTATTGGGAGTTGTTGGGAATCACAAATGTGACGCCGATGTTATGATGAGCAGCAGACCATAATCCCTGTAGGCCAAACATGGCGGCGCCATCTCCAATCAGTCCCAGCACCGGCCGCTCGGGCCATGCCAGCTTCACGCCGAGCGCGCAACCAATTCCCCAGCCTAGTCCCCAACCACGATGGGCAAAAAATGCCGATGGATCCGTGATCACCCCTAGTCGCTCGAATAGGTTCTGGTGTGTTGTGATCGCTTCTTCCACAACGGCGGTGTTTGGTGGCAAGGCCTGCGATAAGGCATACATGAGTGCCTGAGCGGTGAGGGGCGAGCGAGTCAATTGCTCGCAACACTGATCTACTAATTTCCGACGCCGCTCCATATGCAGCCGAGTATAGTCTGCCAGCCGTGCGGTGGCCTGCGCTGTGAAATCCGCTGCTGGGTTAAACAGCATCAGCAGTTCCGAGAGCGTAGCCGCAGGATCTCCCAACAGTCCGACCGTTGGGCTGATGTTCTTGCCCAGCTCACTGGCAAGTGAATCTAGCTGAATCAGCTTCAGATGAGCCGGAATCGGTTGCTCGGGCTGGCGATGAATGTAGAGCCGCATCAGGTTGAGCCCCACGGCGAGCACCGTATCGAAGGGATTCAGTGTGGCTTCGATCTCGTTCGCCCAGTACGGCAACACGCCTTGATAGAGCGGATGCTCGCAGCGGAACGGAAGTCGACCGTGCGACGGTGTACTCTCCGCGTACACAGGGGCCCCCCAGCGCTCGGCCAAAGCCACCAACGAATCGATGGCCCCGGATTCCGTCACACGACTTCCCGCCAGAATCACTGGCCGTTTTGCCTGCTCGAGAAGCTCAACCGCATTTCGCAGTAAGTCGACGGCTGGACGTTGTCGACGATCGATGACAAACGGCTGCAACCGTTCAGGATTTTCCAGCGACTCCGCAGGCAGCGTGGCCATTTGCAGATCAAGCGGCAGGCTGAGAAACACGGGGCCCCTGGGTGGAGCGAGCGCAATCTGGGCCGCGCGACGCACGGCCGGTCCGATATCTTCGAGCCGATGTATCTCATACGACCACTTGGTCAGCGGCTGTGCCATGCGCACCAGATCGCCAGCCAACACCGGTTCACTCAGCAGCAAACGCTGGTCCTGCTGACCTGCGGTTACCAGCAGCGGCGTGCCCTCCTGCTGCGCGTTGTACAGCATCCCCATCGCGTTGCCCAAACCACACGCCGTGTGCAGGTTCACCACGCCCAATTTACCGGACGCCAGGGAGTAACCGTCAGCCATCGCCATCACCGGCGTCTCGTGCAGGGCAAAGCGATACCGCAGCCGATCATCACGAGCCAGTGCCGCGTTGAGTGGCAATTCGGTAGTCCCAGGATTACCGAACAGATAGCGAACCTCCGCCTGTACAAGTGCTTCGATGAAGATCTCTATCCCGGTCACCACAGGTTTATTCATAGTACTGTTGTTCATCGTTCTATCTTCGTTATCTCGAATTCACCGGCGGAATCTTCGGCGCGGTCACTTGCGGATTTCGTGACGACACTACTTCTCCGGCTTCGTGAGCGGGATCTGCTCGGATACGGCGCGCACGAGGTCTCGGATCGCGTAGTGACTCGGCTTGTTCGCCGTGACGATCGCTTCGACGGACAGGCTATCGGCGGGAGTCAAATTGCGCGCGAGAGCATATCGCAAGAGATGCGCCGCAAACGCGCGTGCGAATCGTTCGTCCTCGCGCACAATGGCCGCCTTAAACTCTGTCACGTCCTGGAACGGGTATTGCCGAAGAAGTGACCCACTGGCATCTACCGGCTTGCCATTCTCATACTTCGCCCGCCAACGGCCCGTGATGTCAAAATTCTCCATCGCGAACCCCAGTGGATCGATGCGTTGATGACAGCCCGCACAGGATGGATTTGCGCGATGAGCAGCAAATTTCTCGCGAATGGTTTGTTCCTGAGGCCCTTGATCTTCGTTGAGTGGCGGGATGTCATTTGGTGGCGGCGGCGGAGGATCATTGAAAATCACGCCGATAATCCACGCTCCCCTGGCGATCGGATGAGTGCGTTTCGGACCGGAATTCATGGTCGCCATCGCCGCATTCGTGATCACTCCGCCAAATCTGGCATCGGTCACGGGCATCCGAGTAAACTCGTTCATCCGCATGAGTCGCCGCAGCTCATCGTCGAACTGCTGAACCGCCTGCTGCTGTTCCTTCGCAGCATCACGATTGGCGGGAATGGCTTGCAATGAGCCCTTGTCCTTTTCGAGCGCCGTCCGCAATTGGTCATATCGTCCTCGCTGATCGACGGACATTGCCTGCCGCAGCTCCGCCTCGGTGATGACGAACGATTGACCTGCCGGCGCCGCTCGCACCTCCTCAACACTCAAAGCACGATCGTACAGGCGTGCATGATCAAGCGTGATTGAGAGAAACTTATTACCCCCGGCCGGTAGATGACGCAGGCCAAACAAGATTGATGTCTGCTCAGCTGGAAACGTTGCCAGTCCGCGATTGAATGGTTTTCCGTAAATTTCTCCATCTCGATACAGTGTTGTCGTTCCATCCGCGGTATAGACCATCGCGAGATGAATCCATTGACCCTGCTTCGTTTCGGCCGTCGAGTCGCCAAAGTCATCCGTACGAGCGAAACCGTTGCTGCCGGAAATCCAGTGCTTGGGCTTGCGTTCCCCCAGTACAATCGTGTCAAAGAAATCACCGGGGCCTTGAACACCCATTACACCGCCACCCCGTTCCTCTAATTGATGTACCTGACAGACCACTTCAAGAGTCTTGGCCTTCAGTTCAAACGTTAGCGGAGCACTTTGCAGAAACGATTGTTGCAAACGGGCAGTACCATCTTTCAATTCAACCTTGCCGTGCGCTTTGAGGTGCAGTTTGCCCACTCGATCCTGCAAATCCTCATCGAATTCCCAGGCAGCGATCGGCTTCAAATCAGTGACTGATGAATTCGCTGTGGCAGCTTTCTTCTGAGCCAGTAGTTGTTGGCGGAGGGGATTGAGGAGTGCATCGAGCTCGCGCTGAGTCACGGCGACTGCCTTCTGGAGTAGATTTCGCTGCTCATCACGTCGCTGATTCTCTGCCTGCACGGCGATACCATCGACCATTGGCGGCTTGAGGTCCGAGAAATACCAGCGCTGTAAAAACTCGCTGCGATAGGCAAACGGCGGCTGCACAAGCTGCGCAAGCGGGCGATTCTCCAGGAACATCGCGTCGAACAGCAACAGTGGTTCCACCACCATCTGCAAACTCGCCGGCTGATCGCCAATCAAACTAAAATAGCGATTGATGCCAGGATCGGGCGTCGCGGCCAGGGTGTTTTCGAGTTGTAGCCACTGAGCCGGGAATGAATCGAGAAAGCGTTCAATTTTGGGATCGCGTAGCATTCGATCAATGGTGCGAGAGCGCACTTCGGGGCGATTAAGCTCTCCCCGTTCCGCTAACTGCAGCAGCTCTTCATCCGGACCGCTACTCCACAGAAAAAACGAGAGGTTAGACGCCAGCTCAACCTGTGCGGTGGACTCGTCTGTGGCCGGAATGCGATAGAGAAACGAAGGCGACGACAATAACGCTGACAACACGCGTTTCATGCTATCTGGAAAACTCATGCCAGCTTGAATCTTGGCCAGCGCGAAATTGGAGTAACGCGTTACGGTTTCATCATCGATCGAGCCCCGAAAGGCGCGGCGAGCCATGCTTCGCACTCGCCGCTGCACTTCGGCCGTCAGATCGGCTGCTGCTGGTGGAGCAGCGAACCATTCAGCCCACTGACCAACGTTCTGCGGATTGAAATCTGGACTGTCGACCAGCGACACACTGAGCCGCAGGAACTGATCCAGCAGCAATGGGGATAACGAGAGCTGATTGGCTTGATTATCGAAACCATGTTCTGCACGCAGATCCTTGGGAAAAGGCTTGAGGCCCTGGAAACCGGGCGCGGGTGCCAGGGTCTGGGAGGAAACTCGCAGCTTCGCCGGCAATTGAAATTCCCCGGCTTTCGCCGTATCGGCACGCTGCAAGGCATCTCGCAAATAGGCATCATGGCGAGTCATGAGCTTCTCGGGCAGCTCGAAGAGGTCGCGATTGAGCAGCAAAAGATCGCGCACACTGTAGTTGTACTGCCAACGATTTAAGCGGCGTACGGGCCAATTCGAGTGCGGCTGACGAGCGACGGCGTCGCGCAGCAAAGCCTTGAGTGCCGTGAGCAGCTTAGGGCGTTCCACCGCATCCAGGGCCGGTTCCGACTCGGGCGGCATATCCTGACTGTCAATCGCCTCAATCATCCGCTGCACAACATCCGGCTGCGCGCGAAGCTGTTCCGGCGAGGCCAGGGCGGCGAGATTCAGATCTCCCTTCGGCTTCTGCTCGCCGTGACACTTCGCACAGCGTGCCGTTATGGTCGAGCGGATGAGTTCACTCTGTACAGCATTTGCTGGGTCACGTTCGTTCCCGCTTCCGTTTTGCTTTCCGTTGTCATGCTTGTTGTCGTTCCCATGTTCGTTTCCGTTCTCTGAGGCTTGGGCCGGCTTATGGACAACGACTGGCATGAGCCAGCTGGCAGTGACGGGCAATGCCAGTAAGAGAACTGCCCCTAAGGAAACTTTCCGTCTCGCGCAATTGGTTAATGGTCGCATCACAGTCGCTCGTTTCCACAAGAAAATAGTCGGCAGGCGGGGCCAGCTCATTGCCAGAGATCTGAAACCAAGCCGGTGCTATCGGCGTAAGATGGCAACGACACTCCCATCAGTTGAGCCACGGTGAGCCAGAGGTTGGAGGTCAATGTACCGCTGGGCAACTTGACATGGCGGCCATGCTTAAGCTGACCTTGTGCACCACCGGAGACAATCATCGGCAAGTCGAAATACTGATGAGTGGCACCGTCGCCCAGCCCCGCGCCATAAGTGATCACGGAGTTGTCAAACAGAGTGCTACCATCGGCTTCCTTCAGCTCACGCATCCGCTGCAGCAGATAAACATACTGCTTCATGTGGAAGTCATCGATTTTCTGCAGATCTTTGTAGCCATCCCCTTTTTGGTTATGAGTCATATTGTGATGCTGCACGGGCTTGTCGAAGACGCCTTCGTACATGAGTGTCGCATCCCAGCGTTCAGGTCCAATCATGAACGTACTGATGTTGGTGACTCCCATTTGAAAAGCGAGCAGCATGAGGTCCATCTGTAGCCGCAGATAGTCACCTCGAGGCAGTACTTCATTCTTGGGAATCGCGATGTCGACCGTCGCCAACATGGATTTCATTTTTTCGATCCGAACTTCGATATCACGAATCATCGCCATGAATTGCTCCATGGTCTGCCGATCCTCGCGGCCTAGTCGCTTCGTCAGCGAGCGTGCATCGGCGAGTACCAGGTCGCTGACGTCCGCCACATGCTGTCGATAGCTGTCGCGCAGAAAAAGCCGATCATACAGTTTTTGAGGATCGCGAATCGACGGCGCCATCTTGTCGGGACCGTACCACGAAATGTTGTCGAACTCGATCGGCTCTTTACCCGCCGTAAAACCGTTGCAACTAATTTCGAGCGTATCGAAGATGGTGAGTTTCCCAAGATGATCGGCGATGATGTGATCGAGAGTACGACCATTGGGATGAGCGATTTTTTTCTCGGCGGCCTGGGCAGGCGAAAGGCTCGACAGATAACAAGAGGCACCTTGAGCATGCACGTCTTGTCCATTTTTGTAGCTGCGTTCGAGTCCGGTGAGCAGCGTGACATGCTGTCGCAGGTCGGCCAACGGCTGCAGCGTTTGCGTCAGTTCCAGCGGATAAATTCCGGGCGGACGTTTGTCTCGCCGCTCGGCTTTGATCCTGTCCGCATCAAATCCGCCGATAAAGTCCGGTAATGCTGCCTGATCTTCCCCCGGAAAAAAACAGCGTCGCACAATCCCGTTGGGGATGTACATGAGCACCAATTTCTTGCTCGGACGCGGCACCTTGGCAGAGGATTCGGCGGCGCGGGTGAGCGAGTGCAAAAAGGGCAGCGACAGAAACGCACCCTGGACCTGCAGGAACTGGCGGCGACTGGATATCATGGCAGTAACCAATGGTTAAGGTGGGAAAGCGAGCGGGACAACTCGGTAGCCGAATGCCTAGAGTCTATCGCATTCCACGGACAATCGAAACCGATAGGGAAGGACCCGTGACCGGTGGCAGGATCGAGCAGTTGGCATCTCGTGTTTCCGCTCTTTTCAAGCCTCGCATTTGTGCTCGGCATGTTGATCGGCAAACGTGCCATCGCGGCCGGTGTGAGTCCCTGGACTAGCACGTTTCTGGCAAATCTCTGGTTGGCGATTTACTGGGCCGGTTACGGATGGATGCAAGGCGAATGGTTGTCGCCCTCGCAGTGGTGGCCCGCGATCATCGTCGGCGCGTTGTTTGTTACGGGACAAGTGCTGAATTTCTTTGCGTTTCAGCATGGTGATGTGTCAGTCGCCACGCCAATCTTCGGCGTCAAAGTGATTCTCGTTGCCATCCTGCTGGCAATGCTCGACCGCGAGTTAGTCGACGGGCGCATCTGGATCGGCGCAGCCATGGCGACGTGCGGAGTCGGTTTGGTACAAGCTGGCGCTCGGGCTCGCCCCGGCGAGCAGCGTTCACTCTGGCGCGGTGTCTCCACGGTCTGCCTGTCACTTGCCTCAGCCACCTGTTTTTCCCTGTTCGACGTCGGCCTGCAGATTTGGGGACGTCCACTCGGGGCCGCTCGTTTTTTGCCCATCGTCTTTGTGTCGGGTGGAATTCTGTCGTGCGCGCTGCTGCCACTCTGTCACCCCCCGCGTCGCTGGCGCGAACTCCATGTGACGCGGCCACTCGTCGTCAGCACACTCCTGATCGCCGCTCAGGCAATCAGCATGGCCTATTCACTCGGACATTTTGGCGATGCCACGCGGATCAACATCATCTACGCGCTTCGTGGATTATGGGCTTTGGGACTGGCGTGGCTGCTTGGCCGAGCGTTAGCGACGGCCGAGGCGAGTTTGTCAGGGCGAGTGCTGGGCCTGCGACTGCTCGGAGCAATTCTCCTCACTGCCGCAGTCGTCGTGTCGATTTCTTAATCTGAGAATTTCGTGGCATTCGAAGTTTGATTCCGCCAAATGAAATCGTTAAGGTATTCCCTTCTTTTCGTTTGGCAGCTTGGTCTTATCTTGGTAGTCCAAAACATCCGGCGGTCGTTTTTCTTCGGTTGTGGCCTGCGCCATGGCCGTCCGGCAGCGAATTCGGGGAGAGTCATTGGTGATGAACAGGCAGCGAGTGAGCGTACTGACCACGCTGGGAGTAGCTCTGTGGTTAGGCGGTTGGGCCTGGTTGACATTGGATTCGCGAGCGACCGCCGCCCAGCCTGGCATCAACCAGCCTGGCATCAACCAGCCTGGCATCAACCAGCCTGGCACTAGAAAATCCAAAACTGCGATATCAGAAACGGCGCCGGCGACTGCGTCGCAAACAACGGCTGCGCAATCCGGCACCCCGCCAACTCCACCCGCCCCAGGGGGCCCAGGCAAGTCGGGTTTTCGTGGGCCCGGACCGGCTGGTGGTGCTCCGGGCAAGATGCCGATGGGCGGCCCGCCGGGCGGTCGCGGTTTCCCCGGTGGTTTTGGAGGTGGTGCTGGCCGCGGTGGACCTGGCGGTAACCGCGGCGGACCTGGCGGACCTGGCGGACCTGGCGGACCTGGCGGAGCTGGCGGACCTGGCGGAGCTCCCGGCGGTAATCCTGGCTCTCCCGCACCAGCGGCGCAAGCTGCGAGTTCCGGTGCTGTGGCGCCTCCTCCTCCTCCGCCACCCCCCGACGATGCAGAACCGCCGCCCATGGAGTACGACCCACGCAACGTCATCATCACGACCAACTCGTCGATCATTCGCATGCACCGGCCCGGTGCTTGGTCGGTGCTATCGGTCAATGCGGTCAACCGTACGGATGAATGGAACGAGGGACTGATCTCGGTCTATTTTCCCCCAGATGTAGGTCGGCAGTTTGTGCGTCGTGTGCTCGTACCGCCTCAGTCCGCTCGACAGACGTGGTTGCCGATTCGATTTCCTACCGGTATCCCGCAGCAAGTTGAACGTCATCGCTACACATCGCTGGCACTCGATCCTAAGTCGCCCCGCGAGGTGCTCCAGCGTAAAGCGGGCGAACCGATGATGACCGAACATTTGGTGGGTGTGAGTCACGGGCCGGTGAAAACGGCAACCGTGCTCCGGCAGCCAAATCCCTTTGGGAAACTTGAAGAATTCCAAGTCGATCGGGATTCCTGGGACACGATGATGGCCGCGCGAGTCGCCATCGGACTCGATGAGAGCGCCAATGACATGCATGGCGACTTTCTGCCGCCCTGGTCGCAGGTATTGCAAGGATTCGATCAGTTCATGGTTACTAGCGACCGAATCGTACGCGACTCCGCCGGACTTAACTCCCTGCGTGGCTGGCTGCGAGAGGGCGGCCGACTGTGGCTTTCTCTAGACACCCTGAGCATCGACACGGCACGCATCATTCTTGGTGATGCCGCACGACTCGAGATCGTCGATCAAGTGGAACTGGATCAGTACACGATTCAAACCGCAGGGGGCAGTGATGAGCCGCTGAGTGAGGACCAATGCGACCTGGAGACGCCCGTGCCAATGGTCCGCGTCATCACGACGGCCACAAACGTACCATGCCGAGTGAATGGTTGGCCGGCGGCGATCTGGGTTCCGTTTGGTGAGGGTGAAGTGCTGATCACGACGCTAGGGGCCCGCGGCTGGCGACCAGAGTTTGAAAAGGGACACACGAAGGCACTTCGGTATTTGGCATCCCGGTTTTTTGTGAGTCGCGATGAGCGATTTGATCCGAAAGGTTTTCAGGCGGCCGTCCAGCAGCAAATTGGTTATTCGATTCCCAGTCGCTGGCTGCCGCTGACCGCGCTCGGTGGATTCTGGTTCGTACTTCTCGGCGGTATTTTCGTTCTCTGGCGACGTACTCGACTGGAAAACTTGACGTGGTTCGTACCGCTCGCCGCTCTCCTTTCCGCCGGTGCACTCGTCTTCGTCGGCCAGCGCAGTTCGCATCAAGTGCCACCCACCATCGCCAGTTTTGAACTGGTGCGAGTGACGCCCGAGACCGATGAATTTCTGGTGGATGGGTTAGCCGCGATCTACGACCAACAAACTCGCCCCGTCCAGTGGAAGGCCACTGAGCGCTATTTGATGTATCCGGAAACGCAGGCCGATGCTGAAGTGCGCCGTGAAGTTTGGACCGACAACGATTCGGTGGAGACACAAAACGCTACCTCGCGGGCGGGCAGTATCGGTGTTGCCTCGTTTGTGGGCTCGCGCACCGCCCGCAGTCCCGTGTCACTACGCGGCAGCTTCACAGCCGCCGGTTTGCAAGGACAACTCATTATGAGCGATGAGTCCGCGAGTGATTCCGCTGACGCCAACCTCGCTTCTCAACAGCAACGCAACCTTGTGCTCGATCCACTCGTCGTCAGCCTGCCCAATCTCTCGGCCGCTGTGAAGTTCACGACTGATGGACAGTTCACAGTGAGCCCCGCCGACGTGCTGGCCACCGGTCAGTATTCCACGGAAACGTTGCTGAGTGATGAACAGCGCTGGCGGTCCGAAGCACTGAAGCAGCTCTTTACCGCGACCGATGGATTTGTGTTTCCGCGGCGCTCCAGCTTGGTGTTCTGGTCGGATGCCGACGAGCCGACTCTGCAGCTGCCGGACGGTTTCGAGCGGCGTAATCGAGCGGTGCATGTAATCCCCTTCGAATTCGGGCGGACACCGAGCGACACATCGTTTGTCGTCCCAGCAAGTTTTCTGTCGGTTTCCTCGGTCGATGGTCGTCAAGGTCGCTCCACCGCGTTTAATGCGCGGACCGGCGAATGGGTCAAGGGGCTCAATACACCAACGGAAACAGTGCTGCGTTTCCAGGTGCCTGCCGAGGTGTTACCGTGTCAGCTTGAGCGCGCAACGCTCGCCATTCGCTTGAATGTTCCCACACGCAATCTCATCGTTTCCACCGTCTTAGATGCCGAGTATCAAGTTGTGCACACGGAAAAGGATCCGTCGGGGCTGCTGCAGATTGAACTGACTGGCGAGCAACTGCGACTGGATCGACAGGGTGGTGTACGCATTGCGCTGGAGATAACCAAAACACATCCCGAATTAGAAGCCCTCGCAGCCAAGAAAAAACCCGTGCTGGGCGAAAGCTCTGCTGCCACGAGTTCGGGCAATAGCACGTGGCAAATCGATTACCTACGACTCAGTGTGGCCGGTAAGACGGACCCCTGAGTGATTCCTGGAAGCGTTATTTTTCGCGTTTAACCAACGACTGATAAGTGAACCCCTATGACGGCCAATTCCGGACCCGTGGTTGAAACGAAAGCGCTGACGAAACGTTTCGGCGAATTCACAGCGCTCGATTCACTCAGTATTTCGTTGAACCGAGGACAAATTCTCGGCTTCATTGGTCCCAATGGAGCGGGTAAGACGACGACGATCAAAATCCTCGTCGGTGTCATGCGCCCCACGAGCGGCTCGGCGACCATCGCCGGGGCCGATTGTGTCACCGACGCGCGACGCATCAAGCGACTCGTCGGTTTCATGCCCGACGTTTTCGGCTCGTATGACAACATGCGAGTGCGCGAGTATCTCGACTTTTTCGGTGCCGCGTTCGGCATACCGCGCCGCGATCGCACTCGCCGCATTGCCGAAGTCCTCGACACAACGGGTTCCACCTATATGCAGGATCGGTATGTGGAATCGCTGAGCCACGGCATGCGGCAGCGGGTCGGCGTTGCCCGCACATTGCTGCACGATCCCGAAGTGTTGATTCTCGATGAGCCCGCCAACGGCCTCGACCCTCAAGCTCGCATCGAGATGCGCGAATTGCTACTGCGACTGGCTCAGATGGGCAAGACGCTCATCGTCACCAGCCACATCCTGCCGGAACTTTCGCGTATCTGTAACGTGGTTGCAATCATTACTCAAGGGAAGCTGCGAGCGTTTGGGGCGTTGGATCAAATCATGCGCGACATTCGTCAGCAGCGCACGTTCGAAGTGCAACTCGTCGAAGGCCAGGATGTAGAACGTGCCGCGGAGCTGTTACGGGAAGGTTTACAGGAGTCCGAACGGGGTGGAGTCGCACCGGTGGCAGCTGAAGCGATTGTTCGGTTTGACAGTCAGCGCTCCGACAAAGAGCTTTCGTCGCTGCTGGCGCGGTTGATCGATCAGCGCATTCCTGTCGCGCAATTTCGCGAAGTTCCCAAGGATCTTGAAGATGCGTTCTTGTCGGTAACTCGAGCCGAACGGAGTGCCTCATGATTCCGATTATGCGACGTGAATTTCTTGGGATTCTCCGGTCGCCTCGAGCTTTAGTGGCCATCCTCGCATCCGCAGCGCTCTTTTCGCTGCTGGTCTTGGTGCGCTGGCCAAGTACCGGCATCGTCGACTTGTCCGGTGCTCAGGCGCGCGAGGTTTATAAGATTTTTGCTTTTGGATTACTGGGCGGAGTGCTGCTGTTGGTACCCGCCTTTCCAGCGACCTCGATCGTCAAGGAACGAATCCAAGGTACTTTGCTCTTGCTCCTCAATTCGCCTCTTTCGCCGCCACTGATTTATCTCGGAAAGCTATTGGGTGTGCTGGCGTTTGCTGCCGTGATTTTGTGTACGAGTCTACCGGCGGCCGCTGCTTGCTATGCGATGGGAGGCGTGGATTTGTGGGGTGACGTGGGCCTGCTCTACGCCGTCCTGGCGGTCTTGGCGATCGAAAGTGTAGCCCTGGGATTGCTTGTCAGCACCTACTCGCAATCACCAGATTCGGCAGTACGCATCAGTTATGGGTTGCTATTCGGCGTCTGTTTTTTGACGCTCGCGCCTCACTATCTGATGCAGGGCCAGGGTGGCGGCGCGTCGGCCGGTGAGTTACCGCGGTTTGTCGGAGAAATGTTCGGCGAAACGGCTTCGCCCTACATCGTGAAGGCGATGATCGAGAGCGCCTATTTGCTGCGGCGTTTGTCGCCAATGCCGGTCATTCTGCACTTAGTTGGTCAGGGAAGTGCCGGTTCTCAGGGACTACTCGAAACCGACACCGGTGCTCGTGAATTCTTCGTTACCAGCAGCATCTTTATCGTCGGAATCATCCTGCTCACGCTGCGTCAATTGAATCATCGCATCTTCGATCGCTCGCGATCACAGGGCAAGATCACAAACGATCAGTCGCTCGGTGTCCGTAGTCTGCGACGGTTGTTTTTTCTGATCGACCCGCAGCGACGTTCGGCGGGTATTCCGTTCTACCTGAATCCCATTATGGTGAAGGAGTTTCGCACGCGCCGCTTTGGCCGTATTCACTGGCTCTTGCGTCTCGTCGCCATCTGCGCCGTGATCTCGCTCTTGATGACCTTCGCTGCTACGACCAGCACCATGGATTGGGGTGTGGAGACAATCGGTGGTCTGTTGGTACTCTTGCAAGTGACTTTAGTGGTTTTGATTACACCCAGTCTTGCTGCCGGACTCATCAGTAACGAATTGGAATCAGGCGGTTGGAATCTGCTGCGTATGACGACCCTGCCCGGCTGGCGGATCGTCACGGGAAAACTAGCCAGCGTAGCCTGGACGGTCGTGCTGCTCCTGTTCGCTACCGCTCCTGGCTACATCGTGATGATTTTCATCAAACCAACGATGCTGCAGCAGGTCTATCAAGTGATGATCTGCCTGCTGCTGACGGTGATCTACACGATGGCGGTGAGTGCCGCGGTCGGCTGCTGGATTAATCGCACGGCCGCAGCGACGGTCACGGTGTACATCATTCTGATGGTGCTCTTCCTGGGGCCCCTGCTGGTCTGGCTTGGACGCGAAGCGCCGTTTGGACATGACTTGGTGCAGCAAGTACTGGCGATCAATCCGATGGGGGCGGCATTAAGCGTCATCGGGATGCCCGGTTTCGAACGTTACAATTTGACGCCGCTCAGTTGGTGGGTGGCTGGATTGGTAAGCCTGATTTCGCTGTCGGTCATGTCGCTACGAGTGTGGCGGTTGCTGAAGCCCGCATAGAGTTCGTTCATGAAATTCTCTGTGATGAATCGTCACGATCGCTGCTCGTTGTCATCGCCTTTATTCTCGCACGGCACTTCCATGAAATGTTGCTTCCTGCCAGCTGGTTTCCGACTGCTTCTGGTGCTGTTATTGATGGGCACCTGGCTGCCCGCGTCGATGGGGACCGCAGACGACAAACCGGCCGACGCTGCCGCTGTTGCCAAAGAGTCTGGCGGACAAGAGTCGACGAAGATCGTCGTGGACAGCATCATGTACCAGGATCCGCTGCTGCAGATGGAGGGGCATACGCTCAAGTTTGCGCGAGATTTAAAAGAGGTCTGGTTGCAGGCTTTAGCGCGTGAGGAGGCGGAAACACGCCGCATGGCGATCGAAACGATTAGCATTGCGATCGAAAAAGGGATGACGGGGCTCGATTCTGCCATTCCCGACATCACGAAGCTTCTGCAGGATCGCGATCCGCTGGTGCAACAAGCGGCGGCCCGGACCTTGATCAACTTACAAGCGAAATCGGCGGCAGCTGAGATGGCAGCAGCGGCGTCAGCTCATGGGCAAGCGCTCAAGCAGGTGGTCGAACCGGCACTCGCACGATGGCAGGATGCCACGCTGCGGGATGAATGGTTGATGCGGCTGAATCGCCCCGCGACCCCGCGCGTGCTGCTGCTAGTGGCGATCGATGCCCTGGCTCAGCTACGAGAGTCGGCGGCGGTCGAGCCGCTGAGGAAGTTGGTTGTGGATGGGAACGCGGATGCGGAATTGCGAGCGGCTGCAGCCCGGGCCTTGGGGCAGATTGTCGATACCGGGATGAACGACGTAGCGACGCAGCTCATGGCGGGCAAGCATCGTCCCGAGTTCCTGGGTCGATTGTTGGCTTTGCGGCTGATTCTGCGGCATCAAGGCGAGGCGACGGTTCAGCAGCTGCAAACATTAGCCGTGGATGCCGAGCCATCGATTGCGACTGCGGCCTTGGGGCGGTTGGATCAATTGCAGGCAGCGGCCGCACTGGCTATCGCACAGAAGTCGCTCGGAAATGCCGATGCCGGAGTACGTAAGCTGGCGGCGGAGCTCGTCTCGCGACCTCATGATACCAACTCAGTGCGGCTGCTCGGACCCCTGTTGAGCGATCGCAATCCATCGCTCCGCCAATTCGTAACGTCAACGTTGGTTCGCGATGGCGCGACGGGGTCGTTAAGGGATGTGGTTATCGAGCAAGCGATTGCGGCGCTGCAAGCGGATGCTTGGCGTGGCCAAGAGCAAGCCGCGCTGGTCCTGGGAACGCTCGATCATGAACCGGCGGCGAGCCGGCTGGTGGAACTGCTGAAATCGCAGCGAGGTGAAGTGGCGATCGCCAGTGCCTGGGCATTGCGTAAGCTGCGCGTGCCCGAGACGCTAGCGCCGATGCTCGCTCATGCTGAAGTGCTCTATCGCGGGATGACGGCTCCTAATCCGCCAGCTTGGGGTGGTTCGCAAGGCTCCCAGATTTTTCAAACGTTTGGCGAGCTGCGTTACCGCGAGGCGGAACCGCTGATGCGTCAGTTCGTCCCGAAGAATCTGTCACTGTCGGGCGAGATGCGGGGAGCGGCCTGTTGGGCCTTAGCCTGGTTACATGAGGGCGAAGCGGGAAGTGATTTAGTCGGCCAATTTGCAGCGCGGTTGGCCGACGCCGGCACAACACCACCCGAAGTTCATCATGTGCGCTTAATGTCCGCCGTGGGACTGGGCCGCTTAAAAGCCGTTTCACAGCTTGAGACCCTGCGAAAATTCGCCGATCAAGATGGCGAATATTCCGAAATTGGCCTGGCATGCCGCTGGGCTGTGGAACTGCTTTCCGATTACCGCTACCCACCTAAGCAGCCCCGAACACTCAACGTCTCCGGCTGGTTCCTCCAGCCCCTCCCCCGCGCCCAACCCGCGTCCAATGCAAAGCCAGAGGCGAAACCAGAGGCGAAACCAGAGGCGAAACCATAAAAAAGCCAGAAGGTCGAATTAACCACTGAGAACGTCCTGGGACATCGGCCGTCCGCTCTCCGAGTGGACAAGCACTCGAACAAAACCTCTCGCACTGAGCGTTAAGCATTGAGCGTTAAGCATTGAGCGTTAAGCATTGAGCGTATGCACTCCGGCTCCATGTTAACGAACGTATCTGGTCAACTTCCTTGAGCCTTGCGCTGTTCGGCTGCGCGATCGCTCAAGCCGCGACGTTGCAGCACAACACTCTGCCGCTGCCGATCATCCAGGTGCGGATCATTCAGGGGAGATACTCCCCTTTCATCTCGCTCACGGAGAAGAGCCACGGCCGTATTCTTCAGCGCAAGCGGTATGCAAGTTGCACTGATCTTTAGGATCGCTCAAGCCGAGCTTTGCGAATTCAAGGGGGATAAATCGGCTTCTTGGAATTGATCAGCTGATGGGCGGGAATTGCCTTTCTGAAGAGCGAACGGTGCGACACACGAGAACCAATTCATGAACGCGGAACAGCAGCGACTTGAGGAAGATCCAACTCCTGAGTCGTCCTGGAAAAAGTGGGGACCCTATCTGAGCGAGCGGCAGTGGGGCACGGTGCGGGAAGACTATAGCGAGGGAGGTGAGGCCTGGAGTTATTTCACCCATGACCAGGCACGCTCGCGGGCCTATCGCTGGGGCGAAGATGGCCTAGCCGGGATCAGCGATGACAAACAGCGACTCTGCTTTGCACTGGCACTCTGGAACGGCCGAGATCCGATCCTAAAGGAGCGTTTATTTGGTCTGACGAATCGTGAGAGCAATCATGGCGAGGATGTGAAGGAGTACTATTTCTACCTCGACTCCACACCCACGCACTCATATATGAAATATCTATACAAGTATCCACAGGCGGAATTTCCTTATGCGGATTTAGTTGAAACCAGCTGTCGTCGCGGCCGAGACGAACTCGAGTATGAGCTGCTGGACACCGGTGTCTTCGAGGGAAATCGCTACTTCGATTGTTTTGTCGAATATGCGAAGCAGTCACCGGAAGATATTTTGATTCAGATCACGATCCACAATCGCGGCCCCGAGGCAGCCGAAGTGCATCTCTTGCCCACGCTTTGGTTCCGCAATGAATGGTCTTGGCAGGCTACCGGCAATCGCCCGCTATTGCAGCAGCAAGAGGCATTACCCGGTGCAACTGTCGTGAAGTCGGTCGACACCAAGCTAGGTGAACGCTATTGGTACTGCGCGGGAGATGTACCGCTGCTGTTCACGGAAAACGAAACGAACACGCAGCGAATCTTTGGCGTCGCCAACCGCACTCCCTATGTTAAAGATGGCATCCACAATTTTGTGGTTCAGGGAGACCACGGTGCGGTCAATCCCGAACAATTTGGCACCAAGGCCGCCGCGTATTACCGCTTATCTGTGTGTGCCGGCCAGCGCCAGCAGATCCACCTTCGGTTGACAAATCTGGGACCTACAGCATTCGCCCATCCGGGAGCTACCAACGGCCCTTTTGGCGAATCATTTCAGGCAGCTTTTGCGTCTCGTCGCCAGGAAGCGGATGAGTACTATCAATCGGTCATTCCTCCCTCGCTTAACGCCGATGAGGCGCTGGTGATGCGGCAAGCGCTGGCGGGGATGCTCTGGAGCAAACAGTTTTATCACTACGACGTTGATAAGTGGCTTGACGAGCGCGGTAGCGATCCGTTTAAACCGACTCGCAAGGTCGCTCCTCGGAACGAACATTGGCATCACATGTACAACGGGGACGTGATCTCGATGCCCGATAAGTGGGAATATCCATGGTATGCGGCCTGGGATCTCGCTTTTCACGTCATCTCGATTTCGCTGGTTGATCCGGAGTTTGCCAAACAGCAGCTGAAACTCATGCTCCGGGAGCGGTACATGCATCCCAACGGTCAGATACCTGCTTATGAATGGAACTTTGGCGACGTCAATCCACCGGTCCATGCATGGTCGACGATTTTCACTTATCGACTGGAAAAGGGGCAGCGCGGCGAGGGAGACAAGGAGTGGCTCAAAAGCTGCTTTCAGAAGCTGCTGCTGAATTTTACGTGGTGGGTCAATCGCAAGGATCGCATGGGCCACAATGTGTTCGAGGGTGGTTTTTTAGGACTCGATAACATCGGTGTCTTCGACCGCAGCGCGCCGCTTCCGACCGGCGGATACTTGGAACAGGCCGACGGCACGGCCTGGATGGCCCTCTTCTGTCAGAACATGCTCGAGATTGCGGGCGAACTGGCGCGCAGCGATCGGGACTATGAGGATATGGCATTGAAGTTCTGCGAGCATTTCCTCTGGATCGCCTCGGCGATGGGACATGTCGGGCAGGACACCGGCATGTGGGACGAGGAGGACGGGTTCTATTACGATGTGCTGCGAATGCCAGATGGAAAGGCAAAGCGTCTCAAGGTCCGCTCGATGGTCGGCCTGTTGCCGTTATGTGCGACGACGGTTTTCGACGGCAGGTTACTACGAGAGAACGCAGAGCTAGCGGAACGTTTTGGCTGGTTCATTGAGAATCGTCCCGAACTTCGTACCACCATTCACGACCCACTTAAGCCGGGCATCGCCGGTCGGCGATTGGCCTCCATCCTCACCGAAACTCGCCTCCGCCGTGTGCTCGCCAAGATGCTTGATGAAAACGAATTTCTCAGCCCGTACGGACTGCGATCGTTGTCGCGCTATCACGCCGAACATCCTTTTGTGATGCAAGTTGGCGGTCAGGAATATCGTGTCGAGTATCTACCGGCCGAGTCGGATAGCGGCATGTTTGGGGGCAATTCGAATTGGCGAGGACCGATCTGGATGCCTGTGAACGCTCTCGTGATTCGAGCGCTGCTGCAGTATCACCAGTACTACGGCAGCGACTTCACCATCGAATGCCCGACAGGGTCCGGCCGCCGGATGAATCTCTACCAGGTCGCCCAGGAAATCGCGCGACGCTTGACCACAATCTTTCTTCCCGATGCCACCGGACGCCGTCCGGTATTTGGGGGAGCCAAGCCGTTTCAGGAGGATCCTTACTGGCGCGATTGCATCCTGTTTTATGAATACTTCCACGGCGACAACGGAGCGGGACTAGGGGCCAGTCATCAGACCGGTTGGACCGGAGCGATTGCGCGCATCATGCACCTGTTCGCCACCACAACCCCCGAGGCGGCCGCCGCTGCAGGTCAGCAATCCTATTTTGACCGAGGAGATGATGTGGAAGAGCCTGAGATCAGGAGTAATGTTGAACAAAAACGCTGAGCAATAGCGTTGATTTCAGCTCCACGAGGCTCTCACATCGCTCGCCTTCCTTGGGCAATGGGGAAACCTTCTCTGGTCCATCTGGGATGTTCGTGGATCGCTACCCGGAAGACAGGACGGTCGCGGCTGTCACTGTGGGATTGTCCACGGCATAGCTCAGGTATCCCAAAGTGCCTTCGTTCAGCCCTACTGTTTGGGATGGGCTTCTGACGGCTCTATGCGTGTTCAATCCACAAGACACCCAGATGCACTAAAGTTTTTTGCTATTTTCCCCCAAATTAATGCGCAATTTTCTGCCAAAAACTCGTCAAGAGTATTTCGAACATGTCTCGGTGTACGCCGACGTCGTGGTTGCGACGGTTGGCGGGAGGGGCGACCAACACTCGAGATGCTTGGATACGAACGATGAGGAGATCGTTGGATGTCAATGCCTACTTGGATGGAACGCCTGATCGGAAGAAAGAAACGAAAACCTGGAGTGCCGGAGGAGTCGCGTGAACCGGTACGCCCCATGGAGCCACGCAGATTGGAAGCCTATCGAGCGTCGCGGAGGTCACGCCGACCACCGGGGCTCAAACAGGAAGTGCGATTACTCCAGTGCCTGGAGCCGCGCAGCTTGATGGCGATCGACCTTGCCGCTGACTCACCTCCCGCACTCATCGCGGATGCTGACAGCAGTGATTTCAATCGTCTTGGTATCAACGGTGGTGATTTCAACCGTGGTGATATCAACAGGGACGATGTCGTCGCACCCCTGGATGCACTTATCATCCTTAACTCAATCGAACAGGCCGCTGGCAGCTTCTCTGCCAGTTCCCACCTGACTCCGCTCGACGTAAATCGTGACGGCTGGATCAGTACAGCGGATGTCGACGAAGTGCTTGATCAGCTTGCACGCTCCAGCCCATTCACTACCACCGGAGTGCAGCCTGCGGGAACGATGAGTAGTGATACGGGGCAGCAAGTGGTGCCAATCGTTGAGGTGGATTCCGGTGGCGATTCGAGCACCAGTGGTGGAGGCTCCTGCACCGGGTTCCTCTGTGAGACGCCACCGCCGGTCGGTATCCCCGAAGTGCGGATTCGAGCGGAGTCGGTGGAGAGGCCTGGCGAACAGGCGGTCCGGGAGCGAAAGGTTAAACCAGACCCTCTGGCGACCGATGGCTACTTCCACTTCGAACTGTCCGCGCCGCTCGACCATGATCTCGTCGTGCAGTTCTCGGTTGACGGACAAGCTGGAGCGGGAACTGCTGCCGAGGGATTTGCAACCAATGGAGTTGATCACGCACTCATCGGTAGCAGTGTGAAGATTCCGGCGGGCAAGCTCTCTGTTTCTCTTCCCGTGCTGATCAACAACGATCAGCTGGTGGAATCGACGGAGAGGATTCGCCTGATACTGACTTCCGGTGAGGCCTATCGAATCGTGCCGGAGAACCCGTGGGCGGAATTACAGATTGTTGACAATGATAGCTGGGGCTTCGCCTGGGATAACCACCACAATTCAGACTGGAATCACAAGGTGATGCTGCCTGAATGGGACGCCAGTCTCCTTCAGGGGTTCATAGTGAACGATAAGTTCGGTTGGTGCGATATGAAGGGAGGATTGGAGTGGCAAACCGCCTCGAATGTGAACGTGAAGCTGAATGCCAAGTTCCATGGCTGGACGCCACCATCCCTCTGGGGCACGCAGCAGGAAGTGACGGCGATCGCTCAGCAGCAGGTGGGGCTCAAATTCAACCTGAATCCCACCAACGGCATGATCACGATGGATAACATCTCCGGACCTCAGACGGGATTCGATATCGTCACTCGCCATCCGCTGCAAGTTGGTATCGGTTACTCCTATCAGATCAATAACCAGTTCGCAGCGAATGAGCGGCGAGTGGAGGTGACGCTGAACTCGGTAGTCGGCATCCTCGGCACGATGGATGCCGAACGTACGGGAGGAGCCTTACCAAATCAGGCGGAGGTTTCCGATGATGGAGCGCTGACGATCACTCACACGATCGCTGGTGATCGCTCCTCAACCCCGCTGAATGAATCGCAGACCTACGTCATCCGGTCGATCATTCAGGAACGCGACTAGGAAGAGCGGTTTGAGCAGCCGCTCTTGCTTGCAGATCGGTTCAGCAGTGGCAGACGATTCGCCACTGCTGAACCGAACGTTGCTGGCGTGATTTAAACGCCCGAAAACTTAGTTCGCTTTGCCGGGTGCTCCGGGTGCTCCGCCGCGACCACCCGCCCCACCGCGTCCACCGCCGCCTGGTCCACCACGGCCGCCTGGTCCTCCGCGGCCCTGCAACTGAGAGACATCAAACGGCTTGCCCTGCAGTTTTGTGAGGGCCTCGCGCTGCTCGGTGCTGAGCACTTCCAGTGTTTTCGTGTCACGCTGTTTGATGAGCTCCTGCATTTTGGTCATGAGTTCCGGATTGGGACCACCGCCCTGAAATGCTTCTTGCATCATGCTGCGCTGCTGGGCGGTGAATTCATCGCCCACTTTCTTCGCGGCAGCCGTTTGTTCCGGGCTGATCTTCAGCTCCTTGACGACTTCTGGATCGTTGATCGCGCCAGCACCAGCCATCTGCCAACCGATCTGCTTGAGTCGTTGGAATTGCTCTGGCGTCAACACCTCCTGCATCTTGGGCAAGTACTTTTCCTGCATCTTGCGGTTCGTATCTTGCATCTTGGTCATCATCTCCTGCCGCTGTTCATCCGACAGGTTTTGAAAACCACCTTGCGCAAATCCGGCCATGGCGGCCTGGAGCTCCTCGCGAGCTGAAGCCGAGACTTTCTGCACTTTTTCAATCGCCTCGGGACTCAGTCCCAACTCCTTCTGCACGGGCTCGGCCAGCGCAAGCATGAGCACGCCGCCGCCCGCACCGCCACCGCGCATCATGCCCATTCCCAAACCACCGCGGCCCTGAGCAGCCACCGGAACGGCGGTGAGCGACCAAGCCAGGACCGTGAACGCTAGCCATTTCAATCCCCAGATTCTCATGCAGAAACTCCCTCTAAGCAAAACAGTGATAGACGACTCGACCTAGTGCGCCGACCTAGTATGCGGCCATGGCTTCCTAGAACCAGCCGGAGCACGAAAAGTTGCGGCCTTTCCTTCATCCGCAACTCGCCATCGCGGTAGCGTCCTCCCTGTTAGGCTGGCGGATCGCCACGATTACTTACCCCGAACCATTCCCACATTCCTGATGCTGGCTCTCGAGGCCGCATTGTAACCGGCCCGTTGTTTTGCGGCACGGCTCATCCCCCGGTTGTGATTCGCCGAGTTGTGAGCCACAATCGCCGCAGGTTCGAGTCCAGGGACAGTGGGGCAGCGGTACGCGAATCGTGTCGAAGGGGAACGATTTCCAATTCGTGGTCGAGGTTCATACCGATGCAGATCGTAGGACGACGATATGACACGGGCGCCGCAGTTGTGGTGGAGTTGCAGGATGGCAAAATCACCCGGCTCGATGGTCCTCCCGCCGGTACCCCCATCGCCGCGTGGCCTTGGATTGCCCCCGGCCTGATCGACGTGCAGCTTAACGGCTACGCCGGCCGCGAGTTCAACGACGCCGATTTGACGCCGGAAACCGTCGCTCGGATCACTTACGCGCAAGATGCACTCGCCTTGACGGCCTACTGCCCCACGTTGACCACACATCGCGACGAAATCTTTCGTCACTCCCTCAGGACAATCGCCGCTGCCTGCGAACAGGATCGCGGGATCGCGCGCCGAGTAGCCGGTATTCACGTTGAGGGGCCCTATATCTCTCCGGCTGATGGTCCACGAGGAGCTCACCCACGAGAGCACGTGAGACCGCCGAACTGGGACGAGTTTCAGCGGTGGCAGGACGCGGCGGGTGGACGGATCCGTATCATCACGCTCTCCCCGGAGTACGCTGAGTCGATCGATTTCATCGCTCGGGCGGTACGGCAAGGCGTGCTGGTTTCGATCGGGCACACACAGGCCAGCACTGAGCAGATTGCCGCGGCGGTTGCGGCGGGAGCGACCTGCAGTACACACCTGGGCAACGGTGCGCATCCACTCATCCGGCGTCACCCCAATTACATCTGGGATCAGTTGGCCGATGATCGCTTGTGGGCGTCGTTGATTGTCGATGGCCACCATTTACCGGCGACCGTTGTACAGTCGTTTGTCCGTGCGAAGACGGCTCAGCGCTGCCTCTTGGTCAGCGATATCACGGGACTGGCAGGCATGCCACCCGGTACCTATGAAACGGGACCGCTGGGAGCCATCGAAGTGTACCCCGATGGAACGCTTCATCCGGTCGGTCACCCCGATCTGCTTGCCGGCGCCGCCTTACCGCTCTATGTGGGCGTCGTGAACGTGATGCGTTTCGCGCACGTGGATTTACGAACCGCGATTGAGATGGCGTCGCTCCATCCCGCCCAGTGGCTTTGTCGTCCCGCATCGCAACTCGCCGTCGGCACACCGGCCGACTTGATTCAATTTCACCTGGACCTGGAGTCGACGGCTCCGGCTATCGCGGCTTGGCAACATCAAAGCACGATCCTCGCCGGCCAAGTGGTGGCCGGTCGACCGTTCGCCGCCTAAGTAGTCGTGAGCTGACGAAATCCCAGGCTGTCGATAAGTAAGGATAAACTGCAATGAACAATCGGGAGACCAGGGAAGTGTCACGGGCACCGGTAGCATCCTCGCATACCGATGCCATCACAGCGAGCAGCACAGTCCCTTCCGGTAGCGTCGTCGGTACCAGCGCGGCCAGCGAAACGCTTCGTCCGGCCGTGGTGTTGCTCAGTGGCGGACTGGATTCGGCCACGGCCTTGGCTCTTGCTCAGCAGGCGGGGTTTCGTCCGTATGCACTCAGCTTCCGGTACGGGCAGCGACATGCGATAGAGCTGCAAGCGGCCATGGCGATAGCGCGAAAAGCGGCCGTGGCCAGGCATGTGATTCTGGATATCGATCTCCGGCAATTTGGCGGGTCGGCACTAACTGCCGACATTGCTGTACCGAAGCACGATCACGCGGAGGAGATTGATGCGGGGATTCCCGTCACCTACGTGCCCGCTCGTAATACGATTTTCTTATCGATGGCGCTCGCTTGGGCTGAGACGCTCGGTTGTGGTGATATTTTTATTGGCGTTAATGCACTCGATTACAGCGGCTATCCCGATTGCCGGCCAGAGTTCATTGAGGCCTTTGAAGCGCTCGCGAATCGAGCGACGAAGGCGGCGGTGGAGGGCACACAGCGAATCACCCTTCACGCGCCCCTCATTCACTGGTCGAAGGCCGAAATCATCCGTCGTGGCACTGAGCTGGGCGTCGACTACGCGCTCACGACCAGCTGCTATGATCCCTCAGAGCAGGGTCTGGCCTGCGGCCACTGTGACTCATGCCTCCTGCGACGCAAAGGATTCCTCGAAGCCGGCATCTCCGATCCCACTCGCTATCAAACACCCATCGTCGACTGATATCCAACATCGCCGCAGTTGATTTTCAGCATGGTGCATTGATTGGCATTCAAATCCAGCGGAGGATCAGGCACTCAAGCCTCAACAGGATGAATCGATCCGGTTCGTCTGGAATCTCTATTGCAGGCTTAAAATCCGCTACGATGTAGCTTCGTCACACTCTGTGAACTCTACTGACTCTGTGTTTCACCACTTCAAACCTCGCCAAACATCATGACGGACTCGAGGGCGTCCTACCGGAACCGCAAAGGAACAAAAAAATCTTTGCGCCCCGCCAGACGGCGAGTCGCAAAGATGGGAATGGATAGAATGAAATAACGAACTAAAGAAACGTCTACTTCTTCATCCGCCGCTTAGCAATAATTCCTCCCAGAATAAACAGAGTTCCGATCATCATCATGCTTGGCTCAGGCACTGCTTCCGGCCTTGCCGAGGTTATACTGACCACTCGAAAACCCCAATCGTTGGAGTTTCTATTAGCCTGGATTGCGACGTCCGGGCGAGACGACGACGATAAGAACGAAGTGTCGGTGAAGTGCCAACTGCCGCCGCGAACCATGCGAGTAGAGTTAGCATTACTATTCAGCAGGTCAGCCGAACTTTCTTCCCATTCAAAAACATTACCACTCATCCCCATCACACCATACGGACTGGTGCCGCCCGCTTGATTCACATCCGCCGGGCCCTGGGGGAACGATTGATTGTAAACCGCTGTAAAAGGTGCCATACCGCTTGCTACCGCCGCTGGGACCGTATTAGTGCTCGTCGCGTAATCATAGTACGAACCGTTGCTGGGATTGTAATAGGCAGCCTTATACCATTCGTTATAGCTAGGCAAAACGTATTTCGCCAAACTGTTGCGATAACGATTTCCCGAATCGTATCCAGCATCACCGGGACTCCACAATGCAATGTTGTCGTTCACTCCATTCGTGGTGAACTTATATGCGACATGATACCCCTGGCTCGTGTTGAGCCAATTAACGAAACGAGCTGCTTCATTCCAATTGACGTTTGTCGCTGGCTTGTTTACGCCGCGAGTATCCTTAGTGATTTCCAGCGAGTTGGCAGTCCCAAAATTTGAATTGTACTTATTAATCATGTCCTCACTGACTTCAAACCGACCAATTCCATATGTATATCCCACGCTACCAGCGGGATTTGGAGAACCAGTGTGATCAGCGTTATTTCCCGTATTACCAATCGTCACAAAATCCATCTCGAACTGATTGCCAGGTTGGCCAAAGGTGACAACCGCGGCTTGAATCGTTGAGGTCACACCCACAATAGCAGTCATCGAAATCGCTGCCATACTTAAGAGACGAGCCCACGTCGAGAGACGCCAAGATAAATGAAGTAATTTCACGGTAATGCTGCTCCTAAAGATCGCTTGCCATTAAGAAACTTGTCAACAAAGAAACGAATTCTTTGTTGGGCTAACTTACGTCCACCTGAGCAGTTGTCCAATGTTTTGTTTGCCGGCTGCGATTTATCTATCCACGGCAAAACACTCCGCCCGGCCCGACGTCAGTTTCGACTACGGCTTTTTTCTTTCCGACTGTTGCGAGTGTGAAGGAACAAATGGCGGCCGTTCAAATTTCTTTTTAGGCACGCTCGATCGAAAAGGTAGAGCGCGACGTTCACCCCAGGATTTTTCAAGAAATACCCCAGGTCGCACCGACTCGCGTTGTTCCTGCTTCTATTTCGATGCCTTACCGATTTTGCAAGGTTTGAAAAAATGAAATAGAGCCAGTAGAGATCACAGAGTGTGCGGAGGCTACACGATGGAGAAACCTTCGCCCACGATGGAGATTCAGAAGAAGGTAGGTACGTCCATTAGCTGGCTGACATGCGAATGAGAGTCAGCAGGCTGCCGAATGTAGTTTGTGATCGCGAGTCGAATGCGCCCAAGCTCCTGTTAGGATTGCACTTGCCCCACCCGATGTGTGGGGTTTGTTCGCATTCATGGATTCAATCACCAGGCGATTCCAGTCTCTACAGTGATGAGCGAAGCATGACTGAGCTATTATTTTGAGCGAGTCTCCCTGAGCACTTTCAGGTTCGGCGACTAGGCGGGTGTGGGCGCTGATCGCCTGCGCACGATCCATAGGAGCAAACCGATTACGATGGCAGCTCCTGCGAATAAACCACCGGCCAGGAGTGGTCGATACGCGAGCCATGCGATGGCAATCGTGACCAGCGAGAGTGCGGCCGAGACAAAAAACGCAAAGATCGCGATACCTCCGCGGCTGATTTTGCCCAAAAATGGAATGAACGAAGCGAAGACCGCGAGCGGCTGTAAGACCATCATGATGCCGAACGACATCACAAAATAGCCGACAATCCTCAGGATCCAGGTGAGCATTGTATTCTCTGCCTCCAGATGCCCCACCATTTCCTCGGCTGAGTACTGGCCATTCTCTAACCGCTCTATCTCCGTTCCCAAGCCCTTGGCACTGCTCGCCTGCCACGGTGAGAAAGTGGCTTTAGATTGTCGCGCGATAATACTGACGACGGTGGGGCGAACTTGCTGCCACGAAATGCGCAGATCACCCACCTCGGGCTGATTTGGATTTGGCATCCTGCCGTCCATCGCCTGAGCAAGATAAACGGTATCTCCTTGCTGGATCCCCGATTTCTGCTCTGGTTCCGGCAGCTTCCAATCTGCCGCCAACGAAAGACTCTCATAATTTGTCATCTGACTCAGCAATCCGGATGACAGAGAAAAGACCCCGACCGTCACCGGGTCAGCAATCTTCGTTTCGCCGTCGTAGCGACTTTCCCTGGGGTTTTCATGGCCCTCGGGTTGAGCGAATCCAGCCGAGTTGAAACGCTGCTCCGACCACCGCTTACTGTAGGTGTAGGTCGTCGTCGTCTCTTGACCACCACCAACCTTCTCTCGCTTCTCTTCTTTCTTCTCCTCCTGCCATTGATACATCTCGACCCGTCGCCGCAGCTTGATTGCCGTGGCCGATACGCCAAACGCATCATCCGTGAGCGTCATGTTCGTCGTGGCTTGGCCCGACAGATGCACCGGCTGGCCCTCATACTGCGGCTCAATCTGATCCGCTTCAATGGACACGACCGTCCCTTTCAGCTCGGTAAGTGCGTGGGCGGTGCGAACCGCACGCCCTTCGTTCCACCATAAGCAAATAAAAGAACCAAAGAACAGCAGCATTCCGATCAGAACACCGAACAGTGAGTTCTTGAGCCGGCTGAACCAACTTTGATTCGTTACGGACGTAAAGGTATCACTCGACATGCGAAATGCTTTCTAAATCACCTGATAAAACCCGCCGCGGATTCGCTTCCTATCTCACACGCTTTCCATCATCCCACCGACAGCCTTTCAGGATGTCGACTGATGATTTCGCGATGCCCAGCCGACTGGAATTCCCATCAGCCGCTGATCGTTGCCGATGTGGTCCCATGTTTATAAATCACTCAACCAGCTCCCAGGGCTGGCCGTTAACGGGGAGCAACTGGCGGTGGTGCGGTGGCACCGCCAGCTCCGGCGCCGGGATTGACGCCCGGATTGGCACCTCCCGGACCGGCAGAAACGGGCGAGCTCACATTGGGACGCGGTGGCAGCGGAGTGCCACCGGGTGCCGCTCCAGCGCCTCCCACACCTGCGGGAACCGGCGGTCCGCTCGACGGCACATATCCGCCAGCATTCGGCGGGCTCATGGGTGGTTGCGAAGGTGGCGCATTGGGTGGAGTGTTGGGTGGAGTGTTGGGTGGAGTGTTGGGTGGAGTGTTGGGTGGAGTGTTGGGTGGAGTGTTGGGTGGAGTGTTGGGTGGAGTGTTGGGTGGGCCGGAGGCCGGTGAACCGGGAGGCACCAGCGGCTGAGAGCCCTGTGCGCCGGCGGCGCGAGGATCGCTGCTCGCGGGCGCTCCGCCAGGCGGCGACGGCGTGGTTGCCTGTGCTGTTCCCTGGGCTGGATCAGCGGCACGGCCGCCCTTCAGCTCCGCTTCCAGCCGTGCCGTTACCGTGGGATCGACAAACTTGAACAGTAACTTACGAGTGTCTTCGAACTGCTTATCGATCTTGGCCTGGATTTTAGGTAGTGGCGAGCGAATGCGTGGCTGGTTTTGATCGATCAACTTCTGCAGATCATCGCGAGTTGGCAGGGCCTTGAATTCGGCCAACAGCTTTTCCGCCTCGGCAGTATTTGCTTCCACCAGTTTGTTCCGCAACCGTTTGATCGTGAGCTCACGCTGCGCGACCAGATCGGTAAGTGCTCCTTGCACACCCAGCAAAAAACCTTCCGCTTGTAATCGTTTGTCGTCGCTTTGCAAATCAACTTGCAGCGTCGGCTGCACACCGGGAGCAATTGGCAACCGTGCGAGCAGTGATCCACCATTCTTTACGTAGACGAGGCGCAGCGGATAATCGGTGGGCGGAATCTCCATCGTGCCTTGCCAGTCCGTCCGCCCAATGAGCAGAGTGTCCTCGGAGCGCGGATCCTTGGCATAAATGTCGTAGCCCGAGAGCGGCTGCGGATTCTTGTCCAACGTTCGCAGCCGTAGCTTCGTCGACTCGAATGTCCTCCGCTGCACAATCGCAAATCGATCAATACGACTACTCGTCTTGCCACTCAATGCCACTCGACCTCCCGAATGGATGTCGCAGTTCAAGCCGCTTCCATTTCTCGCGGTGACCACGAGTGTCGTCCAAGGCAACGGTTGCACTCCACCCGCCTTCGGCTCGCCATAACGATCGTTATACCGCACAAAAGGCTGAATGATTGCATCGCGACCGACGAGGATTGGGGATTCGTCATTGCGAGCCAATCCGGCAGCTCGAAGTCGCAGCACCGCCGTCTTTGACTCTTGCACCGATTCCGTACGCGCCACTGGATTGAACACTCCATGAGCGGCCGACGTGACCTCGCTGGCCAGCAGCGCGGGGTCTCGCACCGTGAACTCCAGCATCGGCCCCCAGGCTCGCGACCGACAATCCAGTTCCCGGCTTTGAATTCGCCAATGATCGAACTGCCGAGTGACACTCACGACGATCACCTTCTCACGGGCAAATGCTTGACGCAGCTGCGCGGTCACTGAATCGACTTCCACAGCAGATTCAACGGCTTTTTCCTGGGGAGTTGCCGCAGTGCCAGCGGTAGTGCCAGCGGTAGTACCAGTGCCAGCGGCAGCGGTCGAACTGGCGGGAGTTGCATCCACGGCGGCTGGAGCCGTACCTGCGGCTGGGGTAGAGGAGCCCGTGGCATTTGCGTCCACGGCGGCAGTTGGCTTCTTCGGAGCAGCAAGTTTGCCGAGCTTCGCGAGTTCGACGAGATCCGACACGGGAACGGATTCCAATCGATAAATCATCTCGGTGGCGAACAAAGTGGGAGGCGATGATATCGACAATTGCCAGGCACCGCCGAAAACCAGTTCCGATCGTTCCCTCAAAATCCGCTCCATCTCGCGGCGTACATTTGGCGAAAGATCGGGCGTGTCTTCAATCGCCAGCCAGACCTGAATGCGATACGGCGAGTACTCCCACGTTTCGACGACTCCGGCGATCGCGGGCGCGGCCGTGTACAGATCGGGGACACCCAAGATGCCGATGATCAGCCCGACAAGTGCTGAGCGGAGTATCGATCGGAATGTCTGGAATGAATTACCCATCATGTCTGTCGCTTGTACGGAAAAACGTTTAGTTGGTCTCGCGCGCGGTATCCGTCGTAGCCGGTTGCAACTACTCAGAGCCCGTCCGCAGCCCCACCTGCCAATTCTCAACATTCTGATAGAGTGTCACAATCTGGTCACCTACACCGCGGAGCCAGGGCCGATAGGCGTAGTACTCGGAAATCTGCCAAAGCGGAATCACGGTGACATCGTCATACAGAATTCGATGCATTTCTTTCAGGGTGATACTGGAATCTTGCCAGCTACGAGCGGCTTCGAGGCGTCGCAGGGCCAGTCCCACATACGGACTCGATTCCGCAAACAGTCCGCGAAAACCGACCATTTTGGGCATGTCCACCACGGGCTCGGAGATCAGCAGTTCGGTGTACACAAAGTCGCATACTCCGTCGGGGTCATTAAGCTTACCCGGTGCCAGTTCCACTAATTCCACGGTCAAGTGCAGCATTTCGAGCTGCGTTACGATCGCTTGGCAAGCGATGCGGGCCACTTCGGTGGGCGGATGACCGATCACCAGCTTTTCGAGCTTGATTTCGGGAAGTGGCTTTTTGGGCGGTGGATCGCCGGGCTTGCCAGCTGGCTGATCCGCAGGCGGAGCCTCCGGGTTCGGCAGAGGCTTACCTTCGGCGGCGGCCTTCGCTGCCGCTTTCGCCTCTTCTTCTTTTTGTTTAGCGAGCGCGAGTTCGGTGCCGGCGAGCTTGATGAGTGTCAGTCCCAGGCGGGGCTGGTAGGGTCGCGGCGCGATTTTTTCATCATACGCATAGGCTAAGGCGTCACTGCCACCGTTTCCGGCCGGTAGTGGACCGCTGATGGCCACACAGCCGGGCAAGGTGGAACCGCCCATGATTTCAGTATCCAGAATACCTTCGCGATTGACCGAATAAGAAATGCCACGTCGAAAGGTGCGATTCGCAGCAAACTGTTTCTTGTAATTAGGGGCCAGCACGTGAACCGTGGGTACCGCATATTGCCCGACCACCACGGACTTGTCATTCTTCAGTCGAAAGACGTCGGCCGGATAAATGCGTTCCACTAAATCAATATCACCGCGCTTCAGGGCCTGAATCGCCTTATCCGATTTCTCATAAACCTTTTCGACGATTTCTTTTGGCTGGCGAGCCTGAAAAAACTGATACTGGCGATTCACCAGATAGCGGGCTTCCGTGTCGTTCTGCTCCGCTCGGACGTAGGGCTCCGCCACACCTCCGACGGCACCTGCGGGCAGTGGCAATGAAATTTGGAGCAGGGATTGAGGCAATACGTGTGGTCGCCGCAGGTCGATGATCACTCGCGTCACATCCTCGACAGTGACACCTGCCATTAAGCCGCCCCAAGCGGACGAGTAAGACGGATCTTTCGGATCTGCCAGCGACATCAACTTGCGAGCCACGTCGTAGCCATTCAGCGCGGTCAGATCACCTTCCACGGGCGACCGCAGACTGAGCGTCATTTGTCGGCCGTCATCGCTGGAATCGATGGTTCCAAGGGGAGATTCATAGCGACCACCTTCGGGCCCCTTACCGACATACTCACACAGTTTCCGCTGTAGCAACCGACCAACTCGCCGTGCCGAAAAATCATCCATTCGATCAAAGTCGTTACCAGCGTAACGCTGTGTGACACCGACGATGACGAGTGGATAACGTTCCGATATTTCTTTCGATAATTCCACTCCACCTTTGACCGCTGGCCAAACCTTCATCATCTCCTTGGATTCCGCCAGCGCCTCGCGAAACTTTGAATTATCGATATGCAGACGTGCAGCATCGCGATGTTTGGTCGCCAGCTCAATCAGCTGCGAACGCCACTTGTCCACCGTTTCTTGTTGACGCTCACCATAAGAATTCGTCACTCGAATCATCATATTTCGAGCTGCTGAATAATCCTGGCTCGACATATAGCTTTCCATGAATTGATCGATCAGACGACCAATCGCAGAGGCAAGATTTCCTTGTTGTCCGGCTGGCTTGTATTCGGGATTCAGCCGATAGAGTTCTTCGAGCAGCGAAAGTGCTTCGGGATAGCGCTTCACGGAAAAATAATGTCGAGCATTGGCGTACAGGTATTCCTGAATCGCTTCCTTTAATCCCGGATACTTCGGATCTGTGCGATAGACTTTATCGAAGTACTCGAATGCTTCTTCGTAGCGTTTATCGAGCGTGAGTTTCATGCCTTCGCGCAGAAGCATTTCTTCAAACAGTTCAACCTTCGCAATATTTCCCCAGGAAACTTCAAATTGCTGGGTAGGACGGCCGAGCAAGCGAATGATCATCTTGTCCGTCGGCTTAGGACTAGCCGGCAGTTTACGATCCGGAAGATCAAGCGGCAGGACCTCAATGACCGCATTTTTGTTGTTTGCATCGAGCGTGATGCGATCGAAGGTTTCGCGATCAGCAAGGCGGCGCGGGGGCTCGGGAGGCTTCGGAGTCTCCTCCGCTTTGCCTTTTTTTGGAGCCTGAGCGAGCAAGTCTGAGGAGCTGGGAGCAAGGGTCCCGCCGATCAGGACAAGCGCGATCACCAGCAGTCTCGACCAAACGCGAGGGCCTGATGGCCGGGCTGTGACACTCACTCGGGTTCGCTCACTGGTTTGCATGATGGACATCGGTTTTGTCTATCTGAAATTCATCCACTACGGTTTGGGAATGGCAAACAGCATGCCATCGGCTCCACTGATCAGCACGCGATCCCCATAGGGAATTGGTGCACCGAGCAGCGGTGCCTTAAGGTCCAATTTCGGGCCTGACTTGCCGTCTTCTAAAGATGCTCGCCAGACCTCGCCTTTCACACTTGCCAAGAGCAGCGAATCGCCATCTAAGCGTGGCGGAGCAGCCAGGGCACCGCCGGGCAGGGGCATCTTCCAGCGCGGCGCTGGATCCGAGCCGAAGCAAAGCAGTCCCTCCGTGTCACTGACCATCATCACCTGCGATCCGACTTGCCAAGGACCTTGCAGTAAACGTCCGCCCAAGGCGGCCTCTTTGCCCTCCGTCAAGCCTGGGAGAGGCAACAGATGAATCTTGTCTCCATCCGGATTACGGCTGAGAGCAAACACCGTATCCACCGACACGGCGGGCGGAGTGATGAGTTGCGCGGGAACATCGGCTTCGTTAAAGCTCCCCAGGTTGGGACTGGGCTGATCCTTGATACCAATGCGGTAAATTTTTTGTCGCGAATCGACGAGCAAGCATTCGGGTTGATCGCCCGCCATCAGCGCCGGCTTCATCCACCGCACTTTGATGCCTGGTTCTGTCCGTGACTGGAATGGCAACACACGCGGTTTGCCCGTGCTTAGATCGGCCAGCCAAACCTGACCATTATCGAGGGGCAGCAACATGCCACCAGCGAGCAGCGATGGTTGACAAGTGACATTCGCGCTGCCCGTATCAACTCGCACTACCTGTAACTCGTCGCCCTGGCGACTAGGATCGAGCACCAGAGCAGCCGTACGGTCAAGATCGCTGAAGAGTACCGCTTTGCCACCCGGCAACGGGAACGCTTCATTAAACGAATACGTCGTCGCACTGCCTTCTACCTCCGCCGTCTCGATCGGCTTATCGAGCAGTCCTGCATCCAGCGCTTCTTTGCTGATGCGGAACAGATCGCCCTGAGCACTAACGGTCACCAACTGATTCCGTGGTTCATCGTTGACGATGAGAGGCAAGGAGATCCCGAGGTCGGTCTGCCAAATGGTTTTGCCGTCCTCCATACTGGCCGCGCTGATGGTCACACCGGGCGAGCCGCGGCGACGTCGTGCGTGAAAAACGGTCTTCCCACTGCGTGAGAACGGAGCGATAAACGCTTCCAGTTCATGACGGACCCAGCGACGATTGAGCTGTTGGCGCGAGGCCTGAATGTCATACGTCACGAAACGATCGGAGCCGAGCCAAATCTGGGCACCGTCGACCAAGCCAAAACTGGACTGTGGCCGGTTCAGCGATTTCACCATGGTCGCCGCCACTTTGACGGGCTTCTTCGTGTTGGTCGGATCGACGTCCAGCACGCGAATCTCCCCCAAATTCGTGATCGCGATAATACGATTCTTGACTTGAATAAGCGGTGCCGTGATGTGACCGCTCAGCCGAATCGGCTCCTGTTCCGCCGGTCGCTCCAGCCCCACGCCCTCCGCGTTGGTGACCAGCACATGTAGCAGCGAGTAGTCGGGACCGGCATTCTCGGCAATCACCAGATGATTGAGTGACATGACGGGAGGGACGGCAATCGTGCCCGCTCGATGTCCCAGATAAAACACTTCGCGACAGACCAGTTTGTCGGTGGAGACGGCGTACAAGTGCGAGTGACTGCCAACTTGATAGGTCACACCCGTGGCCGAAATAGGTCCCGGTTCAATTGCCAAAGCCTGCGGGAACTGCACTCGACGACCACATGCTCCCGTTTCTAGATCAACTTCCCAGATAGAACCGGTTTCGGTGGTGATAAGGGCCTTGGAGCCAACGATGGCGGGCGAGGCGAAGCGTTCCCCAATTGCCAGACGCCAGATCAGTTTGCCCGTGCGACCAGCCACTCGGCTCAGTTCATTACGCGAACCGTCCGCCAGGAGACCGTCGACATCGGGTGCTTTCCCCACAGCCAGTGGATGCACTCGAGTTTCATAACCGACAGCACGCCGCCAGAGTAATTGTCCACCGGCGGCATCGAGCCCGTAGACCGAGCCGTTGGCGAGAAAGAAGAGGGTGGCCTGGTCTGGCTTTTCCACCGTGCCACCACGTCGATGCGAAATGAGCAGACGACGTACATTGGGAACGTCTGCGTCATCCTCTTGAGTCGCCGCGGCTTTCTTGTCGAGTTCCTTCACCAGTTCACGTTCCCGCGCCGCGACCTTTTTCACTTGCTCCATCAGCAATTCGTTAAATTCAAGCGCCGGATAGTTGTTCAGCAGACTCCGACGAACCTCGAACGCTTCACCGGTTTGGCCAGTGGAGGTAGCCGCTTCGATGTCGGTAATCGCCTTGGTGAGAGCGTCCTCTTGATCGATGTGACGTTTCGCTTCGGCTTGAATGCGAACGATGTCATCGATCCGCGATTGCTGACTGGCGCGAAGCGACGTCGGAATGTAACTCGGGTTGTTCACCATCTCGAGTGCTTCGTCGGTGAGTTTCACGAGTTCACGGGCTTTTTCCGATGCTCCTGCAAGTCGGGCTTGCTTGGCAAGTCCATCGGCGATCGTTGGCAGGATACCGGCCAGTTCCTGTCGTCCCTCTGAAAACTTCTCCTCCGACTCGATCTTGGGAATGATTTCCTTGGAGCGTGCGAGTCCCAGTTTGAAATCCTTGCTACTTTCTACAACCGAGCGGATTTCCGCGAGGCCGCGGCGCACGCGCGCCAAACTCGCCTTCGGATCACCACCAAAATTGGCAAGGAACTTGTCGTATTTGCCAATCGCCTGGTTATAGGACTGCGACCGATAGTCCGCCTCCGCGGCTTCAAACAGTTCATTCGCGTTACCACGCATCAAGACGATGCCCAGTACGACACCGGCGATGAGCAGCAGGACGAGTCCACCACCGCCAAGCAGCATGAAGGGCGAATCGAACGTACGGGCCTTTGATTTCTTGAATGCAGCAGCGGCCGCCTGCGCCGCATCGGGCGTTGGTTGAGCGGCCGGAGCACCACCACCACCCGTGCCGAACGGATCCTGCCCCGCACCACCCAGGGGTGAAAGGCCAGCAGGAGGTGCGCCGAAGGCATCGAGTCCGGTTACATCCAGGCCACCACCCAGCGGCATGAGGCCTCCATCCAGAGGTTGCAGTCCGCCACTCGGAGGCAGAGCGGCAACCGACGGCGGCGCGGCGGGACGTTTTACCGGTTTCTTCTGAGCAGCAGGTGCGGCCGCTGGTGCTTCTTCCAGCACGATGATGTCATCGGCTTCGCCGCCAGTTGCAGCGGGCTTAGAGGGCTTGGCAGGTGCTTTGCCCACGGGTGCGACGGTGGCCGGTATTTTGGGCTTGTCGGGCGCCTTCGCGGCAGGCTTCTCTGCGGCGTTTTTCTCTGCGGCGTTTTTTTCCGTAGCGGGCTTGCTGCTCGGCTTCTCCGCAGGACGATCCGCCGCTTTCGCCGCCGCCGGTGTGGGTGCGGGTGCGGGTTTGGCGGGCTTGGTGGCTGGCGCATCGTCGTCGGCCAGCCCGAGCAGGTCATCCCCGTCACTGCTGGGCAAAGGTGCGCTGGCAGGGGGTGCGCTGGCAGGGGGTGCGCTGGCAGGGGCGCGCGTGGGTGCCGCGGCGCTGGGTTTCGCGGAGGCGGCAGGCGAGCTCGTGCTGCTGGCAGACGCGCTCTCGGCGGCAGCCGCCACCATCTTCTTTGCTTGGGCAGCGGTTAAGTGACCGTCATCGACGAGCATCTTGGCGACGGCGTCGGCCGTAACCTCGAAGCGCGATTCGCGCACCATGCGGCGGGCGTCCGCGACGACGGATTCTTCCAGTAGACCGAGCTGTTCCAGACGGTCCAAAAAACTATTTGCAGACGCGCTCATTCGTCGTCAGTCTCCACCGTTTTCAACTGCACTTGTTCCATACCCACAGCGGTCGCTGCATCCACGGCAGCGACCACCTTGCCATGCAGCGCGTCACCATGCGCTTTTACGATCATTTTCGTAGGCGGTTTGCCGCCGCTTCCATCACCCGCTCGAGCCCGCTTCAGTTTGATGATCAAATCCTGCTCACTGGGTGCTTCTTCTTCCCAATCACCCGTCTCCACGCGATAGGTGTTATTGGCATCCACGTAGACGGTAACTGATTCCGTTTCGTTCTCTGGATCTTGCGGTACCACATTCGAACTGGGTTTGTCGTCCTGCGGCTTGGGCAGCTGCAGTGATTTTTGCAGACTGAAGGAGGCGGTGATCATGAAGAAGATGAGGAGCTGAAACACGACGTCGACCATCGGCGTCACGTCCATTTCGGGCTCTTCGCGCTTACCGGCAAAACTGAGCGACTCCGCTTCCTCTTCCACGTCGGGTGGCGCGGGGGCTGGCAGCGTGCTGGCCGTGCCCGTCGCAGATCGCGCTGCCGGCTGCCAGCGTGGATCAGGCTCAGGGTTCTCCGGGCGCGGCGTTTGCTCGTTGTACTGACTCATCGCTTTCCACTTACCCGCTAGTTCGTTTCCATCACTGCGACATACAAATTCGACAGTTCCACGTTCCGCACCGCCGCGCGACACACTCGAGAGACTTCTCGATGCTTCAAATTCCGAGCGCCTTTGATGAGTACGTTTTTCAGGTCGGTGTTATTGGCCATGGCGTCTTGGACATACTGTGCGATGGCATCTTCCTGTTCGGCAAGGGTGCCACCGGGGATGACTTTGGATTCATCCAAACCGTCACCCTGATAGACGCGGGCCATATCCCCTTCACCAACCGCCACGGTGAGGATGACGGAATATTTCGCGGACACGGCCACTCCATATTTCGCCTTGGGCAAATCAACACTGGCATTCTGGCCGATATGCGAACAGACGATGAAGAAAATCAGCAGCAGGAAGGTGCAGTCGATCATTGGCGCGATGTCCATTTCGGCGTCTTCCAGCTTCGTTTTCGAAAGCGAGACGGCACCGTCATCTTCCTCGTCGTCAATCGGTATGTTCACCGCATCCGTCGCCATGCCACCAACTCCCTGAATCCCACTCCCAACCAATGCCACTCGACCGTCGGCTTCATGGCTCAGGCCACTGGCCGCGCGTGCGCGATCCGCCACGGGCCCACGACTGGCATCCTATCCTGCTCGACGCGTGAGTCCTTCGAGTCCCACTTTGAACAGGTCGAAGAAACGCCCCAAGCCCATCGAAATGTTCTCTTCCATCTTGCGAATGCGCACGTTGAGCTTCGAAAGGATGAACATGTAGGGAATCGAAACGGCTAGTCCCACCGCCGTCGTGATCAACGCGAAGCTGATGTCCGACGCCAACTGCTCGGGTTTCACACCTTCCTGTCCGGCCAGCTTGCCGAACGCCTGCATCATACCCATCACGGTGCCGAGCAGTCCGAGCATCGGCTCGGTTTTAATTGCCATGTTGACGCCGGTGAGTCGGAATTCGATGTCGGAGAGCACTTCTCGCTGGAAGGTGTCGAGGGCGAGCTGCTTGGCTTTGGCGAATCCCATTTTGAAATTTGCCATCGACAGGATCGCGAGCTGGCAGACCGCTCGCGGATCACCTTCGCACATTTCCGTTGCCGCTTTGAAGTCGCCCTTGGTAACCGGTTGTCCCAGCAGTTCCAGGAACGACATCTGCTCGTCCATCGTCTTGAAGCGAGTTTCACCGGAACGCTTCCAGACGACGATCGCGCAGTAGAGTCCCCACAAAGCGACAATCGCTTGAAAGCCGTACACCGAGTTGTTGACCCAGTCCATCAGGGTCCATTGAGTGATATCCATCGCTGCAGCCTCGCGGCTCCTTCTAACAAACAGACAAACAAATAAAACCAATCAACAAACGAATTTTCAGCATGACGGCGGGCAAAAACCGTGGCACGCAGCGGCTCGTTCCACGCACCTCATTTTTGATAGGTACGGTAGAACTGATCCTGCACGTAATATTCGTAGGCACCACCTTTCGCTCGCACTCCAAATACCGTCTTCAAGATTTCCTTCACGTCGCGTTTGCCGGCTCGCTCCATTTCCAAAAGCTTGAGGCTATCTTCCACTTCTTTGGGATAGAGCTGCATGACGATACGCCCCTTCGTGGCGACGCCACCTCGAGTCATCAGTTCCACATCGGCCTCCACAAGCGAGCCGCTGCGCCAGGTCATGTAGAGCCGCTTCTCTTCGCTGGCCGGCCCCGAGCGACGGGTCGGATTTGTGGAAAAGTTCGCAACATAGTCCACGTTTTGGGTGGCACCGCTGCCGCCGACCGCGCCAAGTTCAATTTTGAAAAAATCGAGTTGTCGACCGTAGGCGTCGGTGCTATCCGTGGTGTATTTGATGACCCAGCGTTCCCAGCGGGGAATGATGTCAGCGGTACCGTCGCCGCCCGGGCCCACACCGCGACCATCACCGGTGCCACGTCCTTGCCCCTTGCCCTTGTACATCGGCTTCACGTTGTCGACGACGGCCACTTGGATGGAGACCACATCGGTGATCGCTTCCAGCGTTTGTTCGACGGGCGGATCTTCGATGACTTCAATTTCTTCCGGCACGGGCTCGTCGAGATTATTCGAATCGGGTGCTCCGTTGCCACCGCCACCGGGCTCTTCTTCGTCGAGTGAAATCGCGACGGGCCGCGGATGAATCCAGACCTGGCGGCTCACCCAGACCAAAAACATGGTGCCCACGACGAGGCCGATCAAGACTAAGAGGGCAGCCAGCATCCCAGAGACTTGGTCGTACTTCGACGTTTGCAAATCTCGCAGCGACTGCTGATCGACGTTGGGCAAATTCGCGTTTGCGGCAGTGCCTGTCGCCATGTTTCGTCCCGCCTCTGCTTAAATTCCTAACCGCTGTCCGCTACCACGCCATCCAGCACGTGAACCATTCGCTGCTGCCACCAATCCCATCCACAGCACGTCGCTCAATCGAGAAAAATTGCCGTCGGATTGACGGATCGATACCAGTCTTTCCAGCGTTTGATCAAGCCTTGCCGATCCTGCTCCGTGTATTTTTCAGGCAGCGTGAAGCCGTCGAGTTTGCGAGAAATATAACGCAAGCCATCGTTGGCTGCGCGCACGACACGAAAATCGGGATCGGTGAGTGCGTAGATCAAATGGGGCACGCTGTCGTAATCACCAGACCGTCCAATCGCTCGCACGGCCACAATCCGCGCCTCATAGCGCGGTGCGTAAACCACTCGACGTAAACGATCGAGCTGCTTGGCCAGTTTTTCTGGGGTAAGGTCCGACAACCAACCATCGGGGAACTCGGCCAAGGCATCGACTTCAGCCGAGTTGGGGTTGTCGAGAATCGACATTAAGTCATCGACGGCACCTTTTTCGGGCGGAGCGATGATTTTGCCATCTTTCACGCGGGCGTTGGCCATCTTGCCGGCGAGTCCTTTACCGCCGGACAACATACCGTCGCCGCTGACATTTTTCGCGATCGCTTTCTTGGTGCTGCGAGTGAGAAAGAGGACCGCAAAGCACGTGTCGATTTCGGGTTTGAGCGCCGAACCGCTGCCAAAACTGCCATCGGCGTTTTGGTTTTTCATCAGGTAATCAACACCCTGGTTGTACCAATCGGGCTCGGGATCATCGCTGCCGATTGATAACTCGCGAAAGCTTTGATAACGCTCCAGGGCATACATGTAGTAGAACTGGTAAGTGACTCCACCACCGCCGGTGCGATTCAGAATGTTGAAGTTCTTGGCGAAGAACTGATCGCCCTCCCCGATGGAGCGTCGATAAGCAGCTTGATCGAGTTTGACTTTTGACGGCTGCTGCTGTTTGGGGCGATCGGATTCGGGCACGATCAGCCGCAGGGCTGGTGGCAGACCGGTCTCCCGCTGTGCTGGTCCTTGGGCCCCCATGTTGGCAATGTCTCCGCAGATATAGAGACTGCTCAAACCAGCCGCCGCCATACTCAGCGTGACCGATTGACCGGCGCGCTGCCCCATCACCGGTTCCGCACCTTGATAGCCCCAGCCTCCACCGGGATCCTGCGTGCGCATCAGCCAGGCGGCAGCGCGTTCGACCATTTCTGGTGCAATCGAGATCCCCGAGTGCTGAGCGGTCCAGAGAAAGAGAACCGCGTATTGCGTCTGAGACGTGTCACCGGTGGCGTAGCTGGGGTAACTCCACCCGCCTGTGTTCATCTGCCGCTTCTGTGTGTACTGCAAAATGAAATCGATCTCACGCCGATACTTCACGGGATCAACTTCGCACATGAAGATGCCAGCGATCCCCGTGCTGTAAAATGCATCGCTACCTTTGTCGGTGATTTGGTTTGCCGCAATACCTTCCTTCACTCGTTTCACGGCGTGCGCGACCACGGGATGATTTTCACCAATGCCCTCCTTGACCAAGGTGAGTGCGATGAGGCAGTCACCACCGAGTTCCTCGTTCGACGCTTTTTCCAGGTACGGGATAGCCCGCTTAATCATCGCCCGGACTTCGGGACTTTCCGGCGAATAACTCCAGCCGAGCGTCGGCTGCAGCAGAGCGCCAAGTGCCAGCCAAACCAGCGTCCACTTCAGAGGATTTTCGCAGCGTTCCATGAGGCACGATCGAAGAGTTTTGGAGAGGTTCGCTCAGTCGCGGAAGCACGATCGAGCGCTGAGGACACGTCCAAGCGCCGCGTGAAACTACCCCAACCCTCACACAATGTCAAGCAAGAAGAAACCTCTCTCGCCACCACTAAGTACAGGTCATGGAAGAGGTTGCCTTTCGACTCTTTTCTGCTACGTTGTCCCTCGTGAAAAGGAGTGGCAGGTATGACCGCTTTGATCCAAGTTAAACGACATCATCCCAGTGGCACGATCATCCTGCAGCGCGCCGAGCGTGCCAATGCTCTGTCGCGCGAATTGATCGAGTCTCTGCGGCAGGCACTGGGTGACCTGCATCAAGAGCGGAAGGTGCGAGCGGTGATCGTTACCGGAGCTGGCGATTCCTTTTGCTCCGGAATCGACCTCGTCGAAATGCAGGAGACAGCTCAGCAACCGGACGCCCAGGGGCAGTGGTACCACGACGTCGTCGCCTACCAGGAACTGATCGACACCCTGCTGCGTTTTCCGAAACCGATTATCGCCGCCGTAAGCGGAGCAGCTGTTGGTAGCGGACTTGGCTTGGCACTCGCCTGCGACTTGGTGGTCGGCGGTCGCGGTGCAACTTGGGGCGTGCCCGAACCGCGTCGCGGACTGGTGGCCGGCGTCGTCGCGCCGCTCCTTGCTTTTCGTATCGGCGCTGGTGCAGCGAACCCGCTGCTACTGACCGGTCGCTTGATCGATTCCATGTCGGCAGAACGACTGGGGATCTGTCATGAAGTCGTGGATGACCACCTGGTGTGGGCGCGAGCTCAGCAGTTGGCCGAAGAATGTGCGCTCAACGCTCCCGAATCGCTCCAGCTCACCAAACGACTCATCAATGAGATGATCGGTGAACACCTGGGAACGATGTTAACAGCCGGAGCGGCGGCGACTGCCACCGCTCGCACGACGGAGGCGGCAACCGAGGGAGTTGCCGCGTTTCTCGAAAAGCGTGCACCGAAATGGCTGTGAGCGAGCGGTGATTTAACGCACCGCATTAACGCTGCGACTTGAACGAGCCCTGTGCCGGTGGAGCCGGAGGAGCAGCGGCAGCTCGCGGGCCCGCCGAGTTCGTGGATGGATACGCACCACTGGCCGGCGCCACTCCCGACTTACCGCTCTTCGACGTCACACCACTCGACGGCGCTGCCGGTCCACCACAGGCCGCGATGACTTGTTGAGTCAAATCGAGCTGGCGCTGGTAGATCACCATACGATTAATACCCGCTAAAACCGAATTGCGGTCATTGGCATCCATCTTTTCGCTTTCATACCGCATGACCAGCGTCGCCCCATTGGCTTCGGCCACCCGCGCGATGATCGCCGAGACTTCGTTGTACGTTTCAAAGTAAGCCTTCGCTTCACGTTCCATGATCTCCTTCTTCTTCAACTGATCACGAACCTGAAGCTCCGAGATGCGGTGTGCAATTTCTTGCTCGGCAGCTTTGTAATCGGCACTCCCCACCGGCAAGCTGGCCAGCTTTTCACGCTCCTTCATCAAGCTCTGACGATCCTGATTTGCCTGATTCTCGAGCGCCGTGGCATCCTGGCGGAGGATATCAAGCTTGCCTTTGAACCCAGCATGATTCTTGAAGACCATCGCCATATCGACAAGCGCGATTGGACAGGCCGCGCCGCGACTGGCAGAACTGGCCGCCGCTGGGGATCGCGATTCTTGCGCTCGACTAATTCCCGGCGTCACCAGCCACAAACTGGCACATCCACCAACTGCTAAAACGGCTGCCAACAAATTCCTTCTCATCGCGATCCTCTTTCTCAAATTTGCATGCCGAGCGGTTCGTTGCCCGAACAAGGTGTCGCCTGACTTAATCTACGCAGCCCCTATTATCGGCAAACTCCACCATCAGCCCGCAAACTTTTCCCAGCTTAAATGTCGTTTTTGGCGAAGAGGCTTGGAGGGCCGGCGATCCAGCCGCGGTGGATCGCGGTGGAAACGAGGACATGCTGAAAGCCAAGGAGTCGTAGTCGGTCGAGGTCACTCGCCTGGCGCACGCCACCTCCCAGCGACCACTCCACATCGGGAAACTCGGCCCCGAGCGAATCTTTTAGGACGCTCGATGTTGGCCCCTCCCCTACCCCCACTCGCCGTACATCCAAGAGGAGGAGCCGCCGAAAGCCGGCGGCAACTGCCAAGCGGGCGATGGCACGATCGGACAAGCCGTTCCAGTCAGCGGTCGGCGTGACGGGGCGATTGTCGGCGAGGTCCAGACTGAAGACCGCATTCGGGCCGGCCGCCTGGGCCAGATCGGGCAACAGCGCCGGCGAGGCGACATTCTCCAGGCCGACAATCAAACGGTCCACTCGCCGTCCTGCCGCCGACCGCAGATTTCGCAGGCGATCGACGGCGGCAGCGGTACGAGGGCCGACGTCGACCCACAGCTGTAGAGGGAGGTCGAGTAACTGGGCGAGGATGGACCAATTTCCAAATTGCTCGCCCTGCTGGATGGAGTCCAGATCAGCAATGTAGAGACTGGTGTAGCCGAGTTTTTGGAAGGCGTGGGCGACAACGAGCGGCACGTGGGACGGTATCAAGGGGCTATCAAGCGGTTGGTACTGATCGCGTCGACCGCCAACCGCGTGAACCACCCGTCCGGATTTCAGATCGATGACGGGAACAACCTGCATGCCACTTACCGCAAACTAGAGCGGGAAATCTTCTTCCGCAGCTGCCTTGCGATAGATCGGCATATGGCGGTAGTAAACCTCCAGGATCATCGTAGCCATCGCGGTGCAGTAGAGTCGGCCGCCCGCATCGGCTCCGTGATCAGCACCTTTGAAGCTCCAGCTGCCAGCTTCATGCCCAGTCTTGCTCTGCGTGGTCACCATCATTTCCCGCATGGCCTCGTTCCACTTCTTCCACGAATCACCTTCGGCGTGCCGCATGACTTGAGTGGCGTAGTAGTTATAGTACATCGCGCCCTGACCGGGGCCGGTATCCGAGAGGAATTTCACACCCCGATCGAGAGCCGGGTTATCGCGCTTCCAGCCGAGGTACATGCGAGACAGCAGGCCGACGGCGGTCGTCGCGTTCCCCGCACCCGGACCCGTGTAGCCATATTTTGACCCGCTATCGACCTGTACGGAATCGAGGAACTTGCTGGCTCCCACGACGGTGATCGGAGGGACTTGCAAATAGGCCATGTGAGCACTCTTCAGGGCCATCAGCTGCCAGCCGACCGCTGACGTATCACCGGGCTGACGCGGTTGATAACGCCATCCACCGCCAACCGGATCCTGGGCGTAGACGATGAAATTGATCGCCGCTTGAGCGGGAGCCATCAGGTCGCGATCGTGAGTCATGGCATAGGCTTCGCATAGTGCGATGGCGCAGATGCCGTGGCTGTACATGTTGCCGCCATCCACGAGCGAGCCGCCACCGTTTTGCGGCTTCATGTTGGAGGCGAGGAAATACAGACCGCGCTTGACGTTTTCACGATAGGCGCCTTCCTTGTGAGTCATACCAGCCCCGAGCAGGGGCAGGAGCGCCAGTCCGGTGGCACCGTTGCGGGCGTTCGACATCGTGCCGGGTGCTGAACAACGTCCCTGGCAGAGTCCGGGCTGATGATTGAAATTCCAGCCGCCATCGGGCATCTGATGTTCAACGATCCATTTCAAGGCTGCCGCAACCGCCGCTTCCGATCCTTTTGTGGCTCCGTCGGCCATCAGTGCCGCCTTCGCCGCTCCACCGCGTCCATCCATCGCTTGGCCGGTAGCCGCCCCGAGTGTTTTCATGAGTGAATTTCGGGGTGCGGTCCGCTCGCTCACGGGGACCAATTCCACTGCCGCCGCGGCCGCTTCAATTTCGTTGGCATTGGACAAGTCGGTTGGCTCGACCGACATTTCAACCGCCGACTGAGCCACCACGTTAGGCGCGTTGGCGACGGCATTCTCCACCACCTCAACCGGCTGAGGCATGATGTCATCTTTGATCTCTTCAATCGTCTCATCCGTGCCAAAGTTCTCGGCAACGATCAGATTGGTTTCTTTTTTCTGCTGGTCGATCGTCCAGAGGGCGAGCACGATGAGCATCACCGCGTGGATTACGGCAGAAACCATCCAGCTCGGCATGGCCGTAAAGAGCATAAATTTATAGCGATGACGGGACTCGATTTCGGCATCAATTTCAGCCGCCTCGTCCTTGGCAAGTTCCTTGGCGACGGCTGCCGCGCGAGTTTGGCGAGCGGCCGGAGCGGCGGTGGCAGCGGCGGTGGCAGCGGCAGGTCGTGCGGCAGCCGGGCGAACGCCAGTGGACGGAGCTGCGGCGGCGGCCACTTTCACTGCTTTGGCGGGCGTGGCGGCTGTGACCGGCGTAGCGGCGGCGACGTCATCGGGAAGTGCCTTGGCGACCGGACGTCCGCCGGAACCGGGTGTGTTGTTCGGAGAAGCACCGCCGGGAGAAGCTGTGGTGGACATGACTCATCTGCTCCATCATGGACGACATCGTAAACCAACCTCGGAATCAGTCCCGGCATTCTAACCGATTGGCCTTAAATAAAGCCAATCCCTTTTTGCAAAAAACATAATTTACGGGTTGCTCTCCCCCCTTCGCTCTTTTTTGCTACAATCGTCACTCCCGCAAATCGGTCTGCCGAGCCGCGGGGGCTCTGGCGTTCTGAGATCGACTGGTGGATTGTTGGCAGGTACGGAAGGATCGCTCCATGGCGAAAAGTAAGAAAAAGGCGGAAGTTGTTTTTTTGGTGTGTGAAGAAACGGGTGACTACAACTACACCCTCCGCAAGAAACCAGGCGGCGAAAAGCTGAAGCTGAAGAAGTATCACCCCAAGCTGCGTCGTCGCACGGTCCACGTGGAAAAGAAGAAGTAGTCGCCCAGGTCGTAGCTCGGGCGATGAAGGCGCCGTCTCACGGAAGACTGCCGGTCGAACCGCGGTTTTGAACTGCTGTAGGACTCACGGAATGAGTAGCTCAAGCAAGCGCTGGCGAGTTCGACCTCATGATGCCGCTCGAGTTTCGCAGCTCGAGCGTACGGCTCGCGTTCCTCCGGTTGTCGCGCAGCTGCTGCTGGCGCGGGGTGTCGAACGTCCCGACGATGTCAGCCAGTTCCTGGACGTCAAACTGACGGGCTTGCGGGACCCGGAGCAGTTACCAGGTGTGACGGCGGCGGCCGATCGCATCATGGAAATGGTGCGCGAGCGACAACGAATCGTCGTCTATGGCGATTATGACGCAGACGGGATGACCGGGGCGGCGCTGCTCTATCGCTGTCTCCAGCTGCTCGGGGCCGACGTCGGTTACCACGTCCCCAATCGACTCGACGAAGGCTACGGTCTGCACGATGATTCGCTCCGAACGCTTGCCGCTCGGGGAGCTCGGCAGGTGATCACCGTGGATTGTGGCATCGCCAGCGTTGGACCGGCCGAAACCGCACGGTCGCTCGGCTTAGACCTCATCATCACCGATCATCACGAGATGGGAGAGCGGCTTCCTGATGCCACGGCCATCGTGCATCCGCGACTTCCGGGGCACGGCTATCCTTTCGGCGGTTTGTGTGGTGCTGGAGTGGCCTTCAAGCTCGCTTGGGCTCTTTGCCAGCGTGCCAGTCAAGCCAAGCGAGTCAGTGAACCACTGCGGAATTTTCTGCTGATGGCGGTCGGCTTAGCATCGCTGGGCACCGTTGCCGACGTGGTACCGCTGATCGATGAGAATCGCATTCTGGTACGGCATGGCCTGAAAAGTCTGCGGCAATCACCGCCGCTGGGGCTCGCCGCACTCATGAAACTGGCTGGACTGGCGGACAAGCCGGCACTGGCAAGCGAGGATTTGGCGTTCTTTCTCGCTCCGCGAATCAACGCTGCCGGTCGACTCGGCCAGGCACAGCTGGGCGTTGAACTGCTCACCACGGAATCGGCGGAACGAGCGCAGGCATTGGCGGAGTACATTCATGAATTGAACGGCAGTCGCGAAAGTCTCGAGCGTTCCATTCAGTTGGCGGCCACTAAACAGCTCAAGGAATTTCATGATGTCGAACAGGATCCGGCGATTGTTTTGGCGGGTCGGGGCTGGCATGCCGGAGTGATCGGGATCGTCGCGGGCCGCTTAGCGGAAAAATATCACCTGCCCGTGGTCCTGATCGCCCTGGATGCAATCGGTGGCAAGCCGGGCGTAGGATCGGCTCGATCCGCACGCGGTGTCGATCTGCACGCCGCACTCGCCGCTTGCGATGAATACCTCGTTGCTCACGGCGGACATGCCGCGGCGGCCGGCTTGAAGATCGACGAGTCGCAGGTCGATGCGTTTCGCGGCGCCTTTTTTGAATATGTTGAACAGATGGTCAAGCCCGAAGATCGCATCGCCGAACTCACCCTCGACGCCGAAGCCAACTTCTCCCAGTTATCGCTGGAAATTGTGCGGCAGATTGAACAACTGTCGCCCTTCGGTGCCGGCAATCCGCGGCCAGTCTTGCTGGCCAGTGGAGTGCGTTTACAGGAACCGCCACGTCGGATAGGAACTGCCGAGCGGCATTTGTCGCTGCGCATGGTGCAGCAAGGGGTTCCCATGCGTGGCGTGGGGTTTGGTCACGGTGAATGGGCGGATGAAATCGCCCAGTGCGCCACTCCCATCGACCTTGCCTATCGACCTGTCATCAACGAATTCCGCGGTCGTCAATCGGTCGAAATCCAACTTGTCGACTGGCGTCCCTCGAAATCAATCGTGGTCAACTGAACCCCGGCGTCGCGCCTCAGCTTGCTTTCAACTGCTGATTCGCTAACTTGGCCCGTTCGTGAGTCGAAATCTTTCACTCCTATTTACGGAAAGTTGGCACGCGATGATGGCAGACGCGGATTCGAGTTCTGCAGATACGGCGTTGATCCTGGAATTATTGACCGCTTTTCGTCGTTCGAAGACGATGTTCGCGGCAGTCGAATTGGGGATCTTTGATCTCCTGGAACCGCAGCCGCAATCGGTCGATACACTGGCCACAAAACTCGCCGCTGACCCCAGCGCGCTGGCCCGGCTGCTCGATGCTTGTCGCGGCCTGGGACTACTCACCAAGCAGGGTGATCGGTATGCCAACTCGTCCGCCGCCAGCACCTACCTGACGAGTGGCAGTGAACGTCGTATGACCGGCTACATTCGCTACTCCAATGATGTCATGTGGAAACTCTGGGCGAACCTTGAGGGAGCGGTGCGCGAGGGTACCCATCGCTGGCAGCAGACCTACGGCTGGGACGGACCGATCTTCAGCCACTTCTTTCGTACGGAACAGGCGAAACGCGAGTTCCTGATGGGGATGCACGGGTTTGGAGTGATTAGCTCCCCGCACGTGGTGCGGGCGTTTGACCTGAGCCGCTTTCGGCGATTGGCGGACCTGGGCGCCGCCACCGGGCATTTGGCGATTGCGGCCTGCGAAGCATGGCCGCAGCTCTCCGCCGTCGCCTTAGACCTACCTGACGCCGTGCCGCTGGCCCAAGAGATTATTGGGCAATCGGCGGTCAGTGCCCGCATTGATGTAGTGGCCGGTGACTTCTTTGTTGATGCCTTACCACCCGCCGACCTGTACGCCGTGGGACGCATCCTGCATGACTGGTCTCTCGAGAAAGTCTTGCGGCTGCTCCGACGCATCTACGATGCCCTGCCCTCCGGCGGAGCGCTCCTGGTAGTGGAAAAACTGCTGGCCGACGACCAGACCGGCCCGGTCTGGGCCCAAATGCAGAACCTCAACATGCTCACCTGCACCGAAGGACAAGAACGGACCCTGGCGGAATATGAAGAGCTGCTGCGCGGAGTTGGCTTCCGGCAGGTCACGGGGCGCGTGACCACCGCTCCGGCGGACGCCATCCTCGCGGAAAAATAGAAACACCGCGCTACGTGACGATACTAGCGATCGGCGTGGCCCCACCCAAGAGCTCAACGAGCGAGGAAACCACTGCCCTAGGAGAACTGCACGTTGTGATAGACGTCTTGTACATCTTCGCAATCTTCGAGCATGGCGAGCAGTTTTTCGAAGACCGCTAGGTCGTCACCGGTGAGCTTCGTTTTGGACTGCGGCTGAAAGGAGATTTCCTGCAGGTGAAACTCCACTCCAGGATAAGCCTGAATCAGCGCCGTCTTCGCCTTAAAAAACTCGCTGGCTGCCGCGAACACCATGATGCGTCCATCTTGGGTCTGAACGTCATCGACATTGACTTCGGCGTTGAGCAGTTTTTCGAGGACATCATCGGCGTCGGAGCCATCGAACGAAAAAATTGCCAGGTGATCAAATTGATGCAGCACCGAATTGGGTGGCCCAAGTTTGGAGTTGGTTTTCGTGAAGCAGTTGCGGACGTCGGTAATCGTGCGCATGTTGTTATCGGTCAAGCAATCGACGATCACCGAACTGCCACCGGGACCAAATCCTTCGTAGCGCACGGGAACGAAATCAGCCCCCCCCACTCCTTTGGCTTTATCAATCGCCTTTTCGATCACGTGACTGGGAACCTGCTCCCGCTTCGCTTTTTCAATCAGTGTGCGGAGCGTTGGGTTTTTGTCTGGATCGGGCACGCCGTTCTTGGCGGCGACGTACAACTGAGTGCCATACTTGGAATACAGCTTGGACTTTTGGCCCGCTGTCTTCATGATCGCATGTTTGCGATTTTCAAAATCTCGTCCCATAGATCAACTACCGTGCTTGCTAACGAGCGGACATGCCCGCCCTTGCCTGAACTTGAACCTGGACGCGAATCGCGCTGCCCACCAGCCCACCAAACGCTTCAGATCGCCCCACCGAAAGCGACACGATACCGCGCTCCGAGTGGCTTGGCTAGTAACCCGCCCGAGCCGCTCTTCCCCCGTGTGAACTGCCGTTCCGTACGCTATTCTTTTCCTCGCTTTCGATTGTGTCCCGAGGTGACGCTGCGCGGACCTAGGCCCGTGGCGGTCGGCCATCTCCCCGCCCGTATCAACCTTCCAGGAAGGACGACAACTCGATGAGTCATCTCCAGCGAAAACCGCGGCTGGGCCGTCTGCCGATGAAACCTCACTACTGCCGTCTGACTCTTCTGCTCGTCGCCTGCCTGGCAGTCCTGCACGGGGCCCTGCACGGAAACTCCGCCGAACCACCCCTCACCTTCTTCGTCACCTCCGATTCCCACTACGAGGCTGTGACGAAAGTGGAGCGAAATGATCGCAATCGAGTCACGATCGCGCGGATGAACGAGCTACCCGGACAGCGGTGGCCGGAGAAACTGGGCGGCGGTCCCATCGGCACACCCCGCGGTGTACTCGCCCTCGGAGACCTCATCGATGATGGCGACAAACGAGGCGAAACCGATATCGAATGGCAGCACTTCACCGACCATTTCGGACTCGACGGCACCGATGGACTGCTGCGATTCCCCGTCTTCGAAGGCTGGGGAAATCACGATGGGCCTCCCGATCAGTTCATCAAACAGCGCGTCAGTGTGCAGGCGGAAATTAAGCGTCGCAATCAACTCCGCCTGGAAAAAAAACTGGTCTCCAGCGTCGCTCCTAACGGCTTGCATTACTCCTGGGATTGGAACGGAATCCACTTCATCCAAACCAATCTCTACCCGGCCGATAAACAGAATGCCAAAGTCCGCTATTCTTTGCCCTGGCATGACCCACAGCTGGCGCTGCAATTCGTCCGGGATGATCTGGCAACCAAGGTCGGGACGAGTGGTCGACCGGTGATCATCATGGCGCACTGCGGTTTTGATACGGACTGGTGGGTCGTCGAAGACTGGACTGCGTTCTACCAGGCGATCAAGCCGTACAACGTCATCGCCTACTTTCATGGTCACACCGGAACCGGCGTGAAGAGCTGGAAACCGGCCGGTGAATCCCAGCCACTCGACGTGATCAACACCGGACAAACCGAAAAAGGATTCTTTGTCGTCGAAGTATCTGCGGAACGCATGCGGCTGGGTTATCACGTTAAGCAGGACAGCACCGTCATCGAGCAGCCACAGTGGGAATGGAAATACCTCTTCGAGAAGCGTCTGCAGCCGGCCGCGCCAGGAGCTCCGCCAGCACCCAGCGATAACCCGCAGCGAACGTCTGCCACTCGACAGGCAGACTCCCACACGACGGCGGCGGAACGGCCTGCGGTCGCAGCCGAAACTGCGGCTCAGGAACGGCCAGCGGCGCCGCGACGGCCGAATATTCTGCTCGTCGTCGCCGACGATTTGGGCTGGAGTGATGTCGGCTGGCATGGTGGATTTGGCAAGACTCCAACACTCGATCGACTGGTCCGTGAGGGTGTCGAGCTGGACCAGCACTACGTGCAGCCGGTCTGCACCCCAACACGCGCCGCCTTGCTCAGTGGGCGTTACCCTGGTCGCTTCGGGCCGCAGGCGCTGGCGCCCAGCAATCTACGTGCGCTGCCACTGGGCACGGAGACGTTGGCCTCGGCCCTGCGAACGCTCGGCTACCGCACGCATCTGGCCGGTAAGTGGCATTTAGGCGCCCGCCCTGAGTGGATCCCGAATGCCTATGGTTTTCAAACCAGTTACGGCACTCTCACCGGTGCCGCCGATCCCTGGACGCACAAGTATCGACGCGGTAATCCTTACGAGGACACGTGGCAGCGCGACGGCCAGCGATTGCGGGAAGAGGGAAATGCGACGGAGTTGGTTGCGGCCGAAGCGGTGAAGCGGATCGAAGCCGATCGCGGCCCATGGTTTCTGTACGTACCATTCCATGCCGTCCACACGCCCGTCGACGCGCCCGAGCAGTACAAGCGGATTTACGATGGCGTCACCTTCCATGCAGATCCCGCGAAACAGGATTCCCGCTTACGCTTGGCCGCCATGATCAGTCAACTCGATGCCAAAGTAGGCCAGTTCGTGGAGGCCCTGGAGCGAACCGGCCAGCGCGATCACACGCTTATCCTGTTCACCAGCGACAACGGTGGCATTGAATCCCTTAGGAACGACTATGTCGGCGACGTGGGCCACTCGCCGCTCAACAGCGAAAATGACCCGCTGCGTGGTCAAAAAGCGACGTTGTACGAGGGAGGCACACGCGTGGCTGCTTTTGCCAATTGGCCCACCCGGCTGCGCCCCTACAAATTCACGACCCCAATGCACTGTGTCGATTGGTTTCCCACGATTGCGGAACTGGTTGGCTATCGTCCGCCCCAAGATCTTCAGTGGGATGGAATTAGTCACTGGTCGGCACTCGCCAACTCGCAGCAGAATTCCACTCCACGTTCGATCTACATCGCCGCACGCGGCCCTAGTTCTCTCCGCCGCGGAGATTGGAAGCTCATCCAGTTTGCGAACGGTCGCCGCGAGCTATTCAATCTGCACAACGATCCTTATGAAAAAATGAACCTGGCGAAGGAGGAACCCGAAAAAGTCGCTGAATTGTCGGCATTCCTGGCCGCCGAACAACGCCGTGACCAGCCCCAGATGCCCGCCGATCTCGAAGGTTTGCCGCACTAACTCTCTGTCCATGGTAGAACGAGTGCTCGCCCGCGTTTACCATCAGCCAATCGCGGGGATTGCGGATTGATCCTAGCTGTTAATTGGCGGTTTTCGGGAGCGACAAACTGGGGGAGTCTCGATTCGATTATTACGTTGCCGAAAGCCTGGAACTTTGCATCCGTCCAACCGCTAAATCAGATCGCTTTGTTTCGTTAACATGCGTAGCGGGGAATCACGGTCACTTCAACCTCAGTCGGTATCGTCTTACCCTCAGACCAGTTAACCCTCAGACCAGTTAACCCTCAGACCAGTTAACCCTTAGACCAGTTAACCCTCAGACCAGTTAACTCTTAGGCCAGGTCAATCGACGAACTGGGATTTGCTGCTTGAATAACCTGCTCGCCCAACTGGATTCTCTTCCCCCCGAGCGACCTGTCGCCGCGCGGTTATTTCCCGCGCCCGGCGGGGCCATCCCACAGTCTTTGGCGAGAACCCTCGAATGGTGGGCTGCAGAAACCCCGAATGCCCCGGCCGTCGTCTGTGGTGCGCGAACCTGGACCTATCACCAGCTCAATGAGCGTGCCAATCAGGCGGCCGCAGAACTGCGACGTCTGGGTGTAACGCGAGGCGACGTGGTGGGCGTGAGCCTGGAACGGTCGGACGACTGGATCATCGTCATCCTGGCGATAGTCAAATGTCGCGCCGCCTATTTGCCGCTCGATGCCACCCTGCCCCTCGCTCGCCTACAGTCGATGCTTGCCGACTCGCGTGCCCGGTTCGTATTGGCTCGTCCAGCAGATTGGTCGCGACTGCAAGCGACGGTCGTTGCCAACGACAGCGCTCTGGTTGATGTCGAACGGTGTCTCCAAAACCGCGCGGCGGAAGATACGGCCAATGCGGCTGGCGGGCATCCTGCCCCCAACAGTTCTGCCGCCGCAGACTCAGCGCTGAACGATCACCGCGATGATCTGGCCTACGTAATGTTCACGTCGGGCTCAACCGGTCAGCCCAAAGGGGTGATGGTCCAGCAAGGTGCAATTCTTCAATTGGTCTTCGACAACGACTTCGTGACGTTTGGTCGTGATCGAGTCTTTGTGCACTTGGCGAGCATTTCGTTTGATGCGGCCACCTGGGAGATTTGGGGCGCTCTGCTGCACGGTGCCCAACTCGTCGTCGCTACCTCTCAGCAGTTAGAGTTTCAAGCACTTGAAACACTACTCAAAACTCATCGTGTCACAACGACCTTTCTGACCGCAGCGTTTTTCAATGACATCATCGATGTCTATCCCCAGGCGCTCACCAACCTGCAGGAAATCATGGTGGGTGGCGAAGCGCTCTCCGTGGCACGCATCGTCCAAGGTTATGAGCGATTACCGCCACCCGTACAGCTGATCAATGGCTATGGGCCGACAGAATGCACGGTTTTTTCTCTGACCTATCGTATTCCTCGCACCATCGCCCGGGAGTGGCCGAGTGTTCCCATCGGAAAACCACTCGCGCACACCACCGCCTACGTGCTCGACCAGCAACTCCGCGAAGTCCCCAGTGGCGTTTCTGGTGAGTTGTATATCGGTGGAGCGGGCCTGGCCCTGGGGTATATCAATCAGCCCGAACTTACCGCCGAACGCTTTATCGTTGATCCGTTTTCTACCGCTCCCCACGCGCGACTCTATCGCACTGGCGATGGCGTGCGGCGGCTGGCGGATGGCAATTTGGAGTTTATCGAGCGGCTGGATCGACAAGTAAAGCTGCGCGGATTTCGCATCGAACTCGGCGAGATCGAGGCGATGATGGGACGACACCCCGAAGTGCGACAGTCCGCTGTCCTGCTCCGCGAAGATCGCCCTGGTGACAAACGACTCGTAGGCTACTACTCCCCCGTCTCAGCCATCGACGACAACGACAGCAACAACAACGACAACAACAACGCGGCGCTCTCAGCACCGAGCTCTCACTTACATCGGCTGACGAGCAACATCATGGACTGGCTGCGGGCCATGCTGCCGCAGTATATGCTTCCTGCCTGCCTCATTGCCGTTCCCGACTGGCCAGTAAACGCCAATGGCAAACTGGATCGTCACCGATTACCAGCACCCGCCGACGATACCTATCGTTGGCAGCGAGAATATGTGGCCCCGCGTACCTCAGCCGAAGAGCGGCTCGCGCGACACTTTGCCGACCTGTTGGGGTTGCAGCAAGTGGGGATTCATGATCGCTTCTTCGAACTGGGCGGTCACTCCTTATTGGCGACCAGGCTTCAGCATCGACTAGTTTGTGAATTTGGCTGGCAGCTACCGCTAAGCACGATTTTCACTCATCCGACGGTGGCGGAGTTGGCGGAGGAACTGGAGCGGTCGCGGAGTGGACCGGACCAACAAGAGCCCCCGACTTGGCTACGCCCGATCGCCGCCCGAATCCCCAGCAATATCGACGCTGCTAACGATCGAATTCCTCTTTCTTACCATCAGCAGCGGCTCTGGTTTCTCGACCAGTTTGAAGGTTCACTCTCCGCTTACAACCTGGCATTTGCTTGGCGTCTGACGGGACCTTTAAATCAAACCGCACTCCAGCGTGCTTTTGAATTGCTGGTCCAGCGTCATGCGGCGCTGCGCACCAATATCCACTCCCACGATGGCGCACCGTACCAAGTAGTCCAGGAGCGATTAGCAACCGGGCTCGTTTGCGAGGAACTAACGTCGACAAGCGATCCGCCAGGGGTGCGCTCGACTGAGGCCAGCGACGACTTGCCGCAGCAGATCCTGGAAAAGGAGCTGGATCGTCCCTTTCAAATTGGTTGTGAGCCCTTGATCCGCGGTCGACTGGTGAAACTTGGAGACGCCGATCAACTGCTTGTGATGACCTGTCATCACTTGGTGACCGATGGTTGGTCGATGCCGATATTGTGGCACGATTTACGCTTGGCATACGAAGCCTGTTGCCTCGACCGTGAACCAACCTGGGAACCACGCCTCATCGACTATCCCGATTTTGCCTGCTGGCAACGAGAACAGTTAACTTCGGTTCGTTTGCAGCCACTCATTGATTATTGGCAGCAGCAGCTGCAAGGCCTCACGCAACTGGATCTACCCACCGACTTTGCTCGTCCAGAACGGCAGTCTTATGCGGGACAGTGTCACCGTTTTACCATTGATGCCATTCGGCTAGCCCGTTTGCAGCGGCTTGCTCAGCAGCAGCAAGTTACGCTGAACATGCTCTTGCTCTCCATCTTCCAAACGCTCCTGCATCGCTACTCGGGCGAAACCGATCTGGCGATCGCCATGCCCGTCGCCGGGCGCGACCACGAGCAACTCGAACATCTCGTGGGCTTTTTCGTCAATACGCTCGTCATACGCGGAAACCTCTCTGGCGACCCAACTTTTCAGGAGCTCCTACAGCGAACTCGAAAGACTGTTCTCGAGGCGCTCGACCATCAGCATCTCCCCTTTGAAAAGCTGGTGGAGGAACTGCGTCCCGAACGAGTGCCGAATCGTAATCCCCTGGCACAAGTCTCATTTCAGTTTCTGCAGTACGACTTTACCCATTTGACCTTGCCGGCACTTACGACCCGGCCGATTCTGGCTCGGCGAGTTCCGGCACGTTTTGATTTAGAGATGAATCTTTGGCAGCGAGATCAGCAGATCGAGGGTGGGATTGTCTATCGCACCGATCTGTTTCGCAGTCGTCGAATGGAACGTCTGGCAGGACACTTCCTGACGTTGATCGACGCCGTACTCGACCAACTCGACCAACCGATCAGTCGCTTACCGCTGTTGACGACTGCTGAACGAAATCAAATCCTGATCGACTGGAATGCTACCACTCGACCTTACCCCGCTGAGCAAACCTTATCGGAACTAGTTGAGCAGCAAGCTGCCCAGACGCCGGATGCCATGGCACTCGTGGATGGTGACCGCGAGTGGACCTATCAGCAGTTTAATGCTCAAGCGAACCACGTTGCGTGGGCTTTGCGACGACAAGGGGTTGCTCGGGGAGACATCGTTGGAATTGCGATGGAGCGATCGGCGGAATGGGTTATCGCGATCCTGGGTGTCCTCAAATGCGGTGCTGCCTATTTACCACTGGATCCAGCGCATCCCGCGCGGCGACTGGATTTCATGCTGGATGACACCCAAGCTCGCTTCGTTTTGGGCCCGTCAAAGTCGCTAGCGCGACTCGAGCCGCTCCTGCAGTCCCATCAGATCGTGGGAATCAACTGGAATGATTGCTCGCCGGCGACCGAGCAGTACGGGACTGATGCCCGGTTAATGACGTCTTTTGAAGACGACGATGCGCCTAGTCAAAATCCTCCGGCTATCGCTCAGCCTGAAGATTTAGCTTATGTGATGTTTACTTCTGGATCCACGGGCCGCCCCAAAGGTGTTGCCATTCGACATCGATCCGTGTGTCGCCTGGTTTTCGCCAATGACTATATCACGGTTGGTCGCGATCGCGTGTTTGCTCATTTATCCAGCATTTCTTTTGATGCTTCGGTATGGGAAATATGGAATGCTTTGCTGCATGGCAGCAAACTTGTCATTGGCCACTCGGAACAGCTGGACTTTAACGCGTTAGAACAACTGCTGCGGCAGCAGAATGTGACCACGATTTTTTTGACGTCAACCTTATTGAATGAGGTCATTGATCATCATCCCACAGCTTTAGCCAGCGTTTCAGAGGTGATGACCGGCGGTGAGGCACTCTCGGTTCCTCATATCGTATCGGCCTATCAGCAATTAGGAGATAGGCTGCAAATCGTCAACGCCTACGGACCGACTGAAAGTACCGTTTGCACGACTGCACTGAGAATTCCCCGCGAAATAAATCTGCATTGGTCCAGCGTACCGATTGGCAAGCCTCTGGCGAATACCACTGTCTACATCCTTGATGCTCAGCGGCAGCTTGTGCCGATCGGCGTCCGTGGCGAACTGTACATCGGAGGACCAGGGTTAGCTGCCGGTTACGTAGCGCAGCCGGAACATACTGCCGAGCGATTTGTACCTCACCCCTTTTCGGATGACCCCCAGGAAAGACTCTATCGCACCGGTGATTGTGTCCGCTGGATGGAGGATGGAAACATTGAGTTTCTTGGGCGGAGCGACGAGCAGGTTAAACTGCGCGGCCAGCGCATTGAACTAGGAGAAATTGAACTGGCGATTCGCGGTGATGCCCGCATTCACCAAGCCGTCGTGGTTGTGCGTGAAGATCGCCCCGGCGACAAGCAATTAGTGGCGTATTACTCTACACTGCACGATGAGCCCGTTGACTTACATGATCGCTTGTGCAGCATCCTGCCTTCGTTTATGGTGCCGCATTATTTCATCGCCATGCGAGACTGGCCGCTAACCTCAAGTGGTAAGCTCGATCGCAAGCGATTACCGGCTCCGATAATCAATCCTGCCGTCGACTCATCCGTGGTCGTTCCACCCGCGAGCGATTTGGAAGCTGAGCTGGTCACGCTGTTTGCCCGGCTGCTGGGGCAATCCCAACTCAGTACCACAGCGAATTTCTTTGAGTCAGGTGGCCATTCTTTGCTGGCCGTCCGCTTACAGAATTGCATTCGCACGACGATCTTCTCCGAGTTATCACTGCGCGACGTGTTTGATTTTCCGTCGGTCCAGCAGCTGGCGCGACGAATTCAAGAAGTGCGACAACAGCAGAGTGCGAGCGTCGCCGAAACGGCTATCGATCTGCTGCCAAGTCCCGCGACACCTCACACGACCTCGTGGTTGACGATCTCCCGCCGAGGCACGGCGGATCATGCGGCCGGCCAGCGTGCGCCACTCTCTTACTCACAGCAGCGTCTCTGGTTCCTCGATCAATATGAATCAGGTCTAGCTGCCTACAATATCGCATTCGCTTGGCGACTGTATGGGCCTTTTGATGTTTCCGCTTGGCAGCAAGCGGTGACGCTGGTCGAACAAAGGCATCCTGCCCTCCGGACCAATCTCCAATCGCACGAAGGCCAACCTTATCAAATCGTAGAACCTACTCCCCGAATCCAATGCGAGCTCGAAATACTATCTAGTAGCGGCGAGCGAGCGCAGTCCAGATCGCTCCCCAAGGCTGCCAGAGAATCTGGCAAGGCAACTCCAGCGGCTGAGAATGAAAATCTGGCATCCTGGCTGGCGACTGAGTTTGAGCGGCCATTTGATCTTGGCCATGACTCGCTCATGCGACTTCGACTGGTAAACATCGGCGACCAAGACCATTTACTCATCATGGCTTGGCATCACGTCGCCACCGACGGCTGGTCTTTTCCAATTCTTTGGCGCGATCTGCAGCGAGCCTATGGTGCCTGTCGGCGAGGTGAGAGGCCAGCTTGGGATTCCCTGTCCGTCGATTACGTAGATTACGCGATCTGGCAGTCCAAGCAGCTAACCGACGAGCGTCTGCAGCCGCTGATCGCTTACTGGCGTCAGCAGTTGGCGGGGCTGACCCCACTCGAATTGCCTGCGGATTTCGTGCGGCCTGAGCGGCCATCCCATGCAGGGCGCTGCTTCCGCTTCAGTCTCGATAGCACTCGAGTAAACCGCCTTAACCAGCTCGCCCAGCAGCAGCAAGTCACGATGAACATGCTGCTCCTGTCCATCTTTCAAACCTTACTCTATCGCTACACGGGGCAAACGGACGTCGCGATTGCCATGCCCGTGGCCGGTCGAGAACAGGAACAGCTCGACCAGCTTGTCGGTTTCTTCGTCAATACTCTGGTGATTCGCAGCGATCTATCCGGACAGCCGACGATGCCCGAGCTGCTGCAACGGACGCGCAAAACCGTACTCGATGCACTCGACCACCAGCTGTTACCGTTCGAAAAACTCGTGGAGGAGCTACGTCCTGAACGAATACGTCATCGCAATCCATTAACCGATATTTCTTTTCAATTCATCGGCTACGAGCAATCATCGTTGCAACTAGACGATTTGATCGTGCAAGAGGTGCCTGCGGATCGACTGCCAGCTCGCTTCGATCTGGAAATGACACTCTGGCAACAGGGAGATCAGATCGATGGGTCCATCATTTATCGAACCGAACTGTTTCGACCGCAGCGCATCCAGCGGTTAGCGGGACATTTCCTTACTTTGGTTGATAGTATTCTTGAGCGAATCGATCTGCCAATCCACAGCCTGCCGCTGCTCACCCCCGCCGAGCAAACTCAGCTTCTTGTCGACTGGAATCCGCCGGGGAAGCCCTACCCTCACGATCTGACCTTGCCGCAGCTTGTCGAGCAACATGCAGCCAAAAATCCCGATTCGATTGCCATCGTTTGTGGCGAGCGACAGTGGAGTTACTTCGAGTTGAACTCGCAGGCCAATCAAGTTGCTCAAGCTCTCCGGCAACAAGGCGTCCAGCGCGGTAACATCGTCGGAGTAGCAATCGAGCGGTCCGCCGATTGGGTTCTTGCGATTCTGGGTGTACTGAAAAGTGGCGCAGCCTACATGCCGCTTGATCCAGCTCTGCCAGCCTCCCGCTTACAAGCGATGCTGGAAGACACCAACACTCGACTCGTTCTGGGCAAGACCGAGTTGCTGACGCAGATGCAGCCGCTCTTGCAATCCCATCAGATTCGCCTACTCGCTTGGAGCGATTGTCTCCAACATCACACCAAGACGGAGCATTCAGTAGGATCTGCGACGGGGGATTTCTCTGCCTTCGGCCAGCAAGATCAGATCGGAGTTCCCGATGATCCGGCCTATGTGATGTTCACCTCGGGATCAACCGGGCGCCCCAAAGGTGTCGTGATTCCTCAGCGATCAATTGCGCGCTTGGTCTTTGGTAATAACTACGTGACGTTTGGCCATGATCGAGTATTTGCTCACCTGGCAACTATTTCATTTGATGCCTCAACCTGGGAAATCTGGGGAGCATTACTGCACGGTAGCAAGCTAGTGATTGCACAGAATGAGCAGTTTGATTTTCAGCAACTGGACCGCCTGCTCAAACGACATCAGGTAACCACTCTCTTTCTAACGTCGACGCTCTTCAATGAGCTCATCGATCTTCACCCCATGGCGCTTGCGCAAGCTCGACAAGTGATGGTGGGTGGCGAAGCTTTGTCCGTGCCTCACATCGTGCGAGCCTATCAGGCTCTTGGTAACCATGTGGAATTGATTAACGGCTATGGCCCAACGGAGAACACCGTTTTTTCCGTTACCTATCAGATTCCCAGAAGCATTTCACCAGATTGGTCGAGTGTGCCGATTGGTAAGCCCATCGGTGGCACTCGGGCCTATGTTTTAGATGAGCACCAGCAACCGGTGCCGATTGGTGTCGCGGGCGAGCTCTATCTGGGCGGAGACGCACTCGCCATTGGCTATATCAATCAGCCTGAAATGACGGCAGCACGTTTTGTAGCAGATCCGTTTTCTCATCATCCCACCGCTCGTCTGTATCGCACGGGCGATCGCGTGCGTTGGCGAGATGATGGACAGCTCGAGTATCTGAATCGGCTGGACTCACAGGTCAAGTTACGTGGTTTTCGTATTGAGCTGGGTGAAATTGAAGCTGCCTTGATCACTCACCCCCAAGTCCGATTGGCGGTGGTCGTGCTGCGTGAAGATCGTCCCGGCGAGAAGCGATTGGTCGGCTACTACGTGCCGCAGGCTGGTCAAACGGTTGATCATCCCTCCCTGGTACAGTGGTTACAGGAACGACTGCCAGCATATATGGTTCCCGCGGCACTCGTTGCGCTGACTGATCTGCCCCGGCTGACCAGTGGCAAACTCGATCGTCGCTCGCTGCCAGCACCGGCTGGCATGGCGCCAGAGAGGAACACTAAGGCGACTGAACCACGGAATTCGAATGAGCGGCAACTGGTAAAAATCTGGCAAGAATTACTCGGCGTGGAACGAGTGGGAATACAGGATGATTTCTTTGATCTTGGAGGACACTCGCTGCTGGCTATTCGACTCTTCGCCATGATTGAACAGCGATTGGGTAAACGCCTGCCGATTGCCCTGCTATTTGAACATAGCACGATTGCACAGCTGGCGAGACACTTGCCAATCGAGTCGATGTCGATTGGCAGATTGATTGACTTACAGCCGCTGGGGACAAGCCCACCCGTGATTCTTATGCCATCGTTGGCCGGGGAGCTGATATTTGCGAAACAATTGATTGAGCTGCTTGGCACCGAGATGCGGGTGGTTGGCTTGCAACCCAACCTATCGCTAGGTCAGGTGGAGCATTTGCGAGACATCAATGCCACGGCGAAAAGGTTTGCAGAGGTCATTCGTGCCGAGCAGCCGGAGGGCCCCTATTACCTGCTCGGCTATTCGTATGGAGGGTGGCTGGCGGTGGAAGTCGCACGCGAGTTACAGCGTGCTGGGTCGACCGTTGACTTTCTTGGGTTGATTGACACGGGCTTTGAAGAACCGCGCAGCGCTTCCACCCTCGTCCATGTCACTCGGCGGATCTGGCAGGCAGTCCGTCAATTACCCCGGTGGTACCGCGAGGAACGCCGATGTTTGTCAACGTGGGAACTGCTTAATAGCGTGATCAGGAAAACACTGCATCGTTTACATGCGAAATTGGTCTTCCGGCGTGATGCGGAGGAACTTGAGGCGGTACTGGAGGCGCAGCGGATTCCCCATTTAAACGTCGACCTGATGCAAACAGCCCTGGAGGCTCTGCGGAATCATGACCCAGCCCCGTACGACGGCAGGATCACGTTGTTTCGAGCGGCCATCCGACCGCTGGGCGAGTGCTTCTCGAATGATCTCGGCTGGAGCTCCAGAGCCGCAGACGTCGAGGCGTATGAAGTTCCCGGCAATCACGATACTCTCCTGCAACCGCCGCACGCGCAGTACCTTGCTGCGAAGCTACGCCTCGCCTTGCTGAGTATCCGAAGTCCAAAGTCATGTCCCACCGAACTCAATAAGAAAGACCAGCCCATCCCTAGCCAATGATGGGTGCGTTCACTCAGCGCCAAAATTCTACCACTTGGTCGTAGGTTTCACGGGCTTTGATCGGCCTGAGAGAATCAATCCCGAGCGTATCGTCCCAGGCGAGGAACTGGGGAAAGGGACGACTGCAGTGGCGTGAGAAGAGTGCAAACGTGTTCGCTCCCACATCGTGGATGAGTAGTTTATCGCCGGGTGCAAAGGGAGGTAACTGAATACCTTGGACCAACATGTCACCGCCAAAGCAGAGTGGACCCGCAATGTGGGTTGTGCGCAGGTGGTCAGTGCTTTCAGGGGACTGGAACGGCAGGGGTGAGTCTGGGGTGGCGTTTAGAACGGTGAATTCATGATGACACATCTGGGGCTGATAACATTCGCGCACAAATAGGTCCGCACCCGCGTGAGTGATCGCCGTGACACTGCCGTCCACATGCTCTTTCACATACTCGATGTCCGTAATTGCGACGGCAGCCTGAGCGTGAATGTAGCGGCCAAATTCAGTCACCAGGCGAAATTGCCCGCTAAACAGCTCGGGACATACCTGTGATAAGGTTTTTGCGAACTCTTCGATCCTATACGGCTGACCGGGATGATAGTTGACTGGAAATCCACCACCGATATCGATCGTGGTGATCTGTTGCCGTCCCAGCTGATGATTCAATTCTGTTGCCAGATCAACAACCGTGCGAATGGCAGCGACGGTCGGCCGAGCGTCCGCGTACTGGCTACCAATATGCACATGGAAACAATCGACCTGCGGTATCGCGGCACACGTGCATAGAATCTCGGCGCGTCGCGTAATTGGTTCGCCAAATTTCGAACGGGCTCCAGCAGCCTGCAGATGTCCGGTTGAGGCGGATTCAATTAGAGGGTTGATGCGCAGTCCCAAACGAATGCAAGAGCGATAGGGCTGATGACGATAGAGTTCCGCCAACGAATCGGCATTCACACGGATCCCGGAAGCTTGCTGGTGTAACCATTCAATTTCCTTTGCCGTTTTTGCCGGTGAATCGAAAACAATACGGCTGTCTGGGATGCCAGCGGCACGCGCTAAATGCAATTCACCCAAAGAGGCGGCTTCAAGTCCGGCGCCCTGTTGGTTAAGATGCCGCAAAACTGGCACGAGAGGATTGGTTTTAATGGCGATGGCATGCAGCGTCTCGGCAGGAAATGCGGCTTTTAAACGAGCAATTCGATCTGTCAGCACGGCCCAATTGAGAACAAAGACCAGAGTGTCCTGGTCCTCAATTAACCGCCGGTCCTGAGCCGCAGCCAAGATCTGTTGCACTTGTCCAGTGGTGATCACTCTCACGTTTCACCTCGTGCATGAGCGGCCAGAATCTCGATGAGGCGATTGTCGTTCTGATAGTCGGGACCGGAGCGGACAAAGTCAACGACATCGACAGAGCTTAAAGCCACTCGTGAAAACGCGCGGTCGCCATAATTCACCGGCTGCCCGATCAAGACCTGATCCGCATTTCGTAGTCCGTTGTGGGGCTGCGTGCAGACTCGATGATAAATGTTCGTCAGCGCCCCATAGTCAATAGCGGCGCTTCCTGACTTCAATCGAAACGAAATAATGGTTTTGTTTGTCTCTTCCTGCCCAGGCATCAGCTCAAAGGCTGGATTAGCGGCCATCGCGCGCAGCACATGGGCATTCCATCGTCGAATCTGCTCACGAGCGGCATAATCATCCAGGCTGGCAAATGCATCCATTTCCGCTAGTGCTGCTTCCCAACGCAGGAGCAATCCGTAATTGCGATAGTCTGGTAAACAAGCTTGCAGGTCGGGAAGCGTATCCGGGATATCGGTCGCTGCGAAGATGCTCCCAAAGGGCTCCACCAATTCCTGTCGCGGGTTTCCAAATCTTGCCGTCAGCGTTTTGGGAACGAGCAAGATGCCACAAAAAGGCGGAGCATGATAAAACTTTGAGCCCGTCAGCATCACGCAGGCATTCATGCCGATTAATCCATTAATGAGACTGCGCGAGGCTCGAAACTGACAGAGATCGGCAGTCCATAAAACATCTTCTGGAGCCGTTGCCAGCATGCTCGTATTGTTCTCGATACCAGATTTACTGCCGATGACAATGTTCGCAATCACCGCATGGGTGACGTACTTGGCATGGATCGCATCTTCAATCTGCTGACGATGATCCGAAATGAAACCCTGTGAATCGCGAGTTGGAAAGGTCAGTGTCGAGATTTCCAAACGAGGATCAAGACTTTCATGCTGGTTAACAGGTTCTCCAAATTGATTTCGCGAGCAGTAATAGCGCCCCTGAAAAGCCAACAATGATCCAGAACCCAATTCCTCTGGACAGGTAATGACGTTAAATAGAGGACGGTCGGGATAAATCAGACGACTGAAGAGCAGCGGGTAGTAACAGAGATCGCTCCCAGACGGAGCAAAGAAAACATCGAAGCGATCACACCCGGGCATATTAAGCAGCTGTTTGATGCGTTGCACCTGAGTCCGTCGCTGCCTCTCAAAGGCCCCATCGCTTAACTGACCATATAACTGCTCAGCAGCCACTCGACCTCGCAGCGATAGAGGTGAGCAAGTACAGCTCGCACGATGAAATACTCGCTGCCCATCGAGTGAGTTGATGTAGTACTTGTTGCGCAGCTGACTGCGCACATCCAGTCGCTCATCACCACCGGCGGTTATCAACTGAGAGAAAGAATCGTCGGGTTGCTGGTATCGTGATCCGAGCGAGGGTAAAGCGTCAGCCATAGCATCAGGAAGTCAAGAATTGTTTTATCAGTGGAAGGATTCGTTCGTGGGCGTCTTCGATGACATAATGCCCGGCGTCGGGTAGTCGTGTCACGGTCGCTTGAGGAAAACTGACTTGCAATCGCTGACAGCAGACATCGGTGAAGCACCAGTCTCGCATACCCCAGATCAATTGCACGGGCCGATTCGCCAGCGTCGGCAATTGAGCCTCCAATTCGACCAGGGTTCGATACGTGGGATGTCGTTTGAAAAGCGGAATATCGGCCACGAAACGCCAAATTGCCACACGATTCTCCCAGGAGTCATAGGGAGCCAATAATCCAGCTCGCACCTCAGGTGTCATCCGCTCCGGCTTCTCCACGGCCATTGTCAGCGCCGCTCGCGCGAACAGATTGAGTTGACGGAGGGCCCAGCGGCCGAGCAGTGGCCAACGACACGCTCGAATTCGATGGGGCACATAGGGCGGTGGAAAAGCTCCCGTGTTGAACAAAATGATGCGAGCGAAGCGATCAGGACGTGCCACGGCGGCACCAAGTCCAATCGCCCCACCCCAGTCATGGGCCAGCAACGTCATGTCCCGTAGATCGAGCTGGTCGATCAATTGAACGAGATTCTGAGTGTGTTGGGCGAGTGTATAGGGATAGGACTGAGGCTTATCACTTAGCCCACACCCGATGTGGTCAGGTACTACACAGCGATATTCATCGCGCAAGCCGACGATCAGATTTCGCCAATAGAAGGACCATGTTGGATTCCCATGAACCATCAGCAGCGGCGCACCGTGCCCCTCGTCGAGATAATGCTGACGATGTCCATCTTGTGAAACGAAATGAGATTCAAAAGGATACAGTGTGCGCCAATCCGCTGTCATATTCGCTTCGCTATTCAAGGACGTAAGGAGCTAGTGTTTTGGAGATAAAAAAGTTCGTTCTACGGACCGTCAAAGATTTAGATTTAAGAACTTGGTAACTATCAAAACTTGGTAATTGCCATAACTTAGGAACATGGGAATGTTAGTATTAAGGATTTTTGGTAGGACGAGGTGTGATTAAGTGTGCATCGGCCCAGTTGGCATGGTCGGCTAAATCCAGATTTTCGCCAGCCTCAATTGCCAGAGTTAGCCGCTGGGCACCGTTGAGCGGCAAGCGGAGCGATCTTGCCGCTTCACCTCCACGACAACGCTGCCGATATGCCTCCCGATCATCGAGCCAGACGACCCAGACAGCATCCCCCCGCCGCCCGGTCTCATCATCGATCCCGATCTCGGCGACGAACGTTTCAAATCGTCCCTGAAGTTCGAAGGTCAAACGAGCGGAGCCGGGCATACCAACACCGCGTGTGAAAGAGACGCCAGCGATCCGCTGAGGCCGCCCTTCCACGCTGGCATCCGGACGCCAGTTCGTTTTAGACGAAATCAACGGCCGATGCTCATACGCCAGCGGCTTCAGATCGCTCAGATAGGTGACTCGGCCTCCCAATACATCCAGACGCAGTACTTCGTGCCAGGCGACATCGACTTCACCACCTCCCACGAGTTTGAAATGGAGGTGGGGCAAGGCGTCACCTTGCCGATTACCGGTATCAATCAATTTTGCGGGGTGATTTGGCGGCGAAGCTTCCGTCGCTTCCAGATCCGCCGTGCTCCATTGCCACGACTGAGCCGTGAAGCGCTGATCGCCAGCCAGCGTCAGGGCAAACGTGAGCGGCATAGTCGGCGGTAACGGCGTTTTTTCGCTGCCTTTCTGGCTAGAAGGCTGAGTGGGAGAAGCCACCGTCGGGGCAACGATAGGATCACCCACTCCCGCTGCACTAGCCAGCACCAAAGCTACGATTCGATCCTGAGGGATGCGTGCTTCGCGTCCCTCGAAGGTAAACGTCAACTGTCCATCCACCAGTTCCGAGACCAGTCCATTGACAACTTGCTCTCGGTCGTCGACTCGCAGGCGCAAGCGATCTTGGTCCACAGCCGCCTCAGGCCAATTAGGTGGCTGGCTCGATCGGGTCCCTGGCCCGAGTCGAATTACCTGCTCGAGAGGCAGATTAAAGCGACCACCGCCGAGGAGCACACCCTGCACTCGTTCCTCTCGCAGTTGCAATCGTGCAGCTTGGAGTCTCCCACCCGCGCGCAACTCCACCAGCCAGTTAAACTGTGGGGGCGTGGCTACTGGCTGGGTGGGCTCTGCTCTCGTCGATGCGGCCACACTGGGCACGGTGGACAGCAGATCTGCGCGCTCCAGCCAACGAATCTGATACCAATCCACATCCAACTCTCGTTCGTCCGCACGTGGTTTCTGAGCGGAAGTTGTGGCGGGTTTGGAACTCCTCGTCCTACTCGTGGCTGGTGAAATGAGAAGTTTCAGGCCGTCTGGTGGGGACCACGCGGTGACTTTGGCCAGATAGGAAGCGCCATCGAGCGTCTGCAGTTGATAGCCAGGCGGCGGATCGGCAACAACGAAGCGTGGCACGCATAGCAACCAGGCTAACGCCAGCAACCGCCACCCACCACCCACTCGTTTCGCTCGGGGCGTCGATACCAATTCCCGGCTTCTCCTTCGTTTCGACTCAGGGTTTCGCATGGGGAAAACTTTGAAAGTACTGATCGACGAGGGTGCGATAACGAGGTGGAAATTTGTCTCGGAGGGCCCGGAGCACCGGCTCACGCTCTTCGGGGCGAAGTCGACCCCAATCTCCCGCTCCGCGACCGAGGCGACTTCCCGTACTACCGGCTCCGGCTGACTCGTCGTCTGCCATGGCTTCGGCGGGTTTATCTTCCTCGGGCTGATCTGGCTTCTCTTCAGACTTCTCCTCCGGTTTTTCCTCGGCACGATTATCCTCGGCAGGCTTGGTGTCAGGATCATCGGGAGACTGCTTACGGCCGGGCGAAGGACGCGTCGAGTTGCTACCGCCTCCACCGCCAGCCTGTCCTTGCTCAGCACGTTGACTGGCTAGGATGAGCCGGTCAAACAGGGAGACGATCGCCTTTTGATCGGCTTGTGTCGCGGCACTCGTGTCCTTGGCCTGCAGTCGTGCTCGAACCGCAGACAATCGCTGAGGCAACTGCTGACGTTCATCCGCCATTTCAGCAGCTGGACCGTCGGGGCCATCCGGTGCGCGGCGCGGTGTCCGCTCCGGAGACACCGGCGATGACGATGGCATCTTTTCTTGTGCCGTGGCAAGGCTGGTAGTAACGACAGCAGCAAAGACCAGCGCAACCAAAACAGACCAGCGAGTTGAATGTTGTCGAGGCATGAGGGACCGGCTTGGGGTGCGGAGGAAAGAGTTTATCATAACGGCCCGCGGCAGGCCGATCGATGCCCAGCTAGCCAGAAGTGCCCTTGGCGCCGGGCGGAGAAACGACGGTCACAAAAACAATTTCCGCAGAATCCAGGCGGGGTCAAGATCGGCCAGCGCTATCCTGCACCTACCCGGAGTTTCTCCCCGAGGTCAATCCCGGAAAGCAATCTGAAACAAGGCTGGGATTATGACGCCTATGCGGCGATTCCCGTGGGTCGACCGCCAGACGTCAAATGATCACGCCGACGAAAATCAAGGGAGTGCCCGATTTAATCGTGGCGATCCTGTCGCCTTCCAATCCTAAATACGATCTGGTCACCAAACGCCGACTCTATCTAGAAGCAGCAATTTCCGAAGACTGGATTGTGATGCCGAAAGAGCATCAGGTTTGGCAATTGGCTTGGTAAACCGGACAGTACCCAGAGTCTTTAGAAGCGACATCGATCACGATGAAAGTCGCTTCCCAAGCAACCGTCGATCTGACGCGCGTGTGGTGACTTCCAGCCTCTCAGCTGAACACACGCAGCTGAACACACGCAGCTGAACTCGCGAAGCTGCTCCAGCGGCGAGCGATTAGCCGAAGCGACCGGTGACGTAATCGTTCGTTTCCGGCAATTGCGGACGAGTGAACAGGTCAGCGGTGGGACCATATTCCACCAACCGCCCGAGATACATGAACGCCGTGTAGTCACTCACGCGTGACGCCTGCTGCATGTTATGCGTGACGATCAGAATTGAATAATCCCCGCGCAGATCGCTGATGAGATCTTCGATCTTGCCCGTGGCGATTGGATCGAGTGCCGAGCAAGGCTCATCGAGTAGTAGAATTTCCGGTTCACTGGCGATGGCGCGAGCGATGCAGAGTCGCTGCTGCTGTCCTCCCGAGAGTTCCAGGGCGCTGGTGTTGAGTCGATCTTTGACTTCATCCCACAAGGCGGCGCCGCGCAAACTACGCTCGCAAACTTCATTCAGCACCGCTCGATTGCGTTCGCCATCGATGCGTAACGAATAAACCACATTCTCAAAGATACTCATCGGGAACGGATTGGGCTTTTGAAACACCATCCCGATACGTTTGCGCAGTTCGATGACATCGACGGAGCGGTCGTAGATCGAGTCACCGTTGAGCTTCATGACGCCGTCGATGCGGACGGTGCCGATGAGGTCGTTCATGCGATTGACACAGCGTAAGAGCGTTGACTTGCCGCAACCGGACGGTCCGATCATGGACGTTACCTGGCCGGCAGGAATCGGTAATGTGATGTCAAACAGAGCCTGCTTTTCGCCATACCAGAGCGAGAAGTTTTCGATTTCGACGGCCGCCTGCAGTTTGGCCACACTGGGATGGATGGCGGCAGGAACTTTCTCGCCGCGGGCGATCCGAGCCAGTCCGCTGTCCCCCGAACGTCCCAGCCCGCCGAGAGTGGGCCGTGGGATTTCGGTAGCCAAAGCTTCAACAGGCAACTTTTCGCCCGTTTTTTTTGTCGAGTCGAGCATGGTCGTGGTACTCATGGGAAGCTCATGGTTTCAGCGTCTTGGGCCGGCAGTCGCTGGTTACGTAGTGATCGGTGCAAACACGTTTTAAACAAGGCTGGAAACGGCTCAGAACTGACTGGTACGGTAACGGCGTCGCAGCCGGCTTCGCAAGGCGATCGCTGCGACATTTAACAATACGATCATGCCGATTAACAGCATGGTGGTCGTGAAAACCATCGGTTTCGCAGCTTCACTGTTCTGACTTTGAAAGCCGAGGTCAAAAATATGAAACCCGAGGTGCATGAAACTGCGGGAGCCGTGCACGAAAGGAAACTGAAAATCAACGGGTAATTCCGGCGCCAGTTTCACGGCTCCGACCAGCATCAACGGAGCGACTTCACCGGCACCGCGGGCCATCGCCAGAATCATACCTGTGAGAATACCGGGCATCGCCTGCGGCAAGATGATACGGCGAATCGTCTGATACTTGCCCGCGCCACAGGCGTAGGAACCTTCTCGCAAAGAATTGGGAACAGCTGATAACGCCTCCTCCGTCGCCACAATTACGACCGGTACAGTTAGCAGGGCGAGCGTCAACGAGGCCCAAGCCAAACCACCCTTACCGAGCGTGGGATTAGGTAGGGACGCGGCATAAAAGCCATGAAAAAATGGCGTGACGCTGATGATGCCAAAAAACAACAGTGTCGCCAGCAGCCAGGTGGCGAGCGATAAGCGCGACGTCCACACCGCCCGCGGATGTCCCTGCCCGTACGCGATCGTCAGCATCCCCAAAATAAAGGCAGTCAGGGCGACTAAGACCACCACCCCCAAGCCAATGTACCACCGATACGGAGGCCAGGGATTCTCCGGGCCGCCATCCAGGAAACCACCGACGCTATAGCAGAAAAAACCAAATCCAAATGCTCCGAATACAATGCTGGGAACACCAGCCAAATTGTTAATCGCGATGCGAATCGCTGCCACCGTCCAGCCGCTGCGGGCATATTCGCGTAGATAAAGTGCCGCCAGCACTCCGAATGGAACCACGGCCAGCGACATCAAAAGCGTCATACAGATCGTGCCTACAATCGCTGGCCAGATCCCCCCTTCGCTATTCGCTTCTCGCGGTTCGTCCGACAGGAATTCCCACCACCGGGCTCCGTACAGCCACCAGCGATCACTCGTCGAAAACTGATTCGGGCGAAACGCGCGGACGATCTGGGCAAGTGGTAAAGTCGCGATCTGAGAGTCCGCGGCGCGAAACTGAATTTCAAACTGTTTTTCGCGATTACTGAGTTCGGCAATCGCCTTGCGAATGCGATTCGCATTCAGCTCAGCTTCCTGTCCCACCTGCCGGTAGTTGTCGATCGCTTCTTGTGCCGTTGCGGGCAGACGTGCTAGCTGCTCCCTGATCGGCTCTAGCTCCTGCTTAATCGCCTCCTCGCGACTCGAGATCTTACTTTTCCACAGTGCTAATGCTTTGTCGGTGACTTTACGAATCACGTCGCGTTCACTCATTCGACCGCGCACTTTTTCGACAAAACTGAGCATCTCCGTACGGCTGCGACTTAGTTCCTCGAGCTCTCGTTCGAGCGTCATCGTTTGCTCGAGGGAGCTGATGATTTCCAGTCCGCCGCGCAACTCCGCTTCACGCACCACGAGGCGAGCCTCTTCAAGCTGCTGGTTAATTCGTCCCAATTCGTGCCGTTCCAAGACTCGCCGCTCGCGCCATGCGCTGCGAGCATCGGGATGGGCGGCTTCATAGGTGCTCCAGATTTTATCCGCATCACGCCACCAGGCCTGCGCCTCAACCACATCCTCCCCGGAGGTTACCTCAGCGAGTGGCTTGGTAGTACCGTCGGCCAATAGGGCCAGCCAAGTGGCGGAGGCAAAGCTGGGAAAGCGTTCCGCGTTCACACCGGTGTGCGAACCTGCCGCGCGAGAATAATCTCGCAATCGAGTCAGGCTGACATCCTTAAAGGCATTTGCTTCACCCTGTAAGAGCTGCAGCGCTTCTTGTGCCAGCGACTGCTCCTCGGTGGAGAGCTCACTGAGCTGTTCCTCGATGAGTCGCGTGACTTCCAGGTTGCCCGTCAAACCGGCCACGGCCGGCCTGGGAAAACGTTCCACCAGGGCCTCGACCTCGCCAAAAAACCGGCCCCACTCCAGCCGCTCCACTAACACGGCGTCGGCTGGATACGAGAGCGGAGATTCTTCAGCGAGCGCGTAGTCGGAGATCCAACGATGATGCTGATGAGTGAATTCAAAGTTGCCAACGTGGAGTAGTAAGCGGCTAGCCGTCCTCCGCGAACGACCTGCGAGCGATTGGCGCGCGAGTTCTTGCTCACCGCTCTCCAGTCGCTCGATCATCGATTCGTCAAAATCAAAATCCTCGCGCCGCAGGAGTTCGCCGAGCAGTACTTGACCGTCACGCAGTTTCACTTGCGCGATTGGAGCGGGCCAAAAGGTTCGGCTACCCTCCCAAAAAACGTAGCCGATCAAGCCCGCGATCATGAGCAGCGCTAACAATAACGCTCCACCGGTGAGCCAGACCCAAACCTCCCCCTGAGCCATCAATGAAACTCCGGGCCGGGCGCGATTGCGTCGCCCCCGCTGAAGTGGCTGGTGAGTTGTCTCGGATGGGCTACTGCTTGTCATAGGGATTCTAAGTGGATCACAACGAGGACGCACGCTTGCGATAGCGAGTGCGCACGAGTTCGGCTGCGGTGTTCACGACGAAGGTCAACAAGAGCAACGTCAAGGCTGCGAGATACAACGTTCGGAAGTGCGTCTGACCAGCGGGGGCCTCCGGTAATTCCACGGCGATATTCGCCGACAAGGTGCGGAAACCGTTGAATGGATTCCAGTCGATCATGGCGGTATTACCACCCGCCATCAACACGATCATCGTCTCCCCCACCGCTCGCCCTAATCCGATCATGAGCGCCGAAAATAGCCCGCTCATGGCCGTCGGAACAACAATTCGGACCGCTGTTTGCCAGGGCGTGGCCCCCGCTCCCAGCGAGGCCGCTCGAAGATGCTGCGGAACCGCCGTCAAGGCATCATCCGCCAAGGTGTAGATCAGCGGAATGATGGCGAATCCCATCACGAAGCCGACGACCATCGCATTCCGCTGCACGTAGGAACCCAAGATCGTTCCGCGGGGATCGCTACCGACCATCGTCAGTAACCACGCTACGCCGCCTGCCAAGAGAAGCACCGCCAGCAGTCCCAGGAGCATTTTCCCTTGATTCAGTAAGGCAAAAGTCACATGGGACCGATCGCCAAACCGTCGCATCAGCCACGGATTGACGTTCGTTTGCACCACAAAAACGACCGTCACCAGCGCCAGTGGCAACAGCAACAGGAACCAGCCCGGCAGCCCCGAAAGCGCTCGATTGTCCAGCCACTGAATCAGGGTTTGCTGAAAGAGCCACTGCTCAAGCCAACCGGATAGCCGCGACCCCATCACCACCCCCAGCACCATCGAGGCGATGATCAGCGGTAGGCGCCAGCGCGCGCGTCGCGGTGTATTGCCGTTCGGCTTGAGTGTCCAGAGCGTTGCTCCCAAGCTGATACACAGCGGAACCGTGAACAAGCACGTAATTAAGGTGGCAATGGATTGCTCGACCAGCGGAGCCAGAACAAGGGCTGCCATGAAGCCGAGCACCACACTGGGGAGACCCGCCATCATCTCAATCACCGGTTTCACTCGAGCCCGAGCAGTGGTGCTCAAGAACTCGCTCGTATGAATCGCTGCCAGGAAGGCGATCGGAGCGCCAAACAGCAGTGAGTAAAAGGTGGCCTTGAGCGTACCGAAAACAAGCGGCCATAGACCGAGTTTCATTTCGGATTCCACCCCCGACGACGACGACTGATAAACATGCTCCGGCTGCGTAAATCCCTCACCCTCGTAAAACACCGGACGAAAGAGCGACCGCAACGAAACTTCGGGGTGTCCAATGAGCAGGTCGTAGGTCCGCACATTCGATCCGGAGATCGCTAGGATGGCATCCTGCTTCGGCGTCACGATGATTTGATCGAGTGGCTGAGCTTTGGGCCGGGCGCTGGCGCCCATGACAGCCGCGGGCGCGGCAACGGTGGCAAGCGTCTTGTCGGTCGTCAAATAAATCAACCGCATGGTGCCCGCTGCGTCACCAACGACCATCAGGCGACTGCGGGGTGAATTGGTCAGCGTCGTCACCTCCGCGCCCGGCAATCCGCTCCCCGGAAAACGGTGGGCCAGTAGAAGCTGCAAACCATCGTCGCTGCCGTCGGTCGATTGCGGATCAATCGCCGGGTTACGGGTCAGGCACCAAGCGGTCATCTCGCCGCGCGAGTCTCCCAGCACCACGGTTTCGCGCCCCAGCGCCCAAGCCGCTGCCGAGAGCGGTACATTCGACCGAGTGTTAACCCGCACACTCTCCATCACATCACGCTCGGTCGCCGCGCTCAGACTCCACCGCTGCAGTAAACCGTCGTGATAAACAGCCCACAAAACTCCACCACGAGCGTTGATCAAGAGCCGCAGCGGAACCGTCGGCTGCGGAGTGCCGTTTAGCTCCCAAGATTCATCCAGCCGCATTTCACCGGTCAGGGGATTCGATTTAGTCGTCGCCACATGAATACGGCCGGTTTTGGTAGCGGCCGCGAACGTCGGGCCACGAGTCGCCATCCCGTCGCTGTCGCGTGCCCCCAGAATTTCGAGCGTAACGACTTCCTCGTCCTGCAATTTCAGCGGACTGCCAATCGTCACCTCGACGGATTGACGACGCCATTGCCGCGATGTTGTCCATTCCACAACCCCGCCCTCGAGCGAGCGAACCAGTTCGGCGCGTGGCCAAGTGGAAGGATCACCAGCCGGGGCGGAGGCTCGAACCTCCTCCGGCAATTCATCAGGACTCAGGAAAGAGGTCACGAAATTCACTCGCCCCAGCCGCACGCTGCCGTCGCGGAAACCAGCCGCAAATTCGCCCGTGGCAGAATCTCCCACGAGCGCCGTGCAATCGCCGTCCTCCCACAGCTGCTCCGCTTGCAACGTTTCGCCCTGATCCGCGCGGAAGACCACAAGTTTGCCCTGGGGCGATAAACTCCAGCCCAGTTGCCGGTACTCATTAATGTCCGTCAGGCTCTTGGCCGTGAGACCGGGAAAGTCGAGATCGCGAGGATTGAGCACCCGTGTGCCGGGCCAGAAGAGCGGCAGCACGACGGAGAGCAGAAAGACGAAAACCAGCAACACAGCCACGATCGTGCCAATACCACTGATCGTGATGAACCACTGAGCGACACGATCCGCCAGTCTCACCCAGCGGCGATTCGTCAAACTACGTTTGCGACCGGTAAACGAGCGTTCCCGCTGCGACATCCGTGGAGTTCTCGAGGGCCTACTTGATTCCCAGCGACGTCAACGTCTTCGCAGCGACTGGAGCTGGGATCGGGAAATAACCATCCTTGATCACAACTTCCTGCCCCTCGCGACTAAAGATGTACTTGATGAATTCGCGGCGGAGCGGGTCGAGTTTCGAACCTGGCTTGTAGTTAATGTAAACCAGCAGTTGCCGCGCTAACGGGTAATCCCCCGAATAAGCGTTCTCCAAGTCTGCTACCACGGGCTTTCCGTTGGGCTTGGCCGACAAGGACACCGCATTCACATCCGCGGTTTTAAAACCAATCCCACTGTAACCGATGCTGAACTTATCCGCCGCAATCGCCGTCACCACGGATGCGCTCCCTGGCTGCTCCTTCACCGTATCGCGGAAATCGCCTTTGCCCAGTGCATGCTCTTTGAAATAGGTGTAGGTCCCGGAGGCAGAATTGCGACCATACAGTCCAATCGGTGCGTCCGCCCAGTCACCCGTCAAGCCTAGTTGGCCCCACTTGGTAATCTCCGACTTGCCACCCAGTTTCCGCGACACGGAAAAAATCGCGTCCACGTCGGCCAGCGACAGGCTCTTGATCGGATTATCCTTGTGAACGTAAACCGCCAGCATGTCGATCCCAGTCGGCAACAACGTGGGTTTGTAGCCGAATTTTTTCTCAAACTGATCAATTTCGTCCGCCTTCATCGGGCGGCTCATCGGACCGAATGCTGCCGTGCCGCCAATCAGAGCCGACGGAGCCGTCGAAGAACCCTTCCCTTCGACTTCCACCTTCACGTTGGGATAAAACTTGTTGAACCCCTCAGCCCAGAGGGTCATCAGATTGTTCATCGTGTCGGAGCCGACACTTTTGAGCGTCCCAGAAACTCCGGTCGTCGCCTTGTAAGTCGCCAGCTTAGAGTCGACTTTCGTCTGAGCGACGGCGGGTGTTGTCCCCACTGCCACGATCAATGCCAGCAAAAGCCCCGCCCATTTGCCTACGGTCGGCACTCCATTCCCCACCCACATCTGATTCCGCCTCATCGCCATCCCTCCCGATGAAAACTCACTTCACGCTACTTCTGTTTTTGATTGCGGGACGGATTATCGAGTCGCTTTGTGAAGATTGTGTTAAGACTCGGTGAGAATCACGAGCGAGTGGCACCGTTCCGTGGCTCGCGCGCCGAGGTTTTCGTGGCGCCGATAACCCTGAGAGCCGATAACCCTGAGAGCCGATAACCCTGAGAGCCGATAACCCTGTGAGCCGATAACCCTGTGAAATAGTCGCCTTACCTACGCATCTCAGACGTTCGATGCTGCCCTCGCCGATAGTCCGTACTCCGCTGTTGCTGCACGAAAAACGAATCCGCAGTCTAAGCCTGCAACGAGATGCCCGCAGAAACGTTTTCGAGCCCCGGGGGCGCGGCGATTCCGCAGGAGGCGGTCGAGTTCCGCTAGCTGCTTCCGCTTGGGCAACGACTGCCGTTCAGCCGCTCATCGCGGCAACTCCGCCGCTGGACACTCCGCCCGCTTGATCGTCTCACGATTCGACGCCTGCCACGAACCGGGACTGGAGCGTCTACCTCTGGGAGTCCTTCGTCGTTGCAAGCCGAGGGTAACCCATTCTTGGCTCGGGGCCCGCCAGCGCTTATTCTCAGTCAGCTCGTCCGTGGTAATCGGGAGCATGTGACCGGTGGTTCCGCCGTCTGATCTTGTTCATCAGGCACGGCGCGAATCGGCTGGCCACGGGATGATTCGTAAACTGGAGGACATTCAGCATGCAACTCAGCTGGTCATCGCGGCGTAAGTTTTTACAAGTCAGTGGTGCAGTCGTCTCGAGCCAGCTGCTGCTTTCACAACTTGAACGCCAGCCGCGAACTGCTCGAGCGGCGGATGCTTCCAAGCCCCTGGTGGCCTACGTCGGCACGTTTAGCTCGCCCTTGAAAAACGTTTTGCCCACTCAGGTCGACTTGCCACCGGGGAACGGTCGCGGGATCCATATTTTTCACGTCGACCGCCAGACGGGTGCCATGAAACCAGCCGGTCTATATGAACTGGGTACCAGTCCCAGTTGCCTCGCGGTAAACACGGCGGGCACCCACATTTACTCCGCCAACGAAACGGATCGTGTGGGACCACGTCAGGAAGGCACGGTGAGTGCCTTCGCGGTAAATCGTGAAAACGGCGAACTCAAACTTCTCAATACGGTTGCCGCGGGCGGTGCCGGTCCCACTTACGTAAGCCTGCATCCGTCGGAAAAGTATCTCTTGGTCGCAAATTACTTTGGTGGTTCGATCGCCGTCTTACCGGTCTTGGCAGATGGTCAACTCGGCGAGGCAACCGACGTCAAGAACGACGAGGGGCCGATCGGACCAACTCGCGCGCAGCATGCGCCGCCTGGAAGTTTCGCGTTTAGTGGTCACGACCGCACGCATGCTCATATGATTCAAGCGGATCCTGCGGGCAAGTTTGTGTTGCACGTTGATCTGGGACTCGATCGCATCTATGTCTGGAAATTTGACCTGCAGACCGGCAAGCTAAGTCCCGCCGCCGAACCGTGGGTGAATCTACCGCCGGGCGATGGTCCACGGCACTTTCATTTCCATCCCAACGGCAAATGGTTCTATTCGATTCAAGAAGAAGGCTCGACACTCGTTCTTTTCAACTACGACTCCGTGACCGGTAAACTCACGTCACGACAAACGATCTCTACTCTGCCCGATCATTACGCCGGTAGTAATTTTTGTTCGGAAATCCTGGTCTCTCACGATGGGCGCTTCGTGTATGCCGGCAACCGGTTACACGACAGCATTGGAATCTTTGCGATCAATGAGACAGGCGAGCTGAAGCAAATCGGCAATGAGCCGACGCGCGGCAACTATCCCCGTAGCTTCAGCTTTGATCCCACCGGCAGGTTCTTGTACTGCTGTAACCAGCGGGCCGACAACGTGACCGTCTTTGCGGTGCAGCGCGACACGGGCTTACTGAAGTTCACTGGTCAGTACGTAGCGGTGGGGAATCCATCGATCGTGGTGTTTAACGATTTAGGCCGCTAAGCGAACGGCGGTAGATCACTTTCGATCACTTTCAATTCGACTGATCGTTCACGCACCGGCGATACAAGCTCGCGGTCAAACCAAACGGGAAACACTCGTGGTGGATTTCAAGACCAGCAAGCAGAACCAGACGGATCGCATCGTCGGGACGCTCGAACGCTTGTACGTCGGCAAGCCAATCGGGTCCGTGGCGATCGGCAACGCCTGCAAGATGGAGCACGCCCAGGTGCTCAAGTACCTGCACCGCGCGAAGGACGACGGACGGGCGACGCCAGTGTGGTCTGGTCCCGGCGGGGTCATTCGCGGATGGGTTCCGGCGAAGGTTGCGGTGACCGAATCCATTGCCGAACGGAACGCACAACGAGTTGCGGACGCCGTCGAAAAACTTACTGCAACGCGCACGCTGGTCTCTGCCAGCGCTGTTGCCCGGCACCTCGATGTGCCGGAAGGGACCGTCGCACGCTGGCTGAAGATCGCCGAGCTAATGAAGCTTGTGCGCTCGAAGTCCAGACGGGGATGGATGTCCGCCTGATCGTTGCGACGGATGCCAGGCCCGCGCTAGTCAGGGATGGCTGGCGCGGGCCTTTCTTCTTTCTTGGGAGGGCGTCATGGACGACGAGCTTGAATTGACCGATCCCGATCACGCCGACGCCCAGGAAGCGGCGACGGCGACCGCCCGCCTGCTGATCGCGATCCATGAAAAGCGCCGCAGCCAGCCGGCGCAAGAGGATGTTCCTCAAGAAGAAGGAGAACCCGCATGCCCAAGCACCTGACCTGCGAAGCCGACACCAATTTCCCGGTGCCGGACATTCACCAAGTCACCGCCCAGCTTCGCGTGATGTACGACGGGCAGACACCCGTCACGGCGCGAGCGCTGGCGTTGTCGTTCGGGCTAGTCGAGGGAGCCATCGTGCCGGTGCTGCGCCGAGCCGAGCAGTGCGAGATGGTTCGCAACATCGACTGTCGCGGATGGATTCCGCTGCAAACCTGATCGCCGGCTTCGGCTTGATCTGCGTCGCTGATTCGTTTTTCACGGAGATGTCGTTATGCCGCTTGATCGCTTGGCTCTGCTGGATTGGTTGCTGCCGCACTGCGAGCCGGGCACCGCGAGCGTCATGTATCCGAAAGGAAAGGCCGACGGGCCGGGTTGGGTAAACGGCGAAGCGGATGTGGCTCGGGCCGTCGCTGCGTATCGGGCCGGCGCGCTGAGCGCCGAGCAGTTCTCGTCGATCACTCAGGACGGCAAGCAATACGCCATCACCGGCGGCAACCGCTTGGGCCTCGTGCCGCACCGCGATCGGTTGGTCGCCCGCTTCTGCCTCGATTTCGACGACCACGAAGGCGACGGTGGGAACGTGCATCTGGCTCAAGCCATCGACCGCTTTCTCGGCGCGGAGTCGATCAAGTTCACCAGTAAAGGCGGGAAGGGACTGCATTGCCACTACGCCCTGGCCGAGCCAATGCCGGTCGAGGCGTTCGTTGAATGGGCCAAGGCCTGGGGCTTCAACAAACGCGGCGACATCGAGTGCTTTCCCAAGACGCCGAAGCGCTCGCAGATGTGGCTGCCGAACGAGCCGAACGAGAACGGTGGCGACGCCTATCGCGGTGGCGACTTCGATTCATGCGTGATCGCCACGCTGCCGGCCGCGCCGGCGCGACGCCTCAACAAGGCGACGCTCGACTTCCTGCGGGGCTTCGTCGCCCCTGGCTATCGCAACGACGCGCTCAATAAGGCCGCCTACTTCTGCGCCAAGAACCGCATCGGCGAGACGGAGGCCCGCACACTCTGCCTTCGCGGCGCGGAACTCTGCGGCCTGCTGGCCGAGGAGCCCGACCAGACCCGAACGACCTTCACCAGCGGTTACCACTCGGGCAGCGAGGAAGTCCGCTTGCGACAACCCAAGGTCACCGAGGATCGCACTGCCGCGCCCGATCTGCTGCGGGGCCTCGGCTGCACCGACTTCGGCAACGCCCAACGGCTCGTGCGTCGCCACGGACAGAACCTGCGGTACTGCTATGAATTCAACCAGTGGCTCGCCTGGACCGGAACGCATTGGTCGTTCGACCAGGCCGTCGCGGAACGCCATGCGAAAGACACCGTGCTCAGCATCTACTCGGAGGTCAGCCAACTGGCCGACGCGAAGGACCGCGAGTTCCTTCATAAGCATGCGGTGCTGTCGGAACAGGCCTCGCGCATCGCGGCCATGCTGTCGCTGGCCCGCAGTGAACCGGGCATCGCCATTCGCCCCGACGACCTGGATCGCGACGCCTGGTTGCTGAACTGCACCAACGGCACCGTCGATCTGACCACCGGCGACCTGCGCCCGCACCGGCAAGCCGACCTGATCACGCGCTGCCTCAACTTCGGATTCGACGCCGAGGCCGAATGCCCGCGGTGGGAAGCATTCCTGCACCGCATTATGGACGGCAATGCCGATCTGCTGGGCTTCATTCAGCGGGCCGTCGGCTATACCGCGACCGGCTCAACGGCTGAACGCTGCATGTTCATCCTTCATGGCGGGGGCAAGAACGGAAAGACCGTGTTCCTCGAGGGGCTGCGCCTGTTGCTGGGCGACGGTTACACCGCTCGGACGCCGACGCAAACGCTGCTGGCCAAGCGCGGCGACACCATTCCGAACGATGTGGCCCGCCTGCGGGGCGTCCGTTTGGTGACCGCGAGCGAAACCGGCGACGGCAATCGCCTCGACGAAGCGCTGGTCAAGGATCTGTCCGGCGGCGACCGGATCGTCGCCCGCTTCATGCGGGGCGAATGGTTCGAGTTCACGCCGCACTTCAAGATTTACCTCAGCACCAATTACCGGCCCCGCATTTCGGGCACCGACGACGCCATTTGGGATCGCCTGCGGCTCGTGCCGTTTCTGATCCGCATTCCCGAGGAAGAACGCCGGCCGATGGAAACCATGCTGGCCGAGTTCGAATCGGAACTCGCCGGTATGTGCAACTGGGCCGTGCGCGGTTGCCTCGACTGGCAGCGCTACGGCATGGGCGAGCCGCCGGAAGTGCGGATCGCGACGACCGAATACCGCGACGACATGGATGTGCTAGGCGACTTCCTCGCCGAGTGCTGCGTCGTGCATCCCGAGGCGAAGGTGTCGAGCCAAGAGGTCTATGCCGAGTACCGGCGGTGGGCGACGGACGCCGGCGAACGCGTGCTGCCGCAGAAGCGATTCTCGCAATGGATGGAGCATCGCGGCTCGCAGTCGGGCTTTCGCAAACAGCACACTAAGCGCGGCAAGCAGTGGCATGGGCTTGGTCTGGCGTTCGAGGCGGCGACGCAAGGAGTCGGCAAACAGGACCAAGACGGTGACGGAACGAACTTTTGACCCGTCACCTGCCGTCACCGTGCGCACGAATCGAAGCGGCATTTTGCCGTCACATGCGTCACGGCTGATGGTTGGAGGTTCGTCGGGTGACGGAGTGACGGGTAGTGACGGCACCACGGGGTTAATCGCTTCAAGGCCCAAACATGAAAATCAATACGCATAACGCGCTCATGCTCACACGCGAGAAGGTCACTATGCGCCGTTATGCCCCAGCAGCCGTCACTTGCCGTCATCCCGTCACCGACGCCGGCGGCATGGTTCCTTCCCGGCGGGTGACGGCAGGTGACGCGTGCGGGAACAGTCGCCAGTAGCGGGACAGTTTCTTTCGGTTGTCCGAATTTTCTGAAAGCCAAGTGATGAGCCAAGTTACGCAACAGAACGCCACAGCGGGCCACCCTGGCGACCACGGGGCCAACCCGCTGGCCAAGGCCGAAGCGCTCTGCCGCGCCGTCGCCGGCCGCGACCTGGGCGAGACGCCGCTTTACATCGTGGCTCAGTCAACGCTGCCTCCCGGTTACTACGCCGGCGACCACCACCTCGCGTTCACGTTGGAAAGTTTGGACATCTACCTCCGCGACTACATCCCGAACTATCGCGGCCGCGGGCCATGCATGGTCATGAACGACCTGGCGTTGGCGGAATTGTACGAACCCGAGGACCACGAGTATTTGACGCAGCAGTTCGCGTTGCACGAACTGGGCCACATCTTGGATCGGCCAGCGCTCTTCGAAGACCGCACCGGCGTCGATCCCGACAAGTTGTTGTTCGAAGCCCTGGTCGTTGCCGATTGCACCAAGCGCCCGCCGCGCGAGGACATTCCGCTCTACCACGGGCATGAAGTCGGCTTCATTCGCATCGCCCTGCACCTCTGCTATCGCGCCCAGCAGGCCGGCTTCGACGCCTATCACGCCGCGCTCTGCGCCGGTTATCGCTACGGCTTGTCGCACGCCAGCCTCTACCTGGAGGCCCTGGGCGACGAACCGGCTCGCTGCGCCGGCATGCTCTTTCGTGACATCGCAAAGACCAAGCCTCCGCCGGCGTTCTCGTCGCTGTGGTGCGACGACTTCATTGCTTACCACCAACGATTTCCCCTTCAGAAAGGAAGTGCCCCATGACCGTTACGTCATTCTTTGAGAAGTTCCTGGGCCTGCAGGAAGAACGGGCCAAGGCGTCCGTCGCCAGCTACCGCGACCTCGTCGCGGGGATCGCCACGGGCGAGGAGCCCAATCCCGCCGATGTCGAACGCCTGCTGGGCAGCGCGAACAAGTCGATTGACGACCTGCGCCGCGATGTCGAACGCCTCCAGCATCGGATGGAACTCAAGGCGTCCGCCGCAGCACTTCCCGCCCTGGAGGCCGAGCGCCGCACCCTCGACGAGCAGATTGCGGCAGCCGACAAGCTGCTCGAAGCGGCCGAGAACCAGCACGACGAAACCACCCGGCCGCTTTACTTCCGTCGTCGCGAGGTGGATCAGGCGATCTCGGAAGGGACGACCGCCCGCATGGAGTTGGTGTATTCGTGTGACGACGCCGAGCTGCGGCGCGAGATGGACGAGCTCGATGTCGAGGTGCGGCGGGTGGAAGAATCGCTCCGCGACCTTAACGTCCGCGCCGGTCGGCTCGACTACAAGGTCTGCTACGAACGCGAGGCGGCGGGGCATGAACTGATCAATTCCGAAGCGACCCGTCGCCGCGAGCAGGCCGCGACCTACGAGAAGGAAGCGGAAGCGATCCGCCGCGAGGCGAAGAAGGTCGAGAAGCAGCAAGCCGACCTGGCCAAGCGCCGTGAGCAGATCGAACAGCGCATGCGGCAGTCCTAGTTCCCGCCGCAACCGTCATTCGGCCATGCGGACGCGACGGCACCCGCGCCGGCCGACCGGACGAGTCTGTGCGTTCGCGAATCGCTCTTTGACAATTTGGTTGAACCGTAGGTGAGCCGCCGGGCTGGCAACCCGGCGGCTCGGGAATCTCACGGAACGAAACTATGTGCGATCAATAATTCCAGAGTGTCAATTGCTGTTTGAACTTCGGCCGCAACCAGGCTGGACGATCCGGAATGGCTAAGTTTGTTAAGCACATTGGACCGGATCACATCCACATCGTTTATCAGTGTTCGCGGAATGAAATCGAGAACAGTTGGATCTGTTAGACGCCTCGTTTCCGCGGCCGTTTGCCGCTCCTTGATCCCTGTCCATAAGGTGTTTGCATCGACTTTCGAGGCATCGACATTGTAGGCGATCTTGATGTTACAGTCGTCGCACGCCTTGCGGATCTTCCATTCAAATGCCGATCGCGCATAAACCGCCGAGGCTTTCAGATCGCCACTCGCGAGATGGAGCCTTGCCATGTCGAGATCAGACCTGGAAGCCTTCAATTTTGGGACCAGGCTGCCGGTGCTCTCGTCTGCCTGCAATTCGCGATGATACCAGCCGCTCCCTTCGGGAAGATGCGCCCGTGCCAAGTCGAACCACACGCGGTCGTGAGTAAACAGGAAGACTTGATGGTTCTTGAAGGTATCGCTTTTTAGAATCTTGAGAATCGGCAAGCGGTGTTGAAGATCCAGCCCGATCAACGCATCGTCAAGAACCAAAAAACGAGGATGGTCTGGATTCGTCGTGTCGTTATCGGCCAAGGCGACGCCGGCCAGAAATAGGCAGATCGCCAGTGCCGATAGCCGGGCTTCGTTCAGAAACTGGTGGTGATCGCTGACAACCTTACCGCGAAATGTGATTTCCGGCTTTAGTTCAGCGCCGACAAGCGCTCGGGTCGTCTTGTCCCAGGCAAGAGACACGGGCGGGAACTTGATCGCCAGCCCATGGTTGTCGAAGTGGTTGAGGAACTCGGTCAGCTTGGTTTCCAAGTCCAACAGCTTCGCGTTGAAACCCGCATTAAACGTGTTGGCAAGGTCGTTGGCAGCTTCAAGATTTCGCTTGTGCCATGTCGCGGGCGGGTTGCTCCAAACGTTGCCGACCAGGTCGCCGATCCGTTCGACCCGGCCGCCGGCAACGGTTGCGGAAGTGCCTGCTAGTATCACCCGCGTAGCCAGATCAAACAGCTGGCTTGGCCCAGTGGCGAACGCAGCGCGACGAGCTACAGGCGGAACTCGACAACGCTGAGGAAACCAAGCCCGCGACGTATGACGCCGACGCGATCCTGGCCGAGCTCGACGAACTCGAACAGCACCTGACGGGCGACTCGCTTCCGCTGGCGAAAGAGGCGTTCCAGCCGGTGTTTGAGAGCATCGCGCTCTATTGGGAAACGGTCAGCCCCCGCCGGCGCGAGTTGGTTCGTGCGGAAATCACGCCACGATTCCCCTTCTGCCTAACCGTGGACTCGTCGAGACGAAACAAGAATCAAGACGACTGAGTTTGCGAGTAGACACCACTCAACGTGATGAGCGCACGTAGTGCTGAATACACGCAATAAAGGCATCACCAAAATCAGCCAGCTTCTTTTCCCCCACGCCCTTGATCCGACGAAACTCGGCTAGTGTCTGGGGCTTTTCCCGAGCCATGTCACGGAGTGAGGCATCGCCGAATACGATGTAAGGCGGAACTCCTAATTCATCCGCACGTTCGCTGCGCAGGGACCGCAGGATCTGAAAGAGTCCTCGGTCAACACCTTCCCACGACTCAGATTCGACGCTCGCGCGCCGCTTCTTCCGCTCTTCCTTATCGGCCCCGGAATCTTGTGTTGGCTTGAGTAATCGAGGAGTTTGCTGACCACGAAGTACTTCCCACCCACTCGCAGTCACCTGCAACACACTGAACTCGCCAGCCTTGGTTAGGTGTCCTTGTCCGACGAGTTGTTCAATCCAGTCGCGAATGGTGCGCAGCGACTCCTGTTTCAGCAGCCCGTACGTGGAGAGTCGATCGTGGCCATTTTGAGTGACACGCGCGTCATGCGATCCTTTGAGCACCAGAGCGGTGTATTCTCCCCCAAACCGCTGCTGTTGCCGCACGACACTGGAGAGAATTTTTTGGGCAACAATGAGGCCATCTGGAATGAGATCAATATCACCCAAACACAAATCACAGGCCCGGCAAGATTCTCCTGACAGTTCTTGCCCGAAATACTGTACCAAGGAACGATGTCGGCAGACCGCGCCGGTGCAATAAGCGGCCATTGCATCGATCGATTTCAAAGACGCTTCCAAGACCGCTGGATCGGGCGGCTCATTCATCTGGTCCTGGTCTCCGAAACCATCCCCGCTCAGTCGCTTGCGCCAACTTAAAACATCTGCGCCTGAATACAGCAAGGTGCATTCAGCGGCGAGTCCGTCACGGCCCGCTCGGCCACTTTCCTGTTGATAGTTTTCCAGCGACTTGGGCATCCCGGCGTGAATCACATAGCGGACGTCCGGCTTATCAATGCCCATGCCAAACGCCACGGTGGCAATAATCGTATCGATTTGATCTTCGACGAATTGCTCCTGATAGCGATGTCGCTGTACATCGGCGAGACCAGCGTGATAGGGAGCGGTCCGAAAGCCGAGGTTACTCAATTCCACATGCAAGGTTTCGACATCGCGTCGAGTGTTACAGTAAACAATTCCCGACTCGCCACGATGCTGTTCGATGATGCGCCGAATCTGCTCGAGGCGGCCCGATCGCCGCACCACTCGATAGACTAGATTAGGGCGATCAAACGAGCCGACGAGCAGCTGCGGTTCACGCAGTTGCAATTGTCGCAAAATATCTTCGCGGACGCGCGGTGTGGCCGTGGCTGTAAACGCATGCATGCTGATCGCGGGAAAACGTTGTCGCAAGAGATGCAGGGAGCGATATTCGGGACGAAAATCATGCCCCCATTCACTGATGCAGTGTGCTTCATCGATCGCGATCAGGGCGAGCGGCACTTGCGCGAGGAAGTCGAGTGTCCGGGGCTGAATAAGACGCTCCGGAGCGATATAGAGCATCTTCAAGTGCCCCGACAACACGTCATTCGCCACTCGCCAGCGCTCATCACCCGCCTGAGAACTGTTGATATAGGCGGCAGCGATGCCGTTGGAGCGGAGCGTATCAACCTGATCTTTCATGAGCGAGATCAGGGGTGAAACGACAATGGCCAAGCCGTCCCGGCAGAGCGCCGGGGCTTGATAACAGAGCGACTTGCCGCCACCGGTGGGGAGCACAACCAGCGAGTCGCGGCCTGCGAGCACGCACTGCATCGCTTCGGCCTGCAACGGGCGAAAGCCGTCGTAGCCCCAATAACGACGCAGCACTTCAGCAAGTTGTTCCATGTCGACGATTGCCTCGGGAGAGACTACCACTCCAAACAGCCCAGCCCTGCCAGCTGCAGTCGCGGCCTGGATTTCTCGACGTCGAACGCGAACTCCGACGAGAAAGTGGGGCCAGTATCGGCGGACGGTCGGGAGTTGTCGAGAGACCTCGCAGGTGCTCTGGCAAACTTGCTGGGCCAGCGGCTTTGCAAAACCAGCAGCGGTCGGGCACAATACGGCCCTCCGGGGGAGTGCGCGGATATCTCCCCCTGCCCACTCCCTTGATTCGAGAAAGTGATCATGCCTCGCTGCGTTTTGGCCTACTCTGGTGGTTTGGATACCTCGGTGATTCTGGGATGGTTGATGGACGAGGGATACGAGGTACATGCGGTGTACGTAGACCTCGGACAACCATGTGAGGATCGAGAAGCAATTCTGAAGAAGGCCCATGATATCGGTGCCGCCAGTGCCCGGATCGTCGACGTGCAGGACGAGCTCTGTCGCGACTTCGCCTTTCCCGTCCTCCAGTGGCGTGCGAAGTATGAAACCGATTACCTTTTGGGGACCTCCATCGCCCGACCTCTGATCACAAAACAATGCCTGCAAGTGGCCCGCGAAGTGCAGGCGGATGCCTACGTTCACGGGGCCACCGGCAAGGGCAATGATCAATGTCGCTTCCAACTCGCCGCCGATGCGCTGGAACCCAACGTGAAGGTCATCGCTCCCTGGCGCATGGAACGATTTCGGAAGACTTTCCCCGGTCGCACCGAGATGATTGCCTATTGCAATGAACGGAAGATTCCGGTCAAGGCTTCTGTCAGCAAGCCCTACAGCTCCGATGAAAACTGCCTCCATATCAGTTACGAAGCCGGCAAACTGGAAGATCTGACGGTTAACGGTTTCGAATTGGTAGAGTTCGGTATGACCGTATCGCCGCAGCAAGCACCCGACAAACCCGAGATCGTCACGCTGGCGTTTGAACGTGGAGTGCCTGTATCGGTTAATGGCCAAGTGTTGTCCGCGAGCGAAATAGTGAAGACACTCAACCAGATCGGTGGCCGTCACGGAATCGGTCGTATCGACATGGTGGAGAATCGATTTGTGGGAATGAAGAGTCGTGGGGTGTACGAGGCTCCCGGCATGACCATCCTCTACTATGCCCTGATGATGCTGGAACAGATTACGATGGACCGGGACTTGATGCACCTGCGCGATCGCATGGCTCCCGAGATTGCGGAAATGGTGTACTACGGTTACTGGTACACGGCCAAAATGGACGCCTTGATGGCCTTTATTCGCGAAGCTCATCGACACACCACGGGTGAAATCGACGTGCAGCTTTATAAGGGCAACGTGATGGTCGCGCGACGTAGCAGTCCTTTCAGTCTGTACGACGAGGGAATTGCGACGATGGAGGGCGGCGGTTCCTATAATCAGACAGACGCCGAGGGTTTTCTCCGCATCCAGGGACTGCCATCGCGAGTTCAAGCGCGTGCCACCCCACGCGGCTACTAAAAATCGTGGACCACGAGACCACTCCAGATGTATCTTTTTGAAAACCCGGTGCTGCAGCGCGAATTGCTCGTCAATCTGCGCATGAATCGCTCGTTCGTGCTGCTGCTGGTTTATCAAATGCTGCTGGCGACACTCGTCTACGTCGCTTGGCCTCGAGATACGTTGGTGGACCCGAGTCACATGGATGCGGCTCGACAACTGGTAGATCTGTTTTTTGCCGGCCAATATCTACTCGCCTCGCTGATGGCCCCTAGTTTCGCCTCAGCGACCATCACGGGAGAGAAGGAGCGACAGACGTACGAGATGTTGCTGGCCAGTCCCCTGCGGCCCGGCGCGATCGTACTTGGCAAGCTCCTCGCCTCTCTCACTCACCTCGCCGCCCTCATCTTTGCCTCGCTGCCCGTTGTCATGCTCAGTTTGCCGCTGGGCGGTGTCTCACTCTACGAAGTTCTGGCCGCCTATGTCGGCTTAGCCGTTTCCGTCGTGACGTTCGGCATGATCAGCGTCGCTTGTAGCAGCTACTTCAAACGCTCCTCGGCCTCGCTGGTCGTTTCCTACCTGATTATTCTCCCACTGGCACTGCTGGGAGTGCTCGCTTGGTTTGCGCTCGCCGACCAGGGTGCCGCCCTGCGACTGATCGTGACCGTGACCGCGTTGCCGCTGGGAGCTGCCATCATCTGCACCCTGCTATTTCACAACACCGCTCAACGGCTATTACATCCACCGGATGTCGGCAGTGAAGGGAAAGAAGTCGTCGATCTGGAACAAGAAGCCGAGCACGCGGTCGGGTTGGTAATCGATCGAGATCAGTTCCCCGATCGACTTTTCGCACCCGCGAAACGCGACGACCTGATGCCTGACCTGGCAAACCCGGTGTACGAGAAGGAAGTGGGAAGTGAAATTTTCAGTCAGGGCACGCTCATGCTGCGACTGGTGATCCAGGTGAGCATGGTGCTGGCGCTGCCGATCATGGCTCCCTGCCTCTACATCATTCCTAAGCATTCCAGTTGGTATATCTGCTACGTATTGCTGTTCAACGTCTTGGTCGGTCCCGTGTTTTCGGCCGGTACAGTCACCAGTGAACGTGAACGCGAAACACTCGACCTGCTCCTGACTACCGTCATTAGTCCCTGGCAGATCTTGTGGGGTAAGCTGGTGGCCGGTCTGCGCGTGTCGAGTGTATTGACGTTGTTTCTGGTCTGGCCTTTGCCACTGGCCACCGTGCTCGTGCAGGATTACTGGCGTAATCTTCCCAGTTCCCTTGCCTATCTGGTGATTATTCTGGGCAGTTGCCTGACAACCGCGATGATCGCCCTTTTCTGCTCCGTGGTGTTTCGTAAGAGTGCGGTGAGCATGATGACGTCTTACATCATCATTGGAGTTCTGTTCTTTGCTCCGCCCGCAATCAACTATTTTGCGAACACTTTTTTTCCACTCGATGAATCTCAGATAGCCGTGACGACCGTTGCGGGACAGCCGCTGGCTCCCCCGCGCCATGCCGTGTTTTGGACGGGCGTCACGAGTCCATTTTCGGTGGCGCGAAACATTCCTTTTCGCCCCTCCCTTGTCCAGGACGAAGCGCTGGCGATGCCCGCCGGTGACTGGCGATTGTTCGGCGGTTACGTTGGCTTTATCGTGGTACTAAATGGCCTGCTGCTCGTTCTCATGATCTGGCTCTTTAATACGCGTTGGCGAGTTTCAGGGTAGAACAGCTCACGCCAAGGCGCTCAGGCGCAAAAGGTACGCCGGATGCACGACACTTCCGACCTTGGCGAGCGTTATGCAGAATCACCGCACCACTGATACGACCTTGCTCTTTGAAGCGCGGGCACTGACGAAGGTTTATCGTGCTGGTCCGCGCGACATAACAGCGCTACGCGGAGTGGATCTGGATCTGTATCGTGGCGAGTTTGTGGTTCTGCTGGGGCCGTCGGGTAGTGGTAAGTCCACGCTGCTCAATATTCTTGGTGGACTCGATGTGCCCACCTCTGGCACCGTACGCTTTCGTGATCATGACTTATCGCACGAAGATGATGCCCTGCTTACCCATTATCGCCGCGAACATGTCGGCTTTGTATTTCAGTTTTACAATTTGCTTCCGAGTCTTACGGCCGTCGAAAACGTAGCGCTGGTGACCGATATTGCCGAGCATCCACTCTCCCCCGCCAAAGCACTCGAACTGGTCGGACTGGCGGACCGTCTACATCACTATCCGGCCCAGTTGAGCGGTGGCGAGCAGCAGCGAGTTGCGATTGCACGTGCCATTGCTAAACAGCCCGACGTGTTACTTTGCGATGAACCCACCGGGGCTCTGGACGTAAAGACGGGTATCGTGGTCCTCGAAGCCATCGAGCGACTCAATCGGACACTCGGGACCACAACCGTCATTATCACTCACAACGCTGCCATCGCAGGAATGGCCGATCGAGTACTCCGGCTATCGGATGGGCAAATCAGCGAGGTGTTGGTGAATACTGAGCGGCAATCGGCGGCGAAGATTGTCTGGTGACGGATGCTAACGCTGCACATCAAACTCCGGCGTGAACTGATCCGCAATCGCTGGCAGAACCTGGCCATTGCCCTGGTGCTGGCGGCAGGAGTGGCGATCGTGCTCATGTCGATCAGCACTCTGCAGTCGCTCGAGTCCACTCGGCAAAAATTCTACGAACAAACTCGATTCGCCCACTTATTTTTTCACCTGAAGCGAGCACCGCGGAGTTTACTGGAGCGTGTCCGACGACTGGCGGACGTGCAGGCCGTGGAAGCGCGCATTGTCCTCCCGGTAACGCTTGACGTCCCCGGACTCGCGGAACCCGCCACGGGACGTTTGATTTCGGTTCCCGATCACGACGAATCGCAAGTTAATCGACTCGACTTGCGGCTGGGGCGCTGGCTGGATCCGCTTAGCGATCAGGAAGCCTTGGTGTCGGAGGCGTTCGCCGCCGCTCATCATCTCCGGCCCGGAAGCCGCTTGCGCGCCGTCATTCACGGCAAGCAGCAAACACTGCATGTCGTGGGGATCGTCCTTTCGCCCGAGTTTGTTTACTCGGTGCGTCCTGGCGAGTTGCTTCCGGATGACAAGCGTTTTGGCGTGTTGTGGATGAACTATGAGGGACTCTCCTCGGCCAGTGATTTACATGACGCCTTTAATGACCTGGCACTCACACTGACCAACCCCGCCGCTGCGACACGCATCCTCGCCGAACTGGACAATCTGCTGGCACCTTACGGCGGGACGAACGGCTATGGGCGCGATCTGCAACCCTCTCATCGATTTCTGGAGAATGAGCTGATTCAGTTGCGTACGATGGCGCTGGTCCCACCCGCGATCTTTTTGTTTGTGACTGCCTTTCTGCTGCAGGTCGTCATGTCACGGTTGGTAGCGATGGAACGCGAACAAATTGCCACTCTGCGAGCCTTCGGCTATTCCCGCAGTAAGATCGCTCAGCATTTTTTTCTCTATGCGTTCCTGGTTGCTCTAGCCGGCATACTCATCGGCACCATACTCGGTGCAAAAATGGGTTTCGATCTCACTCGACTTTACAGCGACTTTTTCCGCTTTCCCGCCACTCGCTATCAACTCGACTGGCGACTGGTCGTTGCTACGTCAGCGGTAGCGCTGATTGCGGTGCTGAGCGGAGTGTGGCATGCCGTCTGGCAAGCCGCCTCGCAGCCGCCCGCTCAATCCATGCAGCCACTCGCTCCTACCCGTGGTCGCCAGAGTGTCTTTGAGCATCTGGGATTTCAGCGGTTCCTGTCCCCCACTCAGCGATTGATCCTGCGACATCTGGAACGACGTCCGCTGCGTTCTTCCCTCTCGATGCTTGGAATCGCCTTGTCGATTGGCCTGTTGATCATGGGGAACTTCCTCGAGGACACCGTCGAGCATGTTATGAGTTTTCAGTTTTTCGAGCAGCAGCGTCATGACATGATGGTGTCGTTTAGCGAGCCGACAAGTGGAGCAGCATTAGCACAACTGCGGCACTACCCCGGTGTGCTCTACTTGGAACCGTTCCGAGCAGTTCCGGTACGACTCGTCCATGAGCAGCATCAGCGTCGCTTGGAGTTGCTCGGTTTGCAGTCTGGGGCGAGACTGTTTCGAGTGATTGATCCGCAGCGCGGTCTGATCGAGTTACCACTCGAGGGATTAGCAATCTCGCGACGACTCGCGCAACTCCTGAACTGCCGACCAGGCGATCGCATTCGCGTCGAGGTGCTAGAGGGTAAAAGGATGACGCGTGAGTTACTCGTGACTCGCATCATCGATGACTATCTTGATTTGAACGCGTATGTGGACCTGGGGACGTTACGGCGCTTGCTGCAGGAACAAGATACCGTTTCGGGCGCGTTTCTAACCGCCGATTCTCATGAGTTGCAGCCTCTCTATCACGAACTGAAACAAACGCCGGTTGTGGCTGGTGTGAGCATAAAAGCGGCAGACATTCAGAGCTATCGAGAAACAATGGCCAAGAATCTGCTCCGTATGAAAATGATCAATGTCGTCTTCGCTTCGATTGTGGCGGTGGGGGTCGTCTACAATCATGTCCGGATTTCCTTGGCTGAACGCAGTCGCGAGCTGGCGACGCTGCGAGTGCTTGGATTTACTCGAGGCGAAACGGCAAGAATTCTGTTCGGCGAATTGGCCATTCTGGTTACCGCCGCGATCCCCTGTGGTCTGCTCGTCGGTTATGGCTTGGCATGGTTACTGACGAGTGCTTTGCAGACGGAAGTCCATCGTTTTCCACTCATCATTGGCGGACGAACGTATGCCTTCGCAGTTCTGGTCATTGTCCTGGCGGCGATGGTGTCGAGTATGATTGTGCGCCGGAGACTAGACGGTTTTAATCTGGTCGAAGTGCTGAAGGCTCGCGATTAATGACCAAATCACACTCGCGCTTTGTATCCATTCTCGCCCTCACGATCCTGAGCGGCGCTCTGCTCGTGTACGCTCTCTGGCCACAAGCGATCCTTGTCGAGCTGGCTACGGTAACGCGTGGTCCACTCCAGGTCACGATTGACGAAGATGGGAAGACTCGAGTCAAGGAACGTTACCTCATCTCGGCGCCACTAGCTGGGCAGATCAGTCGCGTCGAGTTTCATGCGGGCGATGAAGTACAGGCGGATAAAACCGTTTTTGCCACGATCACGCCGATCGATCCCATGCTGCTGGATGCACGGACACTGGCGGAAGCAGAAGCACGGGTCAGTGCGGCGGAAGCGGCGCGAGAGCAGGCGATTGCCCGACTGGATGCCGCGCGCGAATCCCAGCGATTGGCCGATGATCAGTATCTGCGCGCGAAACGGCTGATCCTCACGCATGCCATTCCGCAAGCGGAGTATGACAAGGCCGAGCACGAGGAGCGGATTGCAGGAGGAGCACTGCGCGCTGCCGAGTTTGGATATCGTGTGGCGCAATTTGAACTGACGGTAGCCCGGGCGGCCTTCATTCGCACTCGCCCAAATTCTGATCCAGTCCTGCAGAATCAGCGTCTCGAAGTCCGTTCACCCGTCGATGGTCAGGTATTGCGTGTGATTCATGAGAGTGCCGGGGTTGTGGCGGCGGGGCAGCCACTGATCGAAGTTGGCAATCTGCGCGAACTAGAACTGGAAATCGATCTGCTCTCCGCGGACGCGGCGCGTACTAGACCGGGAGCCAAAGTGCTGCTGGAGCAGTGGGGTGGAGCAGCTCCGCTACGCGGCCGAGTGCGATTGATCGAGCCCTCGGGATTCATGAAGGTCTCGGCGCTGGGTGTGGAAGAGCAGCGCGTGAATGTGATTGCGGACTTCGAGGAAACACCCGAGGCGCAGCAAACTCTAGGGGATGCCTTTCGAGTGGAAGCGCGAATTGTAATTTGGGAATCACCCGAGGTGACAAAGGTTCCCACCGGTGCTCTGTTTCGCCAGAACGACGCTTGGGCAGTGTTTCTGGTTCGAAACGGACGGGTGACCACACAAATCGTCACGCTCGGACACCAGAACGGCCACGAAGCGGAAGTACTCGACGGCGTCACACCCGGCGACAGGGTCATCGTCTATCCCAGCGATCAAGTACGCGCGGGTCGACGCGTTCGCACAATCGCGGAGCGATGACACGGGCGGCAGCCTGACTAGGCGAGTTCTACCGGCTGCACCTTACCGGTTTCCAAATCAAAAACTCCACCAGCAACAATCATTTTTTTTGTGTCACGCGTGATAAGACGACGGTGGACGCTTCGAAGATGTTCACACAAGTGTCATGGTCTGCTAGTCCATTGTCGGGCGCAACGATCGCTTCACCAGCGCGGGCAATGAGGCGAACGAATCGTGTGACAAGAATCTGCTCCAAGAGATCCATCACTCTCATTCATAAAAAAAAAACCTCACGCCAATCCAGCTTCGCCGCCCCGGTCTCGATGATCGCCAGAGTCTTCGAGCCTTGACCGGCGGTGGCTTGCTTTGACGCTGGTTCCTGACTTGCAGGAAGCGGGGCAATTTGCCATAAGAGAGCCTCTGAATGGGCAGGATTCTTTATTTTCACGGGAGACTAGCGTGGCCAACTACAAAATTGACAGTATCGAGGGAATTGGAACGGTTCGTCGCGAGCTGTTCATTGGACTGGGAATCACCGACACGGATGGACTTTTAAACGCTACGAAGACCGCCAAGCAGCGTGCCGAACTGGCGGAGAAGACCGGGATTGCGGCTGAGTGGATTTTGAAGTTCGCCAATATGGCGGATCTGTATCGCGTGCCCGGTATCGGTTCCGAATACGCTCAGTTGCTGGAAGCCTCAGGCGTCGACACGGTGGTTGAGCTGGCTCAGCGAGTACCCGCGAACCTGCACGCCAAACTCTCGGAAGTCAACAGCGCAAAGTCTAATACTCGGCAGCCCCCGAGCTTGGCAGAGATAACCGCCTGGGTCGAAGCCGCCAAGTCGCTGCCTCGCGCTCTGGAGTACTAAGACAACATTCACCGGTTGTTCCCGAATTCCTTGACAAGTGATTACTAGCTTAAGTGATTACCAGCTTTTCGAATCGTTTATTGGAGTTTTTTTCAAAGGGAGAAAAAACCAAAGATGAAACGCACAAAACTGTCCGCTCGACGGTGTCGTTTGCTCGTTGAACGTTTGGAGACACGGTTGGCGCTCGCTGCAGAACTCGGCAGTGAACCCCTGGTGGAGGAGTCGCCGATCGCGGGGGAATTTACCGCGATGATGGTGGCCGGTGAATCGCCTGATTCCCCCAACCTGCGCGTGGATGCCAACGTTGACACTTCACCCTTTGGCGGTGTAGGCAGCATCACCATCAACACGCGACGAAGTGCCTACACCTGCACAGGTACGCCTGTCAGCTCGATTCACATCGTCACGGCGTCCCACTGCATCGATATCAATAGCGACGGCAAGAGCAACTCCAAGGATGGCATCACCGGCATCACCTTTAATATCAATGATGCCGGCACCTATTCCTCGCGGATTGCCGCTACCCGCTGGGTGACTCATCCGGATTACACTGGTTTTAATCGCCCAAGCGTCAACGACGACATTGCGATTATCACGTTGAGTCAGCCAATTCCCGCGACAGTACCGCGATACGGTTTGTTCACGGGCAACCTCGCGGGTCAGACGATCACGATGGTCGGCTACGGCCAATCGGGCGACGGAATCAATGGCTACACGGTGAACGCCAGTTACACGGTGAAGCGCGTGGGGCAAAACGTTGTCGATGCCTTTTACGCGCAAGATGACACCGCGCGACCGGCTGCCAACGAAGTGTTTCGATTCGATTTTGATCGTGCCAACGGCACCAACGGACCGATGGGTGGACCCTCGCTGGGCAATCAGATCGAAACGACGCTGGGTGGTGGGGACTCGGGCGGTCCAAGCTTTATCTTTGACGGTTCGAATTACTTACTTGCCGGCGTCAACACGTTCTCGCAAAGTAACGGCACGATCGCGGCGCCGAAGTTTGGATCGCTGGGCGGCGGCATGGCGATTCCGGCCTACGCCAGTTGGATCAATTCAGTCGTTGGCGGCGTGGCTACGTTGAGTGGCGCCGCGACCTCGGGCGGGAACATCAACGGCGGCGATGCGTTGTTGTCCGACGGTGAATTCGAGGCGATTCGATGGGAGGCGCAGGTCACCGAATATGATTTGCTGGCTGCCAAAGTATTGCCGCAGTTCATCGTCCCACCATCATCGGGCAGTTATCGAGTTGAATCACAGTCAGCTTCACAGTCCGTGGCCGACTACGCTGGTGCTCGGACAACGCCCCGTCTGCTGGGTGCCGTGCCGTCGACGATGGTCGTCGAGGCGCTCCAGAGTCGCAAAAGCCCGACGGTGAACGACGAGGCACTTAGCGAATTATTTGCTGCGGCGGATGCGATCACCGCGGAAGTCAAGAGCTAGACGGGGCGATTTCCACCCCGCCGCGTTACAATGAGACCTAGTTCATTGATTCCACCAGCCGTGGGGAGGGCGGTTCCCCACGGCTTCTCCTTTAGGAACCGTTGAGTGAAAACTCAGCGGCCGATTTTTAGCATGAAAATCTTTTTCGCATCTCTTCCGCTCGTGATCGCCCACCTCGTTACCGCCTGGGCCGTGAGCGCAACTCCGCCGCTACTCGCCGAGGAGCCGTTGAAACTGGAGGAGGCTCGGGAGCAGGGACGGCTGAAATCCCGGTATCTGCAAACAGCCAAGCCAAACGAAAAAGGTCCGTCAGCCACAGAATCGGTGGTAGTTCCTCAGGCCAACGTGGCGTTCTTTCATGAGTTCGTAGGTCCGACACTGCGCAAGAGTTGCCTGGCGTGTCATGGTCCCGAGAAATCAGAGGGACGACTGCGAATTGACAAACTCAATCCCGATCTTCTCACGGGGCCGGATGTAGACCGCTGGCGGGAGGTCTTCAACGCACTGGGGAAGTCGGAGATGCCGCCGGCCGATGAGCCTGCTTATGCGCTCGCCGATGCTGATCGCGGTCGTATTGTGGACTGGCTGAGTGATGAACTTAACAACGCTTCCTTGGTGCGACGAAATCAACAGGAACACTCCTCGTTTCGTCGCCTCACGAACTACGAATATAGCTACGCCCTGCAGGACCTACTGGGCCTTCAGCATCCGGTTCCCAACAAGCTACCGCCCGAAACATCTCCTCGAAGCGGATTCAAGAACAGCTCTGACCTGCTGCAGATGTCGGCCATGCAGTTTGAGACTTACCGAGAGATTGGCTGGAAGGCGCTGCGTCGAGCGACCGTGGTGGGAGAGCGTCCCACGGCGGTGACCTACATCATCGACATGCAGGTGGAGATGGACAGGGTTTTAGCACGAAAGAAGGATCCGGCTGCTGCACCGAAAACCAACGCCAAGAAGCCAAAGAATCAGCAGCAATTATGGGATCGCGAAACGGGCGAGACAGCAGCCTTTCCCGGAGGTAAAACGCCTCATCGAAATGAGGCCGCCCCGGACTCACCCCCCCCCCCCTCCGACGCTGCCCTCGTCCTGCCTCGAAGTCAGGAACTGAAACTCGACCTGGATCGCTTCCTTCCTGACGACGGGACGATGCGAGTCCGAATTCGCGCCGGCCGCTCGTCGATGAACCCCAACGAACATGCCAGTCTACGCCTGACGTTTAGTGCTCACACCAGCAACAATGCGAACTTTGCTCAAGTGATCACCGAACGCGATGTGCCGGTAACCGCCGCCAGCGATCAGCCGCAAGTGATCGACATCTATATTTCGCTGAGCGACATCCAGCGCAATCCCTTTCGCAAATTGACCACAACGTTTCCCCGTCGTGACGAATTCTTACACATCCAGAACATTTCGAATGCAGGCGGCCCCGAGCCACTCACTGTCCTCATCGATTACATCGAAATTACAGCTCCGTACTTCGATCAGTGGCCTCCCACCTCGCATACCAAGATATTTCCAGCCAGTGAAAATAAGGGGGCCGAGGACGCTTATGCACGCGAGGTTTTGCACCGATTTCTGCGGCGCGCTTGGCGACGACCAGCCACAACGGCGGAAGTCGACCAATACATGCGGTTGTTTGCCAAGTACCGTCCTAGTTTTGCGACTACGGAAGAAGCCTTAATCGAAGTGCTTGCCACCGCCCTAGCCGCACCCGATTTCCTCTATCTCACGCAGCGATCAGTGACTGAGACCGAAGCTAAGGAAAATGAACAGGCCGCCGCTCCCCAGGCCGCCGTTCCCCAGGCCGCTGTTAAGGACACGAGAGCCCGTATCAGTGACTTCGAATTCGCCAGCCGTTTAGCTCTGTTTCTCTGGTCCAGTGTGCCCGACGATGAGCTGCTGACCGTGGCGGAACAAGGCACTCTGCGGAAGCCGGATGTTCTTGCAAATCAGCTCAAACGCCTGCTGGCAGATCCTCGAGCGAAGCGATTCTCAAAGCATTTTGTCGAGCAGTGGCTGGCACTCGATGGGCTGAACAGTGTCACGCACATCAATGACCCGTCGCTGCGAGAAGCGTTACAAGAGGAGCCGATCGCGTATTTTGAAGAGGTATTGAGCAGCAATCGAAGCATCGTTGATTTTCTGCATTCGGACTATGTGGTGATCAATGAACGGCTGGCTGGCCACTATCACATTCCACAGGTTTATGGGCCACAGTTCCGCAAAGTGCCCGTTGCGGCCACGATGCATCGTGGCGGACTACTCACCTGTGGCGCGGTGCTGACCATGAATTCCGACGGTAAAGACTCGCATCCGCTCAAGCGTGGCGTCTGGATGCTCGAACGCATCTTAAATGATCCGCCGCCACCGCCACCGCCTAATGTCCCTCAAGTTGACCTTACGGACCCAGAAATCTTGAAGATGACGTTAAAAGAACGCATCATCAATCATCGCGATAAACCGGCATGTCTTTCCTGCCACTCGCGCATCGATCCGTGGGGCATCGCCTTTGAAAATTATGATGCACTCGGAGTGTTTCGCACTCAAATCAAGAATCAGCCAGTCGATGCCACAGCCGAGCTTTACAATCGACAAAAGCTGGATGGGATCGAAGGACTCAAGCGGCACCTGCTCATCGACCGACAAGATCAATTTGCCAGAGCGATGGTGCATAAGTTAACCTCGTATGCACTCGGTCGCCCACTGACGTTTGCCGACCGAGTGGACATGGATCGTTTGACGACCCAAGTTCGCCGTCAGAATGATGGGCTGCAGGATCTGATTCGAGAACTGGTCGAGAGTGACATTTTCAACTCCAAATAGCAGGGCGGAAGGACGCGATGAAGATGAACGAGAAGGCACTGGCGGTGAGTCGTCGAACGTTTCTTCAGGGCACTGGCTTGGCGCTCGCGCTCCCTTGGCTGGAAACGTTTGCTGTTGGCAGTCCCATCAAAACTGCCACTCCTCGGCGGTTCCTCAGCGTGTATCACCCCGATGGCGTCGGATTGCCGCTTAAAACAGATCCGGCGTGGCAGGATTGGAGCTGGTTCCCACGCGGCGGCGAACGTAATTTTGAACTCACCAAAGTACTCGACGTGCTCGAACCGTTACGTTCTGAGATCACGATCTATTCCGGTCTGTCGCATCCGGCGGTACGCAACGTCCACGGTCACTCCAACGCGGACCAATACCTGACCGGTGCTCCTACCGGCGGACATGGTCCCTACCAAAACTCCATTTCGCTCGATCAGGTGTACGCCGCCCATGCCGGCGAGTTTACTCGACATTCTTCGCTCGTCATGTCAACGAACGGTGGCGTCGGTGGACCGCGTGGAGCACAGACTCAATCGTTCAACGAAGAAGGTCGTCCGATTCCCGCCTTGAACAAACCGCGACAAATTTTTGAAATGCTGTTTGTGACAAGCGGCAAGGATGCGGCCGAACGACTCGCTCGTAGCAAAAGTGCCCTCGACCTGCTGATTGATCACACGCGTTCACTTCAGCGACAACTGTCGCGCCACGATCAGCAAACGCTCAAGCAATACTTGGATGCGGTACGCGACACCGAACTGAAACTTGCCAAAGCCCAAAAATGGATCGACACGCCGATTCCTCAAGTCGATACCAGCCGCCTGCACTTGGACTGCGAACCGAAAGAGGCTCGACTCTATTTTCAGACCATGTACGAGCTGATTTACCTGGCGTTCCTCAGTGATTCCACTCGAGTGGCCACGTTCCAATTGGGCCGAGAGAACGGCGAGGGGCCTCACGATCTGCTATCGCAAGCGGTGGGATTCGGCGGCGCCCACGGCCTGACACACGATGTCAAACGTCCCGGAGGCTGGCAAAACCTGGGGACTTACAATCGTTATCAAGCCGAGGAGTTTGGTCGCTTCGCACAGCGATTGAAGGAAACTCCAGAACCAACCGGCGATGGTAACATGCTCGATAACACCTTCGCGATGCACGGCTCGGCATCGAGCAGTTTCCATCTCTCGCGAAATTATCCAATTATCTCAGCGGGTGGAAAAAACCTCGGTTTCACCAATGGCCGTTATCTGAAATTTGGTAAAGGCAACGAAGACAACCAGGCTGGAGCCGGGATCGATACCGATGCTGGTTGGAACAGCAAAATGGACGTGGAAGAGTTGCCTTTGGCCAAGCTCTTCGTCACCATCCTCCAACGACTCGGCGTCGAAACTGATTCGTTCTCCGACCAACGCGGTACGCTCACCGGCGTCTAAGTAACGCAAGCTGAGTGTGGTTCCCGAGCTGCAGAGAGATGGCAGATGCAACCAACAGTGCTGGTGACCGGTGGCGGCGGATTTATTGGCACCTGGGTTGTGCGACTTCTCTTGGAACGTCAACTCGCAGTTGTGGCCGTCGATCGCCGTTTTCAGGCCGATCGAGCTGCTCGGATTTTGGGGTCGCTGGCGACTCGAGCTGTTTCCTATGAGGTCGATTTAACGGATCGCGAGCGGTTGCAGACGATTTGTCAGCAGCATCAGGTGACTCATCTGATCCATCTGGCCGCTCTGCTCACGCCTGCTTGTCAACAAGATCCTTGGACCGGCGCCCAAGTCAACATCATGGGCAGTGTCGCGCTGTTTGAAGCAGCACGGCAGATGCGTGAACCACTGCAAGGTTTTTCCTACGCAAGTTCTTATGCGGTCTATGGTCCCGAGGTTGGTGATGACCCGGCACTCGACGTCCAAGGGAACTTGGCTAGCGTCAATCGTCCACCTTCGTTTTACGGAGCCTTCAAACTTGCAGTCGACTTGATTGCAGAGCAGTATTGGCGGCATTTTCAGATTCCCTCGGTGGGCATTCGTCCCCACGTGGTGTACGGACCGGAACGAGACCAGGGGCTGACCGCTGGTCCCTCGCTCGCCACGCGCGCGGCCGTCGAGGGACGTTCGTATGTCATCGGGTATCGAGGTCGAGTGGGCTACGATTACGTGGAAGATGTGGCGCTCGCCTTTGTTCGTGGTGCCCTGGAAACTCCCCGTCAATCGCTCGTCGTCGATTTGCCCGGTGAGTTGGCGACGTGTGAGGAATTCGCGGCGGCGATTCATGCGGAAGTGCCCGGCTCGTCGACCCACATCACCGTGGCGGGGGACGAGATTCCCGCCAACATTCCGCCGGCTCCGAATTACATTCATCATTTGTTTCCCGATTGGCGCGTCACGTCCCTGCGCGAAGGCGTGCGGCGGACAGCCGATTTTTATCGAGCTATGCCATGATTATCTCCATTGAGTCGCTGACGAAGTTTTGTGTGGCGGCGCTGCGCGGAGTTGGCCTCAGCGAACAAGACGCTCAAGACACCGCCACGGCGCTCGTAACGACCGATGCCATGGGCGTGTTCACCCACGGCACCAAACTACTCGACGGATACCTGAAACGGCTGTCGGGTGGTGGATATCGAGCGACCGGCCGACCACGGATTGAGCGAGAGGGTCCCGGCTGGGCGGTGATCGACGGCGAGTCGGCACTGGGACAAGTGGGTTGCCAATATGCCTTGCAGGTGGGACTCGACAAGGCTCGCCGAGTGGGCGTGGCGTATGTCGGCGTACACAACACTGGGCATATTGGCGCCGCGGGTTATTACGCCGCTCAAGCGGCCCGCGCGGGATTTATCGCCATGGTCACGGGAAATGACATGCCGAGCGTGGCCGCTCCTGGGTCGCGGAAAGCTGTGCTGGGTAGTAATCCAATCGCGTACGGAGTGCCAACGGGTGACGACTACCCCGTGCTGCTCGACATGGCCACTGCCGCCGTCGCGGGTGGCAAGGTTTATGCAGCCCATACGCGCGGCGAGCCGATCCCAAACACGTGGCTCATCGGTCCCGACGGTCTTCCCACCAGCGATGGCAGCCTCTATCCACACCAAGCGGCACTTGCGCCGATGGCGGGACACAAAGGCTACGGTATGGGACTCTGGGCAGAATTTCTGTCAGCGATCATTCCCGGCGGACTTATCACCTGGGAAGTGGGCAGCTGGATCTTCGATCCCCTGGATCGCCCCTCGCAGCACAACGCCGGATTCATTCTGCTGGATGTCGCCGCAATTGCTCCCACGACTCCCGCTGAGCGAACATTTGTATCTCGTGTGCGCCAGTTGATCGATGAAATTCATTCGGCGCCGACGGCGACGGGCATCGAACGCGTGTTGGTACCAGGTGAACGTGAATGGGAAAAACTTCGACAGACTCAGCAGCAGGGAATTCAGCTGCCCGCCGATGTCGTCGAAAAACTGGCCGCGATCGCCAGCCGCACGGGACTCACCTGGTAAAGCTCACGTCGTAACGCTCACCTGGTGAAGCCGTCCTTCGCCGCGCATCACTCGCCGCGCATCACTCGCCAGATCGCAGATGGCAGTAGCTTTCATAGCGACGGGCATCGAGGTGCCCGTCGGCCACGGCGTCTTTCACCGCGCAGTGTGCTTCATGGGTGTGCGTACAGTTGGGGAAGCGGCAGAGGCTGACGTACGGTCGCAGGTCACGATAATAGTTTGCGACTTCCGCGGGAATCACATCCCACAGCTCGAACTGTCGAATACCGGGTGTGTCGACCACGTAACCGCCCGAGGCCAGTTTTAAGAGTCGAGAGATCGTGGTCGTGTGCTTCCCTTTTTCCGTTTCTTCGCTCACCGCGCCCACGCGCAGCTGCAGGGCGGGATCGATAGCATTCAAGAGCGACGATTTACCCACACCACTTTGCCCGGCAATGGCACTTTGGCGATCGCGCAGCAGACGCCGCGCTTCGTCGACCCCCTGCCCCGTCGTCACCGACATACAGATCACTCGATAGCCCATCTGTCCGTAGACGCCGACGAGCGGCTGGAGATCGGCGGGATCGACCAGGTCGATCTTATTGATGCAGATTATGGGCCGAATCCGCGACTGCTCGGCCACAACTAAAAAGCGATCGATGAGGTTGGGCTTGATGTCTGGTTGAGCGGCACTGGCCATGATCAGCAGTTGGTCAACATTGCTGACAATCATGTGACGTCGCTGGCGACTGGTGCGACTCAGCACTCCCTTTCTCGGCTCCACGCGCTCAATCACGCCATCCTGTTCGCCATCCGGTCGAAACAGCACACGATCTCCGGTGACGATGACATGGCGTTGATCGGTGGCGAGCGTGCGGAGGAGGCGGCGGAGCACGCAGCGATAAACTTTTCCATCCGCTGCTTCCACGTCGCTCGCCATGCCAAACACGGCAAGCACTCGACCCGGACGGCAAACCGACTCATCCACAACGGGGCGCACATCGAAGCCAGATTCGCCTTGTGCATCGACGTCAGCCAACACGGTACGTTTGCGAGTCAATTCACCTTTACCGCTGATCCGCTGATCCTGCGAATCATCCTCGAAACTTTCGCCCTGCTGCTGGTAGCGTCGAGTGACATCATGGCTGCGCGTGCGAGGAGCGCGGTTTTTGCGAAACTCGGTTCGCACCTTGCGCTGCGATCGTCGATCGTCGTCGGCTTCGTCTTTCATAGGGCCGCAGTATAAACCATTTTGTTTGGTATGCTGTACGCATGGATTCTGATTTTCGCACAATTTGGGTGACTCTCAGCCTGCTGCATGTCGCCATTCAGTTGATCTTGTCCGTGCGCGTGGTGATGCGGCGACGACCGGTGGGTGTCACCTTCGCGTGGCTCACGATTATCCTGGCCGTGCCGCTGCTGGGAGCAATCATTTACTTGTTCATTGGCGAGTTACGACTGGGGACGCGGCGCGCGAAAGCGGTGACTGAGATTCATGGGCCGCTGCTCGAATGGCTGAGAAATCACAGTAATTGGGACGAAGAGGCATGGATTGGTCTGCCGGATAATCGTCGCGATCTAGCCCGACTGGCGGAATCCGCGACCGGCCTACCGCCACTCGCCGGAAATCAACTCGAGCTACTTCCGGGTGCCGACGATGCGTTTACGCGGTTGATCGCGGACATCGACGCTGCCCGAGAAACAATCTATTTGGAGTTCTACATTTGGCATGCGGGGGGCTGGGCTGACCGCGTGGCGGCGGCACTGCGTCGAGCGGCGGAGCGTGGCGTTCGCTGCTACGTGCTACTCGACGATGTCGGCAGCCGCACGTTCCTGCAAAGTGGTCAGGCAGAGGAATTGCGGCGTACGGGAGTGCAAGTGACCGCGGCGCTGCCGGTCAGCCTGATGCGCACTCTTTTTCGACGCTACGATTTGCGGTTACATCGCAAGATCGTGGTGATCGACCAGCGGATCGGTTACGTCGGTAGCTTGAACCTCGTCGATCCCCGTTACTTCAAAACCGAAGCGGGAGTGGGACAGTGGATCGATGCCCTGGCGCGCATCTCCGGTCCTGCCGTCACCGCACTCAGCGTCACCTTCCTCGAAGACTGGCAAGTGGAAACAGGCGAATCCGTCCGATCGCTCGGCGCGAATCTGGTCGAGCATGCGCCAGCGAGTTCCGGGGCGGCGATCGTGCAGGTGCTACCCTCCGGTCCAGCGGTCGAAGCACTGACTATTCAGGAAGTGCTCATCATGGCGATCTATGCGGCTCGACAAGAAATCACTCTGACATCTCCCTATTTCGTACCCGAGGAAACGCTGCAAGCCGCACTCATCGGCGCCGCTCGCCGCGGTGTTCGTGTACGGCTCATCGTGCCCGCCAAAGAAGACTCGGTGCTCGTACGCTTCGCCAGTCAGGCGTATCGAGGTGATCTGGCGGCAGCGGGCGTCGAAGTACTGGAGTTTAGCGGCGGACTGCTGCACACCAAGTCCGTGATGATTGATGGCGAACTCAGCTTATTCGGTTCGCTCAATCTGGATCCGCGTAGTTTCTTTTTGAACTTTGAAGTGACAGTCGCTGTGTATGATCTGTTGTTTGCCACCGAATTGGGTAAGTTACAGGAATCATATGTGGCGAATTGCCGGCCGCTGGATCACGCGGAGTGGCAATCACGGTCGGTGGTGCGCAAGTTTGCTCAAAATGTCGCGCGCCTCGTTGGACCATTGTTATAACTGGCGGGGAAACCCAGACATTTTTTCAGTGCAGCAGGGCGAGGCATGGCATGCGCATCCTTGGTTTGGAAACCTCTGGATACTCGGGATCGGTCGCGCTGGTAGACGACGAGACGCTGGTGGCTCAGGTCGTTTTACCCGAGCGACAGCGGACGGCGCAGGGACTGGCCCCGGCCATCGTCCAGGCGCTGAACAGCGCCGGTTGGCGGCCGCGCGACATTGAACTGGTCGCCGTCACGACGGGACCGGGATCCTTCACCGGACTGCGCGTGGGGGTGATGTCAGCCAAGACATTCGCCTACGCGGTTGATGCTCAAGTGTTAGGAGTCGACACGCTGGACGTGGTGGCGCATCAAGCAACCGTTTTGCGGCCGCGCCTCTCCGCCATCCTCGATGCTCAGCGCAATCAGCTCTTCGAGGCCACGTTTAGGCGCAGCACCAACGGATCTTGGCAGCGGCTCACCGCTACACGCATCATCGACGAAGCGACTTGGCTCGCCGAGCTAAGTGACCAGTCGTCAAGCACTGACTGGGCGGTCACGGGCGCGGCGGTGTCCAAGCTGAGTGATCGACTACCCGCGTCGCTGCTGAGTGTCGACGTGGGTGACCGTCAGCCGCTCGCCGCTAGCGTCTGTGCCGTAGCTCAACACGATTACCGCCAAGGACGCCGAGACGACCTCTGGCAACTGACGCCCCAGTACTATCGCCCCAGTGCGGCCGAAGAGCAGCTTTCCAAGGCGACCCAGGCAGAGACACGGCGGTGACGCATCGACATAGGCGCGGTCGGGGCAGGTACACGAACCTGACTGGGCGTGGCGCTACTTCTGCTCGTAACCCTGCCACATCCAGACCAGGGTGTCGGCGAGCGTATGCTCGAAGACATTCCGGTCACAATGCCGCGTGGCTTTGCTGAAGAGGTAGCGATAATCGTAGCCTTTTTCCTTCAGTGCCACGGCGGTGCGTTCGTTGGCCATCACCCAGTTGTGATAGGTCTCCTCGGGATCTTTCGCTCGCAGATCATTCTCCGCGACGTGCGTGAAGATGCGGAGTGGCTTCTTGTTGGTGGTCTGGATGAGCTTGAGGCTGGAATGGTATTCCCAAGCCCCGAGTGGATACTTCGCTTCTTCGGGAGCGTCGTCATCCTGCTGATCGACGAAGGTTCCCGAGTAGGTGATCAAGCGTCGAAAAAGGTCGGGGCGAAACCAGCCCATGGTGAGTGCCGCGGCACCTCCGGAACTGCAGCCCATCACGGCACGGCCCCAAGGATCGTCGGTAAAGGCGAGCTGGGGATAGGCGGCTTTGATATCGGGTCGAGCCAGCACGGCGGGCAGCACTTCCTCATGAATGAACCGCGCATGGCGGTCGGACATCGTGTCGTATTCCAACCCGCGCTGGCTGCCTTTGCCATCGTTGCCGCCATTTTCCACAGAGACGACGATGAATGCAGGAAGCTTTCGCAGCGGGTCTGACGAGACCGTCAGGTTATCGAGTGCGTGGCGAATAAGATTCAGGTGACTTGGTCCATCGAGAGTCACGAGGAGCGGCGCTTTCACTCCGTCTCGATAAGCGGCTGGAATGTAAACAAAGATCTTTCGTTCTTTGCGGACCGGCTTGGCGGGATCAAGGGTTGAGTCGGTGCCTGGAAAGATCTTGCTTTCCGCCAGCTTCATCGTGAACTCAAAACTCTTACCCTTCGGCTGCCCGCGATCCGTCAGGTCGACATCGAGTTTGTACTCGGGGCCAATCACGAAACTGCCGTTAGCAGCCGGGCCGGGCGATTCCGCTCGCAGACGATTCGTTCCGCAACGGTCGCTCGACCAACCACCGATGAGCAGTGTGAGACAAGCGATGCCCAGGGGGCGCGCAGAGATCAGGAGGCGCGCAGAGATCAGGGAGCGCAGGGTGAGTGCGAACATGCGAGGTATCCTTTTAGCTTGGTGGGAGGAACGGTCGGGGTGCGCTGCAGATGTGCTCCCGCCACGCGAACCGACCGCTAGTTGACGACATCCGTCTTCAACCGTTTGACGATGGTATCCTGACCATCGACCGCCCAGATCCAATTGGTACCCGCGTTAGCGGTCAATGTGTCGGCCGCATTGTCGGCCAGAATGGTGTTGGAATTCAAGACGTTCGTACCATTACGTCCACCGCCATTCCGCAAGTTGGAAATGCGCCTGCTGGCCGAGCTATCGGTACGAGTCCATTCGGTGAGCAGGGAGAGCAGTGCGGTGATATTCGCATCGTGGGTGGTTGCACCGCCGATCAGCAGATCATCCAGCCGCTGACCGGTGACATTGTCGGCACCGCGGCCACCAATGAGCACGTTACGTTTAGTGCCGCCGATCAGCGTATCATCGCCATCACCGCCGACCAGCAGCGAACTGCCGCCACCGGCTTGTAGCCGATCGTTTCCTTCACCGCCTAGCACCAGAGCTGTTTTGGTGACACTGGTGGCGATCGTCACGTTGTCATTTCCTTTGGCTGCGACAACGATCACTTGGTCGATACCGGTCGTGGGGAACATGCGCGAGCCTGTGGTTGCGCCCGCGGCCGCCAGGAAATTCGCGGTGACGACGGTATTCCTCGATTGATTGCCGATATTAATGACGTCATCGGAGTCGGTACCGACGGCATAGAGCGTGCGTCCGACCAGTCCCGCACCGGTCACGATGACTGTCAGCGAGGTTCTCGATGTTCCCGTATCTTGATCGGTGAGGGTGATCGTAGCGTTAAAAATTCCGCCGCCGAGATAGACGTGATTTGCCGTGAGGCCGGTACCGCTGAGGTTACCGGTGACGGGAATCACGAAACTGGTTCCATCGCCCCAGTCGATCCGAGCGGTGACCGAATCGAGCATTCCCGCATCTTTCACGATGGCGGTGAAGGTCGCCGTTTGACCGGCTACCAGCGTGCCCAGCGTACTGCCGGGGTTTACCAAGTCGCTTAATTCAGGAGCGCGATTGCGCACCGTGCCTGTCGTCGTTCGATTGAGTGCTGTGCTGCCGGCCGTGCTGGATTCCAGCTTGGCGGCGATACTCGCCGAGTTGACTGGTAGCTTATCGGTGGTCGCCAGGCCATCGTTAAAGTAGAAGTGAGTGGCGCGGAACGTGACTTCACCTTTGACTTTATCCAGCGTGTCGATGGTGAGCGTCGCGCCGTCGGCGGCTGAGTTGATGACTTGGCCCACGGTGAGGGAATTCGTGGCTGGAATCACAAAGGTAGAAGGTGTGGAACTGTGCCAGTCGCCCCAGGTGACGGTGAGGGTGTGGGTGGCGTCCGTATAGCTGTCCAAAAAGCGGCCCGTGAGGTTCGCGGTTTGCCCCTCCTGAGTGTCGAACGGATTGATGGTGAATTGGGCCGCCGCAGGCACGACGTTCACCGTCGTCCCTAAATATTCAATGTCGCTCGTCGCAACCGGCAGATCACTGCCATAGAGCAGCGTATCGTGAACCGGCAGCAGATCGGCGGGATTGAGGCTGAAGCTGGCTGGTCCCAGCGCCAGCGCTTTCACGCGAATTTGGAAGAGCAGTTTCGTCGTCGGCGCGGACGCAGCGATCCCATCAAACGCGCCCACTTCGTCCATGAGTCCCGGCGTTTGCACGTCGCCAGTCTGTTGGTTCAGCGCCCGTGGACCAAATTCGATCGAACCGGTTACGGCCACATCGGCCGGGTCATATTCCACATCTACCCAGGAGGCAAACACCCCCTTGGGAGCGGCCCGCAAGTCCTTCATTTCGACTTTGAGCAGGAACTCATCGCCAGGTGTCACGGAGCTGATCGGCGAACCCGTCAGGCTGGTCGCCGAGGCCTTGAACTGAACCATGGTCGCCAGTGCCAAGCGATCTTCCAATGATTCCAATCGCAGGGAGCGGCCAGCCAGTCGGCGGGCAAGCTGGCGGCGGCGTGGAGCGGCCGAGTGCTGGGGGGAGCGTCGACCGAAGAACAAGTCTTTCCAATTCCAGGCCATGTTGTAAGTCCTCAATAATGCAGATCTTAGGGGTTCACAGATCCGTGTATTTCAATCGCTTGATCGGTTTGCCGGTAGCCTGCCAGGACGAATTGTGCCGGCCTGATTTCAAACGAGTTGACGTGTGAATTCTGTTTCAACCTTACGGAAACTGCAAGTTTTTTGTTCGTGAGGCGCAATTCTCTTGCAGTCACTCTCAGCCATCTGCTATTCTCCAGCCGATAAGTGCGGATAGGTGGCGGTGAATGGATCGAGGCACTGACGTAGTTTATTCCATTTGAAGGGTCCCTGAGATGTCGCTTACCAAGTGGTTGAGTCGTCGCTTTTCTCGCAATCTCGCTGGACGCCTTACTTCTCGACTCCGGACACGTGCCGCTCAGCGGCGTCGCCGCTTACTCGCAGAGTCTCTGGAAACGCGGTTGCCGATGGCCGCCGACTTTGCAGGAGAACGTTTCTCGGGCGATCGATTGCCGCTCTGCGAATTGCCTGTACCTCTGGACCCCTACACTTCCACACGCTGGGAAAATGCCACCGAAATCGCTCGGCACGCAGAACGTCGACTGGGAGTCGATTTCAGCCGCTTGTCGAATGCGACCCTGCGGTCGATCGATCCGCCTTCGTCCTTCGATCCGCCCACTGTCGATCTACCGGTCCTTTCGCTGCCCGAACGCTATGTACTGGAAATCGACGGGCAAGAATGGGACGTGGTGTGGCACGGTGATCAGCTTGAGTTTACCGACTATGAAGTGACTGATTTCCACAACATGCGGAATGCGAATGACACCAATGATGACGGCATCGAATCTCCGCTCGATGCCCTCATCGTCATCAATTACCTCAATAGTGACGACGTCAAAATGCTGCCCACGCGGGCGAGTGGCGAATTGGTCGGTCGGTTTATTGACGTGAATGGTGACCGCTGGGTGACACCCCTGGACGCACTCCGAGTGGTCAATCGTTTGAACGATGACGCCGAAAGTGATGACACGGGTAGCGATGACGATTCTGGAAATATCGACGACTCGACCGACGACGGCTCCGGAAGCACGGACGGTTCGGACGGCGCCTCGGACGGTTCGGATGGTAGCGATGACGGCTCAGGCTCCGATGGTGGCGACAGCAATTCGGAATTGTCCTTCACCCTGACCGTGGCGGACCAAGTGACGGGTAGCAGTTTAGATTCTTCCATACCGCTGAGGGATGCCGCCGGGAATGGATTGATCGTCGTTAATTACGACGGCGCGGCGGAGGCGTCGGTTGGCGTCTATCTCTCGTGGCAATTTAATGAGCCACCGTTTGGAATTGCGAATCCCGGCAAGTTGAACTCGGAAATGATTTCGCTGAGTGCCACGTTCTACCCCACGGCTTTTGGAACTGCGTGGATTCAAGGATCGATTCCTGCGGTGAATCAGATTCTAGCGTCGATCGAGTATCTTCCGGCGGTGGGCTATTCCGCCCCTGAGGGAGTGAAGCTCAACGTTTACGCTTACCTCTACAGTGCGGGCAGTGAGTCGCGGGCCTTCCAATCGGGAGCACTGAATGTGATCGTGACCCCGTCGCCGCTCGCACCGATTACCGCTCCCGACTACATCACCATTGACCCAGCCACGGTACGCAGGCCGGTGGAACTGGACGTATTGGCCAATGACCGCAGCGTAACGGGTGGCAGCTTGCGTCTCGTTTCGGTGCAAGTTGTGGGGCATGGTGAGGATGATTGGCGGATCAGCGAAGACGGCAGCAAGGTGGTTTATACACCCCGCAATCTTCTCATCGGCTACCCATGGTTTGGCTATCAGTCAGCGACCTACGTGGTAACGGACGAACTAGGCAATCTTGCTCAGGGCACCGTCGCGATCAGTCCTGGGTTCCTGCTGTAATTCCCTCTGAGTTCCCGTAACGGCGAACGGTCGTAGCATCCGACGCTCCGTCATCGTACACTGTGCGACTTCATGGATCGCCGTTTGATCCGTGGGAGCCGAGCGGTCGTTTCAGGCGGGTGCTGGGCTTGAAAGCTGTGATGCTGGAGAAGTCGACCTGTTGAGGACCAAGTCCGATGAAGTTGTCTCATGTGCGTGGAGTGTTGTTTCCCGTTTGTTTCGCGGTGCTGGCGCTCATCGCTGGTGTGGCGCCGATGAACGTGGCATCGATGAATGTGGTTTCGGCCGAAGATAAGTGGACGCCACTGTTCGACGGCAAGTCACTGACGGATTGGGAAAAAGTAGGGAATCAAGCGAGCGTCTGGGAGGTAGTGGACGGCGAGATTCGCGGTTCAGGTCCTGCTTCGATGCTGGTCTGCACCAAGGGGCCCTACAAGAATTTCCGTTACCGAGCGGAAATTAAAATCAACGACGGCGGCAACTCGGGTCTCTATTTCCGCACCACTCGTAAACCCGGGTTCACCGATGGCTACGAAGCGCAAATCGACAGTACGCACACGGACCCAATTCGTACTGGTTCGCTCTACGGTATGAATCACGTCTACAAGCAGCTGGTCAAGCCCGACACTTGGTTCACGTATGAATTGCAGGTGAAAGATGACGTGTGGCGCGGCAAGAACATCACGCGTATCAAAGTCACCGTGGATGGCAATGAACTGTACGAGTACCTGGATTTTGCACTCACCTTCAAGCAGGGCCACTTTGCTTTCCAGCAGCATGATCCCGGCAGCAAGGTGAGCATTCGCAAGGTGGAAGTGATGCCGCTGGCTGACTAGTGGCTGGCAGTGGCACTGGCACTGGCACTGGCACTGGCACTGGCACTGGCACTGGCACTGGCATTTGAGCCCGTGTTTGCGGTCGATTTTCGGTAGATCGCTTGAGCCCGAATCGCGCGAATGAGATCGGGCAGATCACAGTAGCGGGACAGACGAATTCCGACTGCCCCGCCGCCCGGAAACGGCTCCACAAATTCCTGGCTGGGTTGCAGTCCGAATCGCCGATAGAACGCTTGGACTAAAAACCGCTTCACCTCTTCTGGGTGAGCCAGCTGGGTATCGACGTGCACTTGAAAGAAGTCACCTTGTCCAGCCGCGTTGACGCGGACGGCGACCGCGTCCTCGCCGAAGGCGCGTTTGAGCATCGCTTCCGCCAGATCGATCAGCGGTAAGCCGCGGAAGAAACTGGTTCCCAGCGCCATGTGCCAAGGCGTGGCCGGGGTTGCCAAAAGTTCCTCATTGCTCAACCCACGATTGAAATCATGGGGCCGGGCTTGGCAGCGAATCAGCCACTGGTCTAACAGCGCTGGGCCTGCATAAGGCGATTCCCAGTTGGCGATTTGCAGCAGCGACTGTTTGTCGGGCAGCTGCTGCGGGTCGATCGTCACGCAGCAGTCGCCTCGTTGAGAGAGCGTGACGCAGCGAATCCATTCAGCGGGATGATGCATCAAGTAACAATTCTTGGCAACTTCCGCAAACAGATAAGCGACCATGGCCCGCAGCGGTACCCCGGTCTCTTCCACCACTTCACCACCGGGAAGCGCACGCCGCAGCGTTGGTTCTCGCCAGCCAGCGAAGAGGGCTTCGATGGTATGCTGCGCCATCGTGCCAGCCGCCTCAGGGGTGATCGTCGATTGATTCATCAACTGCTGTGCGAGCCATGGTTGCCGCTCACCCAGCCGCTGCTTCAGCTCCTCGCACGAAATGCGCACTGGCAATTGCAGCAGCAGCTCATTGACCCAGCGCTGATTGGTCGGACTAAGTTCTCCTCGTTCGATCAGATCGGACTGAATCTGGGGGAAGAAGTCTTGATCGAGCGGCAGTTGAACAAGGAGCGCTGCAATCTCGGCAGCTTTGCCCGTCATCTTCCGAAACTCAGCTGCAGTCAACCGGGTTTCTCCGGTCACTTCGGCATAGGCACCCGCCGACCAGCGCCATGCTTCCCGATCGCGTTCGACGCTGTAGGGAAACAACATGCGAAAGCGCTGGGTCGGGACGGGGAATGTTCCCAGAACGCGATACTGATCTCGGGGATTGGAGGAGATGAGAGTGCCTTGAGCGTGACGGCCGAGCTGTTCGGTGGCTTGATCCAGCGCTCCAGCGCGCACGCCTGTTCCATATTCCGCTTGGCAGGCTAGTTGCACCATCATGGACGTGCTGATCCCCAGTTCGAACAGCGCATTCAGAGCATTCTTCACCGCGACTGTCACTGCCGATGAGCTGGAGAATCCGCCTTGCGGAATCTGACCGGTCGACATGACACGCAAGCCGTGAAAACGGTCTCGTCCCAGGGCCGCCTGGACCTTTTCTCCTAGATTTCCCTCCCGCAACGTACGAATGGAGGCGAGCGCATTAGCGAGCAGCGAAAAGGGACGCCGTAGATTATTGCTGGCCCATACCGCCGCTGGCGGCAGCGGCAACTTCTGCTCGCGTCGCCGTGCCAACTCTTCGTCACTGAAATAACCGAGCGACAGCAGTAGTTGAGTGGCCATGCGGGTGCCAAAGTCCTCGTAGGTATACCAGTCGGAAACATCCGCTCCGGGATACATCCACTCATCATCCGCCGCCACTCGATCGATCTTTTCGCGAAAGAGTGGATCGGCGGTGTGGAGTCGCAACTGGCCATCGCTGGCGGTTTGCATCAACACCACCACTTGTTCGCGCCCGTCCACTCGCCCAGCTCCGATCGGCATTTGCCAAGCGGGACCGTAAAAACGTCCCATGTCGGGATGCATAAACGCGATACGCAGCCGTCCCCCGGCGATTCCAATTCCCAATGGCGACTCGGCAACCCAAGGAAAATTCGCTGTCTTGGAGGACTCCCACAGTTCCTCAAGCTGGGCGGCAATCGAAACGCTCTGCTCGAACGAGCGATTCGAAATGATCTCATGACCTAGTTCCGCAGCCTGAGAGGCTTCAACCGGCGCGACTTCATGCCGCTGCAGCACTTCTTCCAGACGTTCCAAATCAGCCGGCCGAGTGACATCGGCACACAGCAAGTCGTATGTGCTATCGGTAGACCGAACGGTCAGCGAGCGAATCTCACCGCGTTCACGATGGATCGCTGCGATGATGTCGGTGAAATAGAACTGCTGCTGGGCGTTACGCCGATCCAGTCGTGCCAAGTATCGCCGCAGTGTCGCCGCTCGAATCGCATACAGCGGACAATTGCCCTCGGTTTGATTCTGCAGCCGCAGACGCTCGGTTTCGTCCGCGATACGATCGATGTCGCGCTGCTCGACAATCGCTCGAATCGTGCCTTCCTTATCACGTACCACGCGCCCCTTCCCTTGATTTCGTGGCGCGTCATAGATGGCGGTGAGCATCGTCAATTGGGCCTCAGTTCCACCCGCTTGGTGCTCGCGCAGCAGGTCGCGAAAGATGGCAGCCGGTACGACACGGTCACCCATCGTGACGACCAAGAGCGGATTGATCCGTTCAAGCTCCGCTAACGAAAACGCCTCGTACGCTGCATAGGCGGTCCCGCCAGTGAAATTATCCGAGCGGATGAGGATGTTTTCGTAGCCGAGTGCCTGCGCGACTTCGTCATGACGATAGCCCACCAGGCAAACCGCAGGAGCGTTACTCAGCGTGCGAAAAGCATTTAAAGAGTGACGCGCTAGCGGCGTGCCAGCCAAGGGCTGAATACATTTCGGCTGACTGCCAAACCGAGTGCCCATACCGGCGGCCAGCATGACCAGCACGGGTTGTTGAGGACTCAACCGCCCAAGTTCCACGGCGGCGGGATTCAGAATCTTGGCAGCATCCAGCGATGCCACTACATCTAGAGTGTCGCTGTCCGTCTCGGCCATGGGAGTGTGTTCCTGGCGAACCCCGCGCGACGACGACCGCCCCAGTCGTGCACTAGTCCGCGAAGTTACTTGCTGCACGGCAGTTTTACCCGAAGAGCTGGCCACTGTTAACCCAGGGCCGCCCGGAGACTCAGGCCAAGGCGCACAGGTCGCAAAGTTGTAGCAGATCCCTTCCTGCGGCGCAGATCTCATCCCTAGTGCATGGATTTGGGAAAACCGATAACGACTTACCTCCCCCTTCTCCTTTACGCTCTTTGCGCCTTTGCGTGATCACCCCTTGGCGTCCTTGTGTAGCAGTGCTCGGAACTTTTTCCCCTGGCTCAGCGGACTGGATATCTTGTATTACCATGGCTGCTGCCTATGGTATTAACACTGCTAGCAGCGTCCTGAATGCATAAACGTGCCGTCGTCTCGTTCACGGTCCCGCGATCGGCGAAGGCCAGCTTGTATTGATGGAGAACGAGAACCCCTGACATGACCACCAACACGCTTCCCCTCGAATCCTGGTCTGCAGTGCGGCAAGCCGAATTGCAGGAAGTCAGTCTCCGACGGGCTCAGGCCGACTTGCCAACGGCACTCTGCCAGCCAGACTGCGCGGCACAGGATGCGGTGGGCGTCGCGCTTTCCGGCGGTGGAATTCGTTCGGGCGCCGTGAGCCTTGGTTTTCTACAAGCCTTGCAGAAGCTGGGGCTGATGCGCTACGTCGATTACCTCTCGACCGTCTCCGGCGGCGGCTACGCCGGCGCCTTCTGGTCATCCGCCACGATTCATGGTCGTCAAGCTGAAGCCACCCAGGAACTGGCCAGTGGCCAGCAATCCGATCGAGTGCAGCGACTGGTGTTCAACGGCAAATATCTCGCGCGCTTTCACTTCTTTGCTCACCATCTCTTCGGTTTACTACTCACCTTGACGCTCTGTACCAGCGGAGTGGTAGCACTGACGGCTATCGTCGCCTATGTGCTCCGCTGGTTAGATCATCCCCAAGCCCGCACTCTGATCAACGTCTTTCAAATCTCTGATGATTTAATTATTTACCAACTTCCTACTTTGATCCTTTTCAGCCTGTGGCTGTTCTTCTGGCTGTTTCATCGCATTCGAGCTCGTTGGCTAAAGCAGGAAGTGATCGTATCGGAACGCTGGACGGTGAAGATCCTGTTTTGGAGTGGGATGTTTGCGGCCATCGCTGGGGCGGGTGTGATCCTCAGCACCAATGACTTGGACTTGGAAAGTTTTGCCCGCGTGTTTGGTGTGAAAACCAAAGATCGCTCACTGTCTTCGATTCTTTCCTACCTGATGCCCGCCATCCTGACCGGTTTACTGCCCTATCTACAACCTAAACGACTCATCAATAGTGGCTTGGCACCACGTAACCTCGGTGAAAAATTTGCTTTCAACTTTGCTTCCACGGCACTCTTTATCGGTGTGCCTTTCATGGCAATGTTTCACTTCGCCAAGGAAAACGTCTCAAACTACAACAATCAGCGCAGTGGACTCCTGGTTGCTGGCGACTGGAATGAAGTGGGCTTTAATACGAACAACGTCGAATGGCGGCGGCTGTTTTGCTTCCTGCCAACCGACTTGCGCGAAAAACTCATCGAAAAATGTCGACAAGTTCACAACGTGTCGAGTGAAGGAGATTGGCTCACGACACGTTTTCCACGCGGACTATCTTCTTTGTATGAGAATTATCATGCCGACCGCGAAGCGCGACGAAAAGTTGTAGATACCATTAATGAAGACATCATCGGCAAAGTTGGCTTGCACAAACTCTTATTCGGTACAGACAATTCCCAGCAGCTATCCGTGAAAGGCCTCTCGTCTCTCGTCAAAGCGAAAACAGATGATGAATATTCTTTTTCTACCCTGGAAGATAATGACTTCAACCAATACATCATTGAACTTCACGAACTCGTCAAGGATGTATCCGAATTGAGCCAGCGTTATGAATCGCTCCAAACTGAGATTGATCGCGGCAACTTAGAAAAACCTGTTCAGGATTGGAAAGTTTTCGAGGCGAGTGATGTCAGGGAGCAACTTTGGTCCGCTAATCGACAACTTGTGACGAAGATCCTAGGACTCGAAAAGTCAAAGACGCGAAAGATTGGGCCGACCTCAGTCCTGGCAGCGGATCAGGATTATCGACTGCGACGTTTCTTCCAGGGCGGGGCCGTTTTTCTGATCGTGTTATGTTTCATGAATCTTAATTTCACCTCCTTACACCCCTTTTATCGCCAACGACTGAGCGCGAATTGGATCGAGAAGGAATCCAGTGGGTCGTCTGTGGAGGTGTCAGAGGCGGCCGAACCGCTCATGAAAAACTTGCAAACGGTCAAGCATGGTGCCCCCTATCATCTGATTGGCGGCTCTGCCTACCTGATGTCATTCCCCCAGCGCACCGCCTCGGACTACATCCCCGAATCGTTTCTTTTTTCGCAGAAGTACTGCGGAACATCGCGGATTGGCTTTGTCCCCACGGAGCGATATTTGCAGGGAGAGCTGACATTGGCTGATGCGATCGCCATGTCTGGCGCGGCCGTGTCCCCCATCCAGCAACCTCGCCTGCTCATCCGACTCATTCTGTTTGCGACCAATTTACGCATGGGCCAGTGGCTGCCGAACCCCGCGACGAGCAAGAGCAGTCAGCAGCCACTGCATCAATACTTCGTTTCGCCCGCTAGTGCGATTCGCCGAGCTTGGCAGATTCTTGTCCAGCGCCGCAATCCAGCGGCAACTGAGATGTTCCTCGTCACCGATGGTGGTCATCAAGAAAATTTGGGGGTGGGGGCCTTACTAGAGCGACGTTGCCGTTTGATTCTGGCGATCGATGCCTCCGCGGACGAACGTTTCACGCTCGATGATTTCTCGCGGCTGGTCCGCTGGGCTCGAGTGCGTCAGGGAATTCAGTTATCCCCACTCGAACACCTCGATGTGCAGTTACTGACCCCCTCATCGCTCGCTCCGGAAAGCGATCCCGACTTGCCCACCGCCCTGACGCTGAAACTCTCACCGACCGCCTCGCCCGCAGCCGCCATCGAAGCGCTGATCAATGAGCAGGCGGACAAAACCGACCGCAAGCACCGCTGGTCCAAATCGCATTTGATGGCCTGCGAAATTCATTATCCTGATGACGACATGCCGGGTTTACTGCTCTATTTCAAGGCCAATATGACCGGCGATGAACCACTCGATCTGCGGCAACATGCCCTGAACAACCCCGCCTTCCCGCACGATTCCACCGCGGATCAGTTCTTCAGTCCCGACCAGTTCGACGCTTATCGGCAACTCGGACAACATGTCCTCGAATCGCTCACGGAAAGCCTGCGACGGCCAAGTCATCAATTAATCGTGGAGCGATTGCAGGCGGCGGCTATGCGTTGGCCAACAATGAATCCACAAGACGAGCCGGCCAGCTGTGCGAGCATGATTGTGAATAAACTACTTTCCGTGAATGCTCATCGCTAACATACATTGATCACGGACCCAGTCTTTTTTTGTTGGGATAGAGCATGACGAAATTTATTCCTCGCATCGCCTCGGCACTCGGTGGACTCTTTCATCCAGACCGTGTCGCATTGCCTCAAGACGATCCCCACCGGGATGAGCGGCAGAGAAAACGAGCGGCGGCGCAGCGCGAGTACCAGTACTCCTATTCGCATGTATCGCCACTAGCTGTTTGCGCACAGGTGCCCATCCATAGCGAGTTCTCTTTCGGTTGGCTTACGATCGTGGCAGAACGAGTGCTCGAGGGGCTGGCGAATCGGGCTGAATTAGAGATCAGCACGGATTTGCGCAAAGCACATGAAGCCAGCCATAAAAAACTCACACGACTGCTAGTCGGCGGGATCAGCCAGGTGACTGAGATCAAGCAGTTGGTTACAAGCGCGTTGAATCTAGACGTGAGAGTCGGCGCATCTCAGGATCACGCGACGCAGCTGTCTGACTATGCCGCTCTGTTTCGTACTATCGGCCTGCCAGGAATTGCGCGTCGCTTCACCGAAGATGCGATGTTCGCACGCATGCGTCTGGCCGGCCCCAATCCGCTGATGATTCGCCGTCTGGAAAGATTGGATGAGCGGCTACCCATCACCGACTCACTCTTTCAAATAGCAGCTCCGGGAGACTCATTGGCCGCCGCGTTGGCGGAAGCACGCCTTTACCTGGCCGATTACGCCGTGCTCGACGGAGCACCAACCAGCAGTTATCCCCACGGACAAAAGTATCTCGCGGCACCGCTCGCGCTATTTGTCGCTCGACGCACCGATCGGCAACTGCTGCCGGTGGCCATTCAGTGCCAGCAGCAGCCAGGGCCAAACAATCCAATCTTTACTCCTCGCGATGGCTGGAACTGGCAGATCGCCAAGACGTTTGTCGAGATTGCGGATGGCAACATTCACGAAGCGATGATGCATCTGGGTCGCACGCATCTGACGATGGAGCCGTTTGTCATCAGCACCTACCGGCAGTTCGCGGCAAATCATCCACTGCAGATTCTGTTGCATCCTCACTTCGAAGGAACTCTGGCCATCAATCAGGCAGCTTGGCAGCATCTGATTGCCGAACAGGGAGCAGTCGAGAAGCTGATGAGTGCCGACCTGCTCGCCGCCCGCGGCTTGTCTGCTGCCGGTGTCCAGCAGCAGGCCATCATGCATTCGCTGCTGCCGCAAACGTTTGTGGAGCGTGGTGTGGCAGATCGCACTGCTCTACCAGATTATCCCTATCGCGACGATGCGCTACTGTACTGGCAAGCGATTCGCGCCTGGGTCGATTCATATATTCAGATCTACTACCCAACGACAACGCAGATTGCGGCAGACGACGAGCTGCAGGCGTGGGTACGCGAGTTGTCGGCCCAGGATGGCGGCCGACTAAACGGACTTCCCAACCAAGGCCAAGCCATTCGATCGGCTCAGGAACTGATCGACTTACTCACGTTTGTCATCTACACCTGCAGCGTGCAGCATGCTGCGGTGAACTTCCCGCAATATGATTTAATGAGTTACACGCCCAACATGCCCTTGGCGGCCTATCGCGCACCGCCCACAACGACGACCGGTGCGACCGAAGCGGATTTCCTCGCCACGCTGCCGACGCTTGACATGGCCGAATTGCAGCTGGAATTGGGCTACTTGTTAGGCACCGTCCACTACACGGAATTGGGAGCCTATCCCACGGAACATTTTGATCACGACGAGCGCGTGACACAGCCACTGCAGCGGTTCCAGAAAGAACTTGCGGATGCCGGCCGCGAGATCGAGCAGCGTAATCAGCAGCGGGTCGTGCCCTATGAGACGCTATCACCAGCCGGTATTCCGCAAAGCATCAATATTTAACTGCCCCGCGCCTGGGCGTGAGCCCTTCCCCAGGATTTGCTCACTCCAAGGCGCAAAGCTCGACGTGCTCACGGTTAGTCGAGTTAAAAACAAGCCCCAAAACAAACGAGTGCTCCCTTCTCCCCCACAGGAAAAAGCAGAGCGTCTCGGTGGCAGATCGAGTTCCCTTTTTTTCCTGAGGGGGAGAAGGGCCGGGGATGAGGGGGCTATTGCGGCCAGTAGCTCGCAGACAGGCCCGCAGGTTTTACTGGTTGGCTGGCAGCGAGCTTGCTGTTTTTCTGCTGCGAGCTTTTTTCATCAATCAAGCTAGGGTGCGTGCTTCGTGCTGCACTCTGGCCCCTCATCCCCAGCCCTTCTGCCCCAAGAGAAAAATATCCCGCTGCCCATTTCTCCCGTTGCCCCTCGCCCCAAGCCTGTCGGAATGTGTATCTTAGGGGCCGGTTTTTGACGGCATATATTGAACGTTTAGACGGCTCGCACGTAGAGGATGCAGATCGGCATGTCACTTAATTCCACCAGCCCCACGATCGTTTACACCTACACCGATGAAGCGCCCGCTTTAGCGACCCATTCGCTGCTCCCGATCATTCGCGCGTTCACGCAGTCGTCCGGGTTGGTGTTTGAGCTGCAGGACATTTCTTTGGCTGGTCGTATCCTGGCGAATTTCCCTGAGCAGCTGACCCCGGAGCAGCGTCAAGCGGACGCCCTGGCAGCACTCGGCGAGCTCGCGAAATCACCAGCCGCGAACATCATCAAGTTGCCAAACATCAGTGCCTCGATCCCGCAGCTCACCGAGGCGATCACGGAACTTCAGCAGCAAGGTTACAAGGTCCCCAGTTTTCCGCAGGACCCGCAGACGGATGAAGAGCGACAAGTGCGAGCTCGTTATGCGAAGGTGCTGGGCAGCGCCGTCAACCCGGTTATCCGCGAAGGCAACTCGGATCGGCGCGTGGCGGCTCCAGTTAAGGCTTACGCACGCAAGAATCCACACAAGCTCGGCGCTTGGTCACGGAATTCGAAGACGCATGTCGCGTCGATGACAAGCGGCGATTTTTATGGTAGCGAGCGGTCAGTTGTGCTGCAGACGGCCGGCGCCGTGCGGATCGAGTTTGTGGGGACCGACGGCAGCATCAAGGTGCTCAAGGAGAAAATTAATCTGCAGGCGGGTGAAGTGATCGATGCCGCCGTGCTCAGCAAACAGGCTCTGTGTGACTTCATCGCCGTGCAGTTGGCAGATGCACGTCAGCAAGGTGTGCTGTTCTCAGTGCACCTCAAGGCGACGATGATGAAGGTGTCCGATCCCATCATTTTTGGCCATGTGCTGCGCGGCTACTTCCAGCCGGTATTTGAGAAGCATGGAGAGACGCTACGGCAAATCGGTGTCGACCCAAACAACGGGCTCGCCGACATGCTGAGCCGCGTGGAAAAACTGCCGGCCGACCAGCGTGCCGCCGTGCAGGCCGACATCGACGCTTGCTATGCCGTTCGACCGGCCCTGGCGATGGTGGATTCCAGCAAAGGCATCACCAATTTGCATGTCCCCAGTGACGTGATCATCGATGCTTCCATGCCCGCCGCAATTCGAGACTCCGGCTGCATGTGGGGAGCGGATGGCAAGCTGCATGAGATGAAGGCGGTCATTCCGGATCGCAGCTATGCCGGGGTCTATCAAGCGACGATTGATTTCTGCAAGGAGCAAGGTGCGTTTCCGGTAGCGACGATGGGCACCGTTGCCAACGTTGGACTCATGGCTCAGCAGGCCGAGGAATATGGTTCGCACGACAAGACCTTCCCCATGACCGCTGCCGGCACCGTGCGCGTGGTCGACGCCAGCGGCAGTGTGCTGCTGCAGCATGCGGTGCAGCCGGGCGACCTGTGGCGGATGTGCCAGACCAAGGATGCCCCGATTCGCGACTGGGTCAAACTGGCCGTACAGCGTGCCCGCGCCACGAACAGTCCCGCCATCTTCTGGCTCGACTCGAACCGCCAACACGACGCACAGCTTATCGCCAAAGTCAAACAATACTTGACCGAGCACGATACCGAGGGACTTGATCTGCAAATCATGTCACCCGTGGAAGCGACTCGGTACACCTGTGCGCGAGCCTTCGCCGGTCACGACACAATCTCGGTGACGGGTAACGTGCTGCGAGACTACCTCACCGATTTGTTCCCGATTCTGGAACTTGGGACCAGTGCCAAGATGCTTTCGATCGTACCGCTGCTGGCCGGTGGCGGACTGTTTGAAACGGGAGCTGGCGGATCGGCGCCCAAGCATGTCGAGCAGTTTTTGACGGAGGGACACTTGCGCTGGGACTCGCTGGGTGAGTTCCTTGCTCTAGCCGTTTCCATGGAGGACCTGGCAGCGAAAACCAAGAGCAGCAAAATCCGAGTGCTCGTCGAGACACTGAATGACGCCACCAGCCGACTGCTGGATAAAAATCGTTCGCCTGGTCGCAAAGTTCACGAACTGGATAACCGAGGCAGTCATTTTTATCTGGCGCTCTACTGGGCCGAAGCTCTGGCCGCTCAGCAGACCGACCGGGCGCTGCAGCAGCAATTTCAGCCGGTAGCTCAAGCGCTCAAGGCGCAGCGAGCGACGATCATTGCCGAACTTGATGCGGCCCAAGGTCAGCCGGTTGATCTAGGCGGTTATTATCATCCGCACCCCGAGAAAGCTGACCGTGCCATGCGACCGAGTTCCACGTTGAACTCGATCATCGACGCGTTAGGTGTGAAGTAACGAGAGCGAGGAGTTCTTGATGACGAGAGCCCAAAGTCAGAGATCTGGTGAAGCGCGTGCTGCGGCCCCGCACCCTTGGGGTTCAGGGACTTCGCCGCGGGCACTTTCACTTACGATCCTACTCACTCTCGTCCTGCACCTGGGGTTTCCCGCGCCGGTCCGCGCTCAGCTGTTACGTTATGAGCTGGGGCGGCGAGTGCAGAATCTGGAGGCGGCTTGGGATGCCGAGGGAAACGAAACTCGGCGCACTGCGGCCCTGCCACTCATCCAGGAAGCGGTCAAGAACTTTTTTTCGCTAAACCAAACGGAAGCCGCGCTGAAAATCATTCAAGCCCGCTGGCAGCTTGTCGGTGGCGAGATCCCTTTGCAGCAAACTCTGGCCGAACAGCTCATATTCGAGCCCAAAGCTCGTTTGGTCGATCTTCGCGATTTGAATTCATTTAGCGTTGTCGCCAAGGGATTCCGGTCTGACTTGGGTTTGCCCAAGATGAATTTCAAATACGAATTGCGCGCTGGAGATGGAAAACTCATCGCCGCAGCCGAGACCATGTTGCCACTTGATCCTTGTCCGCTTAACGTACTCCCGGCTATCCCGCCGCCCGTATCCGGTGACGGGGCACTCGACGTAACGCTCGTGTTTGATGAGCAGCAAATCCCCATCGCACGGCACACGATCACGTTGGTCGCCGATTTGAAACCTCGCCTGAAAGCACTGCGCGACGAACTCGCGCAGTTCGATCAAGCCAAGCCCGTGCGAACGACGACGGCCAGCGAAAGCTTGCGCGATCAGCTCGGCGTTCTCACGTCACTGGCCAAAGGCGACACTCTGGAAACGAACTATCACGCTTGGTCCCTATTGCAAGATGCCGAGTCATTGCTGGGGGAGATGAAACAGCAAGTCGCGCGACCTCGATTACCGCGAAGAGGGCAATATTGGCGTACGTTGGTGGCTGAGTCTGGGGCCAAAGCGACGGTCCGCATGTGGGTGCCAGACCCGGTTACTGACGCTCACCCGCCACCGCTGGTGATCGCGCTGCACGGTGTCGGTGGCTCGGAGAACATGTTCTTTGATATGCTCGGTGTCGGCAAAGTCGTGCGACTGTGTCAGGAGCGTGGCTGGCCCATTATCGCTCCTCGACAATCGCTTTTAGGCGGAGTGGGATTGTCGTTGGAGCAGTTGGTGGCTGAGGTACGACAGTTGTATCCAGTGGACACTACGCGCATCTTTTTGGTGGGACATTCGATGGGTGCCATGCAGGCTGTCAAGCTGACCGACCAGGCCATCGCCACTCAGGGAAGCATACGGCCGGCCCTGATCGCCGCTCTGGGAGGCGGTGGTAACGCAACCAATTTCTCGGAAATGAAGTCCACGAAGTTTTTTGTGGGAGTCGGTAAATTAGACTTCGCTCGTCGCGGCGGCATTCAGCTGGTCGACAAATTACGGCGAGCCGGAGTGCCTGACGTGGAGTTCAAGGATTACGACGACACTGAGCATCTGCTCATCGTTCAGACCGCACTTGCCGATGTGTTTCGTGCTTGCGATGGAATCGTACAGCGAAACAAATAGCGGTGGTGCCGTTTTGATTTCCGGCCAACATCGACCTCTGTTAGTTTTTTCAAAGACGAGTTGAAGGATTTTGTATGACGATTCGCGGTTTGGCGGTTGCAATGGTTTTACTGGGTTCGTGGATCTCAGCCACCCGTAGCTGGGCGGCTGATGGAACCGATGTCACGGCCAAAGTGACAGCAGCGGTCAAAGACAATAAACTCGTCATCAGCGCCGACAACATGACCTTTGGCGATCCGGCTGAAGGCGTCGTCAAGAAGCTGAAAGTCGAATATCGACTGAACGAAGAAAAACTAAGTCGGGAAGTCCCGGAAGGCGGCCGCCTGGAAATTGTCGCTCCCGCCGGCAAAAAACTGGTCGTGACCAAAGCCACTTACGGACCTGCTGATGGCTCCAAGCCGGCCAGCATTTCCAATCCCGAAGAAGCACTGGACACGTTGCCGGGTTTCAAGATCGAGCATGTGTTTCGCGCCAACGGCCAGACGAATGGCTCGTGGATCAGCATGGCGAATGACCCGCAGGGACGGTTACTGCTGGGCGGCCAACGAAATCAGCCGATCACGCGGCTTACCCTCCAGCAGGGTAAGGTAGTGAAAGATGAGACGCTGTCGATTCCGATCACCGAAGTCATGGGCATGTTGTTCGTGGACCAGATTCTCTATCTGAATGGTGCGGGGAAGGACGGCAAGTACGGTCTCTATCGCTGCGAAGATACCGCTGGCGATGGCAGCTATGCCAAAGTGGAATTGCTGCGGGAGTGGCGTGGCGGTGCGGGTGAGCATGGCGCCCATGCGATTGTGCTCGGCCCGGATCGCAAGCTGTATGTCGTTTGTGGCAACTTTGTGGACGTGCCCACGGACCTCGCCCCCACCTCACCTCATCGCAGCTATGGCGACGATTTGCCGCTGAAGCGTGCCGAGGATGGTAACGGTTTCGGAGCGGGGCGCATGCCTCCCGGCGGTTACATTGCCCGCTTGGACCTGGATGGCAAGAACTGCGAACTGTTCTCGGCCGGACAGCGCAACACGTATGATATTGGTTTTAATGCCGACGGCGAATTGTTCGGCTTTGATAGCGACATGGAATGGGATTGGGGGATGCCCTGGTATCGTCCCATTCATGTATTTCATTCCGTCCGTGGCGGTGATCAAGGTTTCCGCGAAGGCAGCGCCAAGTGGCCCGAGCACTATCCTGATAGTTTGCCGCAGTCGACGACGATCGGCATCGGCTGCCCCACCGGAGTGGCCTTTGGCACGGGTGCCAAGTTCCCCGCTAAGTATCAGAAGGCGTTTTACATCTGTGACTGGACTTACGGTCGACTCATGGCAGTTCACTTGAAGCCACAAGGTGCCGGTTATACGGGCACGTTCGAGAACTTCGTGGCCCCGTCGGGCCTGCGCACCGGACAAGGCAAAGTTCCTCTCAACCTCACCGACTGCGTCGTCGGTGCTGATGGTACGCTCTACTTCACCATCGGCGGTCGCGGGACACAGGCAAGTCTCTTTCGGGTCGTCTATGTCGGCGACGAAGCCGCAGTGCCCCTGGCACCGACCGCTCTACAAAACCAAGACGGCGCCGCAGCGCGCACGCTGCGTCGAGAACTCGAAGCACTCAACGTGAATCCCGATCCAGCGGCGGTCGAAAAAGCATGGCCGCATTTGTCGAGTGACGATCGTTATATTCGGTATGCCGCCCGTCTGGCATTGGAACGAAACCCGCTCAGCCAATGGCAAAGTCGAGCGCTCGCCGAGAAGAATCCTCAGGCCGCGCTGACCGCACTACTGGCCGTCGCCCGCCTCGCTCCAGCAGATGCTCAGCCCGCACTCTTGCAGGCTGTCGCCGGGATCAAATCCAAGGAACTCAGCGAACAACAGTTGCTGGATAAATTGCGTGTGATCGGGGTTTCGATCGCACGACAGGGTGTCCCTACCGCTGCCGCCGCTCAGCCCGTGCTGACCGACATCGATGCGCTCTATCCCCATCGCAGCGAGGCGGTGAATCGTGAACTGTGTCAGATTCTGCTGGCGCTGGACGCGCCGCAAGCCGTAACGCGGACGGTCGCGCTGCTGCAGCAGGCACAGACTCAAGAAGAACAGATTGCCTACGTGATGGCTTTGCGGAATGTGAAAACCGGCTGGACCGTCGCCACTCGCAAACCGTACCTCGCCTGGTGGAATCAAGGCCGCTCCACGAATCATCCGGAACGCGTCGTCACTTGGTTCAAGCAAGCCGGGATTGGATTCAACAACGGAGCCAGCTTCAATAACTTCCTGCTCAAGGCACACGAGGAGGCGAAGTTCACCATGTCGCCGGATGAGATTACGGCGCTGAGTGACATCCTGACAGCCTATGCGGCAGGTCAAGCCCGCAAGCCGGTGCCCTCTCTGGCGAATCGCAAACTGGTGAAGGAATGGACAACGGCGGACCTGCAACCGCTGCTCGAACAAGTCGGAAAAGCTCGCAATTTCAATCGTGGTCGGGACGTGTTCTACGAAGCCCAGTGCAGTTCCTGCCATCGATATGGAGACCAAGGTGGTGCCATCGGGCCAGACCTGACCGCCGTCGGAGCTCGCTTCAAGCGTCAGGATTTACTCGAATCGATGACGGAGCCGTCCAAGGTGTTGTCGGAGCAGTACATGAACACCTCGATCGAAACGACGGATGGCCAAGTGATTGTCGGCCGAGTGATTGAGGAGACGCCGGAGAAGGTTGTCGTGCGAACGAACCCGCTGGAAGAAAAGAGCGTCACGATCACGAAGTCCCAGATTGAAACGCGCACTCCCAGCAAAGTGTCACCCATGCCGGCGGGACTCCTGAATACCTTTAGCAAAGACGACATCCTCGATTTGCTGGCCTACATGGAATCGCAAGGCAATTCCAATCACCCCAATTTCCGGCGCTAAGAGCGTAAGAAAGCCACTCATGGCGTCCGCCGCGCTCGACTGGAATTTTGACAATAGTTATGGTCGCTTGCCCGATTCTTTTTACAGTCGGCAGCGGCCTACTCCCGTCGCAGCTCCGCGGCTCGTGATTTTTCAGCATCAGCTGGCGGCTGAACTGGGCATCAACGGCGACGATTCACAGGCTGATATGATCGCCGCGCAGCTGGCAGGCAATGAGCTCCCCGCCGGAGCAGATCCACTCGCCCAAGCCTACGCCGGTTGTCAGTACGGTCATTTCACGATGCTGGGCGACGGACGGGCGATTTTGCTGGGTGAGCAGCGCACGCCCTCCGGCCAGCGATTCGACGTGCAACTCAAAGGTGCCGGTCGCACGGCGTACTCGCGCGGTGGGGATGGTCGAGCGGCACTAGGACCGATGCTCCGCGAGTTTGTGATCAGCGAGGCGATGGCGGCGCTGGGGATTCCCACCACTCGCAGTTTGGCGGTGGTAGCCACGGGCGAGCCGGTTTATCGCGAACGGACGCTCCCCGGCGCCATCCTCACTCGCATCGCCGCCAGTCACCTGCGCGTGGGCACCTTCGAACTCTTCGCCGCCCGCCGGGATCACGATGCCCTCCGACGCCTCGTCTCCTACGCCATGGAACGTCACACGCCGGAATTACTCGGTGATTCCGTGCGCACAAGCTCGGGCGGCACAACGACCGCTTCGCTTGCCACGGATTTCGCTGGGCCAAATCCCGGTGATGTCGTACGGTTTTTTGACGAAGTGATGCGGCGGCAGATTGAGCTGATGGTGAAATGGTTGAGTGTGGGGTTTGTACATGGCGTGATGAACACGGATAACATGGCCATCTCGGGAGAAACGATCGACTATGGGCCATGTGCCTTTATGGATCGCTACGATCCCGAGACGGTCTTCAGCTCGATTGACCGGCACGGTCGCTATGCATTCGGTAACCAGCCCGCCATCGCGCAGTGGAATCTGGCGCGACTCGCCGAATCGCTCCTCCCCCTCATGGGCGAAAACCACACCGCCGCTCTCGACCAGGCCGTGGCCTGCCTAAGTTCGTTTACGGATCGGTTTCAAACTCGGTGGCGCCTGGAGCTGGGCTATAAGCTGGGCTTGAGTTCCCAGTTACCGACCGACGCGGCTTTGGCTCAGCGGCTACTCGCCTTCATGCAGCGAGCAGGTTTGGACTATACCAACACGTGGCGAGCATTGATGAGCGATCGAGCTCCATGCGGTGCAGCTTTCGCTGACGGCGAGTTTCAAGCCTGGTATGCCGACTGGCAAGTTCGTTTAGAGCAGCAGCCGGACAGTCGCGCGGAAGTATTGCGGCGGATGAGCCGTCACAATCCGCTGGTGATTCCTCGCAATCATCAGGTGGAGTCGGCGTTGTCAGCCGCTACGGATCACGGCGACGTGGCACCGCTCCACCGCCTGCTGGCCGCGCTCGCTCACCCCTATGACGACGATCCCGCGTCGCTGGACTATCGTCAGCCGGCGCCGGACTCGGACGTGCCATACCGCACATTCTGCGGCACCTGATGAGCGCTATTCGGGGATGGCAGCAGAGGGGTCGATCGGTTTACCTTCCCAAGTCGCTTCTTTAGTTCGCGGGTCATAGGTGAGGACTCGCTGCGTACTTCCCGGGGCAGCGGGACGATCGACTTGAGGCAAGTAGCGACGATGCTCGACCAGCACCGCGGCATGCTCGGGACGCGCGGCAAGGTTCGTCCATTCATTGGGGTCCACTCGGTGGTCATACAACTCCTCACTGCCGTCTGCATAGCGAATGTAGCGCCAGTGCCGTGACCGGACGGCATGATTGCCTTGATTGTGAGTCGTGATCGCCGGAAATGTCCGTTCCGCACTGGCGTCTCGCAGCTGCGGCACCAGGCTATGACCCTCCAGATCGCCGCGCGGCGGTAACTGGCAGAGCTCGATGAGCGTTGGGAATAGATCGAGCAGTTCGGCGGGTGCCGCACAGCGGGCTCCCCGAGCGATCGTCGGTCCAGCAAAGATCAGCGGCACGCGCGTGGAGCGTTCCCAAAGCGAGTTCTTACCAGTGATGCCTTTCTCCCCAAGATGCCATCCATGATCGCTCCAAAGCACCACGATCGTATTATCGGCCAGACCGGATTCATCGAGTGCCTCGAGGATGCGGCCCACCTGACTGTCCATGAATGAGACGGAGGCAAGGTAGGCACGTACGAGCGCCCGCCACTGGCCCGCCGAGCGCAACCAATTCAAGCGCGGTTCAGGAAGCTCCCAGTGCAAATACCAGGAAAAACGCGGCGTATCCAGGCGATCGTCGGCGTTCACGGGCGGCAGAATCGTATCGTCGTCGGGATACATCTCCCACCATCGCTTGGTCACATAACACGGCACATGCGGCAAGAAGAAACCAGCTGCTAGAAAAAACGGTTGCCGCTGATCCGCGGCGGTCGTCCGCTGCTGCTCGCCAAGCTCCCGGAGCTGCTGAGTGACCCAGGTGGCAACTTTCCAGTCTCCCTTCTGTTCATCGCGATGTGGAAACGTGCCCCAATCGACCAGTGGATGGTTGCCGTGCGGCGTGGGTGGGACAAGTTTCTGAGGAGGACGAGGGCCGCCGCTGCTGGGTGGACCCTGCCGAGTGAACTCAGCGCTCAGTTCCGCTGCGGGTGGATAGCCACCATGATAGATTTTTCCCGTAACCAGATTCTGATATCCAGCTCGCAGAAAGTGCTGAGGCAGCGTTTGGTGATCACGGAACTTGTCAACCGTGCGAAACCAGGGGGTCAGCCCATGAATGCCGGTTGTCGATGGTCGTAGCCCCGTCAGCAGACTGGTACGCGACGGGTTACAAAGGGGCGCTTGGCAATGGGCGTTGGTGAACAACGTGCCCCGACTGGCCAGACGATCAATGTGCGGAGTCTTCACCAGCGGATGGCCTTCCAAACAGCCAATCCAGTCGTTCTGGTCGTCAATGGCCAGAAAGAGCACATTCGGACGCGACTCGGCTGCATGCACCAGCGAGGGATCGCGGATCACCGCGAGAGCAATCAGGAGGCCGATGGCCGCCAGTCGCACCGATCGGATAAAGGGAAGCGAAGTTGCCGAGGGTGACTGTTGGTGAAATTTCATCGCGGGTGACCTTTCTGCGGGGCGAAGTGCATTCCGATCGTCGCAACTTCTCAGGGAATATCAACTGGCGTATAGTCTATTTCACCCTTTAGCCGACGTCTGAGTGAGATGAAGCATCAGCCTGCGACGCGTTTCCTGTTTCTGCTGCTAGGTTGGCTCTGGTTCGGATTCTGGCCATTGGTCGTGAACCGAGCGGAGTTGGTCCAGGCGCAGCAGCCTAGTTCCCCCGCTGCGGAAACCATCCGCTCGGCGGCCCCGTCACCTGCTGCGCCCCCAATCGAAATCAACCAGCTGGCAATCAATCAGCCGGCAGTCGCCAAGCCTCCGCCACCGCAGCCCAAGCCGGTTCAAGCGGGCGCGGCGAAAGCTGGGCCCGTCAAACCGGCGGACGCCAGACGCGAAACAACGCTGGTGCGTTCGGTCGTGATGGATTTCGAACAGCGGCGGCGCGACGATTTGCCCAGTGAGCCGGTCGGGCCAATTTCGCTCGTCGTACTGGGAGTTGCGCGTGATCGCGGCACAACCGCCGAAAACCGCCGCACGCGCAGTTACGAAATCGAAGTGGAACACGTGATTTATGGACGCTGGGAACCGGGGCGTCTGATTTGTCAGTCTGGGCAGCCGGTGGAACCGGGTGAGCGGCAGATTTTCAGTTTGGTTAGTTCCTGGCATGAATCCAAAATTACCCCCGATCCACTCGCCGCCTGGAACCTGAAAGCAATCGCACCTGCAGCCGACGAATTTGCTCAGCGCGCACTCGCGCAGGTCCGCTGGGACTGGCATGTGCTGACGGCACATGCGGTGGTAGTTGGTCAGATTACGGCCGCTCCCTCCCCGTCGACCGAAGCGGGGACGGTCGAGTCGAAGCGCCGCGAGCAACTGCCGCGACTGAAGGTTGAACGCTGGGTGGCGGGCGAGCAGATGAAAGAAGATCAGGAGTGGCTCGTCGAATTCGACGAATTACCACGAAAGGGCGTCGATACGCCGCTGGCCGGCCGCTCATGGCTGCTCTTTATTTCCGAGGCGGAAGCGCCGCGGGAGGACCAACCGGGTATCTGGCATATCGATTACTGGCAACCTGCTGCGCTGGCTGATGCCGCCGAGGAAGCTTGGCGACGCCGCGACCGTTTCCCGGTAACTCGCCAGCTCATCCAAGGCCGGCGCACTGGAGTCCGCGATATTTACTGGCAAGGTCCTCTGGAGCAGGCGATACAGCTGTTGGATTCTCCGACGGAAACGGCGAATCTGCTAGGTCGTCAGCGGCTACTGACGGAACCCCAGGCCGCTCAACCACTCGTCGCCCGCCAGATCGCGCGTTACTTGGCCCGCACGCTGCCCACAGCGGTCAGCGCCCCGACCACGAAGCCTGAGGCCGATCAAGGTCCGGAAGACAAAAGCGGGGCACGGAAGCATGAGGAGGATCAAGAACCAGCGGATCGGGAACAGGCCGAACCGACGGAGCGGGCGATTCTGCTGCGCCGCCAGCTGAACCTGATTCGGACGCTGGGTTACTTGGAGGGACATCGAGCGGACGGGGACCTGGCAAAGCTCTTTGCTGACCAACTCGCGATTGTGCGCCGGGAGAGTGCCACCCAGGTAACAGCGGCGCCAACCGCGAAAGAGCCGCTCCAAGGCAATCACAGTTTGCTCTGGTTGTACCGCGCGATGGATGAAACGGAAGCGGCGCGACGCTTCGGTCGTGCCCTGTTGGAACTGCAGGCTACCGTCAGCCCGGCCTGGAAACAGGAACTCGCCGAACTCATCGATAAAGGCCGCGTGGAAGAACAAGTGGATCTCGCCGCGGCACGCATGACGCTGGCCGGAGTCCGTCCGATTCAGTCGCAAAAGAGCCTCTGGCATGACGGGCAATATAAACTGGCGTTCTCACAGAATGGGGAATACCTGGCGACCGTCGGCAATGACGTCGCACGCGTTTGGAAGACGGCGGACTGGAGCAAGTCAGCGGAATGGGAGTTGTCCGGGGCCGTGCAAGCTGTTCTGTTTGCCGACGCGGATCGACAACTCATCGTCGCCGGGGAACGTGCCGAAGAGGGTTTTTTGGAGCGCTGGAACTGGAAAACCGGTACACGCTTACAAGTCGTCGATGATGCGATTCGCGCGGTCGACAGTTTAGCGCTGAGCCGCGATGAACGGATGTTGGTCTCAAGCAGCGATGCGGAAGCGCAGCTGCGGTGGTGGAGCTGGCCGGAGGGGAAACTACTGCGGACCATCTCGCTGGAGGAGGAAGGCAGTAACCCGGCGTTGCATCCCGATGGCCAGTGGCTGCTGCGTGAAGTCCACGCACTCGCCTGGAAACAAGAGCGACTCGATGGCACGCCCGCCCGCTCGCCAGCGCTAGCTGTACGTTCCCTAGTATTCGCTCCCGACGGTTCGCGAATTTATGCGGCGGAGCGGCCGGTGCGCGGCCGAGAGCCCGCGGGTGAAGCGACAGATAATCCGATCGAGGTAACAGGCGAGCCGTTTATTATTCGCGCGCATGAGGCGACGGGTGAGTTCGCCGTTCGGCCCGAACAATCGCGACTCGTCGCCGGCCATCAACTCACCATTTCCGCTCAAGGCAACCGCCTCGTCGTGGCCGCTCCGCGCGAAACCAACTGCCTGTTCACGGTCTTAGAGCTGCCCAGTTTACGTTTGATTGCGCGCTGTCAGCTGCCGGGCACGATGGACACGGGGCGAGTGGAGTCGGTGGCCTTGGCGCCCCGCGGCAATATCCTCGCCGTGGCGCTGGATGATGAACCACCGGTGCTCTTTAACACTCAAACCGGTCAGCGCTTCCTGCCCACGGCCGGTCACGCTGGAAGGATTGTGGAGTTATCGTTTGATGACTCCGGGAGTGTGTTAACGACGGTGGATGAGGAGGGCTGGGAGTGTGATTGGGATCCGACGACACTGGCAAGTCCCCGTCGCACGCGACGCGCTCCGGAGGGCAAGCCGGTCGGCGTGCGGGGAGCGAGCGAGGGGGTTTTAAGCGAGGATGGCCGGCAGCTCTACCAGCTCCAACTAGACCCGCGTGGGCGGCAGATCGAGGTGCAAGTGGTGGAAGTGGCGACGGGACTGCGGCGGCGGGTCGGTGCGGCGGCCGCCCCGTGGTTGCCGAGTGGCCCGCGGGGACTCGTTCCGGGCGGTACATTCCTGCACGTGGGAACTCAAATCTACGATCGTCAGACGCTGCGACTTATATCCGCCAAACACTTACGGGGTATGGAGATTGAATCGCTGACGTTCAGCCGTGAAGGACGCTGCTACGTCGCCGTGTCGACGGATCGACAGGTGGCGGATTTTGTCGGGCCAGCGGTTTCCACGGCCCCGCTCGGGTGGATCACCATGCATGAAACCAAAACCGGTCGCACGCTGCTCGCTTTGCCCGTGCAGGACAGCCCGGTGCAGCGAGTGGCACTGGCCCCTGATGCTCGCCGACTGGCCGTCGTCCTCGCCGACAACAGTCTGCAGGTCTGGAACGTACCGGAACAGAATTGACCATAAATTTGTGGAGCTTGTCGGTTGTAACTAGAATCGCCCATTGCGACCGATAGGTCTCCGACCGTGGCCCCAAGCCAGTTGTAAAGTACAAGGACAACGCATGATACGTCGCCGGAAACTCCAACGCCGTACAGCTCGACGTGATTCCGCTGCTCGCTTATTCGGGGAGCTACTGGAGCGGCGCGAGCTGCTTGCGGGTGATTTGCATCTTGCAAGCGTGCAGTTCGTGGACATCGATAACAACCCGATCGGCACGCCGGTGGTGGGGGAACAGATCTTTTTACGCGCGGAATGGACCGCCACCGACCTCGCCTCCAGCGACAACTATTTTCTGCGAGTGACCGATCAGACGCAGGGCATCTCCCCGATCGTCCTCGATTCGTCGACGTTTCGTCGTCAAGCTGCCGGAGTCGAGAACCGTTCGACGGTGATCGGCGGCTGGTTCGCCGGTCCTGGGCTGCATCGAATTGAAGTGTCGCTCGATCAAGGCAATCGGGTGGCGGAGACAAACGAAGCGAACAACAAGCTCACGGTGAATTTCACTCCGCTGGCTCCGACAACGTTGCCTCAGAAATTCCTGCCTCCCCTGGCCGGCCAGCAAAACGAAGATTGGTCAATCATCAATTACGTGGACCTCGATCCACTTCCCGACGATGGTATTCCCAATCCGGAAATTCGCGATTATTTCTGCGACGAAAAGAACCTGCGGCCTTACCCCAGGTGCGGAGCGTTTACCTTCGATGGCAGCACCGGCATCGAATTTCAACTGCCGAACTTCTCTGCCATGGATCGCGGGCAAGCGGTCTATGCCGTCATGCCCGGCACCGTCACTTCACCGCTCGAGGGCTTTACGCTGCGCGGTGTCGCCGTGGGCGATTCCACGGGCCATCGAGTACGTTCGGTCGGGGATCTCAATGGCGACACCCGCGCCGATTTCCTGGTTACCGCTCCGGCCGCTGATGCGGATCTGGCGGGCGACGGAGTGCTCACCGACAATGTCGGACAAACATTCGTCGTGTATGGGCGATTCGGCGGATTTCCCGGCGGCTTCGACCTGGCCGACCTACTGCCAGCCAATGGAGGCGACGGATCCCAAGGCTTCGTACTGCAAGGGATCACAGTTGACGACAACAGCGGCATCTCCGTCACCACGGGCGGCGACTTCAACAAAGATGGCTTTAACGACCTGGTAATCGGTGCACCTAATGCCGACCGAGCCGGTAATCGCTCCGGTGAAGCCTACGTGGTGTTTGGTCGTGCCACCGGATTTCCAGCCACGGTGAATCTGCGGTCGCTGTCATTCGTCGGGGGTGGCAATGGGTCGGCGGGATTTGTTTTGGTCGGCGAGCGTACCGGGGATCTCGCCGGGACCTCGGTGAGTTTCGCGGGAGATATCAACGACGACGGCTTCGACGACCTGCTCATCGGTTCGCCTCAAGCCGACTTCCAGGTCGGCACGACCTCATTCTTTAACGCCGGTCGCGCTTATGTGATTTACGGGACCGATCTGCCCTTTCCCGCCGAATATTCGCTCGCCAATCTGCTCACCCCGCTCACGCCCGGCACCGTCCAACGTGGGTTCGTAATCGATGGTGAGACCTCATTTGACAATGTCGGACAGTCGGTCGCGGGACTCGGTGATATCAACGGCGACGGGGTCGATGATGTAGCGATTGGAGCTCCGCTCAGCGGCACGAATTTCTCGGGTGACGTTTATGTGCTCTTCGGGCGCACTGCCACCACTCAGTTTTTTGAACCGTTTACGAATCGTTTCTCATTGACTCGTCTGCGTACGGCGCAGCTGGGTGACGGGTCGCTCGGCACCGTATTTCACGGCGACGTGAATGGGGACAACACCGGCAGTCTGGTTGTCGGGCTGGGTGACATCAACGGCGATGCGATCCATGATTTTGCCATTGGAGCCCCGAACGGCGGGCTCGATGTTCGTCCCTCAGGACTCTCCTACATCGTCTACGGTAAATCCACTCCGTTCACCGCAGAGACCGATCTGCGCACGCTCTTGCCGCTCTACGGTGGCGATGGTACCGCGGGGGTCGTGGTGCAAGGCGGTAACACGAATGACCAAATCGGCTCTGCCATCGCGCCGCTGGGGGACTTCAATGGCGATGGCTTCCCGGATATCGCATTTGGTGCGCCCGGCCTCGATGACGCGGGGAATAATGCGGGCGGTGTCTACATCGTTTACGGTTCGCCAGCACCGCTGCCAACCGTCGTGGACTTGATCTCGCTAGGACAGGCCGGTGCCACTCCCGGTATGCTCCTGCTCGGCTTGACCGGTTCACAAACGGGCACCTCGGTCTCCGGCTTGGGTGACGTCAACGGCGATGGTCGTACCGATCTGGCAATCGGCTCCCCGTTGCTCACCGTGAACGGCGACGCAGTCGGTGGTGGCTATGTTGTGGAGGGTCGTGCGGGCGGCTATCGACGCATCGTCAGCCTGGGACTACTCGACCCGACCGGCGATCAGCCGCTGGAAATCGATCATGGCAACGGCTGGGTGACCCGATATTCGCACCTTAACCTTGAATCCGTCACCGTGCAGGTGGGCGACACCGTGAAGGCCGGTGATATCCTCGGCTTGGTTGGCGATCGAGCCTTGGGCGAGGCAAGTCTTAAATTTGAGGTGCTACATCGTGGCTCAGTGGTCGAAACATACCTCGACCCGGCTGCCTACTGGCTTCACCCACTCACCTACCAAGGCTCCACCACGCAGTTACCCCTCGTGGCGGGCGTGACCAACGTTGATCCGACGAGTTCATTGGAGGAAGGGCCGACTTCGATCTCGCGTCTACATCCCACCTACACCGGCACGATGTATTACTGGACGCGAGTATCACACTTAAATCCATTCGATGAATGGCAAGTGACCTGGATTCGCCCCGACGGAGTGAGACTGGCCGATGCATACAGCTGTCAGCTCCCCAAAACCTCACCGATTTTCTCGACGAACACACCCTTCTGTCAGGACCTGGTGGCCTCGCCCAATCACTTTCCGCTGATTACCTCCTCCCGCTCGGTCAACTGGAAAGATTTTCCCGGCACCTGGCAAGTACAATTCAAAGTGAATGGGCAAGTGCGCAACATCGAGCGGTTTACGATTGCCTCGTCGCCGATCGAGCCCAAGATTCGCGTAACCACCGGTGACGTTGCTCCGAATTATGATCTGCTCGTGAATCAACGTCAGACGCCACTCGATTTCGGCGAACTGAAGATCAATGACACGTCACCTACGATTCGGCTGCACATCGAAAATCGCGGTGCTACCGCTCTGCGGCTCAGTGGCATCACGGTGCCAGCCGGTTTCGTACTGCGTTCCGCTCTCCCAGCTCAGGTGAATGTCGCCGATTCGGCCACCTTACTGCTCGAAATGGATACGTCGATCCCGGGAACGCCGTTTGGCGAAGTCGTCATCAACTCGGATGATCCCAATGAGCCGGTCTACAAGTTTTTGGTCGAAGGCCGAGTGATTGGTGCGCTGCCCGCAGGCAGTCCGCAGGTACAACTCCCCTCTGGACCCGTCGCTTACCTGTGGGGTTCAGCGCCGGTCATCGTCGATCCCCAGGCCCTCCTCAGCGACCTCGACTCGCTGAATTTCTCCACCGGGTCGCTCAGCGTCGCGATTGTTGCCAATGGAACAGCAAATGACCAGCTGGCGCTGACGACCAGCGGTCCCGTGACGCAGGTGGGAAATCAAGTTGTCTACGGTGGCCTGTCGATCGGTACCATCAGCGGCGGTGTCGGAACGGACCCGCTGGTGGTGAGTTTCACTAGCGATGCGACGCCCGAGGCGGTGCAGGCGCTGCTGCGCAGCGTCACTTACGCCAACTCCGCACAGGCACCCGGATCGCAGTCACGCTATCTGCGGTTCTCGGTGACCGACGATACCGGTAAGCAGAATCAATCGGCGATGCAGCGAGTGGTATTGGGGCCGTCGAATCAGAATCAGTTCCCGGTCGTGGGACTGCTGACAGCGGATCCCTCGCCCGTCGTACAGCCCGCTTCAATGTCCCTCACAGCCAGCGGCGTGTTCGATATCGATGGCCTGGTGCAAAAAGTTTCGTTCTACGTGGAATCGAATAATCTGGTGGGACTGCAAACCGGTAACGGCGGTGACCTGCTCGTCGGTATCGACTCGCTCGGTACGGATGGCTGGGCAACCAGTTTCAACAGCGCCTTGCTCGCCACCGGTTTTCGCACCGCTTACGCCGTGGCCGAAGACGATCAGCTTGCCAGCAGCGAACCTGCCAGTACGGTGTTTCGCGTGATTCCACCTAATGCGCCGCCGTCGATCGTGTTCCTCAGCACGAATCCGTCGACCGTCATTTCGCCCGCCTCGACCGCGATCACGGCCAATGGAGTGAGCGATCTCGATGGATTTGTGGCGCGAGTGGACTTCTATCGAGAAACCAACGGGGAAGCTGGTTTGCAGATCGGCAGCGACTTAGCCGTCGGCTTTGACACCAGCAACGCCGGTGGCTGGAGCATCAATTATTCGACTGCCGGCCTGCTCGATGGTGTCTACACGTTTTACGGAGTGGCAACGGACAACTTGGGGACGCCCAGTTCCGCCGTATCGGCCACGCTGCAAGTCGGCACGCCGCCGCCGCCCGGTTCTGTCTTCTATCTCAGCGATTTGCTGCCGCCCACAGGTACCGGTGTAAGTGGTTTTGTCCTCAACGGTAAACTTGCCAATGACCAAGCGGGCTTCTCGGTGAGTTCTGCAGGGGACATCAATCGCGACGGTTTCGATGATCTGTTCATCGGCGCACCTCAAGCTGACGTGGCTTCACCGTCGCGAGTCGATGCGGGAACCAGCTACATCGTGTTCGGCCAGATCGATGGGTTTGCGCCCGTCATCAATCTCGACAGCCTGAACGGGACCAGCGGCTTCAAGATTGTGGGGGCCTCAGCGGGCGACTTCGCGGGATACGTCAGCAGCGCGGGCGACGTCAACGGTGACGGCTTCGGTGATCTGCTCATCGGCGCCACCGGTGTCGACGCGCCGGGGCAAGAGGATGCCGGCGCCGCTTATGTGGTGTTTGGTAAAGAGACTGGGTTTGGAGACCTGCTCGATCTCGGCTCGCTCAACGGCATTAACGGTTTCCGCCTCACCGGAATTGCAAGCAACGATGCGACGGGCCTGACCGTCTCGAGTGCGGGCGACTTCAATCGCGATGGCTTCGCCGACATGCTCGTCGCCGCTCGCCAAGCCGACGACGTTAACTCCGCGTTGATCGATTCCGGTTCCGTCTATCTGCTCTTCGGGAAAGCGACCGGCTTCACCTCCAGCATCTCCCTCTCGTCCCTCGACGGCGTGAACGGGTTCCAGATGAATGGGTTGTCGAGCGAGTTCTTTGTGGGCCTTTCAGCGGCGGCGGCCGGGGATGTGAATGGTGATGGTTTCGGTGACATCATCCTTGGTGCCAGCGTCGGCTTACCCGGTGCCTCGTCGGCTCGCGGAGCGGCATTCGTGGTGTTTGGTCGAGCGGGCGCGGTGCCCCAGCCGCTTCAACTGGACACGCTTGATGGCAATAACGGTTTCCGCGTCAACGGCTTGAACGTCGATGACCTGCTTGGCTTCTCCGTCGGCTCCATCGGTGACTTCAATCGCGATGGTTTTGATGATCTGGTGATGGGAGTGCCGGGAGCGGACCCCGGCTCCCCAGCAACACTCAACGCCGGCAGCGCCTACGTGATTTACGGAGCGGGTGCTGGCTTCGCTTCCGTCTTCGACCTGCTCGGACTGGACGGCACGAATGGATTCCGAGTGGATGGTTCGGGCGCCGATGGTTTCTTGGGAGTCACAGCGGGTCGAGCGGGCGATGTGAACGGCGATGGGTTCGACGATTTGCTGCTTGGGGCATCCGGCACGTCGCCGGGGATTCCGCCGCGAGCGGGTGCGGGTACGGCCTATGTGATTTTTGGTCGCGGTGACAGTCCCGGGCCTGTCGTCTCCGCCGGCGATCTGAACGGCGTGAATGGGTTCCGGATCGAAGGCATTGCGGCCGGCGATAGCATGGGTTTAGCGATCGCGGCTGCCGGTGACCTCAATGGCGACGGCTTTGATGATCTGGTGTTTGGTGCACCCAATGCTACGGTGGCGAGTGCCATTCAAGCGGGACAAGCCTACGTGCTCTTCGGTCGAGATTTTACAAAATCGGTGACCCAGCTAGGCGGTCAGTCCGCGGACACGCTCCTCGGCTCCGTTAGCGCCAATGTGATGAATGGAGCTCAAGGAAACGATCTGCTGATTGGCCTCGGTGGCTTTGATGTGCTGCGCGGTGGTCAAGGCGACGACACGCTGACCGTAGGTGATCTCTCGTTCCGCAAAGTCGTCGGTGGTCGCGGCAGTGACACGCTCAAATTAAGCGGTCAAGGGGAAGTGCTCGACCTGACCAACGACACCGTGGCTGCCAAAGTCATTGGGATCGAAGTGATCGACCTGACGGGCAGTGGCAATAACACCTTGATCGTAAGTCCGGCGGCGGTGCTGAATGCCGCCGACGACTCCAATGAACTCATCGTCCGCCGCGATACGGGCGATACGGTGACGTTTGGTACCGGCTGGACATTGACCGACTATCGTAATCTCGAAGGTCAGATTTTCTACGAATTGTCGCAAGGAGCCGCTCGGCTTGTGATTCAAGCGGTCGCCGAAGGAACTCCCTGGCAGAATCCTGCTAATTTCCTGGATGTGAATAATGACGGCGACATCGTGCCGCTGGACGCCTTGATCCTCATCAACTTTTTGAATGCACAGGGCACTGCCAATCAGGCCTTGCCCAATCCACCCACACCGAGCTTTGCCCCGAAGCCGCTGGGCAACGAGTCCTATTACGATGTGAATGGGGATGGCTTCGCATCGCCAATCGATGTGCTGCTGGTGATCAATTTCTTGAACCAGCCCGCGGCTGGCGAGGGAGCCGGGGAGGGAGCCGGGGAGGGAGAACGGGCGAGCGAAATGGTTGACGCCTTGGTTGGCACGCTGGTCGGCACAGCGGCTGGTCACGGGTCGAGCGCGGTGCCGGAAGCTGTCAAACCGCTGAGTGGCGGGGGCCGGAGTGCGAACGTCGTCGGTGGTGCTGGAAACGCTCTCTCGACCCCGTGGAGCCAACTGTTGACAAGCTCGTCAACGGCAATCGTACTGAACGAAGAGTCGCTCGTGGAGCGATTAGCGGTGGCGCGTAGCGTGTTGTCGTCGTCGCTGGAGTCGATCGACGATTGGTTCGACTCCTTGTAATGGGCAGCTGAGCGTATCATCGCCCCGTCGGTCCACCTTCGTCGGTCCACCTTCGTCGGTCCACCTTCGTCGGTCCACCTTCGTCGGTCCACCTTTGTCGGTCCACCTTCGTCGGTCCACTCTCCGAGTGGACTCTCCGCATGAGTCCAAAAAGGATCTCCCTAGCGGCATCGCTTAACGGCTCGGAGAGCCGTGCGACAACTCTCGTCGGTCCACCCCGTCGCTCCACTCTCGTCGGTCCACCCCGTCGGTCCACTCTCCGAGTGGACTTTCCGCGAGAGTCCAAAAAGGATCTCCCTAGCGGCATCGCTTAACG
>JBIIHW010000064.1:0-19127 GCA_044235425.1 Pirellulaceae bacterium
AATGACTTCCTCGGTTACCGAGCGGCGTACGCGTGAGGCGAGTGCTGCGATCAACGTGCCGCTTGACGACTTGGAAAGTCGTGCGACCCGACCGCTCCCGACCCGACCTTGTGTCGGGCGAAGCAATGACTTCCTCGGTTACCGAGCGGCGTACGCGTGAGGCGAGTGCTGCGATCAACGTGCCGCTTGACGACTTGGAAAGTCGTGCGACAGAGCCGCTCCCGACCCGATCGCTCCCGCCCCGACCTTGCGTCGGGCGAAGCAATGACTTCCTCGGTTACCGAGCGGCGGATGCGTGAGGCGAGTGCTGCGATCAACGTGCCGCTTGACGACTTGGAAAGTCGTGCGACGGTCAGGCCCCTCTACCACTCCACTACTTCTCCGATGGCTGAGTCGTAATCACGAGTGGATTTTTTAGTAGAGTCGCGGCTAGTTTCTGGACTTGTTCCATTGTCACATCGCGAATGCGAGACTCATACGAGCGTTCGTGATCGAAGCCGAGGCCGTAGAGTTCATCGAGTGCGGCGCGGGTGGCTTGTTGTGCGGGTGTGACATCGCGCATCGCATGTGCCGCCAGTAACTTTTCTTTCGTCAAGGCAAACTCGTCGGCCGGTATGCCCTCGCGAGCTACTTGATCTACCGCCCGTTGAATGCGATCACGCACTTCCTTCACGGTCTCCGGTCGCGTCTGAGCCAGAAACACGTAATAGCCAGGAGCGACACCGCCGACATTCAGCCCCATGCAGTAGTAGACCAGCTGCTCACCGCGCAGCTCCTGAAACAATCGCCCACCAATGCCACCTCCGCCGGTCAAGAGCGAATCAAGTACGTCGAGTGCCGACTTGGATTTCGTGTCTTGCAGTGTGAACGTGGGGTAACTCATCAGCAGCAGAGCGGTATTTTCACGCGGACGCACGGCATTGGCCCGGCCACCACTTTGATTTGAATGCCGTTCGGGAATTGCTGTCCATAGGTTGTCAGCCCCCTTGCGTTCGCCGCCAAACAGTTGCTCGATATCCTTTAGCAATTTTACAGGGTCAATGTCGCCATAGATTGCGAGTACCATGTTATTGGGGACGAAGTAGCGGGCGTGAAACTGCTGGCAGTCGGCAAGCGTCAGTTTTTTCAGAGTGGATTCCAGTCCCATCATGGGGCGGTGATAGGGGGTAGACGCAGGCAGATTCGTCGACCAGAAATCAAAAATATCCGCCTGCGGTTGCGCTCGTCGCGCGGCAAGTTGAGCGAGTTGATGTTCAACTGCCTGCGCGAACTCCGCGGCACTCATTTTTGGTCGAAACAAGAGCTGATGGACATGGTCGAGCGTGGTCGGCAGGTCATCCTTGAGTATCTGGCAGGCGAGCGAGCAGGTATTCGCCTGACTACTCACCGACAACGCGCCACCAATCGAATCAAAATAGGCTGCAATCTGTTCTTCGTCGTATTTTTGCGTGCCACGGGTGAGCATTTCACAGGTGAGTGCCGACAGGCCGCTCGTCGCATCCGTATCGGCCAGTACGCCACCCTTGGCAAAAGCTTGAATGGCGACTGTGGGAGTGGCAGATTGTTTCTTGAGCAGCAGGGTGAGTCCATTGGCCAGCTGCCTACGAACCACGGGCGACTCGCGTTCGGCTGCGGTCACTTCTACAGTCGCGCGCTGACTGCCCAGTGGATCGATCACGACCGAATTACGCGTATTGGGACGGAGGTATTTGCGAGCCACTTCGCGCACCTGCTCGGCGGTCACCTGCTGAATGCCCGCGACGTAATGATCGTCGAACAGCGGATCGCCGGTGGCGATAAATGAATTAGCCAGCGAATCAGCCTGTTGTTCCACCGTTTGTTGTGCGAAAACGTGCTCCGCTGATTTCTGACGCTTCACTTTTGTCAGTTCCCCGGGAGCGACCAGCTCTCGCTGCAGCCGTTCAATTTCCTCGTCAATCACCTTTCGACATTCCATCAAATGTTCGGCGGTCGTTTCGATCGTCACGTCGAACCAGCCACGAGCGATTGCCGGAGTATACGAGGAGCTATCAACCAGAACCGCCAGTGGTTTTTCCACTTTCAGGCGATTGGCAATTCGAGAACTTTCGCCATGTCCTAGCAAGTAACTCGCGACATCCAACGCATACAAGTCGGGATGTTGCAGAGGAATCGTGGGCCATGCCAGTGAGAAGTGGGTGGTGTCACCATCCATCTGCAAGCTTGTTGAACGAGGCGAGACTTGATCGGGTTCGGCGGCGAGGACTGCAAATCGTTCGGTCGCACGTGGAGTCTCCTGGAAGTGATCCTTAACCTCCTTCAGTACGGATTCGGTTTGCACATCGCCGACGATCACAAATACAAGATTTTGCGGCACATAACGAGTTTTATAAAAAGCGAATACATCGAGCCGATTCACTTGCTGCACGACCGGCAGATAACCAATCGTGGGATGACGAATCGGATGTTCCGTGTATAGCAGTGATTTCATGGCGTGGTGAAGAACGTTGAGTCGGTCAGCTTCGCCCATCTCCAGTTCACGCTGCACCACGCCCATTTCGCGCCTAAATTCATTATCCGGAATCAGCGAGAACTGCATGTTTTCCGCGATGAGTTCAATCGCTTGATTCACTCGTTTGGCTGGGCAATCAATAAAAAACGCCGTGATATCCGTCGTGGTGAAGGCGTTCGTCTGGCCGCCCATCGAGTCAACGAGGGCTTGAATCTGCTGTTCGGATTTCTTGGTCGTACTACCGCCGGCGACGAGATGTTCGAGAATATGGCTTAGCCCCATCCCGAGGTAGCTGTCTTCGTAGGCACTGCCGGTGTTGCGCACGAAGCAGCGAACGGTCGCCACGGGAGCAGCGTGATTTTCACGCACGATGACCGTGACTCCATTGGAAAGTTGGGCGCGCGTGACCCCTTTGCCCAGCACCTCCTGCTGGCGATAGTCGATCGCAAGTGCGGCCGGCGCGGTTGGTGTCTCGGAATCTTCCGCTTCCGCTGACTCTTCCGCTGACTCTTCCGCTGACTCTTTCGCTGACTCTTTCGCTGACTCTTTCGCTGGCGCCGCTGGAGGTTCCGCTGTAGCCGCAGCCGGTTCGTCCGCCCACAGCGGGGCGGGGCCGGCGATGGACTGAGTGAGGTACTGAAGTGTTAAGGGTTGAGCGGGAACGTGATGTGTGGGGCTGGTTAGCCAGAGGGAGGGAAAGCCAAGGAGCAGGATCGCGGCCAGGGTGAGGGCGAAGAGAGCTTGGGAACGAATCGTCCGCATAAAACACCACGGTTGTTGGAGGAGGTTCCGTTGGTCACTCTGAGTTACGGTAGCGGTTTGCTGCCAAAAGAAAAAGAGCTGCGAACGGCCACTCGTGGTGTGCTTCCACCGGCATTCAGGCGGCGCGTGCGAACGGGTTCCACTTCTTGAACCAAGCTGACAGCCCGTGACGGCGCTCCGAGCTTTTCACCGCCGCCTCGTCGGTAACCCAGTTCAGCTGCAACACTCGACGCACTCCCGAGTACGACGTATGTCCGTGCCATGCGGTGGGACCATTGAGAAAGCAGAGCATTGTGCCGGGCTCAGGAGGCACCTGAGCGACGTAGTCGTGGATGTCATGCTTCGAGCGAAGAATGCGCAAATGACCGCCGTCACCCGCTTGTTCTTCCAGCCGATTCAAATAAACCAAAACCGTAATCAATTTGGTTTTGCTATCGACATGGATCTGTCCATCTTTCGCTCGACATCGCCCGCGCACGGTGAGGGTGGTGGGGCGATCGCGGAGGTCGAGCTGGAATTTTTCGGCAAAGGCCGCTCGCAGCGATTCCCCACGCAGCTCCTCGCAAAGCGCTTGAAAGGCTGGACCGTAGGTTAAGGTCGCCAGGGGAAAGCTGCCACCCTGTTCGATTTCTGGGAAATCTCGAATGATTCCCGCAATCGCACCCGGAGCGATGAACTCACGGATCACCGCATAGGGAAAAGGCTCGGTGGCCAGGGGAGTCTTTTGGAAGGCCGCGATATTCAGTACGGTCATAATGGCAAACGCTCCTGCTCTTCTCGTCGTGATTCGTTTCTGATGTGGTCTCGGCGGACTTTACATAAACTCGCAAGGAGATCCTTCCACTCATCTCCTGTGACCTCGGTCATCTTCGCCTGCACTTCAGGCGGCTCGTACTTGTCGAGCGTTGGCATGTCGAGCGGTGGCGGTGTCGGCGAGTAAATCGGCACAGGTGCTCGTCACCATCTCGACGCTGATGAGTTGCATGCAGGCGTTGGTGGCTTGTCTTCGTTCGCGGCGAGAGCCGTCATGAAAACGCACTTGAATCGCTCGATGCGGCGAACCGTAGGGACCACAGTCGGCGGGGCGAGTGGCCCCGTAGAGTCCGACACTGGGAGTGCCCACAGCGACGGCCATGTGCAGCGGGCCGGTATCGGCACTGATGAAGATGCGACCACCTTGAATGAGAGCCGCAAGTTCCGCCAGGGAGGAGCGGGGAGCGAGTCGGGCGTGACCGTCCGCTGCAGCTACAATCTGCTCGGCCCAAGCTAGTTCACGCTGCCCACCCCAGACCACGAGCGTCGGCAATCCATGGGATTCACCCAGGTTGCGCGCGACAGCCGCAAAGCGATCCATTTCCCATAGCTTAGAATCCCAGGTCGCTCCGGGATTGATCACGGCGTAGCCTGACTGTAGGCCCAAGTCCCGAATCGCGAGTGCCATCGACGCCGAGGCGGTCTGTTCGAGCGGATACTTCCAGTCTATCGCTGGGTCGTGGATGCCCAGTGGAGCCAGCAGTTCGAGCGAACGGTCAGTGAGGTGGGGTTGCTGTGGTTCGATTAAGAGATTGTTGAGCCAAGGGCTAAGTTCGCAGCCATATTGGCCGCGGCATCCAATTCGCAGCCGAGCGCCTGACAACCGGCAAGCTAGCGCCGTTTTGGTGATACTCTGACAGTCCACGGCCACTTCAAACCGTAGGCGGCGGAGTTGCTGACGTACGTTCCAAATTGCGCGGGGGGAAGTGAACCAGCCGCGTTCCAGCACGATTAGTTCATCGACGCATTCATGCCCGCGAAGCACCGTGGACGCGCCTTTTTCCACGACCCAACCCAGCAGGGCGCGCGGATATCGTTGACGGATCGCGCACGCCACCGGCAGCGTCAAAATGGTATCGCCAATGGCACTCATCCGAGCGATCAAGATGCGCGGTCGATCACGGTCGGCCACAACCGACTCGAAACGGCTCTGATCGGAAAACCGCTGTTTTTCCTCGACACGGGGCTCACCGGCCTGGGGTAAATTCATCTCGCCCTCCCTGACGATTGATGCTCCTTGAGGCTCGCAATCGAACTTGCCAAGCCGCTTGACCGCGGCACTCACGTTCCTGGCACGGGCGTCCTGCTGGTCAAGCTGGGCGAGAAATCTACGCCAAAGGCCGCCTTGGGGTCAATCCGAATCGGCGGGAATAGGGCCCGTGGCGGCTTGGGTGATCAGTTCGGCGAGTCGATCGAGAGTTTGAGCGCGGGAGAAGGCGGTCAGAATGCGTTCTCGACCGGCACGTCCCAAAGCGGCGGCTAACTGGGGATCACGTCCCACGGCCAGCATTCCGGCGGCCATTCCCGCCACATCCTGTTCATCCACCAGGTAGCCCGTAGCACCTTCCACAACGGTATCCACGATGCCGGCATGACGCGTGGATACGACCGGTAATCCGGAGGCTTGTGCTTCGGTGATTGCCAGCGGCATGCCTTCACAATCACCATCAAGCGCTCGCAGCGAATGCTGCACGAGTGCTCGCACACGCCGCATCGTCTCACCCACGACGGTATGTTGCTGGGCGCCTAAGAAATCAACTCGGTCAATTATTTGCAAGTGACGAGCCAGATGCTGGCAAGGGCCCAAGAGCGGACCGTCTCCGATGAAGATTAATCGTGCTTGCGGTAATTCCTGGGCAACTTGAGCAAAGGCCAGCAGCGTCAGGTATGGGGCTTTCTTCTCCACAAAACGGCCTACCGCCAGAAAATGGGGCGGAGCGGCAGCGGGATCGGCGGCGTGGAACTGAGCCGTGTCGACCCAGTAGGGGATGTAATGCACCTTGGCAGCTGGAGCACCTTGACGGACCAGCTCATCACACATCGGCCGCGACACTCCCACCAGCGCCGTTGCCTCCTGGAAAAACTGCAAGTAGGAGGCGCGCCACTGGTTCATCGCGGCGTGATTGTGAGCGTCATTGCCGTGGAAATGAACGATGAGGGGAATCTTGGCGCGGGTACAAGCGGCTGTCATCTCGCCACCCAACTGCCCATATTCCGCCAATACCACATCAAATCGCTCACGCTGCAAATAACGGGCGGTCAGCTCGATGCGAGTGGCATCGTCAGCGAGCGGCGACGTGCCGCGTAGCGCTGCCAGCAAACGACGCCCGTACGGAATTCCTAGCACATAGCCCACCTTGGAATCGGTGTGCGGTGGTGCCCCAAAAAACTGGTGGATGTTAAACGGCAATCGCTCGATGTGAGTCCGAATGAACGTCTCGGTCCGCGCCAGTTCGGCTTTGGTGGCGATGCACAATTTCAGCGGCGTAGGAGTACCCGGCATGCGAAGTTCGGTCTGAAGGACGAGTGCGTGTGCGAGAAGAAGCCTCGCGGCGAGAAGATCGGCGGGCCGAGCGAGGATCGGGAACGAACCGCGTCTCCCCGCCTTGGCGACGGCTTCTCGATGCGAGATGATACTCGGTTATGATACTCGACCCGGGTAACGCTGGGAATTGTGCTGGGGTATCGAGCGGCGGGGCAATTGAGCAGCGGGTCCTTTGTGCGAAGGAGAAATGCGCGTGGCGACGACACCATTTCAGTATCAAGAACTGTTCGAAATGGGGGGTGATGACACCCACTACCGACGGCTCACCGCTGACCATGTGAGCGTGAAACCGTTCGCGGGCGAAGAACTCCTGTGCGTCGAGCCTGCCGCCCTCACGCTGCTCGCCGCTCAAGCGTTTCACGATATCAATTTCTTCCTGCGTCCGGCTCATCTGCGTCAAGTGGCGGCGATTCTGGATGACCCCGCCGCGTCGGAAAATGATCGCATGGTGGCCCTTACCATGCTCAAGAATGCGGATGTCTCCAGTGCCGGCGTGCTGCCCTTTTGTCAGGACACAGGCACGGCAATCGTCATGGGGAAGAAAGGACATGCGGTCTGGTCGCGCGGCGACGAAGCAGCGCTCGCGCAAGGTGTCTATCAAGCCTACGCCGACAATAATCTGCGGTACTCGCAGAATGCTCCGCTGACCATGTGGGATGAAAAGAACACCAACACAAATCTTCCCGCTCAGCTTGATCTATCGGCCTGCGATGGGGATGCCTATAAGTTCCTCTTCATTGCCAAAGGTGGTGGATCAGCTAACAAAACGTACCTGTTTCAGGAAACGCGCGCAGTCCTCAATCCCAAGGCACTCGTCGAATTCCTCACCCAAAAAATGGTGTCGCTCGGTACGGCCGCTTGCCCGCCCTACCACCTGGCATTCGTGATTGGCGGCACATCGGCCGAGGCGACGCTCAAGACCGTAAAACTCGCCTCCACCAAATACCTCGATCATCTGCCCACGACGGGTAATGCTCAAGGTCGAGCGTTCCGTGACTTGGAACTGGAAGCGCAGCTCCTTGAGGCTGCTCGAAATTGCGGCATCGGTGCGCAGTTCGGCGGCCGCTATTTTGCGCTCGATGCGCGCGTCATTCGTTTGCCGCGCCACGGTGCCTCGCTGCCGATCGGTATCGGCGTCTCCTGCAGTGCGGATCGACAAGCAAAAGGGAAGATCACGCGTGATGGAGTGTTTATCGAGCAGCTGGAATTTGAACCGCTGAAGTACATTCCTGAGGTGCTGCGGCATCGGCGTGACGACGGTGCGATTCGGGTCGATTTGCGACGACCGATGTCGGAGATACTCGCCGAGCTCGCGCGCTATCCCGTCACCACTCGCTTGCTGCTGAGTGGGCCGATCGTGGTCGCGCGGGATATCGCACATGCAAAGCTCAAGGAACGACTCGATGCTGGCCAGCCCCTGCCCGAGTACTTCCGCAATCATCCGGTCTATTATGCGGGACCGGCGAAGAAGCCGGAGGGGCTCCCGAGCGGCTCGTTTGGTCCGACCACCGCTGGTCGCATGGATGCTTACGTCGATCTGTTTCAGCAGCAGGGCGGCAGTTTGGTGATGATCGCGAAGGGGAACCGCGGGCCGCAAGTTACGGCAGCCTGCAAGAAGCACGGAGGGTTCTATCTCGGCAGCATCGGCGGTCCCGCCGCCATCCTCGCGAAGGAAAATATTCGGCACGTGGAAGTGGTCGAGTTTGCGGAGCTCGGGATGGAAGCGATTTGGCGAATCGAGGTCGAAGATTTTCCGGCGTTCATTCTGGTGGACAATCAGGGGAATGATTTCTTCGAGTCGGTTGGTTCGGGGTGCTCACACGGATGACAACCTTTTTTGCTGCGGGTTCTCCCACCACGTTTTTGACGGACGATGAGGTGCGCACGGCGCTGCGAGCGGTTTTGGACCGACTGGGGCCGCGACAAAAAGTGCTCGCGCTGCCGCCGGACTTCACGCGGCTCAATAGTCGCGGTGGACTGCTCACCTGTCTGGCCTACGAGTACTACGACCAGCGGCTCGTCGATGTCATGCCCGCCCTGGGCACTCATTTCCCGATGGCCGATTGGCAGATTGCGCGGATGTTTCCCGGTCTGCCAGCCAGCTTGATACGGCCTCACCGCTGGCGCGAGGATGTGGTGACCGTGGGTACGGTGCCAGCGGAGTTTGTACGGGAGGCTACGGAGGGCTTATGGGAACGACCCTGGCCGGCGCAGGTCAATCGGCTCGTCTGGGAAGGTGGTCATGACCTTATTTTGTCGCTCGGACAAGTCGTGCCGCATGAAGTGATCGGCATGGCGAACTACAACAAGAATTTGTTCGTCGGCACGGGTGGAGCGGAGGGGATTAACGAGAGTCATTTCATTGGTGCCGCGTATGGCATGGAACGCATGATGGGCCGCGCGGACACGCCTCTACGCCGCATCCTCAATTACGCCCAGGATCATTTCTGTCAGCATCTGCCGCTGCTCTACGTGCTCACCGTCGTCGGCCCCGATGAACAAGGCGCCCTCGTCACGCGCGGTCTTTACATCGGTGACGATCATGACTGTTTCTGGCAAGCGGCCAAACTATCGCTGGCTGTCAATTTCACGATGCTTGCAGAAGCTCCTCGGAAAATCGTCGTTTATTTGGATCCCGAAGAATTCCATAGTACTTGGCTGGGGAACAAAGCGATCTATCGCACGCGGATGGCGATCGCCGATGGTGGCGAACTGATTGTGCTGGGGCCAGAGGTCGGGACGTTTGGTGAGGATCCGCAGATCGATCGGTTGATTCGGCGCTACGGATATCGGACGACACCTGAGATCATGCGCATGATGCGCGAGGGAGAAGATTTGCGCGCGAATCTGTCCGCTGCTGCCCATCTGATTCATGGATCGTCCGAGGGACGCTTCACGATTACCTATTGTCCGGGGCGATTGAGTCGCGAGGAAATCGAGTCGGTTGGTTATCGCTACGGATCGCTCGACGAGATGACGCGCCGCTACTGGAAACCAGACGCTCACCACGGCTGGCAAACCACGGCGGACGGTGAGCGTTATTACTACATTAACAACCCCGCACTCGGACTGTGGGCCGTCCCCGAGCGGTTTCAGGCCACGGCGGGATTGCAGGTATGACCACTCCTGAAATTCGGAAGCTGCAAGCTGCGATTGATCAAGCGACCGTCCGACGCGCCGCGGAACTGACCATGGCCGAGAAATTCCGGATGGGTGCCGATCTTTACGACGACGGCATCCGGTGGCTAAAGCTGATCATTCAGGCCGAACGGCCGGAACTCAGCGCCGAGCAAGTCGATCAAGAGCTCGATCGGCGGCGAGCTATCCAGCGACGGCTGGAAGAGCGTAGGCCTGATCAGGGGCGCGGAGGCTAAGACGCTTGATAGAAAACTCTAGCTTCAATGCGTTGGTACATGTCATTCAAGTGCTGCAAACACTCGACGTTCCCTACATGATCGTCGGTGCGTTTTCCAGTAACGCCTATGGTTATCCGCGAGCGACGAAAGATGCCGACATCGTCGTTGAATATAAAGATGGAATTCTTGCTGCGATTGGTTCGTCACTGGGAGCCGACTTCAAGCTCGACCCTCAGGTAGGTTTTGAGGTCCTCACTGGCTCAATTCGACACGTCTTGACGTATGTGCCTACCAAGTTTGAAGTCGAGCTTTTTCGGTTGGGGAAAGATCCACACGATCAGGAACGTTTTGCACGCCGGCGGCGGCTCGTTTTGCCGGTCTTACAAATCGAAGCTGTAATCCCGACTGCGGAAGATGTTGTCATTCAAAAACTAAGATGGCAGCGCGAGAAAGATATTGCGGATGTTCGCACGGTGATGTCCATTCAAGCAGAACGCCTGGATTGGACTTACATCCATCGCTGGACTGACGAACATGGCACCAGCGGGTTGCTGGAGCGGTTGAGAAAAGAGTTGGGCGTTTGAACGTCCGCAACGGTCGTGTCAGTCAAGCTTCGTGTTCAACTACCGACTGGCTTTAGCGATCGTGGCGCTCGCGTTGCACTTGGCGGTGATCGTGCCGAGAGAGGTGACAATCTCCAGCGTCACGGCGACTTTGCCCGGCTCCTCGCCAGCTTGGAACGTCACCGGAATCGCGTGGATCGTCTTCGCGTCCTGCGAAACTTTGAACGTGAACCGATCGTCACCACCACGAATCTCTTTCACCGTAAACGGTGCTCGACCTTTGACAATCAGCTGCTTGGTAACCGACTTGCCTGGCTCGAGCGTTCCTAAAAAGAGCGATGCTGGACTGACACTCACCGCCGACACCACTTTGCCTTCCACGGCCAGCGGCACCTGCGCGCTGCGCGGATCGTTGGTCACCAGTACCAGTTGATCGGCGATGAACCCCTCCGGGGCGCTCCCCTTCAAATGCACGACCATTTCGTACGAAACCTTGCCGCCACCGCGCTGAGTTTCATTCAGTTCGACTTCGAAATGTTCGTTGGCCGAGCGCACATCAACAATCTGCCAGTCGGGCCGGCCCGCATAGCTGATGCCGATCTTTTTGGTGGCGGTCGAGCCTTGATCGACAGACGCGAAATCGACCACACCTGGTGCAAACACGACATCGCCGCGAATGAAGCCTTGTACATTGAGCTGTACTTCGGCGAAGTATGGCTTGTCGATTGTCACCGTGATCGTTGCCGAACGTTGCCCCAAGAAAGAGGCGGTATTAAAGGTCGCGACAATCCCGCCCTTTTCCCAAGTCTTGAGCGTGTCTTTGCTGATGGCCGCCGAGGTACATCCACAACTGGTTCGGACACTGGCGATGTGCAGAGTCTCCTCGTAGATGTTTTCCAATTCAAACACAAACTCTGCCTTCGCCGCGCGGGCGACGGTACCAAAGTTATGGTCGTGTGTTTTGAAGAGCTTCTTGGCCCAATCCTGTGCCCGGGCGGAACGCGTCGGAGTGACGGCGGCCCAGAGCGCTACCAGTCCCGTCGATCGCAAGGCCCACTGCCGACGATTCATCAGTCGCTCGTGTTTATGATTGCCGCTCACCTGCAGGCTCCCTCCGCATCGATGGCACGTTTCACTGGGGATCGGTACATTCAGTTTCTTCGGTAGAATACGATCGACCGTTCACTGCTTCTACTGGCGAGCGGCAAAAAGCGCCCAGGTTACCAGAGATTCGAAATTGCTGTCGCGAGCTGCTAGCAGTTTTCTCGCGGGGCGATCTGCGGTAATATGCGGCCGCGCTGATGGATCCGGTAACTCAGTATCACGAAGGAATCACCCTCATGAATCCACGCATCCGCACGAATCAATCCGCTCGGCGTCTATCCGCGGCAGCGGCACGCGAAGGTGTCGCAAGCCGCTCTTCGCGGCCAATCCGTGCAGCAGCTCGGCTACCAAGAGTTGCAGCTCTGGGCGGACTCGCTCTGCTGCTGGCATTCCTGCTGGCGGGTGCCTGGTCCAGCTTTGCCCCAGCGCCACTCACCGCCCAGGAGAAACCGGCTCCCACGAAAACCAAAAAGCCAGGTGAGGCGGCCAAGCCTGGCGAGAATTCCAAGCCCGGTGAAACAGCCAAGCCTGAAAAGACGGCCAAACCGGGGGATGCGGAAAAGCCAGCGCGCCAAGGTCGCCGGCCGTTTGAAAACGTGCGGAAGGCCCCTGAGTTTCCTAAGGATGTCGAATGGCTGAATTCAGCCGGACCGCTGCGAGTGCAGGACCTGCGCGGCAAATTCGTGCTGCTCGACTTCTGGACCTACTGCTGCATCAACTGCATGCATGTCTTGCCCGAACTCAAAAAACTCGAGAAAGCCTATCCCAATGAACTCGTCGTCATCGGCGTGCATTCGGCGAAGTTTGAAGGCGAGAAAGACACGAAGAACATCGAGAACGCCATTTTGCGGCACGAGATCGAGCATCCGGTGATTAATGATGCGGAGCACAAGGTGTGGGATGCGTTTGGAGCCCAAAGCTGGCCCACGATCTCGCTCATCGATCCCGAAGGCAATGAAGTCGGTCAGCACAGTGGCGAGTTCAAGTTTGAACTGATCGATGAAGTGCTTAAGAAGGCTCTGCCGTATTATCGTGAAAACAAGTTGATGGACGAGAGTCCGCTCAAGTTTGACTTGTTGTCGGAGCGGCAAAAGAAGTCGGCTCTGCGCTATCCCGGCAAATTGCTTGCCGACGAGAAGTCGAAGCGACTGTTTATTGCGGATAGCAACCATAACCGGATTGTGGTCACGTCGCTGGAGGGAGAGTTTCAACTGGCGATCGGCAGTGGCGAGGAGGGCGATGCGGACGGCGATTTCGCGACCGCTCGCTTCAATCATCCGCAGGGTATGGCACTGCAGGGCGACATCTTATATGTGGCAGACACTGAGAATCATCGGCTGAGAAAAGTGGACTTGGCCAAACGCACCGTTACGCAGTTAGCGGGCGACGGCGTACAGGGCTCGGGCTGGCCCGGACTGGAACTCGTGCGGCAGACGGGCGAGTTACCGAAGCAGTGGGGCGGTGTGCCAGCGAAGGTGAGTTTGAACAGTCCGTGGGATCTTTGGATTCATGATCAGCAGCTCTACATCGCGATGGCAGGTCCTCACCAAATCTGGAAGATGCCGCTCGACGAATCCTTCATTGGTCCCTACTCGGGAAACGGTCGGGAGGACATCGTGGATGGGGAGCTCTTTCCGGACAAGCCCTATCAGCTGGGCGCGGCGTCCTTTGCGCAGCCCAGTGGTCTGACGTCGGATGGCACGTGGCTGTACGTGGCGGACAGCGAGGGAAGTTCGGTGCGAGCGGTGCCGTTCGATCCGAAGGAAGAGGTGCGCACGGTGGTCGGAACCGCTCACCTGCCCTACGGACGTCTGTTTACGTTTGGGGACAAGGATGGAGCGGCCGAGCGAGCTCGTTTGCAGCACTGTTTGGCGGTGGCCTACCACGACGGTTTCATTTACGTGGCTGACACGTACAACCACAAGATCAAGAAGGTGGATGCGAAAGATGGCACGGTGACAACGCTGGCGGGTGCGGGCGGTCGTGGCAGTGCTGACCAGCCGGCGCAGTTCAACGAGCCAGCCGGTTTGTCGCTGGCGGGTGGCAAGTTGTTTGTGGCAGACACGAATAATCACCTGATTCGCACCGTGGAATTGGCGACCGGAAAGACGCAGACGATTACGCTGCAGGGAGTCGAACCGCCGAAGCCGGTCACGGCGGTTCGTCGTCCCACGTTTGCGGGAGCGAAGCAGGAAGCGGTGGCGCCGCAGTCGCTTAAGTCGCAGGACGGCCAAGTGCAGCTGAAGGTAAAGCTTGTCCCCCCCGCTGGCTGGAAAATCAACCCGCTAGCGAAGATGAATTACTGGGTGGAGGCTCAGGGGGACGAGGGGCCGGTGGTGCGAGAGGGGCTCGGGAAGCGGGAGCTCGCGATGCCGGTGGCGGAGTTCACGGTGCCGCTGAAGGTGGCTGGGAACGGAGCCGACAAGGTAACAATCTCGCTGGCGTATTACTACTGTCAGGAGGGGGCCGAGGGGCTGTGCAAGTCGGGGGCGGTGGTCTTCACCGTGCCGCTGAAGATCGGTCCGGACGGAACTGCGACGGCGGAACTGACGCATAAGATTGCCAAGTAGTCTGCAGTCTGACAGGCTGGCTCCGAGGTGGGGTGGGCTGCGGCGCAAACTTGCGACGCGGCGAATTCTCGCTTGTAACTGTGGCGGCCCGGCATGGTGGCTGCGGGTGGCTGCGGGGCGCTGCTGGTCGTGCGTCGGGACGTTCTGCCAGGGTTCTCTGTTAATCTCGCTCCGGGAACGGTTTACAAGTTGGCGAGTAATTGATTACAATCCGCGGTTTCCGCTGGGGCGTCGGTAGATAGACGGGGCGTCGCGGCGGTAGCTTTGCCAGCCGCGAGCGGGGAAGCGTAAGGGCCACGAGACCAACATGTTTGAATCGTTACAAGAAGGATTGCGATCCGCTTTTAAGACGCTGGCTGGTAAAGCCAAGCTGACCGAAGCGAATATGCGCGAAGGGCTGAAGATGGTCGAGCAGTCGCTGCTCGAAGCCGACGTCAGCTATAGCGTGGTGCAAGACTTCATGAATCGAGTGGTCGCGAAGGCGACGGGCGAGAAGGTGCTCGGGGCGCTCAATCCGAGTCAGCAGCTGGTCGGGATCGTCAACGATGAGTTGATTGAGCTGTTGGGGCCGGTGGATTCCTCGCTGCATCTGACGCGCGATGTGAATGTGATCATGATGTGCGGCCTGCAGGGAGCAGGCAAAACAACGACCACCGGCAAATTGGCTCGTCTGATTCAGGAGCATGGTCAAAAGTGTCTGTTGGTAGCGGCCGACTTGCAGAGACCCGCGGCGATTCAGCAGTTGCACGTGCTGGGCGAACAGCTGGGAGTGCCGGTCTACTCGGAGCTTGGTGCGACGGATCCGGTGAAGGTCTGTCAGGACGCGGTCAAGAAGGCGCGGGCCGAGCAGTTGTCGGTGGTCATTCTGGATACCGCCGGCCGCTTGGCGATTGACCAGGCACTGATGGAGGAACTGGAGCGAATTGATCGGCTGGTGCGGCCGGATAAGGTCTACCTGGTGGTAGACGGAATGACGGGACAAGACGCGGTCAACAGTGCCAAGGCTTTCAATGACGCCTTGGAACTGGACGGCGTCGTGATGACCAAGCTCGACGGTGACGCACGAGGTGGAGCGCTCTTGTCGGTCAAAGCGGTCACGGGTGTGCCGATCAAGTTCATCGGTACGGGCGAGCATTTGGATGCCTTGGAGCCGTTTCGTCCGGACGGCATGGCGAGTCGCATTTTGGGGATGGGTGACATCGTCGGACTGGTCGATGTCGCGCGACGAGCGATTGACGAACAACAGCAGCGGGCGATGGAAGAGAAGTTGCGAGCGGGCGAATTCACGCTCGACGACTTCAAAAACCAGCTCGAACAGGTGCTCAAACCCGGGCTCATGAAGAAGCTGATTGGACTCATGCCAGGCATGGGCGAGATTCAGCGGATGATGGGCGACTCGGACTCGGAGCGGGACGCGCGGCGTTTGGTCGGCATCATCAACTCGATGACCCCGGCAGAGCGTCGGCAGCCGAAGCTGATTGATCCCAGCCGTCGCAATCGTATTGCCAAGGGAGCAGGCGTGCAGACTCAAGAAGTCTCGCAGCTCATCAAGCAGTACGAGTTCATGGCGCCGATGATGAAGGCGATGGCGGGCGAAGGCATGATGGGGCGGCTCAAGAAGGTGCGCGAGTTGCAGGAAAGCGGCGCACTGAATCCGGGAGCTGATCTGGGCATGTTTCGCGAGAAGAAGGGCACCGGCAAGCGGTTGTCGAATAAAGAGAAGATGGACTTACGGAAGCGTCGAGAGAAAGAGCTGCGGCGTCGCAAGAGGCTGGAGCGTGGTGGCGGGCCTGTGTCTGGTTCGCAGCTGGACGCGGACGATGAAGATTAACGTGAATCAGGTTGGATTTTTCGTTGAGTAAGGAGGAAGGTCTGTGGCGGTTCGCATTCGTATGAAGAGAATGGGGCGAGTGAATCGGCCCTTTTATCGCGTTTGTGCGATCGATTCCAAGCGTGGTCGAGACGGTCGCGTGATCGAAGAGCTGGGCTATTATGATCCGTTGGTGCGGGAAGTAGATGCTCGCGCGATCCTCAAAGGTGAGCGGATTGCTTACTGGATGAGTGTCGGCGCGCTGCCGAGTGAGCGGTGCACGGTGCTGATCAAGAAGTATGGTCACGAAGGCACGCACTTGGCAGCTCAGCAGACCGCCCTCGAACGACTCAAAATCAACAAGCCGAAGGCCCCGCCGCCGGTCAAGATTCCGCTGAAGAAGGCGGAGCCTGTTGCGGAAGCGCCGGCTGAGGGTGGTGGTGAGGCACCGGCCGCCGAGGCCGCTGAGTAGTGTCTGATGCGGATCGACGTTTTGACTTTGTTTCCCGAACTGATAGCGGGGTATGCAAGTCAAAGTTTGTTGCATAAGGCGATCGAACGGCAGCTGCTGGACGTGCGCCTGCACAACATCCGTGATTGGTCCGTGGATCGGAAGCATCATAAGGTGGATGATCGCCCCTATGGCGGTGGTCCCGGTATGGTGCTGATGGTCGAGCCGATTGTGGCGTGTGTCGAGTCCGTACAAGCGGCAAGTGACCCGGCTGGGCATCTCGTCTACCTGACTCCTCAGGGACGACGGTTGAATCAGCGTGTGGTGGAAGAGTTAGCGACCAAACCGCGGCTGGTGCTGCTGTGTGGTCGATATGAGGGGATTGATCAGCGGGCCATCGAGCTGCTCAAGCCAGATGAAATTTCGATTGGCGATTACGTACTCAATGGTGGCGAAACCGCTGCCATGGTGATCATCGATGCCGTTCTGCGACTCGTCCCCGGCGTCTTGGGCGACGAGCAGAGCAGCGTGGATGATTCGTTTTCCAGTGGCAATCGGCTGTTGGAGGCGAGCCAGTACACGCGGCCGCGTGAATTTCGAGGTCTGCGAGTGCCGGATGTGTTGCTCAGTGGCGACCACCAGGAAATCGCTCGCTGGAGGCGAGCGGAGAGTGAATTGAAGACGCGGGAACGTCGAGCCGATTTGATTGAAAGCGAGGAGAACGAGCGATGAGTCAAGAAGTTTTAAAGAAGGTAGAAGCATCGTCCTTAAAGCAGGACGTGCCGGCATTTCGCGTCGGTGATGAAGTGGTGGTTCACACTCGCCTGCTAGAAGGCGACAAAGAGCGTATCGCGAAATTCCCCGGACTCGTAATCGCCCGAAGCGGCAGCGGCAGCCGAGCGATGTTCGTGGTCCGACGCATCGTCGGTGGCGAAGGTGTGGAACGTAAGTTCCCCGTCCACTCCCCGATCATCTCCAAGATCGAAGTGCTCGAATCCGGCATCGTCCGTCGCGCGAAGATTTACTACCTGCGCGATCGAGTTGGCAAGGCTCAGCGACTCAAGAAGCGTCGCCCGACCAAGTCGGAAAACTAGTCGATACTGGCCGCCGCCGGCAGCTCGTGTTCGCTGTCGGCAGTTGGTGTTTGCTGTAGTTCGTTCATCCAATTGTGGGTACTAAGTGGATCGTTACCGCTCAGGGCGCTGAGCGGTGGCGTTCGCTGTCAGGTGCCCCATGATACGGCTACTGAAGTTTCGTGGCTGGTTGATTCGTCAGCGCTGGCGTATGAAGAGCTGGTGGCGGCAGAGGCTGCTTCAGCTGAGACGCTGGGCCGACAGTTTTCTCTTACGAATCGCCCATCGCTCCCCTGCCCTGGTGCCGCTAGTCGACTTCTGTCGCGCACGGGGCCGTGAATGGTTCCGCCCCAGTTCACTGGGGGAACGTGGTGAACGACTCGCTCGTCGTTACTTACAGCGGCTCGGGTATTACGTGGTGGACAGCCGAGTGCGTGGTCCGCTGGGGGAGCTCGATATCGTCGCCGTGCAGAATCGCACGATCGTCTTTGTGGAAGTGAAAACGAGGCGTTCGCATGCCAAGGGCAGCCCGCTCGAGGCGGTGGGCGAAACTAAGCAGCGCCGCATCGCGCGGCTCGCCCTCTCCTGGCTCAAGCGTCATCATCTGCTGCAACAGCCCGCACGGTTTGATGTGGTGGGCATCACCTGGCCACACGACGACGACCGGCCCCGCATCCGACACGTACGCAATGCCTTCTCGCCCCCCGGCCGCTGGCAGCTTTTCAGTTGAGTGGTGGAATTCAGTCGTCACCATCAAATTCTCAATCTCACCGTCCCTTCCCAAAACAAGCGAGTGCTCCCTTCTCCCCCTCAGGAAAAATTCAGAGCGTTGCGTCGGCAAATCAGTGTTCATTTTTTTCCTGTGGGGGAGCAAGGGCTGGGGATGAGGGGGCTAGTGCGGCCAGGAGCTCGCAGGCAAGCCCGCAGGTTTTACTGGATGGCTCGTAGCAAGATGGCCGTTTTTTTGCTTTGAGCTTTATTCATAAAACAAGCCGGCGTGCGTGCTTCATACCTCGCTCTGGCCCCTCACCCCCGGCCCCTCTCCCCGAAGAGAAAAATGTAATGGGTTGTCATAATGGGCAGCCCTTTCATTTTCCTCTTCAGGGAGAGTGGAGCACTCAGGTTGATGGAGCGTGCTTTTTGATTTCCTTGGGCCTATTCTCAACATCATCTTTCCCTTCCCAAAACAGGCGAGTGCTCCCTTCTCCCCCCACAGGAAAAAAGGCAGAGCGTTGCGTCGGCAAATCGTTGTTTATTTTTTCCTGTGGGGGAGCAAGGGCTGGGGATGAGGGGGCTAGTGCGGCCAGGAGCTCGCAGGTAAGCCGGCAGGTTTTACTAGTTGGCTCGTAGCGAGATGGCCGTTTTTTTGCTTTGAGCTTTATTCATAAAACAAGCCGGCGTGCGTGCTTCATACCTCGCTCTGGCCCCTCACCCCCGGCCCCTCTCCCCAATAGGAAAAATGGCACCTAATCACAAAATTGATGACAACATGATTTTTCTTATTGGGGAGCGGGGAGCACGTTTCCTTTTAAGAATTAAAAGGTCTTCAGCAGAATTTGTGGGTCCTTTTGGGGGGGGGGGGCCCCAAC
>JBIIHW010000055.1:0-31017 GCA_044235425.1 Pirellulaceae bacterium
CCCCGGGATTTATCGCATACGTGTTAAAAGCAAGGTTGGACGTGAGAAGGGAAGGCAAGCGAAGCGGCCATAGCAGACGCTCCGCCTTGCTTCCAACCCCTGGGGCGACGCTCGAGTTGCTTCCCAGCAGAGCTCTATCCTTCGCCCAGGCCGAATAAATTTTTTGCCGCTCGTAGCGAACAGCTGAATGAGGGAATGCATCCCGAGGAGTTGCCGTTCATGTTTGGTTTACCACAACCGACATGCGAAGCCCCTCGAGATGCAACTACAGACGATCCTGGTCTATGCTCCTCGCCGCGTAAATTGTCGCCGGTGCGGTATTGTGGTAGAGCAGGTTCCTTGGAGTGATGGCAAGTGTCGGCAGACCAGGGAATATCGGTTGTTCTTGGCGCGTTGGGCGCGGCGGCTTTCGTGGAGCGAAGTGGCGGCGTTTTCCACACGAGTTGGGACACCGTCTACCGTGCCGGGCTTGAAGCACGTCTGCAGCGACATAGGGAAAGGCTACCTCAAGGTCATCCGCGAGCGTGCTGGCGTTGCGGTGCATGTCCTGGACCGCTACCACATCATGGCTCGGCTCAACAAGGCCATCGATGAGGTGCGAGCTGACGAAGCGCGCCGTATGAAGGAAGATGGATACGAACCGATCCTGAAACACTCCCGGTGGTGCTTGCTCAAGCGGCCCGTCAACCTGACTGGGAAGCAGGTCGTGAAGCTGAAGGAGCCCAAAGATAAACTCGACCATCTCATCGAAGCCCTCGATGAGCTCGATCTGTAATTCGGTTGAACATTCACCAGCACCATGCCCTCGTAACAGAGCCGATTGGGTTGATCGGGATTCTTCCCGCCGCCAGTGCAACTATTGGGGCATACTTCAACACTCGGCGACTCAAGCAGTGCGGCAATTACCTTGATATCCGGCAGACATGACGTTACAATCCTTCCCCTGACACTTGCTATTCAGCGGTACGGCAGCGGCGGGTGGAACATCCTCAAAACCCGCGGTTTTTGGTGGTTTCCTAACTCTTTGGCTGGACGCCACGTGGCTTTGAGCAGGTTCTGGTGCCAAATCGGCGGCGAAGTCGGCTTCACTTACGACATGGACGATGTGTCAATCGGCGAGTTCTGTGGTGTGCGGGGGATGACGGGATGGGCAAGGCGACCACCGCGACGTTACGGATTGAGCGAATCGCAGTTAAGCATCTGGAGTCGTTTTGGCATGGTGACAGGGGAGCGTCACCGGATGAGGGCTTAGTTCCGATCAATCCGCTCAGGGCACGGGCTCATGCCAATAACCCGAATGCCAGCCCGGATGATGTCGCCCTGGTTGTTGCATATCTTGGAAAGACGTGTGTTGGGTATCTGGGATTGATGCCTGGCGTCCTACGAATCGGTGAGAAGTTCCACAAAGTATTCTTTGGAACGACCTTGTATGTGCCTCCCGAGTATCGTCGGTATGGGATCGCGATCAGTCTTATGGGCGAGTTAAAGCGGCTTGGCGAAGACATCGTGATCGCAGGGCTTAGTGACGATGCCGCCGCTGTTTATCGTCACCTTCGATGGAAAGAGTTGGCGGCCCTACCGCTGTACGAGTTGGAGATTCGCAAGGGGGAGGTCGCCAGCATTCCATTGCGGATGATCAGGCGTTTGCTGAGACGGGCAGGAGTGCCGTCGGAATGGCTCAATTCCTGCGTCGCGAGTCTGGATGCGATGTACTATCAGGCTCAAAAAAGACTACTGTATTCCAGATTGGCTCGGAGGCCTGGAGGCGGGTTGGAAAAGGCCAAATGGAATGAGGTGCGTCATGTGTTGCCAGATGAGTTCAATGCTCTTGAGGAATGCGGATCGGAGCCTCATTTTTACAGGTCTGGTCAAGTCATCAACTGGATGCTTGATTATCGTTGGCCCGAGCGCAAAGCCGATATGGATCAAAGGAGTACTGGGTATTACTTCTCGAGTTCTTGCGTCGATTTCGGCCATGTGGCCGTGCGAATAACCTCCCAGCAAGGGGACGAATGTCTTGGCTATGTTGTGCTGTCATTCAGGAAAGAAGAGCATTGCACGACGCTCAAGCTGTTGGACGTGCGTTTGTCTGAGCCATTCTTGAGGCCTGTGGTGGTCGCCATTGCGATCCAATACGCGAAGGTTTACCAGGTGGACCGTCTGGAATTCGCCGCGGAGTGGCTCGAAGCAATCTCAGTTCGCTTTTCCAAGAGTGCGAGCCCGATTCGTCGCGAGAGAAGTTACTTCTACTTTGACGCCGCTGGCGCAGGACTCTTGACTCAGGTTATTGATCGCCTTGCGCTCTCATACTGCGACGGAGATCGAGCGTTCACTTAGGTTTTGTGGTTATTAAGCAGAGTTTCAGGAGAATTACTATGGATATGGAAAAATTTGTGGGCGACTTTGATTCGGCGATGGGATTTGAGAAAGGGCGAAGTTCTGAGGGTACGCGATTCCTTGACTTGAATGAATGGGACTCCATGGCGACGCTCGCTGTGATAGCCATGATCGACGAAAAGTATGGTGTGACGATGGAAGGAACGGAGATCGCCGAATGCGAAACGCTTGGTGACCTTGGCCGTCTGTTGCAGTCGCGATTGCAATGAGCGATCTTGGGTGGATCTCTTTTTAACTGGGACACTGGTAACATTAATGAAGGCTTACATTCGCGCAATCGAGTACTACTTGCCAGAGAAAGTATTGACGAACGAAGAGTTGGCCAATTCTTTTCCTGATTGGACGGCAGACAGAATCTTTGAAAAGACGGGAATCAAAGAGCGTCGTGTCGTCCGTGATGGCGAACTGGCGTCGGACTTGGCAGAAAAGGCGGCACATCGTCTGTTCGAGGTCACGGGGATTGAGCGGTCTTCAATTGACTATGTGATTTTTTGCACGCAGTCACCGGATTATGCGCTGCCAACGACGGCCTGTCTCTTGCAGGAACGACTGGGAATTCCCACAAACTCCGGTGCTTTAGACATTAACCTGGGCTGCTCGGCATATCCCTACGGACTGGGACTTGCCAAGGGACTCATTGAGACCGGGCAGGCGAAATCCGTCTTGCTGCTCACCGGGGAAACGATGACTCTACACTTAAGCCCGGAAGACGTGAGCGTACGTGCGATATTTGGTGATGGAGCGGCAGCCACCTTAGTTTGTGGTCGGCAAGATACCGATGATTCGGCAACCGAGTGGATTGGACCGTTCTACAACGGATCCGATGGAAGAGGAGCCTCGAAGTTGATCCTGCGTCGAGGGAGTTTGCGGGAGCCAAATTGCCAGGATTCGCGCTGGTGTGGCGCTTTGGATATGAATGGTCCGGACATCTTCGCGTTTACGTTACAAGAGGTGCCTAAAAGTGTGCTCGCACTGCTTGAAAAAGCTGGCATCCGCATGCAAGACGTTGATCTTTTTGTCTTTCACCAGGCAAATCGATTCATGCTGGAACACCTCCGTAGGAAATTACAGATTCCTAGCGAGCGGTTTGTGTACGCATTGGAGAATTCTGGTAACACTGTTTGTGCTACGATTCCCATTGCACTTAAGCACGCTTGGGAGGGTGGCCAGCTACGCGACGGCAGCGTGGTCGTTCTGGTCGGATTCGGCGTGGGCTACTCGTGGAGCGCCTGTGTGATTCGGTGGAGTGCGACCTGATCTCCCCCTCAGCTTTGGCAACCTGCATTCGACCTCAGATTCACCCCGGATGGCACGCCATAAAACCACGACGGTGCCGAGCGCTGTCAAATTGTCGAGGAAACAATCGCGCTGTACGAACGGGATCGACGCCCGCTTCCCGCTCCCACGTCCGGTCCTGATTGGGCCAACATGATCGTGAACATCACGGCCAATCACTGATGCTTTAGATACTTTGGCGCTGAACCAGAAGCATGTGTCGACTTGTTCCCCGTTCAAATCACGTCCGTTCAAACGACATGTGCTACGGTTACGCGCACTGCCGTGTAAGGTGTTTAATGTGGCAAAGCTGCGCGTCAGGTTGGAGGAGTTGGGCAACGTAGTCTGGCCAGCCGGGTTCAAGCGAATGCCAGTAATGACAAAATTGATGACAACATGATTTTTCTTATTGGGGAGCGGGTAGCACGTTTCCTTTTAAGAATTAAAAGGTCTTCAGCAGAATTTGTGGGTCCTTTTGGGGGCCCTGCCCCCAAACCCCCGGGATTTATCGCATACGTGTTAAAAGCAAGGTTGGACGTGAGAAGGGAAGACAAGCGAGGTGGCTATCGCAGCCGCCCCGCCTTGCTTCCAACCCCTGGGTCGACGCTCGAGTTGCTTCCCAGCAGAGTTCTATCCTTCGCCCAGGCCGAATAAATTCTTTGCCGCTCGTAGCGAACAGCTGTATGAGGGAATGCATCCCGAGGAGTTGCCGTTCATGTTTGGTTTACCACAACCGACATTCGAAGCCCCTCGAGATGCAACTACAAACGTTCCTGGTCTATGCTCCTCGCCGCGTAAATTGTCGCCGGTGCGGCATGGTGGTAGAGCAGGTTCCTTGGAGTGATGGCAAGTGTCGGCAGACCAGGGAATATCGGTTGTTCTTGGCGCGTTGGGCGCGGCGGCTTTCGTGGAGCGAAGTGGCGGCGGGTTTCCACACGAGTTGGGACACCGTCTACCGTGCCGGGCTTGAAGTACGTCTGCAGCGACATGGGGAAAGGCTACCTCAAGGTCATCCGCGAGCGTGCTGGCGATGCGGCGCATGTCCTGGACCGCTACCACATCATGGCTTGGCTCAACAAGGCCATCGATAAGGTGCGAGCTGACGAAGCGCGCCGCATGAAGGAAGATGGATACGAACCGATCCTGAAACACTCCCGGTGGTGCTTGCTCAAGCGGCCCGTCAACCTGACTGGGAAGCAGGTCGTGAAGCTGAAGGAGCTCATGGAGTACAACCTGGCGGCCATTCGGGCCTATCTGCTGCGCGAGGACTTCCAACGTTTCTGGGAATATCACAGCCCCGCCTGGGAAGGCAAGTTTCTGGACGATTGGATCACTCAGGCCCTGCGTAGCCGCTTGGAACCTAGGAAGCGCGAAGCGCGATCACTACGCAAGCATCGCGAGTTGTTGCTCAACTGGTTTCGCGCCAAAGGTGAAATTTCCGTGGGAATTGTTGAAGGCTTCAACAACAAAGAGAAACTCGCCATGAGTAAATCGTACGGTTTTCGCACCGATCAAGGAATCGAAACCGCTTCATATCACAACCTCGGGCAACTGCCGGAAGCAAAATTCACCCACGAATTCTGCTGACGAGGCGTGCGGATCGTCACAGTTTTTCGATTGATAGTGAACGCGAACGAGCCCCGGATGAGGCGTCACATGTAAGCCCACGGTAACGCCTTGGGTGAAGACGCGGCGGCGCAATTCCCATGTCGATTACCCCGGTTCGGTAGGGCGGCCGCAGGCCGCCCTACCGAACCGGGGTAGGTTCATGGGAGTCGTAAAAATACGTAATTTGTTTGCCTTGCGTACCCACGGCGGTGCCGTGGGCTGGCATGTAAATGCCCCTCCGGGGCGCGCTAAACCCACAGCGTTGCCGTGGGCTGGCATGTGACTGCCCCTCCGGGGCGCGCTAAACCCACAGCGTTGCCGTGGGCTGGCATGTGACTGCCCCTCCGGAGCGCGCTAAACCCACGGCGTTGCCGTGGGCTGGCATGTGGCTGCCCCTCCGGGGCAATCTAAACCCACGGCGGTGTTGAGGGCTGACATTTCGCGCCCCATCCAGCAAAAGCCGGTCATCGAAATTCCAGTTGCCGGTGAACCAGGGCCAGTTCAATACCGAATCTTGGATTTACTATCCATCCAATGCGATCAGTTCAATCAACTCGGCAAACCCCTAAACGCTATGCCAACGCCACTCATCCTGTGTTAAGATCAACGGCTCTAGGGAGCGGAAACATGATTGAAATGGATCGTGCCAGTGATGACGGACGGCGGCGCATGACTTGCAACCGAAAGCGAATGAAAACGGGTCGGCGACGGCTCGTTCGCGCGCGGACCTGGGTGCTGCAAAGAGCACTCACCTCTGCTCTCTCCTGGGCCCTGATGGCGGCGGTAGTCACGGTTGCGGTGGTCGGGCTGGCGGGGCGAGTGGTCGAGGCCAGTCCGTCTGATTCGGCGGCTTCGTCGGTTGCCACGGTCTCGTTTCTCGAAGATGTGATTCCCGTGCTCACTCGCTACGGCTGCAACTCGGGAGGCTGTCACGGCAAGTTGGCGGGCCAAAACGGATTTCGGTTGTCGCTGCGCGGCTATGCGCCGGAACAGGATTTTGAGTGGTTGGTGCGGGAGTCGCGCGGGCGCCGCTGGAACGCCGCCGCGCCCAGCGAAAGTCTCCTCCTGAAAAAAGCTCTGGGCACAGTACCGCACGGTGGCGGTGGTCGTTTTGATCATTCTCATCCAGCCGCTCAGCTGCTCACGCGCTGGATCGCCGCCGGAGCACCTGGCCCGATCGCGGATGAACCTCGTGTTGTGAAACTTGAGTTAGCTCCTACGCCTGCGACTCCCACCGTCGGTCAATCGCTGCAGCTGCAAACGTTCGCCGTCTATGCGGATGGACGGCGCCGTGATGTGACTTGGCTCACTCAGTTCTCCGCCGGCGATAGCACGGTCTTGGACGTGAGCGCTGACGGTGTCGTACAGCCACTGCGAGCCGGCGAATCGGTCGTGCGGGCCACGTTTCAGGGCCATGTGGAAATTGCCACCTTCACGATGCCGTACTCGGGTACCGCGGCGGCAGACTGGTACACCCAGCGGTCTAATGCGGTCGACCAGGCTGTGTTCGATAAGCTGGCCGCCTTGCGCATCCAGCCGTCACCCGGCTGTGACGACTCGACTTTCATTCGCCGCGCCTACATCGATACCATTGGCACTCTGCCCACTGCCGACGAAGTCCGCGCGTTTCTTGCCGATTCACGCAGCGATAAACGTGCTCAGCTGGTCGAACAGTTACTGGGACGCCCCGAGTTTGTAGATTACTGGGCACTGATTCTGGGTGACCTTTTGCAGAATCGCAAAGAGCGCGATCATGATGTTCGCGGCACGAAAGGCGTACGCAGTTTGCATCAATGGCTCCGCTCGCAATTGGCCGCTGGTAGGAACTGGGGCGAAATCGCGACCGCTATCTTAAGTGTGACCGGTCGCTCGGATGAGCGGCCGGAGGTGGGCTACTACATTGTCACCGTGGGAGAGCAGTCTGCGGAAAAGTCGGAGATCGGCGACTCGGTCGCTCAGGCCTTCCTCGGCACTCGCATCGGTTGTGCTCGTTGCCACAATCATCCGCTGGAACGTTTCACCCAAGACGACTATTACCACTTCATCGGTTTCTTTTCGCGAGTCGCTTTGGATCGTAAGCGACCGGAGGAAGCGGCGACGGAACTCATCGTTGGCGACGGTAATCTGCTTAACTTACGTCGTCAGCTGAAGCAGGAGGGCGAGAAGCTTGCCATGCTGCAAGCCGCGAACTTGGCAGAGAAGAAGGATGAGAAAGCGATCGAAGAGCAACAAAAGCGACTTGCGGACCTGAACACGCAGTATGAGAAAGCTCAACTGACTCCCGTGACGGTCCGTCAACCGCGCACGGGCAAAGCACTAGCTCCGCAGTTTCCCGATCGCTCGCCCGCAGCTCTAACCGCCGGTGGTGATCCGCGAGCGGCGCTCGCCAGCTGGCTATTACAGCCCGATAACCGCTTGTTTTCCGGTGCGATGGTGAATCGCTTGTGGCGGCATTTCATGGGCATCGGACTGGTCGAGCCGGTCGATGATTTGCGAGCCACGAATCCGCCCTCCAATCAGGCACTGTGGGATCTGCTCAACCGTGAGTTTGTGGCGAGTCGTTATGATTTGAAGGCGATCATGCGGCTGATTATGAATTCTCGAGCGTATCAGTTGTCGTCAGAAACGTTGGCGACGAATACGACTGACACGCGTTTTCATTCGCATTACTACGCTCGCCGCATGCCCGCCGAGGTGTTGCTCGACGGGATCAGCCAAGTGACCGGGTTGCCCGAATCGTTTCCCGGCTATCCGCTCGGGCTGCGTGCGATTCAGGTACCTGACCCGGGTACTGATTCCTATTTCCTTGGACTCTTCGGCCGCTCGGAACGAACCACTGCCTGTGCCTGCGAACGTTCGGGTGAAGTAACATTGCCGCAGCTGCTGCATTTGCAAAATAATGATGGTCTGCTGCAAAAAGTTCGTTCCGCCGACGGGATGTTAGCGGGACTGCTGAAGCGTGAATCCGATAATCAGAAAGTCATGGACGAATGTTTTTTGATTACGTTGGGGCGATTACCAACCGCGTCCGAAAAAACGACGCTCCTGGGCACCTTGGGTGGCTCGGCAACCTTAGCCACGGAAGTGGAGCGGAGCGAGGCCTTTCAGGATTTGCTGTGGGCTTTACTCAACTCCAAGGAATTCGCCTTTCAGCATTAATGATGGGTAAGGAAATCAAGAACGGATAACCAGCCATGTTCGATTTTTTATGGGATGGTAGTCGCCGAAATTTTCTTCGAGTCGGTGGCTTGAGCAGTTTGGGATTGAGCCTTTCGTCGTGGTTGAGGCTGCAGACAGCCGACACTCTGCAGGCCGCCGATGCACCAAACAAGGAGGCGGCGGTGGCTTCCGCTGCCACGTCTGCCACGCGGCCATCGCGTCGAGCCAAGTCGGTGATTCTGGTTTATCTCGGCGGCGGACTGTCTCATCACGACAGTTTCGATCTGAAGCCGGAAGCCATTGCGGATGTGCGTGGAAAATACCAACCGATTGCCACGAATATTCCCGGTTTGCAGGTTGGTGAGCTGCTGCCACTCATGGCACAAACCATGGACAAAGTTTGTTTGGTCCGCAGCGGAGCTCACAATAACGATCATCATGAGACGGCAACCAACTGGGTGATGTCGGGCCGCTTCGGCTCCGCGTTTGGTGATTGGCCCGCCATGGGCGCTGTCGCGGCACACGAAAGTGGTTTTCCAGGGACTCTGCCACCCTACGTCGCTATTCCTCGCAATCCGTCGTTCACCTGGGAGCTTGGGAAAAGTGCCTACTTGGGTGGACGATATGAATCGTTCAAGGCGGGCGATCCCAATCAGGCGGATTATCGAGTGCGAGATGTAGCTCAGCAGGAACCGCTGCCGGAGTTGCGGGTGCAGCGTCGGCAGTCGTTGCTCAAAACTGTGGACGGCTTTGCTCGCCGAGTTGAGGGTAACGATCAGCTGAAGGCGTTTGATCAATTTCAGCAGCGCGCGACGGAGATGGTGCTGTCGGGTGAGGCGCGTGAAGCGTTTGCGATGGAAAAGGAACCAGCCGCTCTGCGCGACCGTTATGGTCGTACGACGTTTGGTCAAAGCTGCTTGCTCGCGCGGCGGTTGGTCGAACGTGGAGTGACATTCGTTACGGTCAATTTTGGCGGCTGGGATCATCATGCCAGGATCTGGGATGGACTAGAGAATAAGCTGCCCGATTTTGATCGTGGATTCTCGGCACTCATGCACGACATGGTTGAGCGTGGTTCCATCAACGACACGCTCGTCGTGGTAATGGGAGAGTTTGGTCGGACGCCGAAGATCAATAAAGATACGGGCCGTGATCACTGGGCTCCCGCCGCATCGATGCTCTTCGCGGGTGCTGGTGTGCGACCTGGTCGAGTGATCGGCGCGACGGATAAAGATGGTGGTCAAGTGATCGATTCGCCCGTCCGACCAGCCGACGTTGCCAGCACCATTCTCGGTTCGCTCGGGATCGATGGCCGCAAGATGCTGCGAACTCCCGACGGTCGCCCCGTGGCGATCCTCGATGAGGGCGAAAGAATCGAGCAATTGTATGCGTAGTCCCCTGCTCTCTCGCTTCGCGGCTACGCTTCTGATCCTGATCGGCTGCGCGTTCTATGCGGCAGTCTCGGCGCAAGATAAACCTGCTACCCCGGACAAACCACCGCGAATTGCCATGGCGAATCCGTTGGCGGTGATGCCTGGCAGTCCCGTGAAGGTTCTGCTGCGTGGCTGGGAACTTGAGCAAGCGACGGAGGTACGATCGAGTAACCCACGCGTGCAAATCAAGATACTAGGCAAGGGAAAAGCGGCAGTTCCCAACAAGCAGGATGCCAAACAGGTCGGTGACACACAGTTGGAATTAGAAGTCACCGTGCCGGCCGACGAACCAGCCGGAGAAATGAAGCTCACCGTCGTAGGTTCCAAACAAGAGAGTGCCGCGCATGGACTGCTCATCGGCTCACCCCATCCGCGACTGGTTGATACCGAGCCCAATGATGGTTTTCGACAAGCTCAAGCGGTCCAGTTTCCTCAGGTCGTGGATGGACAGATTCATGGGGACCAGAACGTCGATCTGTTCCTGTTTGAACTTGACGCTCCACAGCAAGTCGTGATCGAAGTTTTCGCGCGCCAGTATGGCTCGGGACTCGACAGCCTCTTAACCCTGTTCAGCGATCGCGGTGTGGTGCTGGCAGCGGTGGATGATACGGTAGCGGCTGCGCCGGTCGCCGGAGCTGGGGATCAGCAAAAATCGGCGGCGTCGGCCGCGGCGCTGAGTGCTGATGCGCGGATTGAGCGGCTGTTGCCAGCGGGCAAGTATTTTATTTGTTTGCAGGATGCGTTTGATCATGGCGGGATCACACATCCCTACCGACTGGTGTTCCGCGCCGCGCCGTAGTTTCAACTACGATTCAATGTTCTTGTGGAACGGCTAACGAAAAAACGGGCTTAGTAGTCGGCGATCGAGCCGTCTTTGAGTTTGGCCCCCGGCCATTTGTAGGTCTGTGGTTTTCGCGATTCTTGTTCGAGGAGTTTTTCATCGACTTCGACACCCAAACCCGGGCCGGGTGGCAGTCCGATATAACCTTCTGGATCGTATTCAAAGGACATGCGAGTCAGTCCCGGTACATTGAATCCGGCGTTCTGTGGATAGAACTCGTGGATCAAAAAGAACGGAATGGACGATACCACATGTAAGCTCGCAGCAATTCCGAGAAACGTAGCGGTACAGTGAGGGGCCAGGGGGATGTGATACGCCTCCGCGAGAATCGCGATTTTCTTCATCTGGCTGATACCGCCCGTGTGGTTGCAATCCGGTTGCAAGATATCGATGACCCCTTCCTGCAAATAGGGAATCATGCCCCAAATCGTGCGATCGCGTTCGCCAGTCGCCAAGGGAATACGGATCTGCTGCTTCAAGCGTTTGAACACTTCGATGTTTCCCGGCACAGCCGGTTCTTCAATAAATAGCAGGTCGGATGGCTTGAGCGCGGCGGCGAATTGGATCAGTGTTGCGGGAGGCACGGCGCAGTGAGCATCGAACATTACCACTCCATCAGCCCCCACTTTTTCTCTCGCCCGCGCGATGGCTTGCACCATGCGATCGATGTCCGCCGGCGTTCCTGAGTGCTCATAAATGCCATGCGGCGGAACTTTTAATGCCTTGTCCGTATGGTAGACGCGGATTCGATCCCGAGTGGGGCCGCCCAGCAGGCGATAAATGGGTACATTCCAGAGCTTGCCGGCCAAATCCCAGAGCGCGATATCGATGGCGGCGATCGAATGCACCATCAAAGCTCCCGCCCGCATGTCGCGGTGCGCTCGAAATAGTTTCTGCCAAAGATGTTCGATGCGAGTGGGATTCTCACCTTGAATCAACTCGAAGAGTGATTCCACCAGTACCTTGGCTGGTCGCGGATCAACGCCTTTCAAATCTCCCCAGCCGCTGATGCCATGGTTGGTCTCAATCTTCACATACACCACGGGACCCACCCAGTAGGTCTTCATGGCGGTGATGCGAATGGTCGACGAGCGGTCTACCACTTGACTGGCTGGATTCTGCTCGTCCGCCACCGCTCGCTGCGCCCAGGCGAAACCAGCCGCCGCGCCCATCCCAGTCAATAAATCGCGACGGTCAAAACCACGTTGGTCAGAAGGACGATGAGGCATGGCACGCGCTCCGGAAAAACAATCATGGGCCAAACAAACCGTTTGAATGGATTCATAAGTTACTGCAGCGCAAGCTGCGAAGCGACCAACTTTCCGACCGCCTAATGCCGGCCCTCGCCCCGCTGCCTCCGTGAGCTCAAACCGCGTCTCTGTCGTCTTAGCTTCAGGGGACAGAATCAGGCAAATGCTCACGCTGCGCGATTGCATCCAAGAAGGTGGATGAGTTATGCTAAAGAATCTTAAGGAGGACTGCTGCGATGTTGTCGATCTATGGAGCTCCCAAACGGCTATGTGACGGGATCACTCGCCGGGACTTGTTACAAATTGGCGCCCTGGGCGTGGGTGGATTGGCTTTGCCGGACCTGCTGCGTGCGGAGTCGGCTCGCGGCACATCGTCCAAGAAAGCGGTCATCATGATTTACCTGTGCGGTGCACCGCCGCATCAGGACATGTACGATCTCAAGATGAACGCACCGGCCGAGGTGCGTGGTGAGTTCCAGCCGATCGATACGAGCGTGCCCGGCATTCAGATCTGCGAGCACTTACCGCGGCTCGCCAAGATCATGGACAAGTTAGTTCCGATCCGCTCGGTTTACGGTTCGCCCAACGGCAATCACGACTCCTTTATCTGCTACACGGGGCGCTCGTTCGTGCAGCAGCCAGCCGGCGGTTGGCCTGCAGTCGGAGCGGTCTTGTCCAAACTTCAGGGAGCGAAAACTCCCGGCGTGCCCCCGTTTGTCGGTCTCTCGCCCAACGCCGGGCATCCACCCTATGGGTCGCCTGGCCTGCCGGGTTTTCTCGGATCCGCTCATGGTGCGTTCCGGCCGAATGGCGAAGGACGATCCGACTTGCAGCTCAATGGTATCTCCGCCGATCGACTCTCGGATCGTCGGCAACTGTTGGCGAGTGTCGACACGATGCGTCGCGAGCTGGACCACAGTGGCCGCTTTGAGGGGCTCGATGCGTTCACGCAGCAGGCGCTCGGCGTGCTCACCTCCAGTGCACTCGCCGAGGCCCTCGATGTTTCGCGGGAGGATCCGGCCGTGCGAGCTCGCTACGGTCAAGGCGATCCGAAGAATTACGGCGATGGTGCTCCGCGCAATCTCGAACATTTCTTGATTGCGCGTCGCCTGGTTGAGGCGGGGGCACGCTGCGTCACGCTCAACTTCGGTCGCTGGGATTTCCACAGCCAGAATTTTTCCGAGTTCAAGAACACGCATGGACCACAGTTCGATCAAGGCATGAGTGCTTTGGTGGAAGACTTGCACGAGCGTGGATTGGACAAGGATGTCTCCGTTGTGGCGTGGGGTGAGTTCGGGCGAACTCCAATCATCAACAAGGATGCCGGACGCGACCATTGGCCGCAGGTCGGCGGGGCTTTGCTCGCGGGTGGCGGTATGCGCTGTGGGCAGGTCATCGGAGCGACGGATCGGCTGGGCGGTGAACCAACCGAACGTCCAGTCCATTTCGCTGAAGTGCTCGCCACACTCTATCAGCGACTCGGTATCGACGCCAATGCGACCACCGTACGGGATCTCACCGGTCGTCCGCAGTATCTGGTCGACAAGTATCGTCCGATGCCCGAACTGATTTAGTTCGCGTCCCGCCACTCCCAGGTTGTAAGTTCGTAGGTGCGATCCAGTTTCGCCCAGACGACTGCTTGTGCCCGTCGAACTTTTCCGCCGGTTTTCACGTCCATTTGCAGGCGGAAATTACGACCTGCAACGACCTGTGCTTCGGCCTTGGTCAGTTTGCCCAGCTCTAGCTTGGGACGATCTTTCTCGTTCTTACTCTGCGCTTGGACGGCAAAATCAGCTGCCGCGATCGCATCTTTATCGGTCACCGAGACAGGCCGATAGCCACCGACCACTTGAGCGTGGCTGGGACGAGCCAGCACGAGCCAATTCAGCGATAAACCGGCGATCACCAGTACAAAATAAAGCGAAAGCCGAAACCACTGACGACACGATCGTCGGAACGGGGATGGAACGTGAACCTGCGCGAGGCTGCCAGCCATGAATGAACTCCTGATCAATGAGACGCTGCAGCATACCGCGACAGCAGCGACCGATGCAATCTAATGGTCTTAGTCTGATTGTCGTAAACCAACCAGTTCCAGCAAGATCAGCGCATTCGTCGTCGGCGATAGGCCGGGACGCATGCGATAGTCGAAGGTCATCGAGCGTGGATTTTGTGGATCACCCAGCGATTCACGAAAATGAGTGAGTTGACACTGCTGGGATAGCTCCGGGCATTCCGCCAGTTCCAAGTCATGTGTGGAGATAGCGCCGATCGCGGACTGCTGCAATAAGTGCCGCAGAATTTCGACCACCGCCAATCGACGTTCGGCTGAATTGGTTCCCTGCAGGATTTCATCGAGCAAGTAGAGTACCAGCGGACCGTTGGCCGAAGCTTGACGAGCATGATCAACCACCTCTTTCAACCGCAGTAGCTCCGCGAAGAAAAACGACTGTCCGTCAGCCAAGGAGTCTGCCACTCGCATGCTGGTGCGAACATCGAGATACGGAAGAGTCAGCTCGTCTGCGCACACGGGACCACCGGCCTGCGCGAGCAGCACGTTGACGCCGACCGCTCGAAGCAGCGTGCTCTTTCCGGACATGTTCGACCCGGTGACGAGGAGGAACGTACCGGGCGGTCCGAGTTCCACATCGTTGGTCACTCGTACTTGTCGCGGTAACAGCGGATGACCAAGCCCAGTGGCGGTAAGTTTTTTACCCTGCGGGTCAATATGGGGAAAACACCAAGTTGGTTCGTCATGGGCGACGGTTGCCAGCGAAGTAAGCGCTTCGAGCGTACCAATAGCGGTCAGCCAATCTGCCACGTGACGTCCCTGCAGCCGTTGCCAGCGTTCCACTAGCGCCAGCAGATGAAACTCCCACAGAAACACCCAGTTCATCAGGATTGCCAGGAGGCTCAAGAGTCCGGCTCGGCGCAGATTGGCGATCAGCATGAGATTGTCGAGCGTGGCCAGGTGCTGTAGTCCTGCTGCCGCGACCTCCCGCAAGTCGCGATTCCGCGAGCTCGATTCGGTCGCCGCAGCACGGCCTGCCGCGAGATTGTCATCGAGCGATGGCCTTGTTCCAAGCGGCAGAGCGCCGACCTGAGCGGGCAATTCCAGAGCAACTTCGAGCATCGACAGGTAGTGACCAACTTCGTCTCCCCGACGACTCACGCGATCAAAGACATCATGCACCGAGCCGGTGAAGAGAAAGCAGATCACAAAATGAACCAGCAGCAGCGGGATCGCAGCGGTGGCGACAACTGGCCACGAAACGAGTTGCAGCATGACGCCGATCACTCCGGCGACCAGGATCATCAGCATCAGGGCGGAGAGCAGCCGCACGGCGATGAGTAAGCGAGGTCGCGCACTGAACCAAGTCAAGCCGGTGGCCCATTCCAGAAACGCGCGACCATTCGTGGCCCCTTCACCAAGCCGGCTGGCATGCAAGCAAAGTTTTTCACGCCACTGATCCTCTCGAGCCAATCGCTGCACGACTTGTTGTCGCGCGGTAATCGTGGCGGCAAATTCGGCGTTGGATGCCCACCTACGATCGGTGGGCAAGAGCCAATGACGGAGAGTGTCACGCCCCAGCGGAGTTTGCGCAAGACTAATCCAGTGAAAGATGGATCTGGGGCCATCCAGGTCGAGATCACGGGCCACGGCAAGGTTCGTGGAGTGATCAACGGGCGGAACAGCCACATCACTCCAGCGACGCTGACGTCGCGCTAATTGCTGCTCATAGAACCGCTGCCGGTGCTGCGCCTGCGTGAGACTTTCGAGCAGGCGTTCATGTCGCTGTGCCAGCCAGATGACGAGTAGTCCCAGAGGTATCAGCGACCAGGCCGGTAGTGCGCCAATGTACCAACCGATACCGGCGGCCAGCAGGAGTAAGCTGGCTATGCCGCGCGCCGCATTCCAGTACCGATCGGCTTGCGTAAGCTGACGACGAGTGGTCGCTGCTTGCTCAATTCGAGTGCGATAATCCACTTCGATGGCATCGGGCTGATGGACATCAGCCGGTTGTGCTGAGTCCTGCCTAGCTGCGGTCTGACTGGCTGCAACCGGATGGGTAGCGGAGGAATCGTGATGGGCCATAAGTCGAGGATTCCTCAAGTCGTGTTCGTCGGGATTTCATCTTAGCGACCAGCAATCGATGCTCGTTCGGCATCGGTCAATAATCGGGAAAAGATCGAGATTTCATCGAGTCGGCCTTCCCAGTTGTCTTGATTGTCCGCTCGGCCACCAAAGTACCAAGATTGGGTCGGAGGCAGCTGCTTGCTTGGGGGCAGCTCGTAGTCCAGGTCAGGCTGTGGGTTGCCGTTCAGGTAGAGGCGTCGTTGGCGGCCTTCGCGGACCAGTAGTAGATGATTCCAAGTCCAGCGTTCGATTACGGTGCGTCCCACAATGAGAGGCGCTTTTTCATCCGCGCCGATCTGGAGAATCAGCTTGCCAGCAGCTGCGCCGCGTGTTCCTCCCAGCCCGACATGTTCACCATAAGGACTGCGTCCCTGCGGGTGATCGTTGGACAGGATCCAGCCCGTGATGTCGCGCGCGTCGCTGGGCATGCCATTCCAAAACCAGAGCGAGCAGGTGAGTGTCGACGAGAGATTTTCGAGTTGGGCATCGATACGTCCTCCAGCGAAATGGGCACAGCGGTTCGTTTCCTCACCCGAGTTGTAATGTCGTGATTGAGGGCCCTCGAGAAAGAACACGACACCTGGTTCATAGATCGCATGACGACGAAACGGAGAACTATCGATCACTCGACGGCCCCCGAATTCATCCAGTCGCCAGTAGGCGAGTGGTTGAGCTGCCAGGGTGGCGACGGCGGCGGGGCCGCGAGTTTGCTGATAGACGCGACGCGGCTTGGTGGTGACCTGCTCGAGTAAGTCGAGTAGCTGCGCGGTGATTTTCGGTTCCGCCTCAACCTCCAGGCCAGCCGATCGAGCGGGCCACGTGTTGTAGCCGCCGAGTAGATGTTGTTCGGGAGGTGGGATGTAGCCGTCGCCACCATTGGCCAGTTCGATAACCATCGTTTGGGCCAGCGGGCTCTGCAGCTTGAGTTTCAGTCCGGTGAGGGCATAAGTTTCATTGGGGGTCGTGGCAATCGCGATGTCACCCAGGCGAATTGCTTGCAAGACGATTTCGGTGCTCTGTCGTTCATGCAAGATCACCTGCTCACGTGCATAAACCTCTTCGGTCGTCTTGGGTGAACGTGGACCCATGGTGGCGATGATACGCTGTGCCCATTCCAGTCGCTGTTTATCCGGCACTCGGTAGCGCAAACGCATGCGGGCCTCGGCCATCGCCAAGTCGGCCTGTTCCTGATAGCGGATTTGACGATGAGCTTCTTGGGCGATGGTGAGTAGTCCGGAGGTATAGGACTGCAAAGTCGGAGCCTGCTCCTTGGGTGGCGCGGGACGAGTGTAGTCTCGTCGCCAAATATCACCACTGCAGCCATGAGACATAATCGCCACGAAGGGCGGCTGCCCCGCAGGCACCTGCGCCGCCAGACTCGCCTGGAACGATTCACAAAAGAGCCCAAAATAATCCGCATGGAGCGGCTCAACACCCGAGAAATAATGCATCGAAAAATTAGCTAAGACGGCGATGGGAGCGCCGTCGAGTGCTTGGAATGCGATGAGCGACAGGTCGGGATCTTTGGGGCCAGATTCGCCCGTGACCTGATCCAAATTTGCACCGGCATGCATGTTGGCGCGGAGCGTTGGATTGCCAAAGGGATCAAGTCCCATTCGGTCCGGGCGAAGGATCCAGCGTCGCAGCGCGGTGTAATCAGCCGCATTCTTCACCGCCCAGCCCACGCGAGCGGGCCGCAGATTTTTTTCGGCTGCGGCAATGGCGACCGCGAGTCGTTCACGCAGATAGGGGACGTAGGTAGGATCCGCATCGGTTCCCAAGCAGCCCATCGAGGCGGGTGCAGTATGCGTATGCGTGGCCGAAATCATCATCCGCGAAGCGCGAATCTGCGTTCGTTCTGCGGCTAAATGCTTGGCCTCATCAAGCAGCTCACGAGCCATCATGCAGCTATCGACGACCACGAGCGCAATTCGCTCCTGGCCATCATCGAGTACAAGTGCGCGAGCGGAGAGCGGAGTGACCGCTTTGGTCGCGGAGTTGCTGGTCATGCCTCCATTGACGAGCACGGGGTACTGCAGCGGCGTGACATCCGTAATCGCGGCTCCAACCCGCAACTCAGCGCGTACAACGCTCGACCCACCGGCGAGCAAGATGAAGAGGAGCAGGCACCGAGCCCAGCGAGCCGGAGCGGTAAGCCGGTACATTTGGCGGCGGATGGCGGCAGGAAGAGACGGTGTCATCATAGGGCTGGATGAAGGGTTGTGAGCGTGGCTGGGGCGAGTAAAAAATGTTGTGAACGCTCAAGATAGCGTAACGCAAACGGGCTGGGGGAACCTCCGGGTGGCCCCCGAAGCGACGATCGAAAAAAAACAACAATTTTGTCCTGGTTCCTGATAAACGAACGCTATCCTGGCTGTTATCACCACTGGCGGGGTCGATTTTTCGTCAACCGTGGGTAGCACATTGGGCCACCACCCAATCCGACGAGACTCATCGCATCTTCAAGCCTGTGATCGTGTGATGTTGATCCGTCGTTCGCAGTTCATAACTGTGGTAACAGTGATTATTCATTGTTAAAAAACGACCCCGCCTTTTTTCTGAGTTTTCAATCCGTTGTCGGCAGTCTGGAATGTGATTCGTTTTCAGGCTCCCTGTCCTTAGCTTTCTTGGCCTTCCCTGTTCGATTTACGCGTTACGAATGGGAGTGCCGATTGGGATCGCGATCTGAGTGACGTTGATCCAAATGCAGGTGCAGACGCGGCAAGTGTTTGATTAGCTGTTCCACCCCATCGTCGGTGACGAGCGATTCATCTAGATACAGCGACTGCAGCTGAGTTGCCGAGTGGAGATGCTTGAGTCCAGCGTCCGTGATCGGGACCTGGATTAAATGGAGGAACAGTAGTTGGCGCGCCTCCGAGATCTGGCTGAATGCGGCATCGGTAAGTCGCGGACTACCCAGACGCAGCAGTTCCAGTTTGGGTAACTTCACCAAAATTTGAAACCCCTCGTCCGTAAGGTCCGCCTGTGGCAAATTCAGTCGGCGCAGAGACGGCAGCTTGCGCAGTTCTCGCGCGCCAGCGTCCGTGATCACGGCACCCCGTAAACGGAGATGTTCGAGTCGGGCGAGTTGATTCAGGGCTGGGAGCCCGCGATCCGTCACGCAGGTGTTGTCCAGAATTAATTCCTGCAGAGTATCCAGGCCAGCAAGTTGCCGCAGCTGCTCGTCGCTGATGAGTTGATCGGCAATTTCGACGCGAGTGGCTTTTCCCGTACGGACGAGTTCGAGTTGCTCGAGCCAGTTATCTTGCTGCTTGTCGCGACAGCCAAGTTGGGGACCGAGCCAGCAGCCGGCCAGTACGAAAAACAACAACGGTCGCATGCCAGAACTCATAGCGGGAGAACTCGGAGTTGATTCCGTTTGTTAAATTCGATCTTACGCATGGTATTTCGCTCGAAACCGATCGATATCATTCTGACGTCCCATCATGACCAGGGTTTGACCGGGTTGCATGCGAAAGTCGGCGTTGGGTGCCAGTTGCATCGAACTATCGGTCCCCTTCACGCACAAGATCAAAATCTGAAAACTCGCATGCGCTTCCGATTCTCGAACGGTGCGACCGGCGAGCGGCGAGTCGGCTGTAATTTCCATTTCATCGTAAGCGACGCCATGCAGATTGGATTCGGACATCAGTTCGAACATGTCGGCGGTGGAGGGACGCGTGATCAATCGCGCCATCTGCTGCGCGCCGCTGGTCGCGGGCATGACCACTCGGTTGGCTCCTGCATGCTGTAGTTTGCGTACCGACGAACGATGCTCGGCGCGCGCGACAATCAAACAATGCGGGTTGAGATTGCGGCCGGTGAGCGTGATGAACACGTTGCTGGCATCTTGCGGCAAAGCGGTCACCAGCACGCGTGCTCGCTCAACACCGGCCGCGACCAGGACCTCGTCGTTCGTAGCATCGCCGACCATAAACAGATAGTCACGCTGCTCGGCATCGGCGGTGCGCTGCACGTCTTGATCAATGACTACAAATTCAAGATTTTGACGAGCCAGTTCGGCAGCCAGTATTTGGCCGATGCGACCAAATCCACAGATGATTACATGGCCAGTGAGTTTATCGATGTCGCGTGCTCGGCGGTTATGCCCGAGGACTTGTTTGAGTTCTCCTTCGAGTACCATTTCCAGTAATCCTCCGAAGGTGTAGAAGGCGGATGAAATGCCAAAGACGATCACGGCAATGGTCAGTAGCTGAACTGCAGCCGGAGCTGTACTTTTTTCGCCATAACCGACACTGAAGATCGTAATCACGACCATCCACAGCGCCTCCAGCCAGCCGTAACCTAGGAGGCGATAACCGACAACTCCGCAAATGACGACGATCGACAGGAAGCCGATACCGCGTCGCGCGCGATGGAGTGCCGATGTCATGTGTGGTAGTCGGCGTTAACGTGGATGTACTCGTGACCGAGATCGCTGGTCCAGAAGCGACATTCGGCATCGCCTTCGCCTAGTTGCAGGTCGATCAGTGTATCACGCTGCTCTTTCATCGACCGCGACACATCCGCGGCCGAGAATTCGACAGGTGCTCCGGCGCGATAAAGTGGTGTGCCGTTGAGCGTCAGGTGGACTTTGCTGGGATCAAAGGCCACGCCGGCATATCCGGCGGCGGAAACAATGCGTCCCCAATTCGGATCGTTTCCACAAATCGCCGTCTTCACTAGGGCGCTTTCAGCAATCGTCTTGGCTATGCGATGGGCGTCCTCCCGCGAGCGGCAGCCGCGCACGTCGATCGTGACTAGGTGCGAGGAGCCTTCGCCGTCGTCGGGAATTTGCTTCGCTAATTCAATGCAGATCTCTTGGAGCGCATCCTGGAAACGTTGGCGATCCTCAAAGGAGAATGGAGGCGTTCCGGCGGCGCCGCTGGCCAGCAGCACCACCGTGTCATTGGTACTCATGTGTCCCTCCACACTGATGCAGTTGAAACTGCGCGCCACCGCATGACTCAACATGTCTTGTGCATCGGCTGGGGAGAGGGACGCATCGGTCAGGATGATACCGAGCATCGTGGCCATGCTGGGACCAATCATTCCGGCCCCTTTGCACATCCCCGCCAAACGAACCTCGCGGCCTGCGATTGTGACCGTTCTTGAAGCGATTTTATGACTTTTGTCGGTCGTCATGATGCCGTGGGAAGCCGATAGGAAAGCAGCCTCGTCATCACCCAACTGTGCCGCTGCCAGTCGTGCGCCCGTAGCAATCTTCTCCATCGGCAGAAAGACACCAATGATGCCCGTCGACATCACCAGCGCTTGCTCGGGCCGCGCGCCACAGGCTTCCGCCGCGACTGCGGCCATCGTGCGCGCATCCGCCAGTCCGCGATCACCCGTGCAGGCGTTCGCATTGCCGGAATTGACGGCGACAACACGAATGTCGGCCGACGGTGTTCGAGTCCGATCGAGCTGGACCGGCGCCGCGACCACGAGATTGGTCGTATAAACACCGGCGGCGACTGCTCCTTCGGCACAATGCACGATAGTAAAGTCGAGTTTGGAAGCGTCGCGTTTGATTCCGCACGAAACGCCCGCCAAACGAAACCCGCGTGGAACCAACATGCTTTCCCCTCTCGTTGTCGATTGGTCTTCTACAGCAGCGCCGTGGTCTCTTCGAATTGATACATCCAATTCAAATTCTGGACCGCCGCTCCCGCCGCACCTTTGATCAGATTATCAATGCAGCTGATCGTGATGATGCGACCCCGCACCACACGCACCGTCAAATCACAGAAATTCGTGCCACTGACATCCTTTGTCGCGGGTAAAGATTCTCGCACTCGCACAAACGGTTTACCGCGATAGAACGCCCGCAGCAGTTCCAGTAGCTCCGCCTCGGTAACCTCGCGTTTGGGCATCGAGTAGGCGGTGGTAAGTATTCCCCGATCCATGGGAATAAGGTGCGGCGTGAAGATGACGGAAACAGATCGCTGCGTGGCCCGCTGCAGAACATCATCGATCTCGGGCATGTGGCGATGTTGACCCACCCCGTAAGCGGCCAAGCTTTCATTGCATTCGGGAAAGTGAGTGGTCAATTTTGGCGTACGCCCCGCACCACTCACACCACTTTTCGAGTCGACGATAATATCATCCGGCTCAATTAAATTCGCCGACAGCAGCGGTGCCAGAGCAAGGATGGCTGAAGTGGGATAACAGCCCGGATTGGCCACGAGCGTGGCGGGGGTGATTTGGCTTCCAAAGAGTTCCGGGAGGCCATAGACGGTGGAGCCTAAACGCGTCGGATCAGGATGTTGATGCTCATACCATTTCTCATACAGCCCGACCGAACTTAAACGATAGTCGGCACTGAAGTCGACCACACGCACCCCGGCCGCAACCAAGGGTGCGCAGATCTCCGCCGAGGCCGCATGGGGTAAACAGCTGAAAACGACATCGCAGCGAGCCGCAATCGCAGCCGGTTCTATGTCCTCCAAATGCAGGTCGAGTCGCGTGGCTAGAGTTGGATGTACGGTGCCGAGGTGCGGCCGATCTTTCTGGCGACTCGTCAAGGTCGTGATCTGAACGGCAGGATGCCGCAGCAAGATCTTCATCAGCTCCAAGGCCGTGTAGCCGGTCGCGCCAAGTATGCCGGCGCGTAGAATTTTAGGTGCCATCGATCCGTCTCTTTCTCCGTCACGCTCTCGGTCGTTCTCAATCTTATGTTTTAACGCCCACCATGCGGGAGAGTTGCCAAGGGGGGGTTGGAAAGAGCGGATAGTATATCGCCCCAACGACCGTCGCCAAGTCAGGACTGAGGCCAGTCCACCGCGGAAAGCAACTCTTGCACTTCACCCAGGATCGAACTGGTCGCACCCCAAATGCGACGACCTGCCCATTGCAAATGCGGCGTGACGAAGTCGACACCAAAGCGCACAATCGTGTGTTCACCGCGAAGTTCAGCCTGGGACAGATCAGCACAGGGAAACTCAAGCACCTCGGCCACTTCGTCGGGATTGGGATGCAGTTGCAACCCCCGCTCCGCGATTGCCAGCCAAGGTTCCACTAAAAAGTTACTCACATAGATATAAACCGGACTCAGCGCACCCACGATACGATAACTTGAGGGATCCACTCCCAGCTCCTCCGTCGTTTCCCGCATGGCACATTGGCACGCGTTTTCATCCGCTTGTCGACTCCCTCCCGGCAACGCCACTTGGCCAGCATGAGCCCTCATCGTCGACGGACGCACGATGAGTGGGATAAACCAGTGCTGCTGGCCGCGGGCGAGAATCACCAGGACGGACGCCGCTCGATGATTCCCAGGCGCCGGGCCTGCGTGTCGGCCATAAGAAAGCCGATGAGCCCAGCGGCGATGCGCTGGAGTTTGCCGGGACCTGCGTTGCCCCGTTTCCTTCACCAGTCGTTGTCGCAGAAGAATCTCGGCATCCATGGATGGGTCCTGAGCTTGGTTTACGGCGCCGACGCCTCTGGGGGTGGAATCTTTAATACCAGGAAACTGGCCGACTGCTGGTCGTCCGCAGACTGATAAACCAGCGGCCAGTCGGGAAGCTCGACCGGCGTTTCCGCGTTGCGAGCCAGGAAATAATCCAGGACGATGTAGTCGCACTGGAACTGCCGAGCCAGTTCCAGTAATCGCTGCGGTTCGTGGGCCAGCAACCCAACGGGGCCCGTGTTGGGTGGATAAAGCAGCTCACGACGATCCTGCCATAAAATCACATGCCGCGCATCCTGAGGAATGTCCTTGACGTTTACCGCTTCCGCTCGACCCGCATACCATTTGAATGTCATTTGATTGCGTGGAGTCAAAAAACGCGTGCCAGTCGGCGTGTGCTCACCAATCCATCGACAAGTCTCTCGCCACTCGCGCGTCACCCGACTTACCTCGGTGCGTGGGAGCCAGCCGAGGTCGGCTAGCCGGGTCATTTGCAGGTCAATCGCCTCGGGCGACAACAGCCCAGAATGGCGAGCATGATGAAGGTTCGCCGCCAGTGCGAAGAGGCCAATCAGGAGAAGTCCGAGGTTTGCCAGCCTCGGCCGCGCGGTGCGCCACCCCATCAGAGCAGCTCCCGTCGCTAATGCCACTCCGGCAGGTAGCATCGCGTCACTCAGGCGAAACCAATAGTACTTCAGGAACGTCGCCGCCAATTCCCAATCACTCAGCCACAACTGGTCCAGCACGGCACCGACAATCGCCAGCAATACGGCACCGCCCACAAAACCACGCAGGGGACGCTGCCCAAGATGGTCGCTACGTAGATGACAGGGAGTCAGCATGCCCACCGCCAGCCACGTCAGCAGCAGCGCTCCATGGGCTAAAATATCCTGCCACCGTAGTGCATGAAACAGTAAATGGTGGGGAAGTCGCGCGAAAACGTAAATCCAGTTCGATTCCAGTACGACGACCGGATCCTGTCCCCGCGTGAGCCCCAAAGCTGGCCAAAGGCCCGGTAGCGCCAGCAGGACCGCTCCGGCAGCTGCCGGCAAAAGATGAAGCAGCGGCTGTCGCCGTTTTCCCACACTCAGCCAGGCCATCACCGCCAGCACCAGCGACCAGCCTCCCACCAGCACATGGCAAGAGGTTGCCAGTCCCAAAATCAAAAGCCCAGAGGACCAGCGCTGACGAATAAAGCGCGATAAAGCCCAAAATACACAGGCATAGGACAACCCTTTTGCCTCCACTCCCCCCACCACCCATTCCCCCGCCATCGCACCGTATTCGAGTAGCACGAGCCACACGGCCGCCGTCCACAGGCTAAGCCCGCGCCACGGAGCCGCCACGTAACTCAGCCGCTGCCAACCGGCTGCTAACGCCACCCAAGTGATCGAACGTGCCAGCCACGCAGCCACCGGCAGCGGAAAACATGCGGTGAGCCACCCGAGGAGCCAGTAGAACACGCCATGCGCATCGAGCGATTCGAGAAAGAGATCTCCCATCGCCCAAGTCGGCTGCCAGTAATGCCGCGCCTTGGACAAATAATGCGCTTCATTGACGGCCGGTGGGGCGCTGCCGGCATAGAGCAGGAACAGTAAAAAGATCCCTGCCATCTCACCCGTTCGAGCCCGCCAGTGCTGATCGCGCCAACCGCCTTGCTGAGCGACCGGACAGCAGTCGGTCGAGTTGTCCACAGCACGATCAAACGCCTCCCGGGACTCTGCGTCCACTGCCATCGATATCTTCAACTGGTCGCTGGGCACAAAAGCTGTTCCGGGGCTAGCCGATCAAAACCTCAAGGCTACACGGATGAAAATTGTACTCGATGCGCGCGACTCATTGTATTTCCAAATGCGGTATCAATTTTGTTGACTTTAACCATGCTGGCGTTTATATTACTGTGCCTCAGAGTTTGCTTAGGCCTGCCCAATGATTTAACTCGGTGTCGGTTTACATTCGCGACCCCGACGCTCTTCGATTGGATCGGCTGCTGGTGTGGTAAGAAGCTGGCAGGACACCGCTTCTTGATTTCTCACTTCGCTTGGACGCTCGGCCAACAGTCTGTTGTTTTTCGATGGCGTCCCTACCCGAAGCATACCCCCTGGGAAATTCTGTCGCGCGCTATCGCGACATGGGGCTTCGTGTTCGTAATAAACGCTATCGCCCAATACGGCTGGAACAACTCGACCCCCGAATTCTACTCGCTATCGACACCGATCCGGACCTCGTTTCGTCCGCAGTTTCGCTGACCGAGGGAATGTCCGAACCGTCCGGCCTGAGCGAGCCGCTGACTCCATGGGATGGAGTTGCGGGGGACGACCAACCGTCTCCCCCCCTCGCCATCGCTGCCGTCTGGAAGGACTCAACTTGGTGGGACGACGAGACGCTTTCAAGTGGCCTTTCCTCACCTGCTCCAGCGGAAGAAACCGACCATTTCTTTACGATCGAGAGCTTCGAATCAAACCCCTCAGAAGAGTTGGTTTTTGAGGGCCGCTGCGACACTGCCGAGCCCGCTGAATCACCGACAGACTGCACACCAACACCTGCTTCCTACTTTCGGGCAGCGGACGAACTGAAACGAATGGGGCAGGTTGACTGTGAGGTCACCGTCGTTGGTAACGACAACGAACTGCAAGGCGACCTGCCCGCCTGCGGTAGTGTCGAGTCGGAAGAGGAATCCCAGGTCGTAGCAACCCAGTTTTTGGATCCAGAAAACGTCTCCGCGACGTTCGAACCCTGGATGAGTTGGACGACGGAACCGCCTCTGGAAACATTGGCACGCGGACCTCCCGAACCAGCCACCGCCTTGATGGCAGAGCCGCAAACGAACGTGATCACTTCGTTTGCTACCGTCCTGCCACGACTGGCGATGTTTAATGCAAGTCCTTATGAGGTATTTGCTTACGATGATCTTATGTCTGCAGCTGCGACGCTGCGAAGGGACCCGTCTCTCTCGGCGGAAGTCCGTTTGTCCCCCCGCGATCCGCTGTTCATCACCTCCGCGCTCACCATCCTCTCGCGGGACCGGATGACAGGCTCTGGAACGATCTTCGGAGATGTCTACAACGGCGGCCTCATCAGCCCGGGTAACTCGCCGGGAAAAGTTACCGTTGCCGGTAATCTGGTGCTGGGGCGAGCGGGCGAACTACGAATTGAAATCGGCGGAACGACGCCTGCCGAAGCTGGTTCCTTACTCGATAACGGCGGGCAGCTTAACCCCGAGCCTGCGGATGCTTCGGCCCCTTTAGACCGGTTCGACCAGGTCGCGGTTCAAGGAAATCTCGTCCTGGGTGGTACGCTGAAAATTGACCTCATCAATGGCTTCCAGCCAACTGTGGGACAATCGTTCGATATCATCACATTCGGGGGGGATTACTCCGGCGATTTCGATCGCTATCAGGGCTTGGTTGGGGGAGGCTATTTCTTCAAGCCGACCATCGCCGGAGGCAAGCTGACCTTGGCGGTTCACGCCAGCTCCGACAGCCAATCTCGGCCCGTCCTCTTCATTCCCGGCTTTGGGGGGACGCAGGCCGCCGACAGTACGGCAGCGGGTATGAAGGAATGGTTTTTAAATCGAGGTCCGGATCCCAGCAAGTTGGTCCTGGAACCGCTCTCCAACGCCTACTCCGATTTCGTCCAGACTCTCGTCAACGTCGGTTTTACGGTAGGAGTCGATTTGTTTGTTGTCACGTGGGACTGGCGAGTGCCAGTTGCGTTGACGGACAACGTGCTTGACGGTGTCCTCAGTCTGGCCGGCAAACCGGGCTATGATATCCAAGACACCCTTTATGAATCGGGACTCGACTACCTCGGAGCGTTCCTCAAACAGGCCAGTCTCACTTGGCAGTCCCTGCGCGGAAGCTTTCCGCCGGCGGTGGATATCGTTACCCATAGTACGGGTGGGTTGGTTGCTCGCAGTTACCTCCAGTCCGACGTCTATCAGGCCAATGATGCGACTCCTGACACGCTGCCCGAGGTGCAGAATTTGATTCAGGTGGGCGTACCCAATCAGGGAACCGGAGCGACCTTCAATTACCTGCTCGACAATTTCCGGCAAAAGTCTGGATCGCGTTTGATCGGCCGATCGCTGGACATCGCGTATGGATACCTGCGGTCGGGTGAGTTGATTCAGAACCCCGGCATGAACAACACGCTGCGTTTTGCTGATTTGCAGGGCAGCACGGAGGCTCAAAAGCGATTTGATTTTGTCGGTCGTTACATCCAAACGTTGACCGACCTGATGGCAACGTATGCCTTCCTGGATAGTGACTCCGACGGTCGTTTTGAGACGCTGACGCTAGCTGGTCCGACGGAGAATGACCAAGTCTTAACCCCTGCCGTCCCCCTGCCCCGCGCCAATCGCCTGCTGCTGGATTTGAATCACTTCGGGCCCGCAACGTTTGCCTCCATACCTGCCAAGACGCGGATCGTTTACAGCGATGACGTGACCGATCAGGCCGACCGTATCGTCGGACAAATCGGTTTTCAGCCCTCCCTGGGGATCGCCAACGAGCTACTGCCGTTTTCGGAACTGATTGGCCACCTGCCGAAAAAGGGTGAGAGGTGGTTCAGCCATGAACTGGTGCCCGGGGGAGGCGATGGAACTGTAGCCGCGATTTCTGCGTCCGGTGGCTTCAGTCCCACTCAACTTGTGCACCTGAAGGCAACCGATGCCGGTCGCACGTCACCCTTAAGTCACTCCGAATTGATGCAAGATGTCTACTCTCAGCAGCAGATCGTGTGGGAACTCACCGGGGTCCTACCGGCCGCGGAATTGATTTCTACGAATCGTCTCTTGCCAGTGAAACAATCCGCCCTGATTCTCATCGCGCGAGGGCTGGTGGATCCGGTCGACTATGCACGCGAGGGCTACACTCGTTTACGTGAACTCGTCGGATCGCTCCAAGAAACTGTCTCAGATGCACTGAACAAGAAGCTGCCGCTCGTAAATCGCAGCATCAACGAGTTGCTGTTCAATGACCGGGACCCATTACAAGGAATCGGCTTTGATTTTTTTGATCGGTTCGCAGCACAAGTAGCGGGGCTGTCCGATGCACTGACCTTGCCAGCCCTCGAAACGCAAATCGAGAGTCTGCTAGGCATTCAGCCCGAGCAATTCGCGATCCAATTCCAAGATTCGGTACTAACGCTTACCTTTGATTTCAATCTGGCTCGCAATCTGGCCTATCAACTTTCGCTTAATTCCAGCTTTCCAGTGCATGGAAACATTCCACTGACACTCGGCTTAAAACTCGATACCAAGTTTTCCTTATCACTCGATTTTGGTGACTATCTCGCGGATCCCAAACTCGGCTTCGGCACTAGTAGTTTGGCGATCACTTTAGAGCGGTTTCAAGCTCAGGCAAGTCTCGATTCCGAGGCCATCAACTTAGCGATTGATGTCGACGGATTAGGAGGTTTACAGGTCACCAATGGCTCGGCACATGTTCAGGGACTATTGGAAGTGACCTTTGGTTCAGTAACTAAGAGCTACAGCGTTGCGGAATTGCTGACAGCGAGTTCATTTAAAAATCTGGTGTCATTCAATCCGATAGTGCCTTTGAGTTTTGTGTTGCCCGTGGTGCTTAACATCAACACGACAGCGCTTAAACTACAGGGAATTGCGGATTTAAAAATTGATTCAACAAATCTATTAGATGGAAAAATTCCAAGTGTTTTTTTGCAAGGCACGGTGACTCAGTTAAATTTATTTGATGTGATCAAAACATCGCCCGGGTTCACTTCTGCTGATATCACATTGCCAGTGCGAACCGTGGACGTCGATACCAGCGGGGACGGGTTGGTGGATTTAACAGCCGCTCGCCTGGACGGCTTCGCCCTGAACATCGCCAGCTCGTCCCCAGTAACGGTGCATTTTGGCGAGGTTGGAGAGTTGCGTGTTAGCGGCCATCTAGCTCTGGCTACCATCACGCCCGCCGGTGCTTCGAATTACCGCTTTCTAGCACTACGCATGGGTGATGTGGTGACGCAGCTGATTGCCGGATCACCCGACTTCGGGCTAACCGGCTCCTTGACCATTTCCCACCTTAATTTCAATCATGCCGCCATGGGGTTTGCTCGCCTGAACTGGTCGACAGCCCTCGATTTCAACGCCGATCGAGTGCCCGATTTATTCGATCCTGGGCAACTTCTGGCGAGTATGCCATCCCTGCCCATCGACTTTGATCAAGCGCTTCGCTATTCCGTGGCCGGTAGCATTCTCGGCACCGGTGATGACGGAAAATTTCTGGTTGCAGGTCCACTGGCGCTGAGCGGTGCCGCTGATTTTGCCCTCAGTCGTCGCACCGTCGATGTGGACACGAATGGTGATGGAAATTCGGATCTGCTGCGCGCGGAACTCAACGAATTAGCGGTGAAGGTCGCATCGAGTCCAGTAACGGTCGATGTGACAGACGTTACGAAGCTGGATGTCACAAGCGGGACGTTGGTCGTGGCGACGGTCACACCAGAAGGTGCTGCTGATTCTCGTTATGTAGCACTTCGAATGAGAGATGTGACGACTGTTACACGCACGGTCTCACCGAGCGTCAACTTAACGGGCAATGTGACCGTAAAGTCTCTGGATTACCATTCGGCTGCGACGGGCTTTGTGCGGCTGAATTGGTCTAAGGCCTTCGACTTTGAACGTGACGGAATAACCAATCTCGTTGATCCAGGGGTGCTTCTACCCAGCTCACAATCTTTGCCCCTGAATTTTCCTGCGACCTTTTCGAGTCGCATCGTGGGATCGGTAGCCGGCACTGGTACCGATCAAACCTTCCTCACGGCCGGCGACGTGACGCTGACAGGATCGGCTGAATTCTCCCTCGTCCGTCGCACGGTTGATGCCGACACGAACGTCGATGGCAAGATTGATCTCGTCGGTGCGACGCTTGATTCGTTGGCGCTGACCGTGAACCAAGCCGGTGTGAACATCACCGGCGTCGCCATGCTGACCGTGACGGGTAACTTGGCGGTGGCTCGAATCATCCCAGCAGGCACAACAGCCGCCCGTTATACGGCCCTCAAGATGGGCGATGTAACAATCTCCGGCGCGCTGGATTCGTCGCTCAATTTGAACCTGACGGCGGACATCACGATCAAGGCGCTGGATGTGAATCGAGCGGCCACTGGGTTCGCTCGCATCGACTGGACGAAAGCGGTCGACGTCGATGGCGACGGGAAGTTCGATCTGCTGAATCCTGGCCTGGATCTGCCGACGCCGAATGAAAACCTGGCGATTGATCTTAACGCGACGCTACAGCTGCGGCTGATTGGTTCGCTCATCGGCACCGGCACGAACAATGCATTCCTATCAGCGGGTGATGTGTCGCTGACAGGCGCCGCCGAATTTGCACTCGTCCGCCGCACGGTCGATGTTGATACCGATGCGAACGGCACGAAGGATTTGACTAGTGCGACGCTTGATTCGTTGGCGCTGACTGTGAACCAAGCGGGAGTGAACATCACTGGCGTCGCTACGCTGACGGTGACCGGTAACTTGGCAG
>JBIIHW010000040.1:0-49799 GCA_044235425.1 Pirellulaceae bacterium
GTCGGTAAGCGTGAAGTTCGCAACGCGCTGGGAAGAGCACGGAGTGTCAGCTCGGAGAGCTGACCGACAATAGAGCTGACCGACATGTCGCCCGACTGTCCCAGTCGGTAAGCGTGCCATGTCGCCCGACTGTCCCAGTCGGTAAGCGTGAAGCTCGCACCGCGCTGGGGAAGAGCACGGAGTGTCAGCTCGGAGAGCTGACCGACATGAGAGTTGACCGACAATAGAGTTGACCGATACTGCTTGGCGGTCTTTGCGCCTTTGCGTGATCACACTTGGGGGAGGCTCACGCCAACGCGCAAAGTCAGCGGCCTGGGGGTGGCGCCCCAAGAAATTCCTGCACGAACCTTAATCCAGCGGCCGCGGATCCTTCCGTCACAACTTTGACTCCGCTGGTTCCCTCTGACTACAATGCCGCCGCTGTTTCACAGCGTGATTAAGGTTGATCCGAGTGGTGAATTCAGGGATGAGACTTTAAAGGAGCAGCCGCGGTTATGACCTGGATCAAGCAGATTCCGTATGAGCAGGCGAGTGTCGAGTTGCAGGAGGTGTACCGTTCGCTGCGGGCGCTCTATCCGGCGGAATATGGAGGTGCTCCGATTCCGGCGCTCACGCGGGCAGATGGCGGGTCGGACAGCATCGTTGCCGTTCACAGTTTAATTCCGGAAGCGATGCGGCACATGATGTCGGGGCTGGCAGTGTTACTGCAGCCGCACTTGCCGCTCACCCGTCGCCAGCAGGAGATGATTGCGGCAGTGGTGTCGGTCGAGAATAGCTGCTTTTACTGAACGGAGAGCCATCTCGAGTTCTTACGTCGGACGAGTCTCGACGAAGAGCTTACCGCCGAGTTACGGCGGGACTATCGGCAAGCAAGTCTGACGGCGGCAGACCGAGCGATGCTGGACTTTGCCGTGCAGCTGACCAAAGCGGCTTACAAGACGACGCCCGCGGACGTCGAGCGTCTGCGGGCGGTCGGTTTCGATGATCAAGCAATCCTACAAATCACGCTGATTGCCGCTTGGTTCAACTACATCAATCGAGTGGCTGATGCGTTGGGAGTGGGCAAGTCGGCGTGACCGCTCGCGGCGCTTACTTGCCACCCGCGGCGGCGTACCGACGCGAGACTTCGGCCCAGTTCACCACATGCCAGAACGCTCCCACGTAATCGGCTCGACGATTTTGATAGAGCAGATAGTAGGCATGTTCCCAAACGTCTAGACCGAAGATCGGGGTCCGTCCTTCCATGATCGGGCTGTCTTGATTAGGGGTACTTTCGACCAGCAGTTTGCCGCCCGAGAAGCTCAACCAGGCCCAGCCGGAGCCGAATCGGGTCATGGCCGCCTTGGTGAAGTCTTCTTTGAACTTGGCCAAACCACCGAGGTCACGGTCGATGGCGGCGGCCAGGGCACCGGTTGGATCACCACCGGCATTGGGACCCAAAACGGTCCAGAACAAACTGTGATTGGCATGGCCTCCCGCATTGTTGCGTACCACGGTGCGAATGTTCTCGGGAACTGCCGACAGGTTCGCAATCAAATCTTCCACGGAATGAGCTTCCAGCGGCGAGCCGGCAAGGGCATTATTCACATTGGTGATGTAGGCCTGATGATGCTTGGTGTGATGGATTTCCATCGTGCGGGCATCGATATGCGGTTCCAAGGCGTTGTAAGCGTATGGCAGAGCGGGGAGCGTGTAGGCCATGATGAAAGATCTCCAGAGTGTGAGTTACCGACGAATTCCGGCTAGGTTACAACGTAGTCCGCAAGGCGACAATGAGGGACAACACGAGGTCTGTGGTCGGGCGAATGCGGTGGTGTCGATCACTGCTGCCGCCAGAGTACATGGTCGGGGATTCCTAGCTGTTGCCGAAGGGCGGCGGTTTCGCTCCAAAACCGCCGCGCATCGACGGGGTAGCCGGCGGTCGGCCTCAGGCCAGGCAACTGACCGCTCCAAAATGCATTGACCGCCTCCATGGATCGTTCGCGGAGATACTTGGCGAGCATGGAGGCCAGCGCGGTCGGCATGAAGCCCTCCCCTTTCGCGACGAATTCGATCTGAGCGCGCCGGTTGCTGACGCCCCATTCATAACGGCTGGCCTGACGCCCCTCCTCACACACGCGAACGATTTCATCAGGAAAACAGTCCTGCAGTGCCGGAGCATACCGAGCTCGACCACCGTGCTTGTCACAGCGAATCCAGAGTGGTGCGGGGGGCAACCCTTGCGTCACCCGCCGCACCAGCGCCAAGGTGGTTTCAGTTAAGACCGCCCCTTTACTTCCCCGAGCCGTCACCAACTCATTAAATCGCTGAGGGAACAGCAGATCGGCCTCCAAACGGACCAGTTCCACCCCTGCCTGCTGCAGGCTTTGCCGGAGAAATTGGCTGGTAGCGGCGATCTGGTCCGGGGTGGTGGCCGTGAGGGCTGGAGCATCGTAGCCCTGATATTCGGGTGAAGCGTCAGCCGGCCGTTGGCTGGTCGCTGCCCAGGTCTCGAACAGCTCGCGCCACGTTTCTGGCGGCGAAGAAAGATTACCGAATAGTGAGAAAATGCCGCGTTCCAGATGCTGTAGACCCTGACCCGAGTGATATAAGGTTTTGGAGTCAGCGATGACGATCGGCTGGGTGGGAGACACTCGCCCTCGATCGTTCTTGGGGAGACTGTCTTGGAGGCAGGCGGAGAGTCGCGCGTAGAGATCGGCGGGGCGGATAGCCGAATCGGCGATTTTCCAGACGCTGGCGGCGACCACCAGGGGACCTAGATTAGGCCCGTATCCCGCCTCGTCGGTACCCACAAAATAGATCATATGCCTGGATCGATTCGGATTTATGTTGTCCACGAAAAATTTAATTTGACTCTCGAATTCAAGACCGCTATTTTAACGACCATCTCATCGGAAGTTTTGTAACTCTTCATTTTCTATTCGTTCCTTTTTTATCGGCTGGTGAGCATTCGTCGTCGCTCGTCGCTCGCCGGTCGGGGAGTCACCTCATGAAGAAGTTTTGGAGTCGACGGACCGCATTCACGTTGGTTGAATTGCTGGTCGTCATCGCAATCATTGGCATCTTGGTGGCGCTGCTGCTACCAGCGGTGCAAGCTGCTCGCGAAGCCGCTCGGCGAACGCAGTGCAGCAACAATCTCAAGCAGTTTGGTATCGCGATTCATAACTATCACGATACCTACAAAATTCTGCCTCTGGCTGGCGCCAACTGGGGTAATCCTCAGATTGGTTGGCAGGTCCAGATTCTGCCCTTTGCTGAGCAGAGTCAGTTGTGGGATTCGCTCGACATGGAATCCAAGCTGCCTACGACGAATGGTAGTGGTGCTTGGGACACCTTGTTGCCCACACCCACCAATGCAAACCGTCGAGCCCGCATGATTCAGGTTCCATACGCCAAGTGCCCTTCGGATGAATGGAATCGCGATCCGGCATCGTTTGGTTGGGCCGTCGGTAGCTACAGCGGCAGTTTAGGTTCACAGCGCACGCCTTCGGCGAGCGGTTCGTGCAACACCTGGATGACGCCCGTGACGCACTACCAGAGTCCAGGCGGTGGCGCCGATCACGGCAACGATACCAATTCGGCGAACATCTCGGGTTTGTTTGGTCGGTTGGGCCCCATCATCAACTTGGCTTCCATTCAGGATGGAACTTCGAACACCATCGCCGTCGGCGAAGTGCTCCCGAATTGCCATGATCACACGGGGGGCGGTTGGTGGCATTACAACGGCATGAACAACGCTCACGCGTCTACCTCCGTGCCGATGAACAACATGACCACCTGCTACAACTCGAAGAAGATCACCAACCCCAATTGCGTCAATCCGAACAACTGGAACTTCTCTTGGGGCTTCCGTTCGCGGCACCCCGGTGGTGCTCAGTTCGTCATGGGTGATGCTAGCGTCCGCATGATCTCGGAAGGTATCAACTACCAGACCTATCAGGCTCTTGGTGGGCGCGCTGACGGCATGACCGCCACGAACTACTAATCGAAGTTTTCCACTCGATTGTTTCCCATGCGACCGGCCGATGCTCTCGCCCGGTCGCATTCTTTTATTCAGCCATGGTCTGCAGGGCCGCCGGTTTTCCGAAACCTGCTAACCAGTCCTTTTTTTTCTGTTTGGAGGTTGTGATCGTGAAGGCGAAATTGTTGCTTGTGAGCTGGTTGCTGTTGGCACTCGTCGGCTGCGGTGGCGATGGCGGCAAAGCATTATCGCCGGCACAGGGGACCGTGAAGTACAACGGTCAACCCGTCGCTGGCGCATCCGTTTCGTTTATGTTTGATAACGGAGCCGAAGTTGCTGCAGGCTCCACCGATGCCTCAGGCAAATTCACGCTGACGACCGGCGGACGCTCCGGTGCTCCCATCGGCAATGCCAAGGTCGTGATCTCCAAGATGACGGGCGGCGTGACGGCAGGAGTGAACACGGACCAGATGAAGCCGGAAGATATGCGTAAGATGCAGATGGCGGCACAGACTGACGCTGCCAATGCGGCACCAAAAAACGAATTGCCAGCCAAGTTTGGAGATGTGAAATCCACTCCCCTGGTGGCCAACGTCGTCAAGGGCGGGGCGACGGAGAATTCGTTTGAATTCAACCTGACCGACTAAGCTCGCGAAAGCGACCGCCTACCAGTTCGTTCTTGATTGCCTAAACCAGCCAGCTCGCGGTATCCTCAAGAGGGTTACTTCGAGCTGGCTAATTTTTTGTGAACTATGAATCGCAAGAATTCCAATCCCGACACCGCCCTCCGTGAGCTGGCCACCAAGCCAACGTGTAACACGGCCAAGCCGGGTACAGCACGCCGGTGGCCCACGCTGGTGCTACTGGCACTCCTGCCGCTCGGACTACTCATCAGTTTCTGGCTCTTTGGGGATACCTGGCGAGTGCGCTGGGGAATGAGCAGCGTGCAGCAACTGCTCGACCAAAATCGTCCGTATGACGCAGTCGAGCAACTACGTTCTCTCGATCGTAGCTTTCCCAATCGCGCTGACATCATTCTTACCTTGGCGATTGCCGAGCGACGTGCCGGAAGCCTCCCAGATGTGGAACCACTCCTCGATCGCGCTCGACTGCTCGGTGCCGACCCCGAGGAAGTGCTGATCCAGCGCTGCCTTCTCGACGCACAGCGCGGTCGTTTTGAAGCTGTCGAACAATCGCTTGCGAAAATTGTTGAACGCCAAATTGATGACAAAACTGCCGGCGAAATCTACGCCACCCTGTCGGAAGGTTACGCATCGGAATATCGCTTGGCAGATGCTTGGCGATGTCTGGAGTTCTGGATGAAGTGGCAGCCGCAAGAGCTGAAGATGCGACTGCTGCGAGGTGCCATCTGCCAGCGCATCGGCAACAGTCAGCAAGCGGTGGAGGAGTACCAACGTGCCACCCAGGATCATCCCGAGAGCCATGAAGCGTGGGAGAAACTGGGACGAGCACAGCTGGAAATGAATCAAGTTCAGGAAGCTCACGATACGTTTCAAACTGCCTTTCGGAAGTTTCCGGACGAGCCACGCTTGGCCGTCGGCTGGGCATCGTGCCAGCGCCGACTAGGTGATGCGGAAGCCGCTCGTCAGCAACTTACGCCTTACCTGTCGGCTGATCTGTCGGTAGATTTGCGCGCCGAGGTTTTCACGGAGTATGGCTTAGTGGAGCTAGAGTCAGGCGAGTACTCACGGGCAATCGAGCAACTGAAAGCTGCGATCGCCCTCACGCCCCATGAGCCTGCGATTCATCACGCCCTTTCGCGAGCGTATAAACTGGCGGGGCAACAGGAGGCAGCGGAAGAGCATCAGCAAACGAATCAAAAGCTACGCGCCGCCACTCAGCGCTTGCATGAGATCTCCAACAAACTGCTGGTGGAACCACGACGAGCCGATCTACGCTTTGAGGCCGGCGAGCTCGTCGCTGCTCAAGGATTCACGCATGAAGCACTCGGTTGGTGGTACAGTGCTTTGAAAGTTGATCCCAAACATGCGCCGTCGCATCGAGCACTCGCCGATCTCTGGGAAGAGCGCCAGAATTCCGAGCGCGCTCGATGGCATCGACAACAGGCAGTTTCGCCGCTTGGGGAATTGCCATGAGTACGATTGCGACTGGAACGAACTCGCATTGTCCCACGCTCAGACCATCGACGACGCTGGCTCGCCGAACCATACAACGATTCGCGGTCGTGATCACGACACTCCTCTGCTCGCTTTTCTTCGTGTCCGGATGCCGCTCCCAAGTTGATTCATCTTCCGGCGTAGTCGATCCTGATTCGCAATCGACCTCAGCGAACAAGACTCGATCGTCCGACAAAGGTAGTGAGCGAGTTGGGAATTCGTCGGCGCGCTCACCATCGCCCAGCATTCGTTCTGCCACGGATACCGTGTGGGAGTTTCGCGAACGAGCTGCAGCTTTGGGAGTGACTGCCCATTACCGAAATGGAGGCGAAGCGGGACATGCGGCGATTTTGGAATCCTTGGGCGGTGGCGTCGGGATCCTCGATTTCGACGGTGACGGCCGCCTGGATCTTTTCTTTCCCCAAGGTGGAACGATCAATGCCAAGCTGGAACTGGGCGGTATCGCCTCGCAGCTTTATCGCCAATCACTCGACGGTAGCTTTCGGGAGGTGACCGTCGCCAGCGGCCTGGATTTAGCAGGCCATTACACTCACGGAGTGGCGGCTGCGGATTATGACAACGATGGATTCCTCGATGTCGTGGTGACTGGTTACGGCGGCGTCGCGCTGTGGCATAACGAGGGCGATGGTACGTTTCGAGAACTACACCAACAGACTCAGCTCGGCGACAAGCTTTGGAGTAGTAGTGCTGCCTGGGGAGACTTCAATGGTGACGGCCACCTCGATCTCTATCTCGCTCACTACGTCAATTGGTCGCCCGAGAATCATCCCTTCTGTCGTCCACCTGCTCCGCACAAGGAGCGTGAGATCTGCTCCCCGAAACAATTCCAGGGACTGCCGGATGCGATCTACTACAGCCAGGGAGACGGCACCTTTGTTGACGCTTCTTCCCGCGCGGGACTTAAACCCGATGGCAAGGGACTCGGTGTCGTTGCCGCCGACGTTGATCTCGATGGTGATCTTGATGTTTACGTTGGCAACGATACGGTCGAAAATTTTCTCTTTTTGAATGATGGCTCGGGAAAATTTGCGGAGGTCGGACTAGCGGCCGGAGTAGCGACCGATGATCGGGGAGTGCCGGATGGTAGCATGGGTGTCGATGCCTGCGACTACAACAACGATGGCAGACCGGATCTGTGGGCCGCGAACTACGAACGAGAAGCCTTTGCACTCTATCGAAATGAAGGTGCCGAACAGTTCCTGCATGTCAGTCAGGCGACCGGCATCACGGCACTCGGCGGTTTATTCGTTGGCTTCGGTACAGCCTTTGGGGACCTCGATCGAGACGGTGATGAGGATGTGATGGTGACGAATGGTCATGTGATCAAGTTTCCCACCACCGCCCCACGACGCCAGTCTCCTCTTTTGCTGGAGAATCGACGTGGCACTCGATTTCAGCGGGTCACGGTTCCCACTGAATCCTACTTCAGCAAAAGCTGGGAATCGCGCGGACTGGCTCTGGGTGATCTCAATCGAGACGGTAATTTAGATGTCGCGTTTGCACACATGAATGAACCTAGTGCTCTGCTCATCAATGCCACTCCGAGTCGCGGCGACTGGTTAGGCGTGAGACTGATTGGCACTCGGTCCAATCGAACTGCGATCGGCAGTCATTTGATTTTGACGACCAGTGCCGGACGTCAACTGCGCCTGGTAAAAGGTGGTGGCAGCTATCTGTCACAAAGTGACTATGGCGTACATTGGGGAGTACCCGCGGGGGCAACCGTGGAACATCTCGAAATCATCTGGCCGAGTGGCATTCGACAACAGCTTACACCTCAGCTCAATCAATGGCAGACGATCATCGAAACACCATGAACCAAGCACTCGCGGATGCGGCTACTGACCCCCACGCGAAACGACAACAGCGAGCCCGCCGACTGCTTGCCCTGCTCGTTGCACTGCTGGCGGTCGTCATCGGCTGGCAGTGGCGCGAGCGTCAGCCTGAGCGACGGTTTCGCCGAGCGATCTTGGCGCTGGAGCGCAATGATCTGGTCGCCGCACGACGCGAGCTGAACGGTTGGCCAAACGCCGTCCACTTCGAACCTCAGCGGCACTATTTGCAAGGAAAGCTCTTTCTCATCGACGGCGATGCCCTGTCAGCACTGGAAGAGTTCTTGGCAGCGGGTGGCTGGTCGGGTGCCCGTGCAGTTGTGACGGCGCAGGCGGTTGAGACGGCGCAGGGGGTCGCGATGCCGAAGGCCGAGTCAGCACGAAATACAAGTCGTTCCACTGTTCATGCCAACGATCAGGTGGTGAGTTTAGCGCTTACCGAAGCTGGTCAGATTCTTTATAAAATGGGGCGACAGCCGGAAGCGATTGGACCGCTGGAGGACGCGATCGAGCGACAGGAAGATAACATCGAAGCGCATCGCTGGATCGCTTCCTGTTACTACGATTTAGGTGTGGCCCCGGTGGTGCGAGAGCATTTGAATCGAGTGGCGGAACTGGCGCCGGGAGATGCGCGCCCCTTCCGGCTCATCGGCCTCATGCACAAAGATTTTGAGCATTACGATGAGGCGATTACGGCTTACCAGGAGGCTTTGCGGCGCACGAATCCAGCCGTGAATCAAGCGGAAGTGATGCTGGAGTTAGCGGAGTGCCAGGTGAAGCTGCGACAGTTCAGCGATGCGCTGCATTCGTTGGGCCTTTGTGAACCGTCGGCACAGCGCGATGTGTTGCAAGCCGAATGTCACTTAGCACTGGGTAATCTGCCACTGGCCCAAAAACATCTGTCGGTGGCTTTGGCGGAAGATCCGAATTCCTTATCAGCGCTGTTACTGAGTGCGTCCTTGGATTTGGAAGCCAATGAGGTTGAAGCGGCTGTGAACACGCTGCGATTGATCTGTCAGCGCTATCCACGGGACTACATCGCGCGCTACCGCCTATCACAAGCTTTACGTCGCCTGGGCCGCGCGGATGAGGCGCAAGTGGAAGCGGGAGTCGCGGAAAAGATCAAAGAGATGCGCGATCAGTTTACGAAGCTTCACGAGAAGGCCTCGCAGGAGCCAGGTAATCCCGAGATTCGACATGCCCTCGGCATGACCGCCCTGTCGCTCGATCAGCCTGAATTGGCAGTGAACTGGTTCCGCATGGCCTTGGCTCTCGCACCCGATCACGAGCCCAGCCGCCAAGCACTTGCCGCGCTGCTCAAATCCCAAGCGGCACCACGGGAATAATGGAATCATCACACTGCTCAAGGCCAGTATTTCTTGAGTTCTGAAAGAGTGTGACGAGCGGCGTCCGGTGGAAGGCCGCTCGTCTACCTGATTTACCTGAGTTAACACTCCCTAACCGACTCGCAGCTTGCGATCATTTTCATTCATGAGGAAATCGGCAAGTGCATCCAGAAGATCGTACAGGAAGGAATCACCGCCCGAGTCACCTTGCAGTCGATCCGCGCCAGCACCGCCATTGAGCGAATCAGAGCCCGCTCCACCGTACAGCTGGTCATTACTCGCGTTACCAAAGAGCGCATCGTTACCGGCCTCACCAAAAATAATGTCGACGGCTCCACCACCGCGTAACTGATCGTTTCCTGGACCACCGTAGATTCGCGAATTAATCTGTGTCGCAGACAGATCAATTCCATCATTGCCACCATATCCACTCGCCAAGATTTGCCCAGCAGTCATATTCAGTGTGATTAGACTGGCAGCATTCAGCCGAACATTGTAGCTATTTCCCGTAGCGCTGACCTTAAATTGGTCCGCTTGATTCGTTCCGGCGATGACGATAGCGGGACTCGTGGCGAGTGCAGTTGGTCCAGCTGAGTTGGTAGCGGTGAAACCGAGCCCGGCAGTCGCTCCCACACGCATGATGCTGAGTTGTCCACCCTGGATAAGTTCGGCTGGATTACTGAAGCCACGCGGATTGGAACTATTGATCGCATAATGGGCTTGGACATTGACCAGATAAGCCCCATCCCCAAGGATACTCGACATATCGATGATGCCCGATGACTCTTCATCTTGTGTCAGGAACTTGGACGGATCGACGCCATTAAGGAAGTAGGATGGGTGATGCTGTCCGATGCTGAGGAGTGCTCCCGAGGCGGTGTCGTACATCCAGATTTGGGCGAGTCGAGAGTTGTTTCCCGGATCTTCTTGCAAGAAGAGTCGCCCTTGCTGATCGACCCCCAGGTTGTCGAACATGAGCGCGGTGTCTTTACCGTTGATCAGTACTTCAATGGTGCCACCCGCCTGTGGGTTACTGAGATCTGAGAAGGTCAGTTTCCAGAGTCGTGAGTTTCGATTGCCGGATGTAATTTGGTCGGTGGTGACGAAGTAGAAAACGCGCGGATCGCGCGGATCCCAGGCCCCGTCCTCTGCTCGATTGAATCCCGTTCCACCACTCGTTACCAGACTGAATGTGCCTTGATGAATTGGGCTTCCAGTGGAACCTGCCAGAGCATTATTCCGATCTTCGGCAGTAACCGGAATCCCATTCACGGCAGCCTGAATCTGAAATGCTGTCCCATTGGTCAATCCAGCTCGCTCGATGCTATTGCCTGTTGACTGCTTGGTGCCGACATAAGTGATGACTTTACTGGTGGCAAGATTTCCGTCATCGGTCCCGATGACCAGTGTCGTATCGCCCGTGCCCGGATTGGCAAGGAGATTTTCCCAGTTGTATGACCCGAAATTTGGCAATGTGTACGCCGTACCTGCCGAACTGCCGTTGACAACTGCGGCAATCGCTCTTCCCGTTGATGACTCCTCTCCCGCCATGAATAACCGATCGGTCGTCCCTTTACCGGTCGCAGCGTTATAGAACGAGGATATTGGAGCGAGGTCTGCTGCACATAGCCGACTGAGGTTCAAACTCGATCCGCTGAGCAATGCAAAACCGGTGGTCGGGTCACCGCTGCGAAGCTGAGTGATCAGATCGGTTCCGGAAACTGCCGCTAAAGTAGATTTATTAAACGTCCACTTGGAAACAAATGCACCGGTACCACCATGTGCTCGTACCGTAGTACTACTGGATAATTCATGGTTCATTAGCACTGAAAAGGTTCCATCGCCGTTGTCGAGTGCACCCAGACCATCGGGAATTCCAACCATGCGATAGTTGATTGATTCGGAAGCATTATCGCCGACGGAGAGTATTGGCATGAAACTTACATTTGGAACCGTGGGCTGCAGGTAATTATCCGTGATGATGAGATTAGCTGAACCGCTGGCCGCGGTGGTTTCGCTGTCACCCACGAAAGAAGCCTGTAGTCCATTGGTGAGTAACCCCGGCGAATACGCTGCAAGATTCACCGTCAGTTTCGCAATGCCGTTGGCATCTGTAGTGCTGGTACCCAACAACGATCCTTGCAAACGAAACTCGATCGCCTTTCCGGCTACCGCACTACCGGCATCCACAAAGCTCAAGGAAGCCTGCAGAGTCGTAGAGCCACCGACAGTCGCGGCCGCTTGACTCACCGTCAGCGCCGTGACTCGACGCCCCAAAGAGACCAGGTCACTGCGGAACTTTGTCTGCTCGTCATGAGGCAAATCCTTTGCGATCACCCCGTCGTTATACCAGACCGTATTCCCATTATCACTTAGCAATTGCAGCACACTCGCTGCCGCGAGGCCGCCAGGTACCTCCACAATGGCCTCAGGATTAAGTCCCGACAAGTTGGTATCGCGGCGAATTGGTTGCTCACCAGCCGCTCCACTCCAGGAATAGAGGGCGAAGTTGTCAGTAGCATCGGCCGGTCCTGCAATGATCACGATCTCGGTACCGTTTCCGACCAAGTCACGAACACCACGACCACCCAAGTTCAACTCGATCGGAGCACCAAACAGAGCACTACCTTGTGCACCGTCACTGATCGCGAGTTGAGAGAAATTGGTGACTGGAACCAGTAACGCTCGACTGCGTGAAACCGTATTTGCCAGAGGCGCGCGGAAGGCGATGAAGGCAGTCGTGGAACTACCTGGTGCCCACACTACGCCCTCGATATTGAAACCACTCGCGGCTTCTGGTGCGATGCCGATCGCCGCGCTGGCAGCCAGTCCATAGTAGTCCGCTCCCAAGCCGTGTGCATTGGTTTGATCCCATGCAATTAAGTCCTCTTTGAGAAAGTCATAGCGACCCACGTACGCAATCGTTGTCGCAGCTCCGCTTCCGGATAGGTCAGTCGCGAAGATGCGGTTGCGATTTGGCCGGCTGGCCCCCGTGCTGGAGTTACTAGCGGAACCAATCCAGTAAACACGATTGCCTGAACGGAGCGCCGCTTCCAGATCCACCTCACGTGGTACACCACCCGAGGTATCGGTTAAACCCAATGACGTCGAGAAGTCATAGCTGGCCACCGGCAAGCCCGATTGCTGTCGTTGATAGAGTCGTAAGACCTGATCTTCATCATCGGCCACAAGACTAAAACTGGCATCAATCGCCACTGCTGCGGATGCATCCGAAGAGCCCGTGTGATACCGGGTCGCAGTCGGCGTTGTAGAGGCCACCGAAGCGGCATAGCTGATTGAGTACGTGGTCGTCGATACGCCATCGCTAACGCTCAACGTGATAGTCGAATAACCGACGTCAGTGGGAGTGATGCGCAGATTTCGAGTGGCTCCACTACCAGTCAGAGTCAAACCTCCCGCCGAGACTACCGTCAGATTGCTTGAGCTGACACTCACCGACAAACTCGACACATCCGTATCGGGATCCGCAAACGTGAAATCGATTCCAGACACGCGAGCGATGTCGCTGGGATCATTCACGACTCCACTTAAATAACCGCTACCCTGTTCGGGCAGATTGAGATAGGGCGAAGGGGTTATTTCCCGAATCGTGGGACCAAACGGATTAACCGCCGCGATTACCCCTGGCGAAGCGATTTCATTAATGCTGTTGACAGCTTCCCTCGCTCCATTCACTCCACTCGTACTGAATGTCGAAATGTTCGTAGCATTGAGTGCGGCGGCGTTATCGAAACTACGAAAGGGCGCGGTGGTTGTAGCAGCACCAAAGCTGACACTTGCTCGCAGCAAGCCATCCGTATCGTAGATGTTCACTGCATCGCCGCCAGTACCCAGCCCCAGGCCAGTGCCACTGTAGCCACCAATCTGTAGACTGGCCGGTGGATTACTGCCAAACCAAGTACTCAGGAAACTTGCTCGCGTGGTCGCCAAGGCCGCAGTTTCCACAAAAACAACGGACTCTCCTGGTGCGATACTATTCACACCGCTGAGCGATCCGGCCAGCGAGAAGGAGGCTGAGCTATCGTCGACTTTCCAGCCCGTGAGACTAATTGGAAAGGCCGTGGTGTTAGTGAGTTCAAACCAATCGGCAGCAACAGGACTGTTGCCACTCGACCAAGGAGCTATCTCGGAAACAAACAGTTTTCCAACCGTACCGGGCGACCCGATTGCATGTACGTCATTCATGGCCACGAAGGCACCATGAACACCGACCACACTCAACGTATTGATTGTGGCGTTGTCAGCCGCAGCGGAGTTATCAAATGTGAAAAAGGGTGCGCTCCCTGATGCAGCACCAAACGCCAAGCTCGACATGCGCGTGCCGAACGAATTAAACAGGTTGACGGTATCACCTCCCGAGCTCAGTCCGACACTTGAGCCGCTGTAGGTTCCCACTTGTAGACCCGCCGGAACTTCGCTGCCGTACCAGGCACTGAGGAACGCCGTGACCGTACTGCTACTCGCCGTCTCAAGAAAGATCACCGACTCACCCGGTGCAATCGAGGTGATACCATTGAGTGTCACGGCAACCGAGAAATTGTTGGAGTTGTCATCCATCTTCCAACCCGTGATGTTGATCGCCTGGCCACTCGTGTTAGTGACTTCAAACCAATCAGCTCCCACCGTCCCCTGGCTGCTCGACCAGGAGGCGACTTCTGTAATCCTCAAACCACCACCCGTTCCGGATGGTGTAATGGCAATCGTATAATCCGCGCTAGTGGCGTCTGGTGTACTACCGAGGGTAGGATCATCAACCGCCACTGCTACGGTATACGAACCCTTCGTGAGGGCGTTCAGTGCTGTTCCAGCTTTGATGTACAGCGAGGAGTTGATGATCTCAAAGCTGGCGGCATCAGCACCTGTGACGGTGAGATTATTTGTTCCCAGGCCATCATCCGTGACAAAAATGTCGGCAACTTTCACTCGATTAGCGGTACTCGTCGCTTCGGACAGGGACGAAAGTCCGTTCGTGATCTGTACAGCAGTTGGAGCTTGATTTGGAGTCGAGGACTTCTGGTAGACCCACAGTTGCGGGTAGTCGATGCTACCACCACCATTTTCGCTGACCACGTACAGATTCCCTTGCCAATCCATCACCATCCCTTCATGCTGTTGATCAGCCACCGATAACGGATTGCCGTTATCGGTCATTATCGTCAGTCGGCTGAGTACATTGCCTGAACGGTCGGTTTCCACAATGCTTCCCGTCTCCTGGCTCAACACCAGAATATTGCCATAGTCCGAGAAGCCATTGAAATAGGGGACATTCGATAGCGAGTAGACATCGGCGAGATCGGCGAGTTCCAGCAGATTGGGGTCGAAAAGATCAGTGGAGTTGGCCGTGGTGGGACTACCATTCGTGGCAGTGCCGGCAATGAAATCGATTCCCGTTTGAAAAATACCCTGGGGTGAAGTTTCCTTCACAGCAATGAACCCCAGCGTCATGGGATCATAGGAGATACCCTCAATACCGATATTACCAATGCTGGTGCCAATCTTGACCGTTTCGGCGGCGGAACGACTCAGTGTTGTGCCAGCCACATAGTCAAACCGTACAAACTGTCGATCACGCTCTTCCATCAACACAAATTTTCCATTACCCACATACGCTAATCCCTCGGGATCATAGAACTCGGTTCCCTGAGGACTACTGCCCGTCGCCAACGTCATGGTATCGATGAGTTGACCGGTTTTATCGGTCTGCACAATCGCGGTTCCGCCGTCACCAAGTAAGAACAGCGTATCGGTATCCCAATTGTAGGTAACGGCCGAAGATTCTTGAGCGAGTCGATTGGTGGAATTGGGTGGCGTCGTACGCGTCGGTTCCGGCAGGTCATACCGTCCGACACGCACATAGGAGGATAAATCCACGGTATTCGTCGCCGCTGTAATGCGGCCCGGCGATCCTGTTTCGCTCAATGTTGCCAACGAACGATAAGCTCCGTTCGTCCCCAAACTGCTCAGTTGGGTGATCGCCGTGTTATCAAGTCCTTGCGCATTATCAAAAGAAACTCCCAGCGTGGATGCTCCAAAAGTGACTTTCGCTTGCAATGCTCCGGCGGCATTGAAGAGATTCACCGCGTCAGCAGTGGAAGATAATCCGACACCGGTTCCACCATAAGCACCGATCAGAATCCCTGCCGGAACCTCCGTGGTACCGAACCAAGCTTGCGAGAAGTTAGCGATGAGCATTTCGTCATTCGTACCAGTGGCTGCCCCCTCAAGAAAAATCGCCGACCTTCCCGCCGGGATGCTCGTAATTCCACGTAACGCGACCGCCGATGCAAAACTGCTAGAGCCGTCGTCGAACCGCCAGCCTGAGATGTCGATCGCCGTAGTTCCCGTATTAGTCACCTCATACCAGTCAGCAGCGTAGCTGGCCGCGCTACCAGTTGGATTCACCTCCGAAATAATGACTTGCCCGGTCATCAAATCACGAGCTTCGAGATGCTCGCACTGCATTCGATGCCGTAGATTTCGTACACGCTGGATCGCTCGCCGCCATCGCCTCTGTATCGATCGTGTCCCAATCATTCGCTCTGACTTGCGTACCGAATTGGTTCGACTCATTTTCTCACCCTTTGCTTGATAATGAACGAGATGAAGTCCCGTAGCGGGCGGAATTGAAATCGTGATTGATGAATCGCAAAGCCGAGATTCCATGAAGATTTAGCCAAGCTATGTTCTTTGGCGATTAACGGAATCTTGTGAAGGTCTGAACATGCATGAGTAGATTACCCGCTCAAATAGTGTCCGACGCGGTAATGGAAGCATGTGCATTCCGCTCGCGGCGGATAAGCCTATGTCAGGACATGAGGAACATGCCATGAAGCGACATCGAGACCGATTCAGGTTGCCATTTTTGCCAGTTTTTTTACTGGCAATCGTCCTTGGCCAGATCGCGAATGCAGGAGTGATCAACCGATTCTACAACACGGGCGTCAGCGGCTCTTCTGTCGTACTTCTCGACGGCAGCCTCGACTTGCACTATCGCATCGCCGACGATCCAGTACCGGAATATGGCATCGTCGATTCGTCCTATGACCCAGATGGCTTTGATGACAGCCTGTCGAAATCGATTTTCGCCCCCGCCGGTTACATTGCGTTTGTACTCGAAATCAACTTCGGTGGCTCTTCACAAGTACTGCCTGAGACCGTGTCAGTCATGGGTAATTGGAGTAGTAGCTTAAATGCTGCTGCTGTCTTCGACATTCTGCTCAATGGTCAGCCAATCGATGCGAACGCACCCACCACACCCGGACCGTTCACCATTCCCGCGGGGTCTGCGTTCCTGGCTGGCATCAACTACCTCACCTTCATTGCCATCGATCTCAGCGGCAGCAACGATCCGAACTACTTAAGAGTGGAACTGAACGCTCAAGGAGCTAGCGTACCGGAGCCGAGCATGCTGCTGTTATGGAGTTGCGGTTTGTGCGGCACCCTGCTGACAATCGCTCGTCGGCAAAGACAGGTCTCAGGTATTTCACAGCACATCCGTCCGTTGTGAGTAACGCAGTTGCTCACTAAACTCACAGCTACGGGTAATCTCAACACGAGTACTTTTAGCCGTGGGATTGCGGACAACCATGAGCACGTTACTGTCGCCTCCAGAGCCACTCGAACTGGCGCCCTACAAATCACTGGATAATGCCGAACTTAGTCGGCGGATCCAAAGCGTGCGGGATCACTTTGGCCCTCAGCTGCTGATCCTGGGGCATCACTATCAGCAAGACGAGGTGATCGAGCTGAGCGATCTGCGCGGGGATAGTTATCAGTTAAGTCAGATGGCTGCTGCCAGCTCCGAGTGCCGCCAAATTGTTTTTTGTGGCGTGCACTTCATGGCGGAAACCGCCGACATGCTGGCCAATCGTCCGGAGAAACTGGCCGCTCGTAGCGGGGAACGAGTGCGTGTGGTTCTGCCCGATATGGGTGCCGGTTGTTCGATGGCTGATATGGCCGCCATCGAGCAAGTCGAGGCCGCCTGGGAAGATCTCGGGCAAGTGATCGACACCGAGTCCCTGATTCCGGTCACCTACATCAATTCCGCCGCCAGCCTCAAGGCCTTTTGTGGCCGACACGGCGGCATCGTCTGCACCTCCAGCAACGCTGCTCCCGTACTGGAATGGGCATTTCAGCGCGGCCAGCGCGTGTTCTTTTTTCCCGATCAACACCTGGGCCGAAATACCGCATTGAAAATGGGAATCTCCAGCAGCACCATGCCCGTCTGGGATCCCCACGCTGCCGACCTCGGCGGCAATTCCGAAGAGGCGATTCGTGACAGCCGAGTGATTTTATGGAAGGGTCACTGCAGCGTCCATCAGATGTTCCGTGCTGAACACGTACAACTCTTCCGCAGTAAATATCCAGGCATCAAAATTCTGGTACATCCGGAATGTCCGCGCGAAGTCCACGATATCGCCGATATCTCAGGATCGACGAGCAAGATCATTCAGGTCGTCGAAGCCGCTCCACCCGGTAGTCGCTGGGCCATCGGCACGGAATTGCACCTCGTCAATCGACTCAAGAAAGAACATCCCGAGCAGGAAATTCACTTCCTGTCACCCGTGGTCTGCATGTGCGCCACCATGTATCGCATTGACTTGCCTCATCTGTGCTGGAGCCTCGAAAATCTCGCTGCGGGCACGCCGGTCAACGTCATCCAGGTGGATGCGGAAACGACTCACTGGTCACTCGTCGCACTCACGCGCATGCTGGAAGTTAAGTAGCGTAGCGCTGCGAAAGGATCTTCATGCGACCGCGCTGGCTGACACTCGCCGCCCAACGCCCCTTCGCCTGCGGACTTGCCAGCAGCTTGCTGATGTACGCCTCTTTGCCACCGCTCGGCTGGTCCTGGCTTACCTGGCTCGCGCCGCTCGGCTGGTTGCTACAAGCCCGTGACGGCCAAGCCACCGGCCGACGTTTTTATCTGCCGCAGTGGCTCGCAGCCTGCGTTTTTTTTCTCGCGTTCCTACACGGCATTCGACTCGCCTACCCCGCCCTCTACCTGGGCTGGTTCGCACTGAGCGCCTACCTGGCAATCTATCCACCTCTCTTCATCGCCCTTACTCGCTGGGCCACGCGTCGAGCTCATTGCCCTCTGCTGATCGCCGCGCCCGTGATCTGGGTGAGCGGCGAACTGCTGAGAGGCTATTTGCTCACCGGTTTCACCGGCGGCATGCTCGGCCACGGATTGGCGTTTTGGACAACGACGATTCAGCTGGCCGATATCGGTGGAGCGTATGGGGTGAGCGGTTTAGTGATGCTGGTGGCGACGGCCCTGCTGCAGCAATTGCCGACAACGTCGCCCGAGTTGGCTGCGGACCAACCGCCAGAGTGCAATCCACAAAGAGGCATCAAACCGTGGTGCGACCGCCCCATGGGGAGCGCTTTAAGTGCCGCTCTCGCCGTCCTCGCCGCACTCACGTACGGCCACCTGCGCCAGCAGCAGGTCGATCAGCAGGTTGGGCCGCAGCAGCGTTCGAGTGCAACTCAGACGGCGGCCGTCGAGGAGTCCCCCAGGCGGTCGGCAACTGCGGCCGACGGCCTTTCTACCTCCGACTCACTCCACATCGCGCTGATTCAGAATTCGATCGACACGGTGTTTGATTACAACGAAGAGCGGAATCGGCAGACATTTGAACGCTATCGAGAACAGACGCTGGAGGTTTGTCGCACCCACCCGGATCTGGATGTAGTGATTTGGCCGGAGTCGATGTTCACGGAGAATTCACCCGAGTTTCTTGTGGAGGACCCTGAGCTGCGCGTGCGGATTGCGGATCGACTGCGCGCCTTTGAGGCGAAGGTGAGGCTGCTAGCCCGCGAGATTGCTGAGATACGCGGGGATGAGGGCCTGCACTTGGTGGTTGGGACGATTACGATCGATGCCACGCACAGCGACCGTCGGCCGCGCGAATACAACTCCGCGCTCCTCATCCACCCCAGCGGCGAAGTCGTCGATCGCTATTACAAACAGCACTTAGTAATGTTTGGTGAATACATCCCCCTGGGCGAAACGTTTCCGCAGCTCTACCAATGGGTGGGAATGGGCGGCGCGACGCCGGGAGATCGCCCAGTGGCTTTTGCCGTTAAGGACCACAAACTTTGCCCAAACATTTGCTTCGAAACGATGGTCCCCCATGTAATCGGTAGTCAGCTGCGGGAGTTACGTAAATCCGAGAAAGTTGCCGATATCCTGATCAATCTGACTAATGACGGATGGTTTTGGGGGTCGACGATCCTGGATATGCATTTTCAGGCGGGGATCTTTCGAGCCATCGAGGCGCGGAAGCCGTTGGTCGTCGCGGCCAACACGGGAATCACCGCCTGGATTGACGGATCAGGACGGGTGATCGACCAGTTGCCTCGTCGACAACCCGGCGTATTAATTGCGAGGGTGACGAGCGACGGTCGCAGGAGTTGGTACGAACGGTGGGGGGACCGGCCGGTCGTCGGGTTGGTCATATTGTTTTATGGTTGGCTGGCCGTTCGGCACCGCCGGGTGCCGAAGGGGTCCGTCGAGCGGCGGAGTGAGGGAAGCAGCTGAGGGGGCGGCAGCGACGCGGGCAATGCAGCGGCAGGCAAACCAAAAACAGCCCAAGCCCCCCAGTTTACCAAATTTAACGAATGTTGATTGACGCGGGAAATTTCACGTAACTATACTTGGCTGGGTTCTTAGTCCGCCCACTTCAAGGCATCAGCAGGAAGGCCGTTACTTTATGACACTGCTAGGCAAGATTTTCACCGTGATGATCTTTGTCATGAGCATCGTGTTCATGTCGCTGTCCCTCATGGTCTTTGCCACTCATAAGAATTGGAAGCTGTTGGCGACCAATCCCGATCCCAAAAACAATACGGATTTGGGGTACAAAGAGCAGCTCGACAAGAAGAAAACTGAGGTGGAAAACCTCAACAATCAACTTGGTCGGCTCAAAGATCAGTATGCGGCCGAGCAAGCTGCTCGGACCTACGCTCTCGCTTCGCTCTCCACCAAACTATCGCAGCAGGAAGGCCTGTTGAGCCAGCAGACGAGTGAGTTGGAGAAACTGCAGGGTGCTCACACCGAACAGACCGCTGCCCTGCAAACGCTTGAAATCAACAACAAGCGATTGCTCGAAGAAGTAGCGACGTTACGCGAAAATGTCCGCGTCGCGCAAAACGACCGTGACGCACAGTTCCTTAAAGTGGTTGATCTCACGGACAAGCTCAACGGCGCATTGGATCTTGAACGACTCCTGAAGGAACGCAATACCCAGCTCGTGGAACAGCTTGCTCGCGTGAAACTGGTGCTCACCAAACATGACCTCAGTGAATTCGTGGATGTGGAAGCGATTCCACCGGCCGTGGACGGCGTGGTTTTGGCGGTAAGCGCCAAGGATCTGGTCGAAATCTCGCTGGGTCGCGACGATGGTTTGAAAGAGGGCCACACGATGGAAGTGTTCCGTGGCGCTCAGTATTTAGGTCGAGTGATGATCATGAAGACCGAACCCAATCGGGCGGTCGGCAAGATTATTCCCGAGTACAAACGAGGACCCATTCGGAAGGATGACCGTGTCACAACCCGGCTTGGCTAACTCGAACTATAAACTTCCCAAGCGCGATTTCAGCGTCTACTCGATGCTGTTGATCCTGTCTTTTATCGCGCTGGTGATTGGGTGTGTGCTGCTCCACCATGAAATCCTCAAGTGGGGTGGAATGGGGCCGCCGCGTCCTTGGGACACGCGTGGACTGAACGTCCCCAACGTGCCCTGAAACGCATCTTTCCGCAGTTTCCACGATTGCCTGGCTTAACAGGCTCCGAGCTTGAAATCGGTGGATTGTCGCCTACTCGGCTGAGTCGCTGAAGTTATAACGTGAATCGGCCGATCAACGGTGTCACGGGAGACGCGATTCAGGCATGGTCCATTGGTATCCGTATTGGAACCATGCGCGGCCCAACCGTCCCGAGTGCGAGGTTATCGAGTGACGCGAGTGCTGGTAGACCCTCGAGGAATTCTCTTTGATGACACGGCCTGGCATCGCTGGCTTGTCATCCAGCTCAATCGAGTTGGCCTGGCGGTCGACTACGAGCCGTTTTGTGAGCGATTCTTAGCGGGGCAGTGGTCCGAGGCGCTGGCCGGGCGAATGGACTACTGGACGGCTTTGCTTGCGCACTTACGTGATTTGGGCTGTAGTGTAGCGCAGCTGTCGGAAGTTGAAGTGGCTGGTCGACCGCGCTGGGAACGGCATCAGCAGCAGAGTTTGCGGTTGTTTCCTGGGGTGCAGCGTGCGTGGGCCAAGCTTGTGGCAGCCGGTGTTTCGTTGGCGATTCTCGTCAATGACCTGCGTCCCGCCAATCAAATTGCCGCTCAATTAACCGCGGCGGGGATCCGAGCAGACTGGCAGCCGATCTATTCTTCCCAAGAGGTTGGAGCCGCCTTGCCGCTGCAAGAGGCACTCCAGGCCGTCGTGCAGCGCGAGCGACGGTCAGCGTCCGGAATCGCTCTGCTGAGCGACGATGCCGCCGCTCGCCGTAGCGCCAGTTCGCTTGGCATGTCCACGATCGGCCTGCGGTGGGTTCAACCGATTGCTGCCGATTACATTATCGATCGTTTGGCGGATTTACCGCAGGTGCTGGCGAACACTGCGGCGGATCGGAGCACGATTCCTTTTGCCTTCCCCAATGCGGGTTCAGCCCAGTTGCATGCCGCCCGGGTAATCGCGAGCGGTATTCGTGCGAGCGGTGCGAGTGGTGCGAGCGGTTCGACATTGCGTCGGGCGGCATAAATTACCTAAAGCCTACAATCCGCATTTGCCGATGGTGTACCGGGTGGACGGCCGATATGCGTTTGAGTTCGCGGCTGACCATGTCTAAGGATGGACTTGATTCTGAACGTCGCTGGGCAAGGAATTCGCCATGAAACGACTGTCGTTGCTGCTGTTAATGGGTCTGCTGCTGGCGATTGTCTCGGGCTGTGCGATTTGCCCCAATCCCTACGACAACGACTACAACGCCTTTGGAGGCACCTACGATCGAGCCGACCGAACTCGCAGCCGAGTCGGTTCGGCGTTTGAACCGGCGGAAATGCAGATGGCGGGTGCCCAAAACATGATCGGCGAGGAGCTTGGAGCCCCCGAACCTGACATGCCTCTACCGGCTCATGAAGAGTAGTCCGCGTTCAGAAGTCGGAATTGTCCCGAAGGGGTAGTTTTGATAACTCGTCCTTCGGATTATGCTCAGGAATTCGTTCCCTCGAAAAGCCGTAAGGGTATGTGCGGCTTTTCTGGTGGAAAACGTGTCTATTGAGCATTGCGAATGGCTGTTCCTGAATCAAATGATCGAGAATTAGATCGCGGTCCGGCGGGCCCGATGCCGGGGTTTGCTGCGGCCGTCGACCAGGGTCCGTGCTATGAAACAATCATCGAGCCGGACGCGGGATCGAAGCTGGTCGATCTTCGCGAGCTGTATCAGTATCGCGATCTGCTGTGGTTCCTAACGTGGCGCGGGATCAAGGTGCGTTACGCGCAGTCCGCGATCGGAATTGGTTGGGCGATTATTCAGCCCGCTTTTCAGATCACGATGTTCACGATGATTTTCGGACGCCTCGCGCAAATCAACACGGATGGCGTGCCGCATTCCGCGTTCTACCTGGCGACCATGTCAGCATGGCTTTGCTTCTCGAATGCCGTTAACTCGGCAACGGACAGTCTGATCGGGAACTCGCAAATGCTGTCCAAAGTCTATTTTCCGCGTATCATCCTGCCTTTGACGGCCACACTCGCCACCCTGTTCGATTTCGCCATCGCCTTTTTCTTCAGCCTCCTGGCTCTTTTCCTGCTCGGAGTTCGTCCGGGACTGAACATTGTTTACATCCCACTGCTCGCCGTGCTCATGGCCAGTTTCGCCTTTGGCATCAGCTTGTGGACTTCGGCGATGTCGATTCAGTACCGTGACGTGAAGCATGCCATCTCGTTTATCGTGCAGCTGCTGATGTATGCCAGTCCCGTGATTTATCCGACGTCCCTGATCCCTGCCGAAGTTAAACTTGGTTCCTGGACGCTTTATCCCCAGTGGATCTATGCCGCGAATCCGCTCGTAGGAGTGCTCGAGGGGTTTCGAGCTTCGCTGCTGGGTCAGCAGGCCATGCCCTTTGCCTGGATTGGACTTAGCGCTGTTGTCACATCCATCATCGTCTTCTCGGGATTGAATTACTTTCGTAGCCGCGAGAAGGTGTTTGCCGACGTGGCTTGAGATGTTCGTTTGCTCCGCTCCTTGTGCCTATTCACGTTTCCCAGTTTACGTTTCGTAGTTCAAGCAGGTTGCTTTTCACAGCGCCCTGAATGCCCCAGAGTTCTATGAGCCAGCCCGTCATTAGTGTTGATAAACTGTCCAAGACGTATCGCATCGGATTGAAGGACGAAATCCCCGATACGTTGGCAGCGGCCTTGACCGGCTTCCTCAAGGCACCTCTGCGTAATCTCCGTCAACTTCGTCGACTCGACACCTCCAAACACATCGCCGGTGAAGCCGACACTTACACCGCTTTGCGAAGCATCAGCTTTGATGTCCAGCGCGGAGATGTGCTCGGCGTGATCGGGCGGAATGGAGCTGGCAAAAGTACGCTCCTGAAAATCCTCAGTCGCATCACGAAGCCCACCAGTGGCCGAGCTGTGATTCGTGGTCGAGTCTCCAGTCTGCTCGAAGTAGGAACCGGATTTCATCCCGATCTTTCGGGCCGGGACAACGTCTATCTCAATGGCACGATCTTGGGCATGACCAAGTCGGAAATCGATCGGAAGTTTGATCAAATCGTCGACTTTTCCGGCATCGAGAAATTCCTTGATACGCCGATCAAGCGCTATAGCAGTGGCATGAAAGTGCGACTGGCGTTTTCCGTTGCCGCTCATCTGGAACCGGAAATTCTGATCGTAGACGAAGTGCTCGCCGTCGGGGACGCCGACTTCCAAAAGAAATGCATTGGCAAAATGCGTACCGTGGCCGACGGTGGACGCACCGTGCTATTCGTCAGTCACAACCTCTCCGCCGTCACCCAGCTCTGCAATCGTGGCCTGGTCATTCAAAACGGTGAAGTTAAATGCGATGCTCCGATTGAAGAAGCGGTGTCGCAGTACATGATCGCGTTTCGAGAGCGAGCCTTCGTGAACTCCTCCACAAAAACACCACTAAGGATTGAATCTGCATTCATCGGTAACAATCAACTTGCGCTGGAAAATCTCTCACACGTAATGCGTGGAGATACCTTGCAGGTGCATGTTCGCATCCAAAATGACGGACCGCCACAGCAGTTGGGGTTTGGCATATCGATTGAAACCTCCTCACTCTTTCGAGTCACCGCGAACTGTTCGTTATTTACGGGAAACCCGCTGAATTGTCCGTCGGGCGCCTCTGAATTCCTCTTCGAAATGCCCAACTGTCCGCTGAATCAAGGTACTTTCTTGATCACACTGGCGGTGCATCGGTGGGAAGGCGGCGAGACGCTCGATCGTCACGATCAATGTATTTGCTTTCAGGTTGTGGAGCGGTCGACAGGTGGCGTACAGATCACACACCGCCCCAATGATGGAGTTGTTACCGTGGCGGGAGACTGGAGTCGACTAACATGAAGCAAACTTCCGCACCGTCGACTCATAGTGGATTCGAAGAGCCGAAGTCGCTCAATGAAGGCGGCTCCATCGACGATTCCATTACCCAATCATGGATGAATTATCTAACCGTCACGCTTGGCCGCGACGTCGAGTTTGCGCGGCAACGTGCGCAACTTGATGTGACCCGGGAGATGGCTCGCAACATCGTGAATAATCTGCAGCGGAACGGTTGGGTTTTCCCCGGCCTGAAGGTACTCGATGTAGGCAGCGGACACTGTTCACTGGGCATCGAAATGGCCTTGGCGGGAGCAGAAGTTACAGCCGTCGAGCCCAGTGATAGTTGGCGGGAAGTCGCGGAGCGTCGATCGCAGGCCGCTGGAGTGACGATCACGCATGTGGGAGCCACGGGAGAAAACTTACCGTTTGCCGATCGGAGCTTCGACGCCGTCGTTTCCAAACAGGTTTTGGAACATGTTCAATCACCCTCTAAATGCATCGCTGAAATGTCGCGGGTGTTGGTAGATAACGGCCGATTTCATATCACCTGCGAAAATTATTTGTCCTTTCACGAACAGCATTACGGCGTACCATGGTTGCCACTACTACCTAAATCGATCGGTGCTTTTTATCTGCGTCTTCTGGGTCGAGACCCGACATTCCTGCGTCGTCATGTGACCTATACCATTTGGCCAAAGTTGTTTTTTGATTTCGCTCGCCAAGGCCTGATTGATGATGATTGGCGACCATGGCTGACCACCGATCCAAATTCGGGGTCGCGGACGCGTCGCTGGCTTTATCGATTGATGACACCCTTTATCGGCCACCAAAGGGCACTGTTTTCGCTAGCCGCACTCAGTCAGCGACGCCTTTGGTTTCGCATAGGATTCCGCGCTAACGGACGCAAAAGCCAAACCTACGGTTCTTGATAAGCGGCCTCATGGCAGCGGCTGAGTGGACCTTAAATAGGCAAACAAATCGCGTACCTGCTGCTCGCTCAATTCCTTCAGCAATCCTTCTGGCATCAGCGATACCGCTACCGCTTTCAACTCCTCAATCTCGTCCCGCGGAATGATCGTGGTTTGCCCATCCACTCCGCGTAACGTCACGATCTGCGGATCCTGATCCACAAGGAAGCCATTGATCGTACGTCCATCGCTGGTTTGGATCACGTAGTTTTCAAACCCCTCTCGAATCTCAGCACTCGGGTTGACCACGTTGAGCAGCATGCGTCGCAGATCGTCGCGCTTATACGATGTCAAATCGGGGCCAATTCGGCCGCCGTCATCAAACAGTCGATGACACTTGCCACAATTCGCCACATACAACTGCTTGCCGTTGTAGGGATTTCCTGAACCCTGCAAAATCGCCTCAGCCAACTTATCAATCGCCTCGCGCATCTGAGTGGTCGTCGCACCTTGTACATCGCCCCAAATCTTCTGCACTCTTCGTGCTACCTCTTCGTCGGGTCGAAGGAGAAGTTTTTTCACTGAGGTAACCGGAATGGCATTCGCCGCTAGTAGGTTCCCCTCCACGCGATTCAGTAGTTCACGTGTCCACCCAGATCGACTCGCCAGCACCGAAACCGCCAGTGCCCGATTATCGGCTGAAAGCTGAGAATAGGACTGCAGAATCGCCGTCGCCACTTGTGGACTATCAAACGACTGCAGTGCCGCCAACACCGTCGCACGCTGCGCCTCAGACTGTTTTCCTTCGTTCGTCTTCGTATCATTCGCTGCAGGTATATCGATCTTTTGCCGCAGCAGCTTAAGCAGCGGCTCGAGTGCGCGTGGCTGCTGAATCTGACCAAACAACTCAATGAGTTGTCGACGCTGCTTGGCATCCGTCTTCTCGTTTTCGAGCAGCCGCAGCGCCTCATCGATGGCCGCCGCATCACCTTGACGGACCCGCAGCGGCAGAGACGCTCCACCCGCGCGAGTCATCGCTTGCACCAATTCCGTCGGCAGTCCTGCCAGCGACCGGCCTTGATATGCCTCTTCAAACCCGTTCATGAGTTGCTTTTTGCTCTCCGCATTCGGTGCCAGTTCCAAAAGCTCAGCACAAGTGAGCAGATCTTGACGAGTGCCAGGAGAGGCGTAGCGGCGCATCAGGCGCTGAGCGATATGCGTGCTGACCAGCGGCGATTTCCAGAGATCGCTCTCGCGAAAGATCGCTACCACTGCCGCTCGATCACTCTCCGCTTTGGCTTCAATTGCCCACCACAACAGCAGCGGCACATGAATGTCGCCGGCATCTTCGGCTCGAGTGAGTAGTTTGGCCACGATCGGTAAGGAATCAGCGGCAGGCAGGCGTCGCGCCGAGGAAGCCAATTGGCTGCGTACCTCGACCTGGGATTCCCGATAAGCAAGCTCCACCAGTTTGTCACGCACCGCAGAGGAGATTCGCTGCTGGTCCCCCAGTAAACGAATGGTCCACAGGCGCACAAACGGATCGCTGTGATCCAAAGCCTGCAGCGCCGTGGGCTCGGTTAACCCCTCTACTGCACTCAAAGCCCAAAGCGTCTCAAGTGCTAATTGGTCCGTTTGACGTGCCAGTGATTCGGCAAGTGACTTCGCCAAACCTGTGGACTGCCCCGCAGCCTGCAGATCACCGAGAAGGCGCTGAGCTGTTTGTCGACGCCAACGATTGTCGGATTGCAACGAGGCGATCACCGCCGCAGGGTCGCTGATCGCTAGCGGCTTGAACGCAGCGGGCCGACTCCCTTTCGCTCGCAGTCGATAGATTCGACCCGTACTCTTATCTACGCGACCTTGATAATGACTCGCATGATCAATCCGCTGCTCATATAGATCCGCGACATAAATGGCATCATCGGGCCCAGTCTTGATATCAACCGGACGAAACCACGTGTCGGTAGTGGTGAGCACGTGTCCAAGATCCTTGGTCTTGAAGGACGAGCGATCGCGCTGCACGTCGCTCATCACCACTCGACCTTGCAGCGGCTCCACGCCAAACAGCTTGCCACGATAACTCGTTGGCAGTGCCGTCCCCGCGTACATCACAAAGGTATGCGTGAAGCGCGGCACACTATGATGAGCCATCTCGGGAAAGTAACCGAAGCTATAGGGATTACTCAGCGAGCCGTGCTTGCCGAATCCCTTCTGAAAATACCCACCTTGGACGTAATGGAAGCCGCGTGTATCGCCGCCATTGTGGCCGGAGAAGATGCGACCCTGATCATCAATCTCGACTCCAAACGTATTGCCCCCACCCTCTGCAAAAATCTCATAACGACGAGTGGTGGGATGGTAGCGCCAAATGAGTTGCCCCATGGAATGCACCGGTGGACTCTTGTCGCCCGGTCGACGCACATCGGCACTGACGGTGCTTCCCTGCGCTGCATACAGCCAACCATCGGGGCCCCAACGCAAACTGTTGGCAATCGAATGAGAATCTTCGATTCCAAAGCCCTCTAAATGCACCTCGGGATCGCCATCCGGTCGATCGTCACCATCGCGATCAGGATAGAAGAGCAGATAGGGCGGGTTGAGTACCCACACTCCACCACGCCCTACGGCACAGGAACTGACTAGACTCAAACCATCCACGAACGTTTGGTGGCGATCGTAGCGCCCATCGCCATCGGTGTCCTCGTGAATCGTGATGCGATCTTCACCACGAAAATGATTGGGGGGAGCCGGCGGCACTCGGTCGTAAACTGAACGCAAAAACTTATCACGACTCACCATCTTCAGTCCGGCAGGATTCGGATACTGACGGAATTCCACGACCCACATCCGACCACGCTCATCCCAGCTGATCGCCAGCGGCTGACCAATGACAGGATCGGCCAAAACCAGATCGACTTCCAAATCATCCGGCACACGAAAGCGACTTAACGCTTCCGCCGGTGTCAGTGGCCCCTCTTCTCCTGATAATTTTTTGAGCGTGCGACGCACATCGTCGGCACGTTCAGTCTTGCTAAAACGATGAGCGGCGGGTGGGGACTGGACGTCCTTGGCTGACGCCCATGCAATTTCATCACCAGCGCGCAATTGCCAAGATCCCGCCAAGCGAATGGCCTGGTCACCGGCAAAGATTACGGGCGCGGCAACATTAAAATTGGTCCGACGATCCGTGTCTTGATAAAGCCGGATCGCAATCACATTCGGCTCCCCCAGTCGCCACACTTCCGGTGCAACAGGAAACAAATCGGATTCGCCCAGCCCAGAACGATACTGCGGCGGAAAGGCACCAGTACGTCCCACTGAGCGTCCGTTGACAAAGATTTCACGAGCGTCATCGGCCGTCTCTTGAAACAGTTCAATCTTTCGCTCACGCCAGTCGGCAGGCAGATCGACCCAGCAGCGATACCAGAAAAATCCCTGGCCGGGCGCGTTTTTCCAGATGTCGGGCACTTGGCTAGGCTTCCAGTCGTCGGCGGCCAGCAGCGTACGGTGGCTCGGCGAAGAGACCAGAGAACTGATTGGGGAAAGCCCCGCCAGTACGAGTAGAAGGGAGGCGAGCGGAACGAGCGAACGGAAAGCGGAGCGCAGCATGATAAGAAGCTCGATCTGGGCGAGTGTGTGGGGAGCAAAGCGAGGTGGGACGGATGGTGGAGAGAACAATGGGCCAGCAAAACGAGTGGCCGTCGTAATTGGCGACCTTTAGTGCCGGTATTGTGTCCCGCTCGGCAGCGCCGATCAACCCACAGCAGAAACCCGAGTGCGACTCACAAACATCCCGCCCGCTCCAGGGTCCGGGATCGTCGGTTATTACGATTCGCAGGGAGGCAATTAGGCAAATGTGCGTTCAATTGGTCCGGCAGGCGTTGCAGCCGAATTGCCAGGTGAGGCCCATGCCGATCCAGTAGCTGGTCACGGTCGTGGTGGTGGAGTCGCCTAGTTGCTGAGTGTCGCTGAACATGCCACCGGCCATCAAATCCAGATTCACACCCGGCAACAGATCCATCACGCCCACTCCACCCGACAACCGATGCTGATTAGCAATGGCCAGCAAGCCTTGGGTGTACCGAATGGCCGCCAGCTCGCCCGGCTGAATCACACCACCAATCGCGTTTCCCGGAGTTTGATCCATGGGATTCTGGGCCCACGCATAACCCGCTCGCCAGCGCCAGCGGCCCGTGGAGTACTGCGTGCCGAATTGCAGTACCCACTGATTGTCATACACCGTGTCAAACGTCTCCGCCTCGTTCCACAGCTTGTACAGCACATCCATGGCGAGCAGCAGATTGCCATTCATCAGTGCCGAGTTGGAGAGACCGAAGCCAATGTTTTGTGGTAAGTCAAGTTTTACGTCGCGAGTGGTATGGCCACCTCCGGGTAACGGCAGCAACACCGCATCGTTGAACTGAAAACCTTGCGTCGATTGATAGTAGGCTCCCACGTTGGTGGTTTCCGAGAGTTGGTAATTCGTCCCCAGCGTCGCTCGCAGCGCATAATCGGGTGTCACCGAGCTGACGACGGTGAAGGGAGCGTTGTAGAGTGCAATTCCCATCGCCGTGGAGGCTCCCACCGACAGTCGGTCGGTCAGTTGCATTCCCAACGACACCGGCAGGGAAAAGATCGATAGCGCAGAGCTGGTCCCGTGACTCTCTGGCACATGACGGAAATCGACAAACCCACCGGCCGTCGTCACAAATCCAATACCGAATGTTACGGGCAGTCCGAGTTCATTGAGATTATGAGTCACTCCGATGTTGCCCACCGGAGTTCCTGGCGCAGTGGATTTGGCTGAGAACGGTTCGATCAGCGATGGTCCAATCGGCGGGATGACGCTCGACTGCGTCAGGTCAAACGTCGGCTCGGCCCAAGCTCCACCAAATTGAAACTGAGTGCCAGCAAATTGAGTCAGCGTGGCGGGATTGGCATTGATGCCACTGACGAGATCTTGAGGCTGAGCGATGCTGACTCCCGCCATCGCTCCCGACGCGGGCATCAAGGTGTTGTGCAGTTCCACACCGAATGACTGTGCCTTTGCATCTCGGGTCGTGTAAAGTGAACCCAGAAGTGCCGCTGCACACACTGACCAGAACAAAAATCGTCGCATCTTCGCCTCACATCGTTTCACTGGTGCACCCTAAGCCGAATTCGCAGGTGGTAATCGGGAATGACCTGGGAAGCTGCGGGGTTTGGGCGCACTGTCCGCCTGACGGTGACTCTGCTGAAAATGATCGGCGAGCCGAACTATTCGCTACAGGTAATCCCACCAGAATTATTTGCCGATCTTAAATGAGAGGTTTCTTTCATTCAGGAGGCACATTCGGTGCTGCAATCAAACAGTGACAAACATCCGCGACTCGTAGTTGTCCTGGGAGTGATCTGCGGACTTGGAGCACTCGGCGGTCTCCTGTTCGCACCCGCCGACCTGCGCGGTCAGGAACCGTTCGCACTCAACGGGAATATGCTCGAAGAGCGTGCAGGTGGCTTGGAGGTGCTCGCGGGGAATGGCGGCGAAGAAGATGAAATTGAAACGGACCGTGATTCCTACACACCGGCGACCAGTGTGGTTGGACGGCGCCGATTGGTGGTCGAGTCCGCCTACTCGTTTATCGACAATCGGCACGTACCAGAAACTCATAGTTTCCCGGAACTCATCGCGCGCTATGGGTGGAGCGAGAGACTTGAGCTGCGTGTAGGCTGGAACTATGAAGTGGGTGGAGCGGGTAATTTGATTTCCGGCAATGTGCCCGATGTGGAAGAAGAGGAGATGGAACTCGAGCGCGAGAGTCGCATGCTGTTTGGAACCAAGCTGGCACTCACGCAGCAGCGTGGCTGGCTCCCTTCAAGTGCTGCCATTCTGCAAGGCTACACGCCGACGAGTGGACGAGCGAACGACAGCAGCATATCGGCTTCGTATATTATGGGCTGGGAACTAACGAATCGCTGGGTCTGGGATTCTGGTTTGAGGTTTAGTACGAGTAGTGCTGGGGAGGATCACTTCAACGCCTGGTCGCCGTCGACGGTGTTGAAAATGCCGATTGGTGAACGCTGGCGGGGTCACATCGAGTACTTTAGTGTGTTTACTCAGGGTCGTGACACAGAAAGCACGCAGCATTTTTTCAGTCCTGGGCTGCACTATCTGATCACTCGCGACTGGGAAGTGGGGCTGCGAGTTGGCTGGGGATTAAATGAACAGTCACCCAACTTCTTCACGAATGTGGGGCTGGGTATCCGCTATTGAGAGCCAGGTGAATGGAGTGAGCAGTGCGCAGCGACAAACCGATGATTGTGGGGCGTCGCGGTCTCACAGTCGGTGGTCAACCCTGCTGGAGATTGTCGGCTTCGCGGTGGTCTTTTTCTGTTTTCAGCGGCTGACTTTTCTGCTCCGCTTTCCTCCCTATCAGCGCACCACCTTGTGGGTACCCGGCGCGCTTACGTTCAGTGCGCTCTTAATGTCCCCGACTCGCGGCTGGTGGAAGTTTTATGTCGGTCTCTGTATCGGCGCGATTACTTCGTATTACGACGATCGAGAGATTCCGCCCTTGATCGCGCTGCTAACTGCTCAAGTCCACTTTCTAACTGTGGCAGCAGGCGTCGGGATTATGCGTCGATTTTCCACGGGTCCTGCTTTGGAATCGGTGGGCTCCATGTTGGCGTTTGTGATCAGTGCCGGAGTTTTAGTGCCGCTCGCTACCACGGCACCGGACTTCGGTGTGCGGCTGCAGCGTGGAGATAGCGATGTTGGACATGTCGCCCTGCGAACATTCCTCTGTGTTGCCCTGGGAATGCTCATTGGAACACCGGCATTTACAACAGCCATCAAACTGGCACCAAACTGGTTTCGCACCTCTTCATGGCGGCAGCGGGCTGAAGTGCTTTGTTTAGCGCTGGCGCTCGTCACCGTCGGGCTCTGTGTCTTCACCACTTCCATTAGCCCGCCTGTCGCCGCGGGCTCTGAACCGGCGGTAACAGAACTTCCAGCACTTGGAATTCCCGCCCTGATTTATGTGCCGATTCCGGTGCTGCTGTGGGCAGCGTTGCGATTGGAGGTGGCAGGGGCCAGTTGGTCGCTCCTGACAATTGCCTATCTTTCCACATGGAATGCCATCAGCAATCGCGGGCCATTTTCCGGTGGTACACCAGATGACCATGTCTTGCAGTTGCAACTGTTTCTGCTGGCTGTCACTCTGCCGCTGTTGTTTATGGCCGCAGGTGTAGGCGAGCGACGACGTGCCTATTCCCAGTTAGTAGACGAAATTCAAGAGCGTCGTCGCATGGAGGATCGATTTCGACTGGTCGTTGAATCCACTCCCAACGTCATGCTCACGATCAACGCTCGCGGTATGATCATGCTCGCCAACAAAACCACGGAGCGACTCTACGGGTATAGCCAGGAAGAGCTAGTGGGGGAACCCTTCAGCAAGTTGTTTCCCACTCGCTTGCGCGAGCTGATCGAGCGAGCTTTACGGGATTTTTTTGCCGAACGAACGGCGCGGGCGATTGGAGCCAGCGACGAATTGCTGGGGGTGAAGCGTAGTGGTGCTGAATTTCCGCTGGAGGTCACGTTGACACCGATCGATTCCGCCGATGGTATAACGGCGCTGGCGGCAGTGACGGATAACACCGCACGTCGCCGTGCCGAAGAAACACGTCGTGAGCTGCTTCATGCCTCGCGCCTGGCCATGCTGAGCGAGTTCACGACTTCGATCGCCCACGAGATCAATCAGCCGCTGGGGGCCATCTTGAGCAATGCGGATGCGGCCGAGCTGCTCCTGGAAACAACTGATCCACCTTTAGATGAAGTCCGGCGGATTCTGGCTGACATCCGCAGTGACGATTTGCGCGCGAGCGAAGTGATTCGCAAACTTCGAGCGCTCCTGCGACGAGGCGGAATAGAACGTCAAATACTGGACTTGCATGAAGTTGTTCGCGATGTAATTACCATCCTGCGCGCTGAAACGCAGCGGCGTGGAATTCCCATCGAACTGGATTTAAAAGCATCTCAGCATCAGATTTCTGGAGACAAGGTGCATTTGCAACAGGTACTTTTAAATCTGCTGGTAAACAGCATGGAAGCTCTGGCAGATGGGCAGCATGAGCGACGCATTCGCGTGGAAACTCGTCAGATAGATCGAGAAGTTCAACTGCTGGTGCACGATTCCGGTCCCGGCATTTCTCCTGATCGGTTACCCCGACTGTTCGAACGCTTCTATTCGACGAAGCGCGAGGGCATGGGCATGGGGCTCGCCATAGCCCGCTCCCTGATTGAAGAACATGGCGGTAGGATCGGAGTGGAGAGCGCCGAGGGGCACGGCGCGACATTTTGGTTTACCGTTCCAATTGCAATGTGAAAGGGAAAAGGCGGTGTTGAACCATGGCGGACGATGCTCCCGTAGTACACCTCATTGATGATGATGATTCCGTGCGCAAAGCGGTATCAAGATTGCTCAAGGCAGCTGGTCATACCGTCCAAAGTTATGCAAATGCGGGCGATTTTTTGCTGTCGTTGCCTTCGGCGGCGGCGGGCTGTGTCGTGCTGGATGTTCGCATGCCCGGACCGAGCGGTCTGGAATTACACGCGGCGCTTAAGCGTCTCGAACATCCCTTGCCCGTCATTTTCCTGACCGGCCACGGTGACATTCCGATGAGTGTTCAGGCGATCAAAGCGGGAGCGGTCGACTTTCTCACCAAACCCGTGCAGCGCCAGGCCCTCTTGGCAGCAGTCGATCAAGCCTTGGCGACGCAGAGAACCGTTCAAGAGGAGCGGCGGCGACTGGCTCACATTCGTGCCTGTTATGAGTCGCTCACGGAACGTGAGCGAGAAACTTTTCATCTGGTCGTCCAAGGGAAACTCAACAAACAGATCGCTAGTCAAATGGGCATCGCCGAGCGAACCGTGAAGGCCCATCGTGCTCAAGTCATGGAGAAAATGCAGGTCGCTTCCCTGGCGGATCTGGTCCGCATAGCCGAAGAGCTGGGTAAGGTACTGCACCAAAGTGCAATAGATCCTGAACGGGAGGCCAATACTTCCCAGGACCCTGTCGAGTGATGATGATTGATTCGCCGGCGAGATCGGATGGGCCGAAAGCTTGCGGAATTGAATCACTCTCTTTGAAAGGGAACAAGACATGAGGCCCCTGAACTGGCGGGGATCCTGGATCCTAGCGCTGCTTTGTACGGCCATGGTGAGTGGACTCACGAGCATGGCAAACGCCCAACAACCGACGAAAAAACCTAATATCGTCGTGATTTGGGGTGATGACATCGGTACCTGGAATGTCAGCTTCAACAATCGTGGCATGATGGGCTACAAGACGCCCAACATCGATCGCATTGCCCGTGAAGGCCTGTCCTTTACGGACTATTATGGCCAACAAAGTTGCACCGCTGGCCGAGCGGCGTTTCTGGGTGGAAACGTCCCGGTTCGCACCGGTATGACGAAAGTCGGTATGCCCGGTGCGCCTCAAGGTTGGCAAAAAAGTGATGTGACGATCGCTACCGTGCTCAAGTCACAAGGCTACACGACTGGCCAGTTCGGCAAGAACCATCAGGGCGATCGCGATGATCACCTGCCAACCATGCATGGCTTCGACGAGTTCTTTGGCAACCTCTATCACCTGAACGCAGAGGAAGAACCAGAGAATCTGGACTACCCAAAGAATCCCGAGTTTCGCAAGAAATTTGGTCCACGCGGTATCCTGCACTGCAAGGCCGATGGCAAAGGTGGTCAAACCATCAAGGATACGGGACCACTAACCAAGAAGCGCATGGAAACGGTTGACGATGAAACTCTGGCCATGGCCAAGGATTTCATCAAACGACAAAACTCCGCTGGTCAGCCTTTCTTCTGCTGGTGGAATGCCACTCGCATGCACTTCCGCACTCACGTAAAGGCTGAAAATCGCGGCATTTCGGGTCAAGACGAATACAGCGATGGCATGGTGGAACACGATCGCCACGTCGGCGACCTGCTCGGCTTGCTCGATGAACTAGGACTCGCCAAAGACACACTCGTGATCTACTCAACCGACAACGGTCCGCACTACAACACCTGGCCAGATGCGGGTACGACGCCATTCCATGGTGAAAAGAATTCCAACTGGGAAGGCGCCTTCCGAGTGCCTTGCTTTGTCCGCTGGCCCGGTCGTTTTCCTGCCGGACAAACGCTGAATGGCATTGTCTCGCACGAAGATTGGTTGCCGACCTTGGCCGCCGTCGCCGGCGCCACGGATATCAAGGATAAGCTGCGAGCGGGCGTCGAATTGAATGGACGGAAGTACAAAAACTACATCGATGGCCACAACATGGTGGAGTACTTCAGCGGCAAACAGGAAAACTGCCCTCGCAATGAGTTCTGGTATGTGGGTGACGAAGGCCAGGTCATGGCAGCTCGTTATCAAGATTGGAAAGTCGTGTTCCTGGAAAATCGTGCGAATCGATTGCAAATCTGGAAGGAACCATTCGTGGAATTACGAGCCCCTGATTTATATAACTTGCGACGTGATCCATTCGAAAAAGCGAAAATTGGCTCCAATACCTATGAGGATTGGTACATTGATCGCGCTTTCGTGGTGATTCCAATTCAGGGCATGGCAGTGCAGTTCCTGAAAACGATGGAAGAGTTCCCGCCGAGCCAAATGCCCGGATCCTGGAACCTCAGCCGAATCGAAAAGAACTTACGCTCGGCGACGGGCGAAAAGTAGTTTCTCGCGGCAGATACGATCAGTCGAATTGTGGGCTCTGCTCTCTGCCCGTGAGAGCAGAGCCTTTTTTAACCCCTTTGGGGCAGGATTCGGGAGTGATTGAGATGAAACGAGTTGACTTTGTTCTGGCAGTGCTGATGGGCTTTTTGACAACGTTAGGGAGCGAACGAATCAGCGCGCAGCAGCCCCTACCATCGTGGAACGATGGTGCCACTCGGCAGGCGCTTATCGAATTTGTAGAGCGAGTTACTGCTCGGGATACACCCGAGTTTGTCCCACCCTCCGCGCGTATTGCAGTGTTTGATAACGACGGCACCCTGTGGTCCGAACAGCCCATGTACGTGCAGTTGGCGTTTGTGATTGATCGTGTGCGGACACTCGCGCCGGCACATCCCGAGTGGCAGGAGCGTCAACCGTTCAAGTCCTTACTCGCAGGGGATCTGGCGGGCGTCGTAGCAACTGGCGAGCAAGGCTTGATGGAGCTCATCTTGGCAACGCATGCGGGATTAACGACTGACGAGTTTCAAGCCATCGTGGAAGAGTGGCTGGCAACAGCTAAACATCCTCGCTATCAACGGCGCTACACGGAATGTATCTATCAGCCCATGCGCGAATTACTAGATTATTTGCGCGCCAACGGCTTTAAGAATTATATCGTTTCAGGAGGCGGTGTTGAGTTTATGCGACCCTGGGTTGAGCAGTCATATGGGATTCCAGCAGAACGAGTCATTGGTAGCAGTATTAAAGTGAAATATGAGCTACGTGACGGACAACCGATACTGGTACGACTGCCAGAGATTGATTTCATTGATGATAAAGCTGGTAAGCCCGTTGGTATTCATCGGCGAATCGGTCGCCGACCTATCCTCGCCGTCGGTAATTCAGACGGCGATTTTGAAATGCTGGAGTATGTGACGGCGAAGGAACCAGCAGCTCAGATGCCCAAGGGCAGCGCCAGTATCACTCAGCGGTGGCCGCAAAAGCGGCTCAGTCTGGGCGTTTTGGTTCACCATACCGATGCTGAACGCGAGTTCGCGTATGATCGCAAGGCGACCTTCGGCAAGCTTGATAAGGCGTTAACTGCAGCGCCCGAGCGGGGCTGGATTATCGCTGATATCCAGCGCGACTGGCGCCAGGTATTTCCCGCCAAGTAGGATTTCAATTCGTACTGATCAGCGAAGCAGGGCAGGTTTAGTGAATCGGGGCGCGAGCCAGCTTGCGCCCCATTTGCAGCACTTTAATATCAGGATCAACGATCACCTCCGTCGGTTTCTTGCTGCTCATCAGTTTCCAGGAAACGGTTTGCCCTGGCGGAACCAGCAGAGTCTCGATGGAATCCTTTTCTCGCTCGTCTTGCTCGGCCTTTTGTTCCTGTTCCTGCTTTTGGCGTTGCTCCTCTTCCTTCGTCTTGGTTGTCAATCCTATCTGCACATGAGCAGTCCCAGTCCCCACGTTTTTAATGACGCCGGTGACCGTAAATCGCTCGGCCTCAGAACCGGTTGACTGAACATCTGCAAGTGTGTATTCGGGGAGGACCTTACCGAGTAGCCACTGATTTACGAAGCTATCAAAGGACTCCGGGTCAACGGCGTGGGGACGCAATGTTTCGATGAGGTCTTCGATGAGCGGAAAGTCGGGACCATCTTTGAACTTCACAATAAATTCGCGCAGGCCAGCCAGCATGCGATCTCGTCCCATATGTTCCATCAGCATGAAGAAAACCCAACCACCACGGTTGTACGTCACGGTTTGATCGCCGGGTCGAGAGCCATCTACCTTGTGCAAGGGACGTTCACGATCCGGATTTCGCTGCTGTACATATTCGCGTTCGAATTTTTTCAATAATGCTTGCCTGGTTTTCAAACCTCGCAACTGCTCCAGTAACAGGGCGGCGGAAAAGTTCGCCATGCCTTCAGAAAGAACATTTCCGCCGGGACCTTTGCCGGGTGTGAGAATATTGCCCCACCACTGATGCGCAGCTTCGTGAGCCACGATGAAATCGACGGTATCGGCATCTCCCTCCTCCGCCTTCTGTGCCAGAAATCCAATCGATTCACTGAAGGTGATGTTTCCTGGAAAACCTTGGGCGTAGCTTGCCAATCCAGGAAACTCGGTCAATCGCAACGATTGCCACGGATACGGATGAAACCACTCGCCGTAATGCTGGCGAGCACCGTCAAGTAACTCGGTCATCCGCTGTACGTGAAAGGCGTGGCGCCCATCATGGTACACGGTTGATTGCTTTCCAGCGGTGGCGACGAGCGTCGCGGGGCCGCCCACGATATTGAAGAAGCGGATCGGAGCGGTGGTTCGCCAACGAACAGTTTTGCGTCCATCGGCGATTTGTTCTTCTCCCGGCTCTCCCACTCCGTTTACGCTCCAATCGTCTGGTGCGCTGATCGTCATGTCGACATTCGTTCCCCAAGCGGGCCCAAATTCCGGATCCACACGCCGACGGTAATGATCGTCGGCATACTCCCGCGCCTCAGGCTGATCCTTAGCTTCCAACCCCACGCCGTCCAGAAATCCAATTAGTGGCAGGAAGGATCCGTCAAAGCTGGTCAAAACAATTCCTGAGGGGAGCACAAATTGACCAGCTCCCGTTTGATTCTTGGACCAGCCTTGCGGAAAAATACCCTCCAATTCGAAACCCACGCGACAGGTGGCAGATGCGGCCAGTGGAGTCTTGGGCCGAATCACCAGCAGTCCCGATCGATCTTCAATGGACGGTCGCCCCGATCGCTCGATTGGCTTTACCGCCTTCAATTCCTCACCATCAATGCTCCAGAACTTCACCTGTAGATGGGAACGCACGGTTAATGCGAATGCATCCAGCGTCGCATCACTGCGATTCTCAACCAAATACTCTCCTTTGACTCGAAACGAACGCTTTTCAGGATAGAGATCAACCGTGGCCTGCACCTCATTTAGAGCTGTGACTGGGGCGTCTTTCCACGTCGAGACATTTTGCTTCCAGTAATTCTTCGCGACCTTGACAGCAGGACCTCCCTCCGGCCCGTTGCGCATCGCGACCAGCATCCCTCCGGCAATCAAGAGCGCCGGAGCGGCCAGCACCAGCATGACTAAGGATGACCGCAGGAGTCGTCCTGGCTGCAGGCGATCCGCCACTCCACGAGCATCTCGACTGCGACGAGGATAGAAACGCAAGGCGAGTGCCACGAGGACCACGCTGACAAAGAGTGTCAGGATGCGATTCCAGACAACTGCATTCCAGGCGAATCCAAGCTGGTCTAGTTCGGACCACTGTACGCCACTCCACAAATGCCATTTCGTAGCCCAATTCAAATAGCCTCGTTGTGTGGCGAATCCTGTTGCGATCAATGCCGACAGACAAATCGCATAAGTGATATAGCGGTTCAGTGTCAGAGAGAAAATCAGCATCACAAAGGCTGACCAGATAATCAGAGTCGGAGCCAGAAGCAGGCCCCAAATCAATCCGAAAACGTCAAACTGAAGACCAAACCAAATACCGGTTTTAAGATATTGATAAACCAGCGTGATGAGCGCACCTAGACATGCTCCTCCAGCAATCGTAATCGCCAGCGCTCCATTCGCCAGCACCTTGCCAGTCAGAATGGCAGCAGTAGGAGCAGGCGACGAATGAATAATAGCGGCGACACCATACCGCTGCTCCCGAATTAAGCTCTCCACCGAGTAATACAGAATCAATAGGACCAGGAGTAAGGTGAGCGTGTTGAAACTGCCTGCCGCGAGCGAGCCGGGAGTCGCCAAGACAAACGTTTCAAATGGGCCGATTCGAAAAATTCCTACCACGACAACTTGCAGGATGATGAGAGGACCAAAAATCCAAATGCCGGGCGACCGAATCAGGGAACGCAGCTCCAAGGCAAGAAACGTTCGCGTCGTAGCAAGAAATCCGGGTATCGACTGCTGGCTCGCCGGTAATGACTGCGGACGAAATTCCATGGCTGGAGCACGCGACAGGTCGCTCGATGGCAGGCTTTTCAAATCGATCTTAGGTGATACACCCCGTACCCGTCGCCGCACGAGCGCGGCGGAAAGTGGCACACAAATCAGGCCGACGATGGAAATCACTACCCGACTCAGCAGCATCGACAGGTCGGGCACGGAGGAGGTGTTGTTTAAATAATCGGCACCGCGAGGTTCCTTCAAAAATGTTGCCAGGAACCAGCGAGCACCAGCAGGATCACACCATTGCAAGAGAAGACTGATCCATTCCGGCAACCAGGCGGGGCTGAAGTCCCATAGAAAAAGGGCTCCACCAATCACCAGCACCGTGGGCACGACAAACACCAGCACGGCTTGCCGAGTGAATGTACCGAGAAACAAGGCAGTGCCAGCTGAGAATAGCAGCAGTGGCAAAGTGAAGACCAGTAGTGGCCGCAGGTAACGCACGACGGTGAATGGCCCCAGCAGATCTGCCTCATCACGCGGATAAAGCTCCGTGAGAAGGATTTGAAGCAGCAGATAAATAGCCAGTACGACGAATAGAGGGACCAGCGAACCGAGGAATCGGCCGAGCACATATTCCAGTGGTGTCAAGGGTGTGGAAAGCAACACTCGATCGAGTTTTCGATCTTCATCCTGAGCCACCACTAGTCCACATTGAACGGCGGCAAAGAACGGCAGGATCAGTGCCAGAAAAATGATGTTCTGAAAGGCGAGAGTCGTTTCTGCGTTCAGCCAGACCTTCTTGCCTCCAATGTCGCCGCCACCTCCCATACCGATGGCGAGCCCGCCTGCAGCCAGTCCAAACAGGAGCAAGCTCAGGATCACAAGCATCACGGTTGGCAGCGGTTTTCGCCATGCCAGACGAATGTCACTCCACGCCAAGTTTGTGATACGCGACACACTCATGCGACACCGCCGGCCGTGGTTTCAGGCAAGGAAGAGCCAGTTGAGGAAGATGAAGCCACGGGCGACGTCCCCGTTCCCCGCAGCGCGGCTGGCACGTCGCGTGTTGGCGTGCGCATCAAAACCAGATAGGCATCTTCGAGTCCTGGTGTCACGGCCGCGAAGCCCGGTGGCGGCGTCCCGTGCGGCAGCGATATGCGCACTCGATTCATCGTTCCCTCCGCTAGCACTGACGATAGTACTCGCCAGGAGCCGGCGAAGGATTCGATCGAGTCGGGAGAGATGAGTCCCTCGTAGATACTGCCGACGATCGCTTCCCGAGCGGCTCGAGGTGTCGTATCTGCGACCACTTCACCACCGCGAATGACGGCCAGCCGAGGGCAGAGTGTGGCAACGTCCTCGACGATGTGAGTGGAGAGGATCACAATGCGGCGTGACCCCATTTCCGCCAGCAACCGATAGAAACGATGTCGCTCCTCCGGATCCAACCCGGCCGTCGGTTCATCCACGATCAGCACCCGAGGATCGCCAGCGATGGCTTGCGCTAACCCCAGTCTTTGCCGCATTCCGCCGGAATAGCCTGCTACTTTGCGGTGCGCGGCCGACGCCAGATTGACTCGTTCGAGCAACTCTTGAGCCAGTCGGCGACGCCCATTAGGGCCTGTGATTCCCTTTAACTTCAGAAGTAATTCGAGCATCGCCAATCCGGTGAGGTCCGGATGAAACCCAAAGTCTTGAGGCAGGTAGCCAAGTCGCTGGTGCATATACCGCGGATTTTGAACGATATCCTGGCCATCGAGCAGAACTTTACCGGCGGTGGGCTCGATGAGCCCAGCGACCACTTGCATGAAGGTACTCTTACCCGCTCCATTGGGCCCCAGCAATCCAAACAGCCCTTCGTGTAATTCCAGATCGATGCCTCTCAAGGCCGCCACGGGCCCCGGATGGATTTTCACCAGCCCTTGAATGCTCAACACAGCTCGTTCCTTTTCGGTAGTTTTTGGACGCCATAGTTAAACCTGGACGCTTCCTAATTGTCAATCACCATTCAATCCGTTACATCTGTTTTGAATGATGGAGCCAAGCATGTCGAAAAAAAAGAAGGTGTATGTAATCCGCACGGCGAGCGAACTGGACGTTATTTGTTCGCCCGTCCGAGCCGCGATTCTGGAGACACTGATTGCGTTTGGTCCGTTACCGATCCGTGAAATCGCCCAGCATATTGGTCGCCCCGTCAATCTGACTCACCATCATGTCAATCGGCTGGTGAGCGTGGGTTTTGTGGTGGAACAAAAATCGATTAAACGCGGTCGACATCGGGAGCGAATCTTTCAGTTGCCGTTTGCTGACTTCCGGTTTGACTTTGAAAGCCATCCTCAGCTCGCGGCCCAAGGCATGATGCGATTGATGAAAACGTTTGGGCGCTACTCGGAACGAATGCTGGGACGGGCGCTGCAGCGAGGAATTACGCCAGCCATGAAAGAGTTGATTAGTTTCCGCTGCGAAACTGCCCGGCTCTCATTTCGGTCGATTCGCCAAGTGCTAGCCCATCTAGCGGCCATTCGGGCGATTTTCGAGCGTCAACGGGCTCGGGGAACCGGTGAAGCCTTTCAGATCTTCTGGTCATGCTATCCGCTGGCAAACCAACGTCCCAAACGCCGCGAAGGACGCCACGCCCCCAGAATGGGTGATCTCAAGGATTTCTAAATTCCGAAACGTGGTCAATCATCTCCGGCTGAATCGACGCGGGACGCTGATCGGGGCGTTAATGGCCAGGGACGACAGAAATTACGGAGCATTCTGTCCGAACCCTCCGTCGTTCCACGATTCCTTTTTTACAACGACTTGTTCCCAGCTCGGGCGCAGTTCAGGCCATCAATCAGGAGATCGATCATGAGTATCCAGTTACACCCCAGCACCAGCTTTTGGAAGCGAGTTACCAATCGTTTTCGTCGGCGGGTGGTGACCAATCGCCGGTTGGGACACCGGCGCTCAATGCAGATGGAGTTGCTGGAGTCGCGTCAGAACTTTGCCGTGGCGTCGCCCATGGTCATGGATCCACCAACGGCCGTCGCTCCCAGCACATTACGGCCACTAGCTGCGAATTCAGTGCTCCTGGTACCGACTGGTGAGACGCCGGTGCATTTCTTCTTGGATGGTCGCAATACCAACACAGCCGATGAGCTGGGTTATTTCTTTGTTGATAGTCCCGACGGTCGTATCACGAAGCGCATCGACAACGATCCGCTCGGGGACCCGCTCTTAGACGCCAATGGACAGCCTCAGTATGTACGACTCGGTGATCCAAGTTACTACGACTTGGCGCTATCGGATGAGAATGCCGAGACGGTGTTTGAGCCGACGGAAGGGGCGACAGGGCCAACGGACAAAATCCTGGACGTGCTGGGCGATAAGTACATTGCCTTCTATGTCGTACGTGGGTCTACGCTCGAGAATTGGCGGCAAGCAGATTCCGCTTCGCGCCCGCCCATTTGGTTCTCGCTGCGCGGAGCGAACGCGGATGGCTTCGACCACTTTCAACCAACGGCGCGTACTGACAGTACCTTCCGACGCGATGTTCGTCAGTACAAAGTGGAGACCTCCTCGCTGGTTGCCAGCACGAGTCCGGGAACTCGAGCGGACTTCAATGACTTGACCTTCGCGGTCAATATTGTTCCCTTCGCCACTCAAGATGATTACAGCGTGTTTTCAGCCGGCGCCGACTTTAGCGGCCAGCCGGTTGGCTTCCAGGCTGATACTCCGAGCGACCGCTCAAATCGTGGCCAGGGACTGCTCTGGAACGACAAGAGTTTTCGTAATCAGGGGCTGACGGTCACAGCCATTCGCATTGATGATGAAACAGCCGATTGGGTGCCACTCGTGAGTTCTAACTCGCGGCTTTCGATGGCCACTCTCAGCGATCCTTCTTTGCACGGCAGCGTGACTGTCTATGCCAATGGTGGCATTCAATTCGTGCCAGACGTAAATGATTCTTATTGGTATGTAGGAGCGGATGATCCTGAACCAGATTCCATCTATTTTGAATATGAGATTTCTGATGGCCTCGATACTTACTCAGAATACGTAAGTATTTCGCATGGTTTTTATAAGCGTGGCGGTAACGCTGACACCCGTCATAACGGTCAGCAGAAATATCTGCTGGGAGGTGGCGGTGACACAGGAGAATTCGGTGCAGCAGCGACCAAGTTCTTCACCGAGGGCAGTAATCTCCAGGACATCGTGTTGATTGCACAGCATGGGGAGAACAAAGACTGGGTCGACCAGGTTTACACGGAATTTACTAACAGCCAAGCTCGATCGGTGACCAGTTTAAATGTCACTCTCCGCGATCAGGCCAATGATCCTCGCATCGTACGATACGTAAACGGTGCTGATGCGTTATGGTTTGGTGGTGGCGCGCAATCGGCTTACCAGCAAATCTGGCGTGGCACTCGATTGATCACTGCGATTGCGATCGCAGCGAATAGCAATGTGGCGATTGGCGGAACGAGTGCGGGACTGGCGATCTTGGGACAATTGGCCTACATCGACCGACCCTGGGACAGTGTCAAGAGTCGATTTGCGACCAACGAGCCACGTGATCTACGCGTTCAGGTAGTATCACAACCCGGTCGCTTGCCATTCGCTGGCCTATCGAAGAGTGTTGACTCGCCGTTATGGAACATCGTTACCGACTCACACTTCTCCGGGCGAAACCGCATGGGTCGACTGGCGACGTTCATGACGAAGTTCGCAAGCCCGACCGCCACGGGCGTGGGTATCGATGAGGATACTGGACTGCTCATTGAGAAAGTTGCGGGCGGTGATTGGAAGTGGTCCGTTTACGGACTGGGAAGCGTTTACGTTGTTACGCCGAGTTCGTCGAGTGTGATACCCATTTACCGGGATTCGGGACGCCTTTCGTACGGACCGCTGAATGTGGTCAAGTTGGAGTCGACCGGAGATGCAGGAGCTTTGAATCGTTCGACGATCAGGACAATGGCACCGAGCTATCGCATCAACGTCTCGGCAGGCAGTGTCTACACAACTGAGAACGGAGGATCGCTGTACTAAACCAGGGCGAGTAGCGAAGGGCGTGAAACTTCGTTTTTCAGTTGGCTTATCGCCTTTGGCAATTAAACTGGCAGGTAGAAGAGTCCTTTGTCGGCATCATTCTACCTGTCAGTTTTTTCATATGCCAAAAACCTTGCATGACTTTCCTGCTGTCAATTTTACGTCTACGGAAGAGATTCTACAGTCATTGCCTCAGCCGATTGCTCTGGTAGGTAACGCACCGATACGGCATGAATACGGTCATTTGATTGATGAGCATGCGACCGTGATAAGGTTCAACAATTTTCGTTTAGCGGGCCACCAGCGCACACTAGGAACGAAGGTAACTCACTGGTGCGTCAACGGTAGTGTCGATCGACTGACAATCCAACCACGCTGGTTTCAGCGAATTGTACATCTGACATATCGGTCGCGCCCCGTGGGTGTGCAACCAAATCCAGATGTTTCCGAGCAAACGATTTGCCTCACGCCCCGTCCATTTGATTGGGTGACGATCGATAATGCTCGGCGTTTCCTGAGAGTGCAACTGCATTGTGTCGCTGATGCGCGACTATTGGCGCCGCTGCAGTCTGTTGTTTCCTATCCCACGTTGGGCTTTGCCACGCTGTACTTACTCCTGAAATATCAGGCTGCGGCGAGCGTCTTTGGGTTTGCGGGGCTGGTGGGCGGTCATCATGGCAACGGCGCTCATCGACATTCACCGCGCCATGCAGCCACGGCAGCGCGCGAACTGGAATTGATTCGCGCAACGACTGGAGTGCAGATTTATGAATAGGGTGAGTGGCGTTGGAGCTGGGAGTGAGTACGCCGTGACGGGGTTGCTGGACACGGCGTCGATCACGATCACAGCTGGAGGAAACTATGGACCAGTGAAGTTTGTTGGCTCACCATCTTGAGCGGCACAGAGACGCAACCAAGTGACGGGATCGATCGTAAACCCCACGGGGCGAACCGAACCATCGACGAAGACGGTGAGCAGGTTTTGATGAGGCGATCCAAAGATTAAACCGCAACCACCCACGCGACCGTTGGGTTGAGGGGTGTAGACGGGATTGCCAGGAGAGCTACCTCGAGCGAAGCAGATAGTGTCATTATCCCAGCCGTCGACGTAACCTTGATCGTCGTTACAGTCAGGGCCGGGTTTTGCCTTGTTAATATATTTCTCACCAACGAGGACAGTATTTGAGGTTCCGTCTAGAATCGAAGAGAACTTCATGGCCAGTCCAGAAGGGGCGAGGGGACCGTCGAGGCTATTGACGGAACGATCGAAACCCCACCAGCCGCCATAGGTGCCGCCATTGCCGACGTAGTCCATCATGAATCGATTTCCGGTCGGAGCGGTTTGATTGTAGGGGAAAATTGTGGGAGCCCGCGACGTGGGGCAGCTGTAGCCGCGAATCACCGTGTTCGCCACGATGGCATCATTCGGTTCCATGTAAACATTGTTCTGCTCGACGAAGGGGAGAATTTGATAACCCCAGCCCCAATTCTGCTTATCGGGACCTTCGGGAGCCCCACTGGCTTGCAGCGATCGAGCATTCCACCATCCCAGACCACCGGAGGGAAACGTTTCTTTTGAGTCATGGAAGGTGTGAAACGCTAAGCCTATTTGTTTGAGGTTATTCATGCACTGAGTGCGTCGTGCGGCTTCGCGTGAGGCTTGTACGGCTGGTAACAAGAGTGCGACAAGGATGCCGATGATGGCGATCACCACGAGCAGTTCGACCAGGGTAAAACCCGATCGACGCGTTTGAATACGATTCATGACATGGGCCTCTTGGAGGAAGAGAGGAATGAACAGAAGAATCAAGTGCGAAGGACGTGAGAGTACAGGATGAGGGAAGTAGGTTTGGAGTGGCGCTCAGCTGATGGATCATGAGGCTGGCTGGTGTCCTGGTGGAAACTTGGCAGATTTGAATTCTAAATCGGAGATTTGCGTTACATGACTAGGTGGTTTCATCACGTAACGACTGCCGTTCTTGCCGCGTTTTTCGTAGGCGATGATGACGTCATTGACATTGGCACCGGACATCGCGAGTTGCCGAAAGTCGACGTTCCAGACAATCACATAGTTCTCACCGTCGTGAGGTGATCGCAGGATCTCGGCTGCGGGTGAGCCACCGGTTACTTGCAAAAACTCAATCAACTCCTCAGGGCCAGTCGGAGGGCGTCCCAGCTTAACACTAGCCTGGGTATAGGCCGCACCAATCCGCTGCAAGTTTTGCTCGAACTTATTCTCGGGGAACACGACAGGTTTCGTCGGCCCACAGCCAACAATCATAAGGCCAAGTACAGTGCAGACGGCTGCAAAATTAAGATGCCACCGGAGGAGTTTCACACGAAAGACAGCCGATGGGACGTTTGCTGAACCATACAAGAGTCTGCCCTTTCAGTCTAGCGATTAAAAGGTCCGAGGAATTAGATCCTGGAGACGATCGAATCATCGAACAAGCGTTCGATGAGCGAAAACGTTAGGACCACCGAGCAGGCATCTTAGGATGAATTTCGGTGGGATGCAAAACCTATTTGCGAGCTGCGACGCATTTGAGTCAGGGCCGATCCACCGAGATCTAGCAGAGGGGGGAGGAGCGAGGGTTACCGGGCTGCAGAGATGAGTCGCCTCAAGCCCGGTTCATAAGGTTATAAAATCAAGTAACTTCGACTACTTCTTCTCGATGACCCAAATATTGCGGAACGCGACTGGGTTACCGTGATCTTGCAGAAACACTCCGTCTGGTTCGGCGCCTTCTTTGTGGCGTCCCGGAGTATCGCTCTTGATTTCGAGGTCGTTGTAGATGGTAACTCCGTTATGCTTGATGGTGACGCGGGCATTTTTTGTTTTCTTACCAGTGGCGTCATAGCGAGCGGCGGTGAAGTCGATATCGTAGGTTTGCCAAGCCAACGGTGGCAGGCACATGTTTACCTCTGGACGAACCTGAGAATAGATGCCGCCACACTCATTGTTCTCACCTTCGAGTCCAAAGGAATCGAGTACTTGGCATTCGTAACGGCTTTGGATGTAGACACCACTATTGCCGCGGCCCTGTCCACGAGCCTTGGGCATGAAGGGAGTGCGAAATTCGACATGGAGTGTATGGTCGCCAAACTTTTTCTTGGACTCACAGTTGGTCGCACCCAGTAAATTCCCTTCGACGAGCTTGCCGTTGTTGAACTGATCGGCGGATGATCCATCAAAGAGCACGACGGCGCCGATGGGAGGCTTTTGACCCAAAGTCGGACTCGTGCGCTCAATACGTTTCAGTTCACCAAGCTTAGCTCCATTAGCGTCGACAATGGTCACGACGCCATCTTTGATGGTTGCAAGATGGTCATCCGCGACGAACTTGGCGACTCCATCTTGTAAGGAGCCCTCCACTTTTCGGCGCTCGTCTCCCCGTTTCCAACCAGCACCCGGCAGGCCCCCCTGGTAGGCGACAGCGGTAAATTTACCATCACCAAGAGCAATGACCTGAGCACCCCACTTGGAGTCGCCGACGGTCCCTTGGTACTCGCCCTGAATTTTGAAATCGATACCGCCCTGAGCGGGGTCGGTAATAGCGTCTCCTCCCGCCGCGTGGACGACTGTTGGAACACCACCGCAACAGAATAAAGCAGCAACCAAAAACCAACTTAATCTCTTCATGTTGAACGACCCTCTCTTTGAGATCCAAGAACCAAATAAAATCGAAGTCAAAAACGGGTCATCATTGTGCCGATCGGCGGTCAGGTTTGGCAACAGGCTATCGATGCCCCGGCAAGAATTGAGCGACGGTCCGCACCTTGGCCGACAATGTCGCTTTAAATATCCGTTTGCCCCGTTAAATGTGCACCGCTTAAATTCCTGATTTGTTGATTTGTGCCTGGCCCCGTGCCAGGGACCTAGCCAGTTTACTATTAAGTGACCTTGCAATTGGCTCGATTTTTCGCGATCGCTTCTGACAGCTGGCTGACATGACCTGCGAAAACCTATCACAACCGTCGTCCGAACACAAAAAAGTGCTCCCTTGCCGCTCCCAAGGAACTCAGATAGGCCTCGTTTTAGACACCATCGCCCCTCCGTGCGCGCACCCTCCACCCCAGCTCGATAAGCTTCGAGCAAAAACTGACCTCTGCAGCTCTCGTGCGACAGCCTGATCCGCCTTGGAGTTACCTTTTCCAGCCTTCCAGCTCTACAGCCCGCCAGACGCATCAGGCCACAAGCTGCATCCGCTGCATCCGCTGCATCCGCCGCTCGCCTGCTCGCATCAACCCGAGCGGCTGGAACCGCCGCCTCGCTCCTTCGTCCGCCGATGCGCCTCCGCAAACATTGCCGCCATAATCTCCAGTTCGCGATTAAAACGACGA
>JBIIHW010000073.1:0-14630 GCA_044235425.1 Pirellulaceae bacterium
GTCCACTCTCCGAGTGGACAAGCACGCGAGTCAAACGTTGCCACGAGCTGCACGCTCAACGGCTCGGAGAGCCGTGCGACACACCCGTCGGTCCACAGTCGGCCACTCGTCGGTCCACTCTCCGAGTGGACAAGCACGCGAGTCAAACGTTGCCACGAGCTGCACGCTTAACGGCTCGGAGAGCCGTGCGACACACCCGTCGGTCCACAGTCGGTCCACTCTCCGAGTGGACAAGCACACAAGTAAACCCTTGCCACCAGCCTCCCGTTTCACGACTTCCACTTCCTTATCTCGCCGATCTCGCATTCCTCGATCCTCGTCAGGCGACATCGTATTTGGCTTTGGGTTGTTCGGATCGAGATCAGATTAGTTTGGGGTCCATAGGCTACTCAGGTCGTTCGCACTAGATTAACCATGTTTGAGCAGGTAGACGAAAGGGATGTGATGAGTCGGAGCGGACCGAAAGGTGATCGCGATTATGCATTCCGAGCGGCACCGCTCAGCGCCGCGAAGAATCCAAAAAAGAACAGCCCACCAAAAAATACGCAGCAGACGATGAGCGGAAGAAAGACCGCCAAGGCCGCGCGCCCCGTAGTAGTTTGATGAGCTTCTCGTAAACCAATGATGATGCTCGCCGGATAGGTCACCAACGTGACGATTCCCACACAGGGAATACAGGCTACGATTTGATTTGCACCCATGGCATGTGCGAGGACTCGTAGCGTCACCTCGAAGCCATAACGCGCCCCTCCGGTAATCATCAGACACACATGAAAGACCAGGGTGCCGATCGCGAGACTCATCGCCGTTCCAAAAATCAAACCGATCGGCAACGCCACCGCATTTACGCCGACGCTGAAGGCAAACGCTACCGCTCGCACTTCGACAGGCCGTTCCATCATTTGCGGTGGCAGTCCCAATCCACCAAACCAGATTGCTGCTTGTTGGATCGTAGACAACACAAAGTAGATTAAGGCGGTGAAGAGGGCACTCAGAAAAGCAAACCCAATCACTCGCATGAGCGTGTTGCCAGAGCGTTTCATACTGAGAAACGTCGCGGTGGGCTGCATGACAACTTCTCCCACCGTCCTAAAAAATCCTTGCCGACGTTCCCAAGATGTACCGTTGCGATTCGAATCATTCGGAATACTCGAACCTCGCGATGGTTGGCTGGAAGCATACGAGGGTGCGGTATAAGTGGGGGCACTGGCGTAGGGATTTGCTGCATTCGCGGCTGGTGCCGCGCCAAACCCCGCAGCACCAAAACCTCCCGCAGCACCAAACGGATCTCCCGCTGCACCACCACTCGGCATCCCACCAAACAAATCATCTCCAAAGGAATTCGGACCACCTAGCCCGCCAGCTGCCATACCACCGGCGCCACCAAAGGGCGAATCCAGCGGCGTCAGACCACCATCGAGCGGTGTCAGCCCACCATCCAGTGGCGTGAGGCCACCCAGTCCGGCCGGACTGTTCGGGGCACGGCGAGTGGACTGCAGCGGGATATCAATAATCGCCTGACACCGCGGGCACTTACCCTTCTTGCCGGCCGCCGAGCCGGGTGTCTTCACCGTGTGACCACAATTCGAACAGGCGAACTCGATCGGCCCGCGCGCTGCCGCGCTCGCCGCCGCAGCTCCCGTAGCTCCACTCGCCCCACTACCACCCGCAGCCGGAATCGTGAAGACATGTTCGCACGCCGGGCACTTCCCCTTCTTACCGGCCGCTTGTGCGGGCGTGCGCATCACTTTTCCGCAATTCCCACACGGAAACTCCAGGTTACCTCCGACAGCCGTTGCGGCAGCCGTCGTACCCACCGACGACTCGGGAATCGTGTTGACATTCCCGCACGTGGGGCATTGCCCGCGCTTCCCGGCACTCGAGTCGGGTGCCCGCATCGCTTTGCCACATCCCTCGCAATTGAATTCAATCGTCATGGATCAGTCTTTTTCACAGCTTCGGTTACTGAATTGACCAGTTCGCTCAGGTCAGGTTGTAGGTCTTGCAAAGCGCGATCCCTTTGCATGTTTTCTAGTTTCTTGATCGTCTCTGCCTGCGCCTCGGGCAGCAGTCGAGGAACGATCCGTGGCAACGTTTCTTGCAAGACTTTCGTGAAACGTCGCAGCTCTTCCGTACGGTGATGCTGACGTTCCGTGACTGTCGTTAATCCGCCCGAAACCGTCATTGCCAAGCCTTGATTCATCTGCGTCAATCCTTGGATTCGCACCGGATACTTGGGATCGTTTTTATCGAGTGTTAGCATCAACTCTTCAGCCCGATCTTGCACCGTCACTGACAAGCGGAAGATGTGCGCCATCAATTCCAAAACCTCCGTGTCCCGCACCTTCTGCTTTTGAAACGCGAGCAGATAGATTAAGAGAATCTGATTGGTGGCATCCATGTACCTGACTGCCGGCCCGATTCGCTCGTTCAGAGGAACTTTGCGATCGCTCCAAGGCTGCAAATCTTTCGCCGATGTAATCCTTGCGAATAATGCACCCGAACGTTTGCTTTGATAACGAGGCAACTGCCGTTCATCGGTTGCAGCAAGCTGCTTCAGTACCCGAGCGGCAGTCGCCATCTCCGCTCCCGTCCAGGCCTTATCAACAGCCGGCACGCCCAGCTTTTGATATTCCTCCAACGGAAGCGACAAATCTTCTTGCGGTCCTGTTTTCTCCACAGGCTGCTCGGCGTTCGTCCCCCTCGCTGAATCGCTAGATTTGGTCGAAGCTCCCGCTGGCTGCTCGATTGCCGTAAGCGTCCGCACCCCGCAACAGACCATGCTGACGACAAGTGAGCAGGCAAACAACGTCTTACTCGATCGGTAACCGCGCCGACATCTGGACCAAACCTGTTGCACCGCCATGAAACCGATACCTCATTTGCTGCTGGGAATACTACCACGACACCGCGCGAACACACCCCATCTGCGCATCCAGTCAGATCACTCCGCATCTTCGCGCACATTAAACTCGAGCTTCCAGCGCCGATCTGCTCGACTACTGGCACACCACAATTCAAACATGCCCAGTTCCGTTACCTTAGACTGAAATTTGACCGGCACATACGTTTCCTCGTCTAGCCCTTCGGCCGGCAAGGTAGTTTCAAGTGAATCGGTTTCGGATAGTTCTTCTTCTGTCCATTCTTTCAGTAGCGTGCCGGGCTGATCTTGTTTACGAACGGCAGAACTGAAGAAACGAAACTGTGCCGGTTCACCTACAATCAGTCCGATTTCGGCCGACGGCACATCGGCTTCAGTTCCTTCCTCCATGCCGAACGGTACCACACATAACGCTCGCAAAGGTCGTGGTGCCCCAGGAATCGCCAGTCCCGCTGATTCGATGCCGACGTAGTAGGACCGTGCGGTCCCGCCCCGAATCCGTACTCCTCCTCGATTCTTCGTCCACCCATAAAACGCCGCTCCTCGCGCGACCGCGTAATCCAGGTCATGTTCACCGGCGAGTAACCTGGGTGGTGCTGCGGCCGGCGCCCAGGAAGTGAGTGTTTCCAGGAGTCTTTTTCGCAGCAGCGGAGCTTTAAACACGCCACCATTGAGCAGCAGTTGATTGGGCTGAATCGGACTCCCAGGTTCACCGTGCGCCTGCAGAAATCCAGCAATATGTTTCGTGATCGACGTGTCCGCCTCGAACGGTAAGCCGATTTCTTGAAAACCTGAGGCGCGACGACGAATGGGTCGGTCCGTCGCTTGGCAAACGGGAAAGAACCCATCCAGCAGCTGTCGACTCACCTGCTCCCGCTCCAACTCAATTGAGACCGTCGCAGCAATCAGTTTCTTGCCACGACCCAGCACCGTAATCGCATGCTTACTCGGCCCCTCGCCACTCAGCAGCGCCTCCTTCGCCGCTCGACACGAATGCCAGAGCGACACTGATTGCCAGGGATCGAGATTCACGCCCTTGGCGGCAAACTGAGTGGCTGCCGTGTGTGCGAGCGCCAAATCCATATTGTCACCGCCCACTAACAAGTGGTCGCCAACCGCGATTCGTCGCAGCGTCAAATCACCTGCCTCTTCCGCAACTTCCACCAGCGTTAAATCGGTCGTGCCACCACCCACGTCGCAGACCAGCAGTTGATCACCCACGGCCAGCGCCTTACGCCACCGATCTCCCATCTGGTCCAGCCACGCATAGATCGCCGCTTGCGGCTCTTCCAGCAGCACAAAGTTTTCTGGAAATCCAGCCGCCAGTGCCGCTTCACGCGTCAGCTCACGCGCGGCTGCATCGAAGGATGCGGGCACGGTGAGCACCACCTGTTGCTCACGTACGGGCGCTGCAGGAAAAGCTGACTCCCACACGGCAATCAAATGCTCCAGATAATACCGGGACGCATCGACGGGCGAGATCTTACGCGCAGCAGCATCTTCGGTCGCCCCCCACGGCAGCAGCGCCTGGTGCCGATCCACTCGACTGTGACAAAGCCATGACTTCGCCGCTCCCACCGTGCGATCCGGTGACTCGGCCGCTTGCCGCCGAGCCCATTCGCCCACCGCATAGTCGCGTCCATTCGCCCACGGCACATCAGGCTGACGGCTGTTGAGCTCATGTTCGTGGGCCAGAAAAACGAACGAAGGCAACGTGCCCCGCGATTCCATCGTGCCCGGCGCCGTCCACTGCGGAATCGACAACACCTGCACCTCCGCCCGCTCACCCGCGATCGGCGCGTAGGCCAGCACACTGTTGGTCGTGCCTAGATCAATGCCCAAGATAAACTGAGCAGCCATCGTCAATCTTTCCTCTCATCCAGCCTGCGTCTCGTAATCACTTCTTCATTCGTCGCCAGCGGTTCCTGTCGCCAGCAGCCTGCAGCGCGAGCGACATGCGTGGGCTGCGGCGTTTCACATTAAACTTCCACTTCCGCCGGAGCGATTACTTGCGCGGAGTCGGCACTGCCGGTCCAGGTGGGAAGCTGCAGCTGAGTTGCTTGCCAACCGGCATGAGCCAGTCGACCGCGAAACGGCGGCTCACCCGACACTTTGCCTGTGACGTGCCACCGCTGGGAATCAAAGCCGACCGGCACATCCACGAGCTCATCCTCGGCCCCTCCCACCACAGGCCGCAGCGCAAACAGCCGCTCGAGAACCTTGCTGCTATCTCGCAGCACGTTGCGAGCCGCGGCGCCGATTTGAGCGTCCGAGTAGGCGTCGAGTGATTCTTGTACGAGGTCGATGAGGCGTGCTTCACGTTGCAGGGTCGCCAGCAGTGTGAGAGCCTCGCTACGGGCCGGTGTCGCCGGTTTGGAAATCGCTGGTGGTGCCACGGTCTTGGTGGACGTCGCCGCTTTCGCCGCTGGTATTGAATCGGGTACCGGAACCGCTCCACCTGCCAGCAAGTCAGCCACTCGAGCGGCCAGCGCCGAGTCGAACAGGATGGAAAAGAAAACGCGAAAGGCTAAAGCAATGCGCATCATGAGTGGTACTCGCGAACCGTTCCACGAAAAGTGGTGAGAAACCAGGTGACAACGACCGTCGTACTGGTAAGCCTAGCGCATTCCCAGAAATTCGCCCAGGGGATACCGACCCCGCCTCGTCACCCCACCCCCCTCTTCACTCCCCCTCCTTCGTGCCCTGCGTGCCTCCGAGCGCAACCAATTCCGTGCCCGCTTAATCTCCCGTGTCTCACAACCCCAGCAGCGGGCGCAGGAACTGGCCAGTAACGTTGTCGGGGATGACTGCCAGTTCTTCAGGCGTGCCGGTTGCCATGATCTGCCCACCACGGTGACCGCCCTCCGGCCCCAGATCAATCAGCCAATCGGCACACTTGATCACATCCAAATTGTGCTCGATCACCAGCACGGAATTACCCTTGTCCACTAATCGATGTAGGACGAGTAGCAGTTTGCGAATGTCTTCAAAGTGTAACCCGGTGGTCGGTTCATCCAGGAGATAAAACGTATTGCCCGTATCGACGCGAGCCAGTTCCGTGGCCAGTTTGATACGCTGCGCCTCACCTCCCGACAAGGTCGTCGAGGAGCGACCAAGATGCAGATAGTCGAGCCCCACGTCACGGAGCGACTCCAGTACGCGTACTACCCCTGACACATTTTCGAAAAACTGCAACGCGTCAGTGACGGACAGATTGAGTACATCGGCGATCGTATGGCCCCGATAGCGAATCGCCAAGGTCGCCCGATTGAAACGCGCTCCACCGCACTCCTCACAGGTCACATAGACGTCCGGCAGGAAATTCATTTCAATCCGCCGGACCCCTTGCCCCTGACAGCCCTCGCAGCGCCCACCCTTCGCATTAAAACTAAACCGACTCGCGGTGAAACCACGCTGCTTGGCCTCGCGAGTAGCTGCGAACAACTTGCGCACTTCGTCGAACAGGCCGGTGTACGTCGCGGGATTGCTGCGGGGAGTACGACCCAGTGGGGTCTGATCAATTTGAATCACTTTGTCGATCTGCTGGACCCCTCGCAAACTCGAGTGAGGACCGGGCGGAGGTGTGCTGAGCCCCAGCTTCTGCAGAAGTGCGGGCGCTAGTGTTTCATTCACTAGCGAACTTTTCCCAGAACCACTCACGCCGGTGACGCAGACAAATAGATGAAGCGGAAACGTGGCCGTGACTGACTGCAGATTATTGGACGTCGCGCCTTCAATCGTAATCGCCTGCGTTTTATTCGGACGACGTCGCTGCGCGGGAACTGGAATCGATTCCACTCCACTCAAGAAACGTCCCGTAAGGGACTGCGGTTCGGCGGAGACGCTGGCGGGGCTGCCCTGGGCGACGATCGCTCCACCTTGGCTGCCCGCCCCTGGGCCCATGTCGACCAGCCAGTCTGCTTGCCTCATCATCGCATCATCATGCTCGACCACTAACACCGTGTTCCCTTGCCGCTGCAAGTCACGCAAAGCATCAATGAGTCGCTGGTTGTCACGTTGATGGAGTCCGATGGATGGCTCGTCCAGAACATAGCAGACGCCGACGAGACCCGAACCGATCCCCGTCGCCAACCGTACGCGCTGCAGTTCACCACCGCTGAGCGTATCCGCGGCCCGATCCAGCGTGAGATAGTCCACCCCCACCTGATCGAGAAATGCCAGTCGCCGTCGGATTTCGCGGAGCAGGGGTTCGGCAACTTGGCGATCGTCACCCGAAAATGATAGTGCGTCGAACCAGCTACGTGCCTCGCCAATCGACTGACGCGTGATTTCATGCATCGTGAGATTGCTAAGCCGCACGCTGTTGGCTTCGGGCCGCAGACGTGAACCTTGGCAAGCGGTGCAGGTTACTCGAGCTACAAACCGAGCTGTCTCCGCCGACGATTCCTCTTGACTTTCATCCTGTTGCTTTTTCTTGGTATGAGATTTTGTTTTTTTCTTATTGGGCGTCTCGACTTCGTCGATTACTCCCAATCCCTCACACTGAGGACAGGCACCGTAAGGGCTATTGAAGCTAAACGTACGTGGCTCCAGCTCCTCATAACTGATATCACAACTGGGGCAAGCGTAGCGGGTGCTGAAGAGTTCATCGCGCCAGATGGATCCATCGGCGTCACTCGTATCACTGCGCACAGGATTCGCGACCGTAACCGCTTCGGATGTCGACTCCGAAGCAGCAGAAGCTGGGGCCGCATAGCAAGCGATTAACATCCCGTCACCATGCCGTAAGGCCAGTCTTACCGATTCGGCGATTCGCGACTCAATCCCCTCGCGTACCACGATGCGATCAATCACCGCTTCGATCGTATGATTTTTTTTCGGCGACAGGGGTGGTACATGTTCCAGATCATAGACGCCACCGTCCACTCGCGCTCGCACGAAACCGGCCTTACGAATCTTTTCCAAAAGCGCTTGCTGATCACCTTTTCTACCGCGCACCAGCGGCGCGAGGAGCATGAGTTTGGTACCGCTGGGATAACGCAGTATCCGCTGTTGGATCTGATCCGGCGTTCGCTGGCGAATGGGCGCTCCGCATTCATAACAACTAGCTACTCCCAGACGAGCCATGAGTAACCGCAGAAAATCATAGACTTCGGTCACCGTCGCCACGGTACTGCGTGGATTCGATGTTCCAGCTCGTTGATCAATACAGATGGTGGGCGGTAGGCCTTCGATCAGTTCGACTTCAGGCCGTTCCATTTGGTGCAGGAATTGCCTGGCATGAACTGATAGCGTCTCGAGGTACTGACGTTGCCCCTCGGCATAAATCGTGTCAAAAGCCAAGCTGCTCTTGCCGGAACCGCTAGGCCCCGTGATGACAATCAAGCGATCGCGCGGCAGTTCCAAATCAAGGTTGCGCAAGTTATGCATGCGCGCACCATGCACTCGGATGGCAGCGGAGCGAGCAGTTTTTGACTTGCGAGCAGCGGGATTCGACATAGGCGAGCCGAGAAGAACCGAGTAAACTTTGCACGGTAACAAACCCCGCTGCCGGGTAACAGTCCCCTCGTTGCTCCCGAGGCCACGCCGCGTTCGGGGCTGAACTGGGCCCACGATCCGATGACCGCTGAATCGACCTCCAACCATCTACCGCCCGCCCTCGGCTTGCAAACCATCGCCGCTCGCGAAGCCGCGCTGCTGGCGCCGTATGCCATGCGGAGTGCCGATTCGGCAGGCCGCCAGCACCCCGAACCCGACCATCCCTATCGTGGGCTATATCAGCGCGATCGCGATCGCATCGTGCATAGTTCTGCCTATCGACGACTAAGTGGCAAGACCCAGGTCTTTACCGGCAATATGGGCGACTACCACCGCACTCGACTTACCCATACCTATGAGGTGGCCTCGATCGCCCGCACGATTGGTCGAGCGCTCCGACTAAATGAAGATTTGATTGAAGCACTCGCGCTGTTTCATGACATCGGCCACCCACCGTTTGGTCATGCCGGCGAGGATACGCTGAATGAATGTCTGCGGCACGACGGTGGCTTCTCGCACAACCAACACGCCCTGACCTTGGCACAGGAACTCGAAGAACGCTACCCCGAGTTTCCCGGTTTGAATCTGACCGCGGAAGTGCTGGCCGGCCAGGGAACACGGGCTGATAAAAAAGGAACTCGTGCCGCCCTCATCAGTCCGCTACTCGAAGTCCAAGTGGTCGATCTCGCCGACAGCGCCACCTACGACGCTCACGATACCGATGATGCCGTGAAACTCGGCTTCACCACTCTGGAAGAACTAATCGAGGTACCTCTCGTGCGGGATGCGGATGCGCTGGTGCAACAACGCTACGGCACACTCACTGGCAAGATGCGTCGAGCGGCGATTGTGCATGCACTCATCGAAATCCAAGTGACGGATATCCTGGATGTCGCCATGCACGAGCTGCTGCCACGTCAATTCGCGTCCGCTCAAGCCGCACGTCATGCCGATTTCCGCTTGCAAACCAGCGATTCGCTTGGAGAGAAAAAACGCGAACTTGAACGCTATCTCTTTCAGCGTGTCTATCGACATCCACGCGTGGTGGAGGTCCGGCTCCAAGCTCAAACTCGTCTGCAAACTCTGTTCGACCATTTTTCCACACGACCCGAATTGCTGCCCAAGAAGTTTCAAATCCGAGCGGAGTCTGTGGGAGTTAGTCGAGCGGTGGGGGACTATCTGGCGGGTATGACCGATCGCTACTGCGATGAGGAATACCAGCGGCTCTTTGATGGGACTGGCCAAAGACACCCCTAAGAGATTACAATCCTTTTCCCTCCCCATACTCAATTTCATCCGGCTTCTGATAATAATTGCAGGAGAAGTTGAGTCTCCTGCGAAGTGATTGTTTGACAACGTTGCGCCAGCGGTTTGTTTCGAGCGGCGGCCACCGCGGCTGTAACAGAAAAGGAATGAACTGATGTCGACTTGGATTCTTCGCGCCGCATTTTTACTCTCCGCTGCCGGCGTGGCCGTTTCCATTATGGTCTCGCCCACCTCCCAGCAACCCATCAGTCGCAGCCCCGCTGGCTTTTTCGTCGCCGTAATGCTCGGCGCCCTCGCCATCATTGGGCTAGATGTATTCGTGAAGCGCAAGCGATTGGAGGTCATCACCAGTGTTTACTTTGGAATTCTGGTGGGATTATTTTTGACCTTTACGGTCGGTGAAGTCTTACGACCCCTCATGCTTAAGGCCAATTTACAGGAGCCGAACGAGTTTTTTCCGATCGTTCGACTGCTGCTCGGCGTCGCCCTATGTTACGCCTGCATCAGTTTACTGCTGCAAACAAAAGACGATTTTCGCTTTATCATTCCCTATGTGGAATTCTCAAAAGAGGTCAAGGGATTAAAGCCCTATTTGTTAGACACCAGTGTTGTGATAGATGGCCGAATTGCTGATTTGGTCGATACTGGGGTCATCGATAATCAACTCATCATGCCTCGATTCATCCTCAATGAATTACAGGCGGTGGCCGACAGCAATGACAAACTGCGACGTGCCCGCGGCCGACGCGGTCTAGATGTACTCAATAAACTACGCGAAACACAGCGAGTGGAATTTAAAATTCATGATCATGAGCCGAGCGAGTTGGCGGGCCAGCCAGTCGATATGAAACTGGTATTGCTCGCTAAGCAGATGAGCGGCAAGATTGTGACCGGCGACTATAACCTCAATAAAGTTGCCAATATTCACAATGTGCCTGTCATCAACCTCAATGATATTTCGCTGGCCGTTAAGCCTGTGTTCCTGCCCGGCGAAAGCCTGGATGTGCGCATCGTGAAACTGGGTGAGTCGCCGGGACAAGGGGTTGGCTACCTCGATGATGGCACGATGATCGTGGTCCAAGATGGACGCGATCATGTAGGAAAGACGGTCAAGGTTGCGGTCACCAGTGTATTGCAAGCCAGTGCCGGTCGAATGATTTTTGCGCGCTTGGTTACCGCTTAATCCGACGCCGGTCAGTTGATAACACGTCGAAGGAAGGGGAAACACTGCGATGGATCGCGAGGCCGCTTGGCAGTTAGTTTGCGAGTATACGCAGAGCGAAAGTTTACGACGGCACATGCTGGCCGTTGAAGTTGCCATGCGAGCCTATGCTCGAAAAGCGGGCGCGGACGAAGAGGTCTGGGGAGTTGTCGGCCTGCTCCATGATTTCGATTATGAACGTTGGCCGAATCCGCCCGATCATCCGCTGCAAGGGGCCGCAATTCTGGCTGAACGCGGATACTCCCCAGAAGTGATCTACGCGATCAAGTCACATGCGGATTATCTCACCGACTGCCCACGCCTCTCGGCTCTTGATAAGACCCTCTATGCCTGCGACGAGCTAAGTGGCTTCATTACGGCGGTCGCTCGCCTGCGCCCCGAAGGACTGCGCGGCCTGCAGCCCTCGAGTGTCCGCAAAAAACTAAAAGTGAAAAACTTCGCGGCGTCGGTCAGTCGTGACGATATCGATCGTGGTGCCGCCGATTTGGGTGTCGATCTGGACGAGCATATACAGTTTGTCATTGACGCCATGACCACGATTTCCGATCAGCTCGGGCTGTAGCAGCGTCGCCCATTAAGAATCGAAATCCGTGCTCTATCGTATCTGCCGGGCCGGCCGTGGTGAGACGTCTTTCATTATCCAGCGGTGCCTGGCGATGGTCCGTGTTACAATCTCGCCCATCCGTAACCTGGATAATTCGTGCCCATTGGTGTCCATTCGTGCTCATTCGGGGTAGCCGTGGTTCAGCCCCATCGTCATCCATCCATGTTCCGCCGCGCCGGCCGAGGTCAATCGCGCTCGCAGTCGTCATCCACGACGACTTGGCGTTTGATTTTGCTGTCCGGCGCAGCCCTGCTGCTCGTTGGTGCTCAGTGGTTTCTCCCGCCAACTCCCTTCGCGGTGCAGCGATCGATCGATCACGGGGGCTGGAGTCAAGTGGCAGCGGCGGAGCTGCCAGTGGGGGTGGAAGAGCGAGCGGAGCGTCGTGGGTCGCTGGTGATCATGGGTGGTTCCGAGCGATTTGATAATCGAGTGATCTGGTCGACGATTGTCGATTTAGCGGGTGGTGAACGCAGTCGCATCGCGGTCTTTCCGACGGCCAGTGGCATGCCAGTACAGGATGGTGAGGATGTTGTTCGAGTGCTCAACGAAGCTGGAGCGGATGCCTTTGTGGTGCCGGTGGCTCTACGTGGATTTAACGTGGAGTATCAAGAGGCGGTGCGAGATGAACAGTTAGTGGAGAGTGTCGGGCAGGCGACGGGCGTGTTCTTTGTGGGTGGCGATCAAGGTAAGTTACGGCGAGTGCTGGTGGAGGAAGATGGACGTAACACTCCACTGTTGAGTGCCGTGTGGTCGGTCTATCGCAAAGGTGGAGTGGTAGCGGGGACGAGTGCCGGGGCGGCAGTGATGAGTCGAATTATGTTTCGCAGCGCGCCGTCGGTTTTGAACACGTTACTCAACGGCGTCAAGCTCGGCCGTGAAATCGATTACGGCTTTGGATTTCTCGACAGCGACTGGTTTGTGGATCAGCACTGCCTGGTTCGCGGCCGGTTCGCTCGCGCTTTGGTGGCGATGAAGTCACAAGGGATCGACTATGGACTGGGGATCGACGAAGACACGGCACTGGTGGTGAAAGGAGATGTCGGTCGAGTGATCGGGTATCGAGGTGTATTGTTGTTGGATTTATCGGAAGCGAAGTCGACGGACAAAGAGAGCGGATTCAACGTGCGGAACGTGCGGCTAAGTTATCTGGACCGTGGCGATGAGTTGCAACTGAGAACCTTGCAGATAACACCATCGCCCGAGAAGCAAGCGGATCGTAAGGTCGATCCGCAGTCACCCGATTTCGAACCACGATTTCGCCAGAAGGTTTTTTCAAATGATATTTTGGGAAACATGGCGGTCCATGATTTGATGTGCAAGTTACTCGACAACCGGCATGATGAGGCGGTGGGTTTGGCATTCGATGGTGCCGCGGCGTTGGCGAGTGAAACGGACGGTTTTGAATTTCGTTTTTGGCGAGCGGAAGACACGCACGGCTGGGAAACGGGCGCTTTCGGTGGCGACGACTACACGATGGTGAATCTGCATCTAGACATCAATCCGATCAAAATCAAAGGCCCCCTCTACCGCCGCGAAGCTCCGAGCGGTAACTAGGCTCAACCAATAAACACCAGCCCGACGTACCAGCGAGGGAGTCTGTCGGATCCAATAAACATTAGCACGACGCGCCAGCGAGGGAGTCTGCCGGATCGAACCAAAGGGCTCAGGTGTTCTCAGCTTCTGTCGGTATTTCGAGCAACTCCATGGGAGATATTCATCGACCAATCTTCCAGAACGGCGGAGCCGTGGCATTTGTTAGCCAGGCGTGTAAACGCCTGGAACTCTCGCCCGATAAAACCTCCGGAATCGCGGAGCGATGGCATTGGTTCCAATTTTTTTGGGGAGAGAATGATTCGCGGGGGGCCAAGTTCCTGGCGACTCAAGCCGGATGAGCCGGCAATTAGCTTTGAGCTAACCACCGATCACTAACCATCCGCCGCGAGTTCTTTTCAGTCGTTAGCCGGCTTGGTAGGATTGAGGTCCTTGAGTCCCCGTAGCTCAACTGGATAGAGCGTCGGCCTCCGAAGCCGAAGGTTACAGGTTCAAATCCTGTCGGGGATATTTTTCCAGAGCACCGCGTAACTGCTTACGCGGCCAGCGCTAACGCCAAGCGGCGTCTCTCTTTGACGCCCTAACTCCCGCCCGTGTCGAGACAAACGTCGGCCCCGCAGGCCGAAGCTCCCCCCGCCACCACGCCCTGTGTACGATGCAAAACATGACATTTCGTGACAATATCCGGCGAACTGTATAGCACCACAGAAGGCACCATTCCCCAAACCAGAGCACCCCAGAGAGCACCGCGACGGGCATCGCAAATCGCTCGCGGAGCGGGGCTGGGCGAAGGCGGCCCTTTCCGAGCCGTTGAGCGTGAAGCTTGTGGCAACGTTTATCTTGTGGGCATGTCAGCTCGGAGAGCTGACCGACATGTCGCACGGCTCTCCGAGCCGTTCAGCGTGAAGCGGGTGATACCTTCTCAAGGCGCTAGTCAGCTCGGAGAGCTGACCGACGGGAGAGCTGACCGACATGTCGCACGGCTCTCCGAGCCGTTGAGCGTGAAGCGGGTGATACCTTCTCAAGGCGCTAGTCACCTCGGAGAGCTGACCGACGGGAGAGCTGACCGACATGTCGCACGGCTCTCCGAGCCGTTGAGCGTGAAGCGGGTGATACCTTCTCAAGGCGCTAGTCACCTCGGAGAGGTGACCGACGGGAGAGCTGACCGACGGGAGAGCTGACCGACATGTCGCACGGCTCTATCCCTTGGCCAACGGCCAAGGCACACCGTAGCCTTGGGCATCGCCCAAGGACCGCTGGAATATCCCCATCCGAGTTTGGCCGAAGGCCATATTCACCTCGCGATATGCGATGAGTTCGCAACCACATTGAGCGTCAAACGGATGGCGCCGTTGCGCACATGCCCAACGCCCCGGAGGGGCAGCCATATACCAGCCCACGGCACCGCCGTGGGTCGGCGATGCCGTGGGTAGCCAATGCCATCGCTCCGCGATTCCGGAGGTTTTATTGGGCGCACGATCCAGGCGTTTACACGCCTGGCTATCGAATGCCACGGCTCCGCCGTTCAGGACGATTGGTCGACGAAACTCTCTTCTAACTCGCCTGTCCAACGCCCCGGAGGGGCAGCCACATACCAGCCCACGGCA
>JBIIHW010000042.1:0-46985 GCA_044235425.1 Pirellulaceae bacterium
GCAGGGTCGGTCGGGAGTAGCCTCTTCGCAGAGGTCAGGGGCAGCTCTTTCGTAGAGGTAATGAGCAGAGCCCCTTTCGCAGCGGTCGCGAGTAGCTCTCGACTGGCCCCGTGCCAGTCGGAGCAACGACTTCCTTGGTTACCAGCCGTCGCGTCGCGAATAAAAATCCAGGTAACCGCGGAAGTCATCGCTTCGACCGACGCAAGGTCGGTCGGGAGCAGCCTCTTCGCAGAGGTCAGGGGCAGCTCTTCCGCAGCGGTCGGGTGCGGCTCTCGACTGGCCCCGTGCCAGTCGGAGCAACGACTTCCTCGGTTACCAGCCGTCGCGTCGCGAATAAAAATCCAGGTAACCGCGGAAGTCATCGCTTCGACCGACGCAGGGTCGGTCGGGAGCAGCCTCTTCGCAGAGGTCGGGATCAGCTCTCGACTGGCCCTGTGCCAGTCGGAGCAACGACTTCCTCGGTTACCAGCCGTTGCGTCACGAAAAAGCCGCCCTCGACTGGCCCCGTGCCAGTCGGAGCAACGACTTCCTCGGTTACCAGCCGTCGCGTCGCGAAAAAGCCGCTCTCGACTGGCCCTGTGCCAGTCGGAGCAACGACTTCCTCGGTTACCAGCCGTCTCTTCGCGAAAAAGCCGCTCTCGACTGGCCCCGTGCCAGTCGGAGCAACGACTTCCTCGGTTACCAGCCGTCGCGTCGCGAATAAAAATCCAGGTAACCGCGGAAGTCATCGCTTCGACCGACGCAAGGTCGGTCGGGAGCTAGGCGAGGCGCATCGGTCGGGAGCCAGCCCTGAGCATCGGTCGCGAGCCGGCCCCGGGCGGGCGTTTTATGTTTGAGCCGATTAAAACGATTAAAGTCGATACTTGACTTTGCTGATAAAGATTATCTAGATTGGTCCGATTGCAGCTTCCACGCCCCGAAAACACCTTACCGACGAACAACGTGCCAACCAGCGACCCAACCCACCGCCACTCGGCCGCCCCCGAATGGACACTTACCCCGGAGCTCCGCCAGGAACTTGACGCCCGTTCGGCCGAATTCGAGACGGCTAGTCCGCAAGCGATTCTCGCTTGGGCGGTGGAGCGATTTGGGGAGGGGTTCACGATGGCTACCGCGTTCGGCCCCGAAGGCATGGTGCTGATCCACATGCTGGCAGAGATCGCCCCACAAACTCATATTTTCAATCTCGATACCGGCTATCAGTTTCGGGAGACACTGGAGCTTCGCGAGCGAGTCCAGGCGCGGTACGGGATCCAAGTCGAATTACGCCGCCACTCGCTCTCCGTCGAACAATACGAAGCTCAACATGGTGGACCGGTTTACCTCAAGAATCCCGATCAATGCTGCGCCGATCGGAAACTCTCCGTACTCACTCAAGCGGTGATTGGCAAACGAGCTTGGGCGAGTGCGATTCGTCGCGATCAAAGTCCCGATCGAGCGCGTGCGGCGATCGTCGGCTGGGACAAAAAATTCAACTTGGTGAAAGTGAGTCCGCTGGCGAACTGGACAAAGAAGGATGTGTGGAATCTGATCACGCAGCACGACATTCCCTACAACCCACTCCACGACCAAGGATATCCCAGCATCGGCTGCTGGCCCTGCACTCGCGCTGTACTCTTCGGTGAAGATGAACGCGCGGGGCGCTGGAGTGGCTTTCAAAAAACGGAGTGTGGCCTACATTCCAGCAGCGATTCCGAGCAGGGTTCGCCAACCATATCGGCACTCGATCCGAGAATCTAATCGTGAACCTATCGGCCAAAATCGAATATGCTTGCCTCGCACTGCTCGAACTTGCCCGTTTCTACCAAACGGGCGAAGTGGTGCGAGTGCGAACGATTGCCGACGAGCACGGCATTCCCTTGCCGTTTCTGGTGCAGATCCTGTTGCAGCTCAAGAACGCAGGCTGGGTCGCCAGCACGCGTGGTGCCGCGGGCGGCTATCGACTATTACATCCGCCGCAAAAAATTTCGCTCGGAGCACTCGTCGACCTAATCGAAGGCCACACCCGCGAAACTCGCAGCAACGTGGCTCGCCCATCACTCGCCTCGCAGGCCCTGGTCGAAGCCTGGGCGACCGCGAACGCCGCTCACCGCGAGCAACTCGATGGGATCACCTTCGCCGACTTGCTGAAACAATCCCCCACCAGTCGCGATGAAATGTACTACATCTGAATGCGCTGGCTGCGGCCGTCACACTGTCGAACGATTGTCCTGCCATTGTCGACGCTGGCAGTCCGGAGTCACTTTACTGCGGTGCGACCGCGAGCAATTTGAGTGCATCGAGCGTGGCGAGCAGATCATCGCAGGGAACATCGCGCCAACCATCGGTCTTATGACGTAGCAGAGCGATCTTCAGCAGCTCGACCGCCTCCGCCAAATCCGCTGGCAGTGCCGGTAGTTCGGCAAAGGGCCGAAGTGCCACAGCAGCCGACCGACTCAAATCTCCCTCTGCCCCACCATCCACGGCCCCATACGCCGTCTGCATTCTCTCATTCCCCGCCGACTCGTCCCCAAAATCAGGACCCTCGGCACGCGGTCCCGTCGAACCCTCGCGATCAAACTGATGCTGGCGCGGTGACGGATCGTTATCCGCGCTCTCCGGCTCAGCAATGTAATCTTCATCAGGCGTAAGCGGATCGTGGCCGACACTCCCCGCAGCCACCGTCTGCTCCTCTTGCTCTGCCACGAGAATACCTAGCGTCTCGGCACGCTGCCCGCGCATCTGAGACACCGACCAGCGACTCTGCCGCGCACCCTCCAGCCACATCTCCGCGTCATCCCAATCAATCGCCGCTTGAAAGTGACTCCAGTACAAACCGGCATACTTTTCCTGAGCCTCACCAAACCGCTGAAAGACTCGACGCAGTCGTCCCACATGCTGCGGAGTGACACCGCCCACCAAACCGCTCCATACCTCATCGGCGTACTGCGATGCCGGCGCGCCCGAATCGATCAAGGCGACTCGCCATAACTGAATGATTCGACCCTTCTCCCAGTTGGTGGAACTGACCAATCGCTGCCACTGTCCCACAAACGGCTGCGACGCCACCTGCACCTCGGCTGTGTCCAACGTCGTCCCCACCGAGCTCACCGCTTCTTGCTGATCCATGAAACTGAGTCCCTTGCAACTGCGTGATCGCCAAATCGAGTGTCGCAAGTTAACAGCTGCTCCCGTGACAGCAAGTAGCAGCGGCCGAATTGCGGCAAGCTATGCAGAAATAGCGATTTGCCGCCGGACAACACCGCGGGCACTCTGGGGAAAACTTGTCATCACGGGCGTGCCGATGGAGCCACTTCCGCGGGAATCACCCCCGCTCGAATCACCAAAATCACGCTCTCCACACCCGCCGCACTCGAAGCTTTCGCGAACTCTGCTGGCTGCTTGCCAGCTACTCGCTCCACGCTCTCATCTTGACTCTTGCGGCTCTCCCGCCCCCGTGGCAGAAAAGTCTGCTTCATCGCTTCCATCGGACTTGAATCTGCCACCGAACGAGGCGCCTCAATCTGCGAAACGGCAACCTGTACGTCCGGAATCAACTCCGTTAACTCATTGGCTAACCGCTGTGGATTGTCCGTCCGCAGCCGAAACCAGCGTTCACCCCGCGGCTGCTCAACCGTTAAAGACGAGGATTCCACAGCCGATTCCGATCGCGATTCCGGTACTCGCTTGCGATCTAACTCCCGCGCCTTTTGATCTCGCTGAGCATCTCGCTGAGCGGCCGAATCAGCGGGAGGTGCAAAATGCGCGACGACCGTTTCGACATAGCGCGGCCAGTCTTTCTCCGCGACGACAATTTGAATGACGAGCGGCTTCTCGGGTTCCAGCGCTCGATCGAACGCTGCCGACTTCGCTGCCGCGCCTGCCGCCAGTCCGGGATTCGGCAGCACACGGTGGCTGCTGGCCGGCAACTTGGAACCTGGCCTGCCGCCTCCGAATCCACCGCCCAAGCCTGCTGCTCCGCTCGCACTACCTAGTCCGCTCGCAGTACCTGGTCCGCTCGCAGTACCTGGTCCGCCCGCGCTACCTGGTGCAGCCGCTCGCTCACCGCCATCCGCCGCACTCGGTGCTGACGCCGCTGCGCTTCGGTTGATCGTCCCATTGGCACTCGAGTCCGACTGGCGTAATTCCTTTTTCGATGCTCGCAGCGCTGCCGAGTTCGCCCTCTCTGTCGCCTTCTCTGCCGCCCCCACACTCACCTCATCGGGCACCACCTTCTTATCCGCTGCCGACCATTCCGCGCTGTTCAACACTGCTGCGGATGGTGAAGGAGAATTTCCCGCCCGCCTGCCGGACGTGGCCGCTTCCCACTGTTTTTCATCCTCTGACGCCCGTGGTCTCACCTGACTTCCTATCGTCTCAGAATCTTGCCTGTTCGCATCGGTCGCGATCCAGCGTCCCCGATCAATCGCCACTTGCTGCGGCCTCTGCGGAAGATTGCCCCAGGCGAGCATGAGGAGCAGCGACGCGGCAACCGTAGTCGCTCCCACGAACGCCCAGCGCCACCGCACAAGCTGGCGGGACTGCTGAGTCAACGTTCGCTGCAACACTCGCTGCACAAACTCATCATCTAACTGAGGGCTGGGCAAGCTGCGCAAATCTTCTCGCATCAGTTGTAATTCGCGAACTACTTGGCGCAGGTTGTCGTCCGACGCCAAGGCCGACTCGACCATCGCCCGCTGCGACTCATTCAGCTCACCGTCTAAATAAGCACTGATGAGTTCATCCGAAACATTCAACTTCATGATTGCTCCCTGCCTGCTTCGACCAGCAGCGGTTGCAGCCGCTCGCGCAGCTCTAACCGAGCTCGATGCAAGCGACTTCGCACCGTTCCCACCGGTATCGCCAGAATCTCAGCGATGGTGTCGTAATCGCAGTCCTGCATCTCGCGTAATATCAGGATGGTCCGATATTCCTCATTCATTTCCGCCAGTGCCGCCTGCACCTGCACCGCTCGTTCCTGTCGGCTCAGTCGCTGTTCACCGGTCTCCGATCGATCCAGCATGCCGATCGAATCATGGGATGGCAGCTGAGTTCTTGGTCGGCGGGCACGTTGTTGGCGACGCCTGGCGGAGAGGTTATGCGCGATACGATAAATCCACGTGTGAAAGGAACTGGCCTGTCGAAATGTTGCCAAGTTGCGGAAGGCTTGGATGAACGTCTCCTGGACAACATCTTCCGCCTCCTGATGGTCTCCGATGTAATGACTCACAAATCCGAAGATGCGGTTCTGGTGAGCGCGCACGAGTTGCCCGAAGGCGTGTTGGTCGCCCCGCAACGTGGCCTCGATCAGTGCAACGTCGGTATTCACGCCGGCCTGATTCCTTTTGCTCGTTAGATGCCAGCGCCCGCCAAAAGTTCCACCATTCAAGATGTTTTTGGCCAAATCGTGCCCTGCGGGCGTCGCCAGAGCAGTGTCCACAGCGCCACGGCCACCAAGAAAACGACCAAACTTACCCATTGTGAGATGGTCAGGGAGGTTTGGAGTCGACCCGGTTCGTCGTCCCGAATGATTTCCTCCAAGATCCGTCCCAGTGGGTAGAGCGTCAAGAGAAGCGTGAAAACCTCGCCATCGCGCCGACGAAACGGAAACCAACTCCAGAGCAGCAGGGCCAGCGCGGCGGCATGCAGAGAACTGAAAATCTGCACGGGTACCGTCGGTCCGCTACGCGCCGGCAACTCGTCCAGTTCTACCGTGACTCCCGGCGAGCGGTCCGTTTGTACGAGCAACACCGGGGAAAAAAACATCGTTGTGGCCAGCGGTGGAACGGGTCGTCCGTTCATCTGCTTGACGATGTCGCCCGCCCGCAGTCCCGCCCGATCAGCCGCCCCGCCCGGTGCCACCTCATGAATCACCACTCGCCCCGCCGATTCGTCCACCTTTAAAGTGAAACCATGCAGCTGGCCCCGTGCCAGTTGATGCTGGTAGGGAGGCGAATCGATGGGAAAATGCACCGTCAAGGAATCGTGTGGACACAATCCAGCAAAACAACAACCGTGCAGATAACAACCAATGCGACCAATCGCCAGCCCGACCATAAAACTGGGAGCCACCAAATCAGCCATCGCGGCGATCGGCAACCGATGTTTGCGCACATAGTAGTAGCAAGCGGGCAGAGCCCCAAGGAGCGAGCCGTAAACGACCAGCCCACCTTCAGTGAAATTCAGCACTCGCGGTAACCATTCCGTCCAGGCACCATGAAAATATTCCTCTCGATACTGAATGACATAAAACGTGCGCGCCCCAATGATGCCACCTACAAAACAATAGAACGCCAAGCCGAACACTTCCTCGGGATCGACGCCGTTCTCCCGCGCCTGTCGAGCGGCCAGCAGGCCACCGGCAATCACACCCAACGTCACCATCAACCCATATCCGCGCAGCGGCATGCCCGCTGCCACATCGCCATGTGCAGGCTGCTCCAGCCGAGGCATCAGAAACACGATGGCCAGGGCTCCGATCACGAGCATCGGCAGTAAACTCGTCACCTCTTGGCTCCAGCCGTGACGACGAATCATGATCGTCAGCAGCACTCCGGCGATGATTGCCCAGAGCAGCAGCACCCAGCCGATTCCAAAAAATGGTACGCCGAAAATCTCATGCGGTAAGCGAAAAACTTCGTCCAGCACGACTGCTCACTCCGGGTGTTATGACGACGATTGAGTCGCCGCTTCACGGCTTTGCAAATTCCATCCTGGCTTCACCGAGTCGCCAAATTCGAGTGGCAGATTGTCGATCAGCCGAGTGCTACCAAGTCGCGCGGCAACCAAAATCAGAAAATGACGCTCCACCATTTCCGGCTCGGCTAATGTTTCGGGATGAGCGACGGCGATGTAGTCGATTTCCTGAATGCGACTCTCATGAAGCTCCGCCACGATGCGCCCACGCAGCACCGCTCCTCGTCGTTCGCCAGCATGAAACAACTCGCGCGCCGCCTGCATCCCACGGTAGATGCTCAAGGCCCGCACTCGATCATCAGCCGACAGATAACGATTGCGCGAACTCATCGCTAAACCATCTACCTCGCGGATCGTTGGACAAACCTTGATCTCCAGCGGCACATTTAAGTCTCGCACCATGTCACAGACCACTCGCGTCTGCTGATAATCCTTCTGTCCGAAGTAGGCAATATCGGCGGGCGCGAGCAGAAACAGCTTTAGAACTACCGTCGCCACACCGCGAAAATGCCCCGGCCGATGTTTCCCCTCAAGCGGCTGTGCGACTTGCGGCGGTTCGACAAACGTCGAGTACCCTGCTGGATACATTTCACTGGCCGTCGGCACAAACGCCACTCCACCACCAACAGCAGCGAACAGCGCCAAGTCGGTAGCAAGCGTCCGCGGATAGCGCTGAAAATCTTCCTGGGGACCAAACTGAGTAGGATTCACAAAGATCGTGACCACCACAACGTCGCATTCCTGACGAGCTGCTCGCAGCAAACTCGCATGCCCCTCATGCAGCGCTCCCATCGTGGGCACTAATCCCACGCGGCGCCCCGCCGCTCGCTGCGCCTGCATCCAAGCGCGCATTTCCGCACCCGTCGTAATGACAAGTACCGACGAATCGTGTTCGGGAATGTCTGGATCCAAACTGCACCTCAATGTTGTCTCCGGTTGATATCACATTCCAGCCGGTACGAGAAGCGCCGCAGAGCTCGACCGCAGGCAAAAGTTATCCTTCTGACTGCATCGCCGTCCAGGCCGCCGTCACCTCGCGCAGAACCCAGCCTGGATCCCGCATGGATACATAGATCCGCGGAATCGCTGGCCCAAACCCGGCTGGCTCGTTGAATTGAGCCGCATGGTTCCCGCTCTCACCACTCTGCCCACTAAGCGCTGCCGGTTGAGCCGTCATTTGCAGCGGCAGGTCCGCGAGGATCACCAGTAACTGAGCGGCCGGAGGAATGGCACTCGGTTCAAAACAGCTCCTCTCCTGCGGTGACGTTGCCGCCTGCAGCAAATACAGTCCATTCGGCAAACTCCGCCACCTCACCGACAACTCGTCGGCCGCCTGCCGTACGATCCTCTCGACATCAGGCGTTCTCGCCGCACCACAAACATCAGCACTGGTAATCGCCATGATCGTAGGGCTCTGCTTGAGTCGCTGCCGAAGCTGCTGCAACGTGAATGGGACGAGGGGATGTTGCCAATCGCCCGCCACCGCACAAGCCGGATCCAACACAAAACGGCGATAGCACACACGTGGATGAGGAATCTCCAGGCGCGCCATCGGCAGCCCAACTTGCGGCTCCACCGACCGCCGCTTGGTCAACTCACAAAGCTCCGCCGGCTCGATCAGAATCACCTGATCATCATAGAGCAGTAGATCGAGATCGATCGTCCGCGCGCCCCACCGCTCACGCTCCCTTAGTCCCGCACGTCCCAGTCGCGCTTCGATCTGCTGAGTCACATGGAGCAGTTCCAGCGGTGTCAGCGTCGTGTTGACCAGAATCGCTCCATTCAGGTAGTCAGCGGCTTTCTGTACCGCCGATTGCGCGACAACAGCCTTGGCCGAACGCTCAGCGTTTTGCGGATGCTGCAGATCATGATCAGCAGTAGATCCCGCAGCAGCAGGAGCCCCGGCAGCAGCAGCTGCGGTAGTCGTAGCTGCGGTAGTAGCTGTGTTAGTAGTAGCAGCAGCGATAGCGGCCGGCGTGGAGCGCGGCAGCCGACCAACGGCTGGAGTTTCCAGCCAGGGACTGTGACGGATCACGCGCGTGCCGCTGGCTGCATCTAACTGCTCGACTGCGGCGTTCAGCCAGCGATTACGATCGCCTTGATTTGAACCGCAAGCAATCAAGCAGTTCGCCATAACCGTCAACCATCAAGTTCTCGAACGCTCAACCAAACAAAAAAGTCATCGTCGAACATCCATCGCTCGACGATGACTCAAAAAAGAATGGGGGAGACCTCCGAACCGCGTTGCGTTAAACAATCGCCGGCTGTGGTTCCCTCCGGCACCGTCCCCCAATGATTCACTGCAGACAAGACTTTTTCGCGAACAGGCTCGATCAGATAAGACCGACATGCACCACGGAAGAGCGGTATTGTGCGACTCGCGCGATTTTTGTCAAGCAATGCAGTACATAGTTTTTTTGTTCAAAAAAACTGGCGCGAGAAAACAGGATTACTCGGCAAGCGCCGCTTTGACGACGATCTTACGCACGCGCTGAACGCTAGCTGGTTTGTCTCCACCCGCGGCAGCCGTGGTGAGCTCAGTTCCCGCGGTACCGGCGTCCGCAACTTGCACACAGGGGCGATGGACATCGTGGGGCAAAAAAATCGCAAAGCTGCCAGCGGACAACGTCAACCAATCGCCCGTACCCTGAAAGAAACCCACGTCGCGCTGCTCGTCGTACTCCATGTCCACCGTCATGGTCTCCAGCGCCGCAATCCCAATTCGCTCGCAACCCGCGGCGACATACTGGACATCGACATATCGTCGATGAGCCTCCCAGCGACATACATCGGCTGGCCGAGTGTCATATTCCTGGATCAACGCGAACAGATTGTCACCATCGAGGTCATGCCGACCAATCGGCAACTGCGCCGTGGCGGGATCCGCGAGAAACTCCAGCGCCCGCTGCCAACGCTCCGGCAAACCGCCATAACAACCGCGCTTGTCCAACCGATCTACGATCATTCGCTCGCTCTCCTCCGCTAGACGCCTCACATTCCCTATCGAGCACGTTACCATATCAGATCAGTCCACGGGTAGCAGCGGTGGCGCCACGTAGCGTTGGTCCCCAAACAATATTCCAACCCAGGAGCGACCAGATGATCATCGGAGTACCGAAGGAGACCAAGCGCGACGAGTATCGTGTTTCCATGTTGCCCGTGGGCGTCGACGAACTCACCCGAGCTGGACATCGCATAGTCGTCGAACGTGGTGCCGGTTTGGGCTCGGGCATCACCGATCAAGACTATGAACTCTCCGGAGCGGAGTTAGTGGCGTCGGCAGCGGATCTCTTTGCCGCTGCCGATCTGATTGTCAAAGTGAAGGAACCACTGGAGCCCGAGTGGGCTCTGATTCGCCCCGGGCAGATCATGTTCACCTATCTGCATCTGGCCGCTGATCGACGCTTGACCGAAAGTTTGCTGGCCAGCGGTGCCACATTCCTGGCCTACGAAACCTTGCGCGACGAAGGAGGGGCTCTGCCGCTACTCAAGCCGATGAGTGAAGTGGCGGGACGGATGAGCATTCAGGAGGGCGCGAAGTATTTGGAGAAACCGCAGATGGGTCGTGGCATCTTGCTGGCAGGCGTGCCCGGCGTGCCACCGGCTCACGTCACCATCCTGGGCGGTGGAGTCGTCGGAGCCAATGCTGCCAAGGTGGCAGCCGGATTTAAAGCGGACGTCAGCATCCTCGATGTCAACATGGAGCGCCTGCGGTATCTGGATGATATCATGCCCGCCAACGTCAACTGTTTATTTAGTGATCGCCACACCATTCGCGAGCAACTGGCACGAGCTGATCTGGTGATTGGTGGAGTGTTGATTCCAGGTGCGCGCGCTCCGCGACTTGTCAGTCGAGATGATTTGAAATGGATGAAGCCAGGCAGTGTGGTGATTGATGTCGCCATTGATCAAGGAGGTTGTTTTGAGACCAGTCGGCCCACCACACATGGCAATCCGACCTATATCGAACAGGATGTGGTGCATTACTGTGTGACGAACATGCCCGGAGCGGTGGGGCGTACCAGCACCTTCGCCTTGTGCAACGTCACCCTTCCCTGGATCGCTCGGCTAGCCAATCAGGGACTAGCCGCCGCCGCGCAGGCTCGCGGCCCGCTCGCCTCGGCAATCAACATTCATCAAGGTCGAATCACCAATCACGCGGTCGCACAGACGTTCGGTCTCGCCGCCATCGAACCCGCCGTTGCTCTTTCTACTGCTGTTTCCTCATCGTAATCCAATTACAATGTCGATCTCGGAAGTATGACCCCACCTCTCTCCGTTCCGTCCCACCTATGAACACCGCCTACCTGACTGCCGCCTCCAGTTCCGCTGTACGCTTTCGCTGGGCGCAACCAGCTGAATGGGATTTTGATCCTGCAAGTTCATTCTTTAAGGTCTGCCTCGGGCGCCGTCTCCTGAGCAGGTTGCTGCTCGGCCTGCTGATGGCCAGCCTCTGCGCTGCCTGTCCCACGGTAAGTTGGGCAGAGGAAGCTCCGGTGAGCTTCGAGCTGGACATTCAGCCGATTCTGTCATCCCGTGGTTGCAATTCCGGTCCTTGTCACGGCAAAGCACGCGGACAGAACGGTTTCCAACTGTCGCTGCTCGGCTTTGATTCCGACTTCGACTATGACGCGTTGAGCAAAAATGCTCGCGGAAGACGCGTGTTTCCAGCGGCTCCTGAACGAAGTCTGCTATTACAGAAAGCTACGGGGCAGTTGCCACATGGCGGTGGCGTTCGCATTGAACCAGCGGGTCCCGATTATCAGATGCTGAAGCGCTGGATTGCGACAGGACTGCCTCGCGCAACTCCCCAAGAACCTCAACTACAACGCGTGACGGTGAAACCTACCGAGTTGTTCTTGAAGCCGAATGAACAAGCCCAACTGGAAGTCACCGCCCACTACTCCGACGGCTCGACCCGTAACGTCACAGCCCTCACGCAATATCAATCTAATGAAAGTGGAGTAGTGGCGGTCGATAAAAACGGGTTGATGAAGGCCAGTCCGATTCCGGGTGAAGCGACCATCATGGCGCGCTACATGAATGTCATCGCCACTTGCGGAGTGGCCATTCCGCTGCCAGGTGAGGTACCACCTCAGGTTTACGAGCAGCTGCCACGTGCGAATTTCATCGACGAACTGGTTTGGAAAAAACTGAAAAGTTTGGGAATCGTACCCTCAGCAGTCACCGACGATGCGAGATTCTTACGACGCGTGCATTTAGATCTCATCGGCCGCTTACCAACCCCCGAGGAAGTCCAGGCGTTCCTCGCCGATCAAAATCCAAATAAGCGTAATCGAGTGGTCGACGAACTACTGGATCGACCTGAATATGCCGATCACTGGGCGGGTAAGTGGGCCGATTTATTGCGGCCGAATCCCTATCGAGTCGGTATCAAGGCAGTGCTCAATTACGACCAATGGATTCGCGACAGTTTTCGCCGCAACAAACCGTACGATCAATTCGTTCGTGAACTCGTCACCGCTCAGGGCAGCACGTGGCGTAACGGTGCCGCCACTCTATTTCGTGATCGGCGCGAGCCCGATGAATTGACCACCATCGTCAGTCAGTTGTTCCTGGGCATCCGTCTGGAATGTGCCAAATGCCATCATCATCCATTTGAAATCTGGGGACAGGATGACTTTTACAGCTTCGCCGCGTTCTTCGCTCGCGTTGGACACAAGGGAACTGGCTTGTCACCGCCCATCTCGGGTGGCGAAGAGATGATTATCACGGCGAAGACAGGACAAGTGAAACATCCGATCACCCAGAAGGTGCTGGAGCCACGTCCTCTCTTCACTCTCACCAGCGCCGCCAACAGCAGTGCTCCGATGAAATCACCGGAGGCTCTGGTCACACCTGCAACGGGTGCGGCAAATGCCACGGCCAGCAGCATCGTAGACCTCGATGATCCCCGCCAAGCACTGGCCGATTGGATCACCGCGGATGCCAATCCATTCTTTGCTCAAGTCATGGTGAACCGAGTATGGGCCGACGTCATGGGTCGCGGCTTGGTCGAGCCAGTCGATGATCTGCGAGCGACGAATCCCGCCAGTAATCCACCTCTATTGAACGCCCTCGCCGATGAATTCAGACGCCAGAAGTACGACATTAAAAAACTACTGCGCACCATCACTACCTCGCAGGTCTACGCCCTGAGCTCGTTGGCCAACGAGCGAAACACGGCGGATACGCGAAACTACTCACGTCACTATCGCACCCGGTTGCGAGCGGAAGTGATCCTGGATGCCTTAGCTGACATCACCGGTGCGGGAGAAACCTTTGCCGCCATGCCAGCCGACTCCCGGGCCAATCAGATCTGGACGACTCGCGTCGGTTCGGTGTTTTTAGACACCTTCGGACGCCCCAATCCAAACCAGGATCCACCGTGTGAACGCACACCGGAAGCGACCGTCACACAAACCCTCCATCTGATGAATGCACCACAACTCCATCAGAAGGTGATTGCAGAGGGTGGTCGAGCGGCGCTGTTGGCAGCCAGTGATAAAACTCCAGATCAAATCATCGATTACCTCTACCTGCTCGTCTACGGCCGCCATCCGGTCGCCGAGGAGTTCGAAGTTGGCCGCAAGGTTTTCGCCGAAAAAGATGTCACTCGTCGCCGCGCGACCGAGGATCTGATGTGGGCGCTCATCAATACACCTGAGTTCATGTTTAAGGATTGAGCGATGCCAATCAAAATCTTCCGCGCCCCACAGGATCAGCGGTCCGCCACGAATCGCCGTTTGTTGGTTAGCAAGCTATTGTTGTTTAGCAAGCTATTGTTGGTTCGCGGCGCGTTGTTGTGCATGCTGACTGGTTCTGCCCTGCAAGCGGCCCCCCCAAAACTCACCACACTCTATCCGGCGGGAGTGAGTCGTGGTCAAACGGCAAACGTGACGGCGATGGGTGAGTTGACGCAGTGGCCCAGTAAGATCTGGGTCGACCGACCAGGTATCACCGTGACATGTGAAGCCGACAAAGGCAAATTAAAAATTGCTGCCGCCGCAGATGCTCCGGTGGGTGTCTACTGGTTCCGGTTGTATGACGACGAAGGCGCGACGGCACCCAAGCCTTTCATCGTCGGTGCCTTGCCTGAAGTGGAAGAGGTGGAACCGAATGAGACCGCATCGAAGCCCCAGGTTTTGAAAGATTCGGTGACAATTAACGGCAAGCTCGCGAAAGCGGGCGATGTCGACTCCTTCGCGATCTACTTGAAAGCCGGTCAATTACTGGTCGCCGCCCTAGATGGTCACGGGCGATTGGGGTCACCGATGGATTGCGTGCTGCAAGTTGCACGGCTCAGCGGGCCACCAGAGGCCGCGGATGCAGCCAAACCCGCCGATCCGTCCGCTCGAAAAATCGAGGCGCATGTGCTGGAACAAGTGGACGATGAAACGGGTCTCGATCCCCGCATCGCACTGACGGCACCGCGCGAGGGTTGGTACCTCGTGCGACTATTTGCCTTTCCATCCGAGCCGAATTCGTCGATCGCCTACGCGAACGCAGAGACTTATGTTTATCGCTTGACTCTCACGACCGGTCCCTTTGTGGAATATAGTTGGCCGCTGGCGCTTAGTCGTAATCAACCAGTGGAGTTGCAGCTTGGCGGCTGGAATATCACGGAGGGGACGTTGAAGCTTCCCGCTCCACCCGTGCCCGCTGAAGCAAGTCAAGCCGCGATGCCGGCCGCTGAATTGGCGCCGATCACGGTCGCACATGACGCGGTCGCCGGATCTTTCGTGATTCCCTGGGTCGACACTCCTGTCCTCAATGCGGCCGCTGACTGCTCGCTCACCAAGCCACAAACGGTGCCCCTGGGAGTTACAGTCACCGGTCGTCTGACCGCACCGCGTGATCATGATGCGTTCCAGCTAGCGCTGAAAAAGGGCCAGCGCGTCACAGCGCGCGTGGAGTCTCGCGCGCTCGGTTATGGCTTGGACCCCTATCTCGTAGTGGTCGATGCGAGTGGCAAGGTCGTGGCTGAATTGGATGACTCCAATAATCAGCGCGATCTGGAACTGACGTGGGCAGCAGCAGAGGACGGAGACTATCGAGTTGTCATTCGTGATGTACACGGCCAAGGTGGACCGCGCTATGTCTACCGCTTAACGATTAGCGAAGCGCTCCCCGACTTTGCCCTCACGGTGGCCGCGGACAGCTTTACGGTAACTACCGCCAAGCCGCTCGAAATCCCCGTAACGATTGAGCGACGAAATGGGTTCAATCAGGTGATTGAGGTACGCGTCGAGGGCTTACCGCCGGGAGTCACTGTCGACGCGGCGAAGAGCGAGGAAAAAGGTGATTCGGCGAAAACCGTCAAACTCATGATGAAGGCCGATCCTGCTGCCATCACCGCAGCGGTCAGCCAACCGATACGAATCGTGGGAGTCGTGAGTCAACCGAGTGAACAGCGACGTACAGCAGCCTTTAACCTGCCACTGCCGACCACGGCCATCCGTTCGCTATGGCTTACTGCTCGCAAGGAGTGAGCCGTATGGTCAGAAGAAAACTTCCTAGCTCGCTTTGCACCAGCAAGGCTGAAATGGTCGCTGGGGTAGCTGTGGCAGAGGCGACAGTGAACTCGCTCATCAAATCTTTCCAGATCTGAGCACGATCAGAATTCATCTGGGCCGTTGGAGTGCTCAACTGAAAATGAAACGCGGTTCCTTTGAGCGCCGTTTTGGCCTGACCAGCGATCACGTTGGCAAATTCAGCCGCAATATCTTCGAGAATCTCTTCGCTGATCGTACTTTCAGGCGGCAAATAGTGCTGTGCGAGCAGTCGCAAGGTGCGTGTCGTCGCGACGAGGTTCAGTAAGCCAGCGGTCGGCTGCTGCAGTTCCAGTACCGCCCGAATCAGCACTCGATCTCGATCCGATGGCGTCCCGTGGTCTTGGATGACGGAATCGAGATCGTCCGGAGTTGCCAGGGTGACTGGCACCACCGTGGTCTCCAGTTCAACCAGTTCCCGAAAGGTTGTTTCAGCACTGCTCGCGAAGGCCTGAAAGACTGGCTCGGGAATCGATCTATCACTAGTCGGCAACTGGGCGTCAGGGTTCGGGGCAGTCACGGGATCGATCCTAATAGATGAGGTTTCGAGGAATTAGCTGCCCGAAGTTGATGGAATCCGGTTTTCAGCGATTCAATACGTTCAAATGAATCAGAGAGGTTCAACGTAGTCTCTGTGGCGCCGAGAATCAAATAGCCATCGGGGTGCAGGACACGAGATAATCGATTGAGAATGGAACTTTTGGCCAAACCATCGAAATAAATCATCACATTTCTCATTAAAATCAAATCCCATTTAGGCATGGGGAACCAAGGCCGCTGCAAATTCAGAGCTAGAAACCGCACGGAATCGCGAACCGGTGATTGCAACTGCCACGACGTGCCCTCCTGACGAAACCATTTGAGTAAGAGGCTGGTAGGCAGCCCTCGGTTGACTTCGATTTGTGAATAGCGTGCTGATTGGGCACGCGATAGCATCTCCTGTGACACATCCGTAGCTAAAAAGTTCACTCGCCACGTCGCTAGCTCAGGAAAGTGTTCATGGAGCAGGATCGCCAGCGAATAGGGTTCTTGGCCGCTGGAGCTTGCCGCACACCAGATGTTGAGCGTTTGCTGCGGTTGACGTCGCTCGATGAGTGCGGGAAGTACCGTTTTCCGCAGCGTTTCGAAGGGATGAAGATCGCGAAAAAACGAAGTCTCCGTCGTCACCAACGCCTCGACGATTGCCACGACCAGTGGATGTCGATTCGTTTGCTGAGACGGTATTTCCCGTAATCGCTGCAGCAATTCACGGAGATTGGGTAAGCCGTGACGAGCGGCCACAGGCGCTAGTCGGGTCCGTACGAGATACTCTTTGCCGGCTTCCAGTACCAATCCACATTGCTGGTGGACTAAGTGGGCCACAAATTGGAAATCTGCCGGAGTGATCGTTGATTCAACCACGCTCATGCCTCACTCGCCGCACAATTTCCGTGGCGATTAATGGCAACGGAATCACTCGATCCGCCAGACCTGCTTTGGCGACATATCCCGGCATCCCCCAGACCACACTGCTCCCTTCATCTTGCACAATGATTTGACCACCCACTGATCGCAGCGACTCGCAGCCGCGCAAACCGTCCTGGCCCATGCCCGTCAGAATCACCGCCAACGTATGTTTTCCATGACTGCGGCTGATGGATCGCAGGAGCGGATCGGCGGCTGGTCGACAGGCATTCTCGGGCGGCTCCTGATTCACGTTCAGTTGCCAGCGGCCCGCTTCACGCCCCACCACCATGTGATAATCACCCGGCGCAATCCACGCTCGTCCCGGCTCCAATTGCGCTCCCGACTTCGCTTCGGTCGTGGGTATCTTGGAGGTCTTGGTGAGTCGTTCAGCGAGCATTTGCGTAAACATGGGCGGCATGTGCTGTACGATCAGCAGCGGTACGGGGAATTGTGCGGGCAGGCCTCCAAAAATCTCTACCAGCGCATTGGGCCCGCCCGTCGAGGCAGCAATGACGACCAAATCCACCCGTTGTACCGACTCGCTGCGGGATGCCGTCCCCAGCCCGCTTCCGCTTGGGGTCCAAGTATCCGAGATTTTTCTAGATGTCGCCAAGGGTGCCCTGGAATTTGGAGAAGTGGCGGTAACCGAGTTCGTCGGTTTTCCAGCGCTGCTTATTCGGCTTTGCAGGCGTTGGCGCTGGCCATGCAGAGCTCGAAGTGCCGGAATCAATTCGTTGCGAATGATTTGGCGAGAGGCTTCTAAGCCGCCCAGACTTTGCGGCTTCGCAAAAAAATCGGCCGCACCACGCGCCAGCGCCTCAATGGTCGCGGCAGCCCCATCAATGGTGCGCGAACTGAACATCACCACCGGGACATGCGGATGCGATTTGCGCATCAGCGGCAACGCCGTTAAACCATCCATCTCCGGCATTTCAATGTCCAGGATGATCAGATCGGGGGATAGCTGTGCAAGTTTTTCTAGTGCGCTGCGACCATTGGACGCACTTCCTACCACCTCGATGTCCGGTTGAGCACCAAGTTCCTCCGTGACGACGCGTCGCACGACGACCGAATCGTCGGCGATTAACACTCGCATCTTTTCCATCCCGCGGACTTCCTTAATCCTCGTACACACCTAGCAGCGCTAATTTCGCTACCAGCACCTCCGGAGTGAAGGGCTTCATCACATATTCATTTGCGCCCGCCGACAGTGCTCGCTGTACCTGTTCACTCTCGGTTTCCGTGGTCACCATGACAATCTGAACATGATCCCAGGTTCGAATCTGACGCACTCTCTGGATAAACTCCAGACCGTCCATGACGGGCATGTTCCAATCGACAAGGACGAGTGATACATCGGCATGCGCCTGCAATTGCTCCAGTCCCGCTTGCCCATGCCCCGCTTCGATCACCGTGAAACCCTGATCACGCAGGATTTTCCCAATCAGCATGCGGACGGCACGCGAATCATCGATTACCAACGCCTGCATCGCAGTCAATTTCCCCTCAGGTCTCAATCGATCAGTTCTTGAACTTCGCCAATAGATTTTGCATTTCGTGTGCCAAATGGGAAAGCTCGTCAGCCGACCCGCGCGTATTCGCCGCAGCTTCGGCGGTGCCACGCGCCGCCTGGGCCACACCCGTAACGTTGGAAGCAATTTCGCGACTGCCCAAAGCTGCTTCGTTCACGCTTCGTGAAATCTCCGACGTCGTCGCCGTCTGCTGTTCCACCGCACTCGCAATCGAACTTTGAATCTCGTTGATGTGATTAATAATCTCGCCGATTTGACCGATCGCGTCCACTGCCTCTTTCGTATCCGCTTGAATCGCATCAATCTTACGACCGATGTCTTCCGTCGCTTTCGCTGTTTGTTTGGCGAGTTCCTTCACCTCGTTTGCCACCACTGCAAATCCCATCCCAGCCGCACCAGCTCGCGCCGCCTCAATCGTCGCATTCAACGCCAACAAATTCGTTTGCTGAGCGATGGACGTGATCACTTTGATCACGTTACCAATTTCGGCGCTACTCTCACCCAACTTCGAGACCGTTGAGTTGGTGCGCTCGGCCACCTTCACGGCCGACGTTGCTACACGAGCCGCTTCGCTGGCATTCTTGGAGATCTCACGAATACTCGCTCCCATCTCCTCCGACGCACTGGCTACCGTCTCCACATTACGACTAACCTGCTCGGCCGCTGCGGATGCCACACTCGCCTGCGCCGCCGTCTCCTCCGAATTGGCCGCCATCTGCTGGCTGACAGATGTCAGTTCGTGAGCTGCTCCAGCCAGGGTCTGAGCCATCGAACCCAGCGATAGTTCCACCTGCCGCTTCACCGAGTTATCTTCCGCATACTTGACCACTTTGAACGGTCGTCCTTTATCGAGGATCGGGAAATACGAACCCCGAATCCAGACCTCCTGACCACTCTTTGTCCGCCGCTTGAACTGACCTTCACGCGTTTTTCCGGAAGCCAAGTCAAGCCACATCTGGCGGTATTCGGCAGTTTGTACCTCGCTGGGATCCACAAACATCCGGTGATGTTGACCCTTGATCTCGTCCAGCCGATAGCCCATCAGATTCAGGAAAATGTCGTTGGCATGGGTGATCGTTCCATCCAAGTCAAATTCAATGACCGCCTGTGTTCTTTGAATGGCATCAATTTGACCAGCATAATCCAACTCCAGGCGACGCCGATACGTCGCATCCTCCCAGGCCACCACATACGCGACCACCTCTCCCTGCTCGTTCTTCACACTGTTAATGCGAGTCTGCAGCGTCACTTCACCAAAGCTGAACTCCGTATTGTGAGGCAATGCCGTCGCCGACTTTAAAATCCGTTCCACATGCGCTGGATCGCGATGAAAACGGTGAATCGACATGCCGACCAGCTGAGTGACATCGACGTTGAAGATGCGACGAATCGGAGCGTCCAGCTGCTTCAGTGTCTCCATCGCCATCGGATTCACATAGATGATTTCAAAATCCGTGTTGGCCATCATGATGTTGACCTGTACGCGATCAAGCGTTTGTGCCGCCAGGGATTTCCAAAGCGGTTCCGTCGTCGCTGATCCATTCGCTCCAGGTGCTACCAGCCCAGCGGCAGCGGTGCCACTGCCAGTGCCTCGAGTGCGATTGCCTCGAGTGCTGGCGTTTCGAGTGACGGCGGGTCGTCCAGTTGTAGTACCAGACGTGCGCGTGGAACGAGACGTGCGCGTGGAACGAGTGGCGGGTTGTTTGGCGGTTCGAGCGGCAGGTTTCTTGGCCATGATCTTCGAGTCCTAAAAAGTGACTGGCAAGGTGGTCGATCGTGAATTCGATATCGAGGTCGTCGTGGTCTGGTTTCACTGCGACGGCACGGGAATCCTCGCAATTCGCTCCACGTCGAGAATAATCAGCAAACGGTCTGAGAGCTTGTAGGTTCCTAGAATCATTTCTCGAGCGGTGGCAGACATCGTGCGCGGCGGTGGTTCAAAGTCCTCTTCGGCCAACGTCAACACGTCGCCAATCTCATCCACCAACAAACTCATTGAACCCTCTTCCGTATTGACAACCACATTGAGCTGCTCGGCCTGTGGCGCGGTAAGAGTTGTCGGTCGTGGATCTAAGTTCAGGCGCAGGCGAGTGTCGATGGCAGTAACAATTTGACCTCGCAGATTGATCAGGCCCCGAATCGCTGGCGGGGTTAAAGGCACAACCGTGATGGGCTGCGGACGCACGATTTCTCGCACTTGCAGGACGTCGATCCCAAAGTACTGATCACCAAGAAAAAATGTGCAGAATTGTCGAGTGTCGTTCATGTCAGGCCGCTCGACTTTAGAGATGGTGGCTGAAGTAACGGATTCATGCGACCACGCGATAGCGACCGATTGAGACTCGATTGAACCAATTCGATGGCATCGAGGAACTCGGTCACTCGTCCCATAATCACCGCACTGTACAGCACTCCGGGACGGGAGGAGGGCAAACAAGTACCCTGTGCTTCTGCCACGATATCGACGATCTGCCCGACGATCAGGCCGACGGGCTGCGATCCCGCCGCAAACACAATCACCGGGATCTCAGCCGTTGATTGGCTGACATCAAGTGGCGGTTCACCAGCAACTTCACTGGAGACATCGACGAGCGGCAGGATCGCGTCGCGATACTGCACGACCAGTCGCTCTCCCATCCGCTCCAAATCGCGAACCTGAAATTTTTCCAATCGAGCCACTTGCTGCAGGACGAGCGCCACGCGATCGCCGCGTCGTGTTTCACAGATCAATAGCGGTGGTGCATCAACTTGCACTGCCGCTTCATCATTCTCCTCCGATCGACTCCTGGCGCGCATCACATCGCGCGACAACACACCCGCTCGCTGCGCCAAAGCCATGACATCCAGCACCAATGCGACTCGACCATCACCCATGATGGTTGCTCCGGCAAACGGAGCTAAAGCCTTCACTTGTTTTTGCAGCGGCTTGACAACAATTTCCTCCGTATCGCGAATGGAATCGACGACGATGCCGAAGGGACGATCGTCCGCTTGCACGATCACGATGTTCCAATCCCTGTCGACCGTGCGGGATGAGCCCTCTTGTAACTGCTCATCTAAAAACAGCAGCGGTAACAGCGAACCTCGCAGCCGATAAACAGGTGTCTCCTGAATTCGACTGACGGACATTCGCACCTGATCCGGAGAAAGTCGCACCAGTTCCAGCAAATTGACTTGAGGAATCGCATAGCGCTCCCCACCATGATGAATCACCAGCGCGGGGATGATGGCCAGTGTCAGTGGAATCTTCGTTCGCACCGTGGTGCCTTGCCCCAGTTGACTTTCAATATCAACCGTACCACCAATCCGTTCGATATTGGTTCGAACCACATCCATGCCCACGCCGCGACCAGAAAACTGCGTCACCTTGTCCGTCGTGGAAAATCCCGGCAAAAAGATCAGCTTGAGCAACTCATTGTGATTCATCCGCGCGGCGACTTCGGCCGTTATCAACCCTTGACTAAGCGCTTTCTCGCGCACCCGCTCAATATTCACTCCCCGGCCATCATCCTGAATCTCGATCACTACCTTGCCACCTTCATGGTGAGCGCGAAGCTGCAAATGGCCTTCAGCCGATTTGCCCGCCGCAATCCGAGTTGCAGGATCTTCGATACCATGATCAATCGCGTTTCGAATCATATGGGTGAGCGGATCCCGAATCGCTTCAAGCAGTGAGCGATCCAGTTCGGTGTCATGCCCACCCACGTCAAACTGCACCTTCTTGCCTACCGCCAGCGACAAGTCACGAACGATGCGCGGGAATTTATTCAGCACATTCGCGATCGGTTGCATGCGCGTTTTCATCACACTCGACTGCAAATCCGTGGTCAAACGGCTGAGTCGTTGCACGGCATTCGTCAGCCCGTCGTGCTCCATCCCCGCACTTACCTGCAAAATGTGATTGCGGGCGAGCACCAGTTCGCCGACCAGCGTCATCAGCTGATCGACCAAATCCACATCCACTCGAATACTCGTGTCGGCGACAGTCGAAGCCAGCGCGGCGCTCGTGGGAAGAACGCTGGCAGGTACGGCGCTAGTGGGAGGGGCATCAGTGGGATGATCGCTCGTGGGATGATCGCTCGTGGGATGATCGCTCGTGGGATGATCGCTCGTGGGATGAACGCTCGTGGGATGAACGCTCGTGGGATGAACGCCGGCAGGTTCCACCGCTGCTTTGGCCGTCGCTAACTCGTCATGCTTAACGCTACGCTCGGGCCGTTCGTAGGCGATCGTCTCGTGACTGGGGGCGGCCGGAGTGATCGGAGGCAGGAAAGGTAAAGTCAACTCGCCAATCGAAGTCCTGGTGCGATGCGGATCCAAGGCGGTTATGGCACCCGCCACATCAAGGTCAGGTTCAGTTCGGTTCGGATCAGGTGCCTGACCGGTCTGTAGCAAATCGACCTCGGCCGAGATCGCTGCGTACTCACCGGAACCCTCGGTGCCGTCCACTTCGAGCTGGGCAAGGATTTCGCGAATGGCATCCACGACCTTGAGCAGCGCGGTAGCGATCGGACGGTTGAAGAGAAGTGTTCCCGAGCGGAGCTTAGCGAGCAGACTTTCCGCCGAATGCGAGATCGCCTGCAACTTGTCCAGGCCCATGAAACCGGCCGTTCCCTTCACGCTGTGCAGCGTGCGAAAAGCTTGGGCGAGTGTGGCGGCATCGGTCGGCTGTTGCTCCAGCCGCAAAAGATCTGCATCCAGCAGCGCCAGATTTTCATGGGTCTCCAGCAAAAACTCGCGCAGGATTTCGTCGTTGGACATGATGTCGAGCGGATCCTGCTAGAGGGTGGAGCGGTGTTAAGGTCAGCCGATTCGATAACCCTTACTTAGTTCCTTCATTGTTAAAGTCAAAAAATTGTGTCCAAGAGGGGAGCGACCACTGCGGGCGGAAAGGCCTTCTCGACGATCTCCACAACTCCTAATTTTCGCAGAGGATCCAGGATTTCCGGGCTTGTTTCGGTGGTGACCATGAGGATGGGAATGGGAGCAGTCACCGGATTATTTTTAAAATAACTGACCATTGCCAACCCATTCATCAGTGGCATGTTGTAGTCGCTGATGATCAGGTCGTAGGGTTGTCGAGTGGCTTCGACGATCCCATAGGCACCGTCAGCGACTTCTGTAATCCGCTTGAACCCTAGCCCTTCCAGAATGCGGCGTACGTGCAGTCGAGCGGTGGTGCTGTCGTCCACCAGCAGCACCTGCAGTCGACCGCGATCCACTTGCCGCCGCACCAGTGGCGCCCGCTCACGCAGCGCCATCTGTAACGCCTCGCGCAATTGCTCCAACGAAAACGGTTTTTGCAGCGTCTGGATACGGTCTGACGCCGCCCCGGTTGGACTGGGTGATGGCCCTGCTGGAGACACTCCAACCCGCTCGCTCGTCAGTAACAGAAACGCGGGTTCACGCTGAGAAAACTGCCGCCGTAACGCGGTGGCCAGCTCTCGACCCGTCATGTCAGACAAGTGCAGCGCGGCAATCACGACACTCACCGAGTTCGACTTGAGCCACTCTAATGCCTCCTGGCCCGTCGCCACCGCCTGCGACGTTTCCATTTTGAGGTTGCCGAGATACTTGGAAACGATGGTGGCGAGCGATCGAGAAGGCTCTACCACCAGTGCCCGTAAACCCTCCAAACTCGGTGGCGACCTGTCCTGGGCTCCGGCAATTCCGGCCACCTGAGTCGTTTGGCAAAACGCCATGGTGACCGCCTGCGGTTCGTCGCTTCGATGTTGGCCCGGTAGGTCACTCGCCGCCAACTCTGCTGTGATCTCCAGACCGGCCGGACTGTTCTCAGTTCCATCGAGAAAATCGACTGACTCTCCGCGCAGAGTCAACCCGATCTCTCGTAAACGAGTTGCCACCTCTTCCATAGAAGCAGGACGTTCATCCGGACGCTTCGCCATCATGTGCTGAAACAGGCTTTGCAATTCCGCGGGGATAGTACCCTGGACGGCCGTCAGGCTGGGAATTGGCGCATCCCGATGTTTGAGCAGGATCGCCATGATGTTCGGCCCTTCGTAGGGCGGGCGACCCGCAAGCAGAAAATGCAACGTACAGCCCAAACTATAAATGTCTGCTCGGTGGTCCACCACCGTCGAATCGACGGCCTGCTCCGGACTCATGTAATCGGCTGTGCCAAACACTCCACCAGGTGCCGTTACCGCATGGGCACTATCGCCATCATGATTTAGTCGCGCAAGTCCTAAATCGGCAATCTTGAGCATGCCGCTACGATCGAGCAACAAGTTATGTGGCTTGATGTCACGATGAATAATGTCGCGCGAATGGGCATACGCTAAACCAACCGCGGCTTGACGAATGCATTCCACCGCCTGTGCCACCGACAATGAACCTTGACTCTTCACCAATCCCGCCAAGTCGTTTCCCTGCACAAACTCCATTACCAGGAAATGACCCTCGGGCGCCTCATCCGCGTCATACGCCATGACAATATTCGGATGACCGAGACAGGCCAGCGTTTCCACCTCGCGCTGAAAACGCTTGACGAAAAGCGGATCACGTGAAAGGTTAGCGGCGAGCACTTTCAGCGCCACGATCCGTTTCATGCGTCGATGACGAGCTCGATAGACCGTGCCCATACCACCTGCTCCGAGTCGGTCGAGCAGATCGTAGTTTCCGATCCGCAGCGAATCCGCTCGGCCAGCCAACAATGCGGTTTGCTGAAAGGCGGTCAGGTAACCTCGCTCCACAAGCAAGTCCGTCAGTCGCTGACTATCAACCGACGCTTGCTCGATCAATCCATTCCATTCCTCTTCCGGCACCCAACCATAGGCCGCAATCGTCTCAATGAGATCGGAGAATTTGATTGCGTTTGCCACGAGTGATCCACGAAAAGAAGAGTCCAGCCGTCAGCCCAGGTCTAGTCTAGAATACACCAACACTCGGGCCATGGTAACCGAGCAAAATCAATGACGGGCCATTACTGGTTTTGACCACGTAGCGGCAGCAGGAATTTTTGTGGATCATCTCACCCCAAAATCATGGCGATATTCGACTTGCCTCCCGGACGCATTCATTCTAGAGTCCGCCCGATAGGGGGATTTATTGGTGTCAACGATCTCGCACAGCGTTAGCAGCCTCGTCCTACTACGATCCAAGGCAAGCGGGCGAAATCCGCTCCATGCACCCCGATCGCTGCGTTCCCTTCTGTGCCTGACGACGTTCCTGACTACCCTCGCATCCTGGTGTTTGATCTCATCAGTCATCCTTGCTCAGTCACCGGTAGCACTCGATGATCCCCCACTGACGGAGTCCATTCCGGCCAGCCAAGACGACTGGTTCCGAGACCAGGATCTGTCACCAACGTCTCCTGTGCCGCACGACAATGATATCCCGCTTCCCTTGGCGCAACCACCGCGGAATATGAATACCAGCAGTGGTGGTCCTGGGGCCAGCGGCAATCGTTCACCCTTCACCGCACAGCTCGTCTGGATGCCAACCCAGAAAGTCAAAGGTCAGGACAAGAACTACACCCAAACCAGCGAAGAAATCAATGTGGCGTTTCCGCTGCGCATTCACGAAGACGGTATCTGGCTCGGTTTAGGCAGTATCCAGCGACTGGAGATTGGCACTGGGGCTGTGCTTCCTGACTCTGCAATGGCATTACCCGATCAAATCTGGGACATCGAATTTGGAGTGATGCATTTGCGCGAGTTCTCAGACGGCAAGAAAGCGGGCGCCATGCTGCGCGTCGGCTCACCCAGTGATCAGCCGTTCGCGGCCATCCGTGACATGACCGTCTCGATGCTCGGATTCTTGACCTTGCCACACGGTGACCGGAATGCCTGGAACCTGAGTTTGTTCTACTCGCCCACCGGTCAAATCATCTTTCCAGTTCCGGGTATCGCTTATGTTTGGCGACCGTCCGATGAGTTCACCGCGAATTTGGGTATTCCATTTTCCATTGACTATCAACCTACTCCCGGTCGTTCACTCTCCATCAACTACACACCACTGACCAACGCTCAAGTGCTGGCACGCCAATCACTGAATGATCGCTGGAGCGTTTACGCCAGCTATCGCGCGGTTACCGAAACATTTTTTCTGGCTGACCGCAGTGACGATCGACTGCGTCTCTATCTCTTCGACCAGCGACTGTCCCTCGGCCTGGAACGGCAACTGGTGAAGGGCTGGAGCTGCAACGTGGCAGCAGCTTATGTCTATAACCGCCAGATTTTTCAGGGCCAAAGCTTTTCGCGAGATCGCATCGACCAGTTATCGATCTCCCCCGGGATTGCCGGTTCACTGCAGCTGCAATGGTCCCGCTAATCTTCTCTACGGCTCTTCTCGCTGAGGCGATATCCAGCACGTTTCCGCTGCAATCGCTCGACGAAAACGCCTATTCTCGCATCGCCCGCTGGACTACGTCAGCATCGAAGTAGTTGATCGACATGCCGGCGTCGACGACCAGGGTTTGAGCGTTGATACCCGCGGAGCGTGGGCTGAGCAGAAATACTGCTACGCTCGCCGCTTCACTGGTTTGTACCGCTTGGCCCCGTGGAATCACTTTCTCCGCGAACAGATAGGAATCGACGTAACCAGGAATACCAGCCGACGCCGAGGTCTTCAAAAGCCCCGGTCCGATGGCATTAAAACGTATTCTGGAAAAGCGACTAAAAGACTTGGCAAGAAATGCTAAGGATGAATCGAGTGCCGCTTTGATCGGAGCCATATACCCATAATTTTCACTCGCCATCTTCGTCGTAGAAATCGAGACCGTGACGATCGATGCGTCAGGTTCCAGAATTCCTTGTAGCGCATTGGAGAGCGCGATAAGTGAATAGCAGGAAATATCGACCGCTCGAAGAAACTGACCTTTGGTCGTTTCATGAAACGGCTTCATCCCATCCGAATAATCCGCGAACGCAATCGAATGCAGCATGCCGTGAAAACGATGTCCCCGCCCCGTCAATTCATCTCGCAGCGCCGCGATCTGCTCGGGGAATTCCACATCACAAATATGTATCTCGGCCTGGGGCAAAGTCTTGGCGAGACTATCGCGACGCGCAGCGGAACGCACCACATAAGTGACCGTCGCACCTGCCTCTACCAACTGGCTGGCGACCGCATACGCCACGCTCTTCTTGTTCGCCACACCAAACACCAGATACGACTTACCAGCTAATTGCAGGAAATCACTCATCGGTTAGTTCTCCGGTCGCGATGGTTCGGCCGCGGGCAACGCAGCCAGCGTGACGGAGCAGTCGAAACGCGCGGCCAACTTGCCGTCGACCTGCAGCTTAACCGTCAGAAAAAACGCGTCCGCCAAGCGATCGGTAAGTTCCGCTTCGATGTCAACCGTATCACCAGGTCGGACTAAGCGTTTGAATTTCACATCATTGATGCGAGCCGCAACCGGTACGCCCTCTTTGCCAGCCACGAGCTGCGATAGATAGATCGCTCCCGCTTGCATTCCCGCCTCAATCAGGATCACTCCTGGGACAATCGGCAGACCGGGATAATGCCCCTGCACAAAGTACTCGTCCGGCCGAAACGTGCGTCGACAATGAATGCGACTCTCACCCCGCGCGACGATTTCATCCACCAACAACATCGGTGGCCGATGCGGAATGGCCGCCAGTATTTCCGCCGGGATCTCCCTCTGAACACTCATCGGGCTGCACTCTTTAACAACATGGAATCAACATCATTGGCCACGATCACTCCATAATTAATCGCGCCCAACCAGCCCGACATAATAATGCCAACACTCCCCGCATGATACAAACCAGCGATCTGCTGCGGTAATCCGCGACTCACCGCCAACCCCTCAAACTTCGTGCCAAAACTGGCGCCGAGTGCATGTTTCGTGTAGTGAGCGAAGGTGCGTGGAGTGCTCGCCTCCACATGATCGATCCGCTCCCGCACATTCGGGACATAACGGTCGAGATGGTCCAGTGTGGTATCGATGAGTTGCTGTTTACTGGCCTCATAATCCTCAGGAGACAAATCGGCCCAATCCTTGTAATGCGCATTGGTGCTCGACACGATCAAGCAGCGCGGACGCCCCTGTGGTCGAGTCCGTGGATAATAGAAGGAATAGGTGCGACTGGTGATGTCGCGGCTAAGGAGCAGATCGGTGCGGAAATGAGCCGCGGTGGAACTGAAGAGCAGATCACCGGTCGACTCTTCAACACGCTCGTCTGCCTTCAGCGCGATATAAACTTGAGTACTGGAATTGTTCAAGCGGACAGCTCGAGCCGCGTCGATGAAGTCGCGATCGAACTTCTCTTCACCGATCAGCTGAAAGATCGTTTGTCGCAGGTTGGCGTTCGACACGATCGCTCGACAACGAATCTCCCGACCGTTCACCACGATCCCAGTCACTCGCCCACGCTCAGTCAGAATCCGCTCCGCGTCACACTTGATGCGCACATCGACTCCGCTGCGAATCAAGTCTTGTTCCATGAGTTCGATCAGTCGATCGGTACCACCTTCGAACGTATAGACGCCCTTGGACATGAAATTTGAAAACACGATTCCGTAGGTGATGGCTGGATCTTCGAGTGTCGAGCCGTTGGCGTAGACGATCGGTTCCATCAGCAGTCGCACGACGTCTTCACGACCCGGAAAAAACCGCTCGAACAACTGACCTGTCGTCTGCGACTGATCGTCATAAAAATTCATCCCTCGCGCGGTATCGAAGAACTGCTGCACTTTCTCGGGAGCAATCTGAAAACGTTCGACGAGCAGGCGAGTGAAATCCTCGCGGTTGTAGGTAGTTGTGAGCGAAAACATGGGATTGTCGAACCGAATGTGTCGGAGCGGCACAATGGAATCAGCAATCTCCGGACTCCAGTAGCGACGGCAGCTCTTCACCATCCCCTGGGGGAAGCCGTGCAACGAGACATCGAAAATATGACCGCCCGGTCGTTTGAACCAGGTCGCCATGCCTCCCAGTTTGTAGTGTTGTTCCACGAGCAGAACGGAATATCCGGCGCGGCCGAGAATGTTGGCGGCGGTGAGTCCAGCCAATCCGCTGCCGATGACCACAACATCGTAGCTCTCTTGCGCGCCTTTGAGAAAATCTTTCGGCATGATGCTCTTCGTTAGCGAGACACAACCGCTCGCAATTAATTACTACCCGAGGAACTCAAACAGTGGCGATTCGCCATGCTGATCCCACTCACAATCGAACCAATAATCCCCACAAAACCTTGATCCGTCCCACACAGATAAAGATTCTTCAAATGTGTGGTGCCATCGAACCGTTTTTCGGGCGCACCATACACCGCGCCATTATCGTGCCATGTGAAGCGACGTATCGTGTTTGGGGTAAACATATCTGTCTCGATCACATGGCGGCGAAAATCCGGCATGAATTGACAGGCGGCCGCCGTCGTTCGGTCGAACCAGCGGAGCTTCTCTAATTGATACTGCTCCGGTGAAAGTTGCCCCCAACGCTCGTGGTCCGCTATCGTCGTGATGCGAATCACTCCCTCCGCCAGCTCCCCATCACTCGGGTCATACACAAAGTTGTTGGGCGAACAAATCACTCCCGTCCGTAAATCACACAGGTCCTGCGATGGTCGTCGCCAATGAAAGGTGGGCGAGTCGTTATAGAACACGATGGTGCGATCGTGTCCCAAGGCTTTAGGCTGGCAGTCGAGCACCGACATGGTTTCGATGAACGATAACTGACCGGGGCGAGGCTGAGTGGGCGGTGGTACGTCGTCGCAGAGACGCATCGTTTCCACCAAGCCGGCGGACGATAACACATGACGCCCCTCCACCTCCGCGCCGTCATCCAGTACCAGTCCGACGACTCGATCGCCTTCGGTCTTGATTTGCCGCACTCCGCTCCGCAGCCGCAATTCACCACCCAGCTCGCGAAAGCGTCGCACCAGTCGCTTCAGGATCAGTCGTACGCCCTTGTAAGGTCGCGCCATCCCCTCCAGGTAAATGCTGCGGAACATAATACAGAACTGGCCCCAGTCCATATCGTTCTCGCGCGCGTTGCCGTACCACATCAGCGGACACAACAGCATCTCCACCAGCAGCGGATCGCGGAACAAACTCGCCAGCCGCTCGCGCGCCGAAAGCTGAAACAACTCTTCATTCAGATCGTCGTACTCGACGATTTGCGCCAGCAATTGACGAAATGCATCCCGCTCACTGGGAAAACTACGCGCGATCTCCGATTCCAACAACTCCAGCTCGTTGCCAAAATCAATGTGCACTCCCGGGAAAGCAATCCGCGACCCGACTTGCGGTGAAAGGGCAAAGTCTTCCCACTTGAAACGCAACTGCCGCAGCAGCCGCGCGAGTGGCCCCTTTTTGGCTCCGCGCGGCGTGAAATTCGTGATCGCATGGAGACCAACGTCAAAATCACGGCCGCGTAAACGATAGAACGAATTGAGTCCGCCGATCGTCGTGTGACGCTCCAGAACACAAACCTTCTGGTCGTAGTAGGCCAAGCGGATCCCCGCCGCTAGCCCCGACATCCCCGCGCCAATGATAAGCGTGTCATACATGAGCCGTCTCAGCTCACTTGCGCACGGCGTCGGCCAACTTGGGCGTCAAATAGGTGACCGTCGTGTGCATACTCGCCAGCTGACCATAGTCTTCCTCGGGAATCTGCACGCGATGCCGCTTCCGCAATTCCATCACGATATCGAGGAAGTCCATGCTGTCGAGTTCCAATTGTTCGCGGAACGTTTTTTCGTCGACGAGCCCGCTCAGGTCCTCGTCTGGCGCGATGTCCGACAGAATATCCACTATCTCTTCACGTATCTCGGCGGGTGTCATGGTCGAACCGTTTTCTGCTCAAGGCAAAAAAAAAGGCAAATGAAGGAATGATAATCAGAACTTCTTGATGATAACCACTGAATTGATTCCCAGCATCCCGAACGAGTTATTCAGGATGTAGGTCGGACGTCCAATTTCTCGCGGTTGATTTAACACCAATCCAGGCAACTCGCAATTCGGATCCAATTCGTCAACGTTGATCGTCGCATGACAAACTCCATCGTCAAACGACGGCAAATTCCCTGCCAACTCGAGCGCCCCAGCAGCTCCCATGGCATGGCCGATAAAGCTTTTCGTGTTGTTGAAGTAGGTTTTACTGCTTTGTCCAAAGACGTTGCGTAGAGCAGCACATTCCTGATTGTCGCCGGAATCCGTGCCGGTCGCATGCGTGCTCACAATATCAATCTGCTCGGCCACTAAACCGGTTCTCTGCAGCGCCAACTCCACGCACTGCGCCTGCCGTTCCGGATTCGGCAACACAAAGTCTGTAGCGTCGGTGTTCATCGCGTAACCAACGAGTTCGCCATAGATTCGAGCACCGCGACGGCGGGCATCATCCAGGCGTTCGAGGACGTACACACAGCCGCCCTCGGCAACCACGATGCCATTCCGCTTCACGTCAAACGGACGACTCGCCTTCGCCGGGTCTTCATTGCGAGCGAGTGCGCCTTGACTATTGAAGCTGGCGAAGATTCCAAACGTGTGGATGCTTTCGGAGACGCCACCGGCGAGTGCCAGGTCGCAGTCACCCAGACGGAGCATTTGAGCCCCCTGGATCAGACCGGCATTGCCCGCGGCACAAGCGGCGCCCAGGGTGTAATGCGGTCCCGTAATCGTCATGTTCAACGCCACTTCACCTGCCGGATTGTTCGCCACCGTCCGCGGGTTATGGTGATGAGACCAGATGCTGGTGTCGTAGTTGTATCCCTTGATCTGGTAAATCTCGTTTTCCGTCTCCACGTTGCCGTGTTCGGTGATCCCCAGATAAATTCCCACCGTGCTGCGATCAAAATTATTCCAGTCCAGTCCCGAGTCCCGAACTGCCTCGTTGGCTGCATAGATCGCGATGCTGCCCGCTCGAGTGCCGCGGCGCAAGTCGCGTTTCGCTTGATACTTGAGTGCATCAAAGCGGCAGATACCGGCCAGCGTTTCGCCGAAGTAGCGCACTTCGTACTTCGACACGCCACTGACCCCCGCCAACAGCGCGGCGCGGTACTCCGCCAACGTGTTGCCGTTGGGCGATGTCAGTCCGATCCCCGTAATCACGATGCGCTGATTGTCAGGGAGGTTGGTTTGAGGAGTGCGAACGATCATGCTGTGGCGAGATTTAGGGAAGGTTTTTCCGGTCTGAAACTACCCGTTTCCCCCAACCTTGGCAAGCGGACAGACGCCGCAGTCCCTCGGTCGTGGAAATCGTGGCCGCATAGCCGAAATCACGCTGCGCGGCCGAGATGTCAAAGAAATGGTCTTTGGCCAGTTGAGCAGCAAGAAAACGCGTCATCAGCGGCTCCTCGCGGCGGCCCAGCCATCCATATAACCGCTCCCACGCCGCTCCCACCACCCAGGCCGCTCGAAAAGAAATTCCACGGCGCACCGGCGCCTCGCCCGCTAACTCCAAAATCTCGTTGATCCAGTCCCAGCACAACACCGGCTCGCCCTGCGATAAAAAGTACGCCCGCCCCGCTACCGCCGAATCAGCGCGACCCAAAGCCTCCGCCGCTTGCCAATGCGCCGTGGCCGCATTCTCCACATAAATCGTGTCCACCCGATTACGCCCATCCCCCACTCGCCGTAGTCGCCCGCGACTCGCGCGTTCAATGAGCCGCGGAATTAACTGCCGATCTCGAGGACCCCAAATCAGGTGCGGTCGCAAAGCACAAGTTCGCAGTCCTCCCGCTCGCTCGTTCGCCGCTAACACCCGCTGCTCCGCCAACGCCTTGGTGTGCGAATAATGGCAGAGCCAACGCGTGGGATAAGGTACCGATTCGTCCACACCCGACTGATCCGACCCATCAAACGTGACGCTCGGACTGCTCGTGTACACCAGTCGCCCCACCCCGTGACGACGACAGCCAGCAATCACATGCTCGGTGCCGCGTGTGTTGATGCCATAAAAATGCTCCCAATCACCCCAGATGCCCGCCACACCCGCCACGTGGTAGACGACGTCCATGCCACGACACGCCTCCGCTACCACTTCGGCGTCCCGCAAATCACCCAAAACAACCTCCACCCCCAGCGCCGTCAATTCCGCACAGGGTTGCCGTACCAGCGCTCGCACCCGCTCGCCGCGAGCATGCAGCTGTTCCACCAGATAGAGCCCCAAAAAACCATTGGCGCCCGTGACTAACGTGTTCATGCAGCTTAGCCAATCAGGATGCTTTTTTGGTCGGACCCACGCCCGCTTTGGGTGATTTACCCGAGCCCGCCTTCGGAGCCGCTTTTCCACTCGCCTCCGCCGCTTCCCGCTCCTCACGCTCCCGCTTCTCCTGCTCCTTCTTCTGCATCTCCTGCAGATCCTTCTGTCGAGCGGCTTGGTTTTCTTTCAGCGAGTCCTCGATCTGCTTTTTCAGGACATTAATGTCCTCATCCGGCGAAAGTGCAGGCTTAGCGGGTTTGGCGGTAGCCGCACCGCCCGAGCCGACAGCAGCATCTTTCCCCGCCACTTTTTCGCCCTCCTTAGCCATCTCACCTTTGCCCACTTCACTTTTTCCCATCTCAGTTTGCGAAACCTTGCCGGGCGCGGCATCGCCCTTCGCCGCATCGCCCTTCGCCGCTTCCACCTCGGCCGACGCCGCACCAGCCAACGCACCACCGCCCACTGCACCCACGCCGGCGGGTCGCAATGAACCACCCTCCAGCGGCTTACTGGCCGCGATCAATTCACGCGGAAATTGCAAACCTAGATAACGCTCACCTTGCCCTAAATTGCTCATCTTCAGCGCCAAACGCACATGCTCAATCGACTCATCCGCCGGTGCCGTAAAGACCAACAAATCATCCACGCTTTGACCCGGTTGCAATTTGACAGGAGCCGTTTTGCGAGCGGAATCAGACCATTGACTCACCGGAATCAAGGAATGCACCGTGCCCGAGGACTCCACGAGTAAAATCGATGGAGACTTGCCATCGCTGCCCGTCGAGTTCCAACTGTTGTAAACAAATGCCGACTCGGCCGTCGGCAAACAACTAATTCGAACCTCCGCACATACGGCTCGAGGACGACCGGCGTCTCCACCCGCTACCGCCCCCGCCACTCCAGCAAACCACATACCGGTCACCTGCAGTCGCATCGACTTGGTCGATACGCCGGTCGCCCGCGACGCATCCCGCCACGGAGCAATCGACTTGAGCAGCGATTCGATCGCTGCCTGTCGCGCCGCATCCGGTGGACCGCTCGCGGCGGCAGACGCTTTCGTTTCCCCCTCACTCGTTTTACTGCGATCGGCAGCCGCGGGCGTAGAACCTGTTCCAGACGTCGATCTGCCCGTCGTCTCCGAAACGGTCGTCTCTGGAGCGATAGTCTCTGGAGCAGTTGTACCTTGCGCAGTTGTACCTTGCGCGGTCGTACCTTGCGCGGTCGTTGGGGCAGGGGGGCGAGTGGCAACGAACGCAATCGCACCTACGATTCCCGCGATAACCACGAAGCCGCCACTGAGCAGGAGCAGCTTTTGGCGAGCGGCTTGTTGGCGACGTTTGCGACTAGCTGCCGGGGTATCCTCGTCGACCGACTCCGCCTCCCGCGCGCTCGTCTTCGCCTTGCCTCGATTCTTCTCCCCAGCCGCTGTGGGCCGCTTCAGCGTGCTACCGGGCCGAGACACCGGAGTGATCAGCGGAACGGGCACACTCCCGCCAGCCGGTTCTCCCGCAGTCGCCAAGTTGACCGGAGTACCAACCGGAGTACCAACCGGAGTACCAACGGGCATGCCAATCGGAGTGCCCACCGGTGGTCCCACCGGAGCGGGCACAGGCACGCCGACAGGCAGCGGCTGATAGGGCGGCGCACCGGCATGTAGCGGCCCGCTGGGTGGGGGCGGCGGTGCAGTCGCACGAGTGGCCGCAAACAAATCGGGAATCTGTCCCGCTTCAATCCACGTCGTCTCGTCCGCCTGACGCACCAGCGAATGCACGGTCACAGAGCCGCGACGGACCAAATCTACCAACTGCTGCCAATTCAGCGGACCCACCTGCTGATTACGCACTCGGCAATACCAACGATTTTCCATGACCGCTCTCACCATCCAAAACATCAGGACCCGAACAGTCCGGGACATCAGACCAACTTCCGCTGGCCAGCAGTCTACCAATGCGCGGGACCGACTGCCAATTTATCCCCCGCATCACGGCCAGGCATCTGACCTGAAACGGGTGATCGGGCACGCAGGTCCGCGGCACCTAACCTGGCCACCCTCGATGCCAACTCGCTCAGGATCGAGCCAACCGCTTCGCCGCCCAAGGCCCTAATTGCTCGCGGAAGATTTTGGCGTTGTGACGGATGTCGACCGGCATCGCAGGATGAACGAGGACATCGTGAATCGAGCTCGTGACTGGATGAGTGGCCGCTAGCTGCAACAACTCGGCAATCAATTTCCGTTCGTCCGCCGACGACCGTGGTCGATGCTCGGGCCACGGTTCAACAATCATCACCGGACGCTGCTGACCGTGCGCGCCCAGGCCTACCAGAGCGGAACGGTAAATCCGCGGGTGACCATTAAAAATCGCCTCGCAGGGGATCGTGAACAGGGTCTCTCGAGCCGTGATCACACGCTGCGTCTTGCGCCCGCAAAACCAGAAACGATCCTGCTCGTCGAGATATCCGACGTCGCCCAATCGATGCCAGAAATGTTCTCCATCGATCACTTTATGCAGGGCGTTGGCGTCGGTGCGAGTGACATACTGGCGAGTGACGACGGGACCTTGCACCATGAGTTCACCGATGGCACCCGTTGCCAGTTCGCGAGTGAGCTCGATTAGCGGCAACGGCCCATCGTCGATCGCAATCACCCGCCAGCGAATTCCCGGAAAGCGACGTCCCACGCAAGTTCCCGCACCGGTGCGACTGCGAGCGGCAGTCTCGGCGAGCACTTCTCGAGCGGAAATGGACGCGACAGGCAGCGCTTCGGTCGCTCCATAGGGAGTGTACACGTCGCCGTCGCTGGCGATCACACGACGCATCCGCTCCAACACATGCGGTGGCACCGGTGCCCCTGCCGATAACAGTCGCCGCAACGATTCGATGCGGTCCCCCGTCCGCTCGCAGTAGCGACCGACGACATTCCAGAGTGCGGGGGAGCCGAATGCCTGCGTTACCTGCCAATCGCGAGCCGCTTCGAGGATGAGCTGTGGGTTGGCGCGCGCGGGTCGAGTGAAATCCATGTCGGGAATGACCGTGGTCACTCCCATGTTGGCATTGAAGAGTGCGAAGAGGGGAAAACCTGGCAAGTCCACTTCGCCCGGCTGAATCTGGTAGAAGTCGCGGATTTCGGTGACTTGTCTCGAAAAATTGCCATGCTGATAGAGCACGCCCTTGGGAGGCCCCGTGCTGCCCGTGGTGAAAATAATCGCTGCCGCATCGTCCGCCTTCGTCGGCACTCGGGCAAAATCGGGTTGACTGGCCAGCGCTTGCGCGCCGTTCAATCGAACTTGCTCCAGCGTCACTCCACCCCACCACCAGCGACGACCAACCGTGACATGAATCTTGGACTCGGGAAACCGTCGACGCATGATCGTACGCAGCGCGTGGGCCACGGGAATCGCGACGAAGCCCTGCGGTCGAGACTCTGCTAAACACCGCAGAAGATTACGACGCCCCATCCCGGGATCGATGAGTACGATGACGATGCCCGCCTTCAGCATCGCGAACACCAGCGCAATGAACTCGATGCTGGGTTTCACCAGCAACACGATCCTCGTACCGGGAGTGGCCCCGAGTGCTCGCAGGCCCGCCGCTAGCCGATCACTCTCCTGATCCAATTCGCGAAACGTTACCTGCGCATACTGTCGACGCCCGGAAACGCGTCGCGGCAGTGGCATGACCACCGCCAACTGGTCCGGCCGCGCCGCCGCTACCGCTCGCAATTGCCCCCCCACGTTCTGTTCCAACGATTCATCCATCGTCATCAGCCATTCCCGACCTCGGAGGCCAGCGGTCTAGATTGTTCGTTCCTCAGCTCGTGGCGGCAGCCACTCGATCTCGCACCAGCGAGCGGACGTAACGCCACACCAGTGCCGCCACATCAACACCCGTCACTCGACCTAATGCCTTCCAACCAGGGACCGCGTTGACTTCGAGCGTTACCAGGCGACCGTCGCGCGCGGGGAGCAGGTCCACGCCCGCCACTCCAGCACCCACGGCTTCGGCGGCGCGGCGAGCAATTTCGATCATCTCCGCTGTCGGTGTGAAGGCTTCCGCCACCGCGCCCCGACTCACATTGGTCCGCCAATCCAGTGGATTGTGTCGACGCATCGCTAAGTAATCGTCACCGATCCACAAGATGCGGATGTCATGACCATCATGAGCGACGAATTCTTGCAGATATAAAACTGCACCAAGCTGCGTGAGCAGCTGACACACACGCCGCGCAATGTCCGGATCATTCACTCGACTGATCCCACGCCCCTCCCCGCCAAACAACGGCTTGATCACCACGTCGCCCTGCAGCTGATCGAAGGCGTCGAGTGCCTCGTCGACGGTTTGACAGACGATGGTGCGCGGTGTCGCCAGACCGGCCGCTTGCAGGCGTGCCGAGGTGAGAAACTTATCGACGGCCACCTCAATCGATCGCGGTGGATTCACCACAATGCCACCCAGTCGTTCGTACTGCCCGAGCGCATCCATGCGAAAAATGACTTGTTCCAACGACCCCGGTGGCATCGTGCGGACGAGCACCGCCGCAAACTGCGACCAGTCATAGACCGCCTCGTCCACTCGACTCGTTACCGACAAACCACGATCACTGAGTGCCGTGGCAATCGTCGAAAACGGCAACGCTATCAACTCATCTTCCACCTGTGCCGCTCGACGCAGATCCTGCAAATACCAACTCTCGGGTGATGCCAGCACTGCGAAACGCATGGTTGAACAGGAACCGTGGAAAGAGGGCGAATGGTAGCGCGGAGTGACTAAGAGCCGAAGGAGGTCGCCAGCACGTCCGGATTGACTTGACCGAAACGTCGCTGTCGGCCAGTTCGCAGATTTACGAACGTCACCACAGCGGGACTGAAGAGCAGGGGATCAATCCGATAAAAATCTCGCTCGTAGCGTTCGAAGATCTGCTGAAATGGCACTCCATAATCGCGCGATACCCCGCTTGGCACCTGAGCGCCCAGTTGGTCGATCACATCATCTTCGCAGTCCACCCACAGAGTTACCTGACCACCGTAGAGCACGGCATCGTTGGTGCGACCGATGGCCGCAAGATCGTCAGCGGCCAGCGGAGGCAATGGAGCTACACCATAGCCCGCGCGGATCGTCTTCAAATCAAAATGTAACGTGTGCAATTTGTGCAGCGCCGTTTCGACCGATCGCGCCACGACCTGCAGCGAACCGGCCAAGCTGCGCGTGGGCGCAATCAAAAGTGTCAGTTGGTCAGGAGCAACATGGCACTCGGAAGCCAATCGTTCACAAACTTCCACGGGCGGCAGTTTCGCCGTTTCCAGGACCCCAACCGCAACCTCACTCGTCTCTCGCCAGCCGATTTCATCGAAAATCGCCTCGGTGCCCCGAGCGGCTCGCATCGGTCCCGAACCCATGGCAAAGAATTTATGTCCAGCCACCTGCCAGCCGGCATACTGCGCCGCCATGCAAGCGGCCAGCGGATGATCCGTCTGTACCGCCACCGCTACGCCACCGCCCAGCTCCGTGGAGTTGGGCTGGAGTGCGACTGAACCGAGATCCGCCAGACAGATTTCAGCCAGCGCAAGACCGGCCGCCAATCCGCCCGGTGCAAACAGTCCACAATCGATGAGTCGACTGCCGCCTTCATCGCGCACCGAGGTCACTCCGCACTCACTGCTTTGCTGCAGTAGTCGTTCACAACGCTCCCAAGCTCGTCGATTTAGATTCATGCGATCGATGATGTTCGATTTACCGCGATCGTGCAATGGCGCACCGTCGTCTTTCGCTGCCCGCCAAGAACGCTCACAATGCAGCCTTCCTGTCTTCGCTCCGCGACCGGTACCGGATTCGCCGTGACGTCACGGCTGACTCCCCGAGCGAAAGCCGCCGTCTACTCTCCGCTCAAGGCTCTGCTCGTGCCAAGTTTAACGATCGAAAACTACGTCAAAGCGATCTATCAACTCGATGCGCGGCATGAGAATCGGCCGGCCCAAACCGGTCAGCTGGCCACGGCACTCGGAGTGCTCCCGGGGACGGTCACTAGCATGATGAAAACGCTGAGCGACAGTGGACTGGCAATTTACACGCCCTATGAAGGCGTGCGATTGACCGAGGCGGGTCAGACGTTGGCCTTGCGAGTCGTCCGGCGACATCGACTCATCGAACTCTTCCTGGTCCAAACCCTGCAGCTCTCCTGGGACGAAGTCCATGCCGAGGCGGAGAACATGGAGCATGCGGTGAGCGATCTGCTCGTCGACCGCATCGACGCTTTTCTGGGCTATCCCGCCAGTGATCCCCACGGCGACCCAATCCCGCGCGCCGACGGGACCTTCGCGGCCATGAACGCCAGCCGGCTGGATGAATGGCCCACCGACCAGCCCTTCCGCATCGCTCGAGTGCTTGATCAGAGCCCAGAGTTTCTTCGTTACCTCGGCGATACCGGTTTAACGCTCGGCGTAATCGGACACATCACCAATCGCAATCCCGCCGCGGGCCTGTTCACGGTCGAACGAGACGATCGCACAATCACGCTGGCCGCCACCGCCGCCGCCCGTATCCTCGTCACTCTACCGACAAACACCTCGTGATTTGATACCAGCCGATGGAATCTTTGATTGGAAAGGTTTCCGGCCAGCAGTTTTCGCGCACAAACCACAACCAGCGCTCATCACACTCATGCCAGGTCACGCAAAGGCGGCGCGTAGAGATTCCAGCTGCTTGGCACACTCCGCCGCCGGATCGCCGGGCTCTTCATACTCCAAGACAATGTAGCCCCGATAACCAACCGCGCGGAACATTTTGGCGAGTCGTGCATAGTCACTAGGCTGCTTCTTTCCGTCCGGGCCCGTAACGACCACCTTCACCTGCACATTCAGGGCATAAGGCGCCACTTGCTCCAGTTCCGCATAGATGTCCGACGAATGAAAATTGCCAGTATCAACATTCACACCAAACCAGGGACTCTTCACGTCCCGCACAAACTCCAACAGCCCAGCGGCAGTGGCAGTCGGACCACCATGATTCTCCAGCGCTAAAAACACGCCCTGCCGGCCTGCGTAATCACAACATTCTTCCAAGCCCGCGACCATCAATCGATGCGCCTCCGCAGGAGTTGACCCGGGCTGCGCGTGTCCCGCAAAAACGCGGATTACAGGCGCCCCTAACACCGCCGCATGATCCACCCAGCGCTTGACGAGCTCCACCTGTTGGCGCCGCTTCTCCCCATCCGGATGACCAAAATCGTTCCCCACCGCCGTTCCCGAAACATCCAATCCCAGCTCGAAGCAGAGCTTCTTGATGCTCAGCAAATACTCCTTCGTAAGCTCTTTGGGAAAGTAGTACGAGGTGAGTTCGGTGCCATCCAGACCCAAGCGGGCACATTCGCGTACGAAATCAGCCATCGTCATCCGCACATTCTTGCCGGACAACAAATCTCGGTAACTGTAGGCCGCCAGACTGAATTTGAACTTTGCCGCTCCCGGTCGCTTGATCGGCTCGATCGCGCACACCGACGTCGGCGCCGCTACGCCTCGAGCTACTCCCAGGGCCCAGGCAGCTGCCAACCCTTTTTGCACAAATCGTCGGCGATCAAACGAACTGGTCATGGTGAAATGTTTCCTCACAAGACTAAAATCGGAACAGCAACGCCAGGATGGGACCGCGAGCTGCGATCACGGGGCAATCACTCGACGCGGTCATTGTGTTCCCCGCACTTCTCAGATTCAACTGTGCTCTGGCTTCCCTCGCTGCCTTTGACCTTCCAACTCTGTCCATCAACCGAACAAGCTTGACGCTCCATGTGGAAATTCGTGCGCGATCGCTGGTTCCTGCTGCTCCTGCTGCTCACCCTCGCCGTGGGCATCCTGGCGGCACCGCAGCTGCGATTCATCGCTGATCAGAAGCTGCTCCGCGATCTCGTCGTCGCTACCGTCTTATTCCTGATGGCCTTACCACTCGATCCACGTACGATTTGGGGAGTCCTGCGGCGCCCCACCGCCGCGTTACTTGCTTTTGTCATGACCTACGGACTGCTGCCACTCGTCGCCTGGGCCGCCGCTCAGCTGCTCAGCCACCAGCTTGCAGTCGGCTTGCTGGTCGCTGCTACCACCCCCTGCACACTCGCCACTACCACCGTGATGACGCGGCGAGCGGGTGGGAACGACACGGTCGCCACCATGGTGACCATCCTCACCAACCTGGTCTGTTTCGTCCTCATGCCTCTCTGGCTCGCACTCATGCTGGGCGTCCAAGTGAAGTCGGCCGAATTTGAATTCAGTCGAGTGGTCGTGCAGCTGGGCAAACTCGTGGTCGCCCCGATGATTGCCGCCCAGCTCGTCCGACTCCTGCCCGCCGTAGGTGCATTCGCTCAGCGACATAAAGTGCCGCTCGCCACCTGCTGTCAAATCGGCATCCTCTATATGGTCCTGAGCGGCGCCGTACACACGGGTTTCTCGCTGTTCGGCCCAAACAGTAATCCACCCGCCTGGTGGGAATTCATCCTGATGATGGTCGTCGTGCAGGCTGTCCATCTACTGGTGTTCTGGGTCGGCTGGCGACTGGCGAAAACCGTCGGCCTGGCGCGCCCCGATCAGATTGCCGTCGCATTTTCCGGTAGCCAAAAGACTCTCATGATCGGCCTGAAAGTCGCCCTCGATCTTGGTGTCAGCGTGTTACCGATGGTCACGTTCCACGTGGGACAACTGATCATCGATATCATCATCGCCGACCAGTTCCGGCTGCTCCCCTCCGCTCAAGAAGCGAGAACCGATTTGGAAAACCGCCCCCCCGCCTGACGATCCCTCATCGTCCGCTCCATCCTGGCTGTCACTCCGCACTTGCCGCCCAGCTCCAACTAAACCCCAGCTCCAACTAAACCCCAGCTCCAACTAAACCCCAGCTCCAACTAAACCCCAGCTCCAACTAAATCCCAGCTCCAACTAAATCCCAGCTCCAACTAAATCTCCGGCCCCGACTTAAGGGCACACCAAGTCAGACTTGACCCGGCTACCGCGCCCACTTAACCTATCGACAGGCGTTGATTGACTGCGTCCTTGCGGCCCCGTCCGGTGCTCGTCCCCCGAGCGTCCGGTGAAACCGCCCCCACCTCGACGCACTGCGATCGTCGTCCATCCTCCGCTCAATCGAAGACCCACCGATGGAACTGTAAGCCCATGCCTCTCGCTCCTTCCACCTTGCGCTGGTTCCTGGCCTGTACGCTTGGCTTCATCGGTCTAGCGCCTCACTTCACCCACGCTCAAACCGCGCCACCTGCTGCTACCGCCGCGCCGGCCGCGCCGGCTGCACTTCATGAGCGAATTGATCAGTTGGTCGAAGGAGCTAGTGTCGGCGCCCTCGCACCAGTCGCCCAAGACGCCGATTTTGTGCGTCGCGTCTACCTGGACCTTACCGGCATCGTGCCCACGGCTACCGAAGCCCGTGCGTTTTTCGAGGATCGCTCACCGAACAAACGCGAGGCGCTCGTTGATCGCTTGCTGGCCAGTCCCGGGTGGGTCCGCCATATGGCCGCTCGGCTCGATGTCATGCTGATGGAACGGCGCACCGAGGCCACGATTCCGCCGGTCGAATGGCGCAAATTTCTGATTCAATCACTCGCCGCCAACAAACCCTGGGATCAACTGGCACGAGAAATCCTCAGTGCGGACGGAGTGGAACCGGCGCTGCGACCAGCGGCAAAGTTTTACTTGGATCGCGCCGGCGAACCGAATCTGCTCACACGCGACACCGCTCGCATTTTCTTCGGTATGGATCTGCAATGTGCACAGTGCCACGATCATCCGCTGGTCGATGACTACCTGCAGAGCGACTACTACGGAATTTTTGCCTTTTTCAATCGCAGCTTTGTCTTCACCGACAAAAAGGATGCGAAGCAGATTTTCTTTGCCGAAAAGGCGGAGGGCGAAGCAAAGTTTTCTTCTGTCTTCACCAAGCAGGCGGGACAAACAGGACCTCATCTGCCCGAAGGTGAAGCACTCGTCGAACCCGTGCTCAAGAAAGGCGAAGAATACACGGTTGCTCCGGGTGACAACGTTCGCCCCGTGCCGAAATTCAGCCGTCGGGCTGAGTTGGCTCGCCAAGCGACAAGTGGTACGAATCGCGCCTTCAATCGCAATATGGCCAATCGTCTCTGGGCAATGCTGATGGGACGAGGTCTGGTCGAGCCCGTTGATTTACATCACGCCGATAATCCGCCGTCGCATCCTCAACTGCTCGATCTCCTGACCGATGAATTGGTCGCGCTCAAGTTCAACATGAAGGCCTTTCAGCGGCAGATCGTTTTATCCCGCACCTATCAGCGATCACTCGATCTACCCACCGATTTTGCTTCCGCCGCCACCGCCGCTGCCGGTCAGATCACACAACTCGAGAGTCAGCGAGCGGCAGTGGAGGCGAACACGAAAGAAGCGAAAGCGCAGCTCGAAAAAGCGACGACCGATTTGCAGAATGCCGAGAAGGCGCTCCTGCCTCAACTCGATGAACTGGAAAAAGCCGAAACAGCCGCCAACAAGGCGAATGAAGCGGCCGTAAAAGCGGCCGGCGCACTTGCCGCCGCTCAGCAGACGCTGGCGAGCAAACAGGATTTAGCAACCACACTGAGTGGTGCTGCCGCAAAGACTCAGGAAGCTGCCAAGAAGTTGCCAGAAGACAAAGAGCTGGCAGCAGCGGCAGAAAAGTTTCAAGCCAAGGCGCAAGCGGTAGCGGGCGAAGTGGCAGCGGCCACCAAGGCGGCAACGGATTTGATGGCTCCCGCGAAAACCGCTGCCGATGCCCTTGCCGCCGCGAATGCCGCCTATCTCCAAGCGGCTGAGAAAGTCGCCACCGCACGTGCTCCCCTCGCACCGCTGCGGCAGCAGCTGGCGGCCAGCGACGTGCGCTATCATGCCGCCGTTTATCAACAAGAACAGCATGCCGCTCGACTGGCCGATGCCAAGTTGCTGGTGCAGTTACAGACTCAGACGACGGCCATGAACGGCGTTCGCGAAGCTGCGAATAAAGCGGTGGCAGAGGTAAATGCCAATAAGCAGCTCCTGACACGTCTGGCAGCGGAGCTACCGCCGCGTCAGTCGGAACTGGCGGAAGCACAGAAGCTGCGCGATGAAGCCGCTCGCTTGTTCACCGAGTCCCAGCAGCAAGTTGCCGCTCGCCAGGATTTAGCCAAGATACTCGCCGAAGCCTCGACTCAGGCGGAAGCTGCCAAGGCGAAATTGCCGAATGACGCGGAACTCGCTCAAGCTGCCGCGCAAGTGAAAACCAAACTGGATCAATCCCAGGTGGCGGTGACCGAAGCACAGAAGTTGCTCGCCGCTCGTGAGCCAGCCGCGAAAGCGACGATGGAAAAATTTGTCGCCGCACAGCAGCTCGTCACCAGTATGACGGGAGAAATGACGGCCGCTCAGCAGCGTCAACCAACATTGGAAGCCGCCAGCAAACAGGCTCAGGAAAAAATCGTCAGTGAACAGCAAGCCTTCCTCACCACGCAGACCGAATGCCTGAAGCGGTGGAGCAATCGAGCTTATATGACGGGCCTGCGACAGCTCACACCGGAGCAGTTAGCGTGGAGCGTGCTGCAGGTTGCCGGGATGGTTGATTCACACCGAGTAGCGGCAGAAGCGGAGTTGTCGAAGACCGTGCCGCTTACCGATGCCATCAAAGCAGATCCCGCTCAAATGGCGGCTCGAAGCTTCCAAATCGAACAGATCATCCAAGAGAAGCTCGCCGGTCCCGTGAACGAATATGTGGCTTTGTTTGGTGGTGCCCCAGGTCAGAATCAGACCGACTTTTTTGCCACCGTCGATCAGGCACTCTACTTCACCAACGGCGGCTCGCTGCGAGCGTGGTTGGGGCCGAATGGTACCAATCTGACCAGCCGAATGCTTAAACTGGAAGGTCCGGCGGCTGCAGAAGAGTTATATCTGACTGTCCTGAGTCGCCAGCCTCTGCCGAAAGAAATAGAAGAAGTGACCAAGTATCTAGCTCCGCGAACAGCAGACAAGCCGCTAGCGGTACAGGAGTTGGCCTGGGCACTCGTGACGTCCGCCGAATTTCGCTTTAACCACTAAGGAAGGAATTGTTGCCATGAAATGCCAATATGCCTGTCAGTCGGCGGACCATCAAATCGCTCGACGAGCCTTCCTGGGAGGAGTCGCGGGCGGAGCGGTCGTGGGCGGACTCAGCTCACTCGTTCGACCCGCGGCTGCCGAGCAGTTGGCAAAAGATCAGAAGCGCGTATTGGTCGTCAACATGCATGGTGGTTTGAGTCAATTGGAGAGCTGGGATCCAAAGCCAGGTACGGAAACCGGTGGGCCTTTCCGAGCGATTCCGACGTCCGTACCGGGTACTCACATTTGCGAATTACTGCCCTACACCGCGAAACAGATGCATCATCTGGCGATCGTACGCGGCGTCAACACCGCCGAAAATGATCACGGCAAAGGCGCCTACATGATGCTTACCGGACGCCGCCAAATGCCCGGCGCATCCTTCCCGGAAATTGGAGCGGTAGCGGCGAAATGTTTGACGCCCGATCAGTCACCGCTCCCCGGCCACATCCGGATCACCCCCGGTGGCAGTGGTGGTCGTAGTAATGACTCGGCCTACCTCGGTCCAAAATTTGCCAGCATCGCTCTGGGGAACGGCAATCCGCCACCTAATTCAAAACGCCCCGAAGCGGTCACCCAAGCTTCCGATGATCAGCGACAGGCCTTTCGCCGTTTGGCGGATGAAACCTTTGCCGCTCGTCGCCGCACCGCCATGACCGATGCCTACACGTCGAACTACGAGCAGGCTCTGCAGCTCATGCAGCGCAGCGAAGTGTTTGATGTGAGCAAGGAACCGGAACGCGATCACGACCGGTATGGCAAACATGACTTCGGTCGTCACTGCCTGCTCGCTCGCCGATTACTGGAGAGCGGTATTACGTTTGTGCAGGTCTCGCATTCTAACTACGACACGCACAATGAGAATTTTAATTTTCACATTGAGCAGCTCGGAGAATTTGATCGAACTTTTGCCACGCTCGTCGAAGATCTCGCTCAGCGCGGCATGTTGGCCAGCACGCTGATCGTGGTGTTATCCGAGTTCGGTCGCACCCCGAACATCAATCAGTACTACGGTCGCGATCACTGGGGAACCGCCTGGTCCGTCGTGATGGGAGGCTGTCGAGTGAAGCCGGGGGCCGTGATCGGCAAAACCAACGAAAAGGGCACCGCCGTCGTAGATCGTCAAGTCGATCACAATCATCTGTTCCACACCTATCTCCAGGCGGTCGGAGTCGACACGTCCGGTAGCTTCGACATCGGCGGTCGCCCCATCCCAATCGCCGACCCCGCCGGCAAAGCAATCAGCGAACTGCTAGCCTAGGCTCACGCCCGTCGAAACACTCGTCGGTCCACTCGTCGGTCCACTCGTCGGTCCACTCGTCGGTCCACTCTCCGAGTGGACAAGCACGCGAGTCAAACGTTGCCACGAGCTTCACGCTTAACGGCTCGGAGAGCCGTGCGACACACCCGTCGGTCCACTCGTCGGTCCACTCTCCGAGTGGACAAGCACGCGAGTCAAACGTTGCCACGAGCTTCACGCTTAACGGCTCGGAGAGCCGTGCGACACACCCGTCGGTCCACAGTCGGTCCACTCTCCGAGTGGACAAGCACGCGA
>JBIIHW010000007.1:0-151184 GCA_044235425.1 Pirellulaceae bacterium
TGCTGCTCGGTCCCGCGGCCGCGATCGCCCATCCCGCTCGCGCCCTCATCCCAGTTCCCTCGTTCAATCAAGCCCGATCACCCCCAACCGGCCCCGTGCTCATGGCATGGTGCTGGTGAACGGTTACATACATTGAGCAAGAAAGCAAACTCGTCATCGAAGCTTTGGCGATACTGCAAAACCTTGACAGCCAATGATATTTCGTGAACAGAACGACAGGAAAGATTGAGTCATGCAAGCATCCGAAACTACCATCCGCAAGCTGATCGAGGGATCGAAACAATATGTGATTCCATTGTTTCAGCGGCCATATTCCTGGAGCCAAAAGCATTGGTCAACGCTTTGGCAAGACGTGATGGATTTAGTTGATGATCCCAACACAAGGCCGCACTTCTTCGGTTCGACCGTTACCGCGCCTGCTAAAAGCGTTCCGCAGGGTGTTGGTAAATGGCTTCTCATCGACGGCCAGCAACGGCTTACGACAACTCAACTGTTGCTCGCTGCCCTTCGCGATGCCGCAGCTTTTGTTGAGGCCGATAGTCTCGCTCAGAAGATAGAAGGCCAGAGCCTCCTCACTGCGTATGAAGACGGTGACGAACAACTAAAAGTACTCCCAACGCAAGGTGATCGCGAGGCTTTCCGTGCGATCATTCGTCGCGGCACACCTTTGGTGTCACGCTTAACTGATTGCCACCACTTTTTCTTGTCGCGTCTCAAGAGCCGCAAAGGACTGTCAGCTGATTTTATCGAGCAACTCTACCTTGTCGTCGTCGATCGACTTTCCCTTGTAGGAATTACCTGCGATGAGCAAGACAACCCGCACCTAATCTTCGAAAGCCTCAACGCGAAAGGCGAAAAACTAACTGCTGGCGACCTGATCCGTAACTTTCTTTTGATGCGGATTCATGTCAATGAGCAACAAAATGTCTTTGACCAATTCTGGCGTCCAGTACAGGAAGCGCTAAGCGATCAGCTCACTGAGTTCGTTCGGCACTATCTGATGAAAGAAGGCAAGATCATCAAATCCGCTGACATCTACTTCGAATTGAAGGATCGGATTAACAACGCTACGCCCGATGAGACGAAGAACTTTCTTGCTGACCTTCATCGTCACGGCATGTACTATGCTCGATTCGTCAACCCAATCAAGTACGAATCTGACCCCGCGATCTCTGCATCGCTTGGCCGCTTGCGTGTAATCGAGGCCACTGTTGCGTACCCGCTGCTGCTGCGGGTGTTCGACTCGGTTCATCAAGGGACGTTGACGCAAGCTCAATTGATCGACGTACTGGACATTTTGGAGTCGTTTCTCATTCGACGATCGGTGTGCGGTTATCCATCAAATCAACTGCGGAAGATCCTTCCACCCATCTTCGACTCTGTTGGTGGTGCTGGCGAGTCCTTCGTCAAAGGTGTTCGCGAACAACTCGGAGGGAAACGCTGTCCCGATGACAAGTCCTTCGCCGAGGCTTTGCTTTCCCAACCGCTTTACGCCACGGCCAAACGAGGTACGCGACTCCGTATCATGCTTGAACGTCTTGAGGAGTCTTTTGAACACAAGGAGCCTGCGGAATTATCGAAAGCTCAGATTGAGCACATCATGCCTCAAACACTCACGCCGGATTGGGTGGCGGAACTTGGCAACGAAGCGCAGGAACAACATGCACGACTACTGCATACTCTCGGCAATCTCACGCTTACGTGTTACAACCCAGATCTCTCAAATCGGCCTTACAGTGAAAAACGAGCATTGCTGAAGAGCAGCCATTTCGAACTCAATCGTTACTTCGAACAGGTCGAAAACTGGACTCCTGCTGCTATCATGAAACGCGCCAAGTCAATCGTTGATCGCGCCTTAACGATTTGGCCTGATGTCGGCCGCGATGGTGTGGCTCTCGCCGACACCGTCATTGGCGCTCAGAAACCAGTCGCAGTGCGATTTCAGGGACATACTCATCCTATTACCACTTGGAAAGAAGGAACGGTCAAATTGATCGAAATGTTCGAGGATGCGCAACCTGGCATTCTTGAGTCCATAGTTTCAAAGGGTGAACTCAGTACCGAACTCTCGAGCGATCCGAAACGATTTCCTCGGTCTAATGTTGTCGTAGGCGGCGTCTATTTTAACACGCACGCTTCCGTTATCGAATTAAAGCGTCGATTGAGGAAGATTGCAGAACGAGTCGGAGTAAGCGAATCGGACTACACGTTCATCTTTGGCAGTAGTCCGCAACTATTCGGTTGATCCGAATAGTCGATCAACTGAAGGAAGTTGCGAAAACCACGATTCCTCCCGAGCCGTCGGGCTCCCCAGACCCGACGGCTCACTGCATTCCACCAAATTGTCAAAGAGCAAACGAACGCCAGAGACGTTCGGCAGGCACATTGGCCAGCTACCACTGACGCATGCGTTCTTCAATCTCATCGCGGCGTTTCACGGCGTCGGCCTGAGCCTTCTCGCTGGCCTTGATGCGTTGACGAATCGAATTGGCTTGCTTCTGAAACACCGCAGCCTGCTCGCGCCGATGGTCGCGATCTGCTTCGGTTAGCTCGCGCTCGGCTCGACGCTTTTCCGCATCGGCTTGGTTGTCGATGTAGACCGACTGCGTCGCCAAGTCTTTGTTGGCTTCCATCAAGCGTTCGATCTCGGCGTTAGCTTCATCAAGCTGCCGCTCAAGTTCCGGGTCATCGCAGCCCATGTACAGTTCCTGCCGAGCCGCAGAGGCATCGTTACGTGCCTCTTTGATTTCGTGTAGGCGACTGTACAGCGGACCCGTGATCTCATCGTGCCGGCGTTCGGCTTCTTCTAGTACGCGATCGGCTGCCGCGATTTGCTGCTGGACCTGCTCGAACTCCTGCTCGAGCCTTGGTAGCGATGCGACGACGGCCTTCAGAACAAAACGGCGTTGATAGTCCTCGACGTCATTCTTCAGATCGGTGATCGACTTTTTGGTCTCGGCCAGCAGGCGTTCGACCTCCGCTGCACTTGGCTCTTCGCCAGTTGCGATGCTAGCGACCAGCTCGCGGTAGCTGTTTTGTTTCTGCTGCGATCGCTGCTGTTGCAGACCAATCATCTTTTCGAAAAACGTGGTAACGCTCATGTGTAGCTCTCCTGGGGTTTTGGGAAACGGACTTGGTAACGATGCATGTCGGCAGCCCACTGCTGCGTGAATTCGACAGGTGGTGCGATGGCCACGAGCGCGCGGAACGACGTATCGAGGTGGCGATGGGGTTCGTCACCCAAGGCATCCTCGTAGGCTCCGATGGGTGATAGACCGTGGCGATGCGAAGCGAAGAGGCCTGCGGGCTTGATTTCAAAGCCGGCGAGCGTCGCTCGATGGGCTAGATGGATCACGAATCGAATGAAGCTCGGGCCGTGGCCAAAATAGAGCGGTAGGTCGCTGCGTGCGGCTCGCTTTGAAACGTCGGTCAGTACCATCGTGTCGTGCTGGAGCCGATCTGGGTCATCGCAATCGCGCTCGTCGTACAAGGCGGGCCGATCGAGGATGTGAGCTAGCTCGTGCAATACGATCCCGATGATGGCGTACTCGAGGTCTTCGGCAAGATAGTCCTCCGCGATCCCAATGTCATTGACCACGGCGCACGGGCCACGGCCAAGCCAGGGATCGATGTGGTCGCGGTACATGACGTCGGCTCGCGGGTGGGTGAAGGCGTAGTGGTGCTGCGTACCCAGCCCGATCGGCAATTGCGACTGGGCCAGCAGGTAGAGCGGCGTTACGCCTAGATCACGATGGGCGATGGTTCGGCATAGGCTCTGGGCCTTGGCCAGTATTGGGCCAACGTGGCCCCCAGGAACGCCCACAGTCGCGTTGGGTGGCGATTCTTGGGTCATTGGGCGTCCCTTTCCGTTTTCCGACCAACAAAACAAACTGTGCCTAATACCGCGACTGTTCCCACGTGCCTCTCCTGATGAGTTTCTTTTCCAAGTACCTATTGCGATCGTTCTTTCACCAACATTGCCATCCAACTCCCGTCATGGCAGAGTTGGCCAAGTTGGCAGTCTTGGCAGCCTTGGCATTCTTCCCGAGGTATTGAGACACCCCTCTACGGCAAAATGGTGGCATCCTTCCTTTTAAGAGGCCTAGTTGGCCATCTTGGGTTAGGGGTAAGGCTGCCAACTTGGCCAAGTGTGCCAAGACTGCCATGTCTGCCATCACGGGGCCTCCTGGCTATCTTGTTGGCCAAGTTGAAGTGGCAAGTGCCAGTGCCAAACCCCATCGCTACCTTTCTTGACGCGACCACCGAGCTCGGCATAGGCTCGGCGCAACGTTCGCTCCGAGATGCCGTGTTCCTTTGCGTCGGCGATGATTTGCGTCGAGGGAATCGGTGCGCTAGCCAACTCGGATCGCAGCCAAGCCATCGCCTCTTGTCGTTCGTGGCCACGATTGTCGTTCTTCGTTTGCGCTTGCAGTTCGGCAGCGAACGCTTCGTCGGCATGCATCGTCACTGGTTCGGTTTCCCAGACGACACGACCGTCCTCGATGCGATACGCCAGCCCATCGGGATCGCGGGCCAGATTGAGCTTGGCCGGTAGCAGCAAGCGTCTCTGTGGATCGTTGGCGTCCTTGGTCACGGCCCATACGGCTCGAGCCGCAGCCGCGAACGCCAGCGAGCCCATCGCACGATAGACAGCCTTCGATCCACCTGACTTCGCCAAGTGCGTGACAGTCAAAATCGCTACCTGATGGCGACTAGCCATCTCGGCCAGTGGGGCGAGCATGCCTCGCACGTCGCTGTTCTTGTGCGAGTCGACCTTGCCGCAATAGGCTGCGACCGGATCGATCACCACCAGCCGAGTGCCAGGAAACTGAAGCAGGGTTTCCTCGAGCCTTGGCAAATCCGATTCGAGCGAGAACTGGCGTCGCTTGTCGAAATGCTTGACGCCCTCGAGCAGCACAACTCGCGTATCATCGACACCGGCTTTATCGAGACGGGGCGCGATGGTATCGGCCGCATCGTCTTCGCAGTTGAGCAGGATCACGTTACCCGGCGTCTGTTTGCACAGCGGCATATCGGGCCAGCAATCGCCACGAGAGACACGTGCCGTTAGGTCGAGCGTGACAAACGATTTGCCGAGGCCGGGATCGCCGGCAAGCAGCGTGAGCTTGCCGAGCGGAATGCGCCCTGGCCACAGCCATTGGAGCTGTTCGCGTGTGATTTCGTTGAGCCTTTTGAGAATGGCATACGGCTTGGTCGGATCGCTGGTGGCGATGATGTGTTTGGCTTGCTCAAGCATCCTTCGCTGCCTTTCGGAGAGGTCTTCGTCGGGCTGGCGCGGTGTGTCGAGACGATCGGGAGCAATCTCCGTGGCCACCCACTCTGAAACGGATTCGATCCACGGCTTGATGATCTCTTTGGCGATACATCGCTCATCGACACCACCATCGAGCAATGCTTGCCAACACTGGCGAACGAACTCGAAGCCGTGGACGCGACCGCGAGTGCGTGAGGCGTCGACCAAGTGCTCGCGTTTGTAGGCGACCTGCTGGCTATCCAAACCAGCGAGGCCGAAGTACTTCGACGATGGGATGAGGACCTCGGCTAAAGACCGCACGCGACGACGTTCCTCCCAGGCACGATCGATGGCACCTTGATCAATGCTCGTCCAATGAGCGGCCTCGCGGGCCGATAGGAGAAACGCGTCGCGGTACGCACGCTCAGCTTCTTGCTGCTCGGGCGTCTGCGGCCAATCGGGTCCGTCTTCATAGAAGCGGACAAGGTCTTCGGGTAGGTTTGTCATTCGATGGTCTCAGGATTGGACTGGAAGCCAGCCAAGTTTCGGATCGTTCCTGAGCAGCCGAATGTTTTCGGCGCGACGCAGGATGTGTTTGATGACCGGTTCGCTGAGCTTGTAGTGCTGGGCGAGTGCCGTAGCTGTGACCATCACTCCGGCTCGATGCATGGCTTCAACCTGCATCGCTACCATCGCGGTTGTCGGCGTTGGGAAATTCAGTTCGGCGTCGGCTTGGATGTACTTTCGCATTGCTGCTCCTCCGTGTTCGAGTTGGAATCGGCCTCTTGGCTTGGTGTTGGCTGCGTTTGCTTCTCGTTGAGGTCAAGCAAGACGTTGGCCCAAGCAGCCGCGAATTCTTCCGGCACCTCTGGATCGTCCGTGCTCTCTTTGTTGGTTGGTTCCATCCTGTTTCCTCCTGTCGATGTAGCACCCTGCTGGAAAACGTTGCGTCCCCTTAGGTATCTATGCCAAAAGCGGACGCACGTGCGCGCTCGGACGGGTTCGTGTAAGCGGGGCAGGAATCCGTGAGCCCTCTATTGGTTGACCTACCCGGTGGTTGGCCAAGTTGACGAACGGATTTGCGATGACGTTCGTAGAAGGTGCGGCAGAGCGGCCGGCGAACGATGGGGAAGAACGGCGACCAGAAATCGCCACCCATCGCCTAGAAAGCGTTGTTAGCAAAAACACCGCCTCTCGGATGCCCTTCTTGAACGGCATGTTCAGGCAGCGGGCGATCTCGTTCAGTATCTCTCTCTTAAACTCGGCATAAGTGGTGGCCGGTTGCTCAGCCTGAAGCTGGCTCATCTTCCAGCCGCCGGGCATCGTGAGCAGCGCCCGCTTTTCGAGCTCGATGGGCTCGAACGGCTCGGCCGAGTCGGCTTCTCCGTTTGCCGGGGCATCCGTGTACAAGATGCCGGCGAAATCAGCCGCCGTCTCAGCCGCTGCGAGTACCGCCAACGTGAACCGGCGCAGTTGGGCGAACAGCGGCAAGGCCGGCGTGATGTCCGGAATTCCGCGCGCCTGACCAGGTCGGTCACAGCGGAAGTAGTGGATTACAGAGGCGGCCGGAAACGGGTCGTACTCAAAGCTGCTCGACACCAGGCCTTGGTCGCCCGGGTGTTGCTTGAGGACGTGATACGCAAGTGGGTTGGCAAAGTCATCAAACACGATCCCATCGACGGCGTTCAACTGGTTGAGTGACAGATCCGGCGTACAGACCTGTTCGGCCTCAACCAACCGCAGGTCCAACGAGACCGGCGAACCTAATCGTTCATTGTTCGTCAGGAGGGCGAAGGCTTCGCCGTCGCTGGCCCGAGCCATCCGCATCGTGCGGAGTTTGTCGGGCAACCGTACCACGTGCATCCAACGAGCAAACTCACGTTCGACCAGACGATTTGCGCTAGCGTCGGCGGTCAGCATCTGCAACCGCGGGCCGGTGCCGATGACATCGTTGGCCAGCGTTAGGACAATGCCGCGAGCATAACTGTTGTTGGCGACCTCGTACCGCGCCCGATTCCTCAGTGTGCAACGTACATCCGGGCTGTTGGCCGCGTTGGCACTCAGACCATCTGCGTTGGCCCAATGCCGCCGATTGTCCTCGGTCGTCGCGGCGGCGTCATAGCGGCTGCGAATTCGACGGAGGCCAAAGGTTGTAGACCGTGGGTGTGGACGAGCGGCACGTCCTGCCGTCGCTTTGCGAAACAATCGTCCAAGCCAGTGCAACATCCTTGTTGCCTTCCCTACGGTCTACAGCCCTTTGGCCTCGGTTCAATCCGCGCCGGGCGGCACGAGCTTGTTGAATCGCAACCCGCGCCGCTTCGACTTCGCCGCTTCTTTCGAGGCCAGGTAGCGATCGGCCTCGATCTGTTCGGTCAGCTTGTGCTGCTCGACGCTGCCGGCATCGCCCGAGGCTTTTGCGGGCCCCTCGGCGTTTTCACGGATCGCGGTACCGAGTTCGTCTGCCATAGCTGTAACCGTGCGTCGTGCGAAGCGAGATGCTGATGTACGGTTACATATGCCGCGCCAAGGCAAACCGTCCGCTCGACATCAAAGAAATCGTGAAATTGTGCTACGGGTAGCAAAGCTCGGTGTTCGACGGGTTTGCCGTTTCCCTAGAACGTCGCCATTCTTGCGACCGCAATGGCGACGGACATAGAAGTGCAGCCAACCGTGCAGGGCCGTGACTACAAATAGGCCGATATTGAACGGAATGGACCAACGCCTTAACTCGCGTGGGTTGCTCCCACCGACAGTTGGTAGGAGGCGACAAATATACACATCGATCGATGAGATCGACGCGAGCAATACCATCCTCGAGGAACGGGCTGACTCTGAAGATCACGCTGGCCGAATTACCCTGGTGTTGACGTGTAGCGCGGGGTCATTCGCGATCTCGTCCTCGGCGGCGAACCAGTCGCTTTGGTCGTCGCCGAGAGGCTTGCCTCGCTTCTCCCAGAGTTCATAGGCACGCTTCTGAGTCAGCTCGAACAGCTCGCGATCTGCCACTTCGATTGACTCGCCAAAGATGTGCTCTTGGCAATAAGCTGCGAACTCGTTCCAAACCTGGGTGCAGAGTCGGCTGGTGATGCGGAGGCCACCGTTGTGCCGCTCCTGGAGAAAATCCTCAAGGTGCATGGGAAAGACTGGCATGCCGCCTTCCCAGCGGTCGATGCGGTCGACTTGCTCGCGGTAGTTCGCATAGGCAAAAAGTTGGTTCTCGATTGGCTCGCCGAATTGCAGCTCAGTCTCCACCGCCGTCTCTAGCTCGCGGATCGACATCGGCACGAAGTGGATGCGTTTGCGAAGGATGGTCCAGCCCGGCTCCATCTCGGTCGCCACTTGCTCGATGACGGCGCGGATGTCCTTGACCATATGGAAAGGAAGAGGTGCCTGCAGTACGACGGCGCAAATGAAATCCTTCAACCCGTGGTACTGCTCTAACCCCTTTGCTCTCTCATCGACGGCCTGGATGAATCGGACCATCTGTCGACATGCCTTTCCGATGGCTTTGCCGATTTCCGTCTTGAGTTGCTCTTTGCTCGCGTAGCGCTGGACGTCAAGCACAGGCTCGCGGGCCTTGCACTCGAAGAGCAGCGGCAGCCGATTCGGTCGGTTCAGGATCCAGTCGGTTGAGTCCTTGTCTTGCTTCTTGTGGCGGTACTTGAACTCGCCGCGGAACTCGTCACCAAACGCGGGAAGCAGCCGAAGTTGCCGGCCGACATAACGTTCGAAGAGTGTGCCGACCGTCTGTGCCATGACGTTGTCGTAGGGGTTGTCCTTTGCCCCGGAGGCAATCTTACGTCGGGCGAACTCATTGAGCAGGTCGTAGTAGAAGCCGTCAAGCACTCGCGTCAGGGCGTACGTGGGATAGGGCGCGCTGTATCGGCCGCCGCCGAGGTTGACGACGGGGAAGTCTCGCAGGACGTTGAACTCGGAGATCCAATAGCCCTCCCGCCCCGACGGCTCGCGATACTTCGAGCCTTCCGCGGCGTATTGCTCGCGGTACTGCTCGGGAACGAGGGAAATGGTACCGAGGACGCGTTGGAGGAGGTCCTCCATCTCCCGCTTGCGGCTGCCTTCTAACACAAACGCCCCGGATTCAAAGACAGACTTCCGTCCGTCAAGAGCGGTGACGCTGAAATGGTACGTCCAAATCATGAAGCCGACGATCCACAACTCTTGAACCGAGACGCCGATGAGTTTCTGAAGTTCGCCGGAAGGATCCGGAACCTCTAGCCCACCCTCCTTCACCAAGTCATTGAACATCATCCAGGTGCGCGCGATGCGGGCGACCGGGGGGTCATCGGTGTAGAACCGCTGGAAACCCTGACGCAAGATCATGCTGAGGACGGCATTGTCGGTATCGAACTCGGCAGCCAGACGCGAGTACCACGGTAGCGAATTGATCGCTTTGAGGATCGCGACGATGTCCTCGCTCGTCATCTGTCGGCCACCTTCGATCTTGCCCCACAGCACAAACGCCTTTGCCATCAGCGGCATATTAAAGGAGTTGGTGTAGCTGTCGAAGTCATCGAGCCTTCCGCGGAGCATGCCGGAGCTGATTGCGGTGACGAAGTGCAACCCCGACTTGACGTCGATTGTCGACACTAGGGAGCGCAGCTCCTCCACCGAGACGGGTCGACCCGAGGTCTGTAACATCGTGGCAGTCATGAATACTCCCAATAAAGTCGTCGAAGCATAATCACTTGACGGAGGCGATGAAAATCCCCGACGTGAGGACACCTAGCCTGTGAAAACTGTTCGCGGTGCCGAATTTGGCTTCCACCCGTCGGGCCAACCCCCGTCTGCCGACGACGACAAGCAATACTGTCTGGTGATAAGTCGTCCTATCGCGAATTATTCTCGCCGAATCCAATTACATCCAACTGGTTTCCCCCTTTCCGCCGTTGATTTGAGGCGGCCAAATTAGCCGATACCGTAGCCTGCCGCAGGACCGGGGGATTTGGCGCTACCATTATGAGGACCCGCGTTGGCCATGACGATACGCGCTACTTGATTTCGCGTTCTGACTCTGATGCTAGAGGGTAACCCAGCGGAGTTTCCAAGGTTACCAGGCGTCTGCCACAGTGACGGCATACCTTGCGCCGCCGAATGCGTCCATTCCTGAGCGGTTCGGTGTGCGTCGTGTCGAAGTGCCGGCAGCCGCATTGAGGGCAGCAGATTCCCTTCGCCTGATCCGATTCACGGCGTGTTTTCATCCGCGTCGGCTCCGTTGCAATTCGGCAAAACTTACTCGCTGGCGTCGAGGCGACTGAGTTATGCCGCCTTCCAGCAGGGTTGCTCCTTGCACCGATGCGGCCACGGCGCAACCGACTAAGCCATCGAACCAGTGATTGTCGCCACGTTCGGGCCGCAACTTCCATTCGTCCACAGTACGGCCACGACCTTCGGTCTTGACCCGATACTCGGCCGTGAGGTGCTCGGCGAACAGCCGATGCTGTTCCGGCTTGTCGCCAAAGAGCGACAGACAACCGCGATCGCCCATGGGCGTTGCCAGTCGGGCAAGGACGAACGACTTCCAGTAATTCGTGTCGAAGACGATGTGGCGAATCGTCCGCTTGCCTTGGACGTTCGGCATCCGCCAGTTATGACCAACGCGGTCACCCGGTCGTCGCTTGTACTCCGAGAAAGGCTGGCTGGAAGCGCCGACAAACCGACCGTGACTGGGCATCACCAGTGCTGCAAATTCTGACTGTCGGCAGAACTGGTAGACCACGTCGGTGGATGAGCCCCAGTTGGCGTCGATCAGGCAGCGCTCGATGTGCAACACCGCGCCGTCGTCCCTCTGCCAGTCCCGCGATAAATGCGTTTTGGTCAGCGAGTCGAGCCCCGCGTAGATAGCACCCTCGAGTCCTGAGGATGGGGCCACTGTCGCCAACGTGCGCCGCGCGTCGCGAAGCGTGAAATACGGTCGCTGTTGATCCGGGTAGGTGCCGTAATCGATGACCACCCCCGAAAAGTCATCGCCCCAGGCCGCCACGACGTAGAACAAGAGCGACGCCTGCACGTCGATGAACATGTTGACGTGATCGCAGCCCACGGGGACGCGCCCGTGCGGCAAGCGGTTGATCTTGGCGGCTATCTGGTCCGCCGTAAGTTCGTCCGCATCGACGACCTCGACGGGTAAGGGCTCGTTCTGGTACTCGGCAAAAAACGCGGCCTCGTCTTGCAGCTTCAGGTTCATCGCGTGCTGGATCGCGGACAACTCGTCGTGGTTGAATCGCTCGGGCCAAGCGACGACCGCACCCACATCCATGACTTCGCGAGCGGCACCGTAGAACTCGGTAGCCAGGCGGATGTCACCGTACATGCGAAGACTCTCCGCCCGCAGTTCGGCGTACTTCTGCCAGCGTTTTTCGTCATCGGGAAACGAATAGACCATCTTGGTTCGCTCGCCGTTCCATTCCGGATGCTTGTCACGGCTCAGGATGTTGTCCGCCATGTCTCCGGGGCGGATGACGGTGCAGGGCATGATGCCGCTGATCTTCTTGCCGGGCCCGGCCAGGCCGAGGACCGCACCGGCCAGAATCGCTTCCCGCGTGGCGCACTGCGACAGCGACCGAGCCGATTCATCGGTTTGCGGATCGTCGAGCACGACCAGCGAGGGACGCACCGTCCGGCCGTCTGCCCGCTTGAACTTCAGACCACGAATTCGACCGGTGATTCCGCCAACCTTGATGATTGCCCCGCTCGCCAGCGAATAACCGTCGGACCGCCCAATTTCCGAGCCACCCACGAACCGGACAGTCGGGAGCACGATGTCCTTTGCCGTCCAGCCAATATGGGTGCGTTCGCCCTTGTACAGTTGTCCCTTGCACCGGTTGGCGATTCCATCGAGGCACTGAATTGGGTAGACCACCTCGGGAAAGTCCCCGAGTAACAGATCGTTGCCGTCAAGTTCCGTTTTGATCGACTCGAGCATGTCCATCGCGTGGCCTTCGTCGCTGCCGATCAGGCAAACAAAATCGCGGTGGCCGTACAGCACCGCCCAGATGCAGGCGCATTCGCAGATGGTCGTCTTGCCGCTTCCGCGCGGCATCGCCATAGCGAAGAGGCCGCCGTGGAGTACAGCCTGTTCGATTCGGGCGATCACCTTCAGGTGGTCGGGCGACCAGGGCAAATGAAACGTCTGCGGAAAGTACGAATCGCAGAACCGTCGAAAGTCGTGCCAGGCCCGTTGTTTCCTTTCGGGATCGACGACCGCCGGCAGTTCGCCGATGTCGCGACCGGCCAGCGACAGCGCCGCGTTCCGCGCTCGGGCCCGCTCTTTCAGCGCGGCATACGGATCGCCCTCGGGCAGTGGTCGCGGTTCGTGACGCAGGTGGACCAGCCACGCCACGTAACGAAACAGGTCGACGTGCTTGCCGTCGCCGATGCGGAATCCGGCTCGCTGCCGATCGCGATACAACTGCCGTTCGCTGATGACCTCGCCAAACGAAGTCGAGTTCAACAAGCGGCACAATTCGCTCGGCTTCAAATGTCGCGGATTAATCGCCACGTCCCCGGTCCTTTAAGAGCCACGCGGCATACATAACCAGATTGATGGTTCCGTTGGCGTTCTTCGGCGCACCCGCGGCGAGGTCGCTTTCGACCATCGCGACGCTCACCGGCCTGCCGCCAGCGGCCGACAGGATCTGGGCAACCTGCTCGATGGTGAGTGCCGACGGGTTCAACTGCGGCGAGTCTGCGGACATGTCGCCTCCTGGCCTTCGCTGCTAAGCGAAATCCGGCCGAAAACGCCCGGAAAAACCTGCTGAATTCCGGCTGGAATCTGGCCCGCCGCGCTTGAGCTGTTTTGCCCCGCATGGCTCTGTGTGGTCATGCGATGACGACAACGCCTTAACCAAACGGAGCCCGAACGATGAACGCCAACCCGACCAACGACCCCTTCGAATTCGACCTTGGCGACGCCCTCCGCATCACCAAGAAAACCCGCCGCGCCTCGGGTGGCGGGACTTGGGTCTGCGGCACGATCGCTGGGCATCGGTTTGACGCCTTGGTCTTCCCCGAACACGCCGAGAACCGCGAATGGGAACTCGGCGACAGCCGCACCTCGAAGCTCTGGGTCCAGCGGCTCGCCGACAAGAAGGCGGTCTTCAACTGGGATCGCGGAATGGACCAGCCGGCCGAGACAGACCTCGCGCAGGCAATCGTTGATTTCCTCGCCGCCGGATTGGCCGACCACGTTTACGCCTCGTAACCCGCAATCACAAGGAGCACGACCATGACGCTCGACGAATTGATCGAACGCCTCGAAGACTACCGCGACACGCTGGGCGGCGACACAAGCGTCCGCCTGATGACGCAACAGAATTGGCCGTTCGAAAACGAGATCGTGGGCCTCGCCTCGGGCGAGGAGATCAACGATCGCGACGACGGGGAGGACGAAGACGTGGACGACGATCGCGTGGTCTTCATCGTCGAAGGCCAGCAGCGGGGCTACGGATCGAAGCGAGCTTGGGAAGTCGCGTACTGAAGCCGAAACGCCGGCCGCGCAATGCGGCGCGTCGCGGCGGGTGGTCCCCGCCGCCTGATGATGGCAGCCCTTCCATCGATGAATGTCCTTTTCCACGGGAGCCAGCGCATGGCCACGAAGAAATCGAACACCGCTAAGAAGACGTCGGGCAAGAAGACGACCAAACCGCGGACGATCAAGGTTGTCGAGGAGACAGATGCCGTCGACGCGAATCCGGCAACCGACGCCAAGAAGAAGAAATCCAAGGCTGAACCGCAGGACAAGAAACTCAGCGCACTCGACGCGGCTGCCAAGGTTCTGGCGGAGTCGAGCGAACCGCTCAACACCAAACAGATGGTGGACGCGATGGCGGCCAAGGGCTATTGGACGAGCCCCGGCGGCAAGACGCCCCACGCCACGCTCTACAGCGCAATCTTGCGCGAGATCACGACCAAGGGGACCGAGTCGCGATTTAAGAAAACCGAACGCGGCCACTTCGCCCCCAACAACTAACCGAGGTGCCCCATGAAGATCGAAGAGATAGAAATCGGTGGACGGTACCTGGCCAAGGTTTCGGGGCGGCAGGTCGTGGTTCGCGTCAGCGAGATCCGCGAGGTTCCCACCTCGACCTGGTCCAGCCGGCGCACGTGCCGCAAGCGAATCGTTGCCGTCAACGAGAAGACCGGGCGCGAGATCACCATGCGCTCGGCCCAACGTCTGCGACCATTGCCACGCGTGATTCACATCGGAGCGTTGGCGAAGGTCGATGACTTGCAAAGCACGGAACGCGCCCTTCCCGAGCCAGGCATTGCCTACGACTTGCGTCTGATCGACGGGCAACCACTGGGTCTTACGGTCCGATTCGTCCGCCGGCGCGGCGACGAACTGGTGGCCCATGCGAGCGACGGGCAGGACTACGCAGTCACGGGAACGGGAGCCTACATCCTCTGCCCGATCGCCAAGCGGAAGGAGACGGCGCGATGAATGAACTCGCCGACGCCATTCGCAAGGTGACCGCCACGATGCAGCACGAGTTGGATTCCGGTCGGCGCTCGAGCCATCTCGATGCGCACGACCTGGTCGACATTCTGCTGGCGATCGCCGACGAGATTGACCCGCCGTTCGCTCCGCAGCCGCGTGACGAACGGCCCCGCAAGCAGCCGCGCCAAGATCGGTAGCGGCAACCTCCGCCGCCAACGCCCGACGTTCGGAACGTGCGGGCGTTTTCTCGCTGGCGGGCTGCGGGGACGCCGTTCTCCGCATCTCCCTGCCCAGAGCCAACGCCCCGTTGGCCGATTCCTCGGCCCACGTTGGCCCAACATCTGGCGGGAATCCCTGCGGCATCGAAATCCCCGCATATCGGCACCCTTTATTGAGTCGCAAAGCCCAACACTGTTGGCAGTTACGACGCATCAAATTCGCTTGATTAACTCTTCGAAACGAGCAACTGTGTCCCCTGTTACGAGGGGTAAATAAACCACCTGAAACAGGGACACAAAGTTGAACGCCAACGAATTCACCTTCGGAATCGAGATCGAAACGGTCGCCCCCGACAGCGCCATCCGCGACCACGGATTGCGGATCGGAGCCTACAAGCGCGGAACCCAGGTCCCGTACCTGCCCGCGGGCTGGAAAGCCGAAGCGGACGGGTCGATCGACAACAGCGGCGGCGGCCACAAGTGCGAGATCGTCAGCCCGGTCCTTCGCGGCGAAGAAGGCTTGGCCCAGGTCGCCGAAGTCTTGCGAACGCTCGAAGAGAAGGGACATCGGGTCAACGCGAGTTGCGGGGTCCACGTTCACGTCGGTTGGAACCGCACCTGGGCGAGCGACGCCTTGGCCCGCTTGGTCACGATTGTCGCGTACGTCGAGAAGGGCCTGTACGCGATCACCGGCACGAAGAACCGCGAACGCGGTCGGTACTGCGGCGGGGTGCGGAAGTATGGCAACCAGAAGGCCGCGAAGGACCAGATCGAACGAGCCCGCTACCACGCCCTCAACCTGACCAACCTGGCCTGCGGATCGAAGGACACGGTCGAGTTTCGGGTTTTCTCCGGCTCGCTCAACGCGATCAAGGTGGTCGGCTGGATTCAGGTCTGCCTCGGATTGGTCGAACGCGCGATCTGTGGCAAGCGGATGCCGAAGTGGAATCCCGGCCCGCTCAAGGGCGGATGGAAGAAGGCCGGCGAAGGCCAGAGCGAAGCCGAACGCCTGATGGGCTACCTGGCCTGGGGTAGCGGATACGCCCGCCTGCACGACGGACGGCAATACGGCTGGGTCACGAACGCGATCCCGCAGGACGCGGTGAAGTGCGAATTCCGGCGGCTCGCCGCCAAGTACGACGCCCAAGCCTAACAACGAAAGGAGCATAAAAACCATGTGCGGAATCTTTGGCTACATCACGAAGGACGGACGCGGGCCGAACTTGGCCCGCTTGCGACGGATCGCCGTCGAGACACAAACGCGCGGGCACCACGCGTTCGGACTCGCCTGGGTCAACGCCGACGGACATCTCCACACCTACAAGCGCCCCGGTCCTGCGACCGCCGCGCTCGATGATCTCGACCGCGTGCGTGACGCGGTGATCGTGATCGGACATTGCCGGTGGGCGACGCATGGTTCGCCTTCCGACAACCGCAACAACCATCCGCATCCGGCCGGACGCGGATGGCTCGTGCACAACGGCGTGGTCCACAACCACTCCCGCCTTACGCGGCAATATCGACTCGCGCCGCGCACACAATGCGACAGCGAAATCCTGGGACTGCTGCTCGCGCGAATGCCCGGCCCCATCGACCTCCGGGCGGCGCGGACCGCACGAGCCGCCGAAGGCCCATTGGCCATCCTCGGCATCTGGACGAATCCGGCGCGACTGCTGGTCGTACGGCACGGCAAGCCGCTTTGGTTTGGGGAAAGCCACCGAGGCTCGTACTTCGGCAGCCTTTCGGCCGAATTACCCGGGTTGGCGTTGCCGGTCGAGGACGGGTACGCCGGGGTTCTGGCATACCGCAACGGCGGCATTCACGAGCAAGGCGTACCCATTCGCCGGTGACCGCCAATGCGCTACGCCCTGTTTGGCCACAGGGCGTAGTTGGGGACGAGTCGGAACGAACGCCGCCCCACCCTAACCGGACGCGACACGGGCCAAACGTCGCGACGACGCGCGGAAACCAATGCCAATTGCGAAGACCACAAACCTCAGGAGACTGCACATGACTACCTTCTACGTCGCCACCCTCGCCCGATACGTTTTGGTCGAGGCCGCCAACGAAACCGAAGCTCGCCAGTTGGGCGCGGCGGCGCTCCACGAACTGTACGCCGATCTGCGGGCGAAGCTGGGCCGCGACGTCCCGATTGAAATCCGCACCGTTCGCCTGGCGACCAGCGACGAGATCGATCTGTGTCGCTGGCACCACCGCATGCTCGCCGCCGAGCGGAAGTCGATCACCGGCCTCCCGCGTCCGGGCGATCGCATCCGACTGCTGGTCATGCGCGACGATCCCGATCCGATTCCGACTGGCACGCTCGGAACCGTCGTCAGCTGCTACCGCCACGGCGACGGTGGGAATGCATGGCATCAGATCGACGTCGCCTGGGACAACGGACGGACGCTGATGCTGGTGTTCCCACCGGACCAGTTCGAAATCATCAAGCGGGCTGCGCCCGACAAATCCTGACACGCGGTTCAAGACTCAACCCTCGTCGTTCGCTGTGGCACGAATCAACATCTGCGACACATTGAACTCGTCTGGTCGGAGATAGCGGATCGGCAGATCCATCTCGATCGCCAAGTCGATCTCCGCTTGGACACCCCGACTTTCTCGCCAACCGTCCAGCATCAGTACGACCAGTTCGTCGCATGCTTCGAGCATCCGGCGGTCGAAGGCTTCCCAAGACGTCCAATCGCTGGGGACGCCGTTCGCGGCGATGGGGTGGCTATGGCTGATCGGCGAAAACACCTGGTGTCCCGCCCGGATAAGTTGGGCGGCGACGCGAGTCGCAATCGTGAACCTCTGTTCGCGCACGGCGGGGTCGACGTGCGAGTAAGGTGACGCCAGGTACATCACGCTGCTTTCTCCTTCTGGGCCGATACTCGTTCGGCCTTCTTGCCGGTGAACTTCTCGAATCTCTGGACGATGACATCGCAGTACAGCGCATCGAGTTCCATCAAGAATGCGCGCCGTCCCGTCTGCTCGGCCGCAATCAACGTTGAGCCGCTGCCGCCGAAGAGGTCGAGCACGTTTTCGCCGGCCCGCGACGAATACTGCATCGCCCGCGTCGCCAGCTCGACGGGCTTCTCGGTCAAGTGAATCATGCTCTGCGGATTCACTTTCTTGACGTGCCACAGGTCCTGGGCGTTGTTGGGACCGAAGAACTCGTGTCCCTTACCTTCCTTCCAGCCGTAGAAGGCCAGCTCAAAACAACCCATGAAGTCCTTGCGGGTGAGCACCGGGTGCTGTTTGTCCCAGACGATCCCCTGCGAGAAGTACAGGCCGTTTGCCTTCAACACGGGTGGATAATTCCCGAGGTTGGCGTAGCCGCCCCAAATGTAAAACCCTCGGCCAGGTTCAAGCACGCGAGCCATGTTGCCGAACCAGGCGGCGAGCAACCGGTCGAACTCGTCGTCCGACACAAAGTCATTCGCCAGCGGACGATCCTTCGCCCGCAACTTCTTGCCGGTTGGTTTCGACTTCTCCGGATGCCGGGCCAAGTCGAACTTCTGGTGATGCTCCGCGCCCACCTTGGTTTTACCGCGAGCGATATCGAACGCCGCAATCCCTTGGCCTGATCGCAGCTTCTTGGCGGCACTGTCGTTGGAGAAGGAACTCAGGCCGGCTGCGATCGCGTTATTCGAACGTGGTTCGACTTTCACGTTGTACGGCGGATCAGTGTTGACCAGATGAATGACCTGGCCAGCGAGCAGGCGATCAACGTCGGCGGGCGAACTGCTGTCGCCGCACAACAGGCGATGCTCACCCAGGATCCAAAGGTCACCCGGCTGCGTGATTGCAGCGTCGGGTGGCGCCGGCACGTCATCGGGATCACACAGCCCTTCCTTGAGATCGGGATTGAGCAGCTTGGCCAGTTCGTCCTGGTCGAAGCCCAGCAGGTCGAGATCAAAGCCGGCGTCGCCGAGCTGCGATAATTCGATCGGCAGCAAGTCGTAGTTCCAGTCCGACAGCTCCGAGGTCTTGTTATCGGCGATGCGGTAAGCCTTGATCTGTTCGGGCGACAGGTCCTTGGCGACGTGGACCGGCACCTTGTCGAGCCCCAGTTTCTGCGCCGCCTTGAACCGCGTATGGCCGCAGATGATCACACCATCGGCGTCGACGACGATCGGCTGGCGGAAACCAAACTCGCGAATCGAACCGGCGACCGCGTCCACGGCGTCTTCGTTCACGCGCGGGTTGTTGGCGTAGGGTGTGATCTTGGAAAGCGACCAAAGTTCAATCTTCATGCAGTTCACCTCCTGTGAATGGTGCCGATCGATCGGAAAAAACCGGACCGGACCGGACAAACAAACTCTGTCTAACTTGGCGATGGTTCCGCGTGGCCTCGACTGGCCCACATCGCGGGGAAGTACCTACGCCGGCCATTTGCTCTGCCACTTTGGCAGACTCGGCGTGGGCCACCGTGTGGCCGCGTGTCGCGCTGGTTCGAGTGATTGGCCAGGAGGCCAGACTTGCGCGGCGCGTCGGACGTGGGCCAACGTGTCGCGTTGTGTTGCGACACATTGGGAGGCCGGCGACCGTATCGACGATCGTCTGGTGGTCCCGATTGCGCCGGACCGGCACACTGGTTCGCGTGCTGGTGGTGCTGGTGGGTGGTCCGCCTATATATATAGGCGGGACCACCACCAGCACCCCTGCTGGTCCGGCGATGCGGGACCATCAGGGACCACCGGGACCACCAGCCTTCGATAAGCGGTAGGCGGGTTCCTGGCGGGTGTTCTTTTGCACGGTGCATGGGACCACTTTTCCTTCCTCAACAAGGCCGTCGAGCACAGCTTGAATTGATCGCGCGCCGACCCCAGCGTGCTCGCGGATGACCCGCGACGTTTCGCCATTTGGGAACTGCTCCAAGGCCTCCAGAACCGCTTCCCGTTGGCGTTGGAGTTTGGTGTCTTGCTGGCGCTGTTTGCGTCGTTCTGTGGCCTCTTCCTCGCCGGCTGCTCGTTCCGAATAGGCCTCGGCGGCGCTGACGACCTCGACTTCCCAGTGTCGCCCGTTCGCATCCTGGCGAGTCCCTTCGTCAATGTTCACGCCCCATAACCCGCTGTGCCCGGCGCTGCCGCCGACGGACATCCACAGTTCATGGTGTCCGCCGCGATCCGGGTCATAGCGCACGCGGCGGTTGAGCAGAATCCATTGGCGCACGAACTCCTGGAATCCAGCCCAGGCGATGTTCTCCAGCTCGGCTGGCTCGTAGGGATCGGCGATGCCTTTCTTCAGGTGGTGACACAGGATTGGCGTACAACCCGTTTCCTGTGCCAGATCCCCGAGCGATTTTAGGAACGATCCAACGGTGAACAAGTTGCCGGCGCTATCGCCGAGCGTCAGCATCATCAGGTAAGTGGGATCGAGGATCAGGACTTCGAGTTGGTACGTCTCGATGAACCGTCTGAGGGCCGCGGTATGCAGGTTGTCGCCGAGCTGCGGCACTTGGAACGACCAAAATGCACTGTCGAACTCACGCAGCTGCTGGCCCTTGGCATCCGCGATTCGCCGGGCGGTTTCCTGAATGGTTGCAGCTCCGGACTCGCCGGACATGACTCCCACGCGAGCGGATTTCGTCACATTGAATTGGCCGAGGAACAAGCCTTCGTGCGACAGCGACAAAGCCAGATCGATGCTGATGTTGGTCTTGAGCGTCTTCTTTGGCCCGGCGATCACACCAGGTTGCCCACGCACTAGAATCCCGTCGATCAGGTACGTCAGCTCGTATTGATTCTCGTCCAGCTCGCGGGAAGTAATCGCCTGGAACTGCAACTGGCTGGGTTGGCCCTCGTCGAACAGTTGTTTCCAGTGGTCTTCCGTGATTGCCGTCGCGATCTGGTCCGGTTCGTACCGCGACACACTTTCGGCGATCCGCGCCACCTCGGCCGGCGACATGGGAGGCGAGCAACGGTCCAGATTGGCTTGGATTAGGGCCGCCGAAATCTCGGACCGCGACATGCCAACGCGGCGCATCGTCCCCGCCAGGCGGGCCAACGTGGCGTTGCGTTGCCCGCTGGGGATTTGGTTCGCCACGGGCGCGCCGGCCGCGACACGTGGCGACGTGGGCGACGACGTGGCCGTTCCGTCCAGTGCGGCGACGAGCCACTCCGGCGGTTCGCGTAGCTGCTCTCTCGGCTGGTCCAGTTCCATGCCCGGCACGAACCGGTAGACCTTTCCGCCAACCTGGGAAGGCGGGACCAGGATGTAGCCACCGTCGGCGCGAACGTCCACTCGCGGGGCGAGCTGGCCGGTCTGGCACCGATAGTTCCGGCCCACGGGTGCGCGAAAGATGTAGTGTTTTCCGCCTCGTGGCGTGACGGTCAGCGCGCCGGTGGTCAGTTCACTCAGTCGATCGGGGTCGTCGACAAGCCAGGCGTTGTCGGGCCCATCGACGTCGATGACGACGAGCCCTGCCGTCGGAATCGCGACGTTGGCCTTGGGGTGTTTGCTCCACCAGGCCTCGATCTGTTCGGTATCCGTGGTGGCATCCAGGAATCCACGAGCTGTCATCGGCTGTTTGCGACCCGGCGCGCACGGAAAGACCCCGTAACCAAGTTCCGCAAACCGCAGTGCCGCTGTCAGGAATTCATTCATGCCCGTTGCGGTACCCCAATCGCCAGAGTGCCCGCGCGGCGTCGTGGGCGAATTGCTCGACAAATGCCTCGTCGATGTGCCACCCGGCGGCGTGGAGCAATTCGTGGATCAGGACCTCGAGCCGTTCCTCTCCGCGCAGCGTGGTCGATACTCGGATCTCCTTGTTCTGGGTCGTCGGGCCGTCGCAGTCGCCACGGTTGCCCAGGTTGGGTGCGAATCGCAACTGCCAGCATCTGTTGAGAATGCGAATCCGCATGTGTCACCGCTTCGGCGATCGTGAATGGGTGGTGTCCGGCGGCCACACGTATCCGCGCCACGAGCAGAGCCACTTGAGGCGCGGCTTGTCCTGACGCCAGTAACGATGCAGCCAGTCGAGCAGATCGATGCCGTCGAATTTCATTCATGCTCCCTCGCCGGTACGTCGATCAGGTCCGGACGCAGTTCCTCGAAGTGCATGATGGCGAACAGATTCCACGCGGCATGTGCCAAATGGTCTTCTCGGTCGTCGCCGGCCAGCCAGAGGTTCAGGTGCCGCAGCGCGTGATTGACGATCACCGACGCCGGGAAACCCTGTTCCCAATTGCGATCGCCGTACTTCGCAGCGCCTTCCGCGTAGGTCTCAGCAAGCCGCCGCAGTCCGATTGGCGAGATCAGGTCGAAACGCTCGCGGTCGGCGTCACCGCTGCGCTTCGCGCCACTGGGGAATAGAATCGTGTCCGGGTGCATCGTCATAAAAACCTCCGAGTCGCGATCAGCCTTCGCCCGGTTTACAACCGCAGCACATCACGCAGCCGCCGCAATCGGGGCAATCCTTCATTGAGGCGACGTCGAAACCACATTCGCTGCATTGCGACGGGGCGAGCGGCGTCAGGACGACGGTACGGGACGCCTGCACGGTGATGATCTCGGTGCTGGTGCGTTGCAGTAAGGCGACCTCGTCGTGAACTTCGATACGCATGGAGTGCTCCTTATCGGGACTTGAGAAGCCAGGGTTCAAACACTGCTCGTCGACCGTCGATGACCACGCCGCACCCGAGAATCGGTTTGGCGATGATCCGGCGTCCGTACTCGAATTGCAGGCGGCTGGCGTCGATGCCACAGCCCACCGACATGCCGAACACGCGGAACTCCGGGTTGGCCCACCATTTCACGCCGGCCTGGCTGTGAAAGTGGCCGATGACCGTCGACCGGAACTGGTCTTTCGCCTGCGCCAGCGCGGCGTCTTGTCCCGCGCGACCGCTGTCACCGTGCGAATAGACCACGCCGTCGATCAACAACTTGGCGAACCTCGCATGGACATTCCAATCGAGCTCCCACAGGTCGGCGTAATCGCGGAGGAGCTGCGCCGGCAGCCCGATGGTCGCAGCTTGTCGCTCGGTCAGGGCGTCGTGATTGCCGATCAGCCAATCGGCCTTGGGAAACGCTCTGGCGAGCGTCGCCACCTGCCGGCGAGCGTTCTCGAATTCCTGTGTGGCATTGCTCAGTGCGGGACTTTTTTCGTGGAAGCTGATTGACGCCCAATCCACCAGGTCGCCGATGTGCACCACGCGATTGATGCTGTGGTCATCAGCGACGCGTTTGAGGAAATCGACGTAACCGCGACGCATTCCGGGTGCATGTGTATCTCCAATGATCAGAACGCGAGCCATGCAGTTTCCCTCGCTGCGACATTGCGGATGCGTCAGAACGGGATGTCGTCCAAGTCGACCGTCGCCCCTTGCGAATCCATGCCGGCGGTTGGCAGCGGCTCGGGCAGTTCACCGAGCTCGTAGTCGATAATCCGTTCGTACGGCTCACCGGCGACCGAACGGACGGTGATGGCCGTCGTTGTGGCCAGCGCCCCGCTTTGCGCCAATTCGACGGCGCGATCGGCGGTGTCGGGCACCGGATCAGGTGAGCGACGCTTCCACCACGCCACCGCTTTCTGTCGTGCGTAGCCCTGGTGCTCGAAGCAGATCCATTCCGATTTGTACTCGTGCCAGCCGACCTTGTAGTCGACGCGCATGGACTTCGGATCGTCTTTCGAGGCGCCACGTTTCGTATGGACGCCGTAGTGAACGTCGGACACGCGATAGGTCGTGACCGTGACCTGGCCCGAAAGGATGCCGGCCTCCGACGCCTTGGCCTCGTGCGCCGTCCGATCCGGAGGCGGGAATGCGTAGCCGCAGTCAGGGCAGCAGGCGTAGGCGATCGCGATCACCGAATGGCACTCGGGACATTCCTTGGCGGGCGCTTCGCCTGTGCCGACCCCCGGCTTGTCTTTGACCTTGATCTGATCGACCGGACCGTGACGCAGGACATTGCCGCCGAAGTCCAGGACGAGACAATTCTGTTTGCCCGGATGCAGCCGGAATCCCCGTCCGACCATCTGGTAATACAGCCCCGGCGACATCGTCGGTCGAAGCAGCGCGACACAATCGATCTGTGGTGCGTCAAACCCTGTCGTCAACACATTCACGTTGCACAGGTACTTGAGCGGCGCTCGCGGAAACAGACCGTTCGACTTCTCGCCACGAAACCGAGCCAACAGCTCGTCGCGCTCGCGCGCGGGAGTCTCACCGCAGACGAAACCGCACTCGAGGCCATGCTTGGCCTTCAGCGTGTCGACAACGTGGCGGCCATGCTTGACGCCGCTGGCGAAAATCAAACAGGCCTGACGGTCAGCCGTGTACGTCACGAGTTCGCGACACGCGGCCTCTACGAGCTCGTCCTGGTCCATCAGTCCCTCGACTTCGTCGGCGATGAACTCACCACCGCGGATGTGCAGGGTCGAGGTGTCAACCTTGGTCACGCCCGACTTGCTGACGAGTGGGCACAGGAAACCGTCACGGATCAGCTCTTTGATCCCGATCTCGTAGCAGACCGCGTTCAGGAAATGCTCGGCGGAGCAGATCGGCCCGGCGTCGAGCCGGTACGGGGTCGCCGTGAGGCCGATCACGCGCAACTGTGGGTTGATCGCCTTCGCCTCCGCCAGGAACTGTCGATACATTCCCTCGCCATCGGTCGGAATGAGGTGGGCTTCGTCGACGATGATCAAGTCGAACGCGTCGAGCTCGCCGGCGCGCTTGTAGATCGACTGAATGCCGGCCACGATCACCCGTTGCCCGGTATCGCGCCGATTCAGACCGGCCGAGTACACGCCCACGGGTAGTTCGGGACAGACCAGCTTCAGCTTGTCGACCGCCTGCTGCAGTAGCTCCTTCACGTGACTGACCACGAGCACGCGCCCATTCCAACGCGTCACCGCATCCCGGCAGATGGTCGCCAGGATCGGCGTCTTGCCGCCGGCTGTGGGAATCACGACGACCGGGTTGTCGTCGCGCTCGCGGAGGTGCCGGTACACCGCCGCGACGGCATCGAGTTGGTAGCTGCGCAGCTGGATCAAACTTGCGTCTCCTGTTCCAGCTTGTGAATCACACGGTCGAGGTACCAGCGAGCTTTCTTCAGGTCCTGGACCTCGCTGCCCTTGCGTCCGGCGCGAGCGATGTACTTCACGACATTGCCCAGATGAAACCCCAGCTCCCACGCCTCGATGGCGTCGATCGGCTCGATGCCCGAGTACGTGTAATGAGTGGGACGGTTAATGGGGTCGCTGGTTGGATCGGGAGTACCAGCCATCACCGTTTTTCCTGCTCTTCAGGCAATGGGAATAACTCCAGATCGCTGCCGCACAGTCGCTTGGGCGTGCGTTCTTCGAGAAAAGCGTGGAGTGCGTACTCGGTCTTCGCGTATCGCAGCCGGCGGGCGGCCTCGCCACGACCGGAGCGATACGAGTCGATCAGGAAGTCGCGCAAGATGATCACGACGTGGTCCACTTCGTCGGTGGACATGCCGCTCCGCAGCACGTCGCAGAAATGTGCCAGGCGGTTGTGGTCGACCGAGTAATACGCACGGCCGATGACGGCGCGAATCTGAGCCGTGGCCAAGCCTCGTGCCGGTGCGTGACCGAAATGTTCGACGGCGAACTCGAGTGCTTGTCGATGGCGACTGAATCGTTCGCCTTCCTCACCGGGTGTCATCCGCGACGACTGCGAGGACATGCCGGCCAGCATGGCACGCAAGGTGGCCAGGAGGATGACGTTGATTTCGCCGACCTGGCCGCTGATCGCCAGCACATCCAGATTGCTGCGTCGTTCCCCGGTGTCGACGACATGCCGGTTCTCGGAGGGTTCGTTGTAGAACACCCGCATGGTGACCGGCAGGTCGGCCTCGATGACGGCGCACAGCCGGTGTTGGCCGTCGATCAAGAGTCCGGTGACATCGAACGCGATGCCCTGATGCGTCAGTCGCCAGCGACCAGCCTTCATGTCGCGGGCCAGCCGTTCGACGTGCCGCTGGTTGATCGGGCGGTTATGCGTGTTTCCTTCGAGCCAGCGGAACGCCAGCTCGGGCGTCACGCTGAGCACGGCATCGTACGGGGCTTGAGTGACGCGGCGCTCGGGTGCGGTGATCATGCGGCGGCTCCCTGTTCGGACAAGAGGTGGGTCAGTTCGGCAATCAGTGTTTGGACGAATTCGCTGGAGAATTCCCGCACAATGGTGGCGGCAGCCGTCTGCGGGTTATTGGGAGAGAACTGCAGCGGGATCATGGGGCACGGCGCACTGTGCCCCAACTTGGGCTGAAATGCCTTAGGAGCGTTTTTGTCTTCCTTGGAGCGGCTCCGCGGGTGCCGATGAGTCGTGGCGTGATTTCCGATCTTGGACGTGTCCATCACACGCCCGTCACGGCAAGTGCGCACCTTGGACTTAGAACCGTTATAAGTGGCGAGACTCTTTCGAACGCGACCGACAAAGGGTTGCGAGACGCCGATGTGCAAAGCGATCTGAAGGTCAGACAAGCCCTGGCAGTGGTCGTGTTCGAGCGCCCGGATCACGGCATTCCGCTTATCTTCATTGGATCGAGCGAGTCCATGTTGTTTGTTGGCGCTGAGCGACAGCCACTGCGCATCGGCCAAGGTTCCCTGCTTCACCTCGACGTCGATTTCGGAACGGCCGGCGTTGGCGGCCGCCGCACAACGGTGAAAGCCATCCCAGCACCAGTAGTTGGTCCCGTCATACACGACTTCGACCGGGGCAAACGCCACGCCCTCCCGCAGATCGCGGGCATAACGCTCGACGGTCTCCAGGTCCATGGCCACGCGCGGTTGCGTGCCTCCATCGCGTCGAATCAGTTTCAATGGCAACATCATTTCGGTTGCTTCCGCCGGTTCACGTGTTCTGGGCCAATGTCAGGTAGAGTTGGACGGCCAATTGCGGCAGATCATCCAACCGCACGACCGCCACCCACGGCTGGCGGTTCTGTTTGTGCAGCACCACCGGGATGTTCTCGCCGGCATCAACGACTGCCTGCGCGAGAGCGTCGTACAGCCGGAGCGACTCGGCTCGCTTGACTTCGAAATGCACCTTGGGGATCGCGGTACGAATGTCGGGGGAATCGTCGGTGCCGGCGAACTGGCGGCCGCGGCTCGCCTCCGTGCGAAAGATCCTCCTGATCTCCGCGGCCGCCTCGCGTTCGCCACGCTTCCCTTTGTTGCGCGATCTCAATCCCATGGACTCATCCTTCCTAACGAAGCGGGGCGGGATTCGAACTCGCAACCATCTCCTTGTCGGGACCGCTCTGCCGTTGGCGTACCCGCTTCCGTCGCGCCTCCGTGCTATCCCACCCGCCGCCACGGCGGCGTGTCGGTCGCCGCCTGCAGCGGCTTGCCAGTTACGCCTTCCTTTTTGGCGTAACCCTTGATCTCGTTCGTAACCTCGCCCATATCCGGCCGCTTCTTGCACTTGACCGTGATCAACAGGGGCAGGTCGTGCAGTTCAACGCTGTCGTTCGGGGCCATGACGCCGACCGCTCGGCAGATGGCCGACAACTCGGCGCGGGCGATCTTGACCGCCGTGGCGTTCTGGTTGTCGAGGTTCAACCGCGCCCACAGGAAGCGGTTCTTGAACTCGCCTTCGATGATCTGAAACGTGAGCTGCAGGTAGCTGCCGTTCTGGGCCTTGTTCACTTTGACTTCCGACTCCGTGATGACCGCCAGGTATTTGCCGGCGGGCACGGGATCGAAATCGCTGGCTGGTTCAACTTGGTTGGCATCGAATCCTCGCAGGGTCGCCATGTGTCGTTCTCCTTGGTTGTGGAAGTGATGGGATCGTTACGATTTGACGGACGAACTCGACGTGATCCCCGCGAGCAACGCGGGCCATTCGAGCGGCAATTCGGGGTCGAGGTTGTACCGGTTCTTGGCCACGCACGACGGGCCACCAACGGTTCGCAGAATCCGTTCCCCACCGTCCTTGCCGATGGCGTGCGCCGTCGTGCGCTTCCGGCCAAAACCAGTCTCTTCGGTCTGCGTGCGGAATTTGCGAGTGGCGAAAAGCACCGCGTCGCACCACTCGGTCAGCAAGGCGCCGGCATGCTTGTGCAGACGTGGCGAGTAGCGGTCGTAGGGCGAGGCCTCGGGGTCCTCGAACTTTTCGACCTTGGCATGCGCGATCAGAATCACCGCCATGCAGCAGTCTTTGTGCAACGCGACCAGCCGTTCGATGAATTGTCGCCAGTAGGACAGGGCGTAGATGTAGCCCTTGCCGTAGCCACCGTCGACCTTCTCAATCGACTTGACACCGTAGTCCTGGCACACCGCGTCCCAGATCAGTCGCTCCAGCCAGTCGAGCGAATCGACCACGACCGTTTGGTAGGCGTGTTCCTGGCCATGCAGCTCGGTCAGCGCCGCCAGGGTGTCGGCGAACGAGGCCGCCAGCGGGAATTTGTCGCAATCGATCTCGCCGAGTCCGTCCTCGGTCTGCACGAACACCGGCTGAGGCGCGTTCGCGGCCAAGGTCGATTTGCCGATGCCTTCGGTACCGTAAACCAGAACGCGAGGTGGAGTGGATGTTCGACCGCGTTGGATTTGAGCAATGAGTCCCATGGTTCAGTCCTTGTTTGAGAGGGGTGAGGCTTGAGGCGTGAGGCTTGAGGGAAGAAAGACGCGGTTGAGTTCGTCTCTTCCTCACGCCTCAGGTCTCAAGCCTCAAGTCTTCAAAACGCGACGGGCAGAAGGCAGCCGACTCGGTCACCCCCGCTAACACCAACCACCCGCCGCGCACATTGAGTCAGACAAAATCGAAAAACCGGCAGTCCTCGTAACCTGTTGGCCAGTCGTCGGCCGCCAGGCAACGTTTCAGTCGTTCGATGGCCGCTTCGTTCTCCCGCTGAGCGGCGGCCAACGTGTCGTCAGTGACTTTCCAGACGCCGCAGCGGAACGGTGGTTTCTTTTCGACAGCGATGAAAAAGACGGGCATCGCCACACCGATTACTTGCGCGAGAACGGCGCGATAGAAGGCCACCTGGTGGCCGTAACCGAACCGACGTGCGTCGGCTTCAAACCACGTGAGATCGTCGCAGGTCTTAAGATCAACGATCCCCTGGTGCGGGTCGAACCAATCCATACGGATTTGGCAAGAGAACCCGCAGTAATCGGTGCGGACGACGCCCTCGGGAATGCCGTCGGCCAGGAGCCGACCGGCAAGCTCGTGCGCACGCACGCTGACGGCCATCGAATTGATCAACGCATACTGGTCGTCCGTCAGCACCGGCTTGCCTTGCTGCGCGGCCCACTCAGCGAAGGCCTTTGTGGTTGCGCCATAGGGCAGGCCGGTCTTCTCGTTGATGGGACCGCCGACCGCGTATTCGGCGTCGAACCGTTCCTGGCCTTCGAGCGCCAGCGTATGAACGGCGCGGCCGACCACGTACGCGGGGCGGTCCTCATCGACGATGATGCCCGTTCGCTTTTGGTGAAAAAGCTGCGGGCACCGGCGGAAGTCGGCCAGGGCGTGGCTCGACAGATGGTCCGTCGCCTGGGCGTGATACGCCTCGGCGGATTCACGAATCAGGAAGGAGGGGTTGGTGAGTGTCGTTTGCATTTGTGATTCTCTTGTTGGCATGTCTGGTTACATATGCCGCGCGGAGCCAAACGGTCCGCGCGCCGAGAAAAAAATCACACTTCGCCGAATCCAGCGTCCTCGAGGTGCTGCCTGGCCTGGGCGAGCAGGTTGTTGACCTGCCGGCGCGAGATTCCGAGTTCGGCGGCGAGAGCCGTCGGCTTCGCGCCATCCATAACCCGCTGGCAAAGGTGGCGGACGTCCGGCGGCATCTTGGCGAGCGCGACCTCCATCGCTTCCTGGTCTTCGAGTTGGTCCAGGTCACTGCGCGGCGTGGTGCCGATGCGCCGGGCCCTGTCATCGGGAGACAGCGACGACCGCAGCGAGCGCTTCTTCGATTCGTTGCCGCGCGGCGCGGCATCCAGCGACTGCGTGTGGAATCCGTCGGCGCGCATTTCCCGTTCGCGACTGCGCACCAGGATGGCCGCCGCCGAATTCACCATGCGATCGATGAACGTGTTGAGCGAGCTGCGATCGCCGTCGAACTTCGCGGCCTGGGTGAGCAGGTGCAGCCAGAGATCCTGCTCGACGTCCTCACGGCACGAATGGCCGAAGTCTCGCCTCCGGCAGAGCTGCCGGGCCTTCACCCGTATCGAGGTCAGGGCGTACTCGTTCTGGACCAACTGCTGGACTTCGTGCGGTTGCATGGGAGCCTCCGACACCGGAGGCGGTCACCCATTCACTGCCCTGCACATGGCGTCGCGAAACCGTCTCGCGAACTGGCATCCACACGCGTTCCAGGAGGCATTTCCGGGTGTCGGCCCCTCGGCCTTCACCCGGCTCCCACGCTGTCGCAACTGTCGCGGTCAGCACACGCTTTCGCGACAGCGATGGGCAGCGACTAAGTCATTACAGCACAGACACTTGCGAACGATTCATGAATTCTGTCTTGGTGTCGCGTCACTGCGACAAGCCGAGTTCCCAGGGTTGGTTGCGTGAAAGGTGAATCGGACAAGAAGTCCCACGGTGGCGTTTTCAGAATCGCGGGAGCTTCGTGGAAGAGATCTGGCGATCGCCGCCCAGGAAAACTAGCCTGATCGCGTTAGAATTGTCGTCGCTGCGGTGATAGCTTTGTGAGGACCAACGGACCACAGCGCAAGGTGGAGGAACAGTTCGTCGATTGTGTGCGGCTCACGCTGCGGACGCAGCCACCTCCGCCGGTGCGAAAACCATCGCTGCCCAAGACAGAATAGGAACTCTGCATGAACCAGAATTGCCGACAAGCACTTACAGGACTTCTCGCTGCGGCGTGTTTTGTGGCGATCACGGCTCACGCGGCCCTCGCGATCGACTATCCCTATCAAAACGCCGAGCCGCAGAAGACTGGTTGGCCGCTGACGGACGCAGAGCGGGCTTATGTCTTGAAGCCCGAGCACGAGCGGCGACCGGGGCGCGAGTCGAACAAGCATCTGCCCGCGATGTGGCCAGTCGTGCCGTCGGCAGGCCACTGGGGAGGAACCGCCTGGCTCGACACCCATGCGAAGCTGGTCGACTACGTGCAGGCCAACAACGGGCCAATCGACATTCTGCTCGTCGGCGACAGCATCACGCAGCAATGGGGCAGTCCGCTCGATAAAGGCGTGCTCAATGACGCCTGGAAGAAATATTTCGGCGGCTACAAGACGATCAACATCGGCATCGGCGGCGACAAGGCGCAGAACGTTCTGTGGCGGCTTGATCACGGAGGCGTCGCAGGACTCGAACCGCGACTGATCGTGTTGATGATCGGCAACAACAACATGTTCTTCACGCCGGAGACTGGAATCGAGCCCGCCGCGAAGGGCGTGCAGATGTGCGTCGCCAATGTCCGCGACAAGTTTCCGAAGGCGGACGTCATCGTCGCAAAGATCCTCCCCTGTCATGCTCCGGGCAACACCTTCTACGAGGACATCAAAAAGACGAACGCGGCCCTTGATCTGCTGAAGCTCGACAGTGACCCGAAGGTGCGGGTGCTCGATCTGACGAGCGACTTCGTCAATGCCGATGGCACGATCAAGAAGTCGCTCTTCACGCCGGACAACATTCATCTCTCGCTCGCGGGCTACGAGACCTTCGCCAACAAGTTAAAGCCGCTGGTAGAGAGATTGGTGAAGCGGTAAAGTCCTTGGAGAACGCCAATCGCAGTGAGGGCATGTAGGACATTTGCGGAACCTGGCGTTTCACACGGCAATGCCCAGGTTCACTCAGATCGGTTGGGGTGGTGCGATGGCTGCCGCCACGGCGTCGTCCCAGGTGGCAAAATAACGTCGTGCCGCTGATACAAGCCCACCTTCTTCTTCGCGGACGCGGGAACACTGGAGCGATTTCCCTTCCTGTTGCCGACGCCGTATGGCATCCAGGATCGTTTGCCGGTCCCATTTCCGGCTGGTTCCAGTAGCGTTTCGCTCCGGGAGCAGGCCTGCGGCCTCCAATGCTCGCCGCCAACTGCGAAACAATTGCTTGGCGGCCACGGCGAACACTCGGTTCTCGAGGCACACGACGCTCCAACTCAGCGACAGGCCAGCTTCGTGCCGCTGTCGTAGTATCTCGATGATTTTGTCACGGTTGAGACTGCGCGGTCTGGAGGAGGGGCGAGCCTGTTCGAGGTTCATCCCCACTGCACGCAATGCTTGTTTCCATGACCCGAAATGCCTTCGAGCCGCGTTAAAGAGCTGGCGATCTCGCTCTTTGTTTCGGCTGGCTGACAAATCGTATCCGTCCAAACACAACTGGCGGATTTTGCGTAGCACGTGCTCGGGCTTCGATAGGTCGGCAGCAGCAACGCGACGTTCGCTGATCCCCGCGTATTGGAGGGCAGTGTCCCAGGTGCCGTAGAACTCACAGGCGGCGGCGTACAATTCCGGCGTCTCCAGAGTTACCAACTCCTCTGTCAGTCCCAGGTTCTGAACGTCTCGTTCGACGATTTGGCGGATTACGTCTTCGCGCGACATGCCGTTGCCCTTTTCTCCTGAGTTCGCGATTTCGTTTGCGGTTGATGATCGATTGCCTCGAGTCCGGCGGCCGCCTTGGCCGCGCGCCAACTGCCGAAATACCGCAAGGCGGCCCCGGCCAAACGGCAGTCCTCTTGAAAGACGACACCACTCGTCAGAGCCAATCCTCGCTTGTTCCGAGCGAGGATTTCCTGAATGACCAGTTCGCGTGTCCAGCGGCGCTGCGCCGGCTGGAGGCCCGCAGCCAGTACGGCTTCACGCCAAGTGCCAAAGTGTTTCTTCGCGACCGAATACAGTCCGGTGTCTTGTTTCCATACCGGTGCGACCGATGTTCCTGGTTCGCTTTGCGCTCGAATTGCGGCGAGCACCGCGTCGGGCGTCCAGGTCCGGGTGATCACGGGCGGTGGTGCACGAGACTCCAGTCCGGCAGCGGCGACGGCGGCATGCCAGGTGCCAAAGTGCCGTTTGGCAGCGTAGCCGAGGGCTTTGTCTTTGAAACCGACAAACTCAATTGGCTGGCCGCGCACATAGCGCTCTTGAATCTCCTCAATAATGCGACGCTTGGTCCAGCGCCCCGGCGGTGGCGGCAGGCCTGCCGCTTCTAACGCTTGGTGCAGGCCGCCGAAGAATCGGAACGCAGCGCCTACCAGAGAATGGTCCACGTAGCGAAAGTTGGGCTGGCTCCGGTACGTCTGTCGCAACCCTTCAAGCACCCGCTCGCGCGTCCACCGCTGCCGCGCCTTGAACGCGACGCCGGCGGCTCGCAGGGCGGATTGCCAATTGCCGAAATGACGCGTTGCGGCACGGAAAAGCGGTTTGTCGTCGCGCCACGCGTGGGACAATGGTGGGCCGTCCTGATGTCGCCGCCGGATCGCCTCGACGACCGTTCGCTTGGACCAACGCCGCTGGCGTGGCTTCGATGGTAGGCCGGCGGCCGCCAGTGCGGCTTGCCAAATGCCAAAGCACCGCTTGGCCGCGTTGAAGAGGGAGGGATCGGTTTTCCAGACACCGATCATGGGCTGCGTCTGGTGGTGTCGCGAACGAATTGCCTGAATGACATCCTGGCGAGAAAGCGCGCCACGATGTTCGAATCCGGCGGCCTGAAGTGCCTTACGCCAGCTACCGAAGGTCCGCTTGGCGATCGCATAAAGCGCCTTGTCATCTTTCCAAACGGCCGTCAGCGACAATCCACTCTGGCGACGCGATTGGAGCGCCTCGATCACTTGAGCCGGCGTCCAGGTACGCAGGACTCGTGGAGGATGGTTTGGCGGTAGGCCGGCAGCCACGAGCGCCTGGCGGCGACTTCCGAAATAACGGATCGCGGCGGCGGTGATTCGGGATTTGTCCGGGCAGCTTGGACCATCGGAGGTCCGACCGTCGCGCTCGGCCCGAAGTTCGGCCAACACACGGTCGGCCGTCCATTGCTGGCGGTCTGACGGCAAGCCGGCCGCCTCGAGCGCGGCTCGCCAGGTGCCGAACAGCGCCGTCCCGGCGGCACAGAGATTCCGGTCTACTCGCCAGATGCGCGACGCCGTGGTCCCGCGCCGGTGCCATTCCTGGATACACTCGACCACCCGTTGTCGGGTCCATTTTCGCTCGGCCATCTCAGCGCTCGGTGCTGTTGATGATTTGTTCGAAGACTTCCAGCTGCTGCGGGTGGTTCTCCCGCAGGAACTGTTTGATCCGCGGGTTGGCGACCAGCGTTCGGACGAAGATCACCAGCTTGAGCAGGTTCGTCGTGTATTGCCGGTACAGACCCGAGTAGAAATCCTGCTGTTGTTCCGCTTCGCGGAGCTTCTTGAGCAGGTCGTTCTTCTTCTCGTCGGCCTGCGTCCACGGCGTACGTTTCCCGTTCAGCTTGGCCCGCTTGGCGACCGGCGTTTTCAGCACCAGGCCCCGGGCGAACGTGACGCTGTAGTCGTTGCACGACTCCATCAGCTTCAGAATCTCAGCCTGCCGCTCGGGTTTGACGTGGGCCAGTTCCTTGGCGCACTGCAGATTGAGCTTGCTGGCCTCGAAGGCCTTGACCACCGTGGCATCCAGTTTGTCCATCAGGCTGATGTTCAGCCGGTGGCTGATCCCGCTCATCCCCAGGGCGTTTGCGATGGTCTTCTCGTCGAGCTCCTCGAGCGACTTTCGTAGCATTCGCATCTCTTGCGAGGCGCTGAGCTGGTTGACCATGCGGTTGCCGGTGAACGCCTCGCGCTGGTGCCCGATCAGGCACGGCACCGTCTCGACGCCCATCTCCAGCAGAATCCGGTAGCGGAGGCAGCCGTCGAGAATCTCGTAGTTGTCTCCCTGCGGGAACACGATCAGCGGCTCGATCAGGCCCACCGCCCGCAGGCTGGCCTCGATCCGTTTGATGTACTTGGCGCTCACGGTCCGCTCGTTGCGTGGCACCAACTTGACGATCGGAATGTCCAACCCGTGGACGAGTTTTCCATTCCCATTACCGTTCTCACTCATGCCAGTTCTCCCTTACGGTTCGTAACGAAAATCACCCGCGAGTTCGGGCCGATCGGGAAGCTTTTCCTCGCGGTGGATCTGCAGCAACTCCTCGTCCTTCCACAACCCGTTGATCCCGCTCAACAGCGCCATGAAACGGTTCTCCTTGGTCTTGGCCTCCCGCACGTATGACGTCTTGGCACGGGTGGCGTCCTCGATGTCGTGCCGCAATTGGGTCACGGTGTATTTGGCGGCACTCTTGTTCTTGGGCTCGCGGGCTCGCGCCGAGATGATCTTGCGGGCCTGGGCGAAGTTGTTGGTTGTGACCAACCCCTCGTCGAAAGCATCCATCAGCACGTTCTGCAGTTGGCTGTCGTCCGTGCTGGCGACCTGGATGGCGAACTTGATGGGGAAGACGCCTTGTTCGACGCCCCGAATCAGCCGTTCTTCGCCTTGTTGTACCAGCCGGATGTAGTCGCGGATGTAGTGCTCGGTCTTGCAGGTGATCCGGGCGAGCTGTTCGTAGTTCCAGCCTTCGTCGTAGAGACGTTTGATTTCCCTTGCAAAGTCCATGCTGTCGGGTTTCGTGCGGGCGATGTTCTCGACCAGCGACTGCAGGTAGGCCTCCTTCCGCGTGCAGGTCACGATCTCGGCCGGAATGGTTGCCTGGCCGAGCTTCTGGTGAGCCGTCAGGCGGCCTTCCCCGCAGATCAACTCGTACATGCCGGTGCGGTCCAGAAACTTGTCGTTGACGCGGACCGGCTTGAGCAGGCCGACCTTGTTGATACTCTCGACGTTCATGTCGAACTGTTCCTGGTCGCGGTTGCGGGAGTTGATCACTTTGATCTTGGCGATCGGGATCGCTTCGTAGCGTCGCGATTGGAATGGCGTGATTTCGAATGCGGAGTCCATGGAGGTCCTTTCTCAAAGCAGGTTTTGGAGAAACGCCAGGTCGCTGCGGCCGAACAGTTCGGTCCGCGTGGAGGAAGAACTGACGCGCCACGTGTCCGTGCCCGCCAACCCACGGGGCAGAGCGACGTAGCCGAGAATGTCGAGTTCGTCGGGGTCGGAAAGCAGGACGCCGAGCGTGATGTCGATCACGTGGCGGGCGTCGGGGCGGATCGGCCAGTACGCGGCGTAACCGCTTGGCACAGGCACGGCGGGCTCGATCGAGAGCGCCAACTTCCGATCCAGCACGAAGAAGTCCGAGTAAGCCAAGACGTCCGGGACGTGCCGGCAGATCTGCTCGTGGACCTTCTGCCGGGCCCGATTCCGTTGCTCGCCGTACAAACTCTGGAACGCGTGATCCCAAGAGCCAAAGTGCTTGGCGTACGTCCCAGCAGTCGGCATGTCTTCCTGCGATCGCAGCAGCGACGAACGGAACACGCCGTACTGTTTGTAGAGCGCGTCCAATTGGCGCAGCATGCGGTCGGGATCGTACTTGCGTCGCCGCTCTTCGAGAATCTCCTGGGCGCGGGCGAATTGTTCCGAGGTGACAAGACCTTCAAACGCCTCGGGCGAGCGCACCCACTTTTCGGGCGGATTGTCGCGGCGCGGCGTCTTCAGCTTCTGACTCGTCTTGTTGTAGACGAGCGTGCCGACGTAGGTCTCCTTTTGCAGACGTCCCAGTATCGATCCGGCCCCCCAGCGCCGGCCACTCGGCGACAGGATGCCATCGGCGTTCAGCCCCTCGGCGATTTTGTATTCCGAGTAACCGAGGTCCACGAACTCGTGGAAGATCCGTTGAATGATGGCGACCTGCACCGGATCACCTTCGACCAGCGTCACCCGCTGGTTCTGGATGCCCTTGCGTTGCCCCGGCTCGAGCGGATGCAGCGGCTCGCGTTTCTCGTCGAGCAGGAGTCGCCGCGTTCCGTAAGGGGGCGAGCCGCCCGCCCAATAACCTTGCTCGGTGATCTTCACGCACCCGCGCCAGACTTTGTCGGATAGTTCGCGACTGTATTGTGCGGCACGGAAGCGCTCGAACTGGACGTAGACCGGATAGAGCGGATCGTCTTCGCGGGGCTTGCCGATCGTCGTGTAGATGACCTGCTTGTTGTGCTTCTTGCACACGGCGCTGAATTGCGCCGACAGATCGATGTCCTGGAAGCGGCCCCAGCGCGAGACGTCGAGGCAGAGGATGTAGCTGAAGTCGGTCCGCTTCTTGACCCACTCGTCCATCATCTCGGTGAACGCCGGCCGGCCTTCCGACGTCAGGCCGGATTTGCCGGCGTCGGCGAACTCCTGAATGATCCCGACCCCGTTGTTCTGGGCCCATTCGCGGACCTGATCCCGTTGAATCGGGATCGAGTTTTCCTGTCGGTCTTGCGCCGAGTGCCGGTAGTAAGCCACGGCCCGGAACTTGGGCACGGCTCCCGGCAGCTGGGGCGTATCGATTTCCCACCATTGCGTCATCTGTCGTCTCCTTGATGTTTCGCGGTCTTGCGAGCACCACGCTCGCCGCCGTCAAGGACAGGACAGTTACGCTAGGGTCGTAGCAGGGATCAAGCGCCGGTCGCAGAGGAATCGCCGATTCCTTCGCGAGGCATCGGAGAATTGGGAAGGCGTTCAAGTACCGGAGAAGAACCGACGAGAATCTCCCGTAAACGGGAAATGAACGCGCTGGCCATTCATCGGCCAGGGCCTCGTCCGCACCAGTCGATGGATTGGCGGCGTCGACCTCGCTGTGCCAGGCTCCGGAGCAGCGATGAGTCGCCGAAATAATGCGAGCTGCTTCTTTCTGTGCTCGGAATTATATGTCGCGCGATACTTGCCTATGAGCAAGGCGAAAGTGATCGCCACCCCTTGAGTGGTATTGAGCCAACCGTCAGGCATCCAAAGCAACGAACAACGTACAACACCCTTCACAGCCGCGGCCGAGTCGCCAAGAAGAGTCGTTGTAATATCACCGCAAGGACGCCGCCTTGTCGTCGCGTCTCGCATGCCGGAACCTGCCAGCGAAGAACCCACGTGCTACGGGCACGCTATCGCCTCGGATTCGAGGTGATTTCATCCACTCTTTCAATCGCGCGGCCGCGTCGCATCCGTCCGGCGTGGGGCCGACGCTGCTCACACATGTGTCGCGCTCAAATACGCCATCTACGACGGCTCCGCCGACGTACAGTCGATACTGTTTGTCATTGAGTTCTTCGTAAAGGCATGGTCCTGCGGCAGCTTGCTTTGCGAGAACTCCAAACTCTTCTGGCTGACAGGCCACTGCGAGTTCGCTTTCGCGAGGCCATGACTTGCACCATCTCGCAGCAAGTCGGCCATCCAGTTCCGCGGCCGTTGGATTGCGACGGAAGCTAGTGTCCGCGTTGGTAATTGCGTGTTCCATAAATCTCACCAGTTCACCAATTGCACTACTCTCCTTCAATCGATAGCCCACCTCCACGCCGCTATCGAGGCCATGAATGCCATCGAAGTTTGCCGAGAACAACATGGCTCGAACGCTATCCGCAATCGCTACCTTGGCGTGGTTCCGAAGATCGGCGTGAATACTGACGCCCGCATCGTGGAGCACGACAAGTTCCCCCATCTGATCAGGCCACGCATTGCGCTGTCGAACGAAAAGTCGCACTCGAACGCCTCGCTCGACGGCACGCAGAATGTGGTCATGCAACAAGTGCGGCTTGGCCTGCATTTGGACGATGCTGTACGTCGCGAGAATCAAGTCCTTCTGAGCCGATTGAATGATTTCTTGAATCGCACCCACCAACGACATCTGCCCGCCACCGTTCGTCCATACAATCTCGCCCGGCCGGCCGTCGGGGGACGTTGGGCGATGGGGAGGCGCGCTCGCACTCCGCTTCGCTACCAAGTAGGTGATTCCTGGTGGAATCTCCCAGGCGCATCCCTCGTACCACAGTTCACCAAACAACTGGATCAGCTGCCGTACTGGCGCGACATCTCGAAGATATACATTCGCCTCACCCGTCCATTCGAATCCCTTCGAGACAAAATTGGCCGACCCGACAATTGCAGCACAATCATCGACGACAGCGAACTTCGCATGACATGACTCGTGCCCTCTCACGTACACACCCGCGGACGTCAACCTCTCAAAGTTCTTCTTTCGCTCTTCCGGCGATTCCTGCTCGTTGTCCTCGTACTCTCGAAGTCCGCGACCGAGTGACCGTTCGTCCAGCGCGGTTATCAGGTACACACCACCCTTTAACCGCTCCGCGGCAGCAATCATCTCCCTGATGACTTCCTCGTCACCCAGCATGAAGGACGCAACGAATACGCGGCGTGTCGCGCCTCGGATCATGGCGATGAGCGCGCTCCTAATTGGAGCGCCGCTATCCCGATAGGTGACAAGCACCTGTTCGCTCCCGGCCGCACCGGGTGGTGAGGCAAAGGGCGTCCCGCGATGCTGATTCAACAGAAAGTAGCCGCCCGAGATCGCATTGCGGGATACATCGACCACGCTCATGTGCAGAAATCCTCGACTTCGCGGAGCTCGTAGATTGTTCTGTATAGCTTCATTTGCCACATTCGCTCGACTAATGCGTCTCTCTGCGTACGGCCGTCGCCACAACTCGCCGTCATTGCTTCCAATCCGTTTTGAGCAGAAAGGATTGCTCGAACTTCCGCGTCCAACGCAAAAATGCGACTTGCAGGCTCATCCATCGGTGAGAGCTCCAGCGGCACCTCGTACTCGATCTCCCGGTCAATACGAATAGAGAGGCCCGCGCGATCAGTCAGCAAACGTTCACGCGCCATCTGAGTTGCGGCTTCGCCGTCAAGGGACGCCTTAAAGACGCCGTTCCGGAGCTCAGCCGATGCCAATCCGAGTTTCTCCAGCTGCACGCCGATTTCATCGACAGCGTGTTGCAATTGAGCTCGCCAATTGTGGGCCAAATGACTTAGCACCGGCAATGAAAGGGCGTGCTCGACGAATTCAGGCGGTGCCTCTTCACGGATGTTGTCGTCGCCGTCCGTTCGCGAGCGCCTTCCCTGTCTTCTTCCACGAATCGTCAGTCGCCATTCGCGCGCTCCGGGCGATGGCATTTCTGCTGCTGCGTGGTACGCCGGGCACATCTCCTCTTTAACAAGCTCATTGTCCACGATCGCGCAAATGGCATCGCAGTCCTCGCCGTACACCCTTCCCGACTTCAGGGCCGCGCTCAACAGGCTTGCTCGCTGTTCTCGCCTGTAGCGCTCGGACAGCGGGTAGCGCCCCATCGGGACCGTCTTGCGAAGCATCCAAGCGAAGTCGCCACCTTCTTTCAGCACGACAAACTCGTCCGTTTCTGGAAACCAGAGAACAGTGCGTTGCTCCTCACGTTGTGTTAGCACGCTGATACAGGCCAAGGCCTCGGCACACGTCTCTGTAGCTGGAGCAAATAAGTCGCCTTGTTGCCGACAGGCGAGCCCCTTCTGCTCAAGGCTTGCGAGCATCCAACCGGCAAGTTCATGGGGAACGCCAGCTATTGCGCCAAGATCATCGCCACTGCAACTGCCAAGTTCGAGCAGGCATTCGATCACGAACCGCTCCATGAGCGTAAGGCCGCGGCTCGCCTTTACTTGCACGCGCACGCCATCCCAGATTGCCATCGGCAACCAGGCTTGTTGAATCTGGACATGCGCGTTGGTCGAACTATCGAGCAGACTAATCCGCACAGAGTCGCTTTCGTGGGCCTGCTTTGTCATTTGCCGCCTCCGCTAAACTGCCGGACGACGCGCATGACATCGGACCGCGAATCGAACAGGCCATCGAGGTGGCGATAGAACTCCATCGCTTCCGGATTCGCGCAGAGACGGCCCAGCAGTTCCCTTTGTCCAACGAAAATCAGAGCGCGATGAGCGCGTGTGCAGGCGACATTTAGCCGCCGAACGTCCTGAAGCCACTGACCAAACGTCGCGGATACATTCTTTCCACTGGTGCGGCAAAAGCTCAGGAAAACGATGTCGCTCTCTTGGCCCTGAATGCGATCTATCGCATCAATGACCGAAAAACGCAGCCTGACGAAGCGGTGAAGGTTGAGTTGATCGCGAATGAGTCGGGTTTGGGCTTTGTAGAAGGCGAGGATGCTGACAGTGATTGGGCCATCTCCCGCTTGAGCTAACTCTCGGTCGAGCGTTCGGCAAGCCTCGACGATCCAACGGGCTTCGGTTTTGTTGATGAAGCTGTTGCGAATGAGTTCGTCTCGGGCGGCGATGCCAAGTAGCGACGTATCAAGGAACGTGACAGGCGTTGGAAAGCTTGGAGTCGTCAACGGCGTAACACCACTTCGAGCCAATTCCTCTGGCGGTGGAGTCTGATAATCACCGTGATACACCGGCGTGCTGACGATTGCCGCGATTGGTTCGATCATGCGTCGCTGTTCGACAAGGCGCACCTTCATCGATGCAGGTCCGTCTCGGACAACGCGCTCAAATAGGCTATGGATTAGGCTTTCTCGCATCGCCTGCAGGAGCGCTTTCGATGGATCGCTTACTTCTCCGGATAGATAATCGATTCCTGTTTGATACGCTGCCCGATAGATGCTCTCCCACTCTCCAGATTCCCGCATCCGCTCGGCGAATTGCAGGACGCTGTCGCGCCGGAATCGGTGCAGTTCCTCGTCTTCCTCCCATAAGTGTCCGAGTTCGTCGACGGCGGCCTCTATCGCTTTGCCTGACACATTGGCCTGATGAAGTGCGGAAAGCGCGTGAATGAAGTGTTCGTCGTTCTGCTCGACATAGGGAGGCAGTTGATGCTCATCGCCAACGAGAATCCAGCGGCGGGCACGAACTGCACCAATGAGGAACTCGCTGTCAGTAACGCGACTGGCTTCGTCGACTATCAACGTGTCAAAGACAACGTCGCGCAGCTCGGGACTGCCAGCAACTCCCGTCGTAGTGCAGCAGAATAAATTCGTCACCGCGAGCAACTCGCGCCGCAGGCCCTCCAGATCTTGACTTTCCTCACGAGCCGCAGCAACCAGCTCGTCAAATCGTCCCACAAGCCTGAGGTAGGCAACCAGTCGTTCGTCTTGCTTGCGAAAATCTTCAACGAGAATCGCAGCCTGACCTGCGTCGAGCAAACGGTTTCCAATCAGCGAGTGCTCGCGGCATGATATCTCCGCAGCTGATTTGTCCCGCTGCGCATCGTCAGCCGTGGCCGTTGCCTGGTTCGCGACGGAATTCGCCGCCAGCAATTCCCGCTCTAAATCGTTGAGACGAGTTTGGTTAGAATCGCGCCGCGTTACCTCGGTCGTCAGCTCTTCCTGCTTAGCAGTCACCAACTTGTGGAGCTGCGAACATCGATGGGCGGCCTCACCAATCGGCCCGAATCCTATCCAGCCGAGTAAGGTGTTCGCCCAACTCGCCTGCGCTCGAATCGACTTCACGTCAGTTTCGGCTGCCGCATGTTGATGACTGAGTTGGGCGAGCACTGCTTCGGTTTGTGGAAGTCGAATAGTCAAGTCACCAATGGCCGTACGCAGTTCGGAACCTTCTGTCGCGACGGCGTGATGTGCGCGTTGGGCAGTTGCCTCCGCCAATTGCCGTTGCCGAATAGAGCGATCGTGCAGGTCTAGTGCGCGAACGAGACGTTCTAACCGTGCCGCCGCGTCGGCCAGCGATTGCCGCTTGGCGTTCCATCCACGTCGCTTGTTCGTATTGTCATTGCCAAGTCGATCCAGAAACGGATCGATGACGTTGGCCGGCGTGAACTTGCGCACGTCATCAGCAACCTTCGCATCATCCCAACTCAGTCGTAGTGCCCGAACGCCGTCGCGAGAGCCGATACGTCGCAGAACTTCATCGATGGCGACGTGTGTCGGGGCTACGAGTAGAATGCGTTCCCCTTTCGCAAGTAACTGCTGGACAAGCTCGCAGATTACGGTGGTCTTCCCAGTGCCAGGCGGCCCCTGGATGCAAAACGCATGGTCGCTCCCGAGTGCGCCAGCTACAGCCAATCTCTGACGCTCGTTTAGCTTTGGTCTTCCGGGGTCAAAATCGCAGAAGTACCGGTCGCAGGTGGCTGGTCGAAGGGGTTTCAGTCCCTTCGGAGAACAGAGGAGCTGTGCCAGGGTAGGCCAGTAGCCCTCGACTCGCTCTTCGAACAGGTCATGAATCGCGCGTTGATGCGCCCACATGCCAAATCTAGAGACGGTATGAACCTCAACCTCCACGCACTTTCCAAATGCGTCGCTCGGCAGGTCCAGTTCGATGATCATTACCCCGGAATCTTCGACCACAGCACGGATGCGCGCGCGCTTCGGTCTGGAAAGTCCTGTGGAAAAGAGTTCGACGAGCGTATCTTCGGTCAGAATGCCCGCAGCAACGGGCCCATTCATCGCAAGCCTAAGGTAGCGTCCCGAGCCGGTGCCGATCTCGCTTGCTTTAGGTGACTCCGCTGTTTCTGGCCTTACCGTGGCGGGGAAACGGTGCTTATCTTGGTCACTCCGAAGGCGAAGCAGGTCCATCATGACCCGCAATGCGGAAAACTTGCGGCGAGTCAATGAGTGAGCATCGGAACGCTCGCGCACAGTGCAGTCGACTGATGGTGTACGCAGTGCGCGGGACGTTCTCTCTAATTCATCCTGGCGTTCACCGCGTATTTCCCGGAGTTGGTCACTGAGATCAGCCTTGCGCCGTTCGATGTCCTGTTTCTGGCTCTTGCATGTGCGGTATTTGCCAAGCCACTCAGTCGGATCGGCTGGTGCCTCGTCCCAAATCGGGTGAAACGACACGGATACGGGCGGGAACCGAATTTGGTTTGTGGGAACGTCAAGACGGTGAATTCCGTCCAAGACTGCTAGTGTGAAGGACGAATTCTTGGCGGATTGCGGCCGAACAACCAATCGCCAGCGCGTGCCTAAGACGGCAAACTTGGGGAGGCCATCCCGCGTTTTCAACGTCGTACTTTGGACCGCAGCGCCGCGACTCAGATCAAACTTTAGTTCGCGAAGAAGCTCCGCCTCGGCCAGGCCAAACTCGTCGATCCACCGCTGGAGCGATTTTGACTTTGGCACATAGCTGATCCGGAGATTTGCCGAAAAAGCAACGCTCAGGTGGCCCAATTGCTCCTGCTGCGATTCAAGTTCGGTGATCGCGGCGAGCGAAAGTCGTGGAGCGGTTTGGTCCAGGCGACCTTCAATCCAGCCACGTGGTACGGCGATCTCAGTTGGATGCATAGTGTTCATCCGAAGGAGTGTTAGGTCGGTTCAAGCCGTACTTGTTGTGGCATTGCCCGAATGCGTTGGCGAGTTTTTTTTGCGGTCCTCACTGCCTAGCCCACTAGCAAATGAAGGCCATTTTACCCTACGGTTGAGCGAATGTCGCCTCATGCCTGTGAAGTGGTTACGCCCGTAAAAACATGGACCTCACCAGGGAAATCAGGCCTCCACGGCGCGGCTGTGGATCGGTTGGGGTCACCATTGGCAACGCTTCCATCGGTTCGCGGAAGGGATTTAGCACATCCGCAACCAAGGCGTGTGGCAGATTCTGGTTACGAGTAAGCATAAGCGCCAGTTGAATGACCTGTTGCCGGTGATCTGCCTCGCGATTCGCCAAGTGCTGCAACTGCGATTCAACGACCGTGTGAACCAACTTGGTCGCCACCGCAGATGCTCCCTTCAGCATCGCCTCTTCACGTTCAGCAGCGATTCGTCTTTCCCGCTTCAGCCGAGTTCTTGCTCGCTGTCGTTCCTCTGCCACATGGCTTGCGGCGACCCAGCAAGTAAAGCTACGCCATGCTGCAATGCAGAGGACGAATATGCCGACTCCTGCAAGAATCACCAGCGCGCCTGCGATGACGAACAAGGCCAATGCCGTAAGTCCAAATGAAAGGTCCATGTTGTGCTCTTCGTGATGCTAAAGATGAGAGAGGCCCCGGGCAGTCAGCGACTGCCCAGGGTGAAGACCGAAACCCGTTAGTTGCCCCACGCCCAGTTCCAGGCTCGCTGGACACCGCCTGCCGCCGAGTTCGCGGTTTCAGACACGGTAGTTCCTGCCGCGTGGACCTTGTCCACTGCCCACTCCGCTGCAGCCGCTGCAGTTGCCTCGCCACCGATGTATCCTGCAATACCACCGGCGACGCCTCCAACTACACCGCCGATCGCTGTGCCGGGCCCCGGAGCAACAGCGGTTCCGGCCGCGGCACCTCCTGCGGCACCGAGTTCAGCTCCAGCCCAAGCGCCCGCCCAGCCTCCGGCCATGCCAGCGACATTCCTGGCGTGGGCGACTTCGCGCTGTTGCGATGTGATCTCGCCGGACGCGAACCGCTGCTCGGTCTCAACGCCATCGCGAACCCGAAGCCCAGCATCCACTGCAACGGCCACTGGCAGTGCGACTTTCGCTACCGTCTTGGCAACCGTACTGCCCTCGGCGGCAACTCGTGCAACGTCATCTGTCGCCCGAGCAGCATTATCAATTCCCGCAACGGCAACTCTTGCGATGTCGTCAAGAGCGGCTTGCGCGAGACGCGCGGCTTCGTCCGCGCACCTTACGGTCTGTTCGAGTACAGCGGCAGTCGGTTCACCCAAGACGTGCGAGGTTCTGATAACGTGAACCTGCAGCTTTCCCTTAGCAGCGGCGTCGAGAATGAGTGCCGCACCCCGACGTTCTGCTTCGGTAGCATTGGAGTGACGAAGCACCTTCTTCGCCGCTTCAACGGCCCACTCGCTCGATCCCTGAGGGTGGCCGTAGGCGTGTCCAAGCTGGCCGCTGCCACCTTTGGCCTCGATGACGTGGACCAAGTCATCTGATCCCAGGTAAACTTGATCGGGTCCTTGGGCGAGCCCCCGGCCCGTGCCGTCAAACACGGGAGTCCACGCTTTCGCTTTGGCAAAAGTTCGTGCTCCCTCGTCGCCGAGTTGCTCAGCGAGCCTCACGCGTTGGTCAACGGTGGCCTTCAGCCAAGCCTGCTGGCGAGCGGTTCCAGGGGCCGACCGGCCGACTTCGCTAGTGGGAGCCGCCACCTCCGGGGCGACTAACTGGGCGTTCGCGGGCGAGGCCACCCACACGCCTCCGACTGCTGACGCGCACCAGCACGTTAGTGGGAACAGAAGGGAAGGGGAAAGGAATGAGCGAGTCATGGTGACTCTCCTGAAGAAAGGAACCTCGCTGCCTCGCACCACGCAAGGCAGATCTCACTTACGCTGATCGTGTCGTGGTCGTAACCGCCGTCGCTAGGAATGAGGTCCGCCCCAAAGGCAGATGAAACCGCCCCCGTCCTTTCCAGCGAATACTCAAGAGACCGACTTGAAAGTCGTCATCGATGGTCACACGCACCCGCTCCGGCAGGAGAGATACAGCCAGTTCCAGTGCTCTGGCCTTGATCTCTCCGCAGGACTGAGCCGCCGCAAACCTCCGTTGCGTTGTGAGCCAGCGCCGAAGTCGCGATGCATCAGCAGCCCGTTCCCAGGCGGACTCGGCGGCCTTTTCCTTCGTGGTTTCAAGAATCTCTTTGAAAGTAAGTCGCTTCATGGCTTGTCTCCAATGTTTGTCGTTTTGTTGGGACGCAATAAAGCAACGGTCGCGCCAATCAGCGCGGATTCGTGCGAATTATTTCATTAGTGACACAAGTCTTTGCGCAGTAATGCATTGCACGTATTTATCTCGCCGCTGTAGTTGACCGGAAGTGTTCTATCCAGAACAATTGACGGTCAGGACTGAGCACCGCGTTCTGTCCAGAACAAGCACTGTTCTTGGGAGAGCAACTCGATGGCTACCCTCCTCAGCTGGATCGGAACCGCGGACTTCGTTGCCTGGAAGCAGGAGCGTGCAAACGGAGACGGTCCTCTTCTTGCGGTCGCGCGGCATATCGGCGCGACCGAAGTGGAGTTGCTGTGGGACGATGGCAGCGCAAAGGTGCCGCTTGCCGAAAGCCTGAACTACTCAAAATGGCTTCAAGAGCAGCTGCACCGCGAAGGCGTATCCGCCAAGGTCCGAGTGTGGCCCTGCGCCGACGCAAAAGTCGTTGACTTTGGTTGGGTTTACGGCCAGCTCGAGCGTTTGAACGAGTCTGTTCTGGCAGGACGAGACGTCTGCGTGAATGCGAGCAGCGGCACCTGGGTAATGTCAGCCTGCTGGATCGTGTTCAAGAAGGCACTCGGTCTCGATTTGCGACTATTTCGGAGCAGCTTCGAGAAGGGGCCTGAACCAGTAGAGCTTCCGCCAAATCTCACCATCGAGATGACTGAGGTATTGAAGGGCCGGCGATCTCAGCTTTTCGACAGGTACGTGCGTGGCGAAATCCGCCTGCGGGAAGCTGACATTCGAGGAGAGATTGCTCACTCGGAGCGGATGAAGGAAACACTACTAGAACTAAGTGCAATTGCTCCGTTCGCGGACGTGCCAGTCCTGCTTCTCGGCCCGCCGGGAGTTGGAAAGACGAGACTTGCCAGAATTATTCATGAACTCAGCAGAGTTCGCGGGAAGTTTGAAACCGTTGACAGCGGCACTTTGGGTGACAAGCAGTCTATGGCCGAAGTCTGGGGTTGGGAAAAAGGAGCGTTCACTGGCGCGGACACGAAGAAAAGAGGAATAATCGAGGACGCCGCCAATGGCACGTTCTTCTTGGACGAGATTGGCAATGCGGATGCATTCACGCAGAAGAACCTACTTCGACTTCTCCAAAACAAACGGTATCGTCCACTCGGCAGCAGCGAGGAGAAGGAGATCGAGACGCGCATCATCGCGGCAACCAACTGCGATTTGCGCGAAGAGGTTCGGCAACGTCGTTTTAGACAAGACTTGCTGGATCGGCTGTCTGTCTATGTCATCGAGATACCGTCGCTGAACGAACGACAGGACGACATCGGGCCGCTCGCAGAGAAGTTTCTTCGCGAGTTCAACTCGCACTGGGGAGATGAGATTGAGAGGCTAGGCGGAAAACGAAAGGCTTTGAATGCGGCGGCCATACGCGAGCTGCGGCGCTACGGGTGGATCGGAAACGTAAGAGAGCTTGAAAATGTAATTACGCGACTAGCTGTTCGCACGATCTCCGCAGAGCCCGAGATCTCAGCCGAGGACATTCGCCGCGAGCTAGATTTGGACAAACCCGACTCGGCGAGTTACTTAGGCTTGGAGCCGCTCGGGGACCGTATCGACCTTGAGTCCTCACTGGATCGCATTCGACTCCACTACCTCCGAGAAGCATGGAGCAAGTGCGATGGGAATCAAACCAGAGTTGCAGCAATGCTCGGTTACGACAGCCGAACCCCGATACGAACGTTGATCAATCGCCTCAAAGTCGCTGGTTATCGAGTGGATGAGTTTCGCTAGGCGCGCTAAGTACCTCCCACCTCCCACTTTGGAGTCGCATGGCACGATTTCAGCACCGCTATCTCGTCATATCGAAAACGGTAAGTTACGCGCCTACATTCGACTCCGTTTGCCCACCACGGCTCGAAAGCCTCCGCTCCGCCGTAGCGCGTTCTGGATCTTGTCCTTCGTAACCGTCTGCCCCGTCCGCTCTGAGAGAAACGCCGCCGCTTTGCGGACCGATCCCTCCTGTTGGTACGCTGCGACCAGAATGTCGTCGGTCAGTTGCGTCATTGCCTCGGCTTTGATCTGCCGACGGATCATCAACGCAAGGTCTCCGGGGGCTATCGGTGCCGAGGAATCGTCGGATGCCGCAGCATCAGCTTCGAGGATCCCGGTGAGAACGGCATCGTTGTCGACCGTCAGGCTGGTTTCTCTCAACTCCGTGACCTGCGACAGAGCGACGACTGGCGGCACGCGTCCAGGCCAAATCGCTGTCGGCGGCAAGCGATCACCGACGAAAACAATCGGCCGCGTGGATCGAGCAGCCTGGGAGGCGATGTCGCCTCCATCCGCCCAGGCCAACCCGCGGGCCAACAAGACGTCGCGAGTCTGACCTTTCCACTTGGTGCGCCCGAGCCGCCACAACCGCCCGTCGAGCAACGGCGTGCAGACTCCTCCCAGGGCGAGTGCCCCCGTCACTGCCGACGCGAGCGCATTCCAGTTGATCTCCCACCGCTCAAGCAACTCACGCGCCACCTCGACGCGCAGGTACTCGGGACATGGCACGAAGTAGCGGCGGGTACCGTCGGGCCAATCGAGCACGACGACTTCTTCGACGTGCCCGTCAAAGCACGACGGGCAGCACGCGCGCTCCGCATTCCCGGTTCGAACCACGAAGTTCGCTGCCGCCAGTCGATCGAACCCATTACCGACGATGATGCGCATCGAGGTCTCGTCGAACACGGCATTTTCGAAGTCGGCGAAGGACCAGAGCCAAGCGACGGGATCAGGCATCGATCATCCCCCACAGATTAAGGCACCGCTGGCCGATCGCCTGAAACTCCTCCGACTTGTAGCGGAGATTGCAGCGACCCGGCAGGTTAATCGTGAATTCGACGGTTCTCGCTCGTCCCGATCCGTTGCGCAGCATGGTCAACTTGAACGTGGCACCCTCGACAACCGCTTGAGTGGCGCTGAGTCCGTATCCCGCCAAGCCCTGGCGGATCAGGTCGAGCCACTCGTCGCGCGTCGCCGGAACCTCGAAATGCTGCACGTTGGCCCTCAGCTTCTTGATCGTCCCGATCGGCTTCCAGCGGATGCTCTTCAACTGCACCCGTCCAATTCGGTCGTCAGCCGACGTTGGGTAGGTGAACGAAGGATCAAGCACTTGCTGGAGGCGATACACGGGGCGCGTGGGATGGGCCGGCGGAATGTCGATTTCCAGCACCGATTTGCAGAAGGCGCGTTGCAGTGGGTACTGAATCGCCTCGCCGCCGTTGGCGATCAGTTCGAGCGAGCCATTACCCGGCGAGAACACGAACAACACCGAGAACGCAAATCGCGACGACTGCATTTTCAGGTGACCACTGTCTTCGAACACGAACCGCTTGTCGGGCCAGTCGTCCAGGTACGCGAAGAAATACTCGTCGCCATCGAGACGCGTGTAATGCTCGACGTGGCAGTGGTGACCTCGCATTTGCGTGGGCCAGTAGAAATTCCGTAGTGCCTCGGCCAGCGCCGCCGTCATCGTGGGTGTCACAGCAATCGGCAACTTGGGCAAGTCGTTGCGCCGCACTGCGAGGCGTCCACGTCCGAGCGAATCGGCGCACGCAAAGAGCGTGGCCCGGTCGAATAACTGCGGAAAGTTCAGGTAGAACCACATCGCTTTGTTCAAGCGACTGCGGCAGGCCGTGAATTTCCAGGCTTCATCGTGGGCGTGGTGCCGCAACTCCTGGGCGAACACCGTCATCCCGTGTTCTCCGGACGCCTCGACGATTTCGTGCAGAATGGCGTGCACTTCGCGGCGGCGCGGCTCTGGCAGTTGCTGCCAGGCGGCGTAGATCGGGCCGATCAACTTCTTCTCCCGCAGTTCTTTCCACGGGACATCGAGCAGTTCGCCGCGCTTGGCGAAAAACTGTTGCAGAAACGGAATGGCAATCTGCTTCAACAAGGTACGCGGATCAAAGTGGTTCAGTCTCGCCATCGTGGTCGCTCCTCTTTCGACACCCTTCACATCATTCATATTCCTTGTGGTTGGAGGATCGGCTGGCTCCGCAGCCGACATACGCGTCTGGGTGGCTCTCGATGGCACTGGCGGCCGTCTGCCCGCGCGCAACGGCGCGGCCCCGCGTTCGTCCCGCGCAAGGCGAAACGCGCGTGCGGAATTTCGTTTGAAAACAGTGACCGCGAGCAGGTCCATGAGCGTGGACCTGACGTGCCAACAGGTAGTCCCAGGTTGGGGTTGGCTGGTGCGGCGTTAGATCGGGGTGAGCCGCGTCATTCCCCGGAGCCCGTATGTCCCGGCACCGGAAATCCGACGGATACTATTCATGCGTTCAGTATCCGGCGACCATGATAGCATCGCCAATCGGCAAATCAATCCCGATCGGAATGTTTTCGCAGGATAGCGCAACCCGTTGTTGGCAAGTTACTTAGACGGACCGGGAATCTGCTGCTTCAGCGAGGCCCACATGGCCCGCTGGCGGTTCCAATCCAGCTCGGCGGTGATGGGGCGGAGTACCTTCTCGTGCACGGGTTCTCGTCCCGCTTCCGCCGGCGTCAGGTGCAGCAGTTCCTCCTGAATGTCGGGCGCAAGAAGGTTCAGGTTCATGATCTGTGTCATGCGCGCTTGCGTGACGTGCGCCAGCACGGCGAGTTGCGATTGGTCATGAATCTTGCCGGTTCGGACCAGTTTTTCGAAGCGAACCGCCAGTGCCATGAGACGCGAAATGCGCGGCAGCCGCAGTTCGGAGGGTGGCGCGGCGGTCTTCAAAGCCGGGGACAACCGCCGACGCCCTCGGGTCCCACGGTTTATCGAAATCTTCTGCTCAATCGTGATCATGCAGCTTCGTCCCTTTGGGCAACCGCCAGTGATTTAATGCCGACGGCGTGAAATGAAATGGCAATCGATTCGGCTGCAGCATTGAACTCGACGCGAGCCACCAGGTTGTGCAGCAACTCACGCTGTTCACGCGGCGCGAGTGTATCCCACAGCGATGGAAAATCGGCAAACACGGCTTCGATGTCCGCAGCGCTGATTCGTTCGGCATCCAGGCGTTCCACAGCTTGCCGGCAGTCCGCGAGTTGGTTTTCGCACTGTGCGATCTTCGCGAGAAGGTCGGCGGACTTTTCGGCTTTGACGTCTGGCGACTGACCAGACCCGGCCAGCCGATTGACATCCGCATGAAGACTCTTGAGTTCGCGCTGCAGGTTGCGTTGCTCTTGAGTACGGGACGTGAGTTCTGCATCGACGTGGGCTTGGGCCTGACGCAGGACCTCGGCGCGCAATGCTGGGTCGGTGGAGATTCGTTGCACCTGATCGACCACGAGCCGTTCGATCTCGGCGGCCGGCAGTGAACCGGATGGACATTTTCCGCGGCCGCCGTGGATGGCCAAAGTGCAGGTGTAGTAGCGGTAGCGCTTTGGTCCCTTATCGGTAAACGTGTGGACCATGACACGACCGCAGGCCTTGCAGTACAGCAGGCCTCGCAACAAGGTGGTGTGACGGCTGCGGATCTCTGATCCCGCCGTGCGGCCATTCTTCCGCAATCGCGCCTGCACGGCCTCGAATACTTCCGGCTTCACGATCGGCTCATGTTCGCCGGTATACATCGCCGACTTATGCCGGATTTTGCCGATGTAGATCGGATTGGTGAGCAAGGCGTACAGGCTGCTCTTGTCGAAGGGCCGTCCTCCGCGAACGACACCCTTGCTCGTTGTCCACGTTTTGTTGAGCCACCCCCGAGCCTCCAGATCCTGAAGAACCGGAAACATTGACCCGAGTTCCAGATAAAGGTCAAAGATCTTCGCGACCCGCTTCGCCTCGTCCCGGCTTACCACAAGTTTCGGGCTGCGATTGGAACGATCGACTTCATACCCCAGAACCGGAGTTCCACCGGACCATTTTCCCTTGCGACGTTGAGCCGCGATCTTGTCGCGGATGCGTTCCCCGATGATTTCGCGTTCGAATTGAGCGAACGACAGCAGGACATTCAGTACCAAGCGGCCCATCGAGGTGGCCGTATTGAACTGCTGCGTGACCGACACGAAGGCCACCCGATGCCGCTCGAAGATCTCCATGATGCGGGCGAAGTCGAGCAGCGATCGGCTGAGTCGATCGACCTTGTAGACCACCACGCAGTCGATCTTGCCGGTTTCGATGTCAGCCATCAGGCGTCGCAAAGCCGGGCGGTCGAGGTTGCCACCCGAGAAACCGCCGTCATCGTAGTTTTCGGCGAGGCATTCCCAGCCCTCGTGCTTCTGGCTTTTGATGTACGACTCGGCCGCCTCGCGCTGGGCATCCAGCGTATTGAAGTCCTGGTCGAGTCCCTCCTCGGTCGACTTGCGGGTGTAAATCGCGCAGCGAACTGACTTCGTTGTTGCCTTGGGATTCTTGACGGAAGTGCGTCTCATGTGTTTTCTCCGAGTCCAAAGAAGCGGAATCCGTTGCAGTGCGAACCGGTGATTGCCTTGGCGACCGCCGACAGCGACTTGTAGTGCTGTCCGTCGAATTCGAAGCCGTCGTGTAGAACGTCGACGACCAGCGTTCGCCCCTTGTATTGGCGGCGGAGCGACATGCCCGGAGTGGGTAACCGGTTGTCGTGGGAGGCGGAAACCTCGAGCACGACGGTCCCACCTGCCGATGCGGGTAATGGCATGTCTTTGGGCGGCGTCACTCGGACTTCGGCATCGTTGGCCAGTTGCTCGGCCCGCCGCCGGGCTCGGATGGACAGGTCGCCTTCGGCCTTGGCCTGCAATCGCCAGATTATCCGGCGGATCAGATAGGTCTTGTGTCGCGACCGCGTTTCTTCGCCCACGACTTTGACGTAGTACTCGCGAAGCTGCCCGGCGGTCATGCGACCGAGCCTCGCAGCTTCCCTTTCGATATCAAGATGCATGGAATGCTCCTCTGGTGAAATCTCGCGCGTTAACCCAACTCGCGCTGAGACACACTGAGCCTCGACGGGCGGCAAAGCTCAAGGCGCTCGAACGAGAATCTTCAAGACTGTCGTCCGCTCGAGCGGTACACTCCACGCGACAACACGACATCGGCATGAGCAATCGTGCAAGAGCTTCGCTGACTTCGGCTGTTGCCCGTATGCACGAGAGGATCCGGTCAATGCCTTAGCTTCTCGGATTTCCTACCATCTGAATGGCAGCATGCCTTCCTTTGAATTGCCAGTTCCGTAACCCTTGTACAAGCCACTGTTTCGGCGTAGGCTGCCGTTGAAACAGATTGGCTTACCCGAAGCGACTTCGGTTGTCGCCAAATATTTTCTTGCCAAGTACGCGAACTTTATGAGACGGTATTACCGAACATGAGAGACGTTTTCGCTGGCTATTACGCGCCGTCTGATGTTGATCTGGAGGAACTGTGGAAGTCAGGAATGGTAGTAATCGACGCAAACATTCTCCTGAACATGTACCGCCTTCCCGAGAAAGCACGAAGTGCCCTCTTCCAAACTCTCACCCTTGTCGCCAATCGGCTGTGGCTGCCGTACTACGCGGCACTTGAGTATCAGCGAAATCGAATCGCGACGCTCTCAGATCAAGAAAAGAAGTTCGCGGATGTGATGGAAATCTGTGCTGACGTACGTCGCACTCTCGACAGCAAAATCAACGGCCTCCAGTTGAAAAAACGCCACTCGGTTATCGATCCTGACGGACTGATTGAAAGCGTGGCGAGGGCGATCGATACCTTCACCGTTCAACTAGAGGCATTACGATCTAAACAGCCAGACTGGTCGCGTAATGATCAAATACGCGACCAAATTGAGTCTCTCTTCAACGGCAAACTAGGTATTCCGCCAAGGGAGCAGAGCGAACTCGACAAACTCTTCAAGGAAGGCGAACAGCGATTTGCGAAACAATTCCCCCCTGGCTTTCGTGATGCCAAAAAATCCAAGGATGACGACAATGACTTCGCGTACGGAGGGCTTCACTACCAACGCCAATTTGGCGATCTCTTGGTGTGGAAGCAGTTGATCGAAGAGGCCAAGGCAAGAAAGGCTCAGTCGGTAATGCTCATCACTGACGATGAAAAGGACGATTGGTGGTATCTTCATAAAGGCAAAAAGCTCGGCCCACGTCCGGAACTGAGCAAAGAGTTACGTGATCAAGCCGGAGTCAAGACGTTTTGGATGTACACTTCCGACGCGTTCATCGAGACGGCAGCCAGTCGGTACTCGATCGCTGTTGATAGCAATGCGGTGGATCAGGTCCGCGATATTAGGGCCGCGATGCCCGCTGCTTCAGCTCGTTGGCGGCGGCTGGAAAGGGCCGTGTTCGACTGGTTGTGCGGGCTTCCAGCTGTTGACCACGTCGAAGAAAGTCGCGGGCCATTCGACATCACGGTAATGAAGAGCGATGGATCAGTCATCGAGGTAGAGGTTGTCCGCGCAAAAACGTTTAGGTCGCGGATAGCTGGATTACTTCAACGCGGCGGCCAGCTGATTCGCGAACATGAGGATGTCCAAGTGATGATCGTCATAGTCGCAGAGGATATTGGCGAATTGGCCGTCGTTGAGGGGTGGTTGGTGAAAGACGGGACTTCAAAGAACAACGCAGGTGTCACGATCGTGTTGGGCGTTGTCGAGGAGGCGGACGATGAGTCGCTACGCTTTGTAGAGTTGACGTGATGCTAGGGATGCCGTGCGTCGTTCAATGCTTTTCCGTGCTAGTAGGAGTCGTGTCAGCTCGGGACTTCGGTTTGTCATTGAGCCTAACTACGTTTGATCGACGTTGATTGGCGATTTTCCGCGCCACCGCACGGGCAAGAATTGAAGCGATTCGTTCTCGACGTTGGTCGGGCGTCAGTTCGTCGGCACAGGGACTCAGAAAATCAGACGGCATGGGACTGGCTCCGAAGAGAGTGGCGGAAGAGAAACAGGTCACGCTTTGGCGATACCTGTTACATATGCCGTCGCGGGCAGGTTGGTCCGCTTGCAGCGGAAAAAACTCAGCATTAACCCGGCGTGTCTCTACTCGGCTCCATTCCGCGACCAGGATCGCGAGATCGGCCGTGATGACGTCAGCGTCTAAATCGTTGCAGCAGTTTCGTTTGTGATCGCGACTCGAATCTCACGTCGTGTGCGAGCGATCACCGCGAGCCTTAACCTGCGGGGTGCGTTGCAAAAGGCGCGACATTTGAAAGTTCGCGCCAAAAATCGTGTCTCTGTTTGCGCGCGACAAACTAGCGCGGGTGGAGACAAAGAGAGTTCGTGCCAAACCGCCGGCGACCTGGGGTGGACGGGTTAATGAGGCGTTGTCTCCGCCTTCGGGTGACCGAGCACAACGCGACTCGCAAACCGTTGGCGTTTCACGCGTTGAAACGAAAAAAGCCGAGACACTTGGCCTCGGCTTGGTTCGTTCACTCCCGGGTGCATTTGGTTTGCACACCGTGGTTTCAAGTTGTGGGAAGCCAACTCGGTGCGAAGTGGGATCAGAGGCGGAATCGCGGGATACCCAAAGTGCCAGAATTCGCGTTTTCGAGAACGGCTGGTTGATCGGGTTGGCAACGAACCTGGGCCAGCCGGAAGGCGATAATTGCCGGATTTCACCTGATGCAGTTCATCCGAACGGAATTCGCTGGCTGTCCGCAGTGGCAGCGGACAGCGAATCGGGAGCCACCGCGAGGTGGCTAACGCTGCTTGTCGCCCCTCGCGATAAGGGAGGAGCCAACGTCTGCGGCTCGCCGGCCTGCCTTGTAAGCTTCAAATCATCTTACTGTCCGGCCCATTCCGTGGACGGCGAGGAGCGATCGAAGCTCGAGGGAACCGCCGAACTCGTCTGCTCCATCGACCGCGACCGCGATCGAAGGCACCCACCCCAAGAGGGAAGTGGTCGCGATTTTTTTGATTGGAATCAGTACACTTGGAGGCACACAGTCCCCCGGTCGTCATAGGCCAGCCGTTCGCCCGAGCTAGTCCATGACGCTCATCTAAGCCGCTTGCCAGATCCAGTTCGGGAACGAGAGACAACTCGGCTAGAAGTGACAATTTAACTTGCTACACCTGGGCGACCACACGACGATCTAGCCGCAATTCTGGAGACGGGTAATGATGTCACAGGTAGTCGCATGTCCACATTGCCAGGGACAGGTTGTAAATGATCCACGATTAGGCAGTCAGTTGGTGTCGTGCCCTCATTGCCAAGGGCGATTCACCATGCCCGCCATGGTGTCTGTCGCAACCGATACTCCCGCGCAGCCATCGGATATCGGATTGTTTATTGTCAAGCAGTCGTCGTCGACCAGCACGGCTCGCAGTCGATATCGACATCAGCGCGGGGTTCCACCAGAATCATCCACCATGAAAATGTGGTTGGGAATTGTTGGTTCAGTTGTCTTGTTCGTCGGTGTCTTTACTCCCATCATTAGCTTCCCAATCGTCGGCAATGTGAATTTGTTCCAAAATGGAAACGGGGTCGGAGTTGTGGTGCTTGCCCTTGCGGGTATCTCGCTCGTTTTGACGCTCATGAAGATATATGTCGGATTATGGTTGACTGGCTTAAGCAGCCTGGCGATCATGGGTATGACATTCGTGAACTTTCATTTAGTAATGGCTAAGGCGAAATCCGAGATGGAGACCGAATTGCAAGGAAATCCATTTCGCGGCCTTACCGATGCGGCAATGCTTGCCACTCAATTACAGTGGGGATGGGCGCTGTTGGTGGTGGGAGCAGGACTCGTAATTGCGAGTGCCGCGGTTCCTAGTGAGCCATCCAGGCGGAGCTCGCGGCTTCGTGGTTGATGAACTTGGCATCGTTGCCGTGGTGCTTGACTTATTGCCTCGCTAATGAAGTAGGCTATCCACAGCATGGGAATGGCAATCGCTGCGTGTCGATATTCCACCCCAGTGCCCACTACCCCGTTAGGGAATTGACACCACCCGGCGGAAATCTTCTGATGGTGGCCTTCGACAACCCACGTCGATCATCGTCAGGCCGTGCAACTCGCGGACGACGTGACGACGTGCCGACGTGGGTTGGGGCATCCGTCTCCGTGATGGCTGCGTCAGCACGACGAAGAACTCGTCCCCATTCTCACGCCCCTCCGCCACTCGATGCCCGAACTCTTGAAAGCTCTCAGCGTCCGGCAACCCCACGCGGAACGAATCTTGCGCGGGCTGAAGACTGTCGAGTACCGCAGTTCGGCAACCAAGATCCGTGGCCGGATTTACCTCTACGCCAGCAACAAGCTCGACGATTCCTACGACGACTTCGACGAGGAATTGGACGTTCCCCTGAAGAAGCTCCCCAGAGGCGTCGTCGTCGGCACCGTCGAAATCGTCGACTGCACCGAAGACGACGGTCAGTACGAGTGGCACCTCGCCAACCCCGTGCGGCTCGCCGAACCCATTCCGCCCATCGAGCACCCGCAGCCCGTGTGGTTCCATCCGTTTGGACGCCCAGACGAAGTGCCAACGCTACCCGTAACAGAACCTCCGCCGCCGGCCATCGAACTGGACGACGAGCCCTCTGACGTTCCGAACACGGTCTCCAACGCCCGCTTCGCCGATGTGCTGGAACGCATCCCCAATGCTTTCACTCCCTATCACGCCAAATACTTCGCCCATGAACTGACCAAGCAGGCTGGCGCCGATCAGGCGGATAAACTGGCGCGGTCGCTCAGCAACACCCGCGTCGCGATGAAGCCGTACCAAGTCGACGCCGCGCTTTTCGCGTTCCGCTCACCGCTGTCCCGCGGCGCGATCCTGGCCGACGAAGTAGGGCTCGGCAAGACGATCGAGGCGGGGATCATCATCAGCCAACTTTGGGCCGAGCGCAAACGGCGTATCCTCGTGCTCGCGCCCGCGTCGCTCCGCAAGCAGTGGTCAGCGGAACTCAGCGAGAAATTCTTCCTGCCTTCCGTCATCATGGAATCGAAAAGCTACAAGGAGCGGTTGCGGCATTCGCCCGCGCCGCTGATGACCGCGAACCAAATCGTCATCTGCTCCCATCAGTACGCGCGGAGCAAGGCGAATGACATCGGGGCCGTCGCCTGGGATCTGGTCGTTATCGACGAAGCCCACCGGCTGCGCAACGTCTTCAAACGCGACAACAAGATCGCCCGCACGATTCGCAACGCCATCGCCACCCGCCGTAAGATCCTCCTCACCGCCACGCCTCTGCAAAACTCCCTGATGGAGCTCTATGGCTTGGTCAGCTTCGTCGACGATCACGTCTTCGGCAGCGAGGAATCGTTCCGTGAGTTGTACGGCAAGAAATCAGACAACCTGAACGCCGGCGTGCTAGCCAACCTGCGGGCCCGCCTGTCCGGCGTCTGCCAACGCACGCTGCGAAAACAAGTGACGGCGTACGTTAGCTTCACGCGCCGCATCCCGATCACGGAGGACTTCACGCCGTCCAGGCAGGAACAAGAGCTGTACGAACGCGTCTCCGCCTACCTCCAAAAGGAAAACTTGCTGGCGATCCCCAACAGCCAGCGGCAATTGATCGAACTCGTTTTGCGGAAGATCCTCGCCTCGTCCTCGTTCGCCATCGCGGCGACACTCGGCACCATGATCGAGCGGCTGAAAAAGCTGGAGTCGGCCGCCGCGCCTGCCACTCAGCCTGCCACTCAGCCTGCCACTCAGCCTGCCACTCAGCCTGCCACTCAGCCTGCCACTCCGCCTGTCGCCGAAGTCTTGGGCGACGACTTTGAGCCCGCCGAGGAACTCGAAGAGGAATGGTCCGACGATCCGGCCGACGAGTCCGGCGCGTCGTCTTCGCTGGCCACTGGCCCACACAACGAATTGCTCAACAACCTGCGAGCCGAATCGGCGGAACTGGAATCGTTCAAGGCGTTGGCCGAATCGATCAACCAAAACGCGAAAGGCACCTCGCTGCTCAAGGCGCTGCGGACCGGTTTTGGGAAGGCCCGCGAGCTGGGCGCCCTCCCCAAGGCGCTGATCTTCACCGAGTCCCGGCGCACCCAAGCCTACTTGCTCAAGCTGCTCTCCGAGAACGGCTACGCCGGCCAAATTGTCCTGTTCAACGGCACCAACACCGATCCCGAGTCGAAGCAAATCTATCGCGACTGGCTAGAACGCCACCAAGGGCAAGATTGCGTCAGCGGTTCTCCCACGGCCGACATGCGAGCGGCTTTGGTCGAAGAGTTCGAACAGCGAGCGTCGCTGATGATCGCCACCGAGTCGGCCGCCGAAGGCGTGAACTTGCAGTTCTGCTCGCTGGTCGTGAATTACGACCTCCCGTGGAATCCGCAACGCATCGAACAGCGGATCGGCCGCTGCCATCGCTATGGCCAAAAACACGATGTCGTGGTGATCAACTTCGTCAACCGAGCCAACGAAGCCGACCAGCGCGTCTTCCAACTGCTCCACGAAAAGTTCCAGTTGTTCGAAGGCGTCTTCGGCGCGTCCGACGAGGTGCTCGGGGCCCTTGAATCGGGGATCGACATCGAAAAGCGGATCAACGACATCTACAAGCGCTGCCGCACTTCGGACCAGATCCAGGCGGCGTTCAATCAGCTCCAGGTCGAACTCAGCGAACAGATTCAGTCGACCTACAAGGTGGCCCAGTCGAAATTGTTGGAGCACTTCGACGAGGAAGTGCGGCAGAAGCTGCAACTGCAGGAATCGCGGACCTCGCAGCAACTCAACCGCTATGGCGATTGGCTCTGGGCGCTGGCGGCGACCGAACTACGTGACGCCGCCGATTTCTCGCTGGGCGACCACCGATTTTCGCTCAAGGTCCGCCCCGCGGCTGGCGCCGACCTGCCGATTCCGCTCGGCAATTACCGTCTGCTGCGGCCCCAAGATCCAGATTGCTCTGCGCCCGCGGCCGACGAACACACGTTCCGCCCCGGCCATCCGCTTGCCGAAGCGCTGATCGCCCGCGCGATGGGCCGTGATCTGCCGCCGGTCGAGTTGGAATTGGACTACGCCGCTCGCGGTTCGCGCGTGTCGCTGGTGGAGCGTCTGCGGGGCAAGGCGGGATGGCTGCGAGTGGAAAAGCTGGCCATCGATGCGCTCGACCGCGAAGAAACGCTGCTGCTCGTCGGCGTGACCGACGACGGCAAGACGCTGGCTGCGGACACGTGCGAGAAGCTGCTCTCGATTCCCGCCAAGATTGGTTCGACTGCCGCGATCGACGGCGAAGCCCACTCCCAGTTGGAAACCGCCCTGCATTCTCAGTTGAACCGCCTGATCGCCGACTCGCAGAATCGCAATGAACAATTTTTCGATGCCGAGTCGGACAAGCTGGATAGCTGGGCGGACGACTTGAAGGAAAGCTTGGAGCGGGAGCTAAAAAACCTGGACATCGAAATCCGAGACGCCAAAAAGGCTGTGCGGCTCGCCCCAAGCCTCGAAGCCAAGATCGCGGCCAAAAAACAGGTGAACGAATTGGAACAGCGCCGCAACGAGAAGAAACGCAATCTGTACGACGCCCAGGATGAAGTGGAGCAAAAAAAGGACGCCTTGATCGACGAGATCGAGTCCCGTCTGAAGCAGAGATTGTCGCGGCAGGAGGTGTTCACCGTGCGGTGGAGAGTGGTATGACCCGGCAGTCTGATACCGATTCGGTACCTTCGACGCCGCACCAAGTCGATTCTCCCCAAGTTACCGGCTTGGGGAGAAGATCTGGGTGTCTCTGGCAAACTGGGGGATTTTCGGACAATCGGCGATTTTTCCCGTTGCCAAATCACCTGCTGGCCGATATGCTTCCTGCATCACACCCGTCGCACCGCTCCCTTTTTCGGAAGGTGACGTGCATCAAGGACGGGTTCTTTTTTTGCGCCCTTGGATTTGGCTGTCAGGAGGCCAATCCATGAGCTCGCAGACGCCGAAGGCTAGTTACCAGAAGCCCTGGCAGACGCACGCTGACCAAGTGGCACGACTCGTCGCTCGCGGATTGGAAGTTCCAAATCCAACGTTTGCCGAGCAGTTCCTCTCGCACGTGAACCACTACCGATTTAGCGGATACTGCATAGCCTTCGAACAACCGCGTCATCTGTTTCCTAAGGGAGTGACGTTTGACGACGTGGCACACGCATACATGTTCGACACGACTTTACGTGACCTGCTGACGGAGGCGTTGGAAGTCCTAGAGATTGATGTGCGTTCTGGGATCGCTCATCACTTTGGAAAACTGCACGGCGCGTTTGGCCACACGAATTCGACGAACTTCCATGACTCGGGCAAGCATGCCGACCTGATGGACCACTTCCGCGAAGAAGCGGACAGGTCTCGTGAACTGGAGGCCAAGATCGCGGCAAAAGAACAGGTGAACGAACTGGAACAGCGCCGCAATGAGCAGAAACGCAATCTGTACGACGCCCAGGATGAAGTGGAACAAAAAAAGGATGCCTTGATCGACGAGATCGAGAGCCGCCTGAAGCAAAGACTGTCGCGGCAGGAGGTATTCACCGTGCGGTGGACAGTGCCATGACCTCGGATCGTCTTAGAGCGACGTTTCCAACATTTAGTGCTATTGCAACCAGCCCAGTCCCACGTAAATGAGGGTCGCTACGTGCTCTCGCATTTGCCTACTTTTCGAAGCGGATCATGGACAGTAACGTCGTTCCGCGATTCACTTAATTCTGAGTTAATAACAGATCGCGAATCGAACTTACTGCGCCTATACGCCTATGCTGTTACGGAATCTGGGTGGAATGAACTTCGATCCGCTATCATCCAATGGAAAAATGGGCAGGCGCAGAAAAAAGCCATTGCCTACATTGGCACGGATCATGCGATCACAGCGCCGCAAGCATTGAAACGCATGGTGGACGATGGTGTTCAGGTGCGATTAATGAAGAATTACAGCGGCGTTTTTCATCCCAAGGTGTTTTGGCTGCTCGGAGGCCGGAAACACCAATTGTGGGTGGGCAGCAACAATCTTACGCGGGATGGGCTTTTGAACAATATCGAATTCGCGATCCACATCATTTCCGAGGCAACCCACCCCGCAATGGAGGAATGGCATCGAAACGTGGATCTTGCAAGTATCGAATTTTCGGAGGATTTGCTCCGTTCTTATTCACGAGAGAAACAAATCCACGAGGAGAAAGCGCGCGGCGTTCCATCGTTCACTTGGAGCCAAAAAGAGGAACGATCAGCTTCAACGTCGCAGCTGTCGACGCCCATTTCACGTGCCCGCGAAAGCACCGCCACTCCCGGTCGCTTAGAAGAACGTCCGCGTAAGCTCATCGTCGAAGTCATGCCAAGAGAGACAAGTAAAGACGGAAAACAAGTTCAAATCCCCAAGGAAGCCGCGATTAGCTACTTCGACTGCCCGGCCGTGGCTGGCAAATCCATTGAGATCTCGGTTTGTGAACGAAACTCTGGCGTTACGCGAAATCTACGTTTAACGTATTTTGGCAATACGACCTTTAGAATCTCAGTGGATAGTCTCGAATTTAGCGATCGCCCTTGTATGATAGTTTTCCAACGACGGTCCGACAACGAGTACGAGTACGAGATCATCGCACGCAGCATTTTCCCCGGACGTTATCGCGACCTGATGAAGTTATGCGTCAATCGGACAAACAAAAAGAGTAAGCGATGGGTAATGTGCAACTAGCGCGACCGCAGTTACATCGAAGCATCAAGAAAAGAATGGGACGATGAAAAGGACATCACAGAAGTTAGAGCTGACGTGGATTGGAAAGGATGTTCGTCCAAGGCTTGAGCCGCGGGTTTTAATCGAATTGCCTGAGGGCTCCTACCATGCAAATGCGAGAATCACAGACTCGGACTGCTTTGAAAATATCCTGATCCACGGCGATAATTTGCTGGCATTGAAAGCCTTGGAAACGGATTTCTATGGAAAAGTCAAGTGTGTCTACATCGACCCGCCGTACAACACCGGTGCGGCGTTCGCCCATTACGACGATGGCATCGAGCACTCCTTGTGGCTCTCGCTCATGCGCGAGCGGCTTGAGCTGCTTCGAGACCTTCTCAGGCCAGATGGTGTGATCTTTGTTTCGATCGACGAAACAGAGTTCGCATATCTATGCGTTCTCATGGACGAGGTATTTGGGCGTCGCAATTCCTGTGGATATTTTGTTTGGGAGAAGAAAAAGAAGCCTTCTTTTCTCAATGCGAACATGGGCGGTGTCACGGAGTTTGTTATCGCTTACGCGAAAGAACGATCTCTTTCACCCCCGTTTATTGGCGGTGTTACCACGGCAGGCAAAAAGTATCCGCTGAACAACGCGGGAAACGGAGTGAAGACACTTACGTTTCCAAAGAACTCCGTTGTGTTCCGCTGCGATGACCAGGATTTTTCGCCGCAGGATATGTCCGAGGGCAATATTGTGACGCGGCTTCTGGACCGTCTAAGAGTCCAGGATGGACGCAACGCCAACACGTTTAGGCTGGAAGGCGAGTGGCGGTATTCGCAAAGCAAGCTTGAGGAAATCATCGCTTCGGGAGAAACGATCGTCATCAGCAAACCGCCATTTCGTCCAAATCATATCAAGGAGGGAGGCGATCCTAAGAAACTAAAGAATCTGATTTCCGTCGCCCACTATGGAATGGCGACCTACGAGGATGCGACAGAGGAAAGCCGGCGACTCTTCGGCGACGCCAATGCATTCGACTACCCCAAGCCCGAGCAGCTCATATCACTGCTGATTGGCTCCGTAACGGAACCCGGCGACATCGTTCTTGACTCCTTCGCCGGTTCCGGCACCACAGGCGCTGTCGCCCACAAGATGGGCCGTCGCTGGATCATGGTCGAATTGGGCGAGCACTGCCACACGCACATCATTCCCCGGCTTAAGAAGGTGATCGATGGGGCCGATCCCGGCGGCGTTACGGAGTCTACGGGCTGGAAAGGCGGCGGCGGGTTCCGCTACTACCGTCTCGCCCCTTCGCTGCTGGAACAGGACAGCTTCGGCAATTGGATCATCAACAAGAAATTCAATCCAGCGATGCTCGCCGAGGCGGTCTGCAAGCTCGAAGGGTTCCGCTACGAACCGAGCGAGACGGTCTACTGGCAGCATGGGAAGGCCACCGAAAACGACTACATATACGTCACCACCCAGACGCTCTCGCGCGACCAGTTGGCCCATTTGAGTGAAGAGGTCGGCGACAAACGGACGCTCCTTGTCGTCTGTTGCGCCTTCCGCTGCAAGAATCTCGACGCGTTTCCTAACCTCACCGTGAAGAAGGTGCCCAAGGCGGTGCTCTCCAAGTGCGAGTGGGGCAAGGACGACTACAGCCTGGAAGTCAAGAACTTGCCGGCACTTGTCGAGTCCACTGCGGAGCAATCCGCACAGCAGCCCAAGACACATGCTGAGCGCCGTGCTCGTTCCCGTCCGGAAAGCCTTCCTTTGTTTGATGGCTAGCGATGTCGAGAAAAGGTCGTAATTGGGTCACACTTTGGTCATCTGCACATTACTTTTGAATTACGCAACAAGATCGGATCATCTCAAGACCAATGGCCAAGACGAAGCTGGAACTCACCTGGATCGGCAAGGAAAACCGCCCGAGACTCGAACCGCGAGTTCTGGTCGAAGAGCCGGACAAGTCGTACCACGCACAGGAACGCGTGACCGACCACGACGTTTTCGACAATCGCCTCATCTTTGGCGACAACCTGCTGGCGCTCAAAGCGCTCGAAGCTGAGTTCACAGGCAAGGTGAAATGCATCTACATCGACCCACCTTACAATACGGGTTCGGCGTTCACGCATTACGACGACGGAATCGAACACTCGTTGTGGTTGTCGATGATGCGAGATCGACTTGAATTGCTCAAACGTTTGTTATCGTCCGACGGATCGATTTGGATAAATATCGACGATGTTGAAATGCCATATCTGCGGATTTTACTTGATGATACATTTGGACGCGCCAACTTTGTTGCGAGTAACGTATGGCAAAAACGTTACTCGAGGGAAAACCGAGAAGCAATCGGTGACGTTCATGAGTACGTGATCGTTTACGCTGTGGACATCGAGAGATTCAAGCATATACGCAATCGGATAACCGTTGATGAAAAAAGTGCGGCTGTCTACAAAAATCCGAATAATGACCCGCGGGGGCGCTGGCGAGTTATTCCCATGACCGCTCAGGGTTGGCGACCGAATCAAATGTACCCGATTAAGACGCCCTCCGGAGCTGTGCATAGGCCACCGGAGGGTAGATGCTGGAGTACGACAGAAGACAAATTCCTTGCGATGGTTGCTGACGGGAGAATTTGGTTTGGAAAAAATAGCGACAGCCAGCCTGGGATTATTCGATATCTTTCTGAAGTCGAGGGAATGGTTCCGTGGACTTGGTGGCCACATGACGAATGTGGCCACACCGATGAAGCAAAAAAAGAAATGCACGACATTTACGGAAAAGAATTTGCATTTGACACTCCTAAGCCTGAACGTCTGCTCTTGCGTATTCTTCAGATCGCCACCAACCCCGGCGACATCGTTCTCGACTCCTTCGCCGGTTCCGGTACCACAGGGGCCGTTGCCCACAAGATGGGACGGCGGTGGATCATGGTCGAGTTGGGCGAGCACTGCCACACGCACATCATTCCCCGACTGAAGAAGGTGATCGATCGGGCCGACCCCGGCGGCGTTACGGAGTCTACGGGCTGGAAAGGTGGCGGCGGCTTCCGCTACTACCGGCTCGCCCCTTCGCTGTTGGAACAGGACAGCTTCGGCAACTGGATCATCAACAAGAAGTTCAATCCGGCGATGCTCGCCGAGGCGGTCTGCAAGCTCGAAGGATTCCGCTACGAACCGAGCGAGACAGTCTACTGGCAGCACGGGAAAGCCACGGAAAACGACTACATCTACGTCACCACCCAGACGCTCACGCGCGACCAACTGGCCCATTTGAGCGAAGAGGTCGGCGACAAACGGACGCTCCTTGTCGTCTGTAGCGCCTTCCGCTGCAAGAATCTTGACGCGTTTCCCAACCTCACTGTGAAGAAGGTGCCCAAGGCGGTGCTCTCCAAGTGCGAGTGGGGCAAGGACGACTACAGCCTGGAAATCAAGAACCTACCGGCACTCGCCGAGTCCACTGCGGAGCATGCCGCGAGTCAGCCCAAAACTCGTGCCGAGCGCCGTGCCCGTTCACGCCAAGAAAGCCTACCGCTATTTGACAGCGAATGACCATGAGCACCCATGTTTCCGCCATCGCCGGCCGCTTGAGTTTGCGCAAACCCCAGCGTGAATCGCTCGAAATCCTCGCGAGCATCTGCGACGCCGTCAAACTCGATAAGAACACCGACGTCACCGTGGCCTTGGAAGCCATCAAGAGCCGCTATCCGACGGTCACGGATTTCCAACGCGAATTCCCGTCGCTCTGTTTTGCCCTTGCCACGGGGGTGGGCAAAACGCGGCTTATGGGCGCGTTCATCACCTACCTGATGCGCGCAGAGGGCATTCGACACTTTTTCGTTCTGGCCCCGAACCTGACGATCTACAACAAGCTGATTACGGACTTCACTCCGAACACGCCCAAGTACGTGTTCCAGGGTATCTCCGAGTTCGCGACAAATCCGCCCGAAATCATCACCGGCGACAACTACGAGAGCGGTCGCGGCGTGCGGACGGCTATGCAGCAGATGATGTTTGAAGCGGCTGTCCACATCAACATCTTCAACATCGCCAAGATCAGCTCGGAGGTTCGCGGCGACAAGGCCCCGCGCATCAAGCGGCTCAGCGAGTACATCGGCGAGAGCTACTTCGATTACCTCGCGAAGCTCGACGACCTCGTCTTACTGATGGATGAATCGCACCGCTACCGAGCGGCGGCGGGTGTGAAGGTGATCAACGAGTTGCGACCGGTGCTCGGTCTGGAACTGACGGCTACACCGCAAGTCGAGAGGGGGAGCAAGGCCGCCGAGCCGTTCCAGAACGTGGTCTACAGCTACCCGCTGTCCGAGGCGCTCAAGGACGGCTTCGTCAAAGATCCCGCCGTCGCGACCCGCGAGAATTTTGACAAGGCGAATTACTCCGACGCTGGCTTGGAGCGGCTCAAGCTCGAAGACGGCATTCATGTCCACGAAGAAACAAAGACGCAGCTCGACTTATACTCCCGGGAAGCAGGCGCGCGGCCGGTCAAGCCATTCATGCTGGTCGTGGCTGAGGACACGACACATGCCGAGCAGATCAAAGCGATCATCGAGCACGACGACTTCTTCGGCGGCCAGTACAAGGGGCGAGTGATCGATGTCCACTCGCAGAAGTCGGGCGTGGAAAAGGACGAGAACATTCAATTGCTGCTGTCGGTCGAAGACCCGGCTAATCCCGTGGAAATCGTTATCCACGTGAACATGCTCAAGGAAGGCTGGGACGTGACCAACCTGTACACGATCGTCCCGTTGAGGGCGGCTAACAGCCGAACGCTGGTCGAGCAATCGATTGGCCGCGGCTTGCGATTACCGTACGGGAAGCGGACCGGCGTGCCCGCCGTCGACCGTCTGACCATCGTCTCGCACGACCGTTTCCAGGAAATCATCGACGAGGCCAATCGGCCCGACTCGATCATTCGCACGGGCGTGTTGATCGGCAAGGATGTTCCGCTGGAACGAACGCGGGTCGTCGTCGCCGCTCCGAGGATCGACGAGTGGATTGGCGGCGGCGTGGCCGCCCCAGGATCGACCGCCACCACCGCTGGGACGGCGGTGTCCAAACAAAAGGCGCTGTTCGATTCGGAGGCGGAGCGGCAGGTCGCCAAGGTGACGATGGAAGTCCTTCGCGACTTTGAACGGCTGGCGAGTTCGGCGGAATTGCTCAGGCCGGAGGTGAAGGAAAAGATCGTCCATCGGGTGAAGGAGGCGATGCGACCGGCACAGGGGCAATTGCCGGCGTTCGAGCGGGAGGTCGATGTTGAAAAAGTCGTGGGGATGACCGTCGAAAAGCGCAACGAGCTGTCGATCGACATTCCGCGCATCAACGTGGTGCCGCGCGGAGTGGCGCGGGCCGGCTACCAGGACTTCGACCTGGATTGCCGAGCGATTCGGCTCCAGCCGGTGTCCCAGGAGATCCTGATCCAGCACTTGCAAAGCAACGAACGGTTCCGGCTGCGGAGTGGCGACGGCATCGTGCCCGAAAAGAGCCTGGAGGACTACTTGGTTCGCGGGCTCATGGACTACGACGACATCCACTACGACGACCATGCCGTGTTGCTGTACAAGCTTGCCGGCCAGATGGTAGCGCATTTGCGGTCGTACCTGTCGACGGAGGAGGACGTGTCGAACGTGCTGCAAGCCCATCAGCAGACGCTAGTGCAGCACATTTACTCGCAGATGGAGCAGCACTTCGAGGAGACGGCGACCGAGTTCGAGGTGAAGGTCGCGCGTGGTTTCACGACGCTTCGTCCGAACAACTACAGCCAGGAGAGCGACGCGCGGGTACGAGCGTTCCGACAGACGGTCGACGACAAGCTGTTGATCCGGGGAATGTTGTTCGAGGGGTTTGAGAAGTCGCTGTACTCGGTTTTGCGTTTCCAGTCGAACTCGGAACGCATGTTCGCGGTGATCCTGGAAAACGACAAGTCGGTCCTCAAGTGGCTGAAGCCCGCCAAGGGAGACCTGGGCATCCATTACTCGAACGACGCGGAGTACGTCCCGGACTTCGTGGTGGAAACCGCCACCGCGCGTTACTTATGCGAGCCGAAAGCCGCCAACGACATGCAATCCGCCGAGGTCCAAGCCAAAGCCCGAGCGGCCCAACTGTGGTGCCACCGCGCCAGCCAACACGCCGGCGGCAAACCCTGGAAATACCTCCTCATCCCCCACGACGCCATCGACGAATCCAAGACGCTAGCAGGATTGGCGGCGAAATGGGAGCTGCAACCGCCCGCCTAAGCAAGTTTTCCAACCATTCGATCAACTCACAACGCCCGACAATAACCGTAAGAGCGTCAAACAATAATCCGCACAAACATGAAAGCCCACGAAAATGTGACACGCCGAAGAACCGCAGCATCAATATCGTCTCACTCTTCGTAGCGAATTCGAGGACGAGCGCCGTTGATATGACCAGCGAATAGTCCTCTCGACGCCCCTGTTCCTTGTCGAATTGCGACAATCCATGGCAACAGATGTTGAAGGTCCCGAGCATTCTCGTTGGTGCTACTGACCGCAAAAGGCACGCCTTGCCCGGCGACGGGTACATGATACCTTTTAACCTGTGGCACGCGATCGGTGGGGTTCAGACCAGACGCCTCGCCACCGCCAATTGGTCGAATACACCTTGAATCCACGGCTGCCAGAAAAAAGTCGATTATCACCGCGCCATGCAATTCAGACGGCACAAACCGTTTTAAACTTGTTCCGAACGCCAGCGGTATGCCAGTCTCTGAACTGCCGCCGACAAAATATCCCGAAGCCACAGTTCATCTCGTTAGGTAAACTCTCCGAGCGAATTCCCGACTTGAAGACGAACAGCACAAGCCAGCGCTGTCCAAACATCGGCCCGCGGTGGCTCCAGTTAGCCCGAACGACTGATGCGGCGGCAGAAGCGGAGCGATTTGCTGGCAAACCGAGTCTATCCAAACCCACGGGATTGACCAGGGCACTATCCTGCTGATAGGAAGTTCAAGATTCCCACCCGCGGCAACGCAAATTCCGTTTACCCAAAACGCTAGGTAACGAAGACAATGTGTACCGAAAGACTCGATCGCACATTTTATTGCAGTTGTGTTGCTGCCATGTAAAAGGCTTTACCCCATCACAAAAAGCTGTTTCCGCAAAATGCTCTTACGAACGCGACTAATATCCCGCTGCAGACACCTAAGACTTTACATCCCGCGTCGTCGGCGGATCGCCTTTTCCGCTTAGTTGCAGCGTACTAACCAGAAACCACGCCCCAGTTGCGAGCAACACTGCCATTAACAGGACACCGGCACAACCGCTTCCGTTTGACTTCCGCCTTGATGACACTACCGACGCAGATCGAGTCTTTAGTTTAGCCTGCTTCTCAGGACTAGTCCATTCTGCAATTCTTGTTCCTTTCGGGACCTCATTAGCTGACACCGATTCACACTCGCACTCACATGTGTCGTGACGGCAGCCATCAAATGGAGGCAATAAATCAGGCGTGTCGAATGCGTCTTCAATGGGCACCAGCAACCCGTTGAGATGACTTGATGCCGTGCATTCCGGCCCGATTCGGATGATGTATCCGACAATATGCGATTCACCGAATTCTTTTCGGTAGTCTCTTTCTTCTCTCCAATCGTCTTTGGTCAACTCGCGATTGTATTTCCGCGAGTCGTTCAGCCATTCTTTTTGATTGATCTCGTCAACCTTATCTACGGTATAGAATTTTCCCGACAAATGCGTGATTGTCTGTCCGCAAGACGGACATTTTGCTGTGCGTCGCGGGCGAGGCCCAAACGGTTTCTTGCAGTACGGACAAGGAAATGTCTTGCCCGAAGCCTTTTCCGCTTGCAGAAGTTCATCGATGAGCGACGACGCTCGCTCCTTGGTAAGTCCCTCGACGGACTTCTGACCAAGTTGACGCAGAAATTGCTTTTGTCGATTCGTTGCGTCAGCCATGGATGTTGCTATGTAGATTTCTGATGTTCATTTAAACCGGAACGCCGCCAACAAGAATGAACCTAACGGGTTGAATCGACCGGCGGCTTAGGTTGAGTAGATTGTCGGGACGGTTTTTGCCAAGGAAATGATCCACAGCCAACCGCAATGAAAGGAATTGTGACAGATCGCGATGTAGATTGCAAATCGCATTTTCGAGCGGAGTGCGGCGACCCATCGGCTGCACACACGTTGGCTAACCGCACACAATCATGGCTCAGCGATCGCCCACAACCGCCTACCCGCCGCTGGTCTGCAGCGTTACGACGGAAAAAGCCGATACTCTTCGAACCGCCTTGCCGTCAAACAAAACCACCCACGGTGACGAACAGGGAACCACAAGAGCCAAAAAACGCCGCCATGCGGACCAACAATGCGGGCGAGTGGCAAAGCGCCTGGATTCCAACGCCCCGAAAAACACGGTCACCGGGCCGCGACGAACAATTTTGTTTTCACAATCCCGAGCGTTCCGCTGCTCCGCGTGCACTGAGCTGTCACGCGACTCTATCGTCTGATGAGTGGCGGAATTCAATTTTAAGTTCGTTGGTGACGATGATAGAAGCAAGTTGTTGCATTGGCTTGTGAAAATGCTCGTTGAGTAGTTGTTCTTTGTCCGCCTCAGAAATGTCCTGTCGGTACGATGCCAAACGGCTGCCCAACTCGCGTGCAATTTCAGTAGCTTTCGCGATTGTCGCAAGCTTTTCTTGATTTGCTTTTTCGTGTTGTATTCGAGCGTCAGCTTCTTTTAACGCAACATAGGCCTTGGCAAGGCGATCGCCGTAGCCAGAGCACACAGCCAAGAAATCGCCGAATCGATTACGTACAAAGTCAAATACTGACTTAGTGCCGTTGAGAAGTGCCTGCCATGAACCTGTCGTAGATGATGCGACCGTGAACTTGGATTGATCAAGTCCATCTGTGATTGTCGTGATGCAAATTTGTGGGTCTGTAGCTTCTAAAAATCCGGAAACGGTATTGAATACATGGCTGAAGTTGTCGAGCACTTCACCAACCACACCGAGAGAAGGCGTATCACTTGGAGATGTAATTCGGATCGGCAGGGTAGCACGTTGAGTCTCCGATAGCACAAACTCATCAACCTTGTCTTCACCAACGTAAAGGGTCACCACAGGGTGGCGCCATGTGATCGCAACAAACACGCCATCGGGGTGAAGAACTTTGGGCATCGGCCCATGAAAAATGATCGTCTGTAGAAGCGGACCGCTGATCAGAATTGCCAAGGTCGAATCGGGGTATTTGAAGGCCGTTAACTCAATACCGTAGCGTGACAAGGGGCCAAACTTGTAGAGCTTTGTATTGGTTTGCCAATCCATTTCGGGATGATCTAACCAACACGTAATTGATCCTTCACCTTGAAACGACATTAGGAGGCTCGGCTTGTAGTATAACGATAAAGGTAATCCAGAGGCGGCCAAGAAACTTTGCGTTCATCATCTGCCCGATTCGCCGCTCGGTTTAATCGTCTTGTTAGGCCCTGTGCAGTGTACGGACTACTTCTGGGGCATGTGTGAAAAAAAGATTAGCGCAGTCGCATCGACCGGTAGCAGGATACATCATGCTGCCACCGAGGCAACGACTTCGGAGAGTTGAAATCCAACTATTTATTTTATGCATTTCATCTGGATACTTTGGCTTCGAATACCCAGCAGTAATCTCTGCGTATCGCCTTAAAAAGTACGCCAAAAAATCGGCGACCTGCAATAGCCCAACCTCTTTTGAGTTGCCAAAATACGGGATATCAACGACCTGATCGAGCCTGGCCTGTTTCTTTCCTTTTCCGTAATACGAGTCTGTCCAAGCAGGCGGATTTGTTACCAGGTCAGTGAACCGCATTTGCTCTCGTTCTTCGTTGTCGAAAACGAAGATCGTATGCCCCTTGTTCTTTTCTTGACGCTGATGAATTTTTTGGACCGATAAGAGCAAGTGCATACCCATGAAACGCCATGGCGTATTGAGTTCTGATGGTACTTGACCGGCGTTTAGACTTGTGTAATACGTAGACTTATCAACGCTCGAATAAACAACATGGTGCCTGCGTGCGTCGATCCAATTAAACACTTCCGAAATCACCTTGGAGCGTTCCGGCCCCTTCATCTCCCGCCAAACGCCGTTTCCCGCGTAGAAATCGCGAGTGTGAATCTCATCAATCGAACGGCCGACAACACGAGACAAGGCGACGAGTAACTCCGTCCAATGTTCTTTGGTGACGTGCATTCGGTGTGCATCAACGACGATACCGACCATAACCGCGATGGGTTCGTCGCCAGTTCCGCTCTCGTCACAGTAGCACATTTTCATTCTGTCTTGCACCTGACGAATATTCTGTGGAATTCGGTTTTTCGTTTTCTAGACCCTCTTGGACGATTCTGCCTATTGTCGGGTGTCGTGTCAAGGAAATCCAGGAATCCCTCGGAAATCGGCGGGGCGACGTGATTTGTTGACTGGTTGCCGCAACTCTCGTGGACACTCCATAGGTCCGTCCGGACCGAGGAAGCCTATGTCCATCCGCAAGGAGATTTCGTTCGATTGCACGAAAACCTGGTCGGAACATGGCGGCTCTACATGGAAATGGGAAGAGCGGAAATCAACTATTTCCTATTCGCTACCTTCGTCACCAAATCCGACCACTTCGTGCCCATAACCGGCGCGGCGTACTCGCGACTCGCGACATCCCGCGCGTGGGCCACACGAGCATCCTTTCGCCCCTCGAACGCCTCGCCAATCGCCGCCGCAAGTCGCCCCGGCTCCGGCCGAATCGGCACCATCAACATCATCGGGCCGTGGCGCTCGTCGAACAAGCGGTTGACTAGATAGTCGCACGAAACGACTGGAACACCGGCGAGCCACGCCTCGTTGATCGCGAAGCAGTGCGATTCGTAGTCGCTCGGGTGGCAGAGGACGTCGGCGATGCCGAGCCAATTGCCGATGCGGCGCTGGGCCGGCAGCAAGTGGACCCGCGGGCCGAGGCGTTCGAGCGGCACGTACTGGGGCCCGATGATCACGGCGTGCCAAGAATCGTCGAGGTGCTCGACTGCGTCGATCAGGGCCTGGACGTTTTTTTCCACGGCGATGCGGCCGATGTAGACCACCACTTTGTTCTCGGGAGTCAGGCCGAGCGACGCCTTCAGCTCGTCGCGATCGACCAGCGGGTAGACCCGGCCGGGATCGCTGCCGTTGGGGATGATCTTCACTTGGTCGCGGACGTGCTCGGGGAAGTTGTTGCGTACCGCCTCGTTCACGCCGACGATGGTTGTCCCGAACAGTTCGTGGGCTCGCGTCGCGGCCTTCACCAGCGGGCTCTGCCACGTCTCGTGCATGAAGACGCCGTGCTGCACATCGATCGTCGCGCACGTCAGGTGCGAGATTCGCTCGACGAGGTCGAGTAGGCCCCAGGTGATGACGACGTCGAAGCTACCGTCCTGCTCGATCATGCGCGAATCGACCACCTCCACCCATCGCGGCAGCCACGACACCGCCACGTCGTTGATCGCGTTCGGGAAGAGCACGATGACCTTGGTCACGATTGCTCGGTCGGGATCGAGCCAATGGCAGAGGCTGGCGATCCATTGTTCGGCCCCACCGACATAGAGCACCGGCGTCGCGATCGCCACCCGGACGGGTCCACGCGGATTGCCTGCCGCACGCTGCTGGGCTAAGGGCGGCGCAATCGTCACCGCCTCGCTCTGGCGCTGGTGGTCCTCTTGGCGGATTTGCTGCGAGAACGCAGTCCGCGCCGCTCGACGCTGTTCAAGGCTTAGCATGGCTGGCTACCCAAAGGTGATGCTCGAACTTGCTTGGCAGCTGCACGAGCAGCCGGACCCGCCGCCGCTCGCCGGCGTGTAGCCGCCGCTGTCGCCGCAGTCGCACGTGCATTGGCACGTCGCGGTGGTCGCCACGCTCGCGCATACCCGCGTCGTGTCGGCCGCGCCCACGCAAGGCGTGCAGACGGTGACCTCCTGGAACACGAGGCAGTTGTTGCTGCCGGCCGCCGCCACCAGCACCGCTTGCTCCTGGAAGGTGAGCACGTTCTTCCACGCCGGCTCCTTCGGAGCCTCGAAGAAGTAGGCCTTGGCCGTGCGGAGTTCGATCGAGCCGCATTGACCGCCGGCAGTGCTGGTTCCGCCCGCAACCTGCGTCGAATCCCCGGGCGACGATTCCGCGCTCGTGCCGTTCGTCCCGCCGGTTCCGCTGGACGATCCGCCGCCCGTGAATCGCACGTCGTCCACGATCTCCGCCTCCTCGAGCTTGATCTCATTGCGCCAGTCGGTTTCGTCCTCGCAGTACATCACCGCGATCTTGCGATGCTTCGCCTGCAGGTAGCCTTCGTAAAAACGATAGGCGAGCGGCACCTCGATTTCGTGGTGCGCCACCTGGGCGATGATCCAATCGTCCAAGGCCTCCGCCCAGACGACGAGGCAGCGATCGCCGGCGCGTCCGGCGAGCTTGTAGCGATTGAGCGCCAAGCTTGGCGGCGGAACCGGCGCTTGGCCGTAAGGCGGGAACGTCAGCACGGAGTAACCAGTGATCGCGCCCGAGGCACTCGACACGCACATGTCCGAGGCGAGCGTGCAGGACAGCGCGATCGCCATCTGGTTGCACTCGACGACCTCGTAGCGCCGTTGCCGGTCGTTCCAGCGGGCCTTCCCGGCGGCGCCCGCCAAGGCCCGCGGGTAGTTGCGCTGGGCGTCGTAAACGGTCACCGTGGAGGCTGGCGGTTTACCCTGCAAGTAATAGTTCGTCACCGCCGCCATCGCTTGCCCGGCCGCCAGCGGACCGGCGAGCACGAATTCGATCGAGCGTGCCGGCGTTTCCATCCAGACGACCTCGAACCGGTCAAGGCAGGCGTTCTTGAGCGCCAGTCCGCGCATGCCGCTGGCCGCTTGCCACATGCCAGGGTCGCGATGCCAATCGTGGACGAGAATGGTCGCGCTCCCTGGCATCCAGTCGCCGCCGTTCCATTCGAGAATCGCCGCCAAGGCCGATCCGCCGAGATCGAGGTCGGCCATCAACTGGAAGTGAATCATCGCCTGCGGCGCGTCCGCCAGCCGCACGACGCCCCACTTGAGCCCCTCGCCGGGCTCGCGCCACAGGATCCTAGCGCCGCCGATCACTTTCGCCTGGAGCGCTGTCGCGTTGCCGGGCGTGACATTGGCGAATTGCAGCGAGTCGCCGCCCGGCGGCACGTCGATCCGCGCGAGGCACGCGCCGGCGATCACCGCGTCGCCGACGAACCCGGGAGCCAGGTCGCTCGCGAGGATCGCGAACCGCCCGCAATGGCTGGCGCTGGGCACCACGCCCGTGAGCGCGATGCGGCTGCGAAAGAGGTCGCTCTGGCTTTGCGGATCGGCCACCGGCTCGCCCAGTCCGACCACGGAATAGCGCGGCAGATGCGTCCCTGTGGCGTTCTTCACGAGCGCGACGACCGGCGAAAAGCCGGGAAGCCCGCTGTCCGACAGTTGATCGAGTTGCTCGCCTCGCAGCTCCCGCGCCGCGTCGACGAACGCATTCCAGTCGTTCGCGGGAAGCGAGCGGATGCGCTGGCCGGGCGACACCTTTTCGAGGCTGGGCATGGGGCGGCTCGCTTATCCGAAGCCGAAGAGCTGGGCGAACGGGACGCGCTCGTGGATCTTCTCGACGTACGCATGCACCGGGATGGGATAGACGACGCCCGCGTCCTCGATCTTCTCGTATCGCACCCACAGGTAGTCCCAGCCGTCCTTCTTGGGCACCAGGATGTCGCCGACCTGGATGTTCTCGCGATTCTCGGAGGCGGCGAACTTGAAGGTGATCGGAATCGGCTTCACGCGCTGGCCGGCGGCCGTCGGAATGTCCCCCTGGCCGTTGCCGCCGAGAAATAGGAGCTCGCCGGCCGCGAATCCCAGCCACGCCGCCGAGTTCGCCTTGCTCGTGTTCCGGGCGATGTTCGCCACGAACGCGGTGGTCACCGACTGCGGCGCGTAGTAGGCCGTGATGCTGAATTCGAGTTTGGGCACCGGGATGTCGACGCCCTGCACCTTGCCGCCGTCGTAGTTCACCGCGCCGCGCAGGTCGGGCGCTGGGTTCGACTGGCTCCGCTCACCGCGCCACAGGGTTTCGATCGACTGCGTGATCCGGTGGGTGCCGCCCGTGGTGTCGAAACTGAAGTGCCACAGGCCGGCCTCGGGCGGCTGCTGCGACTTTTCGTCGTCCTCGGGCCCGAAGCTGACCGACACCTCCCACGAATTCGGCCCCGTGGGCGACGCGTTGGCCTCCTGTCGCACGAGGGTTTCGCCATTGGCCAGGTAGGCCAACGGGGCCACCGCGAGCGCCGCGTTGGCGGCCACGGTTTCGCTGTCGGTGCCGAGCACCACGTAGGTGAACTCGATCGACGAGCCGCCGTTCGCCGTCGGGTTGGCGAACTTGGCGCGGGGCGAACCGGATTTCTCGTACACCGCGAGGCTCATTCGAACGCCAGGCCTCCGTTTTCGATGTCGTCGCGGATCGCCTCGAGATGGTCCTGCATCGCCTCGGTGGCGTTGGCGGTGCGTTCGGCGGCCGTATCGGGTCCCGACCGTCCCAAAAGACCGGCCACGGCGGCGCTAAACGTGCCCAGCGTCGATCCGCCGGGCGCCGCGATCGGCATCGACGGCGCGCTCGCCACCCGGTCGATGACGCTGAGCATTTTGTCCTTCCGCTTCTCGCTCTGGTCCTTCCGCGCCTGCTTGGCCGCGTCCGTCGCCGCGTCGAGCCGCGATTGGGCCTGCGCGAGCCGATCGCGCGAGGCCGCGATTTCCCGCTCCCGGACCTTGGCCGCGTCCGCCTTGGCCTGTCCCGCCTTGTCAGCCGCGCCCGCCGCCCAGTCCTCGACGAATTGCATCCCCTGGATCGGCGCGAGCCCGAATTGCTCCCGAAGGAAATTCACGCCGTCCACGAGCTTGGACTGGAAGTCGGCGAGCATCTGGAAGAGGTTCGCGAACATGTCGGCGAACAGGCCGATGAGCCATTCCTTGTATTCCGACCACAGCGTGCGGATGGAGAGCAAGCCGCGCCGGTAGGCCACTTCGAGGCCCGCCATCGCGGCGTCCGCGGCGAGGTCCCAGCGTCCGGCCATCATGGCGTCGAAGATGCCGCCGAACGCCTGCTGGGCGGTCCGCCACAGGCCCATGAACGCGTCGCCAAGCACGTCCATCGCGTACTGGCCCGCCTGGGTATAGCCAAAGAACCAGATCGCGCCGGCGGCGAGCGCGAGGGACACGAGCGATACCGCCAGCACGATGATCCCGAGCGGCGTCGTGAAGAAGGCGAGCGCCGCCGCCGCCGCGCTCGTGACCGTCGCCAGGAGGCCCATCGCGCCCGAGAGCACCATCGTCTGCGCCGAGGCCCACAGGGCGGCGATCCCTTCCGCCGTGAGCGTCGCCGCGAGCCACGTGTTCACCGCCGCCACGCCCGCCTTGATCGCTCCCATCGCGGCCCAAACGGTGGTGGAAAATACGACGATCGCGTTGAGCGCCGCCATGACGCCCGCGAGCGTGTAGCCCACGGCGGCCAGCGCGAGGATCGCGCCTCCCAGCGCCATGCCAGCCACGGCGGCGCCCGCCAGCGCCACGATCAGGCCTTGGTTGCTTCGGATGAACGCGAGCGCCGCCTGGGCGCCCTCGATCGCCAGCGCGATGAGCGTGCTGAGCGTGTCGGCCAGCGCCGCGCCCGTCTGGAACGCGATCGCTCCGAACACCGCCTTGAGGTCGTCCCAGGCATCGCCCAGCGCGTCCGCCTTTTCCGCCTCGTCGCCAGTGATGACAAGTCCGAGCTCGGAGGCGCGGTCAATGAACGCGTTGAGCCCCGCCGAGCCTTCCGCGAGCATCGGCAGCAGCGATTCGCCGGCGCGTCCCAGCGTCTTCATCGCCATCGCGGCCCGCACGCCCGGGTCGGGAATCGTCTTCAGCCCGTCGGCGATCATCGCCATCCGCTGTTCGGGCCTCGCGTTCATGAAGGCCGCCGCGCTGATCCCGAGCTGCGACAGCGTGTCGATGGCTCCTTGGCTGCCGGCCGCCACGTTGCCGGTGAATTTGGCCAGCCCCTTGAGTCCGCCTTGCAAGGCTCCCACATCGACGCCCGTCTGCTTGGCGGCGTAGCTCAGCGCCGAGAGCACTTCGACGCCCACGCCCGTCGCGGCGCTCATGTCGTTGAACTGGCTGCCCTGGTCGGCGAAGTGGCTGGCGGCCGCCCCAAGGGCGCCGAGCACCGCCAGCGAGCCGGTCTGAATCGCGGCGCTCGTCAAAGCAAGCCCGTTGGCCCACGAAGTGAGCCGCTCCTTCGCTTCCGTGAGCCCCTGGGTCAAGCGGTCCTTCACGGACAGCTCGACGTAGGCCTTTCCCGCCTTCACGCCGTCCGCGCTCATGCCGAGATGCTCCGGGCCCAGAGATTGGGAAACTTGTCGCGTTCCGCTTCGAGCGCCGGCCCCATGAATGGCCGCGGCGCGTAGTTCGCGACCCGCACCCGCGTCGGCTGGTCGGGGCGCGGCTTACGCCGTCCCGTCGGTACCCAGGTCGCGCCGACCAGTTTCTCCCGGATGCCGACTTGGCCGCCGAACTCGAGCGTCGCCGGCACGGTGCCGGCAGACAGGCGACCGCCGGCGTACTGCAGCTGGTTCAAGCCCACCGGTCCCACGATCACCGAGTAGCGGCCATCGAAGCCGAACAGGATGTTCCGCAGGCTGGCCACGCGGTCGGTGCTGCGGATGCTGGGCGATTCGCCGGGCTTGGAATACCGCTTCCGCCGCCGCAAGCGGGAGATCGCCCGGCGCCGCACGAACGCGCCGGCTTTCGACAGCGAACGCGCCGTGGCCCGCGCCATCCGGGCGAGCACGGCTGGCCGGTCGAAGAAGGAATCAACGATTTTCATCGCGACCGTGAAGGCCATGGGCGTCTCCCGGCTTGGAGGCTCTTTCCGCGAACCAGCGACGGGCCTGTGCCCGCAGCAAATCCTTCGTGAGCGGAGCGCCTCGCCGGCGCGTCCGCAGGTAGGGATGGAATTCCTCGGCGGTGAAAGGCCGCGAGCGGCGCTTGGGGTTTCGCTGGAGTTCGCACAGCGTCGCGAGCAACTGGGCCGTGTGGTTCCACCGCTCCTGCGCGACGCCGTCGGCCATCCACATCAATTGGCGGAGCGAGTAGCGGCCGGGGTCGACGCCCGCGACGCCGGCGAGCTGGTATCCGAGGCGCCAGAGGTCGCGATCGCCGCCGCCATCCGCTGATCGATCTCCCGCGACACTTCCGCCATCTTGGCCGCCATCGCCTGGGCCAACGCCGGCGAGCGAACCTTCGCCGCCACCAGTTCGGCCTGCGCCGCTTCCACCTCGTGGGCCTTCTCCCGCACGGCCTGGATGGCCGCTCGCCGCGCGGGGCGGCAGAAATTTAGGACGCATTCCTCCAGGGCGGTGATCGCCGCCTCGAGCGCCGCGCCGTCGAGCCCGCGTCCGAACTCCGTTTCGTCGATCTCCAGCTGCTGGGCCTGCTCCTCGCAGAAGAGCCACAGCGTCTGCACGAGCGTCTCGTCGCTCTGGATCACGCCCAGGAGCGCCTTGCCGTTGTGGGCGTTGATGAAGTCGAGCTTGGCCACATCGAGGATGCGCTTGCCGAGCGTGTAGTTCAGCTCCAATCGCCACTCGCGCTGGCGGCGATCGGTGAAGCGGGCGGGGAGCGGTTCCACGGGCTTGCCTCCGGAGGGATGGGCGAACGGATCAGGTCGTCGAGCCGCCCACGGAGTGGTACGACTTCTCGATCAACAGGCCGTTGTTGAACACGACGGTCGGCTGGAGCGTGATGCTGTAAACGCGGGCGCCGCCCAGCTCCTCGCTCCGCTCGAACTTGGTGATGATGTACCAGTCGCGGCTGTACACCGTCCCGCTGGCGGTGATCGCGTTGTCGGCGGCCGCGACTTCGACGGGCTCGCGGTTGAGGTAGCGGTCCTGCAACTCGTCGAACACGGCGTCGGCGCCGCGAATGTACTGGTAGCCGAATTCGATCGAGCCGTCGAACATGCCCGCGATGTAGCGTTTCGATCCCGAGTAGCGGGCCGACGCCTCGATCGCCTCGACCGAGTCGGGGACGTTCACGTCCTTGGCGTTCTTGATCTCGACCCACTGGGCGTTCTGGCCCGCGTTCGCGCTGTTGTAATACAGCTTGCATTCGAAACCGGCGATGGGACGGTCGGTCATGGTCAGGGCCTCCAGCCGCGAAACGTCAGATTGATGACGGTGGTGAGGGTTTTGTGCTTCTCGAAATGCTCGGGGTCGAAGAGCGGCGCGAACGCCACGGAAACGAGCGTCGCCATTTCTCCCGTCGGATTGCGGGTCTTGAAGTGATCCGCCAGTTCCTGGCCCAGCAGGATGAGGCCATCCATCTGCGCTATCTCGTTCGCTCCCAGCCGCTGCTGGATCGCGACATCCAGCTGGTAGTCCTCCTGCCACTGCGACCGGCTGGCCCGCTCGCCCACGTCGTCCTTGGGAACCACGGTCACGCGAATCGTGGCCAGCTCTTCCAGTTTGAAGCGCGGCAGGTAGGCCCGCGCCGCGGTGAACGGCTGGCTCAGCGTCGCCGCGTTCAGATCAGCGACCACAGCGTCGGCGAGTTCGAGGATGGCGGCGGGCATAAGAGTTAGGCTCGACATGGGTAGTCGGACATACGCTTGGCGATGGTTGCCTTCGGATTGGAGCGTCCCGTCTGAGACGCCCTTGTCCGGAGTTTCACCACTTCACAACTCAGTTCTCGCTCCTTCGCATCACCGACCCGGAAGGAGTCCAACCAAGACGCGTCCCGCCCCGCGCACGACGCTCCGCACCGGGCGACGTTCGCGAAGCCACCGTATCACCGGTCGGCGCGGACCAGCCTCGGTATGACCCGCGCACTGGCAATCGCCGCAGATCCCGTCGCGCGATTCTTTCACCGGCGTGGCGAACATCGGATCGTCGTCGGCCCGCGCCGCAGGTCCACCGAGTCCTGCCACGGTCGCGATCGCCACCATCCAAACCAGCAATCCATGTTTCATCGCTCTCTCTCCTTATTGCGGGAACACCAAGAACGCAAAAGTTGGGACACCACGATCGCGAGCAGCGATAGCGGGCACGCGATTTCCAGCACGGTCAAGACGCGGGGAGTAACCGACGCCCACAGCAGCCAGGCGTCGAGAATGTCGGCCAGGCGACGCAAGAATTGCCGCAATCGGCCGACTACTGGGCGGGAGTCTTCAGCGCCGTCGGCGCGATCAGGTTTTTCAGGTTGTCGACGATGACCTGGTAGGTGGCGTCGTCGAGCAATAGCTTCTGGCCCGTTGCCTTCCGAAACGTCCGCACACCCGCGAGTCCCGCCAGCACCAGCAATAGGAGGTTGGTCATGCCTCCCGAACTGGCCATCCCGCCGAGCAGATTCATGAGCAGTCCCAGCGGATTGACCGTTGGCTGCGGAGCCGGTGTCGGTCCCGGCGGAAGATCGAAAGGGAAATTCGGGGCCGGAGGGTAGTACGGCATCGGATCGTTTTTCGGCGGCGGCGAAAAAGGAGGGTCGTAGCTGATAGCATTCTGGCCGACACGGCTCTCGCCTCCGTCCCGCATGCCGCCGCTGTTCCCAATGGCGTGCCGCTGGCGAACATAGGCGCGGAGGTACAAGCTGACTCCGCTGCGAATCGCTTCCGCGAGTTTCTTGGCATCGCCGTCATAACCCGTTTTCTGAAGCACCACCGTCTTGGCGTCGCCGAAGCGACCGTTGCGCGGCGGCTGCACGATGATGGTCGGGTAGCCCGCGACCTTGATGTCCTTGAATCTCCAGGCCTGCGTCGCGTCCTCGCTGGCGTAGACATTGAAATGCGCCCAGCTTTGCGCGTGATCGTCGACATCGACAAACGGTTTCAGGTGGTCCGATGTCGCGAAGTCGCGTTTTAGGCTCTCGCAGTGGCGGCAGTTCCTGGCGGTAAGCACGGAGATGAACCACTTGTGCGAATCGTCCGCGGGCGGACGCATCGCCTCGGCGAAGGCGATGAGCGAATCGCTCTGGTGGCCGATCCCGACGCGCTGCACCCAGTCACCGCGGCGCTGGATCTCGCGCAAAGCGATGTCCGGCACGTCACGAGAGCCGGGAGTCTGGAGACTGGAGTCCGGAGGATTCGGTTTTTGACCGAACGCCGACGGGGACGCCGTCATCGCAACGACCGCAATCAGAAACATCGATCGGGCAATCGCATTCATAGGCCTACTTCTCCCCAAGGAATTGAGAACCTGTTCTTAAACTTCAGACTCCGGACTCCAGCCTGTTCCTCACCACCACCGCACATATCGGGGTGGTGGCGGCGGAGCCGGGCCGTCAAGAATCACAACCCACTTGCCGCTGGCCAGATGCAGCCGTCGAAACTCGTCGTTCGTGTATTCGTCAACGCGGCGCGGGCTGTTGTTGTTGCAGACGTACCAACGCCCGGCGGACGGATCGTGGCCATACTCGGTTTGGAAGTGGGCGCGCCCGGCGCCGATCGCGGCGAAGCGTCCGGTCCGAGCGGCCCACTCCATCCATTCCCAAGTCGTATCGCCCGTGATATTGAACGCCTTGATCTGCCGGCGCTCGCAATAATCGGCGACCCGATCAGGCCACGAGCCGCCGCGCACCGCCTTGCCGTACGGCGTATCCCAGAGCAGCGTCGACGCGGCCGGCACGTTGCACCACACGCCGCACATCCCGATGCTGCACTGCACGCAACTTCCGTCCGGATTGCGAAACCACTCGCGAACCTCGGGTGGCAGTTCCATCTTCGTCGGCACGGAATCGGACGGCTGAGTTTGCGCGGAGGCGATGCAGGTCCGGAAAGCCACGAGCGCTGCGGCTGTGAAACAAGCGAGAGAGCCAAGCAAGTCACGCATGGTCAGGCCACTTTCTTGGTGTGGATTCGCAGCATTTGCTGATGCGGGTCGCTGAATTCCCACGGCGGGATTCCGTCGTGGGCCAGCACTTCAAAGGTCGCGAGCGAGCCGTCGAAGCTCACGTCGATTTGATCGCCGCGTTCCGGCAGCACGGGTTGGCCGCCAAGCGTCAGGTCAGCGGCTCGCACCAAAAAATCGTTCGCCCGGAAGTAAAGCCGTCCCTCATGCGTATCCGCTTCGAAGTCCTTTCGTCCGAGCGTCGCGTTCAAAGCGATCTGCTGCGTTCCTCGCCGATACATGATCGGACGCGCAGCATGGGCGTGGAGTTGGTCCGCCAGCCACGCCAATCCAGAGCGCAACAGGTCGCCCATGTCGGCCTCACTGGCTGAGCCGAACGCGGACTGTCGTATCGGCGGAGGCGGCGGCGCGGATCGTTTTGCCGATCTGTTTGTTGCCGGTCGCTGTCGCGGTCACGACGTTGTTCGTGTCGTCCCAGTACAGGATGGTTCCGACGGTGTAGGCGACGCCCGTGTTCTTGGCGAAGTCGAACACGCCCCACACGAGGATCGCTCCCGCTTCGCCAGCCGCGAGTGGCCGCGCGACGACGCCCACCAGCTCGCCTTGGACGACCACTTCCCCAGCCGCGACCGCGCTGCCGGGCGTGTAGTCAATGAGTTCCCCTTCATGCACGTAAGTCGCCTGTGGCATGTATCGTTCCCCCTAAGTCGAGAATGCGTGAGTCGAGTTCCCCAGCGCCGACGAGCGGCTCAGACATCGCCCTTGCACTTGACGCCGCCGCGCGGATCCTGCAGAGCGACCCCGAAATCGTGGTAACCCCGCATCTGCACGCCGAGCACGTTGAAGTCCGCTTGGGCCGATTCGATCGTGGGCGATTCCTGGCCGTTGACAAAGGCAACTTCGATGACCGGCAGATCGCTCGGTTCGGCCAGCAGATACCACGCTTTCGCGGAGTTGCCGGTGTATTGGCTGTTGGCCAGATAGCGACTCACCTCGACGCGGAATTTGCCTTGGTGCGGATTGGCGACCGGAAACTTGGTATTGGCGGTCGTGTCGCGCAATTCCAGCGACCGGTACAGCTGCGACGCGATGGCGGACAGTGCCGTCGGGACGAGCATGATCGCCGGCATGACCCCCACTGGTTTGCCGTCGGTGTCGACCTGATCCATAAAGGCTTGCTCTGCCGCCGTCAGGCCATCGATCGAAGCGACCGTGGTGGCGCCAGCGAGGTAATTCTTGTTTCCCGCCGTGAAGAACAAGCTATTCGCCAGGAACGTCGACCAGAAGATGTCGTTGATCTTCAGGCCAGAGCCACGTCCCAACTTTTGGGGCACCGTGGTGATTGCCCCGAGATCGTCGTTGATGATGTCGCGGCGGTCGATCGACAGCATTAAGCCGTACGTGTCGGCCTTGTTCGTGTACTTCTCCTCGCCGAGCGTCCCGTGTTTGATTTCGCCCGTCGGGGCGACCAGTTCATACTGGTCTTTCCCCACCAAGCGGTAGCTGGTCACGGTCTTGAAATCGTTCACGTTCCGCACGGCGCAGATGTTGCGCCACGTCCGTTCGACGCTGAAGAAGCCTTCGAGTAGAAACTTATTGGCGACATTCGAGAGAATGCCGCCGATGTCGACCGTTGAAAACTCCGCCTCGAGCGACTGGCCGAAGGCGCTCTGGAGCACGGCGCGACTGTCACGGAAGTTGCGGCCGGTGTAACCGTTCGCCCAGGCCGCTTCCAAGAGCAATTCCTGCAGCCCGATGCCACCTCGGTAACGCCGCGCCGCGCGGTCAATCGTTTGCGGTTGATACGATTGTTCGAGGTTGGCCAGGCCCGCCGACAGGAAGCAAGCCGCTTCGAGAACTTCGCTCGTCACATGGTTGTCGGGCACATGCACCGCCGGCGCAGTGGGACGACGGCCTCTCAGCACGGCCAATTCCGTCTGCTGTTCCGTCCACCCATCGCGGATGGCGTCCGCCTCGATCTGCGGGAAGCGCCCGGCACACTGCCGGCGAATCGCGGCGATGCGATTGGTTTCCGCTAGCGCATCCTCGCGGATCTGGGCGGCGGTTTTTTCCGGAGGCGCCGCCGGCGGCTGCGCGGCGGCGACCGGAGGATTCACGGGAGCCGTTGCCGGCGCGCTGGCCGTCGACGTGGGTTGCGAAGTGGTTTCGTCGCTGCGGATCGGTTCGTCCACGTTTCGTGCTCCTGAATGAAAGTTGGCCCCGGCCGCCACGGTGGCGCTGGTGGCCCCATCCGCGCCGAGGTCGACGAAGCTGATTTCGCCCAGCGTCGCCTTGCGCACCACGTTGAGCGGCCCGCTGTACTGCTGGCCGTTGACCATCACCTGCTGGTGTTCCTTCACGAATTCAAAATCCTCGACGCTCGTCCCGACCGAGGCTTGCCAAGGAAACCCGTTCTTCGAACTCGCGACGATTTCCCGCGCCGCCGCGGTATCGCGCGACACCAGGCCGGTCGCCACCAATTGGCCCTGTTCGACACGGATGCTGTCGGTGTGCCCGACTCCCGCAAGCGGATCGTGGCTGAAGCGGATCGGTCGGGTCTGGCTCGGGATCGCCAACCCCGCCAAGTCGACGATGACCGGATGGCGCCAACCTGCGACCCGCATCGTTCCGCCCGTGTAGGCGACCATGCGGAAACGGGGGAGAGGCGCTGGCGACCGCGCATCGCTCGCGGGCTGGGCTTCGATAACCGCCGCCGCTGTGAGCGACAGCGCCGGCGACGCCCCCGGCTCAAGCGTCGCCGGCGGGTGTTTCGTCAATGGATGCATCCGGTGTCTCCAACGGGGAATTGGCGGGCGTGGTCGCAAGCGACAATCCAAGCTCGTTCATCAAGGCAATTTCCTTCGCGCGCTGGCGAAGTTGGGTTTCCCAGTCCTGGCCGCGGCGCGCGTATTCGTCGGCGAGCGTCGTGGTGTGATTAGCTAGGCGTGTTCCCTGCGCGGTCGCCTCTTTCGAGGGATCAACGTGTTCGTGGCCGTCCCAGAACCATTGATGCGGCCAGTCGGCGATGGGACCGGTGCCCGCGGGCAAGAGACCGGGAATCAGAACCGCCTCGTCGAACCAGGCCGCGAGGATGCGATCGAGCACAGCGCGTTCGAGATGCGACTGGTCGACGCGGATCGCCTTGAAATAAGTCTGATGATCAAGGCGCCCGGAAGCGTAGTTGTAGCCCGACGAATTGCCGCTCGCGACATTGAACGGCATGTTCAAGCAGCGGGCGATTTCGTTCAGAATCTCGTGCTTGAACTCGGCGTACGACGTGCAGGGTTGTTGGGCTTCGAGTTGGCTCATCCGCCAACCGCCCGGCATCGTCACGAGCGCGCGTTTTTCGAGCTCGATCGGTTCGAAGGGCTCGGCCGAGTCCGCCTCGCCGCCAGCCGGCGCGTCGGTGTACAAGATGCCGGCGAAGTCGGCCGCCGTTTCAGCGGCCGCCAGCACCGCTAACGTGAAGCGTCGCAGCTGAGCGAACAGCGGAATTGCCGGCGTGATGTCCGGAATCCCCCGAGCCTGCCCCGGTCGATCCGCGCGGAACCAGTGCAGCACCGCGTCGGCGGGCACTGGATCGAACTCGCGGCCGAAACTGGCGGCCGAGTCGCCCGGATGCCGCCTGAGCACGTGGTATTCCTGCGGATTCCCGAACGCGTCGAATACAATCCCGTCGACCGCCGTCGGCGATAGCGGCAGCAGATGGGGTGTTGTGACCTGGTCGGCCTCAATCAGCCGCACGTCGAGTTGAATCTCGGTCGGCAGTCGCGGGTTGCTGGTGAGGATTGCGAACGCCTCGCCATCCGTCGCACGGGCCATCCGCATCGTGCGGAGCTTTTCGGCCAGACGAACCGCCTTGGCCCAAGTCATGAACGCGCGTTCGATCCGGAAGTTCGCTGCGGCGTCGCTGGTTGTGAGCTGCAATCGCGGGCCGGTGCCAACCACGTCGTTCGCCAGCGTCAGCACGATGCCGCGGGCGTAACTGTTGTTCGCGGTCTCGTAGCGGGCTCTATTCCGCAGAGTGCGCCGCACCATCGCGCTGTTCGCCGCGTTGGCCGACAGCCCGTCGGCATGGGCCCAGTGCCGGCGGTTGTCGTCGCTCGTCACAGCGGCGTCGTACCGGGCGCGGATAGACTGGAGCCTGGAGACTGCAGTCTGGAGTCGAGGAACTACCAGTCGAATCGCTCGACTCGGACGGTCCTCACTTCCAAGAATGCGCCTCAACAAATTCAGCATCAGACTTCCTCCAGACTCCGGACTACAGACTCCAGACTGCTCCGCTACTCGGCTCCGGGTGGAACGAGCTTGTTGAAGCGGAGTCCACGACGCTTGGACTTAGCGGCTTCCTTGGAAGCCAGATAGCGGTCAGCGGCGATCTGCTCGGAGGGACTGTGCTGATCGACCGACCCAGCATCGCTGGCGACCTTGGACGGCCCCTTGGCGTTTTCCCGGATCGTGTCGTCGAGTTCGTCTGCCATTGCCTGCACCCAACAGTCCGCGAATCAATTCGCCGCCGTAGGGTTACATATGCCGCGCCGAGGCAATCGGTCCGGGGAGCAACCTGGAATTCGTGAAATACTGCTACAGGTAGCAAACAGCGGCCTCGCGGGTGTTCGAAGTCCATTCCAGCGCCGCCGTTCTTTCAATCGCCAAGCAAAACGTCGTATATCGTGACAAAGGCAAGAAGTTTCGGTATGATCCAGGAATCGGAGGGTGAGTTTCGTTCAAGAGCGTTTCCGGGTTGCGATTTCGTATTCGACTGTGTGGGTGCTGCTCTGATGCCGGCCTGGTAGAATACCCCATTGCACAAGTGACATAGCCACATCGAGATAGCGAAGGCCGTCCGGTGATCAGAGCTAGGGAGGTTCGATTCCTCTCACCGGCACTTGACTCGCCCTCAAATAGCTTTTGCATCGGGCTGTTTGCCGGCGTTCAGACCGCACATGCCAACGTAGAGGTCTGCGGAATGCAGGAATTACCAATGGCTGCTAGCACGGACGAAAAGATTGACTTGGTGTCGTTCTACGTTCTCGAAAGGCAAATCGGAATCGCCGAGTTTCTCGCACGCGAATTCCTGGACGATTGCAGTTCTAGCCCACTGAAGCAGTCCGGCTACGCAATCCTTTCAATCGCGATGGCCTACTTTGAAATGATCGAGCAATTCTGTCAGGGACGAAAAAGCAACCAAGGAGAGAGCACAAGTTTTTTCACCGCTGGCTTTTGCAAGGTCTATCCTTCTTCTCGGCTTTGCAGTGAAGACATAAGGCTAATCTACCAGTGGATTCGTTGCGGTATGTACCACGGTGGCATGCCCAGACACGCCACTCGCCTTTCCAGATTTTTTCCTGATGGCTTTCAGCTCATTGACGGAGCAATCTGCATTAATCCCGGTCGAGTAGTGGAGGAAATTAAATCGCATTTCCTCGAATACGTAGCCGTTCTTCGCAACCCATGCTGTAACCACGAACGTGACGCATTTAATCGCTATTGTGAGACTCTCGGCGTAGGTGAACCTGTTTCCGATTACGTCCGCTCCTCGACCGAGCAGCCCACCAAGACAACGCCAGCGCCTTGGGAACAAGGATAGGTTAGCGGAGCTTCCAGGGTTACAAGTCGCCGCCCACAGTGTCGGCAAGTCTTGCGACGTCGAATTCGGCCATCGCATAATGGTTCTGTGTTCGTAGTGTCGAAGTGTCGGCACGCGCAATACCTGCAGCACAGCCCCTTCTGTTCTCTCGGATCGGTTTGCGACTTCACCGGCGTTTTCTCCGTTGTAGTTCCGCGAAACTCAAGCGTTGGCGGCTCGGCAGACGAGTCGCACCTGTTTCAAGCAAAGACGCTCCCTGCAGCGAGGCGGTTACGGCGCAGCCGACCAGGCCGTCGAACCAGTGGTTGTCGCCTCGCTCCGGTCGCAGTTTCCATTCGTCGACGGTCCGGCCACGACCTTCGGTTCGGATGCGGAACTCGGCGGTGAGATGCTCGGCCAGGAGGCGATGCGAGTCGGCCTTGTCGCCGAATAGCGACAGGCAGCCACGATCGCCCATTGGCGTGGCGAGGCGAGCGTGGACGAAGGTCTTCCAGTAGTTGGTGTCGAAGACGACGTGCCGGATAGCACGTTTTCCTTGGACGTTGGGGACTCGCCAATTATGGCCGACTCGGTCGCCTGGCCGGCGCCTGTATTCGGAGAACGGCTGGCTCGACGCGCCGACGAACCGTCCGTGGCTGGGCATCACGATCGCTGCGTGAGCCGATTGCCGGCAGAACTGGTACACCACGTCGGTCGACGAACCCCAGTTGGCGTCGATCAAGCATCGCTCGACGCGAAGGGCTGCTCCGTCCTCGCGCCGCCAGTCGCGGCTAAGCAGCAAGTTGGTCAGAGCGTCGAGGCCGGCGTATATCGCTCCTTCGAGCCCCGAGGCCGGTGCGACGGTCGACAGCGTTCGTCGGGCGTCGCGAAGCGTGAAGTACGGTCGCTGTTGGTCGGGATAGGTGCCGTAGTCGACCACGACGCCCGTGAAGTCGTCGCCCCAGGCGGCCACGACGTAGAAGAGCAGCGTGGCCTGGACGTCGATGAACATCGTCACGTGGTCGCAGCCGACCGGTACATGCCCGCGCGGAATGCGGTTGACCTTCGCCGCGATCTGATCCGCAATGAGCTCGTCGGCGTCGGCGACGTCCTCCGGCAGCGGTTCGTTCTGGTACTCGGCGAAGAATGCCGCTTCGTCTTGGAGTTTGAGATTCATTGCGTGTTGGATCGCGCTCAATTCGTCGTAATTGAAGCGTTCCGGCCAGGCGATGACCGCGCCAGCGTCCATCGCCTCGCGCTGTTCGGCGTAGAAATCCGTCGCCAAGCGGATGTCGCCGTACATCCGCAGGCTCTCGGCCCGCAGTTCCGCATACCTCTGCCACCGCTTTTCTTCGGCAGGGAACGCGTACACCATCTTCGTCCGCTGGCCATTCCATTCGGGATGCTTATCCCGATTCAGGATGTTGTCCGCCATGTCTTCGGGGCGAATCACCGTGCATGGCATGATCCCACTGATCTTCTTTCCGGGACCCGCGAGTCCGAGCACAGCGCCGGCCAGAATCGCCTCGCGGGTGGCGCATTGCGAAGAGGATCGCGCCGACTCGTCGGTCTGCGGGTCGTCGAGCACCACCAGCGAAGGACGAACGGTCCGGCCATCGGGGCGTTTGAACTTCAAGCCGCGAATCCGCCCCGTGATTCCGGCAACCTTGATGATCGCGCCGCTGGCCAGCGATGCGCCGTTGGCTCGCACGAACTCGTTCCAACCCGCCGGACGCGTCGAGGGCAGCACGATATCCTTCGCGGTCCATCCGATGTGCGTGCGCTCGCCTCCGTAAAGCTGCCCTTTGCAGCGATTCGCGATCCCATCGAGGCTCTGAATGGGATGAGCTACCTCGGGGAAGTCCGCCAGCAGCAGATCGTTTCCGTCGAGTTCGGTCTTGATCGACTCGAGCATGTCCATCGCGTGCCCTTCGTCGCTGCCGATCAAGCAGACGAAGTCGCGGTGCCCGTAGAGCACGGCCCAGATGCACGCGCATTCGCAGATCGTCGTCTTGCCGGACCCACGGGGCATCGCCATCGCGAATAGTCCTCCCTGCAGCACCGCCTGCTCGATGCGAGCGATTACCTTCAAGTGGTCGGCCGACCACGGCAAGTGGAACGTCTGCGGAAAGTACGAGTCGCAAAATTGGCGGAAGTCTTTCGTCGCGATTCGCCGGCGCTCGGGATTCGCCACCAACGGCAAGTCGCCGATATCTCTTCCCGCTAAAGACAAGGCGGCATTTCGGGCGCGAGCCCGATCTTTCAACTTCCCGTACGGATCGCCTTCCGGTTCCAGCGTCGGCGCATGTCGTCGGTGAACAAGCCACGCGACATAGCGGAACAGGTCGACGTGTTTTCCATCGCCGATACGGAAGCCAGCGCTTTGACGATCGCGATAGAGCTGTCGTTCCGTGACGACTTCGCCCAGCGATGTCGAATTCAAGACGCGGCAAAGCTCGCTCGGTTTCAGATGTCGCGGATTAATTGGCACGGGACCGGTCCTTTAATAACCAGGCGGCATACATAACCAGATTAAGGGTGCCGTTGGCATTCGTTGGAGCGCCGTCGGCGATGTCGGCGTCGATCATCGCGATGGTGACCGGTCGCCCACTGGCGGCGGTGAGCACCTGTGCGACCTGCGGGATGGTTAACGCCGACGGATTCAGTTGCGGCGAGTCGCCCGACATGTTCCCTCCCGGTTCCGCTGCTAAGCGAAATCGCCTTGTTTCAGCGGGAAAAACCTGCGGAATTCCGGCTGGAATTCGATGTGATTGGCTTGAGGTGTTTTCGCCCGCATGGCTCATGTGTGGTCGTGCGATGACGAATACGCCCACCAACAACGGAGACCAAACGATGACCGCCACCCGCCAAAACGACGCCTTCGAATTCGACCTGGGCAGCGACTTTCGGATCGCCAAGACGAATCGCCGCACGCAGATGGGCGGGACCTGGATCAGCGGAACGATCGCGAACCACCGCTTCGACGCCTTGGTCTTTCCCGAACACGCCGAGAGCGAGGAGTACGAGCTGGGACGCAGCAAGATCTCGAAGCTCTGGGTGCAGCGGATCGCGGACAAGAAGACGGTCTTCAACTGGGATCGCGGGATGGACCAGCCGGCGGAAAGCGACCTGGCCCAGGCGATTGTCGACTTCCTCGCGGCGGGGCTCGCCGACCTGGCGTATGCCGAATAACGGACGAACCTTCCACCAACAACCAAACGGAGAACGGACATGACGCTCAACGAATTGATCGAACGCCTCGAAGACCTGCGAAGCGAACTCGGAGGCGATGTCGAGGTGCGGCTGATGACGCAGCAGAACTACCCCTTCGAAAACGAGCTCGCCGGCGCGACCTGCCTCCGCGACATCCACGAACGCGAAGAGGTCGAAAGCGACGACGACGACAACCCCGAGCAATTCGATCCGGAAGGCGACCCGGAGGAGGTGGTCTACCTGCTCGAAGGCCGCCAGCTCGGTTACGGAACCACGACCGCTTGGTTCCTCCGCGATTGAAGCCGAAACGCCCTCGCGGGCGTCGCGGCGGGTGGTTCCCGCCGCCTGAGGATGGCAGCCGACCCATCGCGACGAACCGAACGGAGAAGACCCATGGCCACGAGAAAGAACGCCAAGAAGACCGCTCCCGCCCGCGGCGCGAAGCCCCGGGGAGGACGCAAACCGAAATCGGCCGCGACCGCCGCCGAGACGTCCGCCGCGCCGGCGGGCGCCTGCATGCACGGAGGCGACCACCAATGGGAGGACACGCCCGAGGGACGCCATTGCCGCCGCTGCCACGAGCCCGCCGAAGCGCCAGCGAGCGGACAGCGCAAGCGGCGCTCCAAAGCGGCTCCCGAGGCCGGCGACGGCGGCGGCAAGCTCAGCGCGATCGACGCGGCCGCCAAGGTGCTCGCCGAGGCGAACGCGCCGATGAACGCCAAGCAGTTGATCGAGGCGATGTCCGACAAGGGCTACTGGACCAGCCCCGGCGGAAAGACGCCCCACGCCACGCTCTACAGCGCGATCCTGCGGGAGATCACGGTGCGCGGCGACGCGGCCCGCTTCAAGAAGACCCAGCGCGGCCACTTCGCCGTGAACGGGTGAAGGGAGACCATGCCATGTCCACGACCGTCGCGGATGCCATCCGCAAGGTAACCGCCGCCATGCAGCGCGAACTCGAAACTGGCCGACGTTCACGAACGCTCGACGCCCACGACCTGCTCGACGCGCTGCTGGCGATCGCCGACGAACTCGCCCCACCCCCGCCGCCGCCACCGGCGCCATCACCCCAACGCCGCCGGCCGCGCCGAACCGGGTAGCCGCCGCGTCGGCCGACAACGCCCCACGAGCCATTCGGAGGGGCGTTTTGTCGTTCATCGGGACCGCCTTCCGGCCCATCCCCTGGGCGTTTGGCCACTCTTGGCCCCCACCCCAACCCGCCACCGGCGAACGACTTAGCCCAGCGTGGGCGGGAATTCCCGCCGGTTCGCCAAGAACGCTGTTGGCGAAAAATATTTTGATCCACAAACCCCAACGGTGTCGCGACTTACAACCCATCGAATCCGCTTGATGTTTCTCTCGAAACGAGCAATGTTGTCTTTCGTTACGAGACGCATGTACATCAAACCAACGAGGGGTAGAAAGATGAACGCCAACGAATTCACCTTTGGGATCGAGATCGAAACCATCGCGCCGGAGAGCGCCGTACGCGACCACGGATTGCGGATCGGAGGCTACCGGCGAGGGATTCAGGTTCCCTACCTGCCAGCCGGATGGAAGGCCGAGGCCGACGGGTCGATCGACAACAGCGCCGGCGGACACAAATGCGAGGTCGTAAGCCCGGTCCTGCGGGGCGCGGACGGGATCAACCAGGTGATCGAGGTGGTCCGCACGCTCGAAGCGAAAGGCCACCGGGTCAACGTAAGCTGCGGGGTTCACGTACACGTCGGATGGAGCCGGGATTGGAGCGCCGACGCCTTGGCCCGGCTGGTGACGATCGTCGCGTACGTAGAACGCGGGCTCTACGCGATCACCGGAACGAAGGCCCGCGAACGCAGCCGGTACTGCGGCGGGGTGCGGAAGTACGGAAACCAGAAAGACGCCAAGCCCAACCTCGACCGCAACCGCTACCACGCCCTCAACCTGACGAACCTCGCGGCGGGCTCGAAGCACACGGTCGAGTTCCGGGTTTTCTCCGGGTCGCTCAACCCGACCAAGATCGCCGGATGGATTCAGGTCGCCCTCGGATTGGTCGAACGGGCGGTCGCCGGCAAGCGGATGCCGAAATGGAACCCGGGCCCGCTCAAGGGCGGCTGGAAGAAAGCGGGCGAAGGCCAAAGCGAAGCCGAACGCCTGATCGGATACCTGGCCTGGGGCGCGGGCTACGCCAAGCTGCACGGCGGACGCCAATACGGATGGGTCTGCGACGCGATTCCGCAGGACGAGATCAAGACCGAGTTCCGCCGCCTCGCCGCGAAGTACGACGCGATGGCGTAAAGCCGAAACGCGAACCCCGCGGCGCGGGGAGGCGTAGCGGCGGGACGGGTGCCCGCCGCCTGACGAGGCAACCCAAAGAACACCGGGAGCGACAAGACCATGTGCGGAATCTTCGGCTACATCGGCAAACGCGGACGAGGCCCCGACCTGGCCCGCTTGCGGCGCATCGCCATCGAGACCGAGACGCGCGGACGCCACGCCTTCGGGCTCGCGTGGCTCGACCGCGACGGCGGACTCCACACCTACAAGCGGCCCGGCGCCGCGAGCGCGTCGCTCGCCGACCTCGACCGGGTGCGCGACGCGGCGATCGTGGTCGGCCATTGCCGCTGGGCCACGCATGGCTCGCCGTCCGACAACCGCAACAACCATCCGCACCCAGCGGGACGCGGATGGCTCGTCCACAACGGCGTCGTCCACAACCACCAACGGCTGGCCCGCGACTACCAGCTCGAAACGACCACCCAATGCGACAGCGAGGTGCTCGGCCTGCTCCTCGCCCGGATGGCCGGCCCGATCGACCTGCGGGCGGCGCGGACCGCCGCGGCGGCCGATGGTCCCCTGGCGATCCTCGGAGTCTGGGCCAAGCCCGCCCGGCTCCTGGTGGTGCGCCGCGGCAAGCCGCTCTGCGTCGGCGACACCGACGACGGCTCCTACTTCGGCAGCCTCGCCGGCGAACTGCCCGGGTTGACCGCCGAGATTCCCGATGGCTACTCCGGGCTGTTGTCGCTCGCCGGCGGCCGCATCAAGGAATGCGGAGTGGCGATCGGGCGGTAGCGCCGCCGCCCGCCCGCCAACGGCCCACATTGGCCCGTGGACGCGTCGCGCGTTCCAACCGGGGTTTTGGCTCGACCCGCGCCGGCGACGCGGCACGGGCCAAACCACGGGAGTGGAACGCCAAAGGATTCTCGGGGAAATCGAGCGGCTTTCCGGCCAGCCGCGCTTGATGTTATTCGCGCCGCATGGCTTATTGGTGTCATCCGAAGACGATTGGTTCCGCAGCCGAAGGGGGACGCAACGATGAAGACCGCCGCCACCGCCAACCACGAACAGACCTTGCGAGCAATTTTCCGCTACATGGACCCCGCCAAGGCCCAGGAGATTCGGGAGGCTTACTACAAAGCTGTCGAGGGATTGCAGGTTTTGACGACCGCTTTCGAGGCTGCTGACGACGGCGCGGAAGGGAATAAGAACCCGTTGCTCGACGAGCACTACCTTGCCTGCCGCGCCAAAGATGAAATGAACAAAAGCCTGCTCGGGCGAATTCTCTAAACCACGCGATACACTGCCATGCCAAACAAGCTCAAGGCCGGCGACCGCATTCGGCTCGTCGCCATGCAAGATGATCCCGATCCGATCCAGGTAGGACAGGTCGGAACGGTGGTTTATCTCAAACGGCACGATGCCGGCACGGACGCCTGGTATCAGATCGACGTGGCCTGGGACAACGGCCGCACGCTGATGCTCGTCTCGCCGCCCGACGAGTTCGAGATCGTGGACCGCGCTTAACCGGTCGGCGCGGCGCACGCCCGGCTGATCCGGGCCGCTTATCGCTTGCATTGTCGCCATCCTTTCCATCACGCTTCCCGCTGATCGCGCCGCGACCGCTTCCGTTTTCGTTTGGCTTCCACCGCCAATTCGGAAGCGCACCGACGGCAAACGCCCATCGCTCCGTTTTTTCCGGCGTACTCGTAGAACTCGGTCGCGACGGAACGCAGCCATTGGCAGCGCCGGCAACGCTTAAGCCAGTTGCCGCCGACTCGAAAACAGCCGCTGTGAACGCGTTTGTGCTCGAGACGGGTGACGAGCCGGAGGTTTTCCAGGCGGTTGTCCAGCTTGTCGCCGTTGATGTGATGAATCTCGAAGCCGGCGGGAACTGGCCCATTCGCGGCTTCCCAGACCATCACATGCTCCAACCGCCGTTTGCGGTCTTTGCCGGTGAAGCGACGGTAGCCATGCTCGGTGACCCAGCCTCGGGCGGGAGGGTATTTCCTCATCGCATCGCCTCCTCGCGCGGTTTCATCGGGATCGGCGATTCGCCCGTCCGCTCGAGGACGCCCGGCTTGCCCGTGAATCGCTGGTAGCGATCCACGATCAAGTCGCAGTAAGGCCGGTCGAGCTCCATCAGGAACGCCTTGCGTCCGGTGCGTTCCGCGCCGATCAGCGTCGAACCGCTGCCGCCAAACAGATCGAGGACGTGCTCGCCCGGAACCGTCGAATACTGCATGGCCCGCTCCGCGAGCTCGACGCACTTCTGGGTTAAATGCTCCATTTGCTGCGGCGGCACTTTCTTCACGTGCCACAGGTCGGGCACGTTGTTGGGGCCGTAGAAGCGGTGGGCGGCCCCTTCCTTCCAGCCGTAGAACGCGAGTTCGAAACAGCCGAGGAAGTCCTTGCGCGTCAGCACCGGATGCTGTTTGTCCCAAACAATCGCCTGCGAGAAGTACAGCTGGTGATTGCGCAGGTGAGGCGGGTAATTCCCGAGGTTGGCGTACCCGCCCCAGACAAAGAATCCGCGGCCGGGCTCGAGCACGCGCGACATGTTGCCGAACCACGCGTCCAGCAGCCGGTCGAACTCCTCGTCGCTCACGAAGTCGTTCGCCAGCGGCCGGTCCTTCGCCCGCAGCTTTTTCTGCGTCGGCTTCGACTTGCCTGGATGCCGGGCGAGATCGAGGCCTTGGTGATGCGTCGCGCCGGCGAACGACGACAGGCCGGCGGCGATGGCGTTGTTGGAACGCGGCTCGACCTTCACGTTGTACGGCGGATCGGTGTTCACCAAATGAATCCGAGCGCCGTCCAAGAGCCGATCGACGTCCTCGGGCTTGCTGCTGTCGCCGCAGAGCAAGCGATGGTTCCCGAGTATCCACAGGTCGCCCGGCTGCGTGACCGCCTCGTCGGGAGGCGCCGGGATTTCGTCCGGGTCGCAAAGCCCTTCGTTGACGCCCGGCGCCAGCAATCGCGCCAGCGTCTCCTCGTCGAAGCCCAGCAGGCCTAAATCGAAGTTCGCGGCTTGCAGCGCCCCCAACTCGATCGGCAACAGTTCGAGATTCCACTCCGCCAACTCGTTCGTCTTGTTGTCGGCGATGCGGTACGCCTTGATCTGATCGGGCGTCAGGTCGGTCGCGACGTGAACCGGCACCTTTTCCAGGCCCAGCTTCCGCGCCGCTTTCCAGCGCGTGTGACCGACGATGATCACGCCTTCGCTGTCGACGACGATCGGCTGCCGAAAGCCGAACTCGCGGATCGAGCCGGCCACGGTATCGACAGCGTCGTCGTTCGTCCGCGGGTTGTTCGGGTAGGGTTTGACCTCGGTCGTTTTCCACAGTTCGATTTTCATACAATCGTCTCCTTGATGAGGCGCCACCGATCGATTTCTCGAAAGTGAGTGACCAATGAAACGTGACCCGCAGATCACTGGAAATGCAGGCCTCTACTTCTGCTGCTATCACCTCTCGCTTCTCGGCTGGAACGTTATGCCGACAGCCAGAAATGCGCGAGGCGTTGACATCGTGGCGTACAGCCGCGATGCGAAACGGTTCATAGGAGTACAGGTCAAGTCGCTAAGCCAACGTGCGCCGGTTCCACTGGGCTTGTCGCTGGAAAAGGTCATGGGCGACTTTTGGGTGATCGTGAATCAGATCGGTACCAATCCGTCGACGTTCGTGTTGCTCCCGACCGAAGTAAAGGGTCTTTGCCACAGGGGTGAGAAGGACGGCCGCATCTCTTATTGGCTGCAACCTCGCAACTACGAGAACGAATCGTTTCGCGATGCGTGGCACCGAATTGGAAACGGATAGTTTGGCCCTTCAAAACAAACTCTGTCCCGCTTGGCGGGTGCTCCCCCTGGCCGCGCCGGCCGCAAAAATCGCCCGGAAGTACCTATTTGGCTGACAGAATGACGGAAATCTGTCATTTCGGTGGAAGATTTCTTCCACGCCGCACTGGCAGGCCGACTCGCAGCTCGCCATCGACGATGTCGAGCACGACGCGGCCTTCGATGGCGCTCGCGAAGATGTGCCAGTTGTCGCGGGCGTCGCTGGCCATTTCGACGAGCTGGAGCAGTTCGTCGCGGCTCGCTCCCTGCGGCCCGCGATTAGCGAGCAGGTTGTCAATCAACGCGACGATTTGGCTGTTCGTCAGACCGCCGAGTTCATCGGCGGTGGTTTCGGTGTCTAGTCGCACTTCCACGGGCAATCTCCTTTTGGGGGAAATGAAATACGCCAGACCCTTTTGTCCTTTTGTCCATTGATCACGCGCGCCGGCGCAAAAAAGGCTGAAACGGAGACATAGATGGACAAAAGGACAAAAGGGGTAAAACTACTATTTTTGTATGCCTAACTCCTTATTTTTCAGCACCTTCTGACTTTGACCTTTTGTCCACAGCCGACCCCTTTTGTCCATGGACAAAAGCCCTTTCGTCCACGGTTTTGCGCGCATCACGTTTTGGACAAAAGGGTCGGCTTGGACAAAAGTCCGGACGTTAGCGCGGCGTCGCGGATGGCCGGATGGACAGCCGATAAAGGACTCGCGGGCGGCCAGAAGTGGCTTGGATGTTGGTTTCGATCAGTTCCTGATCCTCGAGGGATTCCCGAACGGCGTCGTGGTCGCGGCGGGACCAGCGGTGTTTGCGGGTGATGTCGCGGTATGGCATCCAGGCATCGCCGCGTTCGCGGCGCCAATCCAACAGCGTGGCGACGACGGCTTGGCAGCGTTGTTCGAAGTCGTTTTCGTGGAAGTGCTGGCCGAGCATGAAGATCGTCCGCAGGACGGTGTGCTCGACGAACCGGCACGCCCACTGGGCGGCGGGCTTTTCAACGACTGGGCTGGTGCCATGCTCGGAGCAGGCGTGGATGAGCGCCAGTTGCAGCGACTTTTCCACAGCGCGGGCCCAGATAGCCATGACCGGTTCGCAACCGGCCTTGGAGGCTTGCGCGTAGCGGGCGTCGCACGCGGCGCTGAACTCGTCGAACACAAGTTGGGCGTCGCTGGCGATCGGCGCGACCAGGGGGAACGCTTCGCCCGACGATGTGTCGCTGAGGTTTCCCCAGCCGGCCGGCGTGAATTTGGACCACTGGCGGGCGACGGCGACGATAGGCTCAGGTGGATTCTTCCAGATGGCGCGTTTTCCCCGAGCGCGTTCGCGGGCTTCGACGGTGATGATCCGCGCGAGCAGCCCTTTGTTGAGCATTTTTCCCGACAGCGACATATAGAACTCGCCGGGCGTTGTCGTGCCGAAGAGAACCAGATGCGGCTGATGGATGAGCGTCTCGCTCACGCCGGCGCGATCGCGGACGCATCGCCATGCGCCGGCTTCGCCGTAGAGTTCCAGGAGCATCGCCAACTGGTTTCGATAGCGGGACTCTTTGTTGTCGCGGATGTTCTCGAACAGCGTGTCGACTTCGTCGTCCTGCTTCAGCAGCACGGGATGCCGGGCCAGGCGATCCTCGATGCCTTCGCCGCTGGACGACTTGCCGGCCAGTTTGCGGACTTCGTCGGCTTGCAGCAGGATGCTGGCGTTGATCTTGCGGGGCCAATCCTTGCCGACGCCCGAGCTGGCCAGCGCGAGGATCTGCACGTTGGTGCGCACGTTGCCCGGTTCGCGGATCTTTCGGCCGGTGAGCGTCCCGAGCAACGCGAGGGCGCCGACGAACGCGAGCGGCCGGTTCGGGTACGGCGCTGTCTCCAGCGTGAATTGCATGACATCGTTGACGAAACCGGGTATCGACAGCAATTCATCGGGAATCGGTCCCGGGTCGGCCGCCAGCGGACAAGCGTCGTTCGGCGACTCGTCGGGAGCCGCCTGGGAGAAATCCTGCGCGTAGTGGTCCTCGGCGAGCGCGACCGAGATCTGGTCCGGTTCGTAGCGGGCGACGCTCGTGGCGATCCGTTCGACTTCGGACGCGGGCAAAGGCGGAGTGCAGCGGTTAGCGTTGGTGCAAACGAGCGCTGCGAGAATTTCGTCCCGCGACATTCCCTGGCGGCGCATACCACCGCCTAGGCGGGCCAACGCCGCGTTGCGTTGCCCGCTCGGGATTTTGTTCGAGTCGGAGCCGCCGGACGCGGCACGCGGGGCCGTGGGCGTCGACGGAGCGTCTTCCACGAGTTGCGGCAGGAGCCAAGCGGGCGGCTCGGGGAGTCGTTCGCGCGGCTGTTCGAGTTCGAGGCCCGCAGCGAATCTGTACGGCTTACCGCCCACGACGGACGGCGGCACGAGGATGTAGCCGCCCTCGGCCCGAACGTCGACGCGCGGGGCGATGTGGCCGGCGCGGGATCGGATACGGACGTTGTCGGGCGCGCGAAAGATGTAGTGGCGACCGCCGCCCGGCGTCGACGCGACCGCGCCGCGCATCAGATCGGTTTGCCGATCGCCAAGATTGGCGAGCCAAGCGTTCCCGGCGCCATCGACATCGATCACGACGAGGCCGCCGGTCGGGATCGCGATGTTGGCGGTGGGACTTTGCGTCCACCAAGCCTCGATCCGCTCGGGATCGGTGGTGGCGTCGTGAAACCCGTGCTGTGTCAGAGGGTGCTTCCGGCCTGGCACGCAGGGGAAGACAGGGTAGCCGAGCTCGGCGTAGTTGAGAGCTTGCTGGAGCGGGTTACTCATTCGTCTCCCGATATCCCAGTCGCCACAGCGCCCGCGCCGTGTCGCGGGCGAAACGCTCGACGAACGCCTCGTCCAGATGCCAGCCCGCGGCGTGGACCATCTCGTGGACGAGCACCTCGAGCCGCTCTTCGCCGGCGAGCGTGGAGAGCACGCGGATCTCCTTTCGGGGAGCGTCCGGGGAATCGCAGTCGCCCCGGTTCGCGAGGTTCGGCGCGAACCGCAGGTTCCATACGCGGCCGAGCAGTTTGACGCGCATCGCGGTTACTCCAGCTCGTCCGGTTCCGGCAGCCGAGCCGGGATGTCGATGACTTCCGGCCGCAGTTCCTCGAAGTGCATCAGCGCGAACAGATTCCAGGCCGCATGGGCCAGGTGATCCTCGGTCATGTCCCCATCGAGCCACAGATTGAGATGCCGCAAGGCGTGGTTGATCACGACCGATGCCGGAAAACCGTTCTCCCAGTTGCGGTCGCCGTACAACGCCGCGCCTTCGGCATACGTCTCCGCCAAGCGGCGCAGACCGATGGGAGAGATGAGATCGAACCGCTGCCGGTCAGCGTCGCCGCTGCGCATGGCGCCGGTCGGAAAGCGAATCGTGTCGGGTTGCATGGGTCGCTCCTTATCGGGACTTGAGAAGCCAAGGTTCGAACAGCGCTCGTCGGCCGTTGATGACCACGCCGCAGCCGAGGATCGGCTTGGCGGTGATCCGGCGTCCGTACTCGAATTGCAGCCGGCTGGCGTCGATGCCGCAGCCGACCGACAGGCCGAACACGCGGAATTCGGGGTTCGCCCACCATTTCGCGCCGGCCTGGCTGTGGAAGTGGCCGATGACGGTCGAGCGGAAGTGGTCCTTGGCCTGCGCGAGCGCCGCGTCCTGGCCGGCGCGACCGCTGTCGCCGTGGGCGTAGATCACGCCGTCGATGACGACCTTGGCGAACCGCGGATGCACGGTCCAACCGACCTCCCACAGATCGGCGTAATCGCGGAGCACGCGCGGCGGCAGCCCGACGGCGACCGCTTGCCGTTCGGTAAGCGCGTCGTGGTTCCCGATGAGCCAATCGGCCTTGGGAAACGCCCGGTGCAGCGTCGCGACCTGCCTTCGAGCGGCGTCGAATTCGCGGGTCGCGTTGCTCAGGCCGGGACTCTTTTCATGGAAGCTGATCGACGCCCAGTCGACGAGGTCGCCGATATGCACGACGCGCGTGACGCTATGGGCATCCGCCACGCGGCGCAGGAAATCGACGTATCCGCTCCGCATCCCTGGCGCGTGGGTATCCCCGATGATCAGTACGCTGGCCATGGCTGCGCCTCGCGACGTTAGAAGGGAACGCTATCGTCCGGCTCGGTGGACGGAACCCCAACTGGCAGCGGCTCGGGCATCTCGCCCAGTTCGTACTCGACGATCCGCTCGTACGGCTCGCCGGCGACGGCGCGGACGGTGATCGCGGCGGTCGCGGCGACGGCTCCGCTGTGGGCCAGCGCGACTGCGTGTTCAGCGGAGTCGGGCACCGGGTCCGGCGAACGGCGTTTCCACCAGGCGACAGCTTTCTGCCGGGCGTATCCGTCGTGCTCGAAGCAGATCCATTCGGACTTGAATTCGTGCCAGCCGACCTTGTAGTCGACTCGCATCGACTTCGGATCGCTGTCGCCAGCGCCGCGTTTCGTATGGACGCTGTAGTAAACGTCGGTCACGCGGAAGTGCGTGTTCGTCACCTGTCCCGATAACACGCCGGCTTCGGAAGCCCGGGCCTCGTGCGACTGGCGCTGCGGGACTGGGAACACGAAACCGCATTCGGGGCAAGCAGCGTAGCCGGCGGCGACAACCGAATGGCACTCGGGACATTCCTTCGCGGGCGCTTCGCCTATGCCGGCGGCGGCCTTTTCCTTTACCTTAAGCTGATCGACAGGCCCATGCCGCAGCACGTTTCCGCCGAAGTCGAGCACGAGGCAGTTCCGCTTGCCGGGGTGCAACCGGAATCCGCGTCCGACCATCTGGTAGTACAGGCCGGGTGACATTGTCGGGCGTAGCAGCGCCACGCAATCGATGTGCGGCGCGTCGAAGCCGGTGGTCAGGACGTTCACGTTGCACAGGTATTTCAGCGGCGGTCGCGGGAACAGCCCGTGGACTTGGTCGCCTCGGAATCTGGCGAGAAGTTCGTCGCGTTCGCTGGCGAGCGTGTCGCCGCAGACGAATCCGCACTCCGCTCCATGTTTCGCCTGGAGCGTCGCCGCCACGTGCCGCCCATGGTTCACGCTGGCGGCGAAGATGAGGCACGCGTTGCGGTCGCGGGTGTAGTCGATGATCTCGCGGCACGCCGCCTCGACGACCGCATCCTGGTCCATCAGGCTCTCGACCTCGTCAGCCATGAACTCGCCGCCACGTACATGGAGCGACGATGTGTCGACCTTGGCGACGCCCGACTTGCTGACAAGCGGACACAGGAATCCGTCGCGGATCAATTCCTTGATGCCGATCTCGTAGCAGATCGAGTTGAGGAAATGGCTGGGCGAACAGATGGGCCCAGCGTCGAGCCGATACGGCGTCGCGGTGAGGCCGATCACGCGGAGTTGTGGATTGATGACTTTGGCCTCGGCCAAAAATTGCCGGTACATACCGTCGCCGTCGGTCGGGATGAGATGCGTTTCGTCGACGATGATCAGGTCGAAGGCGTCCAATTCGCAGGCCCGTTTGTAGATCGACTGGATGCCGGCCACGATCACACGGTGTGTTGTGTCGCGGCGGTTGAGACCGGCCGAGTACACGCCGACCGGCAATTCGGGACAGACCTGCTTCAGCTTGTCGACCGCCTGTTGGAGCAGTTCCTTGACGTGGCTCACGACCAACACGCGTCCGTTCCAACGCGCGACCGCGTCGCGGCAGATCGTCGCCAGGATCGGCGTCTTGCCGCCGGCGGTCGGGATCACGACGACCGGGTTGTCGTCGCGTTCCCGCAGATGCCGGTAAGCGGCGTCGATGGCGTCTTGCTGGTAGGGGCGAAGGTGCATCACGACCGCTGTTCCTGTTCCAAGCGAGCGATTTCCCGATCGAGATACCACCGGGCTTTCTGAAGGTCCTTGACCTTTTCGCCTTTGCGGCCGGCGCGGCAGATTTACTTCACGACGCAACCGAGGTGGAATCCGAGCTGCCAGGCCTCGATCGCCGCGACAGGCTCGATCGCGGAAAACGTGTAGTGCGGCGTACGGTGGATCGAAGCCGCGGAATCCGTGCAATCGCTCATGGTTACTGTTCCATAGCCAGATGGGCGTTCAGATAATCGACGAGCGCTCGGATGAACGCGCGCGGGAAAGCCGTCATGAGCGTTGCCGCCGCCGGCGCTGGTTCGTTGGGCGATAACCGCACCGAGATCAGGTGTTCGGAATCGCCGCTATCTCGGGCGGACATTGTGGAGAGCGCTGTGTTGGCTGGCGCCGTCCCTGGCTTGGCCGAAGCTGGCGACGGTGAGCGGCGCGGCTTGCCGATCCGCGCCGTGTTAATCGTGCGTCCATCGCGCCCGGTGCGAGGTCGGGAAGCCGGTGGACGGACCACCCTTGAGTTGCCTGTGTCGTTTGACTTCGATAATATCGAAGTCAGATTTGGCTCCCCACCATTCCCTTGGGGAGTGGATAACGCATGTCCGTCTGGCTGCCGCGTGTCGTTTGACTTCGATAATATCGAAGTGAGCTGGCGTTCGTCGCCGCCATGGTGGGTGACGTTTGTCCGGCGTGCGTCGGTCGACTTCGAGATTCTCGAAGTCGATTCCAACTCATCCCGATACTTGCGGATCGTGAACTCCGACACTCCACAGTGATCAGCAATGCTTTGGTTGCTCAGCGAGGCTGATTTTTCGTGCTTCAGCGCCGCGCGGACGGCGCGCTCCTTGTCCTCGTTCGTCCGCCTCAAACCGTGGGCCTGATTGACGCCGAAGCTGTACCACTGAGCATCCGATTGCGTGCCTTCGATGATCTCCACGTCGATCGGTAGGCTGGGCCGAACCCGCATAGCGGCTGCGACACGGTGAAATCCATCCGCTAGCCAGTACTCCAGACCGTCGAAGAACACGATGATTGGTGGAAAAATCGCGCCTTCGCGCATGGCGTCGGCGTATTCCCGCACGACATCAAGACGAATCGCAACGCGAGGTTGGGTGCCGCCGTCAAGGTTGATTTGCTCGTAGTCCAGTCTCATGACCGCCCTCGTTCGGGATTAAGAATTGCCCATTAGTGTCAGGTAGATCTGCGTGGCAAGAGCCGGCAGGTCGTCGAGCCGCACAATGGCGACCCACGGCTGCCGGTTTTGTTTGTGCAGCACGATCGGCGTGTTTTCACCAGCGTCGCGGATGGCCTGTGCAAGCGTTTCATAAAGTCGGAAAGCTTCGACGCGCTTCACTTCGAAATGGACTCGCGCGATCGATGTGCGGATGTCGGGCGAGTCGCTCGCGCCGCAATACTGCTGCCCGCGGCGAGCGTCGATGCGGAACAGCCGAGCGATCTCAGCCGCCGCTTCGCGCTCGCCGCGTTTGCCTTTGTTTCGCGATCGCAGGCCCATAAGGAAGTCCGGAGAATGGAGGCTTGAGACTGGAGGCAAGAAGTAGACGACTAATCCAGTGGCTCCGGACCACAGACTCCGGACTCCAGACTTACCCCTAACCCCGTCGCCACGGCGGCGTGTCGGTCGCTGCCTGAACGGGCTTGCCTGGAACCGTTTCCTTTTTGGCGTAGCCCTTGATCTCGTTGGTGATCTCGTCGGAGTCGTTGCGTTTCTTGCATTTGACCGAGATCACGAGCGGCAGATCGTGCAGTTCGACGCTGTCGTTCGGCGCCATCACGCCGACGGCGCGGCAGATAGCTGACAACTCGGCGCGAGCGATCTTCACGGCGGTCGCATTGGGGTTGTCGAGATTGAGTCGCGCCCACAGGAAGCGGTTCCGGTACTCGCCCTCGGTGATTTGAAACGTGAGTTGCAGATAGCTGCCATTCCCAGCTTTGTTGGTCTTCACTTCGCTGGCTGTGATCACCGCGATGTACCGGCCGGCAGGAATGGGATCGAAATCGGTCGCTGGTTCCACAGTGTTGGCGTTGAAGCCGTTTAGCATCACCATTTGTATTTCTCCTGAGTTGGGTTAGGGGTGAGTCTGGAGTCCGGAGTCTGGAGTCTGGAGGTAAGACAAGACTTAGAGTCGCGCAGTGGTTTCCTCCAGACTCCGGACTCCAGCCTTAAGACTGAGCTATGGACTCCGGACTCCCGACTGCTGCGTGATTCCGGCCAAGAGAGCGTTCCAGTCGAGCGGCAACTCCGCGTCGAGTCCGTAGCGGTTCTTGGCGACGCAGGATGGACCGCCGACGGTGCGCAGGATGCGCTCGCCGCCGTCCTTGCCGATGGCGTGGGCAGTCGTCCGCTTGCGGCCGAAGCCGGTCTCCTCGGTCTGCGTGCGAAACTTCCGTGTCGCGAACAGCACCGCGTCGCACCATTCCGTGATCAACGCGCCGGCGTGCTTGTGGAGTCGCGGCGAATAGCGGTCGTACGGGGTCGCCTCGGGGTCCTCGAACTTTTCAACCTTGGCATGGGCGATCAGCATCACCGCCATGAACCGCCGCTTGTTGAGCGAAACCAGTTGGTCAATGAACTGGCGCCAGTAGGCGGAGGCGTAGACGTAGCCTTTGCCGTAGCCGCCGTCGACCTTCTCGATCGACTTGGCACCGTAGTCCTCGCACACCGCGTCCCAGATGAGCCGTTCGAGCCAGTCGAGGGAATCGATGACGACAGTTTGGTAGGAATGTTCCTCGTCGCCAAGTTCGGCAAGCGCCGCCATCGTTTCCGTGAACGATGTCGCAAGTGGAAACTTCTCGCAGTCGATCTCGCCGAGTCCGTCCTCCGTCTGGACGAAGATCGGTTGCGGCGCCCGGGCCGCGAGCGTCGACTTGCCGATGCCCTCTGTGCCGTAAACCAGGATGCGGGGTGGAGAAGTGGCGCGGCCGCGTTCGATTCTTGTCATCAGTCCCATGGGTCAGTCCTTGTAGGAGTGGTTGAGTCGAAGAGAGGCGCGACGGAGCGAAGGCAGCCGATTCGGTCTCCCCCGCTAACACCGACGCTTCCGTCGCGCCCGCGATGTCAGATGCATTCGAAGAAGCGGCACTCCTCGTAGCCCGTCGGCCAATGGTCGGCCGCTATGCAACGCTTCAGCCGCTCGATGGCCGCTTCGTTTTCCCGCTGGGCCGCCGCCAGCGTGTCGTCGGTCACCTTCCACACGCCGCAGCGGAACGGCGTTTTCTTCTCGACGCCAATGAAGAAGACGGGCATCGCGATTCCGATCAACTGCGCAAGCACGGCTCGGTAAAAGGCCACCTGGTGTCCGTAGCCGTACCGTCGAGCGTCGGCTTCGAACCAAGTCAGGTCGTCGCAAGTCTTCAAGTCGACGATCCCCTGGTGCGGTTCCAGCCAATCCATGCGGATCTGGCATGGCAGCCCGCAGTACTCGGCGCGGACGACAGCCTCCGCGATCCCGTCGGCGAGTAGCGCAGCCGCCTGCCCATGCTTACGAACGCTGGCGGCCATTGCGCTGACCATTTCGAATTGATCGTCGGTCAGTACGGGCTTGCCCTGCCGCGCCGACCATTCGGCGAACGTCTTGGTGGATGCGCCGAAACGCTGGCCTGTCTTTTCGTTGATTGGGCCGCCGACCGCGAACTCGGCGTTAAAGCGTTCCCCGCCTTCGAGCGCCAGCGTATGGACGGCGCGACCGACCAAGTACGCGGGCCGATCCTCGTCCGCGATCATCCCGAGCCGTTTCTGAATGAACAGTTGCGGGCACTTGCGGAAGTCCGCGAGCGCGTGGCTAGAGAGGTTTTGTTTCGACTGCGCGTGGTAGTCATCAGCGGATTCGATCAGAAGGAAGTTGGTATTGTTCATGTCAGTCGCTTTCGGTGTCAGTACAAACATGTTGGGTTACGTATGCCGCGCCGACGCGAGCGGTCCGGTCGGCTGCGTGTTTTTTCAGGTAACGCCGAGACCGGCTTCCTCCAATCGCGTTCGCGCTTCGGCTAAGAGATGCCGCATTTGCCGGCGCGAGATGCCCATCCGCCGCGCCAGCGTCGTGGCGGTTGCGCCTGCCATCAGCTGCGAGCAGACCTGCCGGATGTTCTGCGGCATCCGCGAAAGCGCCACTGCGAGCGATTCCGCCTGTTCGAGCGATTTGATGCCATCGAGCGAAGGGACGCCGAACCGGCGGGCGCCGTCATCACGGGTGAGACCCATTCCCAGCGACTGGCTCGTCGGGCCATGGTGCTTTCCGACCGCGTCAAGCGACTGCGCATGGAATCCATCGGCTCGCATTTCCCGCTCGCGGCCGCGGACGAGGGCGGCGGCGGCGGAGTTCACGACCCGGTCGATGAACGTGTTGAGCGAACCGCGATCCCCGTCGAAGCGTTCCGCCTGGGTGAGCAGTCGCAGCCAGAGATCCTGCTCGATGTCCTCCCGGCAGGACGCGCCGAAGTCCTTGCGGCGGCTGAGTTGTTTGGCTTTGACCCGGATCGAGGCGCGGGCGTAGCGGTTCTCCACGAGGTTCTGAACTTCGGCAAGCAGCATGGCCACCTCCGAGGCTGGAGGCGTCCACCCGTGGCGAACCCAGCGCACCGCGTCGCGAACCGGAATCGCGAACCAGCTTCAGTGCGCCCAAGAATCGGGACGACGGGTGTCGGCTCCTAGGCCTTCACCCGCTCCCCGCGCTGTCGCAACTGTCGCGGCCAGCCGATGGACTTGCGACAGTCGCGACAGTGGCTAAGATGTTGTCGTACAATGGGTTGTGGTTTTTTGGGAATTTTTGTCAGCTGTCGCGACTGTGCGACAAGCCGATGGAAGTCGCACGACCTGTTCAATGGACTCGCGTTTCATTTGCGGAAGGGATGACACATCATTCGTGACAACGAACGTAAGTATTGACTTGGCTTACCACCACCGTTCCAACGCTGGGGTGTGTCGGACCGATGCGGGAAAGGGTTATCTCTTCGCGTAACCGGAGGCGGTTTCACCCGAATGTGCGATTTAAAGAAGGGTTATGATGGTGAAGCTCCAGATTCAGTTGCCTCCATCGTTTCCGTTGACCAAATCACTTCTGACACCAGGGCCAAGCTGCAAGTGGAGTAGTTGGCGACATCTTGTTTGTTTGAGGTCCGAATGTCACTGAAAGAATTCCTTGGGACCGACGCCAACCTGCATTTCCGCGAGGAACTGTTCAACCACAGGCTGCTTTACGACCTGAAGCTGGCCACGATTGCGACGCGGGGCTATGCGTTGTTGACGTACACGAGCGACGTGGACCACGACGGCTTCGACGTTGTTCTCGATGACCGCGATAATCTCAAGAAGATTCAGCTCAAAGCTTCCGGTCGTTGGACCAAGACCGAATCATGGGACGTCCACCGAACGATCATTCGTCCCAACCCGCTGGTGATGGAACAGCTTGGTTTCGAGGCCTCCCCGAATTGGGGCGTCGGGGGAGGAGTAATCCTCATCGACTTCGATGTCGACGACAACAGCAGCAGTGTCGATGTCAAATACTCGTTCGCTGATATCTACACGATCACTGCAGTCGCTCTTAAGATGTTGCCTCGTCATCCGAAGACGGTTGAGGCTGCACTAAACCTGCGGGCAGATTTATTTAACAAGAGATCGAACGACAAGATCGCCGTATCTGAAAAAATGTTCGTCCCCGCTTTGAACGCACAACACTTGCTTGCGCTCATCGGACTCCACAGCGGAGTTCACGGAGGCGATTGGCGGACGGCCGTTTTACGTGCTGCGAGCGGGACCTGGGAACCCGCTACCAAGACGACGCCAGAGGAAACCGCAAACCTGATAACGAACTTTGTGGGTACGATGAAACTCGCATGTGGCCTCGAACATCCATAGCGTTTTCCGACGAGGTAGAGTATGGCATCCGAAAACCATAGTAGCGCCGTTTCTTTCATGAGCCGCCACTTCGTCGCCTTGGCTTGTGAATACGAAACGATCAATCGGGACGGAAGCATTTACGGCCGCGGCACGGCCGTTTACTCCGGTTTCCTGATGCAGATTTACGGTCGGACCTTTTGGGTGACTGCGGGCCACTGCCTGAAGGACGAGCTCGACACGAACATCGACAACGGCACCTTGCGAGTCCTTGGGGGCGGGTTCCTCGACTACTTCGGGCACGAGGCGACCCATGGCCACATCGTCCCATTCACGTACGAAGCACACACTGCCCTCTACATCGAGGAGCCGGAAAACGGATTGGACTTTGCCATTCTCATGCTGAACGAATTGCAGGAGGGATGCTTCGCCGCAAACAAGCTCGTACCAATCACGAGAGAGAACTGGATTCACCAACCGCGATTGACGTTCGACTTCTACCGGATGATCGGTATTCCGAATAGCGTCTATCCGGACACCCCCCCCGAGGAAGTGTATGTTCGGCAAGCGATGATTGCTGTCAACCGGTTGACGATCGACGAAGTCGGCGAGCCTCCGCCCGACGTGAAAGTTCCGACAGACGCATGGTTCATCGGCCGCCTCGCCCCAGACGCTAAGATCAAGGACATAAGGGGCATGAGCGGAGGTCCGATCTACGGATTCCGCCGAGACGACGCTGGCAACCTAAGATACCACGTCGTCGCGCTGCAAAGCCGGTGGTGGAACCAATCGCGAACGATCTTCGGTTGTTCAATCCCTTCTTTCGCAGAGGCAATTCATCGACAGATTGACGAATTCGCCAAGATTTACAAGGATTGTGAACAAATGGGCCAGAAGAATCCAAACGACATACACGTGCCGCAGGTGATCAATACCGCAACCGGCAAGCCCATGACGAACGAAGAGGTGCTCGTCGCAGACGTGCAACGGCGGGAGAAGCAGGGCAAGTGCGTCAAAAAGTGTGGGCAACACGACCGATGGTGTGAACGAGGTCTCGGCCACAATGGCTTCTGCATATGCGAGATATGCAAAAAAGAAGACTGACTTCCACACGAGATATGCCAAATGAAATGCTACTCAATCGAATTCAGGGTTCCGGACGTTCGCCCATTCTACGCGCAGGAGACCTGGTTCCAGCCGTTCATGGATTCAGTTTACTCGCCGATCAGGCGAAAGACCTTCCACATCTTGCAAGTGAGCTTCTTTCCTTCGGTAAAACAGACGTGGGCACCGATGCCGTAGCCCTCAGGGAAGAGACGCAACCAGCCGACATTTTGTTGAACTCCCATGGTCCGCCGAATGAAACGTTGGAAGGTTCCGACCGTTCTCGATGGTCCATGCCATCGGCGAGGGCTTCACGTTAGTGGTGTCGGTCAAATCGACCGACACTTGTTCGATGAAGAATGACGATGAATCGGCGGTTGTTAAGGTTCCACAGCTGTAGAGTACTCACTTCGCATTACCGCATTATGAACCCTGTCCTTTGTGACAGTTTGTCCCGTCGATTCGGACAGAAACGCAGCCGCCTTTCGCACTGATCCTTCTTGCTGGTAAGCGGCGAGCAGAATGTCGTCGGTCAGACGCGTTTTCCCCTCCGCTCGAATCTGTCGACGGATCAACAGCGTCAGTCTCTGTGGATCATGCGCGAGTGGGTTTCCGGCTGTCAGTTCAGCTTCGCCGAGAACGATGGCCGCTAACGTGGCGTCGGCGTCGATCGAAGTCCTGTCGTCCGCGAACGAAGCGACTTGCGAGATCTTAACCATCGGCGGTTCACGGCCGACCCATACTTCCTCGGGGACAGGACGATCGCCGACGAACACGACAGGGCGGGTGTTGCGGGCGATCTGGCGAGCTATGTCGCGACCATCGTGCCAGGAAAGTCCGCGGGCCAAAAGCGCGTCGCGGTACGTCCCTCGCCATTTGAGGCGTCCGAGCCGCCACAGGCGATCGGAGATGAGCAGCGTGCATTGCCCTGCGAGTTCCATCGCGGCAGCCACGCCGCTCGCCAGCATGTTCCAGTTGATCGTCCACTGTTCGAGCAGCTCGGGATCTATTTCAACCCTGAAATATGTCGGGCATGAAATGTAGTAGCGGATTCGGCCGTTCGCTCCGGAAAGTGGCACAACCTCCTCGGCATGCCCGTCGCCGCAGACTGGGCACGAGACGCACTCGGCATTCGCCGTCCGAACCACGTAGTTCGCGGCCGCCAGCCGTTCGAAGCTGTCGCCGAGGATCGCTCGAATCGACAGCTCGTCGAATACCGGATCTCGGGCATCGGCGAATGTCCAAAGCCAGGAAATGGGGTCACACATGGACGATCCCCCATTGCTTGAGGCACCGTTTTCCGACAGCGATCAACTCGTCGGATTTCGTCCGGACCGTGCATCGGCTCGGAAGTACGATCGTGAACTCCAGCGTGCGCGGGCGACCGTCGCGGAACAGCGTGATGCGGAACGTCGCTCCCTCCACGACCGCTTGCGTTGGCATGACTCCGTAGCCCGCGAGGCCACGTTGGATCAGCTCCAGCCACTCCGCGCGGCAGATGGGAAACTCGAATTCCTGGACCGTGGCCCGCAGTTTCCGGATTTCGCCCAGCGGCTTCCAGCGAATGCTTTTGAGCTGAACGCGGTTGATGCAATCCTCGGACGCCGTCGGGTAGGTGAACGCCGGGTCGAGAAGCTGTTGCAACTGGTAGACAGGGCGATGGCGGTTGGCGGGCTCAAGGTCGATACCCAGTAGCGACTTGCAGAACGCCTGCTGGAGCGGGAAGTGGATCGATTCGCCGCCAGTCGCGACCAGTTCGAGCAATCCGTCTACCGCCGAGTAAACGAACAGCACGGAGAACGCGAACCGGGCGGAGTGCAGCCGGAGTTGTCCGTTGTTGCCAAAGGCGAGCCGCTTGTCCGGCCAATCATCGAGGTAGGCGAAGAAGTAGTCGTCGCCGTCGTGTCGGCGCATGTGTTCGACATGGCAGTAATGGCCGCGCATCTGGGTGGGCCAGTAGAACTGCCGCAGCGCCTCGGCGAGCGCGGCGGTCATGGCCGGCGTGACCTCGATCGGAGTTCTGGGCAAGTCCTGCCGCCGAATGGCGAACCGGCCAGCCGCCAGCGAATCGGCCCGCGCGAACATCGTCGCTCTGCAGAAAAGCTCGGGGAACTCGAGATAAAACCACAGCGACTTGTTCAACCGAGTGCGGCAAGCTTTGACCTGCCACGACTGATTGGGAGCCACATGTTCGAGCTCCCGGACCAAAGCGGCGATACCGACCTCCGTGGCGGCCTCCGCGATCTCATGGAAAGCGATCTGGAATTCGCGCCGGCGATCCTCAGGCAGTTGCTGCCAAGCGGCGTAGATCGGCGCGGTCTGCTTCTTGTCCCGTAAATAATCCCAGGGCAATTCGAGCAACTCTTGCCGCTGCGCGAACAACCTGCGCAGTATCGGGATCGAGAACTGTTTCAGCAATAGGCGCGGGTGGCAAAGACTCGGGCTGGCCATCGTGGAAGCTCCTCGGTGAACAACACTTTCAAAACATCGGATTTCCTTGAAGAATGGTGAGTCGGCTCGCTCCGCAGCCGACGAACGCGCCTGGCGAACATTCCGTTGACATCCACGTTCACACCGACGGCGCGCAGCTTGGGCGCGGAAAACGTCTGGAAGCGAACGGCGAGACGCAGGGCCAATGTCATGGCCCCGACTTGCCAATGAATTGCCCCAGGTTGGGGTTGGCAATGCGGCTTTTAAACGGGGTGAGCCGCGTAATTCCCCGGAGCCCGTACGTCCCGGCACCGGCAAGACAGTGCACGCTGTACACTAATCCGTACAGGTCGTGCCGGGAAATACTAGCTCGCGGAATTGGCAATTCAATCCCATTGGGAAAAGTTTTTCAGCGCGGCGATGGAACCCGTTTCGCGATTTCTGTTTTCAGCTTCGACCATGCCGCACGCTGGCGCCGCCAGTCGAACTCCGCCACGATCGGGCGCAGCGCCTTCTCGTGAATCGGCTCCTTGCCGGACTCGGCCGCCGGCAGGTGCAGCAGTTCCTCTTGAATGTCGGGCGCGAGGAGCGAGAGCGACAGGATCTGGGATATCCTCGGCTGCGTGACATGTGACAGCATGGCGAGCGTCGCCACATCGGCGACCTCGCCGGCCCGCAGCATCGTGTCGAAGCGGAGCGACAACGCCACCAGCCGCGCGATACGCGGCACGCGCGGGGCCGGCGGGGCAGCTGGCTGTTCACCAGCGCTCCGGCCGCGGGGCCGACCGGTTTTGGTCCCAGATAGGTTCAAAGAGCATTTCACCTTGATCATGCGGCATCGTCCTGAAGCGATTTGGCGGCCAACGTTTGGATGGCCGTGGGATGGAAGGCGATTTCGAGACTGCTGGTTTCCGCCACGAATTCAATGCGATCCACGAGCAGACGCAGTAACTCGATCTGCTCGCGGGTCGGCAGCGAGTTCCACAGCGCATCGAAGTCATCGAAGGCCGCGTCGATGTCCGATTCGGAGAGAGGGCGATTCGCCATCCGGTCGGTCTGCTGCTTGATCTCCACAAGCCGCCGCTGAACTCGGTCGATCTGGTCGTACAGTTCGACGATGCGGGCGGAGTTCGCCTGGCTTGGAGCCGGAGCGGCAAGTAACTGGCGCGACTCGGCTTGGTGCCGCGCGAGTTGGCGGTCGAGTTGCCGCTGTTCGATTTCCCATTCCCGCATGTCGCAATCGCGTTGATGAACCGCCTGCCGCCGGATCTCGGCCCGCAATGCTCCGTCGCCGCCCAGAGCCTTTAGTTGTTCGACCACGACGCGTTCGATCATGGAGGCGGGGAGCGATTTCGACGGACACGACTGGCGACCCTGCTTGATCGCCTTGATGCAGGTGTAGTAGCGATAGCGCTTGGTGCCGCGTCCCGTGAAGGTATGCACCATCGCCTGGCCGCAGGCCTGGCAGTGGATCAACCCCTTCAGCAACGCTCCGCCTTGGTTGCGGAGGAAGTTGCCTTTGCCACGAGAATGCTCTTTGAGTTGCGACTGGACTTTCTGGAACGTCTCGGAGTCGATAATCGCCTCGTGCTCGCCGTCGAACCGCTCCGTCTTGTGCTTCAGCTTGCCCACGTAGAGCGGGTTTCTTAGCAAGTCGTACAGCGACGACTTGTCGAATTCGCGTCCCCCGCGTTGGTCGCCCTTCTTGGTGACCCAGGACTTGTTTCGCCAAGCTTGTTTCGCGAGTTCTTCGACAACCGGCAGCAACGAACCAAGTTTCAGGTACATCGCGAAAATCTGCCGAACCCGGGCCGCCTCAGTGGCATTCACGACAAGTTTCGGGCTGGGGCCCGACCGGTCGACATCGTAGCCGAGGATCGGTCGTCCGCCCGCCCATTTGCCGCGTCGGCGCTGGGCAGCGATTTTGTCGCGGATGCGTTCCGCGATCAATTCGCGTTCAAACTGAGCGAATGACAGCAGCACGTTGAGAACCAGTCGGCCCATCGGCGTGCTGGTGTTGAACTGCTGCGTTACCGAGACGAACGCGACGCTATGCTCGTCGAACGTCCCCATGATCCGAGCGAAGTCGAGCAACGAGCGGCTCAGACGATCGACTTTGTAGACGACGACGCAATCGATCTTTCCCGCATTGATGTCTTCGAGTAGTCGGAGCAACGCGGGGCGATCCGCGTTCCCGCCGGAGAACCCTCCGTCGTCGTACTGCTCGTTGACCACCTTCCAACCTTCGTGTCGCTGGCTCGCGATGTAGGCCAAAGCCGCGTCGCGCTGCGCGTCGAGCGAGTTGTATTCGAGGTCCAACCGTTCCTCGGTCGACTTCCGGGTGTAGATCGCGCAACGAACTTCGGGCGTCGCGGGCTTCTTACCGGGACTGTCGGCTTTCTTGGCTCGCGTCATGCGCCGCTCCCGAGTTTGAAGAATCGGAATCCGTTGACGTGCGATCCGGTAACCAACTTGGCGATCGCCGAGAGGGAGCGAAATCGCTGTCCCTCGTACTCGAATCCGTCGGCCAGGACGATGACACGGATTTCCCGCCCCTTGTACTTCCGGACGAGGAGGTTGCCGGCGACTGGCAGCCGCCGGTCGGCCAGCGCATCGGCCGAATCCGCAACCGCCGTTGGCAGTGCCACCGCCGCCGAGACAATCGGTCGGCGGGGCGGTGTCACGCGCACATCGGCGTCGTCAGCCAACTCGGCCGCTCGCCGTCGAGCCCGTTCGCTCAGGTCGCCTTCCGCCCGAGCTTGGACCCGCCAGAGAATCCGGCGGACCAGATACTGCTTGTGTCGGCTCCGAGCGGGCTCGCCGACGATCTCCTCGTAGACCCGAGCCAACTGCCCGACGGTCATCCCTTCGAGCCTCGCGCGTTCGCAAGGCAAGTCCAACTGGGACATGCGTTTCCTCCGATTCGTGGTGTGTGCATCCCGACCAAAACCGAGCCCGGCTACGCCGGCGGTTCGTGAGACACACAGAGCCTCGATTCCGAGCTAACCTCAAGGTCCCGTGGGCGAGATTCGTCAAGATTCTGTGGGTCGGAATGATCCATCGACCGTCGGAGGCGAATGATGCCGCGAGCGAGAATCGCCGCGACCCGCGTGAGACGCCGCTCGCGCGTCAGAGGAATCGGGATCGAAGGTTGATCCGACATTCCGGAACTCCAGGGGTGGAGGGAAGAAGTGACGTCGGCCCCTGGGTTATGTATGCCGTGGAATGGCGAAGTGTCCGTGGCAGACCGTCGATTGTCAGATAACTCCAAAGTCGAGAGCGGTAGCCCATGAGCCGAGTGGGCCGTATGGCTACTTGGCCGCGAGCTTCCAACCAGTTGAGACTCTAATTCAGCTTGTCGACCGCAGTCCCTAGCAGATTTGACGATCCAGCCACGTGAACAATGCCAGCAATATCGATCGTTATCGGACGAATCTGCGAATAGAGCGCTGCAAGGTTCTTGACAACCGACATGAGTTTGTTGAAGGCCGCTAGGAAACGACTATTTTCCGGTTTTTGAATCACGATTAGGTCGTTTGCTGTTGTAGCGAATTCGCCGATAACATTTGCGAGTGCGGCATGGAAACTCTTGGCTCCACCGATTTGGTAGTCGTCAATGGCGCGACGAATTGACGAAAGCAGAGTTAATATCCATCTTCGCAAGTCAATGGGCATTTCACTCTGCCGCACGAATTCAAACAATTCATCGACAAGCTTCTTGCACTCTTCGAGGTCTTTTTGCTCAGCGACCGACTCCGACGGGAGCAGAGTTTCCAAGTTGCTCAGCATCGTCAAGGTCGCGTCATTTAGGAACTGGCTGCGGACTTCACTCCAGGGCGCCCCAAGTGGTGTGTCGGCCAACGCCTTCTTAATCTGAGGTACGTGTGCAAGCAGAACTTCCGGTTTGAACTTGGTACCTTCACAGAACTGCCTTACTTCCTCTTCTAAACGGGCAACCTCGCCGAACAGCGAGAACTGCGACTGTCTGATCGCAATGCAATCGTTGAGTGTCAATGTATTGATGTTCTGAGAGGTCAGCGTTATTTGAAAGACCTTGGCCCACACGAAAACATTGTGAGTGTTAGGGTCCTTGTGATCGGGGAAAAGGAATCGCTTTAACCTGCCTGCCGTGTTCATTTCAGAAATCATACGAGCCGTTCTAACGTTTGAGGAGGTCGCATTGCAGAACCCAGCGAAATCGCGTTTATATCGCTTTTCAATGAATACTGTCAATGTGCGGCGTTTTGGGCAGGTTTGGCTGACTAACTGGACAGCGCCACTTTGGCCCCCCTGCCGGCTTACCCGGCAGGAGAACATGATTGCGGGCTAGCGGGATTCGGGGACTCGAACACCGAATTACTTGTGGGCCTCTGGCTGTTCCGCCTGAGGCGGAACAGCCAGAGGCCCACGACGGGAATCCCGAGTTGATCGTACGACCAAGCTAGCCGGATCGATCGTGTGTTCCTGCCAGGTAAGCTCGCAGGGGACAAGGAGTTGCAGCAGCAAAGTGGAGCTGTCCAGCTAAGGGAGCGGTAAGACCGACGGATTTTTCCCTTTGAACGACGCATCCGTTTCGGGGCGATTGATGCTCCGGTCGCGATGAAACTCATCGATTGTTAACTAGCGTCGGCTTCGACGGAGCGATACAGATACGGCCGTGTCGGCATCTCCCGCGACGAAGCCGACCAATCGTTTACCCGAGCCACGAGGCGCGACAGAGAGTTCGAGACTTTGGGGATCGGAGCGCGATTGGGCGGCGGCGGGCGGGAGTCGCGCCTTGGATCGCCTGAGACAAAGCCGGCAAGAGACGTCGGCGGAAGTGGTTGCGGGGACTCGCGTTTCGACGAAAAAAGCCGCCGTATCTCCACGGCGGCTTGTCTCGATACCCTACGGTCTGCTCATAGCTCGCAGAGTAGGTGAGTTGAGTGGAACCGACACCTCACGAAACGCCCCTTCTTTCTCTAGTCGGGGTTATGGCTCTCGGTCGGTTTCGGCGAATAACCTGCGGAAAGGGCGTCGATGAGTCGTCAGAGAGCCCGGGGGTTATTCGATTAGCAGGGCGAACGGGTCCAAAAATGTCGAGCAACCGATCTCGTCTTTACCAAGGTCTGCACCTCGCTGCGAAGACTACTTGAGTTCGGCCTGGTCCATTACAATGGCATAAGCCGAGGCCCCAATCAGCGATTTGGTCACTTAACCCTGCAACAATCGAGCGAGCAAGGACTCTTGTCGTGGAGCGTGGCGGGTTCGAATCAATTCGTTGACTGGAATCTGCGGTGGGCAAGAGCCAATTCTCTTGGACTTCCCATAAACAGGATATCGCTCCCAAGCCCCAAAGCGAGTTTCACTCGCAGACCCATACGCTCAGCCAGTAGGACCATTGAACAGTGACGGAACCAGACTCTTCTTACAATGGATGGTCAAATTACGAAACGTGGGTTGTCAATCTTTGGTTGGGCAACGACGAGGGTTCCTATAACACGTGCAGAACATTAGCTCAGCGCTGCTTTGAAGAGGCTGTCGCAGACCAAGTATTAAGTCGCAAAGAACGAGCGTGTTATCAGCTCGCGAACTCACTGAAAGAAATGATTGAAGATGGCAACCCGCTCGCCAGCGATGCAAGCGTGTACGCAGACTTAATCAACGCTTCCTTAAGCGAAGTCAATTGGAAAGAGATCGCGAATTGTCTTCTGGACGAAACGGAAGATTGACAACGCACAACGGGTTTTGCTTGCCAGTGTCAGCTGTTCTCTTGAACAATGAAATCGCAAATCTTTTCGGCGATCTCCCGAGCGTGAGTACTCATATCATCAATCGATTCAATTTGCTCTAAGGATCTACGACAAAATTCTACCTTGCCCTTTACCGTACCAGACTTGTCTGCGTAGCAAGTTTGTAACTTGCCGTATCGCTTCGATTTTGTCTTGTCGACCAATACGTGGTTATCGATAAATTTCCCAAGATATGCCGTCGTGTACTTGGACTGGGTAAAGCTGTTAAGCTTTACATCTGCCCCCTCGTAACTGCGAATGACTGCGGTAATGACTTTCGGTGTGAGAAGATTCTCCGACTCACGCACTGGCAATAGGATGAATCGACCGCCAAGTTTATCGGCAAGCTTTTGATGTCTCTCGTCCTTCTCACTGTCTTGGTCTGCGATTAATAGCAACTTCGCACAAACACGCTCGACGTCGATGCCCTCGTCGTCTAGAAACGACCAGTGAGTAATATTGCCGCCACCATATTCAACAAAAGCGTAATGAAGGTTTTCGGTGTACGTCAGATTTCGCTGCTTAAAAACCAACTCGACGAAGCGGCTAAAGTATAGCCTATCGGTTATCCCTTCAACCCAGACTGTGCAATTGGCAAACATCACCGACGAAGGGCGAACACCGATGTGCTTCAGAAGACTCTGGTCTCCGAATGTGGTGTTGCGGACGGTAAACTTTGGATCATGTTCCTCGCCATCTTCATCACAAATCTGCTTTTCACACCGAAATATAGAGCAATCATCACGAGAGACGGTGATGTCTAAGAATTGGCTTGAGTGAGTCGTCGCAAAGACGTAGAGCTCTCGTTCTTTGTCGGATAACACCGAGTCGATAAAGACACGTTGGTAACCTGGGTGCAAGAATAAATCTGGTTCTTCAATGAACAAGAACAGTGGCACATTGCGATGCTCAAAGATCGGCAATGTCAAAATAATGAGTTGTTGCATCCCATCCCCAAGACGCTCAACCGGTCTCTCTTTTTCTTTTCCGACCTTGATGTGCACGGTATCGTGCTCTCGCCGAGGAATCAACGCAACTGGTGTCCCTTGGAAGAATGTGCGAGACAGGAACTCTTGGTACTCGCGCACAAGTGCTCGGTCGTTAAGCCCTCCGAGGAGCTTATTCGTCAGCCATTCGTATAAATCGAGGCCGGTAAGGATTGTCTTGCCATGGTATTCACTTCGTGCCTTCTCAATTGACTCCACTTCAGAATGGGTCCGTTTCCTCTTCCCCTTGAAGTAGTCGTTCCACGTTCGGTCAAAGTAGGCATGAAGGTGGCTTTCGTCCTCAGACGATAGGCGCATACCACGAAGGGTAGGAATGTAGATGTATTTTGCATTCCGCAGCCTGGGCTCCGGTGGAGGTTGTTGTTGCCCCGAAATGTGCCTGGGCTTCCCGTCGTTGGCGAGTTCGTCAATACCTCGATAAATCGTTCGAAGATGTGTTGAGAGTTGCTCAACTATCTCAGGGGAAACAGCAGGCGGATTGTGCCTTCTGAATTCGGTAGCTGCTCTTTGTAGGTTTTCGGATGCTTGCTTAAACTCAGTCTTCTGTTTATCGAAGGAGGCAAAATGTTGCGTCGTTTCGTGGAAGCCAAATGGGGCCGATACCAAGTTTTCCGGTATGCCTTTGATAAGGTGATTTCGCTGACTTTCAAACGCCGGAAGCAAATCAATACACGATCGCACTGCAGAACGGATTTGCACCGAATACTGTACGGTCGATGCAACCATTAGATTTTGCGCCGTCACGAACAATTCACGTAACAACCGACTCTTCCCTGAATTGTTGGGACCAACGAAAGCGTTTAGTCTTTTGATTCCTACAAGCGAATTATGTGGAGCATCAGCGGTGTAGTCGGCTTTTACTCCGTCAGGAAGAATGATCTCGTCTATCCGTGGTTCAGCCGACGCTCCAGAAATCTTCTTATCATTCATGACAGGCCAAAACTCCAGTAGTCGAAGTGGCACGATGTAGCTGCAAGTTCATCATTATCGGGGAATGCTTCGTACCAAACAGTTGCCACAACGAATAACGGGAATGCGCGAAAACGCTGGATCTCGTAGGGCAGGTAAGCACACGAACAAGGAATCTGAAGACTCATTGGATAAACTCCGCGCTCGCCCTTACGTGCGTCAATGGCATTCAGATCATCATAGGTAAGTTGCATCATCATATGTCGTGGGAACTGCCCTTCAGTAAACACGTCGACCGTGTACCCTGGCAGTTCCTTGGGCTCCGGGATAAAGTCCGCGAGTTCCATAAGCTTCTGAATTACTCGCTCGGCACATTTTGCGAGATCATCGGGATCGGGAAGAATATGTCTACCAGCGATGGCAACGAGACGAATGCCGCGTTCAATACGACTAGTTAGCCATTGGGCGTAGTACATTCGCTCCGCAAGCTTGCGGCGATCCAAATTCGAATTGAACTTGTTTGCTTTCAGCTTTGCGTCAATCTGCTCAGACTCCAGCAGTCGGACACTGATATTCGCAATTGTGTTCGATTGTTGGAAGTGGAGTATTAGGTCCGTGATTAGGCTTCCCAGTTGAGTAATGCCTTCACACACGACCCCTGATTTATCGACCGTGATCTCCCCAAGCTTTGGAACAGACTTCTTCAAGGCATTTGAATTTTCACTGTCTTGGGTTGAAGCGGCACCGGCAGGCGAGCCATAGTCGAAGAACTCACCCAGGATGTCAGGGTGTCGCTTCACCTTCTCATCCAATTCGGTGCTGATCCAGAAATCGCATGGTACCGGTGCACAGAAATCTACTGCGGCGTCGCGTGAATCTGCGGTTACGTTACATCGCACGATGAAAACGATACGCCTCACGTCGACATGTCGGCATTTCTTAATCTTTTCGATTTCTTTCTTTGCATCTGCAGCAGCAAATCGGGCAACGTTCTTGGCCTGGAATACAGTTCCGCTTGAACGGTCAAAAATATCTCTGCCTCCGTCATCGCCGGACACACCATAGTGTTCGGCATGGGGATATCCTTCGCGCTGCACCAACCAAAGCGAGAGTCGCTCAAATTCTCTGTCTAGTAGCTTTTCAAAAGGAAGGACATGCCGGTTGCCTGTTATCCGTGGTTTTGAGTCTTTCAACGCGTCCTCCGCGATCTTCGCTTTCCGTCCCTACACCAAAGCAGGCCACGATTCCAGGTTCTCAGTAATCACAAATCGCCCAACCCGAATAGTTCGCCACGAACCTGCGGTTTTCAGATGCTAGCATATCCGCTATGATGCGTCAGTACGAACTGGTACAAACTGGACATCCGTGGCTGGTTGGTGCATTTGCGACTGCGTTTTTGAGCAGCGAGGAGAACGTGATGACGAGCGTAACAAACGAACGCTGGCTATCGCTTGACGAGATTGCGAACTACTTGGGAATCAAACGGGACACGGTCTACAAATGGATCGACCGGAGGAAGATGCCTGCCCACAAGGTTGGCAGCCTATGGAAGTTCAAACGAGATGAGGTGGATGAGTGGGTGCGGTCCGGCGAAGCTGGCAACGGAATAGATGAACGAAAACCTCGATGAAGCATTCATGATGGACATCATTTTCAAAAACAGGCGAGCAGATGATTGCGGTGCGGAGTTCAAATATGGTCACTCGGAAGAAAGCTGGCGAAGGAGCAAAGCAGCGTTCTTCTATTCAGTACACGTCTAAGATCATCAAAGCTGGCGCACTTATCAGTGACACCAAGACGCTTCTCTCGCATTGGTTCAGCGACGATTCTGTTGATGAAAATGTTGAACGGCTTCAGCGTGATAACGTTTTCGGAAAAGCTTCTCGATCGCGCGTCGAAGACATCCTGGCAATCTTCAAGCAGCGGTATTTAGCAGACGAGTTGGTGACCAAGTCGTTGGTAACGCTGGCTAAGGGCAAGATCGCGAGCGTCGCGCTCGATAGAATTCTTTACTTTTTCTCTGCCCGAGCCGATCGGTTGTTATATGACATAGTTCTAGAACTACTTGTTCCATTATCCCAAGACGGCGTGGTCGAGGTCGGCGTACCCGAGGTCCAACGCACGTTGGCGAAGTGGGTTCAAGAAGGCAAGTCGAAAGCCAAGTGGTCAGAGCCCACCATGACTCGCATTTCACAGGGGCTTCTGTCTGCCTTGAGGGACTTCGGAGTTCTTGCTGGATCGGCAAATAAGAAGATTACCTCAGTCTTTGTGCCCATCGAAGCTTTCGCATACATCGCATTCTTCTTAAAGCAACACCAGCCCTCGGGCGCTAAGTTGATTGAACATCCCGATTGGAAACTGTTCTTCCTTACACGCGACACCGTTGAGCGTTTTCTTTTCGAAGCACATCAACGAGAGTTACTCGAGTATCACGTCGCTGGCAGTGTGACGCGACTCACCTTTCCAGCCGAATCTTTAGAGGAGTACGCCCGTGTCCTCACCCAAAGATAGCATCGCTCACCTGGAAAGCGATCTGCGATCGGTACCTCCACGCGTCAGTGTCTATCACGACTTGCCGTTTGCGATCATGCGTTACAACCCGACCGATGAATGGGAGCTTCGGCGTGAAGTCAAGCTCTTAGCGACGAGATTAGAGTCGACGGGAAAGGATGTTCATATCATTTCTATGTCGGACTTGCTCTGGGATGCGCTCGACAAAGTCCACGAAAAGGATGATGACGAAGGCTATGAAGCCGTTGTCGCATTGGAACGCAGCAGGGGGTTTGTGGAGGCTCAACAGCAGGTAACAACCTACTTGTCAAGCAAGGTATGGGTGCCACTGTGGGAGTTACTTGCAGAGCGCCTTGCAGCGTTCGGCGAAGAAAACTCCGTAGTCTTCATCACACGCGTTGCGGCGATGTCGCCCGGGATATTTCACATGTCCATGCTACTCGACAAGATGCACGGACGAACCAAAGCAACGACAGTCCTGTTTTATCCAGGTTCAATCGAAGGCACGACCGGCTTGCGATTCATGGACCTTAAGGATCGGGATGCATTGGGCAACTACCGAGTCAAGATTTACGGATAAGGCACAGATAATTATATGAAAACAATCGGCGATCTTATCTCGCGTCCTCTCGATCGAAAGATCGAAGAAATCATTCAGGTTGACCAGGCCGACGAACAGTCTGTCTTTGCCGAAATCACAGAGTATGTTGCTACTGATAGCATTCGCGAGCAGTATCATCATTTGCTCAAGGCAATTGCCGAAGCGCCTGCAGACCCGCATGAGAGCGTCGGAGTCTGGGTATCGGGTTTCTTTGGTTCGGGCAAAAGCTCGTTCTCAAAGAACCTTGGATATGCTTTGCAGAACCAAACGGTCATGGGCAGTCAGTTTGCAGAGTTGTTCAAAAAGCAAATTGGCGACAGCCGGATCAGCGATCTGCTTGATCTAATCAACGTCAAAACACCTACCGAAGTAATCCTTTTTGAAGTCGCCAAAGAAGCAGACACTCGAAAGGTGACTCAGCGTATAGCCGAGCTGATGTACACGGTTCTGTTGAGAGAACTTGGGTACGCAGAAGACTTCGACATTGCTGAGCTGGAAATAGAACTTGAAGCGGAGGGCAAGCTTCAAGAGTTTATTTCCACATGTAAATCCGAATTGAAGAAGGAATGGGAAACCGTTCGCGCTGGTGCTCAGAAACTATCTCGTGCAAGTGCGATATTGCACAAGTTGGACCCAAAGACCTATCCTTCCGCCGACTCCTGGGCTCACGCACAACGCAACCGTGATGCATCAATTACGGTCAGCAAAGTCGTTGAACGAACCTTTGAACTTTGGGGGCGACGTCGGCCAGGCAAAGGCCTTGTCTTTATCATCGACGAAGTCGGACAACACGTCGCACGAAGCGGCGACAAGATCGAAGACCTACGCGCGACCATCGAAGAATTCGGCAAAGTAAGCAAGAACTTGCTCAAAGCGAAGAAGATCACTGCCCCCTGCTGGATCGTCGTGACTTCTCAAGAGAAGCTCGATGAGGTTGTCGCAGCCATTGATTCAAAGCGTGTGGAGCTCGCGAAACTCCAAGATCGATTCCGTTATCGCGTCGACTTAGCACCATCTGACATCCGAGAAGTGGCGACCAAGCGTGTCTTGGCAAAAACCGAGGACGGCGAGAAGGAACTGCGAAAGCTATACACTCAAAACCCAGGCCTCTTGAACATCTCTCTTCGCTTGGAACGGACAACCAGACGTACCGATATCAACGAAGACGACTTCGTTCATTTCTATCCGTATCCTCCGCACTACATCGATCTGTGTATTGGAATCATGTCGGGCATTCGCCTACAGCCAGGCGCGCCAAGGCATTACGGTGGTAGCAATCGAACCATTATCAAGCAAGCGTATGAAATGCTGGTTTCGGATAGAACCGGCTACGCCAAGAAGAACATTGGCTCTCTAGTCACTCTTGATAAAGTCTTCGAGCTCGTTGAAGGCAATCTATCCAACGAGAAACGTACTGATGTTCATCAGATCGCCGAGCGATTCAAAACAGAAGTCGATGATCATGGCTGGGCTTTGCGTGTTGCAAAAGCAATTTGCTTATTGGAGTTTATTCGTGACTTGCCACGAACAGAAGCAAATCTCGCCGCAGTTTTAGTTGATGAAGTGGGCATGGCGACACCGACCATCGCAGTGCAAGCTGCCGTCAAACGTTTGGAATCTGCAAAGTTCATTCGAAACACCGAGGAAGGCTGGAAGCTTCAAACTGCACAGGAGAAGAACTGGACCAACGAGCGTAGTGGACACCTCGATCCTAAGCCTCGTGAGAGGAATGATCTTGCGCGTAAAGCCTTACAACAGATATTTGACGAACCTGAGTTCAAAACCTATCGATATCAGAACCGATCGTTCCGTGTTGGGATTAGCGTTGATGGTGCTGGAATTGGCGATGAGGGCGAGCTTCCACTCGCTCTTTGTGTTTCTGACGATGCGGAAGACTTAACGACTCGAATCGAAGATGTTCGCGCTGAAAGTCGTCTTGCAGTAAACGAACATAATGTTTTTTGGCTATTTTGTCTGACTCCGGAAATTGACGAATTGGTCGCCCAACTCCACGCTTCTTCCAAGATGGTTGACAAGTACAACCAGCTTAGCGCACAACAAAAGATCAGCCCTGACGAAGCGACATGCTTGCAAGATGAGAAGAACTCGAAAAACGGCTACGAAAGCCGCTTAAGAGATAAACTCACTGAGGCAATGGAGCGTGGAACGGGAATGTTCCGTGGAGTTCACAGGGATGCGTCGGCTCTCGGCAAAGGGCTGAGTGAAATTCTAAAGAAGCTCTTTGGTCAGGTAGTTCCGGATCTGTACCCGAAACTACAAATGGGTTCCCGACCTCTAAAGGGAGACGAGGCTGAGCAGATACTAAAGGCTGCCGACTTGAAGGCGTTGCCCAATGTATTCTACGTTGGTGACCAAGGTCTTGGACTCGTAATAAAAGATGGTCCTAAGAACATCGTCTCGACGAGCGCCGATGTAGCCAAAGAGGTACTCGATTACCTCAAGAGCGAGCATAGCTATGGGAACAAAGACACACGCATGGGCAAATCACTCGAAAAGCGATTTGGTGGAACTCCATACGGTTGGGAGCGTGATATGCTCCGACTGATTCTTGCAGCGCTGTTCCGAGCGGGCGAAATCGAGGTAACCTATCAAGGGAATCGATATCACAACTATCAAGACCCTGCGTCGCGCACTCCCTTTACAAGCAACCCAGCATTCAAATCATCTCTTTTCTCGCCTCGGCAATCTGTTGGTTTAAAGACACTGACTCAAGCAGTGCAGCAACTGGAAGATCTCACTGGCGAAGAAGTTGATGTTGAAGAAGGTGCTATTTCGACTGCGTTCAAAAAAATTGCTGCCGAAGAGCTTGAGCGTCTTTATCCGCTCAAGGCGACAGCCGAGGCGCATCGACTGCCGGTGATGCCAATGCTATCGGAATACCAACAGACGCTCGCAGGAATCCAATCATCAGCTTCTGACGATTGTGTACGTATTCTTACTGAAAATGGAAAGGACTTCGGGGAAACGCGAGATCGAATCCGCAAGTTGCGAGAAAGGCTTGATAACGATGCAATCAGCGTACTGCGACAAGCACGCCAAGCCACCGATCAAGTGTGGCAACGATTGGCTGGTCACAGTTTTTCCGAGTCGCTTGCTCCCCATGTCGACGAACTGAAAGCCCTGCTTTTATCTGAGCAATTTATCGATCAGTGGGAGAAGATCGAGTCGTTGAGCAAAACCATCCTTGGAGCCTATCGAACTGCCTACAGCGAGCTATTCGAGCAAAGAAAATCGGCTTTTCAATCTGCGGTTGAAGAGATCAAAAATCGTTCGGAGTGGGGACCGCTCGAAGCAACAAATTCGACGACGGCTTCAAGTCTTCTTTCTCCGCTAATTGCTCGCGTTGGCAATGATGAAGACGTTGAGGCTGTTAAACAGTCGAAATCAATTGGCAAGGCAAGCCTAACTGAAATGGAGTCTGATTTAGCTGCGTTAGCTGGTTTGAAGTCTTCAGTTTCAGTCAAGCTACAGGAGCTTTCGATTGCTAGTGAAAAGAAAGCGCCGGTGCGAAAGGTTCGAGTATCCGAGTTCTTCAATCGTCCGATTCAGACGCAAGAAGACCTCGACAAAGCACTCGAATTAATTCGTGATTCACTTCAGAAGTGTATCGACGAAGGTGCTATTGTAATCCTGGAATAACCGCACCCATGCAGCATAAACAAGAAACGAGCTAGGAGGATTGGAATGGAAATTGTTGAACTAAAGCATGTTTTTGGGGTTCGTACGCCGACTCCAAATAGAACTTATGTCGACCGAGCAGGACTCGACGCTCGTTTTCGATATTTCCTGGATAGCGGGCGACACTTAGTTGTGTATGGAGCCTCAAAACAAGGTAAGACGTCATTGTGGAAGCGGTCTATATCGGAGGGGAATTTCATCCACGTGCAATGCAGTAGACGTCCGGAAGCCCAACAATTGTATGAAGAAGTACTAGGGCAACTTGGGATAACTATTTCAACAAGCACCGATGTGACATGGACTACCGGCGGAAAAGTTGGAGCAGAAGCAGGTGGCAAAGCGGGAATTCCTTTTGTTACCCAGGGCGAGGCAAAAGGGACCACTGAAGTTTCGATAGAAAGAGTGTCGCAGAGTGCACAAAAAACAATTGGGAAATCCGCAGAGCACTTGACCTTTGTTGCTGAACAAATAAAGAAATCAGCCAAGAAAGTGATTCTTGAAGATTTTCACTACATACCAGAGGCCACGAAAGTCCAGCTCGCGATAGACCTCAAAGCACTGCTGGAGCTTGGCGTTGCTCTGATCCTGATCGGGGCGTGGAAAGAGCAAAATGTCCTGATTCAATACAATGGCGATTTGGCTGGTCGTATCGATGAGATCAATCTGAATTGGGACGACCAGGAGCTGAATGAAGTGTTAACACTTGGAGAAAAAGCTCTGAACATCACGCTTGGCCAAGAAATACGACAGGCCATCGTTAGTGACGCTAGCGGCAACGTCGGATTGCTGCAGCGAATGGCAGAGAAGTTTTGCATTGAGGCACAGATTATTTCAACGAGCACTGAAGACAATCTCGTATTGGAAGATATGAGCCTACTTCAGACTGCGAGAAAGGCTATCTGCCAAGAGGAAGCTGTGAGGTACCGAAAACTTGGATGGTCGGTCACCGAGGGTTTCGCTAACTCAAACCCGGAGACTAAACGCATCTATATGTACATCATACAGGCTTGCGTAAACGCTCCCGATTCAGTTTTGCTTGCTGGAATAAGCGAACAAGAAGTAATTGATCGCATTCAAAGTATAGATCCGTCCGTGCGTTCAGCTACTGTAAAGTCGGCACTTAGAAGCGTTGATAAGTTGCAGTCGGTTAAAGAAATCTACCCAGTAATCGTTTCATTTGACCCAGTTAACAGGGTACTGCACCTTGCAGACCGCGAGCTCCTCTATTACCGGAAATATGGCGGTCCACAATGGCCGTGGGAGGACGCGGAATGAACGGTGATACAAGAAAGGTCCTGCGGAATGTGGTCACACAATGCCGTCGGCTCTTGGAAGAAGAGACGATGAAGTTGCTGCAAGGTCGCTTCGGCATCCACGGTAACGGGAAGGTTGAGCCGGCCGAGAATATGAGCCATCTGTCGCAGGAAGATCGACTCGCTCGAAGTGAAATCGTTGAGCACCTAAACCACATTCGTGCCCAAAATGGAAAGCCTGCCGATGCACTACAACAGCTTGTGCGAGAAATTTCCTTCACCCATCTGAATCGGTTCTGCGCTTACAAAATGATGGAGTCGCGAGACATCTATCTCGGTGGCGAGCGATTTCGAGAGACTGTCAGTAGAGGGATTGAATCGAATGGATTCAAATTTTACCTAGCAGACCATCCTGAAGACGAGCGACTCTACCGGACGGGCCATCAGGAGACGGCCTACCGTCACTTTCTCGATTGGGTGGGTGGATCGCTGTCGGAAGAGATTGGGGTCCTATTTAATCCAAACGACTCGGCAAATCGACTCTATCCATCACAACGTGTGCTTAATGACGTAATTCAATTGTTAGGCGATGAGAGGCTAAAGGAGATCTGGTCTGAGAAGGAAGATGAGACCATAGGCTGGGTGTACCAGTACTTCACGCCCAAGGAAATGCGAGACGAAGCACGATCAAAAAGCCGTTCGCCTCGGGACTCGAATGAACTAGCTTTTCGCAACCAGTTCTTTACCCCTCGATACGTGGTCCAATTCCTTACCGACAATTCGCTAGGCCGTACGTGGTACGAGATGCGAAGAGGGAATACGAAGCTGAAGGAGAGCTGCCGCTATCTCATTCGCCGCCCCACCGAAGCCTTCCTCGATGAAGGTCAAGAGCCACCTAAAGCGGCTAACGCAACAGCCGACCTCTCCCAAGAGGAGCTCCTCGGACAGCCAGTCTACATCCCGTATCGTGCGAAGAAGGACCCTCGTGAATTGAAGATCCTCGACCCGGCATGCGGCAGTGGCCACTTTCTTCTTTATTGTTTCGATCTGCTCATAACAATCTACGAAGAGGCTTATACCGACTCGGATCTCGGACCGAAGCTCCAGCAAGATTACGCAACACTCGAAGACTTGATGAGGGATGTGCCCCGACTGATTCTCGCTCACAACCTTCATGGAATCGACATAGACCTGCGCGCCACGCAAATTGCGGCATTGGCGTTGTGGCTTCGATGTCAAAGGGCTTATCAACAGATGGGGCTGAAGAAGAATCGCCCTAAGATTACTAGGTCGAACATTGTCTGTGCCGAACCGATGCCCGGTGAATCGAAGATGCTCAACGAGTTTGTGCATCAAGTTGAGCCGGAGATTTTAGGCCAACTTGTCGAAGTCGTGTTTGATAAGATGAAGCTTGCTGGGGAAGCAGGGTCACTTCTCAAGATCGAAGAGGAAATTCAGGAAGCGATTAGTGAAGCCAAGCGGCAATACGAGATCGGCGGGATTCCACTTCAACAGACATTGTTCGACAAACCGATCGAACCAGGCAAAAAACGCTATCGGGTTCAGAATCTACCTAACGACCAGTTTTTCGAGCAAGCCGAGGCCAATCTTGTTCAATCACTTGGAGTCTATGCAAAGAGTGCCAGCAACGGCGATCGATTCCAACGGTATCTCTTTGCCGAGGATGCCGCTCACGGATTTTCGTTCATCGAATTGTGTCATCGTCGGTTCGATGTGATCTTGATGAACCCACCGTTCGGCGATTCAAGTAAGGAATCCAAGAATTATATCGATTCAACGTATAAGAATTCGTACAGCGACATTTTGGCTGCGTTTGTCGAACGAACTATTGAACTCTGTGTTCCCAACGGACTAGTTGGTGCGATCACGAATCGGAACTGCTTTTACCTCACTACGATGACTGACTATCGCAAGGAAGTTCTTCAGCAGTGTGTTGGCTTCGAAGCCCTCGTGGATCTTGGCGAGGGCGTTCTCGATGCCATGGTCGAAGCCGCAGCATACGTACTTCGACGCCTGCCACACCCAGAACAAGTCGCTCCATTCATCCGTCTTTTAGTAGACAACGATAAAGAGGATCTGGCGTTTTCTGAAGTAGCTGCAGTCAACTCTGGCAAACTCACAAACAGGACTTTTTACTCGGCACCTGCTGATTTTGCTCGTATGCCTTCCAGCCCGTTTTGCTATTGGGTACCGGCGCACATAATCAATGCACTTTCGACGCTTCCAACAATCGGGGTAGCCACAGCGAAAATCAATGTAGGGCTGCAGACCGGCCAAGATTGGCGATTCCTTCGAACCACTTGGGAAGTATCGCCAAATCTCATCTCACCGTGCCCACTAGCGCTGGACAAAAAACCTAATGACGTTCGTGGACAGTGTCTTAAAGAACTCAAGGAAAAGCAAGCCTGGGGGTTTTTCTCAAAAACCGATTTTGCATCTCCATGGTACTCACCGATAACGTTACTTGTTAAATGGGAAAACGATGGTTTCGAACTCAAAAACTTTACCGACGAGAAAGGCAAGGTTCGATCGCGCCCACAAAACGAAATGTACTATTTTCGACCGGGCTACAGCTATAACTATCGCACAACTAGACTAGTTCCTTACATCCTTCCCGCCGGCATCATCCCAACCGCAGGGCGAGCACAAGTGTATCCGGAACCGGGCTATGAAATGGATGTTCTTGGTATTTGTGCATCTCGAATAGGCTCCGCAGTCGCTAGGTTTAGTGGTCAGATGTTTTCACGTCCTCTATTTCAGGCAAGTATGGTTCAAAGTCTTCCGGCCATTCCATTGAGCCGAGAAACGAAAGAGCAACTGACTCTGACCGCGAATTCTCGTCTTAAAGCCAAAATGGATGTACTCAGCCATTTCGAACCATGGCATGAGTTCGTCCTACCCGCCTTCGTTGCCAACCTACAGTCGAGTGATTCGTGGCATCTTGACACCCTACTTGGAATGGAATTGGAAGAACGCATTGCTGCAGATGCGGGATTGTCCAAGGATGATCTTTCTTCCTTATGTCGGGATCTAGATGATGCTATTTCGATTCGACAGGAAATGCCAATCGATGATGATTGCGATTCATCAGAAGACGACAATGCCGGAGAGGAAGAGGATGACAACTCGATCAACCTTGTGGACGTTTCTCCAAAAGCACAGTACGAGGGGCTCATTTCGTACTGCCTAGGCGTAGCCTACGGACGCTGGGACGTTCGATTCGCCCTCGAAAAATCCCTGATTCCCCGAAGCCAAGATGCTTTAGATCCTCTGCCCGTCGTACCGCCAGGAACCTTGGTTTCGAATGATGGGTACCCAGCGCGGAGCGGGAGAATCGTGAGCGAAGCTTGGCTCAAAGCCCGGCCAAACGCCGTCTACCTCCCCCCAACGGGAAGCGTTTCGGAAGAGACAATCGAAGACGATAAGTACCCAGTTAAAATCGACTGGGACGGCATTCTTGTTGATGATCCAGAGCATCCAGACCATATCGTCCGCCGAGTAAGGGAAGTTCTCGAAGTAATCTACATGGGTCGCGCCGATACAATCGAGAAGGAAGCATGCGAAGCTCTGGGTGTTAAGGCTTTGTGCGACTATTTCCGAAAGCCGGCTAAAGGAGGATTCTGGGACGACCATCTAAAACGATACAGCAAGAGCCGCCGAAAAGCTCCGATCTACTGGCTGTTGCAGTCTTCGAGCAAGAACTTCGCTATCTGGCTCTACTACCATCGACTCGACAAAGACTTGTTGTACAAGGCTCTAGTGAACTATGTTGAGCCAAAGATACGCCTGGAAACCAGCCGCGTCGAATCGCTCCGCTCCCAGAAGGCTGAAGCGGGGGACAGCGGGAAAGATGCTAAGCGACTTGCTAGAGATGTGGAGAAACAGGAGGACTTCCTTTCTGAACTGCGGGACTTCGAGGACAAGCTGCGACGCGCGGCCAATTTGAATCTAGAACCCGACCTAAACGATGGCGTCGTCCTGAACATCGCCCCGCTCTGGGAACTCGTCCCATGGAAGGAAGCCAAGAAGTACTGGAATGAACTGATGGAAGGCCAGTACGAATGGTCCTCCATTGGCACGCAACTGCGAGAAAAGGGGTTGGTAAAGTGACCCAAGTCTTGTTCTCGAATTTACTTCAGCCCAAATTGGACGTTCTAAGAACGGATGGCAAAGGCACGTACTGGTCGCAACTTCAACGACTGGTTTCGCAACACGCCTCTTGTCCCACGGATTGGGTTCTTCGCTTCGATACCAACAGCATCCGTCGCGAAAGACAATACGATAAATCAGAACCCGTCATTACGTATTACTTACTCACCGCATTGTCGTTAGCAACGAACGGATTTCAGGACGAGCACAAACTGCGTCCGATGTTTCAAAGAGCCTTTAATTCAGCCGAATCGGCAGAGACGGTTGTTTCACACTTGGCAACCTCAGGGTGGGGAAACTTGACGTTCGAGGCTTTGATCGCACCTACGGACGAGATGCGAAAGTCAGTTCAAGCGAACGTTTCGACTATCCCGGTCGCTTACCTGAGGGAAATTGCAGAGAAACGGCCAGGGGTACGGTTTGAGTCGCCAACGCATTTGGATGCGTTCATAGGTGCGTCTGAACCACTAATCAATGGTGGAGGTAAGATCGGCCTCGGATTTGAAGCCAAGTTCACATCCGATATCGACAGTCACACAACCTACTCCACTCACAGAAACCAAATTGTCCGCAACATCGAAGTCGGTCATGGACGATTTGAAGAATTTTACTTTCTGTTAGTCACACCACGTGTTTATCGCCAGCGCCGAAGTCGCTTCTACGTTTACAAAGCGGAAGAATATATGGGGGAGAACGGCCCCGATGCATTGATAAAAGAAAGTTTAGTGCCTCCGCCGCTTGAAATAGCATCCAAATGGAGCGCACAGTTCGGATACTTGTGTTGGGAAGATCTCATCGATGTGATTGCACCGAACGGGCAGCCTGCATTTGAGCATGAAGATGCCGAAGCACTAGCCGCTTTCCTCCGAGAAAGAGGACTACTGTTTTGAGTATCGACCTGCATTGTTACAACCACTTCCTAGTGATCTCATCGAGGGGCCTCACGTCGAGATTAGGTCTGTGTATAGGCACTGAGCCCCTTAAAGAAGGTGGGGTAAGGCAATGGCGGTAGGCAATATTGGGAACTTGCTGCAGCACTTTGTTGCGTTGACTGTGGCGAAGCGCGTCGTGGAAGCCTGGAATCAGCCTATCGAACCAATCGAGTACATCGATTGCTACTCGATGGGACCCTGGGAGCCGATCACTGGCAAACAACCACAAGGGTATGTCGGTGTTGTCCGAGAATTCGAAAAGAAGTCCGCCAGCGGAGATTTTGTGTCTGGTACTTTTCTGAATGCCTGGGAAACTCGATACGGATCGGGCTCTATTCCTGTCCATCCAACTGACAGGGATTACCCCAACACTGCAGTGTTGCTAACTACAGCGTTCCCAAATCAGCGCTGGAATATGCGGCTTCACGAGAACGATCTGACGGAAGCTGGCAAACAAGTGAAACTTAAGCGATGGCTTGATGAGCAAGAACGCGTAATTGGCGAAGTCAACGGAGATTGGCATCTGTCCACGCAGATTGCGAAAGCCCCAGCGGCTCATCATTTGCCGGTTATCGTGATGTTAGACCCGTTCAGAATTGTTCCTGATGGTTCCGCGAATGCCAATAAGCCAGGCTACCTAAGAAGCGGTCTGTTAAGAATGCTGCTTGGCGAACATGCCCTCAAGATTTGCGGCGACAAGATCATTTCTGAAAAGCCACTCATCGTTCTCTTGTTTTCGTACTCGGATGTTAATCCGCTTATACCGGACAGAGTCGTACGAAACCAGTTTGCCTCCGGTTGGCATATTCAGAATGTGCGATCTGGCCCATGGAAGTTACGTGGAACGGACTCGTACCATCAATGCTGGGTTGTCTCACGAAATCTGGAATCTCCCGAGTCGATGGACTTGCAATCGGCTTGGGATTCCTGGTCTCAAGTCAAGGCGGAGGAAGCTAATGCATAACCTTTCGATTAATAGCGACACCGATTACATTCGGACTTTGGCGAGTCATGAAAACAAGAATTGGCAAACGAGTTTTTATGGCCAGCATAACTTATCGAATGTGCGGGCGTTGCTCCAGAACCAGCTAAACCCATTTGCTGATCATGGCGTTGCTGCTATAGCTTCGACCGCATGGACAGGAAAGGGCGAGTCTGAGTAGCATGAGCACTGTAAATCAATATGTCGCAGCGATGATTCAGCGACAGATCGATGAGCAAGGATTAGTTGTTTGGTATGATCCAGAGAAAGCGTACACCGAGTTAACCGCAGAGTTGGGCTGGCCAAACACCACTTTTGTTCGGTACGACGGAAGCTTTATCAAGCTTCGCCGGACGATTGATCCCTTGATGAAGGAAACACAGCCCCCAAGGCTTGTCGTGTACGTTCCCGTTGAACGCGAGCAAACTGCTGGCGCGCTGATCGAGCTGGACAGCGCTGGTGTAGTCATGCAGCCTCGCCAGCAGCCGCCAGCTTGCAATACGCGTCTCTCCGTTGTTGCTCGAAACGCGCTGAAGCCAATTCTTGGCGATGATCAAGTTGTTGAAATCGAAAAGCAGGTCGAAGCAGGAAAACTAACCCTCAGCGATCTCAATTCGTTGGCAGAGCAAGGGCTCGATATCTCAACTGGTGTGGTGAAGCTGATCTTCGGCACAGCCAACCCGCAAGAAGTTGGCATCACCTTTTTGCACAGCAACATGCTGGATTCAGAAGTTCTGAAGAAGGAAGCTTCTAAGGAACTCTGTCAGTTGATGCAGATTGCGTTCGAGATTGAGTTGAATGCGAATGACTCGCTCGACCAATGGCGAACCAAGTTATGCAGGCACATTCTACTGACGGACTTAGTTGCATCTCTTAAATCGAAGCTTCCTCAATCCTTGGAATCTGTATCACACGCAAATGGGTTAGGTAGCACGGATGCTTGCGTCCGGTTAGCTCGGACATGGCGGAACAGTCGAGAGTATCGCGACAGTTACGTTGCAGCAGCTAATCGTATTGAAGATGAGTTGTTGCTTAACCAACAAGACCTGGCGGTCGATTCACTCCTCGACAACGAGACGTTTCTATGCTGTGAAATCGCTTTGCTTTCGCATGTCGAAACGAAGCTGTTAGAGCAGGCATCGCCGGAACTTCTACAATTGGCTGAGCGCCGTCTGTCACGCTTTTGGGCTGATGTAGTACCCGCCGTGCAAGCACGTTGGGCACTCATCTCTTCGGCAACCGAAGTACTGCTCGAATCAGATCGTGTGGGGCAAGAGATCAAGAATGCTCCTTCGAGTGTTAGCGAGCTAGTGAATCGGTACACTCGAGAAGAACAACCTTGGTGTCTTCTGGACACTCACCATCGCCATATGGAGAGTCGAAAGTACAACTTTGAGTTCGCTGTGGGAGATGAACACAAGGGATTAGAAAAGTTGATCGCAAAGGCTGAAGAGCGTTACATGGAGGTCGGTTCGAAGCTTGCGAAACATTTCGTCACGAATTTCGCAAAGGCAAAACACCCCATCGCTGGTCTTCTTCGACAACGAGACTTTTTTGAAAAGCAGGTGAAGCCTCAACTTGGCGAAGGCAAGGTTGCCTATGTGTGGGTTGATGCTCTTCGGTTCGAAATGGCCCGAGAATTGACGAGATTGCTCACAGATGACTTCACTATCGATTTGACGCCAGGAATTGGTACGATGCCAACCATCACCGAGATTGGTATGGCATCTCTTTTGCCAAAGGCTCATGAATCAGCAAAGGTTGTAAGCATTGGAGGCGGAAAGCTCGCGGTGGAGATTGCGGGCAAAGTTATCAAGGATCGCAAAGACCGCATGGCCTTTATGAAGGAACACGCTGGCGTCTCTGTGTTCGAAGCCAAACTTGAAGACTTACTTCCTAAACCAAGCAAGAAAGTCAAAGACGGTATTCAGAGCAACGATCTGATCTTAATTACTTCGCAAGAGATCGACGAACTTGGCGAATCTGGCAACACGACTCAAGCAAGATTGCAACTAGATGGTGTATTGGGCCATTTGCGACGTGGCGTCCGTGTACTTGCGGATCACGGAATCAAGACCATCGTAATCGCTGCAGATCATGGTCACTTGTTTGGTGACGAGATAGGCGATGACATGAAGATCGAATCACCAGGCGGGAAGGTTGAAGATCTTCACCGACGGGTCTGGGTTGGTATTGGCGGCGCATCCGATCCCGCGTACATGCGTGCTTCATTGAGTTCACTTGGAGTCGAAAGCGAATTCGACATAGCTACACCTTGGACGTTTGCTACGTTCAAGACGCATGGGTTCAGCCGCTCGTATTTTCACGGTGGCTTATCTCCACAAGAGTTGATCGTTCCCGTTGCCGTGTTGCATTCCAATGCAAAACGGTTGTCGACTTCCACAGGAATTGAGTGGATTTTAACGCCAGGCACGTCGAAACTGACGACCAGGTTTTTCTCGGTACAGATTGTCGGAAAACAGACGGAATCCAGTCTGTTTGGCTTTGAACCTCCAAAAGTCCGAATTGAGCTGAGGGCCAATAAGAAGTGTGTATCAACACCAGTAAGCGCTTCCTACGGCTTCGAGGATGCGACTGGCGAGGTCAAGCTCCGCATTTCCGAGGTTAGCGGAAAATCGGTTGACCCAAACACCGTCACGGTTATGGTGTCCGAGGATATCACACAAAAGACGGTGGGAGTTTATTTGCTGGATGCAACAACGGGCGCTGAGTTAGTCGCTCCGCTAACTATTGATGTCGCTATTTCAATGTAGGAAAAACAATGCCAGAGTTAGACAGAAAAGCGGCAGCCGTTTTCGCGGGGAAGGTAGTTCGAAAGGACCTAGTACGCAAAGTCAAAGTCGGTGCTAATGTACCAGTCTTCGTCCTTGAGTATTTGCTTGGGAAGTATTGCGCAACGGACGATCCAATCGCGATCGATGCTGGGTTGAGAGTCGTAAACAACACGTTGTCGTCGAACTTTGTCAGGCCAGATGAAGCCAACAAAGCCCAGTCCATGGTGAAGGATAAAGGTAAGCACACGCTTATCGACAAGGTGCAAGTCCGATATGTCTCCGACGATGACAAACATTGGGCGGAGCTCAAGAATTTTGGCAATAAGTTTGTCCATATCCCCGAACATTATCTGCGAGAATACGACCGACTGCTGATGGGCGGAATTTGGGCTCAGGTCGATATTCGCCATCAGTATGACGAGGAGCAAAAGGGAAAGCGAAGTCCATTTTGGATCGACAGTATCAAGCCAATCCAGTTGGCCACCTTCGACCTTGAAGAATATCGTAGTTGCCGTGCACAGTTCACTTCTGAAGAGTGGGTGGATCTCCTGTTGCGCACTATTGGTATGGAGCCATCGTATTTCGAACGTCGGGTCAAGCTATTGTTTCTGGTTCGGTTGCTTGCACTCTGCGAACAAAACTACAACCTCGTCGAACTGGGGCCAAGAGGAACCGGTAAGAGCTACGGGTACCAAGAACTTTCGCCTTACACGATTCTGCTGACCGGACCAACGACCGTTGCCAATCTATTCTACAACATGGCCAGCGGAAAGATGGGACTTGTAGGCATCTGGGACGCCGTAGCATTCGATGAAGTAGCCGACCTTCAGAAGATGCCCAAAGAGGTCGTGACGACACTTAAAACCTACTGCGAGTCGGGTACGTTTGCGCGTGGAAAAGACTCCCTTTCAGGAATGGCTTCCATCGCGATGTTTGGAAATACCAATCAGCCCGTCGAGGTGATGGTACGATCGTCCCATTTGTTTATGCCTATGCCAGATGTGATTCGAGAGGACATGGCATTTCTGGATCGGCTGCATTTCTACATCCCCGGCTGGGAGATTCCGAAGATGCGAGTCGAGTTCTTTACAGATCACTATGGCTTCGTAGTGGACTATCTCGCCGAAGCACTCCGTGAACTGCGTAAGCACAACTTTACCGAGATGATCGATCGCCATTTCTCGTTGGGTTCCCATCTAAATGCTCGCGATGTGAAAGCTGTACGGAAGACGGTATCTGGGCTCGTTAAGCTGATCTATCCACATGGTGAAGTGACCAAAGATGAACTTGCAGAACTTGTCGAGCTCGCGCTTGAGGGCAGACGCCGTGTGAAGGAACAACTAAAAAAGATGGGCTCGTTCGAGTACCATCAGACATCCTTCTCATTCATCGATACAGAATCCCGTGAAGAGAGATTCGTTGGCGTTCCAGAACAAGGCGGGCGCGACATGATCGCCGCGGACCCTCTTGCTCCAGGGTCGCTCTACACAGCCTCGGTGGATGACCAGGGAAAGGTTGGGCTTTATCGACTCGAAGTAGGTTGCTCACCGGGCACCGGCAAGCTCAAGATTGCCGGTGGCGTTGAAGGTGCAATGAAAGAATCGCTTCAGCGAGCATTTGCTTATCTTCAAAGTCAAAAAGGAAAGCTGGGAGTTGGTCAGCAATTCGATACGACCGACTTTCACGTAGAGGCCATTGATTTACTCAGCAATCACGTTCCTTGTGAAGCGGGAATAGCGCTGGTTGTCGCAGTCTACAGCGCAATCAAGCGGCAATCCGTATTGGCAGGGCTGGTGATACTCGGCGATCTAAGCATCCAAGGCAACATCAAGGCAGTGCGTACACTCGCCGAACCGCTTCAGGTGAGTATGGACAACGGCGCAAGACGAGCTTTGGTACCACTGGAAAACAAGAGGAACTTCCTAGAAGTGTCAGGTGACATCGTTGAACGCGTAGACCCAGTGTTCTTCTCCGATCCGATGACGGCGGCAATGAAGGCGCTAGGAATCAACTAATCAAGATAGGTTACACGACGATGACAAGCATTTTTTCGACCTACTCTACAGGAGAGAACCGTGTAACAGCGTCTATTCTCGCTGTATTACGATCTTTGTCACTTTCGCGGATAGAGCGATTACTGGGCGCGATGCTTGAACAATCGGAGTTCGAGCTCGTGAAGTTTCAAAACCAACCTTCGAAAGGTGGCGCGGGCATCCCCGATGCAGCAATCCTCGCCAGTATTCGGCTGCTGATCGAAACAAAAACTGTACGTGATGGCGTCCGCAAGCCACAAATCGAGCGTCACCTTGAACGACTCGACGATGCATTTGAAACGATGAAAGTTCTTCTTGTTCTTACTCCGGATGACGAACGCCCGAAGTTGCTTGCCGAGTTCAATGATCAACGCTTGGCTTGGGCCTCCTTTTCAACCCTCGATCAAGCGATCGATGAGATGTTGGGCGATCCGCATGAGGTGGTGTCAGAGCGCGAGGCTTTTCTTCTGCGAGAACTTCAATCGATGTTGGAAGCGGAAGGGCTGCTAGCCAATCCTCGCGATACGGTAGTAGTTGCGGCACGAAACGCTTGGCCAGAATACAACGAATTCCATGCATATGTATGTCAACCTAACAGAGGTTTTAGGCAGGTTACCCGTATGGGATTTTACTCTAAAGGAGTCATCTATCCGCTGATCCCAAAGATTGAAGAAGTTCGAGACGATGTGGTGATGGAAAAGAACCACCATAAAGGCCGCTTGGGCGAATTGGTCAACTTTTTGCTTGAGCGGTCACTTAGGCTTGTTGACCAACGGTACAAGGTTTTTCTGCTTTCCGCACCAGACTCAAGCGACACGATAAAGCTCGCCGCAGCCATCCCGAATGATAAACGTGATAAGTCAGGTAAAGGCACCGCATTTACAATGGGTCAGCGGTATGTCGCGATCAGCGATCTACTCTCGGCAAAATCCACATCAGAATTGGATGCGGACTGATGGCTAAACAAGAATTTCATGAAGAGTTCATCTCGAACCCTATTCCGATTCTCCAAAAACTTGGGTTGGAATCCGAGCGACGTCTCGCGGCGATCGCTTACGTAACACGTGATTGGCTGCAATTCATAGCTGAAGATCTTTTGATTTGCGATGCAAGTGACTCTGCAATTGAAACTGGCCGAACCTCTAGGAAATTGCTAAGGGAATTGAGCGAATCGGGAGTCGAAATCTACTCAAATTCTTTACTGCATGCGAAAGTTGCCGTATTTGACTTCGCAACTGCATTCGTTGGTTCTGCAAATCTGTCGGAATTTGCGTCGCAAAGGATCGAGTGCGGAATCGTAACGAATCACCCCTCCACGGTGGAGGCGATTGTTCGCTTCGTATACCGATTGCAATCCGAATCGATTCGTGTCGACGAAGCATTCTTGGCACGCATCGATGAATTGAAAATTGACAAACGTATTCCAACGCTGCCCAGCCAAGCCAAGAACTCGCTAGGCGTTCTGCGTGATGACGTGACTGGTGTTACCTATTGGATTTTCAAAGGCACAAGGTCGCTTTCAAGAAACGCTCAGGAAGCCGGTGACAAGATGAAGGCAAAATGGTCGGCTCAGGTTGAGGAGCCGACATCTGATGATTTTGAAGAGGTCTCTGAGGATAGCGATCCACTGCATTTCGAGTCACTGCAGCACACTGACAAGCGCTGGGTTGATGATCTTCAACTAGGAGATCGAGTACTTTGGACATTCGAGAGTGATGAATGGGGATGGATTGTAATGCCGCCACGGACGGTAGTTTCAAAGAGAGTTCACGGGAAGAGTTTAATAGCAGGAACCGTGGGGCGATACTGGGATGAATATCGATCAGTCTATCGGCAACGGGCATTTGCAATTCTGGGACTTCCCGAAAATGCAGCACTACGCCAATTAGATGCGAACAACGAACAACTCCAACAACTACTGCAACAATGGGAAGAATTGGCAAATGAGTAGACGATGCAAATCAACACTTCACTCTTCCTTGCCTTGTTTCGAGGAGTGTATGCGTGTCGCCTAATGATGCTTCCAATGTTGTTCGTGGCTTACTCGAAGAAAAGAGCGGCCGCCCGGTTCTTTTGCACCGTGATAGTTCGGTTCCAGGTCACGCATCGATCAAGATTGCGTCAGACGATGCCCCTGCGCACTTGCTGCGGTACAAACCGGAATTTGAGTCCGAGTTGCCGTACTTGTCGGCGTTCCAGTGTGGGATGGCATTGAGATCGATCCAGGCGAAGACCGTCAACCGATTCGATCTGGCATCTACTCCGGCGATGGGCCAAGAAGTCAAGCAACTGATCGAGGAACATCTGCGTAAGTCTGGCTCCGATGTACCAATGTCGATGGTTCCACAGTTGTGTCAACAACTCGGCCACGGGCTCGGCTTGCAACTGCGGTCGATGCCGATTGCGATCCGCGTTGACGACTGGCTGTATCGCGAATATCCCGCACTCGCCGTTCTGCAACGGCAGAGCATCGAGCGACAATTACAGGAAGCGATGCAAGCACTTGGGCCAAGCGTTCGAGCGTTCGCTCCGCAGAGGATTATCGACGCCAACGTCGGGATGAGCTGTGCCTTTGCGAAATACTGGGCTGCGGCTTGGAATGAGCCAGAAGTGGCCATTCCGTTTACTTCGGCTGGCTATGGTAAAATTGGCGACGAACTGCTGGGACTCGTCCAGTTGCTGGACCGGAGTCCCGATGGCGATCGCGAGCTGGTAAATCAATGGGCAGAACGATTGGGCCTGGCAAGCTGGTTCCAAACAATCGACAAACAATAGAAATCACGGATCAATGTCACAGGAATATTCGTTCTCTTTACCCTACGATGCTTTCGATCTCGACCTTATTGGTCTGAGTCCGTCTGGTATTGGCGGGTCGGACTTTGCAGCAAAGGTGTCTGAGTTCTTCGCTTCCGAGTTCGCTAAGTTCGGTGGCCTTGCTCGCGTCATTTGCAATGACTCCACGCAAACCATCGACGTCAAATGGACCAAGGAACGCAGTTTTAAAGAGCCGAAGGATAGAGCACTGGAGCTGTTACAGTCCGGAAAAATCGCAGAAGCAATCCCGTTGCTCTGGACGCTGTATCAAGAACATCCGAATGATACGGACGCCCTGTACAACCTTGGCGTTGCCTATAGCGAATTGGTACAGATTCCGAAGGCGATCTCAATTCTGGAACGCTTGATCGAACTCGCTCCCAAACATGTTCACGGATTGATTGGCCTTGGCGTCGCGTATATCCGAAGTCAGAAGCTTCAATTTGGAGAAGACTATCTTCGCAAGGCACTGAAGCTCGAGCCTGGCAACCAGTGGGCACTAAAGAATCTGGGCGCATGCTTACTGAAGCAAGGCAAAGCCGACGACGCGGTGCCGGTACTCGAAGCGGCCGTCAAAGCGGCTCCCCGCGACGTGCAGTCAATCATCGGCTTGGGCCAAGCACTCGAAGAGGTCGGCCGAACTGAAGACGCCGACGACCAATACGTCAAAGCGATTCAGATTGGTGGACCACAACAATTGCTTGACCTGGCCAAGGAACGCCGAACAGCGATCGCTCACAAAACAATGCGAGATCGAGGAGCCTTCCGTCCTGATGTGATGATGTACATCACGGGTGCACTCGATAAGTTTGCCGACATGTCATCCAAAGATGTCCAGGCAATTGGGGTCGAAATTGCAATCCTTGGTCAAAGCGGCCTGGACATAAACGATCCCGAGAAGAAGTACTCATTGCGATCGCTGCCGGGCAAGTTCAGCGGTTTGCATCTGTGCTCGATCATGTACGCCGCCTTCAAGCAATTCGCGCCGGGCGAGGATGTTGGCATTGATTTCTCAAAGGAATACGAAGCCGCGATTTCCATGCGCGGCTGAGAATCAAGGCAAATCAAGAATCATAGAAACGCCAATCGAGGTTCAATAAAAACATGCTTTTTCAAGTCGGTGAGTTCTGCGAGCGTGTTGAAACGGACTTGTCTGGATTGGCCGACGAATTGCAGGAATTGACCGGACGTTTCGGTGATCAGGAACGTCGCGCATGGATGACGTCTTTGCCAAAGCTCTCGATCGTTCTTGCAAAGCCCGATCTGAGCAGCTTTCATCTTTCACTCGGTAACTCTGGACACGTTGCCTTTGAATATCGACTGCCTGCGTCTTCGTCTTGGTGTGATGCCGTGTTGCTAGGACAGAGCCAGAACTTGCCTGCAGCGGTTATTCTCGAACTCAAAGAATGGGACCTTACCGGCGATGTTCCTGGTCCTCGTGAGTCGTTGATCTATCACCACGGTAATCTACTTCTCCACCCGGCAGATCAAGTTCGTGGATACGTTCAATATTGCCGTCGTTTCCACAGCGCAGTTGCAGACTATAAGGCGATGGTTGATGGCTGTGTGTTCTTCACCAGCAAAGTGAATCCGAATGCCTACAAGATGCCGCCTCACGATCTGCTGACACAGAGCTTCCCTGTTTTTAGTTTCACCGACGACAACATCAATGATTTGTTCGTTCCGTTTCTTCGGCAGCGGTTAGCATTTCCAGCCCCCGACTTTGCAGATGCCTTTGATCACGGTGTATACCGGCAAGATCGCAACTTCGTTACGCAGGTGGCCGTCACAATCAGCGATGAAGCTAAGTCGCCATTTGTTCTCCTGGATGAACAACGCCGTGGATACGAACACGTGCTTAACGAGATCGACAAGCGGATGGCAGTTCACGCGCAGGAGAAGATGGTCATCGTTGTCGAAGGCCCGCCTGGCTCCGGCAAGTCAGTGCTAGCCGCACATCTGTGGGCTTCGCTTGCCCAGAGTGGACGAGTCGATGGAAACATTGTGTTTGTTACGACATCTGGATGTCAGCGTAAGAACTGGGAAAGCCTTTTCGAGCGTATGTCAGGCGAGAAAGCAGGTCGCGGACTCGTTATGCCGGCGAACCGCTTCAATCCAGGATTGTCACCGATTTGGGTCAAAGAACAACGCGAGCAGGGCCACGCTATGCTCGTTCACGAGTGGACCACGAACTACGAACTCTTCAAGCAAATCAAGAAGCCGAAGATTGATGACGGCGCTTTTTCGGTGGCTATTGTTGATGAAGCTCACGCGCTCATTGATCCGACCGCGCCAGGTGCCGAAGGTGTTCCTCCATCGGGTTGGGCGATGCATGCGGGACCACAGGCTTATCACGTCATGCGTTGCTCGGACGTGTCGATCTTTCTCATGGATTCCGAGCAAAGCTATCGCGACAACGAAACGACGACTCCAAGTAGCATCCGCAAGCTCGCGGTAGACATGGGTATCGATCATGTGGTGACGATCAGCTTGGCCGGCAGTCAGTTTCGATGCGGCGGTTCTGCGGCCTATCTGAATTGGGTTGAGCACGTACTTAGTCATGACAGCGAGACTGCTCCGCCAGCAACTTGGAACCGAGTGTCCAACAAACAAGGCACCTTCGAACTAACAGTCGTTGATGACCCGCTTTCGTTGGACGAGAAACTCCGGCAGCACTTGTCTGAAGGCCGAACGGCTCGACTCGCCGCAACCTACGCTCGAGAGTGGAGGACAAAAGGCGTGGAGCGCCCTCACGAACTTCCAGACGACAAAAAAGACTTCTCTATCCCCGTGTTACGCAATGGCCAAGAACGCACTTGGGCGAGGATCTGGAACTATGTTCCCGAGGAAGATTATTCTCTCTTCATCCAAGGTATCCAAGGAAGCGCCATAGCCAACGATCCACTTTGTGAGGTTGGCTGTCCCTATGTGATTCGAGGATTTGACTTTGACTACCTCGGAATTCTCTGGTTGAGTGACCTTGTTTGGCGCGGTGACCGCTGGGTGGCTCAAGTCGACCACGTGCACGACAGCGCTCTCCCTCGAACAAAGAAGGCGGCGAAAGGCGAAGGCAAGAAGCGCAAAGGTGCAGACACGACCGAATTGATCAAGCGGCTCCAGCGAGGTTACCGCATCCTGTTGAGTCGCGCGATCCACGGAATCTACCTCTGGGTAGAAGACGAAGAAACTCGGCTACACCTCCAGCGACTCTTGGTTCAGTAGGGAGTCAGAACCATGGCATCGCAAGGTGGATCGACCCGACCAACTGTTGGTCATCATTTCAGCTCTCTGCTGATGTGCTCACAGCGTGCTTGGCTCGATTACCACGGCGATCCAAAACAAAGGGCAAAGCCTCCGAACTATCTCTACAATCTGCAGCAGGAAGGACTGGAGCACGAACGTAAAGTTTGCGACGCCCATTACCCCAACGCTGTTCGAATCCCGGAAACTGGCACCGATTCTGAGCGAGCAGCATGCACCATCCAGGCTATGCAATCGGGCGCTCCAGCCATTTTACAGGCTTACTTCATGCAAAATGGTGCGAGAGGCATTGCGGACATTCTTGAGCTTGTCGGTCCTTCACAGAACAGTCCTACGGGTCACTTGTATCGCGTTGGCGAATTAAAGCTTTCGACTGCACTGAGTACTTCTCATGTCATGCAAGTTGCGTGGTATCACGAACTTCTGCAAATGATTCAAGGGGTGGGAGTCGACGATGCTTTTTTCATTCTGGGCGACATGCAACGCAAAGACGTCTCGATGTCAGGAGTGCATGACACCTTTGAACGATGCAAGCAGCAACTTGTTCAACTTCAGCAAGACAGCATCGGACCAGGACCTCATTTGTGCCGTTGGTGCAAGTCTTGTCCTTGGCGGGATGTCTGCGTTCCTGCGTTAGCAGCCCAAAGCGATGTTTCTCTCTTGCCAGGGGTTTCTCGCAGGCTTGCATTGAATCTTAAGAGAGCTGGAATTCAAACCTGGCAGCAAGTAATTCAACTTGAGAATAGTCGTCTCGAGCAGCTTGGATTCGATTGGCGGGACCTGGCACACATTCGCGCATCAAGCGAACGACTGACCAGCGGCGAAGCTGTGCTACGCTACTCCATTCGTTCAGAAGACGTTAGGAATCTGATCGCGGTATCCGTTGAGTTTGCGGATGGCTACCGAGGAGTAGACGGTCACCCGTTGCCACGAGCTATTTGGATTGAAGCGCCAGACGGGCCTTTTCCAATTTCATTGTCAGGGGATGGAAGTTGGACTTCTCAAGTTAGCTCCCTGGTATCGTCCCGCGGAGCAGCATTGTACGGCGCGACCGAAACTGTCGCGTTTCTCAAACTGCTGCGTCAAAACGATCGTCCGACGATCAGGTGCCTAGATGTTTTGGATCTCGTAGAAACGGTCGTACATGGTCCGATTCGCGGGCTTGAGCTGAGCAATGTGCTACGTGTCGCGGAGCCTGGTGCGGCTGAACCGAACAACAGCCGTGACAGGGTTATTGGCTTGCGATCGGTTATCAACTGGCTGGCTGGGGCGGGAGGTTGCGCGGCATGACGCCAGATCAACTAATCGAGTTCGTGCTTGCGGAGCAACGGGAAAACGAGAAGCAACAGAGGCTCTATAAGCTGTTGTCGGCTGAAGCAATGAGTCATCTTGGCCGTGCGATCACTGGACTTATGGTGACTCGGACCGAGAAATCATCTGTGACCCTTGAATGTAAGCATAATGAATCACGCATCCGGCCGGGTAGCCATGTTGTGCTTAGTGCATCGGAACATGGACGTCTCACTGGTGAAGTGACTGATGTTGAAGAAGCGGGGCGAGTGTTGCGCATCACACTTTCCCGGGTGCCAGATGATGTTTTCGCAGGGCCATGGACATTGGTCGAACTGGATCGCGATTTTACACCACTTATCGTTCAATCGATCAAGAAGTTGCAACCTGGGCAGGCGGGGTGGTCATTCTTTCGGTGGCTAACAGAGGACGGCGCGACACCGCTGGTGAAAAAGGTTACGAAAGCTAATGAACGCCAGATGGTGGTTGAGAAAATCGTTTCGGAGTTCCCCCTCGGTGTTGATACTTCACAGAAGTATGCACTCGAAGCGTGCGTCAACGAACCTTCTATTCTGGGAATCCAAGGCCCGCCAGGAACCGGTAAGACCAATCTGTTGGCCGTGGTGGCAGAGGCACTCTCCCGGTTAGGCCGAAGAGTGCTGATCCTCGCGCCTACTCACCAGGCGGTGAACAATGCCCTATCGGCCATCCGATCGTCATTCCCGAAACGAAAGTTGGTCAAGGTTGGTAACGCATTGCGAAGAGAGTCGCTGCCGGATGACATCGAGTGCCTTCTATTGAAAGACGCTGTCCGCCAAGACAGCAGTAGAACTGGTAGTGAGCAAATCATCGGTATGACGTTCCTGTCAGCGCTCCAGCACCTTGCCGTGCAATCTAGCGGGCTTGCGCCAAACGTCGTTTTGATCGACGAAGCCGGACAGTTGCCGTTTTGCCAAGGCATATGTGCTGGGCTTTTCGGCGCTGGCAGCACACTGCTATTTGGCGATGATCAGCAGATGCCGCCTGTCTTCAATTCAGAGGTGAGTTCCAGTCCATTGGCCACTTCACTTTTCGCGAAACTAAGACAGTCGCATCCTAGCTCGATTCTAATGCTGAACACTTCCTACCGATTGAACGAGCCGATCTGTAATTTCATCGCCGATAGTTTCTATGGCGGAGTTGGCAAGGTTATTTCGGCGGCTTCATCGCGCCATCGCCGACTGGCGTTACCTGTGGGTCCAAATTCCACAACGGAATTCCCGGTCCTTGCTTTTTTAGAGAGCAAGGAATCGTTGGTCTGGATTCGATCTGAAGACAACGGATCGCAACAACTGAATCTCGCTGAAGCGGATGCCGTGGCAAAGCTAGTTTCGACGGCGATCAAGTCGGGTCTACCAAGCGATCAGCTAGCTGTTGTGACACCGTATCGGCGACAAGCAGCAGCGATTCGACGATTGATCCAGTATGAGGTCGGCTCCGCTGTCGATATTCCCATCGTTGACACGGTCGAACGCGTGCAAGGCCTTACAGTTGAATTGGTCACAATCTCAATGTGCACTACAGATCCAGAATATGCATCTGAAACGGCATCGTTCATCTTCTCGCCGAATCGCCTGAACGTCGCAGTAAGTCGAGCCAGAGCCAAAGTGGTCATATTCGCGTCCGAGAGCTTGCTCGACGCCCTTCCTACCGAATACGACGGTCTTGTTGCGATGAAGAAGTTTCAAACAGCCTTGAATCGCATTACGACTAAAGAGCCGTCCACCATCTGAAGTCCTTGCCACTAGCGACCGTTTGCTGGATTAACGGGTTCTGCCTTCCCTGTTCAGCAAATGCTGCGGAAAGACATCACTGGCGACACCAATCACTAGATACTCTTCAAATGCGAGTCTTGTAGTGCCATACTCTTTCCAGATGCTCTGGCATTCGGGCCCCCAAAGCTTCGCCCAAAACAGCAATTCAGTCTTTGGCTTGACCACATCATTCTCGACAGAAAACAGTTTGTCTCGCCATGCTTTGTACTTGATCGATGCCTTCGTGTCTGGATGGCCAGAAAGAGTGACTGCGCTGAGGTCCCCTATGTGGTAAGCATAGTTGTATCCCCATCGTCCGAACATGGCGGTTCCGTTTGCCAAGTCTCTAATGTTCGCAGATAGATTGCGATCGCCCTTGCCGAAAGTCTCCGCCTTTCCGATGTAGAGCGGGACGAGGGTTTCGCCCTCGCGAGCCAGCATCATGTAGAGAATACCATCATGAACGGACTTGCCCTCTTTGTGTTCAGCGATCAACTGAGTACCGAGCTTGCGGAGACGCTGTTCCATTTCGTCTGATCGCTTCAGTACTTTGCGTTTGTTTGATCCATAGTTCATGACAACCACTTTACCGTCTTGCATTGCGAACAAGGGAACACTTTGATCGTGAACTTGGTGCGCTATGACAAATGTGTTCCATAGATCGAGTTTAGCTGGTTCAGATACTTCTACTTGCATAACGAGCAGGCTCATGACAATGAAAGAGAACATGACGATCTCACAAGATGTTGTCCCTTTTGAAAAAGGAAGTATTCTACCATATCCCACTTGCAAGGCGGACGGCTTTCCACATGGCCCAACATCGGAGGCTAGCATTTGTTCCTGAGCAGGTGGAGCATACCTCTTGAGCTCGGTTTTCTTGAAATTAAAAACGCCCCAGTACAAATAGAAACTGGGGCGTTTGGTTTTAGAGCAGGTTTACGACCTTGTCGGCAAGGCCTTTCTCACCTAGCACGATGTTCATCTTGCCTGCCGAAGCAATCTTCTCGAGTACTTCGAGTTCACGAAGTCGCATCAAGGTTGGGTTGTCGGCCAATAGCTTTGCCGTATTGGCTTGGCTTCGCATCGCCGCTGTTTCCTCGCGGCGGGCGATCAAGTTGGCTTCGGCCGCTTTCTTAGCTTCGGTGACTCGGTTCATCAGATCCTTCATATCGCCCGGCAGGATCACGTCCTTGATACCAACCGAACGAACTTCTAAACCTAATGCTGTTGCCTGCTCACGGACTTGCTGTTCAAGTTCCTGAGCGACATCGTCCTTACCGGTCAGAAAGCTATCGAGCTCTCGACCACCGATCACTGCTCGCAAAGCCAACTGTACTTCACGGTAAAGCGACTGACGCACATCACTGGCTGCCGAAACAGCTCGACGCGCATCCTTGATCACATAGGTCACCAGCGCGTTCATACGCAAAGTTACCTTGTCGAGCGTCATGATCGTAACCGTTCACCACCACCAGGGTTGACCATGTTGGTATTTTGCGAGCTTGAGACGGGATTCAGTTCAAGCCTCGGGAGGTGCGATCATGGGTTGGCGTGGTGGAGCGGAGAAGTTGGTGGAGTGG
>JBIIHW010000008.1:0-146162 GCA_044235425.1 Pirellulaceae bacterium
GAGCTTGGCAATAACCATATGCGGCTGATCGAGCAGCGGGCCGCCCATGAAGCGGAGATCGCACGGCTTGCTGGCCATGTAACCGAGTTGCGTAGAAAGAAACGCGGCCTTGAAGAAGACGTCAAGAAATACGAACGCCTCATGACGCTGTTCAATGAACGCGAACGCATCAACAAAGAAATCGCCGAGATCGATAGGAAACAGGCCGAAAAGGAATCGCGGTTGAAGGAGGCGATGGCCGGGGCATGGCGCGGCGTTCTTGCACCCAAGCTCACGCAGGCCCTATCAGACCTCGAAGGACAGCGGGACGCCCTCCAGGCAGCAGGATCGCGCAAGGCTGCCGCTGCCTACCTGATCTCAATGATCGATGGCGGACTAAGGGTTGGATGCTGTCCTGCCTGCGACACCGGAATCACCGATTCCTCACAGGCCGCACTCTCCCGGCTTAAAACGCAGCTCGAAGCCGAAAGCCAGCAGCAAGGAAGCCAGGCTGAACTCGATGAATTGCTTCGAAAGATCAGCATTCTCAGGGAAGTAAGCGGTGCTTTTTCGGCACAACTGGCACGCGAACTGGCCGATGATATCGAGGACTGTCTTATGGAGCGGCATGTAAAAACGCACCGCCTGTCTGAGATCGAAGAAGCTACTCGCGCACTCGATGAGAGCGAACATCGCCGGATACAGGCCAGCTACGATAACACCATCAAAGAGATCACGCTCATCGAACAGGGCATCCAGAAGGAACGTGAAGCTCTAAACCGGGTTGAGCAGGATATTGAAAAGGTCCAGCGCAAACTTGACCAACTGGGCGGAGCAGATCTCGCCCATGACAGGCACCGCCGGGAGGTGGCGACCGGTCTGTACGACCTGCTCAATGAAGCCGTCGATGTCTATAGAGATAAGCTCAGGAGAAAGGTCGAAGCAGACGCCTCCTCGCTTTTCCTTAAACTCACCACCGAACCAGAATATAGCGGCCTGCAGATCAATGAGAGCTATGGCCTTAGCATTCTCCACAAGGACGGAGCGGTGATCCCGGTGCGGTCGGCCGGCGCCGAGCATATCGTGGCCCTGTCGCTGATGGGCGCGCTGCAAAAGAACGCTCCGCTGCAAGGGCCGATCATCATGGATTCACCCTTTGGCCGTCTGGATGACCAGCACACGACCAAGGTAGTCGAATCCCTCCCCGACATGGCCACGCAAGTGATGCTGCTGGTCTATGAATCAGAATTGGAACCGCGTATCGCCAGGGAGCGGCTACAGGGTAACCTCAAACGCGAATACCGCATCGGCCGCATGACCGCACGCCACTCAATCATCGAGGAACGCCATGACTGACAAGAAGACAATTGGATTGACCCCCGCCGGCGAGAAGGTCATGCAGCACCTGATGGACTTGGGCTACTTTAAAGACATGATGGATGCGGCCAAGTTTGCGATGTCCTTGGCGATACGCGATGGGGCGACACCTTCCAGCATCGAAGGGGCGAGTACTATATGGAATGTCGGGAGCTTTGATTCTGACGGGCAGATACGGCAGATCATACTGGCCCTGATTTCTGATTGTGATTCGCCATACCGTGCAGTAGAAAGCCTCATTGACCACGGGCTTCAGTCGCTATTTGCTGATCTCCAGGCTGGTCGCTTCCTCAATCCGCTAGCCATGATCGACACGCAGGCGTAATTCCTTTGGGTTGTTCATCGCGCACGTTAACCAGCCAGTCACCAAATTCGATATTCGGAAAGACCCCGCTGCCGGTTAACAATCCTTCCCGAAAAACGATCTTGACGGGCGAATGTGGGATGGAGACAATTTAAGCGATGAGGACAAAGCCCCTCTCTTTCCGAGGTTTTTCTGAGCCCCGAGGCGCGAGAGTCTCGATGTGGTTCGAAGAGAGTTTCGGACAGGGAGCTTTTCCAAATCGCGAAATCAAGCGCGACCAGCCTGTTAACTCCAAACTCCGAGAGCAACCGCCCTCGGCGTTTCGCGTTTTACGCCCGTGCTGGCAACCACTTACCGCGACGCCCCGCCGCGTGAGAGTTCTCCAAAAATCGCACGAGAGCGCCGCTCAGCATTCGTCGGGCCACCGCTCTCGCCCAAACTCTCGCGCTCTCCGGTTAACAGCCCCCTCCGGGTTAACAACCCGGTCGGTTTTGGGACCCCGGAAGGAACCCATCGCGAAATCGGCAAGCAGCCGGCCATCGGCACCTCCCATAGCATCCCATGGAAAATCGCTCGTCGCGGCAGGGCTACTCGACCGGTGGAGCCTCCGGCATCCTGGATGCCGCATGGATCACGGCGATAATTGATAGTCGGGAATCGTCCACGCGATAGATGATCCGATAAGAGTACTCGAGCACTTCGCGAATATCCTCACGTTGGTATTCGGGGACCATTCCTCCCGACATGGGAAACGTTGCGAGTTGGCGTGTGCGCTGCGTCATTCGATCGACCACAGCGATCGCATATCTCGGCGAGTCGGCAGCAATATGCTGATAGATTGAGGTGAGGTCAGAGATGGCACTGAGCGTCCAATCGACGTTCATGATCCAAGCCCAAATCGTCGGCGAACCTCTTCCACGGACAACGTTCTACCTTGCTCAACATCCCGCAGACCGGCCTCGATCTTTTGACGAACATAAAGGCGGTCCATCACGTCATCCCACGTCGCATCTTCCGGTAACGATTCGATCGCCTCGCGAACTTTCAACTTGATATTCGTTTGAGAGCTCGTACTCATCTTCGACTCCGATCTTGGTTAGCCAAACATTCCGCACCGTCGTCGCATTCTACCGCGTCCAACCAAGCCGCGAAACGAACGAAACTGCGATGCCCTGCCGAACGATTGGGGGCCACGTTACGCGAAGCCGCCCTCCTCCAAACGAAATCCCATCCGCCCCGCGTGCTTTACTGCGTCCCCCAGGTTAGCTCTCCGCCACTGATCCACTTTTGATCGGGGCCGCGTCGATAGAGGTAGAAGTCCACGACATCGCCGAGATGTATTTGGTGGGCATCCAGCAGCGGGCGCAGCTCAATCCAAATCTGCTGGTGACTGAGAGCAGATTCCCGCTCTGTCTCTAGGTAGATGTTCACCAGGAGCATCTCTGTATCGGAACCAGACTGAATTTCGATCTTCATTTGTTCGCTCAGGGGGACGTGGGTTTCTGGGTACTCACGTTCGCGACTGCCACTCGGCGGCATTTCGCGAGCTATGTAAAACGGCAAGTACTTCGATCCGATCCTGGAAAACGACGAAGTAGACCACATAGCGAAACTGCTTCAGGCGGGCCGCTCGTACGTCTTGCCATACGATGCCATAGAGTTCTGGTAACGACTCAACTCGCTCCAGCACCTCTCGCAGGCGGGCCAAGAACTGCGGCCCTAGACCGGTGCGAGCGTTACTCAGATAGCGAAAGGCATCCTCAACATCCAGTACTGCGTCGGGACGTAAGGTCAGCGGGTGGCTCACGAGTTACCCTCGAGCCGCTCCAGAACTTCTCGCCATGGTTTACCCTCGCCGGGCTCTTTCTCAGCGCGAGCGCGCCGTTCAGCCAGCTCCGCCAGATGCCATTCCGGGATATCCTGCGGCTCGACCCGCTCGGGAAGACTATTCCAAATCCGCTCAATCAGATCCAAGCGATCGCGCACACTGAGGCGATCAATTGCCAACGCATCAAGAGGTAACGTCATAGCTAAGCCTCCCACCAGAGAATCACGCGAACTACGCCATCTTACCGTGTCCAACCAAGCCGCGAAACGAACGAAACTGCGATGCCCTGCCAGACGCTCGGCGGCCACGCTACGCGGAGCAGCGTTCCTGCAAACAAAAGCTCCTCCGCCCCGAGCGATTCACGAAGTCCTATGCGCCTCGAAGAATTCCCGCAACCTCGCAAACCACCCTCGACCTTGCTTAACTTTCGGCGATCAAATACCACCCGGTTGAAGTAGGAAGAGCGGGCGTTGGCGTGGGCTGACGTCGCGGCTCGCTCCGGTCAGCCGTTTACGCTGAGCGAAGGGCAGGGTGGCAGCGAATTCTATACGCCTTCCAGCATCGTCAAGCTGCTCGCCGAAGTGATCGAGCCGTATCATGGCCGCATCCTCGATCCCGCCTGCGGCTCGGGCGGCATGTTCGTGCAGTCGGCGCGATTTGTTGCCGAGCATCAAAAGAATCCGGCCGGTTCCTCGGTCGTCCACGCAAAACCGGAGGCCTTGCGCCCATGCCGCTATAATCACTCCGCGATTCGTTCCGGCGACGGGGCCGCGGTCCCAAAGCAAGGGCAGTCACGTTTACCGCCCATCCCACTCGCTCATTCATTCCAGCTCATTCATTCCAGCTCCCTCGTTCAAACACGCAGATCACCCCAATCAGCTCCCGTAAGCAGGACCTGGTGCTGGTGAACGGCTACTTCCGTTGAAGTTCGCATCTCGATGCATACGTCGCCGAGTCATTTTCGTCCCTCCCAAACGTTTCCCTGAGCGTCCGCGACATTATCTTAGACTCCCCCTGCCGCCTGTTCAGCTTTTGGGGGCCACTTCACCTTTGATTATTGAACGGGTACATACGAGTAACCGTCGGTTTGTTTGTTGATGACCACGGTCAGAGCGGCAGCCGCAATCGGAATCCCCTCGGCAACCTCGCCATCCAAGATGCCTTTGTAGTTGAGGGCCTGTCCGCAGACGAGGACCTCGACACCGCACTTTTGCAGCTCGCGGATCAGCGGCAGATTGGGGTTCTGCTCGATCTGAAACCGCTCCTTGTAAGCCCTGTCGTTCAACACGGACTTGGTCGCATCGCCGTGCAGCACAATCGTGATCTTCACATCCTGCGCTTTGAGTCCGGATACCTCGTAAAGATTCAGCAGCCGGGCCACACGGTCGAGTCCTTTGTTGATATCGGCGGGTTTAGCATCAGCGGTGGCATCGAAGACCACCTTAGCTCCCGCTCGCGGTTGTTCAACAGCCTTCGGTCGCGGCAGCACACCGCCATGCTTGGCGATGACGGGGAACTCTAACTTGAACGCTGCGGGAACAGCCGCCGGTACAGGGTGATTCTTATGAGCCTCATCGAAGCCTTGAGCCACGAACTGACTCACCACATCAGCGTGGGCCTGAATCAATAGGACCACCGCTTTATCATCCGACGTTTCGACGACCTTAACGCCCTTTTCCGTCTTTTCGACCTTCATCCGGATTTGGTCGTGTTTCTTGAAGATCGCGACGAATAGTTCATCCCAGAAACGAAGCCCTCGTCCCTCTTTGATACGCCCATGCATCGATGCCACATGCTCTTGAATCTTCGCAGCGACATCCTTGTTATCCGACTCCGTCAGCGTTTCGACACCGTTGTCGAGCCGCTTGACCGAGCGGCGAATCTCCGCATGGTGATCGAGCAGGAAGTGGAAGACATCCTGGTCACTACGCATCTCGGGGCCAGGCCCGCGTCCCATACCTCGACCGTATCCTGGGCGATGTGCGGTCGCCGAATCGGCAGAGGCGGGCTTGTTAAAGACAACGAAATAGTTCTCCTTCAGTAGCTCCACCTCTTCGTGGACCTTCTTGAATCCAGCCTGGGCAATCTCGGCCTCGAAGACATCCTGTCCAGCGCGCACATGGTTCAGGACCCAGTCGGTGCTGGTACCTTTAACTCGACGAAAGTCCACCAGAATCACTCGCCCTCCCGGCTTCAGGGCGCGATGTAGCGAGGTCATCGTCTTCAGCGGAAACTCGAAGTGGTGATAGGTGTCGCAAATGAACGCGACATCGACCGAGTCGGGCGGCAGTTCCGTCGAATCCGCTTTACATAGAACCGTTTCGACATTCCGCTGTCCCGCTTCGCGACTTATTTTTTGGATATGGTCGAGGAACTTCTGGGCAATGTCGACCGCGATCACTCGTCCATCCTTTCCAACGGTGTCAGCAAACATCCGCGTGAAGAGCCCGGTACCTGCTCCGATGTCAGCAACAGTTTGCCCCGGCTGAAGCTCACACGCGGCCACAATCTCTTTTCGACGGGCGAAGACCTCGCGGCTTTCCACCTCGAATTTGCCAATAAAATCCTGCGGGTCGGGATCGCGAAACGTATCGTTGATGCCCGGTTTAACGCTCTTGTCTTGGCTGTAAGCCACTGGCACCGTGAGGGCAGCCAGCATCAGGAAGAGGATCGGTTTGACGAGTCGCAACATGAATATTTCCTTTGATGAAGGTCGTTGTGAGTGTGAGTGTGAGTGAGAGTGTGAGTGACGTTCGTCTGACGACGTATCACCGATCACACCGATCGTTCTGAAGTTACCGAAACGGCCGCCGATTGTGGCAGCAGTTCAAACATGCCGAAGAAGAACTTTTGGAGCTTGCCAATTGGGATGATGTCCATGATACGATCCGGTGTGGGGGAAGCTGCACTGAACAAGTCCGATGAGACTGGTGGGTCCGACTCGAACCAACGGCCGTCAGTCACCGCTTTTGTTTCGTAGATCGAATTCCAGTGCTCATCGTTTTACATTCGGCCTTTCAGCATGCCATACCAGTAAAAGAGCGGCAGCAGATAGCGTTTGAGAATCCACATGCTCCAGCGTTCTTTCGACTGGTCGACCGGAAAGGTCTCGGCGGGTTGTTTGCGGTAATCGAATTCCGCCAAGACCAGCTTGCCGATACCCGTCACGAGCGGACACGATGTGTAGCCATCATACTTCGCGGATAACGGCTGCCCGAGAATAGCTGCGAGAAGATTACTCACGACCACCGGTGCTTGCTTGCGGATTGCCGCGCCGGTCTTTGAGGTTGGGAGATTGCTGCAATCCCCTAAGGCAAACACGTTGGAGAACCGTCGGTGTTGCAGCGTGTCCTTATCCACATCAACCCACCCCTCCTTGTCGGCAAGGGGACTGGTAGCGATGAACTTCGGCGGGCCCATAGGCGGTGTGACGTGCAGCAGATCATAAGGCAGCGTAATCTGCTCCTGCGTATCGAGATTCTTGAATACTGCTACCTTAGATTCCGAGCGGACCTCGATCAGCTCGTGACGAAAACGGCAGTCAATCTCCTTGCGAGCCACGACCTTCTCCAGCGTGGCTCGGTACGGTTCGACGGCGAAAATGTGCGGCAGTGCCGACGCATAGGTGATCTTCGTCTTGTCCCGGACACCGGCCTCGCGGAACCGATCATCAGCCAGATACATGATTTTCTGCGGCGCTCCCCCGCACTTCACTGCCCCGGAGGGGTTGGTGAACACGGCGTTGCCGCCACGAAACGAACGAATGGCTTCCCAGGTCGAGTCGACGGTTGTGTACGAATAGTTGCTGCATACACCATCCTTGCCGATCGATTCCTTCAAACCCGGAATCGTGTCCCAGTTGATCTGCAAGCCCGCTCCAACGACCAGCCAGTCATAGGTGACTGTCTTGCCATCCCGAGTCCGGAGCATGTTCTGCTCGGGAATGAACTCCGCCGCCGCATCCCGAAGCCAGGTCACGCCGCGCGGGATAACCGACGCTTCCGCACGTTCGGTTACTTCCTTCTTCGCAAGTCCGGCTCCCACCATCGTCCACAGCGGTTGATAATGGTGCTTGTCCGAAGGCTCAATGATTGCAATGTCGCGGCGATGAAACCAGCCACGCATCAGCTGCGCGGCGACCGTGATGCCTGCGGTGCCACCGCCGACGATGACAATCTGATGATGAATCGTTTCAGACATCCAAGTACTCCTTATTCAGTCTTCAGGCACTAAGATTTCGCACGATGACAAACACCGCGACCGCGAGAATGGCGACGACAAACACTTTCTGGAGCGCGCGACCGGACAATTGGCGACCGATCCGCTGACCGGCAAACAGCCCGGCAATCCCGCCGGCGACGAACAGTGAGGTCACGACCGGATCGATGACCCGACCGGCCCAAGCTTGCGCCACGACCCCGGACACACTGACAAGAGCGATGACCATCAGAGAAGTCCCTACGGCACGATGAATCGACATGCCACTGAACAGCACCAGGGCAGGCACGATGACAAACCCGCCACCGACCCCGAAGAGCCCCGACAGCATTCCCGTTAATACCCCAACGATGAGAAGCAGCACGGCGCAGCGCGAGGTCAGAATCAAGGTCCCTGTCGCATCACGCTGACAGGTGGGCCCAGCCTGCTCTTGCGGAATGGGACAAGCCGCCGGATGCAGAATCGGATGCGATGCCTGCTGCCAGAGTCGACTCGCCACAATCACCATAAGTGCCGCGAAGGCCAACAGCAGCATCGCTTCCGGGATCAGGCTGGCGATCCACGTTCCCACGGGGGCACCAGCCATCCCAGCGATGGCGAACAGCAGGCCTGTCCGCAACTCGACTTCTCTGAGCTTCCACCGATGCAGAAAGCCAACAAACGATGTCGCTCCCACCGCGGCGAGAGAGATTGCGACGGCTTCACGGGGACTCACGCCCAGTCCGTAGACCAGCAGCGGAACCGCGAAGATCGCGCCTCCGCCACCCGTCAGCCCCAGTGAGAGGCCAACGACCCCTCCGAAGATCAAGCTCAGTGGTGCCATGATGTGCTCCTGACTCTCGTCGACTTACCGATCATTCGTTCTTTGATCAGCTCTCCGACTCTGACTTGATGGAAGTCCGGCAGCCAGCCAGGCGTTGTATCCCCCGGACATGTTGGTCACGTCGAAACCTGCCCGTTGCAGAATGCTCGTCGCAATCGCAGAACGTCCACCAGCCAGGCAGTGCACGACGACCGGACGCGAACGGTCGATCGTTTCGATCTCACGCAGCAACTTGCCCAGAAAACGATGCTCAGCCCCGGCGATATGTCCTTCCTGAAACTCGGTTGTCGCCCGCACATCCAGTAGCTTGACTGCCCCGGCGGCAATCCGCTCATGGAGCTGTTGCGGAGTTTCCGAGCGATAAGAATCGGTCCGCAGGCTCGCCGCCTGAACCGCACGCGCGTCGAACGAGCCGCAGACATTGTCAATGCCGATGGAGCGCAGTCGCTTCAGGACGTCCGGCAGCGCTGCGGGCTCGGCGATGAGGTGCAACGGGTTGTCATAGTCGACCAAGAACCCCGCCCACTGCACGAGCATGTTCAGAGGGACGTTGATCGTGCCGCGAACATGCGCTGCGGCAAATTCCGCTGAGGGTGTGACATCAATGATCTGCCCGCTCCGGGCGATCTTCGGCAGCAGGTCGGGTGTCGGTGATTTCACGGGAGCCAGGTTTCGCAGCAGTTCTGGCCCCACCTTATTTACCCGCTTCATGACGGCAAAGTAGAACGGCGTCTCGGGCTGATCCGCGAGGATGTAGTCCACGAACTTCTGTTCGTTGTCGAACTGCAAGGCGGGATTGAACAGTTTCTCATACCCGACCGTGCTCGACGGAATCGCGCCCAGCCCTTTCCCACAGGCGCTCCCCGCTCCGTGCGCAGGCCAGACTTGGAGATGATCCGGCAGTTCGCGGAATTTACGCATGGAGTGATACAGCTGTCGTGCTCCCGCTTCGGCACTCCCTCTCACCCCCGCCGCTGTCTCCAAGAGGTCTGGACGACCGATCGAGCCGACGAAGACAAAATCGCCTGTAAAGATTCCCATCGGAACATTCGCTCCGCCCCCTTCGTCGGTGAGGACAAAGGAGATGTGCTCTGGTGTGTGACCCGGCGTATGGAGCACTTCCAGCTTCACCTTGCCGACCCGGATGACATCGCCGTTCTTGACGAGTTGCGAATGGTGCTTGTCAGCGAACTGATACTTCCAGTCGGCGGGGCCTTCATCCGACAGGTAGAGTTTCGCGCCCACTCGATCGGCCAGTTCTCGGGAACCAGAGACGAAGTCGGCGTGAATGTGTGTTTCGGCGGAGCCAGTGATCCGCAAGCCTTCCGCCGCAGCGGCTTCCAGATAAGGTTCAACGTTTCGGCCCGGATCGATCACGATCGCTTCGCCGGTCCGCTGACAGCCCACCATGTAGGACGCGTGGGCGAGCGCCTGGTCATAGAAGTATTTGAGGAGCATAACGTTCATCCTTTGCAAGAAGAGATGTGAGTTGAGAACGGCAGGGCACTACGACTTATCCGCAGCAGGTGGACCGCGGGGCACAAGCGGCCCCGTTGCCGATCGGAGTTGACTTCGGGACCTGATTCCAGAGCATCCGGGCAAGCAGCATCCCCATGCCGCAGGTGTCTGTGACTCCTGCGAACGCCACTGCGTCCGGCAGCAAACTGCGCGGTATTCAACTGGTAGAGCGGGACATTCCGGGCAGAACTGACATGCACTTCGTGATACTCGACCGGCGTACGCACATCGATCAGTTCGACCGCGGCGCCGGAGTGAATGAGTTTGGACAAATTCTGAGGGGTGATGGTGATGATGCTCATGACTGGCTTCTGGCAGGTGGTCGTGATCTGAAACATACACACATCGGAACCTGTCGACCTGTTGGATCAAAAAAGATGGTTATCCGGCGATGGCTCTGCCAAAACGCTCCTCAATGCACTTCATGATGTTCTTCAAGTGCGGTTCCACGACTCGATAGAAGACCTTGCGGCCCTCCTTCTCACTGGCGAGGAAGCCACACCGCTGCATCAGACGCAAGTGTTCGGACGCCATAGCCGTCGGCAGCTCGCAGCTGTCCGCCAATTCTCCGACGGTGTAGTTCCCTGACAACAGCATCTGAATCATCCGCAAACGATGCGGATGCGCCAGCACGCGGAGACACTCCGCCGCTTGCCCCAGTGCGTCCAGGTCCGTCAGTCGTGGTTCGGCTTTCGTCATGGCTTGGCTCCTCTCTTACTTAAATATATCGGAACATCCCGACCTGTCAATCAGTTTTCTTCTGGCGATCACGGATTTCTGCCTGGAATCGCTCCGCATAACTGAGCCAGCTTTCTCTGGGTCGCTCCGGCGATCAGCAGCAACGGAAACTCAAACAGGTTCTTCATCGTGGTAGACTCGCCACGTTGTGCTGGTATCTTCATCCACTCGGGCGTCACGTTCCCGCCATAGCATGCTCATGGCATTAAGTTTTCCTCGGGAAGGGAAAAAAGTGCTGCCACCATGCTTTTCAGCGACAGGGGTTATCCATGCCAGCTTCGCTCGACAACCGGGTGGCGATTCCGCGGGGCGTTGCCCTAGAGCGATAAGGCGATGGTCCGTGGCAATTTTGTTTGCGTTTCGGAGCAATCAAAATGGCGGCGATGCTTTCGAACGAGATGAGCGACCTGCAAAACGAATTTGTTGCCGGTTAACAAATCGGCTCCTCTCGGCCATTCTCCTAGATCGCAATCAACTGATAAGGATTGCTCAAGTCCTCATGGTTGAAGACGATGACGTGAGGTGGCCATTCAATCGCTTCTCTGCCAGAGGAAAAAAGGCAGGGCCTCTCAATGGCAGATCGCGTTTCTTTTTTTCCTGAGAGGGACAAGCGATTTTGCCTACAAAACAGGCCGCGTAAGGTGGATGGCGATTCGCTTTTTGATTACGAGTTGGTTAACTTATCGCAACTTGATTTCTAGCTCGACTTACAGGGTCTTGGAGTTTCCCAAGTCCTGTAATCATCCCACCTATCGTTGCTCATGAGCAACGGTGCGGGCGATGTGTCTGTAGCTTAGGAAACTCACAGCAACGGAATTGGCAGGCCCCGATGAACGAACGCGAAATCTTTGAACGAGCCATTGAGATCGACGACCGACGTGAGCGAGACGCTTTTCTCGATCAAGCGTGCGGGGCCGACCTCGACCTTCGCCGGCGGCTTGACGAACTACTTATGTCGCGCGATCAGGTCGGTGATTTACGCAGAGTTCCAGGCGATCAAACAGTGGTACCACCGCAGGAAAGCGACAGCTTTGCGACGATTGCGGCACCAGCTGATTCGGAGTGGAAGGGTCGACATCCATCTGTTTATGATGAGGAAGACGAAAGCGAAAACACCAACTTTAGTTTTCTGCAACTTGCGACTCAGTCGGACTCAATTGGCCGCTTGGGGCATTACGAGATCCTGAAAGTGCTGGGCCGAGGGGCCTTTGGGATCGTTTTTAAAGCGTTTGACCAGAAGTTACATCGGCTCGTTGCGATCAAAGTGATGAGCCCCGAGTTGGCTTTGACATCACCTCCGCGCAAGCGATTTCTGCGCGAAGCGCGTTCGGTGGCGGCGTTGAAACATGAGAACGTCATACAGATTTACAGTGTCGAGGAGTAGCCGCTGCCTTATCTGGCCATGGAATTTGTCGACGGGCAGACGTTGCAGGAAAAGCTGAACTCCACAGGGCCGCTGGACCCGCGGGAGGTACTGCATTTAGGACGACAGATGGCGGCTGGCTTAGCGGCCGCGCACGAAAAAGGCTTAATTCACCGCGATATCAAACCGGGAAACATCCTGCTAGAAGCGGGTGCCGAGTTTAAGGTAAAGATCACTGACTTTGGGCTGGCACGCGCCGTCGACGATGCCTCCATGACTCGGACCGGAACGATCGCTGGCACACCGATGTATATGGCTCCCGAACAAGTAAGGGGCCAAACGCTTGATCATCGGGCTGATCTGTTCAGTTTAGGGAGCGTCCTCTATCAGATGGCGTGTGGACGGCCTCCTTTTCGTGGCGCCGATGCGTTGGCGGTAATGAGACGGGTGGTCGAGGATTCAGCTCGTCCGATTCAAGACATTTTGTCCGAGTATCCCGACTGGTTGTGTGCGATCATCGAGAAGCTTCATGCTAAGAATCCGGACGATCGTTACCAGACCGCAAAAGAAGTGGCCGACTTGTTGGCTCGCTGCCAGAACGAGCTGCAAGTCAACGGCCAGGTGACGTCGGTGCCAGTGCGACCTAAGGCGACAGCGGTTGTCGCACAACCTGCCGTCCCGGCAGATCCCCGTCTTCCCACTCCGGCATCCGCAGCGAACGCCTCCTCTCGCCGGCCGCTGGTCGCTGTCTTGGCGGCAGCGATCTTACTGATTCTCGGCCTGGGCGTCACAGAACTCACAGGGATCACCCACCTCTTCCGCAAGCCGAGCCACGAGTCCGTGCCCGAGTCCGTGCCCGTTGCCGACGTCGACGGCGACGGTAACGGTGACGGCGACTCCCAGGCCGTGAAGGCCACAGGCCCGACGCAGCCGCCAGCGATATCTCCCCGCGTCGCTCCTTCGACCGATCCATCTTCGAGCCCTGCCATCGACTTCGCCGCAGAACGCGGGGCGGCCGAGTGGGCACTGCGGCTGGGGGGTAGCTTGCAAATGGCATCGGAACTAGGGCAGCCGTTGGAGCTGTCAGACGGCAAGCTGCCCGACGTGCCGTTCGTGGTGCGCGAGATTTCATTGATTGGCAAGTCCAATGTTCACGACGAGGATCTGGCGGTGCTGCGCGGCTGTCGGCGGTTGCAGAAGTTGAATCTAGACAGCACCGCGGTGACCGGTGAGGGCCTCGCCCAGCTCGCCGCTTCGCAGAAAACGCTCGAGTGGCTCATCTTGGGAAGTTGCAAGATGAACGACGCTGGCATGGCGAGTTTGGCCGGCATGACGCAGCTCCGGCGGCTGGATCTCATCTTCAATGTTGACGTTACGGACGCCGGCTTGAGGCATTTGAAAGACCTGACGTCGCTCGAGTATCTCGTGCTGCCTCAACGTACAACGGACGCCGGACTGGCGTCCTTGCCGGAGCTGCGGGGGCTGCGCGAGTTGTGGTTTTCCGACCAAGCAGTCACGGATGTTGGCGTAGCGCAGATGATTGCACAGAATCCGCAGCTGGAATCCCTGAGGCTCTGTGATGGCCCGCGGACCGTTTTGCCGCTGGCCGGAATGACACGGTTGTGCGAACTGCACCTTGATGGCCAACAGTTGACGCTCGGCGGTTTGCGGATCCTGCAAGCGCTTCCGCGACTCGAGTCGATCCACCTGAACTCGAACATGACTGCGGAGCAAGTCGCGCGGATTGGCGAATTGCCTCAGTTACGTCAGGTCGACATCTACTATTCGCACGGTGATGACCCAGCTTATTTCGGTGATGCGACGTTCACGGCCCTGACGCGTATTTCCAAGTTGGAGAAGATCAACGTTCATGGACATCTTCCATCGCCGACGGATGCAGTTCTGCAGGCCTGGGCCGGGATCCCCACACTGAAAGTGATCTGGTTGGGCTGCGATGAGTCGAAACGCCAATATACGGCCGACGGGATCGCCCGGTTTCGCGAGCTGCGGCCCGATGTGCACCTTGCGATTGACGGCCAGGACTATCCGCCGAGTTCCGTCCTGCCGCGTTCGGTTATCGCCAACCTCGATGCGACCGACCCGGCGCCACCGTGGGAGTTGCCGGCAGGCGCGCCGCCGCCGGTGGTTGCTCCGAGTTCGCCGGAGCAGGCAACGACGCTTCAACGGCGATGGGCCGAACATCTGCAGCGTCCGGTGATTGAGGAATTCGCGGCCCGCCACGAACTCGGCCTGAAGTTCGCGCTCATCCCTCCCGGCGAGTTCTTCAAGATCTTCACCCGCCCGAACTTGTCGGCGGTCGAGCCCGACATGCCGGTACGGCGGTTCCGCATCACGAAACCGTACGCGCTGAGCACCACGGAAATTACCTGGGACCAGTTCCGGCAGTTCGTCGAGGCGACCGGCTACCAGACCGAGGCGGAAACCAGCGGTTTTGGGGGGCACTCGCGGCATGGCCAGGGCGATCCGCAGCTCAATTGGCGGCAGCCGGGGTGGACGCCCGCTCCCCACGAGCCTGTCGTGCAGATCACAACCCGCGATGCCGCCGCGTTCTGTGCCTGGTTGTCCCAGATCGGCGGCGCCACGTATCGCCTGCCCACGGAGGCCGAATGGCAGTACGCCTGCCGTGCGGGAAGCATTCACCAGTACGTTGTTGCCGACCCGCAGGAGCTCGCCAATGATGCCTGGACCAGCGAGTTCCTCGAGCCCAATTCTCAGGTTGGTCCCGTGCATGCGGTTGGACAAAAGAAACCCAATCCGTTTGGCGTGCACGATATGCTGGGCAATGTCTGGGAGCGTCTGGCGGATAACACCGGCACCGGGGGGCTCGCACGTTATCTTCCGACGAATGATCCCCGGGGCCTACCGGGCGAAAGACTCGCGGGAAGCAGCTACAGCGACCTGCGAGTGAACGCCCACCCGGAATACCTGATTGCACCGCACGCACGCCCTGGTGCGAATATCGGCTTTCGCGTCGTCAAGCAACTTGAGGCGTCGAATCCGCCGGGATTGCTGGGCCGGCCGTGGCTGTTACGACCGGGTCAGCCACTGAGTGTCCGCGCGCTGGTCCCGCGCCCTGAGCCGATTCCCGGTCTGCGCAGCTGGTCGGTCGAATTGGCCGGTCCCGAGGGCGAGGTCGAAAGCATTGCAGCAAGCCGCAATGGCGAGGTGATCGCAACGGGTAGTTCGAATGGTAAGATCTGCCTCTGGGATCGCGAGGGGAACTTTCAGCAAGCGCTGCTGGGACATGAAGGCGCCATCAGCTCGCTTGATTTCTCTGCCGACGGACAGTGGCTGGCCTCCACGGAGCGAATCGCAGGGGAACGCGGCATCGAGCGTGTCACGGCCCGCATCTGGAACGTCGAGACCGGCGCGGTGCAGGCGCTCATTCCGCTGGCCCGATGGGGCACAAGGATTGCCTACTCACCGAGCGGTCAGCAGGTGGCGATCACCGGTCACCAACCGTTTGTGATAGTTGACTTGGTTTCGGGAAACTGCCAGGTCCCACAAGTCGAGAACATAGGGTGGGCACTTGCCTGGTCGCCGGATGGCAAGGCACTCGCCTGCGTCCACTCCGACCAGCGTCTGCGAGTTTGGGACGCGAAGTCGCTGCGGGTCCTGCGGGAGGCGGAGTGTCCGCTGGGGGCAAGCACACTCGAATGGTCGCCCGACGGAAAGTGGCTGGCGATGCGCAGCGCCGACGCCAACGTGGTGATACGCGATGCCCAGACGCTTGCCATCATCGCGAGTGGTTTTGGGGCGAGCGGTGCTCCAAGCTCATGCCTGCACGCCTGGCTCCCCGACAGCCGGCGATTGGTCGCGGCACAGGAAGGCTCGCCGTCCGGCGTCTTTGACGCGATGACTGGCGAGCAACTCGCGAAGTTCGAATTGCCTGGGGCGACGTTTACCGGATTGGCTCTGCGCACGAATGGGACAGAGGTGGTCGGGGAAGCTCTCGGCCGCCTGCACTTCTACGACACATCCACCGGCAAGAAACTCCGCGAAGGAAAAGATCGCGGTCGTTCAGCGGCCTTAAGTAGTATGACTCTCGATGGCCGGGAGGTATTCTCCCAGAGTGCGAGTGTTGTCAGCGTGTTTAATGCGCAGACCGGCCAGTTGCAACGCCAGTTTCCCGTCTCCAGCGATCAGGTTCTGCCTCAACCGTCGCTCGACGGAAAATTAGTGGCGCTGCAGAATTGGTATCGAATTCCCGAGTTGCAACTGGTCCATGCGACAAGCGGCACCGTGCTCCAGACGCTGGCACACGGGTCAGGCAACGTGACGCACGTGGCCTGGTCGCCCAAGGGGACATGGCTGGCGACCGGCGCAACCGACAAGCTGGTCCGTGTATGGAACGTCGCCACCGGAAAACTGGAGCGCGAACTTGCGGGCCATACGGGGACAGTCTGGAGCCTCGCCTGGTCGCCCGACGGTCGGCAGCTCGCGTCGGCCGCCGAAGACAAGACCGTTCGTGTTTGGGATCCCGAAGAGGGAGCTCTCGCCGCTACTTATGACAAGTTTCCGGAAGACATGGTCATTTCTAAAATGCCTCTTTGCCGTCTCGCGTGGACCTCTGACAGCCGACGGTTGTGGATTGCCTTGTCGCAGCACGTCGTGCCGCTCGACGTGGCGACCGGGACGTTTGGCCCTATGGAGAAATTCAGCAATGGCAATACTGTGATTTCCGTAACTGCATCCCCCGACGGCCAGTGGCTGCTTTCACGGGAATTATATAACTGGACGATCGTCCGCGGGCGCGACGCGCAGGACCGGCGCCTACTCGGCCAATTCCTGGGCTCGTCCACGCAGTGGCATCCTGACAGCCGACGGTTCCTGGGATGGGAGCCGTCTCGCTATGCGATGGCGTACGATGTGGAGGCAAACCATCGCCTGGGAGTGTTATTGCCGTGGATCACCGGCGATCACTGGCTGTGCCTCGGTCCCACCGGTCACTACCGCGGCAGCCCGGGCGTCGAGCAGCAGATTGTCTATGTAGCAATGCACGACGACGGTAGCCAGCGCACCTATACCCCTGCCGAATTCACCCAGAAGTTCGGGTGGAAGAACGCCCCGGAGAAAGCGACCTTGTTGCAGTTAAGCCCGTGAGTGTTTCGGCCAATTCCAGATGTTCGCAACGTTCCCGGCGGCGAGTAGACACGCACATGACGGCGGGAGCTCAGAAAGAAAGAGCGGTGTTCTTGATAGGATGCGTTCCCCTGTCTCGTCGAGCTGCAGCGCGTCGTCGCCAAAGTTGAGCAGATCATGACACTCGTCGACGACATGACACTCGGCGACGAGCTGGAGCGCGAGCAGGAAGCATCCCGCAGCACAGCCTCCGAACTGCTCGACGCAATCGTCCACGAACTGCCCAGTCGGACCTGACGCAAAGTTGCATCGTCCTTGGCTAGCAGAGCCAACCAACTGGCATGTGTTGAGAACTTGGGCGTAGGCGCGGGCCCTTGTCCGCGTAAGAGCCACGTGAAATCTTTTGCCAAATAAATCTCAATAAGACGTGGCAAAAGAGTGCTCTGTTATCCTTGGTTAACAAGATCGGATCGATCCACTCGCGGAATGCCGGGACGAAAGGCCATGGGAGCCCCAAGTTCTTAGAGCAGGTTGCCAGCGGACGCCGAGGCTGTTCCGTCACCTCTCCAACCTATCCTTGGCAATCGACCCACCTGGACGTTCCTGACTTGTTGCTACAGTGGAGTGAACAACTGGGGTGATTGACTTTCTTTTGCGTAACAGCTAGCGTCTCATCGTTTTTAATGGACTTGTATCAATTCTGGTTGGTTTTTCGATTTTGAAAGGGGCAACAATGATTGTTCGTTTAAGTTTGGTTTTGTTCAGCTGCCTTCTGGTGGCTAGTCCGCTGCAAGCTGGTGTAGTGTCACCTGCACTGCAGTTGCCGGGTGCCGTTACCTACACACTCACCGGCGGCGCGATCACCGGCACGCTAAATGGTAGCGCATTTTCGAACGCAAACTTTACCATCACGGCCGTCGCCGATCCTGCAGACTTCTTCCTGGGAAACGACAGTGGTAATACCTTTGCGCACGTCACGGCGACGAGCACCATGACGATTGACGGATTTGCTCCGTTCCAAATTACGACTGCAGATTTTGGCCCTTTAGTCGCTGATTATTCTTTGCTTTTTAGCACACCGGGGAGTTTCGCGGGAGGATTCACCTACTACACCGATCCGTCTCAAACGGAGCAGTTCGGGCTTTACGTGCTCGCCCTGGGCACCGGGACTGGCGACCTTCTTAATGGACCGGGAACGGTCACTGCTAGCTTGCAGATTAGCAAGCCTGCACTTGATTCAGCTTTGTTACTTTCAACAACAAGCGGAGACTTGATCATTACCAACTCTTCGGGCGGCTTGACAACCTTTACCGCCGGTAGCACGAATGCCGTTCCGGAGCCAACATCACTGGCGATCTTTGGCATCGGCCTACTAGGCGTCGCAATCCAAGCTCGCCGCAAGCTCAAGGCGGGCGAGAACTCCTAGCATAGCGATGCGATGATACCGTAACGTGTTGCGGAGAAGGCCGAAAGCGGAGCCTTCTCCGAGAACGCGTGATCGAACAAGGCCACTTCCGTCCAGGTTTTATCATCAAGCGAGATGGATATCCTAAGAGGTACGACCGACTGAAATTCAGCCATGGTCGTTGGCTGCTCATAACAATTCACCAGCACGATGCCCGTCAATTCTCCCGCGTTAGCCAACTGAACCTGGGCCCATGGCTTCTCCTCGTAGTTCGTGTTGAGCCAACCGCCGAATCCTCCGCTGAGAACCTGTGCATAGAACAGCGGCCGGTTACGCGGACTGGCGCTGCTCGTCCGCAGCATGCCGTCCTGGCTAAGCAACTCGCCGGCGAAGCGAGCATATTGAAACGCCGCAGCTGCCTGGGCGGGGGTGAGGTGCACATCCTCCGGTTTGACCGGTGGCAACCGCCTTGCCGCCATGTCATTCCAAAGCTGGTACGTGGGAACATCGCCCGACTCGCTAGCCTTGCGAATACCGGCGGCAATCGTCAACGTCAGGAGATTCTTGTCCGCTCGCTCGCCCTGCGAAAGAAAGAACGTTTCAATTGCATCGTACGGATAACTCTCCGGCTTGACCCACTTCTCCTGACGCAGCTCCTGATTGCAAGCCACCAGCACTTCCAGCCGTTCGGCCGGCGTCATACTCGGCAGTGCCCGATCGAGGCATCGGCGGACAATGTCCTTGCCAGTCGCCTTGGCCCGCAGCAGCGCCTCCTCAAAATGGGCAGCTCTCTCGACTCCCGCAACAGGCGGCTCACCTGCGGCAACCGAGGCCGTAAAGCGGGAGCTCAGCCCCACTGCTGTGATGAGACCAGCTGCCCAAACGAGGATCGTGCAACACTCGACTCGGAGACTTCGCAGGCATTTCATAAGATGCTTTGCGAAAGGAGGATCGCGTTCTAATAGGCCGACAACGTCGGTCTCAGACCAGGGCAAGTGTAATAGCCTACGGGGATTGGGCTGTCGCGTATGGGCCGATTTGTGCTCGGGCGGCACCCGCTGTCGCTGGTTAACCAGCGCCAGCTTCGTGGCCAGTTGATTCCGACATTACCCCTGCCTCCAGGACGCGCTGGCGGCGAACCTTGCGAACTACGACGCGAACATGCTCATGCTGCAGGATTTCACTGCCGCGCGGAGCGGAACCTAATCGCTGAATCACCCAGGCACTCAAGTTCTGTGGCCCCTCAGCCGTTCCCAAATCGATGTGAGCCAACTCCTTAATCCGGGAAAGCGTCGCACCACCACCGATGATCCAGCCACTCCCAGATCGTATGACATGAATGGGAAGCAAATCGTGCTCGTCTTGGATGTCACCCACAAGTTCTTCCACGATATCCTCGAGCGTAATCATGCCCAGCACCAAGTTGGCTCGGTCTCGAACAAGCGCAATGTGCGTTCGTTCCTTAAGTAGGAATTCCAGCGCAGCAGAGATTGGCACATCTGCCTCGAGACTAGGAATTTGCCTCATAATGCCGCGAATGGAAGGCTCCCGTGGACTTACCTTGAGGGCTGTCACGATGTCCTTGAAGGTTACATAGCCGATGATTGACTGTGGATCGTCTTTTCGTTCGCTGACAGGGAACCTCGTGTGCAAGTCAAGGTGAGCGGCGATCAAACCGTCTGCCAAGGAATCCGTTAGCGTCAGCATGCGGATGTACTCGGCCGGCAGAATAATCTCACTGAGCGGACGACTGGCCAGCCTCGCCGCGCCGAGAATGATGTTCTCCTCCCGAGCGCCGATCAGGCGTGACGTCCGCGCCATACTGGCGATAGCTCTTAATTCCTGCAGCTCGGCAGCCTCCGTTTTGGCATCCGCGTGCGGACCGGGGCGCCAGACCTTTTCCGTAAGCTGCATCAGTCCCGAGGCGGAGAATTCAAGCAACCATACGACAGGCCAAGCACTCACAGCAAAGAACTTCATGAACGGAGACAGTCGGAGGCATACCCACTCTTTATTTCGTAACGCGAAAAGCTTCGGCATCAGTTCACCGACGACAATGGTGAGCGCGGTGAGAGGCATCACCACCAAACAAATCGCGAGAAAATTAGCTGCATTATGCTCGAGCCCGTACTGCTGCAAATAAGGAGCGATATCATCCGTGGCACTGGCGCCACCCGTCGCCCCGGCAATCAGACCGACCAGCGTAATTCCGAGTTGTACGACTGCCAGACTCTTTTCAATGCCATCTTTCATGGCCAAGGCGGCAACCGCGCCCGCTCGATGCTCGCTGGCCAAAGCTTGCAAGCGAGCGACGGAGACGGATGCTAGCGCAATCTCGTAGGCCGCAAATACGGCGTTTACAAACACCATGAACAAAACAATAACGAATTCGATGTGTTCCATGAAAACCTTTAACACAGGAGTGATCGCTGACTCAGATGCGACAGCGCAATTCACCAGCGGCGATCCACGAGACTCGTTCGCTTAAGCCTAACCGATAACACGTTAAACCGGGACGCCACCCACCTCGCCACAACTCAGTTCCGCAGTTGTCACGATTGGACGCCACTGGACCGGGAAAATCCGCACGAATGCTGCAGCCGGTGGCAACTTAGCGTTCTAACGGATGCCACGGACAGTTAGATAATACTTATGCGATCTGACAAAAGATTCAATTTAACGACAGCTTCGCAGTACGGTTTACGCCCTAGTGGGGACGATTCATCGACAACTTCAACAGCACTGGAGGACTAGCCGTGAACTTCGCAGTTCGATTTGGTAGCGGATCGAGGGCTGATTTTGGTGATCATGATATCGAAGGCATCCTGACCGATTCGCTCGGAAGATTTGCCCATCGCCTCAAGCAGATTTACCTCTTTATTGAAGACACCAACGGGCCGCGCGGAGGCGTGGACAAGCAGTGCCGCTGCGTGCTGCATCTCAGGCGAATGGCACCGGTTGTAATCGAGGACCAAGATGAAAGCATGTTGGCCTTGATTCATCGAGTCGCGAATCGAGCGGCTTATGCCTTGAGCCAGCAGACCGCTCGGAAGAAAAAACAACCGCAGCGAGACCGTCGTGGTGATCCGGCCGCAAGCTTCGCTGGCCCTGATCAGCGTGATGGGGCTGGCGGGTAATTAGCTTCCGATTGGTCTGGATCGTCTACTTGCGGATCAGCGACGCCGCAAAGTAGGTTGAAGCGGCGGTATTCAGACCCCAGCTGGAGTGGACCGCGAGTTGTTGATCACCAAGCGGTTTCATGCACAACCGATCACCGCAACCGTCACGGAGCTGCATGATACAGCCGTGAGTTGCGGTAAGTTGAGTTGTTGTACGGCGCCCAGTGGGAAACCTATCAAACAGCGGAAACCACCGATTCATGATGGACTTGTTTACTCTGGAAGCTCTGATTGCGCTGCTGACGTTGACTTCACTAGAAGTTGTCTTAGGGATCGACAACGTGATCTTCATTGCGATTCTGGCGGGCAAGCTGCCAGCATCGCAGCGTGATACAGCGCGGCGTTTGGGACTTTCCCTGGCGGTGGTTTCGCGAGCGATTCTGGTACTCGCGATTGGCTGGGTCATGCAGTTGAATCAGCCGCTCTTCACACTCTTCAGCATCGACTTTTCGGGCAAGGATCTGATCCTGATTGGCGGCGGTCTGTTCTTGTTGGGCAAAGCGACCTATGAAATCCATCACAAGGTGGAGGCAGCGACCAAAACAGAATCCGCCATGCCTGCCGCCATCTCGTTACGCACCGTGTTAATGCAGGTGCTCATCATCGACGTTGTGTTTTCACTCGACTCTGTCATTACGGCGGTCGGCATGACAGAGGGGCTAAAGTCGCCCGTCATCATCATGATCGGAGCGATTGTGATTTCGGTTATCGTAATGCTGCTGTTCTCGAAAGCGATCGTGACTTTCATTGAACGACATCCTGCCTTGAAGATTCTGGCACTGGCGTTTTTACTCTTGATCGGCACACTACTGGTGGCTGAAGGATTCCATCAAAAGATCCCCAAAGGTTACGTCTACTTCGCCATGACATTTTCACTGGGTGTCGACCTGCTGCAGATGCGAGTGACGCGAGGGCCGAAGATTCCTGTAACAGACGAGGCCAAGCGCAGGGGGTGAAGGCGATTCCGGCAAAAACCAGCCACTGCTGAACTCCCCCTATGAACCTGAACATCCAGACGATGGCTTTTGAGATGGTAGTTTCACCGGCGATCAAACACGGCTTCCAGAGTCCATTCGCCGTGGCACTCGCCTAATTCAATTCGGTAGTGGATCACATGGCTCAAACATCACCAGGCCTGAGTTTGATCAAGATGGTCATCGCTGATCATCGCCTTTGAGCCTGCGCGGTAGAGGTCGATGCCGCCGCCGCAAGTGGTAACTAGCCTGCGAAAAAGCCACCGTTTTTCGCATCAACACGATGGCTGCTAGGGTCTCTTTTGAGGTACCTCACGCTTGATAAATGCTGACCACTTCTCAAAGGCCGCGTCTCGCTCGATCGAATTCTGGAACCCGAGAGAGGATGGGGAATAGGTTTCGCTGTCATCCAGACGCACATAGTTAAAACCAAAATCAGCGGGGTTTTGGCCATTACGCTTGATTTGAACAGCCAGGGCAATGTCTCTCAATTGGGTCTTGATGATCAGTCCCTTTGTGAACAGGACATCAAGTGAAGATGAATCGTTAAGAGCGTCCTCGATGAGCTTTTCATCCTCGGGACTATGCGAACTGGCCAGTGCAATCAAGGCATATTGCCGCTGTTTGACGGGAGTTTCCCTGTCACCAAGAATCTTGCGAGCGAGTTCGGCGGCCTCGGGACTTCGTTGTCGGAGGGCAACCAGCAAACGATCGAAGGCGGGGCCGTCAACCCTTGTCGCGCGTGTCCATAAGTCCAACAGCGCACGAAGTGGCTCGATATCGGCCAGTGCCTGTTGGGACCGACCGGTACTGAGAAGGTTATCCACGCCCGCCAGTGGCTGTTGAGGAAGTTCTTTTTTGACGCGAACTCCAAAGTAGAGAAGATTCGCCAATGCTCCCACCCAGTAGTCGGCTTGCTTTTCTTTCAGCATCTCTTGCAACTGCACCCGCCGCTCTTCGAAGAGCACGTCCGCGGATCTGGGAGTTTCCGCAAGCTCATACCAGACGGCTGGTGCGGCTAAGAACATTTGGTCATACAGATCGCGTGATACCGGCGAGTCGCCAACGACGTCTCGAAACTGTTGCCACCCCGTATTAATCCGCACCTCCGACCACAGGCGGCGACAACGCGAAGCAATTTCAAGATCTTCACTCCTCATACCAGCAAACAGCGCTGGCTTCGTTCGCATACCGATTTTCAGCAACTCCTCCGCAGCCCGTTGGCGAGCGAGATAGGAGTTGTCCCCAAGCTGCTGAACGAGCTCGCCGATTCGATCGTCCTTAATGTCTTGTGGAATCGCGGTGACAGCTGGGTTTGCACACGACATCAGCACAAAAAAACAGACACAAACTCGTAAGCACGCCCTCCACGACATCGCAGCATCCTTTCCGTTCAATCGAGCAGACTTTTGGGCAACACGTAAATCGATTCCAACGGTGGTGTTTCAATCGCCTTGGCGTCCTGCAGGATGGCCATCACCTCCGGCGTTGCGGCGCGAAGCCGAGTCAGTTTGACGCCCCGCTGCGACTTGGCTAACGCACGGGCTACAGCTGGTGAATCGAGCACGGTCAGTCCTAGGTAGAGAGGTTTGGAACCTGTCCCGAGGATGGTCGCAGCATCGGACGAGAGTGTCAGCAGCGCGGGGAGGGTGACAGAGCTGGCTGTTGTGGTCCCTTCCACGAATCGCCGTGCCATTTCTGGCGAATCCAGCACCTTCAGGGCTCGCAGATCGAAGAACTGCTTGTACTGACTGAGCGCCGGAGCAGCCTCCCGAGAGACGGTTTCAAGGTTGTAGAGTGTCCAGTTGATCTGCTGTGCAAATCGCTGGGCGAGTGGAACGGAGTCGAGATGTCTCAATTGGATCTGCAGCACTCCCGAGACCCTCGCCAGCGACTCAGCCACCTCCGGTGAGAGTTTTTCTGCGGCGGGCCCGGAAAGAATCAAATACGGACCCGGATATGCGGCCAAAGCAGCAGCGGATTGAGCTGGCAGTTGCCCCAAACCTTGAATTGCGAGTACCCCTTCATACTTAGCCAGTTCCGCCGCTAACTCTGGAGAAAGCCTTGGGAAGCCACTGCCGGAGAAACCAAGATCACCACCCAAGTATAACTTGGGTGACTTGCTAACCTTCGTATAACCTTGACCTTCCACACCGCGGTTCAGTGATTTCACGAGAATCCGCGCCGCTTCGGGTGAGAGATCCGTCACATTTGGAAACAGAATAAAACCTCCACCCGCGGTCGAATTGGTAGGCATCTCCGCGAAGGCGTCGGCAAACTCGGGCGGCAACACGGAGATGCCCAAATTCAATCGATAGGTTTGTCGCGCCATTAGGCGGATGGTCTCCAGCGAAACTTCCTGCAGCGATGGAAACGAAATCGATAGCCAACGTTTCTTCAGCAGCAGTCGCGCGATGTCCGGCGATAGCTCCTCCAGTAAGGGAAAATTGAGTTCACCGCTGGGACGTACTTCGACGGTCCCGTCGGACCGCTTGAGCTCAGTATCCGGCAAGCTACCGAGCGCTGCGGCAGCCTCAGTCGAAATCGTCGTAACACCAGGAAACCCAGCCGGACCGAGTATTTCCGCGAGGATCGGGGAATCCAGTCGTCGGAGGTTTGGCAGGAGCGATCGAAGACCAGTCCGTGCTCCTGGAGTGGCGACTGGACTACTGAAGGCTGTAGCAATGATCCGCGTTTGCGCTACGGTAAGCGTCTCGACATCCTGCAACACGAGATTGGCTCCGGCCCCCATCAGAACCGTTAAAGCCTGATCAGAGATTGGGCCGCTGCCGACCAGAATCAGGTTGATTCGATTCGGACTTTCGCTAAACGCGGCGGCCACTTCCGGTGTGATCGCGGAGAGCGGCAAGTAGACCCCACCAAAGAAACTTCCGGCCCCTTTGACCTGAGTGCACCGCTTTGCGATTTTCGGCGTCAGCTTTTCGAGCTGTGGAAGCAGGACGACGCCCGCCACCAGCTTCTCCTCCAAGGCAGCTACTTCGATCGAACGCAGATTGGGAAGCGACAGATTACCAGCAGTGTTGGCGATTCTCTCCTGAACTTCCGCCGGGATTTGAGTCAGGCCGGCAAGCGTTAGGCTTCGTTCTTTCTTCGCCAGTGCGGCAGCGATCTCCGGTTTCAATTCCTTGAGGTACGGGAATGATAAGGCCCCCGGCCGGGAGGCAAGTTTCGTAGCCAACGGCAAAGAATCAAGTTCAACTAAGGCTGTGAGATAGAGGTGACCGGGTAGATTCGCCATGATATCGGCGGCTTCCGCAGAGAGGGAAACCACGGAATGCAACCAGACGTTTTCGGCTCGACTTTTCACCAACGCTGTAGCCACCTCCGGGGAGAGCGACTTGATCCCCAGCATCAACGTCTCGCCCCGAAATTCGGCCAGCTCCTGGGCCACCTCCCGTGTAATTTCAGGGGTGTCGCTAAGTTGAAGAATCCCAAAGCGGGATTCGGCTTCCACATTCTTCACGAGTTCCCTGGCCTGCTCTGCCGTGACACGCACGGATTCCCGACGAGCGACTTTCGGAAACGGCGGCTCTTGATTCGCCAAGGATTGGGCGGGAAATCGTCCCAACTGAAACAACTCACCGAAGGTCGGTGAATCGGGCAAGGAGGGGTCTGCCAGGACATCCTTCAGTCGTCGACCAACCTCCCGTTGCCGCATCAGATCCTCACGGTCGCGAAGGGTGAGTAGTGCATTGACGGCATCTCCGTACTGATTACGCGGTCCCCCAAACCTGGCGAGATGACAAATCGAGCAGGTGCCATACTGATGGATTTTTTGCGATAGCGCCCGGATCGCTTGAGGATCAGCGACACTGCGAATCGATTCCAGGGCCGCGCCATCAAGACCGCAGACGGCCTGGACTACATCGGGGACTCCAATCAGTGTCACGCTCAATAGAACTCCCAAGAGCACTCGGAGCCGTAACAGGTAGCGGTGAGTTGCGTCGGTGTGCATGGCGGTGTTACTCCCGTGGCAATTCGTATTTCAACATGATTCGATTCACGGTCCAGCGGTATCCGCCCTGGCCAGCAGCGGCGCAGTCAAGGCGGCACCTCCCCCCGAAGGCTCCACGCTGACGACAAACATCTTTGGCTGCTGCACGAATTGATTTGCCTGAATCGGCAATATCACTTCACCCGTGCTCGGATTGAGGGGAAAGATGCCGCCATTAATGAGCTCGTTGCCCGAAATATCGCTACCGACAATCCAGATGTGATACTGACGTTGCGTCGGGACATCACCGATCAAGCCTCGCAATCGCAGAAAGCCGAGCTGCCTTGCACTGCTCCACACAATGTCTCCGCCCGTCTCCTGAGCTACGTATCCACCTTCGTCGCTCACTAATTGTAGGTGCAATACATCCGGGGCCGAAGCCAGCAGGTGCGCACGTTGCTGGGCGATCGTCGAAACGACTGCCGTAGTGCGGCGCCCCGACTCACGGTCGCCATCGATTTGCGGCTCGGTCTCGACCATCAGTGGTCGCTTCGGCCTTGCGGTAGGGCTGGTGAACCACACGAGACCAGCCACGAGCACGCATACGGCAGCCGTCGACCACCCAACGACGGTTCGCGTCAGGAATCGCGAGTCGGGAGCAGTGACTAACAGCAAAGGCGCCGTGTCGTTGGCGGGCTGAGACTGGGACAGGAGCACCCGAGTTTCCGCACGATCGTGAAGCGCGGTCTCCATCGCCATATACCTGCGCAGTGTTCTCCTCGCATCTGAATCCTCCCGCAGCAGGTTTTGCAACGCGGTAAATTCTTCTTTGCTGATAGTCCCATTTCGCCAAGCTTCGATCCACTGCCAACCAGCGGGTTCGTTCATCTCCGCCCCCTTTCACTCGCCCTTCGTGCTAACGTGTCCTCGATGCACCGCAACAGTGTCAGCCGCAGTCGACTTAATGTCTTATAAAGAGCATTGGGCGAAACGCCAATCTCCTCCGCCATCAGTTTGATCTTTTGTCCCTCGGCGTGGGCTCGCAGCAAAAGTTCGCGCTGCTGACTCGGCAGCTTGTCAAGACAGCCGTCCAAGGCTTGGCGCTCTTCCTCGCCTGACCCGAATTCCTCTTGGCATTCCTCCGCGATAAGCAAGATTAAATCCTCGTCGAAGACCAACCGATCCCGAGCCTTGGTGCGTCGATAATTGAGCACCTCGTAACGCGCAATCGTCGCGGCCCAGCGCGCAAAGTCGGTCTGAGGATCAAACCGATCAAACTTTATCCAGGCCGCGACACTGACATCCTGCATCACTTCATCCACATCATCCCAAGTCGGCAACAAAGTACGCACAAAGTACCGCAAGGCGCCGTCGTGACGCGTTAATAACCGCATAAACGTTTGATACGGGTCATCTTCTTCGTTGGCTGACTGTTTTTTAGGAATCGTCATCGCGCATCCTACTCTCCTTGCCTAATTACTACCGGTAAACCCAAAATCAGCCATCGAAAATTGGACGAACCGCAACATCCTTCCCACCCGGGCAGTATTCTTCAGTCGCACTTTGGAGGCCCTGATCGCACGGCCGACACTGACACCCCTAAAAGTTGTCTTACGAATCGATAACGTCATCTTCAGCGCAATTCCGACGAAAATCCCAGATGAACACATTTTTCCGGAAACAAGCACTGTTTCACTGCATGCCAGCATTGTGTTCGTTATGATCAGGTAGGGTTTCAGCGGTACTGCAGTCGGTCGATGAAGCCCCCATGATCGCCCTCCGCTGATTCTTCATCACCCCTCTGGGATTCAAGCATGATCGATTTCCTGCGATACCAATCTGCCGTCGTCGTTCATCTGCTTTTTGCGCTATCGCTGGCGGGTTTGATCTTCGGAGTAGAGTCTAGCCAACCGGCAGTTGCCCGGGAGATGAGTGACGAGCAATCAAACATGGTTGAGGTCCAACCGCTGCTGGTTAAATACTGCGGCGAGTGTCACAGCCGGCAAACGCACGAAGGCAATGTGCGACTCGATGCGCTGGGAGATTTAGAAAAAGAGCCGTTTCTCCATGTTTTGAAACAGATGGAGACTCAACTGTTTTTCGGTCTGATGCCTCCGGTCGATGCGTTGCAGCCCTCCGCCGACGATCAACAGCTACTTCTGGCTTGGGTGCAGCGTTCCCTACGCGCCAGCAAGGCCTCGGTACTTGATCAGAAGGCGCGATCACCCGAGGCGGGTAATTGGGTTGATCATACCAAACTGTTTGATGGTAGCGTGCAAGAGAAACCCTACAGTCCGGCGCGGCGGTGGTTGGTGAGTCCGCAGATTTTTCTGCAGCGCGTGTTTGATGTTTTCGCTCTGGAACCACGTCAACGCGAAGGTAATAAGAACGGCTTACGCGGCTTAACAAGCCCCGTTACGCTCCCCGAACATGCGGGCGTACGGGACTACGATTTGGCCGTTTTAAACGGCGGCCATTTGCTCACCATGCTGGGCAATGCGGAATGGATATCAAAAAAGCAGCTTCGCGCCGCACGCGTGAAAAACGGTGAAATCAAGGCAGATGAATGGGAGAATAAAGCGGATCGTTTTTCGCCCCTCACGCCGACAGCTTTCGAGGCGATCGTTGTGAAAAAGGAGGCTCCCACGACCGAAGAAATCCAAGCGGCGGTCATGACCCAGTTCGAACGAGTCCTGCAGCGAGCGCCGACTGACGATGAATTACGGCGATACACCGAGCTAACTTCCGCTGCGATCGAAATCGCTGGCAACACGGAAGGACTGCGGCAAATGCTCCAGGCGGTCCTGTTGGAATCCGAGTTTCTATATCGGATGGAATTCGGTGCCGGCCCGGCCGATGAAGCTGGGCGCAAAAAGCTCGCCCCGCAGGAAGCGGCTGTCGCAATTGCATATGCGCTGGGCGATATGGGCCCCGATGCGATTTTAAAGTCCAGCGCGCGAGAAGGACGGCTCGTTACGAAGGAGGATTATGAGCGCGAGGTACGTCGCCTATTGGCTGATCAATCCTACAACCGAGGGTCGATTGATCCGGCGCTCAGTAGTGAACATTACGGCGACTACTACACACATTCGCATCCCAAGATCATCCGATTTTTTCGTGATTTTTTCGGCTATCCGATGGCGGTTCGAGTGTTTAAGGACAGTCAGCGGAGCGACGGCGTTTACCGCGTTCCTGACCGTGGTACCTTCGGCACTCCGGGCTTTCTTGTAGTGGAAGCCGATCGAGTCGTGGCGCACATTTTGGAGACAGATCGCAACGTCTTTGAAACGCTCCTCACCACCGATCGCTTCTTCATGTATCACAATATGGATAATGAGAAAGGGGCGAAGCTGATCGCCGGCTGGCGGACTGTTTACGACCAGCTCAAAAACACCAATTGGCGGGAGAATCCCGATCAAGTTGTGTCGGACCATGCCGAGTTGCTCAAGGAGCATGTCGATCCACGACTCTTGAAAGGAAAGGGACGCGGGGTACATGAAACGGATCTCGTGCGTCTGATGACGTTATTCGAAGATACGTTCGGACGCGGCGGACGCCCCTTCACTACCTTTCCTTGGGCACATGGCAATCGACTCTGGCATTCACCCTTTTACAATTTTCCCAAGACTCCGACTGAAGCTACCTACGGGCAGGAAGAAGTTTTCGATTATGAGCCCGTTCAGCCGTTTGTCATGCCGAATCGCAAAGGCATCCTGACACACCCCGCTTGGTTGATTGCCCATTCCGCGAATACGGCCACGGACCCCGTACGCCGCGGAAAATGGGTTCGCGAAAAGCTACTCGCCGGCAGCATCCCCGATGTTCCCATCACCGTCGATGCGAAGATTCCCGATGATCCGCACAAAACCTTGGGCGATCGGCTTCAGCTGGTAACGGGTAAGCAGGAGTGCTGGAAATGCCATGTGCGAATGAATCCACTGGGTATACCGTTCGAAGCGTTCGACGACTTTGGGCGTTTCCGCAGGGAGGAGAGCTTGGAGCACCCCGAAAACGTGATCGCCCGCGGGACGACCAAGAACGCTGGTAACCGTTATAAGACGGCTCTCTTTTCTACCTCTGGCGAAATCACTGGGACGGGCGAAGTGGGGATTGATGGAGAGGTGAAGGACGCCTTCGAGATGATTGACCGTTTGGCAAAATCAAAACGAGTGCGGCAGTCGATCATTCGCCATGCATTCCGCTATTATATGGGACGTAACGAAATGCTCAGCGATTCCCCAACGCTCATCGAGGCCGACCGGGTATACGTCGCCAGTGGTGGAAGTTTCCAAGCGGTGATTGTGTCACTGCTGACATCCGATTCCTTCATGTATCGAAAATAGAACGGAACAGCGTACGATGTTTGAAAGAAGAGATTTCCTTCGTGCCTCCACCCTGGCCGGTGGTGGGTTCATGCTGGCTCCGTGGTTGCGTGAGGTCGTCGGCGCACCCGTGACGGGAAAGGCTCCCAGACGCTTTATTTTCATGCATAAAGGCAACGGATTGTTTCCCGAGGTGATGATTCCGCCGTCCTTATCGGCGGATGAATCCGCTCGAGAACGAGCCAAACAGGCGTTCAGCGTTGAGTTACCTCAGCACGAACTTCCCGATTGGATGCAGCCAATCGACGCACACAAAAACAGTCTCACGATTTTGCAGGGGCTTTCGGGCATGATGTGCACCACGGGGCACCATACCTGGCAGTCTTCGTTGGGGGTTTACAAAGCAAACGAGCGGCTCAGTTCCATCAAATGGGCCACCGTCGATTTCGAACTGGCGCGGCTTTTTCCGTCTCCATTCGAGCACATTGAACTCGCTTGCTTTCCAGACGGCGGCGGAAACGCCCGTGGCAACATCGAAGGGATCGACGTTGGTTTCTCAGCGCGAGGAGCAGGGCAGCCTAACTACGCCTTTGGATCGCCGAAGGTCGCGCTGCGCGAGCTCTTCAAATCCGTGGCCGCCGATAAAGATGCTCAATCGCGATACACGCTCGAACGTAAACTGCTCGAGTTTACTGCCGGAAACGAATCCTCTCTGGCAGCTGAACTACAGGGCAGTGAACGAGCGAAAGTGGCGAACTACGCCGCAGCTGTTAACGACCTTCGGCGACGCAATGAAAAGGTCGACGGCATGGCGGAGGCAATCCGCCGGAATCTTCCGCAGTTGGATCCTAAGTATCTGGCCGACTCCTTGACCACGATCGACCGCCAACGCGGGCACGTGGAAATCCTTCTCTCGACACTCATCGCCGGTATGACGAATGTTGTGGCGTTTACGGTCGACGAGCTCGGCACGCCGTACACCGGGCTACCGGGAGTCGAGAATACACCAGTGAACTTGCATGATGTGGGACACGGAAAAGGCTTCGGAAATCTCTCGGCGCTGGAAATTCGAAAGGCCGTCCGAACGCAGCATATGCAGCTCGTCGATACGATCATCTCGCGTCTGAAAGCAGTCCCGGAAGACGATGGAAATATGTTCGATAACACCATGATTCTGTATTTTGCCGATAATGGCGAAACGCATCACAGCAACGGAAACGAGTGGCCGTTCATGGTCTTTTCGGGCCGCAATGCGAAGCTCGATATCGCCGGCCGTTACATTCGTCTTCCCAAACACGGCGAAACGGGTCACAAAACGCTTGGCAATTGGTACACCACGATCCTTAATGCATACGGAAATCCCATTAAACATTTTGGTGATCTTGATATGGCGCTCGAAAGCAAGAAGCTGCCGCAAGTCGGACCGATCAGGGAATTCCTGGCATGAATAGGTGAGGACGTACTAGCCTCGCTCCTTCGCCAGCCGATCAATTGATCGAATGACCATATCATTGGGGCAAATAATGGCGATGACCTTCCGTACTATCTTTTCAAAGCTGATTTGGTAGTGGCGGTTGAGGCTAAACCTGTGCGTTGAAAAATAATCGAATTCGATTTGCGGCCGCCATTGAATCCAGAAAACATATTGTCGAAAACTGCGTGGTTGTCACCGATGGCCAGCGCGGACTGGTCGATTTTTACCCTCACAAAGAACATCACTTGTTATCTGCGGAGTTATTTAAAACGTCATCTGTGGAGAAGTAGTCGTAATGTGTGGGCCCGTTTGTGTCGCTGGCTACCGGGTTTGAAGTAATGTTTCGCCGAAGTGTTCGCAGCCTGTGATGATGTTCAACTTCCGACGCGATCCAACCCAAGGACGCAGTCGAATTGCTTCATTTCGAGCTAATGACAACGGGAACCCTGCCGTTCCAGTCTCCCAAGGAACATTGATCTCATGAAAGTATTTGGAATCGGGATGCAGCGCACTGGGACCTCCTCGCTGGTGCAGGCATTGAACATCCTCAACATCAAGTCGCGGCATTTTCCCAGTGAGCTGTTTTACGACCTAAATCATCCCACCCTCAACGAGTTTGACGGATTTGCGGACAACCCCATCCCACTGCTGTACCAAGAGCTGGACCAACGGCAGCCGATGAGCAAGTTTATTCTTACGATTCGCGATGAGGAGAAGTGGATTAAGAGTGCTCAATGGCTGTTTTCCACTGGTGCGCGAAAATTCGACTGGGACAATGTCAATCAGCGGGATGTCATTCGTGAAATGCATCTGCAGCTCTACGGAACAACGACCTTCGATGAGACGATTTTTCGTGAGAAATATCGCAGCCATAATCGAACGGCTTGCGAGTACTTTGCAAATCGGCCCAACGATCTGTTGATACTTGACCTGACGCAAAACGATAGCTTTGAAAAGCTCGGTGCCTTTCTTGGTAAGCCGATTCCCAACAAACCTTTTCCACACCAGAATCAGAGCGAGGGATTCCTTTGGAGGTGCATCAGGCGGATCCGACAAAGCATGAGACGAATGTAAGTTGAATAACGCCCAAAAAATCAGGGGCGATCAGCGTAGGCAGGCGGGGGATCACTATTCATGTCTCAGAAGAACTTCGAATGGGAAGCCGATGTGACCAACTGAGTGGCGGCAGATAGCACCAATTGAACGAACCTCGACGCACGACTCAATGTGGAGCTGATGGGACATCACCGCGACGCATCTTAATCCGCGTGATTATGCTCGTCGACAGTGCCAAACGGCCGATGAGCCGTGCTGGTAGCTCGATACCTCGTCATCTTGATATTACAGGTGCTAGCTGTTCAGACGGAACGATCATCCCCTCCGAGTGGCCACTAGACAGATTGCGAGGCTGCGGAAGGAGTCGGTATGGTGTTCCAGCTACGGTCCACACATTGCTGGAGTAATTCCTGCAAGCAAGGTGATCACCGGACTCTGGTTCCTTTCAATCTCACCCTCCTGGCCCCTCCCATGCAAACTCTCATCCGCTGGTTCTTTACTCTGTGCTTCGCCGCTGCCGGTGCTTTAATGATCGGCGCGGAGTGGCCGGGCATTTGGGCGAGGGCGATGGCTGCTGAAAAGGTGGTGATTCCAGACTTTACGAAGGGCGACAGGATTCCAGCGCAGGCAAACCATGACTGGAACCTGGGTGCCACGGGGCTACGTGGCTGGATGCATTGCGACACACTCGTAACAAGTGATGCCCGTCAGATCATGATTACGAAGGTGGCGGCAAAGTCGCCTGCCGACGGCCTGATCGCGGTCGGTGATGTGATTCTGGGGATCGGCGAGAGGATGTTTTCGACTGATCCACGCACGGAAATGGGGCGGGCGCTTACTGCGGCAGAGATCGAGGCTGGCGATGGTCAACTGAGACTCCTGCGTTGGCGAGCCGGAAAAACGGAAGTGGTTACGCTACAACTGCCCGTGATGGGAAGCTACTCGCCGACAGCTCCCTTTGACTGTCCGAAGTCACAGCGCATTCTGGAACAGGGATGCAAGTCACTCGCGGCGCGCATGAGTCATGCGGATTATGGTAATCAGGATCCCATTCCGCGTTCCTTGAATGCGCTGGCATTACTGGCCAGTGGCGACGCTGCCTACTTGCCACTCGTCAAGAAAGAAGCTGAATGGGCGGCAGCGTTTTCATCGCGCAGCATGCAGACATGGCACTATGGCTATGTGACGATGCTGCTGGCCGAGTATGTGATTGCGACCGGCGACCAGTCCGTGATGCCCGGCCTGAGCCGACTCGCACGTGAGTCGGCGAACGGTCAAAGTGCTGTCGGCTCCTGGGGACATGGGTTTGCGCGTACCGACGGACGACTTGGTGGCTATGGAATGATGAATTCTCCGGGTGTACCCCTGACGATTTCGCTCGTGCTGGCTCGTGAGGCCGGCGTCCAGGATCCAGCGATTGACTTGGCGATCGAACGGAGCGTGCGATTACTACGGTTCTACATCGGTAAGGGTGCCATCCCGTATGGCGACCACCAACCTTGGATCGAGAATCACGAGGACAATGGAAAATGTGGTATGGCCTCGGTGTTGTTCAATTTGCTTGGCGAGCCCGCGGGCACCGAGTTCTTCACTCGCATGTGCCTCGCGTCCTACGGGCCGGAGCGTGACACGGGTCACACCGGAAACTTTTTTAACATGCTATGGGCCTTGCCGGGCGTGGCACACGCCGGGCCTCACGCTACGGGCGCCTGGATGGGCGAATTTGGCGAGTGGTACTTCGATCTCGCGCGACAGTGGGACGGCAGCTTCCCACATCAAGGTCCACCGGAACATGGAAATGACAGCTATGCGGGCTGGGACTGCTCCGGAGCCTACTTGCTGGCGTATGCGGCACCACGGAAGAAGATTCATTTCACTGGAAAAAAATCCATACCGATGCGACCTATGGATACCGCCACAGCTCAAGCCGTGATCGCGGATGGTCGCGGATGGAGCAACAAGGACCGCTACCGTTACTACGATTCGTTGAGCAACGAGCAACTGCTGGAACGGCTAGGGAATTGGTCGCCTGTCGTGCGCGAACGTGCCGCGATGGCTATCGGTCGACGCAAGAATTTTTCGGTTGCTCCTTTGATCGAGCTGCTGGGCGATTCAAACATCGAAGCCCGCTATGGTGCATGCCAGGCCCTGATCCAACTGCAGGGACAGGCCGCTCCCGCAGTGGCGACGCTGCGACAAACACTCACCGCTGATGATCTATGGCTGCGCATCAAAGCAGCGGAGGCACTCGCGGCGATCGGCAAGTCTGCACTACCCGCCTTGCCCGATATCCTCGACCGTATCGCACGCACACCGGGTCTAGACGACCCACGCGCCATGGAGCAGCGTTACCTGTGCGCGGCGGTCTTCGGGAAAATGCTGACGGACGCCCAGAAACTCGAAGGCGTTGATCGCGAGAAACTACGGGTCGCCGTCGCGCGTGGACTGCAGAATCAGGACGGCCAGGCTCGAGGGCAGGTCAGCCGCATCTACTCGCGTTTGACATTTGAAGAAATTGAGCCGCTACTTCCTGCAATTCGCGAGGCGATCGTGAAGCCCGCACCGAGCGGCGAGATGTTTGCCGACGAAGTACGCCTGGCCGGTCTCAAACTGCTCTCCGCGCATAGGATTGAGGAGGGCATCCCGGCGATCGCCGACTATGTGGTGACCCAGAATCCGTGGGCCAGCCAAGAGCGAATTCGGCAAATTCTACCGCTCTTCGATCCATACGGCGCTCACGCGCAGGTCGCTCTGCCAAAACTGCGCGAGGCCGCGGAATACTTTGAGCAGCGAGAGCCGGATTTCCCAAAAAACCTTAGCCTGCAAAAAGCGGCTGCCGTGCGTGAAACCATCACCAAGATCGAAGCGGCGATCGAGCGACCGGACGTGCGTCGACTGAAGTAAATTTGCATCCATAGCTCATTTCTTGATCTTCTAACACCGAGTTCTATCATGCGCCATCAAATCCGACTTTGTGCTTTCATCCTCCTGCTTGTCACGGCGTTACCTGTTCACGGCCTGGGGGCCGACGCTGTGCCGGAAGCGAAAAAAAAGCCGCTCAAGGTTTTCATTCTGGCCGGGCAGTCGAACATGGAGGGACATGCTCGTATCGAGACGTTCGATTACATCGGCGACGATCCAGCGACCGCTCCGCTACTGAAAATGATGCGGGGTGATGATGGTCAGCCGCGCTTTTGTGACCACGTCTGGATGTCGTACTTCACGGGAAAATACGATGGCAGTGCCAATGGTGAAGGCACCGGCAAATTGACCGCTGGCTTTGGTGCACGCGACGACGCGATGAAATCGAATGGCAAAATCGGCCCGGAGTTTACATTTGGCCTCACGCTGGAGGCCGCGATTCAAGAGCCTGTGTTGATCATCAAGACCGCCTGGGGAGGAAGGAGCCTCCACACTGATTTCCGTCCTCCCAGTGCTGGGCCTTATGAGCTGAATGATTATCAGAAAAAACTTTACTATGGCCCACCCGGCCATGGCATTCCTAAAGACATAAACCAGTGGCTGACGGATAAGAAGCAGGATACGGGTCGCTTCTATCGCTTCATGGTGGAGCATGTGAAACGCGTGCTGGCTGATCCTCAGCGAGTCTGTCCAGCTTATGATCCCGCAGCGGGCTATGAGATTGCCGGGTTCATCTGGCTACAAGGTTTTAATGACATGGTGGATCATCACACCTATCCCGAGGTGCCGAAGGGTAGCGGAACAAATCGGTTTGCAAAATACAGCGAGGTACTCGGACATTTCATCCGCGATGTGCGCAAGGATCTTGGCGCGCCAAAAATGCCATTTGTCATCGGTGTGATGGGGGTGGGTGGCATGAATGCGAACCAGGACATCGTCGCTTTCCGTGAGGCGATGACTGCGCCGTCGTTGCTGCCAGAATTCAAGGGCAACGTGACCGCCGTGCCGACCGCGCCCTTTTGGTCAGAAGAACTCGGCGCCATCGAAGAGAAGTACGGCAAGGTGCGGCAGATGGATTACTACCTGAACAGCAAGCACAAGGACTATGCCAATGCCGCTGGTCAAATGACCGATCAGGAGAAGCGGGAATATCTGAAAAAATTTGAAGCCGATCTTATCACGCCAGCCGAAGTTGCGCTCTGGAAACGTGGTGCATCCAATGCCGGTTATCACTACCTCGGATGTGCGAAAACGTTCGCGCTGATGGGTAAGCATTTCGCCGATGCGAATCTGAAAATGTTGCGAGCACAGCCTGCGGCTGCAAGGAATCCGCAGACAGGAACCAACTAATCCTTGGTGTGCGTGATGTCTGGACTCGAGGCAATTGACTGCCTCACTCACAAGTGCGAAGACACGAAGGAAGCGGCAGCGGTTCAGGCCACTTCCGTCGCGGTCATTCGTCGGCGCGCGAAACTGGCCAGCGAGTGCGTACCAAGCAGCCCCCGAGAGATCCCTGTTCGATCCATGCCGCGCCTCCATATTGCTTGAGTGTGCGCGCGACGATTGCGAGTCCCAGGCCAAGCCCGGCATGCGGAACAGCATCGGTTTGTAAGCGATCATGATCTTCGAAACTCGATTCCGAACGATCTTTGACAGGCGGAGATTGCGAGGACTCAGATCGTGCGGACGGAGTGGAAAGACGCACAAAAGGCGAAAAGACCTCCTCTCTTTTCGATTCGGTGATTCCCGGTCCATCATCTTCAACGTCGATTCCCATCTGATTGCTACCACGGCCATGGCTCGCTTCATGGGGAGCGGAAGTCGGGGCAGCATAGACATGAATTCTCACGGTCGACTTCGCATAACGTGCCGCATTGGACAACAGGTTACCAATCACTCGCTGAAACGACATTCGATCCGCATAGACGTCCACCGTCGGAGGATGATCCGCCACGAGCCATTCGAATTTCAACTCAGGTCGTTCCTCCAGAATTCCATGAATCATGGGTTCGATACTCGCCCTGATATCTATGCACTCGTGGTACTTCGAGAAAAAAGCATCGTCATTGTGGACATAGTAAAGAACTTCATCCACGATCGAATCGAGGTTGTCGATAGACTGGCGGATCATCGTCAGTCGCGAGTGCCGGGTTTCCGGATCCGGTGAATTCTCAAGAATTTCAACGGCAAATCGCAGTCGTGCCAACGGCGTACGCAGCTCGTGAGAGATCATCTGCAACATTTCATCTTTGGCTCGTAAAGACGACTCTGTTCGAGTCGCCATCAGATTAAAGGCATGAGCGAGCACGCGCGACTCACCTGCGATCGATTCATCCACGCGCACTTCCAGACGACCATCAGCGATCTTTCTCGCCGCCGCTTCGATGCGAGCGAATCTCGTGGCCACTCGATAGACTAGCCAACTCGTCGCCGCCACCATGAGTCCAAACGCGATCACCAAGGTGGCAGTTAGGACTCGCGACGCCTTCTGTTTAACTTTGGTGAGTGGTCCCAAACAAAGCAATTCCGTTCGCTGCTCCAGTGGAGTCACGACGAAGTAGTCACCTTGAGATACGAACAACACCGAGAGGTCGCCGCTATCGATTCGCTGTCGTGCCTGCAGGGGAATAGCGTCCCTCGATCGTAAACCTAGCGACCAATTGCCGACACGAGAAATATCTTTCAGCAATCGCTCAACATCGGATGTGGAAGCCAACTGCCGCACGATCATTGGGAGCCAATTCGCTGTCTCTTGCTCAATCACTTGCGGAGCTTTATCACCCATCGGCCCCAGTCGCAGATAAGAATCCTGCTCCAGTGGAACACCTAAATAATCGATCATGTCATTGCGATATTGATAGATGAATCCCTGCGTTTCGCGCAGCCGCGATTGATCCCGACTACTTAGTTCTGTCAATGGTCGTACTTCAATCGGCCAATGAATCTGCTGTCGAATCGTTTCCCAATACTGTTCGCGTAGAGCCGGATCAGCAGCGGCCATTTCTGCGGCGATTAGCTTAAGTCCGCCGATCTGGACATCGGTTAAGCCTGAAACCACTCGCTGGCGATCGTCGAACACCAGATGATCCAGCAAGTGATAAAACATCCAGCGACTGCCCAGGATGAGCAGCAGGATCGATAGGGAAAACTTGATAAACAAGCGTATCATTGTGGGAGTACAAGCATATAGCCAGTTCCTCGAATGGAGCGGATAAGTTTGGGATGCTGTGGGTCATCATGCAATTTTTTTCTCAGTCGCGAGATGCGCAGATCAATCGAACGGTCGCGATAATCATATAGCTCGCCGGGATTCAGCATCGCAAATAGATCTGCTCGATGAATCGTGGTTCCCGGATTACGAGCGAGTAGCATGAGCAAGTTGTAATCGGCGGTTGTTAGGTCAATGGATTGGCCATACAGTTCGACGTAATGGCGCGAACGGGATATTCTCAAGGGGCCCAACTGAAACAGGTCTTCGGAAGTGGAAACCGCCGTGTTGTTGCGCAGCAAGTGAACACTCAACCGAGCCCGCAGGACATTGGGGCGTACGGGTTTGGTCAAATAATCGTCGGCACCGCTTTCCAAGCCCAGCACTTCATCGACATCGGAGGAGCGAGCCGTCAGCATAATGATCACACCACGATAGGCCGCGCGCACTCGGCGACATACTTGAAACCCATCTATCCTCGGCAGGTTGATGTCGAGCAACACGGCATCGGGTTGCTCTGCAATGATCCGTTTGGCAGCGATGTCGCCGTACTGTTCCACGAGAACTTCGTACCCGTACTGTCGCAGGTAGTCGCGCACCACCTGGGCCAATGGTATGTCATCCTCGACCAGCATGACCTTGGACATAGCTGTCTACTCGATCAGGTCCCCAGTTCGAATTCCATCGAACTGCTCGCCGCAAACGAAGTGAGTGAAAAGCGAGGGTTCGGTTGATCGCTTATCGTAACTCAGTTCGTTCGCGTCGCCATCCTTGGATACAAATTGATACAAATTGACTGAAATCCATTTTCCGAGGGATGGGTGCCTCGTTCTATTGACCCGATGCCAGTCGCTTTGAAAGCGTTTGGGAGAGGTCATCGCCGAGTGCTCGGGCGAGTCGCGAGACATGTGGACGGGCCATCATCGTGACATGGTTTCCGGGAAGATTCCTGACGAATACCTTAGTACCGGTGACAGCCTGCAAGGTCCGATCCATTCGATGGGAATGTAAAAGGGGCCTCACTCGGGCTTGGTATAAGCCGACGGAACAAGCGTATGCCCCATGGCTGATCGTGTGTTGGTCGTAAGCCGCCAGCATTTTCTCGATGAACTCTTTGTAACGATCCGCCTTGGCAGTGATTGTTCCGATACGCTTTGTGGGATCGTTTCGTATGGCTCGATGTCTTGCAATTCCATTCGTAAGCTGCCTGTTTGCAATCGCATCGAGTAACCACACTGGTGCATTAGACACTGCCGGTAGCCATTGCCGCCAGTTGGCGGGATAGCGAGCTCGAAGCGGCAGAAAACTATCGATTAAACCGCAAAAATCCACCTCATCCCCTCGACCTAGCAACTCGCGAGCAACTTCGAGCGCCAAAATCCCTCCGTAGGAATATCCCGCCAGCAGATAGGGCCCCTGGGGCTGTTGGCTCTGGATCGATGCGACCGCTGAGCGAGTGATGTCGTGGAATGTCAGCGAATCGTGTGATAGTAGTTGCCTGTAATCAGCCATTACGCCATAGACGCTGATGGGAGCCTGCCATGATTCCATCAGCGCATGATAAATCGCGCAATCTCCGGTGGCTCCATGCAACAGAAATAACGGCGGGCCCGGGAACGGTTGCGAGAGACGCAAACAGCGATCAGCGCCGCCGTTCTGGGAACTAGCGGTCCTGGATTGAATGAGCGTCTGCAGCTTTTCCGCAGATGCATGGAAAGACAACTCGGCTGGGGTGATCTCCACTCCTAATTGCCGGCGAATTCCCAGCAGGAATTCCAGAGCGCTGATGGAATCCGCCTGAAAAGCGTCAGTCGGAGTGAGCGGGACCGAGGTAGATATTTGATGTGCCTTGCGCCAGAGCTGTTCCAATATTTCTTGCTGTGTCTGCGAACATTTCACAGCTGAAACCTCCGTGGGAACAGATATCGCCAAGTCCGCGAAATGCTTTTCAACCAACTCTCTCACTTTCTTTCGGTCGCATTTTCCTTGTATGGTTTTTGGCAGGCTTGCCAGTTCGATGATCCCCTGAGGCACCGCAGCGGCGGGCAAACGATCTTTACACCATTCGATCAGTTTTACAGCTAGCGACTCTTGATCAATTGAGCTTACGGTCGTAGCGTCTTGGCGTACCACGACGGCAAACAGCTGATTGCGATCATTCCTGGTAATGTTGACGACTGCGGCGTCCAGCAGGCATTCCGTGCTGAGTAGACAGTTCTCCACAGCACCGAGTTCGACACGATTCCCCAGGATTTTGGTCTGTGTGTCGCTGCGACCACAGTATTCGAAGAGTCCAGCGGAATTAATGCGAACAAGATCAGCGGTCCTGAAAATGCGCCAACCGGGTTGTCGGGGATCGGCCAAAAAGTTGGAGTCTTGTGACGAGGTTCCGGTGTGATAGCCTTCCGCAATGCACTCACCAGCCACCACCAGTAGTCCGGTTTGACCACGTTCTAACTCGCGACCATTCTCATCAACCACGGTGAGTTTATAACCGGGATTGGTGAACCCGATCGGTACGGTCTCCGCATCGTTACCTTGAAAATGATCCGGAATGGAGTAGTGAGCGCATAATCCAAACTCAGTGGCTCCAAAGACGTGGTCCAATCGGCAAGCATTTGAGAAGTGTTTACGAAACAACCTGACATCAGATACCAGCAGCGACTCACCACCGATGTAGATTCTGCGGCAATGCCATGCCTGAGTCTCGGGAAGTCCGTGACACAGAGAACGGAATAATGTGCTGACAAGGCGACAGATGGTCACCTGATGGTCGGTGAGCTGTTTAATCAGGCGGTTGATTCCGATTTCGCGCACCCGCAAGGGAAGCAGCAGGGCCCCAGCCAGTAGCGCACTGAAGATTTCGCGCAAGCCACCGATAACGCTTGGCGAGAGCAGATGGGAAACACGATCGGTCGACTGGATCCCCAGACGCTTAATCAACGTCGTCGCTTCCCTGATGATCATGTCCCCCGAGAGCAGCACCCCTTTGGGTGCTCCCGTGGAGCCGGACGTATAAAGGATCACACCCTTCCAGGAATATTCCGGCTCGTACTTCCAAACCGACTCACGCAGGGATAATTCTGCCAGCGTCACAAGTTCCCATGTTCGCTCCTCGGTCGCGAAGACGGAGATTTGTTCGGTGGTCGTGATCACACGAGTGACACTCGCATCCCGTAACAGTTCTAAGATTCGCTTAGGCGGTAAGTCGGGATCCAAGGGTACGACGATCGCGCCGCTTTCCATTGACGCGAGAAACGCCAGTATGAAGTCGATGCTAGCTGGCAGCACGATCGCGATCACGGGTGGCTTGCGGGCGTCGAAAGGTGCTCGAAGTGCCGCAGCCAACTGGGCAACCTCCTGCTGCAACTGCTGGTACGTGAGAGATCGATCAAGGTCCTGGATTGCCAGGCGGGCCCCACTCCCACCGCACCACCGAAAGCCAGCCATCCTTGGTTCCTGCCAAAATCTGGAAGAGTCACAGCCCAAAGATCCTGTGCGGCCACCGGGAGAACCTACTCCGGACAAATCCCACTTGGGTGCCCAGGTTGGCTGCTCCTAGCCTCAATCGCCTCAGGGAATCGCCTAGCCAAAGGGGGAGATAATAACAAAGACCCAGAATCCCCTCTAGTGGAGATGCGCATACCCACATCAAGGCACCAGCGAATTCCAGAAGAGCGACGGAAACAGGAACCGGAAGAGCTCAGCGGGAGGTCGGGCATTGACGTTGACCCCAGTCGGTGATTTCTCGACAATGTCGCCGCTTGGCGGTGGCTACTCGAGGTTCATACCTCGGCGCTCCAAATCCAACGCCCCAAATCGCCCAACCTAACCATACTCATTAAACTCACCAGCCCCACCCATCACACCAAATTGTCTGACGGTAGTACTCCATGACGCTTGATTCCAATTCGTCCGCGCCTGGCTTTCATGAGGCGTCGCGCCGTGAAAATCTTCGCAAACTTGTCGCGCTGGATGTTGATCCTTGGGGGCAGCGGCTGGATGACCGGCAGCTCATCGGTCCCATACGGGATCTGGCGGGCGAGGTTAAGTTCACACAACCGGATGGGACCACGGTCGATCTGCCGGAGGTTTCGGTGGCGGACCCGAATGCCTTTCGCGAATGGCTGGGCCAACAGGGCGCGGGAGAACTGCGTGGTCCGCGAGTGCGAGCGGCGGGGCGTATTATTCTGCTGCGCGATGCCGGCAAGTTGCTCTTCCTCACACTGCTCGACTGGACCGGTCGCATACAGATTTTGATTGGTAAGAGTCAGGTTGGGGAGCGGAATTGGGAGATTGCCAAGTGCTTTGACCTGGGTGACTTGGTGGGGGTCGACGGGGAGCTGCGACGTACCAAGACCGGTGAACTCACCATCTTCGCTGACAACCTGCACTTCCTCACCAAATCGATTGAACCGCCACCGGACAAGCATCATGGCATCGCCGATCCGGAGACTCGTCAGCGGATGCGTTACCTTGATCTCACCTATACCGACGGGGTGCTCGATCGTTTCTTGAAACGAACTCGCATCGTGCAGTCGATTCGACGGACGTTGTCGGCGGATGGCTTTGTGGAGATCGAGGGGCCGACGTTGCATACGATTGCTGGTGGAGCGGCCGCTCGTCCGTTTCTCACCCACCACAATGCACTCGACATTCCCTTGGTGATGCGAATTGCGTTGGAGCTGCATCTCAAGCGACTGATGGTAGGTGGGATGGAGCGGGTCTATGAGTTAGGGCGGGTGTATCGCAACGAGGGGCTCAGCCCGCGCCACAATCCTGAATTCACCATGCTGGAAGTCTACCAGGCGTTCGGCAACTATCACTCCATGATGGACCTTACTGAGCGGATCATTCTGGATGCCATTGAGGCGATTGGTGGGGAGCAAAAGTTAAAGTGGGGTGAGCGCGAAATTGATTTCACACCACCATTTGCCCGCAAGACGTACGATCAACTGTTTCAGGAGCAGACGGGCGTTGATCCGCAGGACCCCGTGGCGGTCGCGGCAGTGGCGGCTGAGATCGGCTTTGAGCCGTCGGGGAAGCACCCGGATGTGGTGAAGAGTTTTGTGTTTGAGGAGCGCGTGGAGAAGTCATTGGTGGGACCGATTTTCGTCACCGACTATCCCGCCAGTATCTGTCCGCTTACGAAACGCAAGCGTCATGAACCGGAGATTGCGGAGCGGTTCGAGCTGTTTATTCATGGCATGGAAATCGCCAACGCCTACACGGAACTGAACGATCCTGACCTGCAGGAGCAGCTCTTCCGCACTCAATTAGCGGGTCAGGAAGCGGAGGACTCGATGGCGAAGATGGATCATGATTTCATCCGCGCGCTGCGGCATGGCATGCCACCGGCGGGCGGACTCGGCATTGGCATTGATCGACTGGTGATGCTGCTCACCAACGCCCAGAACATTCGTGAAGTAATTTTGTTTCCACTCTTCCGCCCCGAAGCGTCAGCGGAGTGACACGGACCGGTACCGTTCGCCAAAGGATTGGCTCATGTACAAACTGTTTCTCTCCTGGCGTTATTTGCGCACTCGTTGGATTGCCTTGGCATCGATCATCAGCGTGATGCTGGGGGTTGCCACCATGATCATTGTCAACAGTGTCATGGAAGGCTTTACCAAGGAGATGCATGATCGCTTGCATGGCATCCTCTCAGATGTGGTCGTGGAAAGCGTGGGACTAGGGGGGATTCCCGATCCGGTTTGGCATGAAGCCAAGATTCGTGAAGCGTTGGGGGATGAGATCGCTGGCATTACGCATGCGGTGCGAGTGCCAGCGATGGTGAATTTCCAAGTTCGTGGACAGTGGGTCACACAGCAAATCATGCTCATCGGCATCGACGAGCAGACCTATGGGCAGGTGAGCGACTTCAGTAAGTTCCTCAAGCATCCCGAGAATCGCGCCCAGCTTTCGTTTCTGCTACGAGATAACCGCTACGAATTGCCGCTCGCCGAAACCGGCTGGGAGCACCGGCGACAGCGAGTGAACGCCGAGCGGGAGTTTCGTGAGGAGTGGGAGCGGGCGCAGCGAACGCAGGCCGAGGCGTTCGGTACACCGGCGCGAGGCAGCCAGTCGCAGTCCGCTGACGCTCCTCAGGTGACGCCGGATGGGACGACGACCGAGCCCACGGACGGTGCCACATCAGAAGGAGATGCACCGGCGGGAGCGCCACAGGAGTCTGAGGGAACTGCGGATCCTTTTCGGCGTGCGGCGCCGGCGGCGGATCCGTTCCGCGGTACGACACCGGTTCCAGCCGAGGTGGTATTTGACGAAGCGACGGAGCAGCACACCGGCATCGTGCTGGGGATTGCGATTACGAGTGTGCGGCAGCGCAAGCCGGACGGCAAGATTCAGGATTTCTTCCTCGCTCGACCCGGCGACGACGTGCAGATCACGTTCCCCACAGCTGGTCAGCCACCGAAGGCGGTGAGCGACAAATTCACGATTGTCGACCTGTATGAAAGCAAGATGAGCGAATATGACTCTAGCTTTGCTTTTGTGCCGCTCTCGAAGCTGCAGGATCTGCGCGGGATGGTGGATCCGATTACGGGGACAACCAGTGTCACATCGATTCAAATTCGCTTGCGTCCAGGCAGCAAGCTGAATGAGGCTCGAGATCGTCTGCGAGCGATCTTTCCACTGGAGCAGTTTAGTTACCGAGTGGAAACGTGGCGCGATTTGCAAGGTCCGCTGCTGGCTGCGGTGCGCATGGAAACGACCATTCTCAATATCTTGTTGTTCCTGATCATCGCGGTGGCTGGCTTCGGAATCCTGGCGACCTTCTTCATGATTGTGGTCGAGAAGACTCGGGACATCGGCATCCTCAAGGCGTTGGGGGCACCGAGTGGTGGAGTGATGAGTATTTTTTTGAATTATGGACTTTGTCTGGGACTGGTGGGCGCGACCGTGGGGATGATCTTGGGACTGATTTTCGTCGCCAACATCAATCGGATTGCCAAAGGTATTGAGTTGATCACGGGCCATGAAGTGTTTGATCCGACCGTCTATTACTTCCAAACGATACCGACGATCGTAAAGCCCTTCACGGTGACGTGGGTGACGCTGGGCGCGATCTTGATTGCGGTGCTGGCGAGTGTGCTACCAGCGCTGCGCGCCGCTCGACTGCATCCCGTCCAAGCTTTGCGCTACGAGTAGCTCCGCCTTTGGTTCCTGGAAACTCCGCTATGTCTCACTCGACCGATTTCGATCACGATGTGCGTACCGCGCTGGCAGGCACCGGGCTGCGCATCGATCCCGCTCATCGCACCACACCGCGGACATCTGACGACATGCCAACTTCCGACAACGTGATTGCCGCTCGCCGACTGGTGAAGAACTATCACAAAGGCCCGGTCTCGATCCCGGTTTTACGCGGAGTCGATTTTGCGGCTCAGGCGGGTGAATTCACGGCGATTATTGGTCAGAGCGGTTCGGGCAAGAGCACCTTGCTGCATCTGCTGGGAACTCTGGACGCTCCGGACGAAGGCGAGATTTCTTTTGCCGGGCGACGTATCGACAACTTACCCGCTCCGCAGCGTGACGCCATTCGGAACCGCCAAATCGGCATGATCTTTCAGTTCTATCATCTCCTGCCGGAGCTCACAGCCCTCGAAAATGTGCTCGCTCCGCTCATGATCACGCACGGAATTTTCCAGTACTGGCGGCAGCGAGTTGAGTTTCAGAAGCGAGCCAAGTATCTGCTCGATCTGGTTGGGCTGGCACATCGCACTCAGCATCGACCGCGCGAGATGTCGGGGGGCGAGATGCAGCGGACCGCCATTGCCCGGGCACTCATCAGCAATCCGCAAGTACTCTTGGCTGACGAGCCGACGGGGAATTTGGACCGTCAAACTGGCCGCGAAATCATGACTCTGCTGCGAACCTTGAACGCCGATCACAACCTCACTATAGTCATGGTCACTCATGACAACGCCATCGCCGCGCAAGCTGATCGCACCGTGCGATTAGTCGAAGGACTGGTGGAATATCTGTGAGTTGAGGATGGCGTTCGAGCCAACGTAAATACAACATGTCCTTGAAGGTCTACATCAGTGGCACTCTTTATGCAAAAGAGGATGCCAAAATCAGCGTCTACGATCACGGACTTCTATACGGCGACGGTGTCTTTGAGGGCATGCGCAGCTACAGCGGAAAAGTATTCCGACTGACCGAGCATCTCGATCGACTCTGGGATTCAGCCAAGGCGATTTGGCTGGAGATTCCGATGTCCAAACAGGATCTCGCCCATGCTGTCTACGAAACGCTGGCAGCGAATCAAATCACCGATGGCTATATTCGCCTGGTAATCACTCGTGGCGCTGGCACACTGGGACTCGACCCCAACCGCACCAGTCATCCTCAAGTCATTATCATCGCGGATCATATCGCTCTGTATCCTGCCGAGTTCTACGAACGTGGTTTGGAGATTGTGACCGCGAGTACGATCCGTAATCATCCTGCCGCCCTGAGCCCGCGCATCAAATCACTCAACTACCTCAATAACATCCTGGCCAAGATCGAGGGTCTGAAGGCAGGTTGTGTGGAGGCATTGATGCTGAATCAAAAGGGTGAGATTGCCGAATGCACGGGCGACAACATCTTTTTGATTCGTCATGGCGAGTTGCTCACGCCGCCGGTGGATGCGGGTATTCTGGAAGGCATCACACGGAACGCGGTGATGGAAATCGCCCGCAATCATGGCATCGTGGTCCGCGAAATTCCACTCACTCGCCATGACGTCTACATCGCCGATGAATGCTTCCTCACCGGTAGTGCCGCGGAAGTGATTCCAGTGGTGAAGGTGGATAATCGCTCGATCGGTGACGGACAAGTTGGCCCGATCACCAAGAAACTTCGCACTCTGTTTCATGAACTCACGCGTGCTTAAGGGCGACGCATGAGGAGTGTGCCGTTGTCGGCGACATTCAGCAGCGGTCGCTCGTAATTGCGAGCGGCCGAGATGCCGGGAGTCCAGACGAACCCAATGGCGACGTTCCAAACTTCCTGTGCATAGCTGGCTTGGCTGCCCACGGGCGAGTCCACTTGTGGGAAGAGATAGGTAAAGCTGGCGGTGAGCGACCAGTCGTCCAGCAGGGGAGCCCGCAGGTCTCCACCGATCAGCCCGTCGCTTTGATCGGTCAGCCCCGCGAGAATTCGAGCCTCCCCCGATTCGTTCTTACCAAATCGTCGACGCCCATAGAGCGCGTACCAGTCGGCAGTCGTGAATGTTGCCGACTGCGCAGTCGCTCCCAGGCCGGGCGGCGTGAAGCTCACCGCTTGCCGATCGTTGCCCGTGGCAAAGGCCACCCCGAGCTCGTGCCAGCAGGTTGGCTTCCAGCCCAGTTCCCCGCGCACTTGTCGCAGATCGAGTTGGTCATACCAGTCGTCTCGCAGCCAATCGACCACGAGCCCCCACTGAATCCCCCGGTCCACTCGGTGGAAAAGCCCCGCTGTCGCAAACACTTGATTACGGGAGTCGGTGGAAAAGACGGTGTCGGAGAGGTTCGCTTGAATCGCTCGAGCTCCCACCTGCCAGCCGATATCGCCGCAGCCCCACACGGGAACGGTCGAGCCGAAATTGATCACTTCGTGGAAACCAAAACTGCCGGAGAGGCCTTGGTTGAGTGGTCCGGTGAAGCCTTGTACGCCCCCACCAATCTCCCACACATTCCGGCGCCAGATGGTCTCGGTATCAACTAGCCAATCGGCATCGGCTCCTTCAGCAAATTCGACCAGCGGCTCACTGGAATCGGGGGAGAACTCCAGGGGCTCGCCCTGCGTGACAACACCTTCCCAGTAGGCATCGATCGGGGAGCCATTGGGGTTAAGGTTTCCGCGAGTCGCTTCGCGCTGGTGCTTGGGAATGAAGCCGAATTCTCGAAAGAACTCCTGAGCGGTCGCCGGGAGCGTCAGGCTGACGCCAGCAATCGCCAGCCATACGGCTAGGACTCGAAACATCTTACTGAATGGGAATTGATCGACATGCATTACGGAGACCCTCGCTTACCCGGAATATCGGTGCTTGCGCGACCGATACTTTCGTCAAAGTCGAGTTAATCCGCAGAGTAGCTTGCAGGCTGTGCAGCTTACGCATCTTCTCAGCGACGGCGGAGCGGTGCCATGCGACAGCCCCGCGGATGGTGCGCGACATGTCAGCCCACGGCAACGCCGTGGGTTTATGGCTTAAAACAGCGAATTTGTTCGCCTTGCGTACCCACGGCATTGCCGTGGGCTGGCATGTGACTGCCCCTACGGGGCGTAGGACCAACATGCTTCGGAATTAACTCTCCAAGTCAGCGTGGTTTCGGTTCCACCTGATGCTGACGGCAGACCATCGTTTGCCATGCGCGGCTTAACCTAGCAACATCCGATCATATCGCCCGCGCCGGCGTCCCTCATCACCCACCGCGACTGAAGAGTAACTTCGCGTTGCGAGTGGTTTGCTCAGCGAGCTCCGGGAGTGAGATGCCGCGTACGTCCGCAAGACAGGCGGCGGTGTGAACGACGAGTGCCGGTTCGTTGGGGCGTTGTGAGCGAACGGGGTGCGGTGAGAGGTAAGGACAATCGGTTTCGACGAGTAGTCGATCGGCGGGCACTCGCCGAGCCACATCGCGTAGGCTCTCGTTTTTCTTGTAGGTGATCATGCCGGAAAAACTGATGTGTAAGCCGAGTTCGAGACATTCGGCGGCGGTTTCCCAGCTGCCGGCAAACGAATGCATGATGCCAGTGATTGGTCCACGACGTCGAGCTTGCCAGAGCGATTCCAACATATCCAGTTCGCAGTCGCGCATGTGAATGACAACGGGCAGTTGCCGTTTTTGCCCCAGCAGAAGATGTCGATCAAAGAACTCCTGTTGGATGGCAAAGGGGCAATCGTCCCAATGACGATCGAGTCCAGTTTCTCCGAGTGCAACCACTTGGGGCTCGTCGGCCAATCGCACGATCGCAGCCCAATCGTCGCTGGTGGCGGTCGCACAGTAGTTGGGATGGATTCCCACCGCTGCCTGAATACCGGGTACGGTCGCTGCCAACTGCACACACTCGCGACTTGTCGCCACCGTCGTACCAACCGCGAGTGCACAGCGAACTCCCGCCTCGACGGCTCGACGCCACACCGCAGCACGCATCTCCCACAACTGCTCGTCGTTTAAGTGAGCGTGGGTATCGAAAAGAGTGAAAGCGGGGCCCGTAGAGGTTTCCAGTGGAGCGGGCAGAGCAGGGGATGAAGAGTCGTCCGACATGCTGGTCAGGACCAGTGGGGACTAGTGGGCATGCGGAATAACCGCGGCGCGACCGGCTAGCGTCTCTAATTCACGGAGCGAGTCGAGGTGTGCCTTGGCTGCCCCAAGTGCTTCTTCCGCCACGGCTGCTGCCGTTGGATCAGCCTTCAGCTGTCCCACGCATTCCTCGATCGCAGCCACTTCGAGTCGCTGGCGTCGAATCATTTCCTTCACCAAAAACTCCACCGACAAATCGTTGTAGATGGTGAAGGTGAGTGGAAAGTCGCCGTTATCGGGAGCAGCGCTGCGCTGCATGATTAACGAGGTCAACTGCTCAGCAGTTTCCTGTTGATCGTGAGCGATATCATGAATGACGGCGAGCGATTCTTCGTCACTCGGTTGTGTCCAGGGAGCAGCATCGAGCAGGTAGAGTGGCAGCGAGCGGGTGTGTAAAACCAGCAAGCGGTTCAATACATCGGTGGCACGATTAGCACTCATGATTCCCTACCTTCAACCCTAACCCAGCAAACGACTCGCCGCCGACACAGCCCACTCCGTGAGCCAATTCCAGCTCAAGATCAACGTTAGCAACGGCAGTGTGATCAATCCCAGGTAGATCCCGCGCAGAATTCCTTGAGACTCCGTTACGGGGCGACGATCCTTCGGCTCGGGATCGATCGTCATGGTTTTGATCAAACGCAGATAGTAGAACAGGCTGATCGCGGTGTTGATGCTGCCGATAACCAAGAGTAGCAGCAAATAAAACGCCGGCTCGCCCGCGGTGGCCGAAATCTTGTACCCGTTGGCCATCGAGGCAAAGACTGCGAACTTGCCGATGAAACCGGCCAGAGGCGGCAAACCGATCAAGCTGAAAAGCACTGCGGCGAAGCAAATCACCGAACCGGGAAACTGTTTTAACAGCCCCGCGTAGTCGGCGATCTCTTCGGTGCGGAGCGAATTTCGCCAGAAAGCGATGATCGAGAAGGCACCCAGATTCATGAACAGATAGGTGAAGATGTAGATCGCAATTCCACCGGCAGCTTGACTGGCTGCCGCCGGGTCGTATCCCGCCACGACCATCACGGCCGCGACGCCCATCATCATGTAGCCGGCATGAGCGATCGTGGAGTAAGCGAAGAGTCGCTTGATGTTGGTTTGACCGTAGGCGGCGAGATTACCAAAGGTGCAGCTCAAGGCCGCCAGCAAGGCGACCAACTTACCGATGAACGAACGCACGGGAGCCAGATTCTGCATGGCGGTTTGGCGATCGAGAGGTGCGGCGGTGGTCTGCGTTTCCGCCTTGGTCACTTCTCCCCCTTCCGCGACGGCCAAGGTCATCACCAGTTCGCCGCTAGACTCAGTCGCGGCTGCCGCCGAAGTTTGTTCAGCAGCTGTTTTCTCGGCGGCGGCGGGGCCGGCTTCTGGGAGACCCGCCCCCGGTGCCACACAGCTCACGCCAATCGCCACTCGCAGCAGCAGTGCCAGTGCACCGGCCTTCGAGGCGATGCTGAGGAAGGCACCGATTTCGGCCGCTGCTCCTTCGAACACATCTGGGCACCAGAAGTGGAACGGAACAGCGGAGAGCTTGAAGGCGAGTCCGACGCCGATCATCAAACCGCCGAGAGCGAGAATGGTGATTTGATCGCCGGTCATGGAGGGAAGTTTTTCCGCTAGTTCGATGGCGATGGTGGGCAAGTGCAGCGAGTTGGCAGTACCACCGAGCAAACTGATGCCGTAGAGCATCACTCCCGCGGATCCAGCTCCGTAGACGGCATACTTGAGTGCCGCTTCACTGCTCACGCGTCGCCCCTTCATCATCGCCGCCAGTGCGTAAGAGGGCACGCTCGCCATTTCCACTCCGAGGAACACAGTGAGCAAGTGATTGGAAGATGCCATCACGCACATGCCGAGGGTGGCACCGATGACGAGCGTAAAGATGTCCGCGGCATCATCGCGATCGGGCAACCCAGACAGCTTGGTAAAGACGACAAATAGCAGCAGGAACAACAGCAAAACGGTGCGAATGAAAACCGTGAAGCCATCGTAAACCAGCATGCCCGTGAAGAGTTCGGTACGAGGAACGTCCAACCAGGGGCCGGTTTGCGACAGCGCGATCAGCGCTCCCACCAGGACCACCGCGAACGAACTAACAAATTGCCGCAGCGGCGACATACGCACAAGCAACATCGCCACGATCGTTGCGCAGAGCACTAACTCTGGCCGAAATTTGGCCAAGCTCCCTTGCGTGTCGAGCAGCGATTGACTGACTAATTCGTGGAGATTCACAGGACGATTCTCTGCGAGTTTTGGGAGCGAGAAAAAGGTGGACTACGGCACGAGCGGGGCGACAGGCACAACCGCAGCACTCGAATTGACCGCCGGTGAACCCGAAGGTTGCTTCGCGCTGGCAGGGATCAACTCCTGTTTGCCACGTGTGGCAGCGACCGGTGAGGCAGCTGCTTCCGCTTCAATGCGTTCCGCGAAATTGGTGAGTTCTTGAACCTGACGCGTGATCGTGGGGTTCATGTACTTCAGCACGGTTTGTTCCGGGAACACTCCCAGGAGGATGCAGAGTGCCAGCAGGACGATGCCGATAAAGTTTTCACGTCCGTTGCTGGGCGTCAAATGATCGCCATGTTCACCCTTGTATTCCGCTCCCAGGTAGACACGCTGAATGGCCCACAGAATGTAAGCGGCCGTCAGCACCACAACCGCAGCTGAGATGACGGCTAAGAGCTTGCTGTAGCTCCAGACCGACAACACGACGAGCACTTCGCCGATAAAGCCGCACAGACCAGGTAATCCCAAGCCGGCGAAAAAGATCCCGATCGCTAGCGCGGTGTAGACCGGCATGCGATGAAAGAGCCCGCCGAACTTATTCAAATCACGATGGTGAACACGGTCGTACACCACGCCGACCAGGAAGAACATACCCGGCGAGCTGATGCCGTGAGCGATCATCTGGAACATCGCACCCTGCACACCCATGTTCCAGTAGTCCGGGTTGTAGCCGGTGTACTTGGTTGCGGACCAGACACCCAGACCGAGCACGACGTAACCCATGTGACTCACCGAACTATAGGCCACCATGCGTTTGAAGTCTTGCTGTGCGAGTGCCGCGAAGGCACCATACACCATGCTCACCACACCAAACAAACAGACCACATAGGCCAAGTCATAGCCGCCATGCGGACAGATTGGATAGCAGATGCGAATGATGCCGTAGCCACCCATTTTTAAGAGCACGCCGGCCAGAATCATCGAGATGGGCGTCGGGGCTTCCACGTGAGCGTCTGGCAACCAAGTGTGGATCGGAACCGAGGGCACCTTGATCGCAAACCCCAGGAACAGCAGCAGGAAGGCCCACCACTGCAAGCTCTGGCCGAGAATCAACCGCGGCACTTCTTCACCGTCCACCACATCAACGCCGAAATGATCAAACTGTTCAGTATGCTGGCCGATTTGTGCAAGTGCCAGCAGATTGAAGGTGTGAATCGGTGCTACGCGCTTGCCTGCCTCACGGTCGGCAACCGACTGCTCGATTGCTGCCATGGTCTCTTTCGAGAGCATGCAGCGGTCAAGTCGGGACTTCAAAGCGGGATCGGTCAAGTCGCTGGAGAAGTACAGCATGAGAATCGCGACCAGCATCAGCACGCTACCGACGAGCGTGTAGAGGAAGAACTTGATCGCGGCGTATTCTCGTCGTGGACCTCCCCAGACACCGATGAGAAAAAACATCGGCAGGAGCATCACTTCCCAGAAGACATAAAAGAGGAAGAAGTCGAGTGACATGAAGACGCCGAGCATACCTGTTTCTAAGAGCAGAAACAGAATGCAGTAGGCCTTCACGTGCTTGGTGATCGACCAACTGGCTCCCATCGCCAGGATGCTCACGAGGCCCGTGAGCACGATCAGCGGAAAGCTGATGCCATCCACGCCCATGGCGTAATAAATGTCGAAGGAGTTGATCCAGTTGACATTAAGTGCGGCTTGGGGATCCTGCTTCGACGGATCGAACTGACTGGACGGATTCAAGAAAAATCCGAAGACGATCAGTGCGAAAACGGCGACGGTCACGCCGAGCGTGAAGTAGCGCACCAAGTCCACCTTGCGGCTTGGAAAAAACGCCAGAATCAACGCCCCCAGCGCGGGCAGGAAGGTGATGAGCGTGGCGGGTGCCAACAGAACGGACATAACCGAAGTTGCAAAATCGAACATGAAACTGATTCCTGACTGAAACCCTGCGGCCTACTTGGCCAGCGACGTGCTCCAGAAAAAGCTGATCAACACAAATACGGCAATTGCCCCCAACACGATAAACATCACGTACTGTCGTAACTTGCCCGTCTGTAGGCCTCGCAGCGACAGACCCAACCGGTACGTGACACTCGCCAGCCAATTCGCTCGGCCATCCACCAGACTGCGATCGATGAGTCGATCCCAGAGGTTGGAAAAACTTTTGGTCGTAGCGGCTAATTGGTCGAGCAAACGATCGATGTAGTTCTTGTCCCAGCCCGCCACCACGGTGCTGATGGACTTCGTCGGTCGCACAAAAATGCGATCGTACAGTTCGTCAAACCACCATTTGTTTACCAGGAAGTTGTAAGCCGCCGAGAACTGTTTGCGGACATCAGCCGGGTTCAGCGTGCCGGTGGCGTAGAGCAAGGTGGCGAGCGTGATGCCGAGAATCCAGGTTCCAGTTGCCAGGAGCGTGACCGGAATCTTGATTTCCGGAGCGTGACTGAAATGCTCGTTGGGCCAAGTCCATTCGAGCAATCGGCCCTCGGCAATCACATCCGCATGTTGCAATCCGGCAGGCTGAGACTGCTTGAGCAGATTCTCGAGCGTCAAACCACTGACGGGAAGCAGCTGCTCGACGAGGTAGCCGCCGATGAGCGAGACGACCAGCAGGGCGACAACTTGGCCCACGCTGAACGGGAACCCACCGCCATGTCCATGTCCGCTATGTCCCTGTGCATCGTGGCCGTGTGCATCGTGGCCATGAGCATCGTGGCCGTGAGCATCGTGACCGTGAGCATCGTGACCGTGAGCATCGTGACCGTGAGCATCGTGACCGTGAGCGTCGTGGCCGTGTGCATCGTGGCCGTGTGCATCGTGACCGCCACTGAACCAACCGCGCTTCGAGCCCTGATAAACAAGGAATCCGATCGGAATCAGAATGTAACCCAAGTAGGCTGGGTTCCAGGCGACGGCGATGGCAAACGGAGAGATCACGACGAGTGGGCCGTACATTAGGGCCGGAGATTCATGAGCATGATCGTAACGTTCTTGATCGCGCGGTGTACCGAGGAAGGTCATGTACCACATTCGGAACATGTAGAACGATGTAATCGCTGCGCCGCCGGCCGCCATCACAAAATAAATGCCAGTCCAGCTGGAATGATTCCGCCCCCAGAACGAATAGGCCTGTTCCAGAATGGCATCTTTCGAGTAGTAACCGCTGAAGCCCAGGAAGAACGGAATACCAACTCCGGCGATCGCCAAGCAGCCGATCAGCATCGTGATTGCGGTGACGGGCATCTTCTTTAAGAGCCCCCCCATCGACCGCATGTCGTTGGTGTGCACGGCGTGAATCACCGATCCCGAGCACATGAAGAGCAGGCTTTTGAAGAAGGCGTGTGTGACGAGGTGATAGAGACCGGCTACCCAGCCACCAACGCCCAGCGCGAGCATCATGTAGCCCAACTGACTGACCGTTGAGTACGCAAGCACTCGTTTAATATCGTTGGCGGTGATCGCAATCGTCGCGGCGACGAATAGCGTGATGCAGCCGATGGTCGCGATGACCATGAGCACTTCGGGAGCGAAGACCGGATAGAAGCGGCCGACGAGGTAGACACCGGCGGCCACCATCGTGGCGGAGTGTACAAGTGCCGAGACGGGGGTGGGACCTTCCATCGCATCCGGTAACCAGACATGGAGCGGGAACTGAGCACTTTTGCCGACGCAGCCGCAGAAAATACCGACTCCAGCCACAATCAGCAGCCAGTAGCCCGCTGAACTTAATTCTGGCAGGGACTTTTCCAGTTGGGCGCGAGTTTGTGCGGGAGTTTGTCCCGAGGTTTTGCTGGCGACGATAATTTCACGAGCTTTGTCGCCGACCTCACCTTCCTCAGATGCCGCGGAACTGATGAACATCCCATCGGGAACTTTTAGAACATGATGATCGGCAGTCGGTCGCACGAGACTGAACATGCCGGCTTTAACCACGTGACCGTCGGCATCCAGAGTGTCACCAAAGTTGAACGTTCCCAAGGCACTCCACAAAGCCATCAAGCCGATGATCATGCCAAAATCGCCCACGCGATTGACGATGAACGCTTTGTTGGCAGCAGTGGAAGCACTTTTGCGTTCAATGTAGAAGCCGATGAGAAAATAGGAGCAGATACCGACCAGTTCCCAGAAGCAGAACACCATCGCAATGTTACCGGCCAGCACTAAACCGAGCATGCTGAAGCAGAAGAGCGACAGGTACTGAAAGAAGCGATGAAAGCGCCCCGGGCGATGCAGAGGTTGGCCGCTCGTGAGCGTCACTTCTTTGTCGGTAATGTCGTGCAATTCGTCGTGCATGTAGCCCATCGCGTAGCAATGAATGCAGGAGGCGATGAGTGTGACCATACAGAACATGACGAGTGTCAGCGAATCGACGTAGTAGGAGATGGCGAGTTCCAGATTGCCGAACGTGCCCAGGGTCCAAATGTTGCCCGAAAAGTAGACCACGGGCTTCTCGCCGTGTTCATCATGACCGGCGTGGGAATCGTGAGCTTCTTGAGCACCGCTGGCGCCGTCCGGTCCGTGATCGCCTTTGGCTTCGGCAGCGGTCTTCTGACCGTGATCAGCGGCAGCGCCTGCAGCACTCTGTGCGTCGGCTGCGTTGTGACTCTTTGAGTCACCATGAGCCTCACCATGTGCGTCACCATGTGCGTCACCATGAGCCTCACCATGTGCGTCGCCATGTGCGTCGCCATGTGCGTCGCCGTGATGAGCGGCAACGGGGTAGTTCTGGGTGAGCCAGAGGAAGAGCGATGCGTAGGAGAGCACGCCGGCCGACACGATCGCTGCAGTGGCGATGATGGCCGCCGCTTTTTTGTTCGCCATGAAGCGACCAAAAATCAGCGTGGTAAAAAACGAGGCGAGCGGCAACAGAACGGCCGTACCCAGCAGGAGCGGAATCAAACTCGATGAATTTTCCATTAGCCCCTCAACTCGTCCGCATGATCGACGTCGATGGTCGAGTGGTTGTTGTAGAAGTTTAAGGCAATCGCCAGAGCGACCGCTGCTTCGGCGGCAGCCAGCACGATCACAAAGAGTGACATGAGCTGTCCGTCGAGTCCCAGGTTATGTTCGCGGAGAAACGAGCTACCGAAGGCGACAAAATTGATATTCGCGCCGTTGAGAACCAATTCGATCCCCATGAGGATGCCGAGTGCATTACGTTTGGTCGCCATACAGACAACGCCACACGTAAACAGCACTGCACCTACGATGAGGTAGTGCGAAACGGTGATCGGACTAGTGAGGGGATTCATGAGCAGGGGGTTTCCGGTGAGGACCAATCACGCCACAGCGATTTCATCTCAACATTCATTCGGATGCTGGCCGAGCACGTTTCTTCGCTCGAGCCAAATAGCCGGCGCCGATGAGGACGACAAGCAGGTGGACGGATGCGATTTCGAACGGGAACAAGTAGCCCGACATACCGGCTCGCAAATGCGGTTCGGTTTGGTCGAGTTTATCGGTGCGGACGCCAGCGAACGCTTGACCGATGGCGGTGGCATGCTGAGATTCCACGATGGCCAACTGGCTGGCATTGTCACGGGGAGTGGTCCAGTCGGGCGACATGATTGCGGTGCGGGAAAGCAGGGCGAAGAGGGCGAAGCCCAAGGCGGCTGCGACCACCCATTCACCACCACTGGTCCGCATTTTCACGAATCGTTCCTGAGCGGTGAGCATCACGCCGAAGATGAGCAGCACCAGGGTACCGCCGACGTAGATCATGAATTGCATCGCACCGACGAACTCCGCTCCTGCCAAGAAAAACAAACCGGCAGTGGAGCCGAGCGACAGCGTCAGGTAGAAGGCCATGCGGACGATGTTGTTCGAAAACACAACGGCCAGGGCGAAAACACCCGCCAGGAGTGCGAACAGCAAGAAGAAAAACGAAGGCCACTGAATTGCAGCCGTGAGCAGTGCAGCGGAGATCATTCAGCACCTTCTTCCTTGGCTGGCGTGGCGGCCGTCTGCGGAGCTCGCATCAACACCCAGCCTTCTCGCACTTCGCCGCGCGGTCGCTGCGGCAGCAGATCGTTCGGCGAGGGCAGCGGACGATCCATGACAAAGAAACCAAACTGCCAGCAGACCACACCCAAGAAGCAAGCGGCCGCCAGCGGCACGCAGTACTTCAAACAGGTCGTCATCACTTGATCGATGCGAAGTCGTGGGAGTGTCCAGCGGACCCACATCATCACGGTCACGAAGGTCACGGTTTTGCCCAAGAAATTCAGGCATCCGGCCAAATTGGCCAAGTAACCGGTCACGCGGAACGTCCCACTGGCCAGCTCTTCGGGCGTGTAAGCCCAGTTCAGAATTTCGGGGCCGAACAGAGGCACCGGTCCGTTCCAACCCCCGAAGAATAAGATCGCCGCCAAGCCGCTCACCGTAAACATGGAACCATATTCAGCCATGAAGAAAAAGCTCCAGCGAAGCCCCGAGTATTCCGTGTGGAAACCGGCGACCAGTTCGCTTTCCGCTTCCGCCAAATCGAAGGGAGCTCGATTCACGCTGGCCGTAGCACAGGTGAAGTAGACCCAGAACACAACGAACGAGAACGGATCGTGCGCGATTAACCAGTTGGTCCCCCAGCCGGCCTGCATGTCACCAATGGTGACGAGGTTCATCGTGCCGCAGATGACGACCGGAACAATCACGCACATGCCCATCGGCACTTCGTAACTCACCACCTGGGCCGCTTCACGCATGGCGCCGAAGAGTGACCATTTGGAGGCGGAGGCGTAACCGGCAAGAATGACACCGAAGACTTCCAGCCCCATGACGGCGATCACGAAGAACACCGCGACATTGATATTCTGCCCGACCCAGTCGGTCGCAAATGGCAGCGCCAGATAGGCCGCGAAACTCGAGGCAAAGCTCACATAGGGAGCGATTTTGAAGAGGAGCGGGTCCGCTCCGGTCGGCATCAAGTCTTCTTTGGTGATGAGTTTCAGACCGTCGGCGAGGGTTTGCAGCCAGCCGAATTTACCACCGACGCGAGTTGGCCCCAGTCGGTCCTGAATACGGCCCGACACTTTGCGTTCCATCCAGATGAAAACCAAAGCACCAACCGCCACGACATGGATGAGGAGCACGCAGTGAATGATTGCTGCGAGCACGAAGCCGATCCAATGATCGCCGCCGAAGAGGAGTTGATTGATAAAATTCGCCACGGCGCACCTATGCCAGCGTCAACGGACGGTCGAGTATCGCGGAGTTATAAAACACGTTGTCGATCGTTCGAAAAGGACGCGGGTTGAAAGTTTGTGAAATATGGCACAAGGACTGAGCCAACGACAAGTGCCCGGCGGAGGAAACGGGGCAGAAGTCGTCAGCGTTTGACAGGACGCTGGAATGTTTGGAATTAGCGGTCGATTTCACCCATGACGATATCGAGTGAGCCGACGATGGCCGGGATATCTGCGATGAGGCAGCCACGGCACAATTCGCCCACGACAAACAAATTACTAAACGAACTGCTGCGAGCTCGCACTCGCCAAGGAATCGCGTTGCCATCGCTGACCAGATAGAAACCCATCTGACCGCGTGGGCATTCCGTTTCCAGGTAAGCCTCGCCCTTCGGTAGTTTGGTGGTGAGCTTAATTGGGGTGCCCCAATCACCCGTACTCCGACTGTACCGATCGATGCCTTGCCGAATGAGGTCGATCGACTGCATGACTTCGAGCATTCGGACGTAGAAGCGATGCCAGCAGTCGCCGAGCACAGCATCGTGCGGTACGGCGGGGTAATCGTGATCCTGGGGATAGCTCCCATTCTTCTGCACGATCACCTCGAAGGCATACCCATCATACAAACTCGTGTAAATCGGCTCGCCATCCCGGCGCAAATCGTAGTCCACTCCGCTGCCGCGGAGCACCGGTCCGGAGCAGCCGTAATCGATCGCCATGTCGGCGGACATCACGCCGATATTGGCGGTCCGCTGGACGAAAATCGCGTTGGTGGTGAGCAGCGTGTGGTATTCGCTGATGACGGGCAGAAATTGATCGAGAAACGCTTCCACCTTCTGTAACCAGCCACGCGGCAGATCGGCCGTTGCGCCGCCTGGGGTGAGGTAACTGTAGGTGAGTCGTGCGCCGCAGACTTCTTCGAACAGGTCGAGAATTTTTTCGCGTTCGCGGAAGGCGTAAAGGAACGGGCTAAAGGTGCCCAAATCGAGCCCGTACGTGCCCATCGCGACGAGATGACTGGCGATACGCCCCATCTCCGCAATGATCACTCGCAGGTGTCGGGCCTTCTCGGGCAGAGAGTGATTGAGCAGTTTCTCGACGGTCAGCGCCCAGCCGAGATTCATGTTCATCGCGGCGAGATAGTCCATGCGATCGGTGTAAGGAATCCACTGTCGCGGAGTGAGATTCTCGCCGATCTTTTCGGCGCAGCGATGGAGGTAGCCGATATGGGGCTGAACTTCCGAAATAATTTCGCCGTCCGTTCGCAGCACCAACCGCAACACTCCGTGCGTGCTGGGATGCTGAGGTCCCATGTTCACCAACATTTCATCGGTGCGCACATCGAACTCAATCACGCGCGGGTCGTTTACGTAAGTTGCCATGGGTTATTCGTCGAGTGAGCGGGAGCTAGTGGAAGGGTGTAGTCAGGTAAACTTGGAAAATGCGAAGTGGTCGTGTTAGCGGCCCCGAATGCCGTGGTATTCCAGCGGCATCTCGTAGTCCTTGCGCAAGGGGTGTCCGACCCAGTCTTCTGGGCAGAGAATTCGTCGCAGATCTGGATTGCCCGTGAAATCAACGCCCGACAAATCGTACACTTCTCGTTCGTGAAACTCGGCCGCTGCCCAGACGCCACTGACCGAAGGCACTTCCGGCAACTGCCCCGCTACGTCATCCTTCCAGCGCGGCAGCATGACTTTGAGCACGAGGGTATGCTTCCGTGTCACACTGGACAGGTGGTAGACCACTTCCAGGTGCGGCTTCCAGTCCACCTTGGCGGCTTTTTTCGGGTCGGGTTCGAAGTAATCGACAACCGAAATGCAGTTGAGAACGTTGAAGCGCAAGTCGCTGTCGTTTTTTAGAAACTGAGCGACTGCGACCAGGCCATGAGGTGCGATTTCAATCCAGGGATCGATCGCTTTGACGTTGCTGCCGGTGATCAAGTCGCCAAATTTTGCTTGCAGGCGAGTGAGTAGATCTTGGCCGCTCATGAATCCCTACCCTTCGTCATTTCTCTTCTAATACCGATCAAAGCCAGTAACTCGCCTACGCGGCGCGCATGCCACTGCCAGCGGGGCCCGCCGTGGCTGGCGGCTTACTCCGCTCCGAACTCACCGCACGCACCCAGTCGAGATCACCGCGGAACCAGACGTAAGCGAAGCCGACCAGAAGCACGCCGAAGAACATGGCAATATCGATCATCGTGAACGCTTGCAACTGCCGCGCACCATGCCGAGCAATTTCGCGACTGCGTTGCGATAGCTCCAGAGATGCCGGAACTTTGCTCGCCAGACTCTCCGGGACCGTGGTGACCACTTGCGGATCACGCACACCCAGCTCGCGATAAAGCTGCGCACCGGCGGTTGTCAGTGCCAACTGACCATCATTTTGAGTGGCAACCACTTCCATTTTGGAGTCGGCCAGGCTGACCGATTTTCCGAAGACCGTGGCCCACGGAAAGAAGAAGGCAACTTCCACGTCGAAGATGATAAACAGCAGGGCGACGACATAGAAACGCAGGTCAAACTGCACAAAGCTGGAGCCGATCGTCGGCTCACCGCACTCATAAATCTCTTGTTTCTCGGGACTGGGATTGTCAGGACGCAAAAAGCGACCGACGAGCAGGTTGGCAAACAAGAAGACAATGCCAACACCAACGAACAGAGCTAGATAAGCGACAATCCCGATGGAGACATCCTGGGCGGAAGACATGGCGACAACCACTCGGGTAGTTGAGCCCCTTGAAATGCGAGGTTCGAGTTCGCTGAGAACTCGATGGCCGTCGATTCAAAGAGCCACGAAGGATGGGAAAAAATCAAAACACGGATTGTAGACTCGACCACTTAGTTTGCAAGCCGTCGAAGCGGCTCGCGATCATCAGGAGCAGGCGGGTTGACCGAGCGGTTGGCGACCGGCGAAACCAGCATGCAAGTCGTGCCAAAAGCGCACGTCTTCTTCGCCGAGCTTCCAGCACAGCAGGGCCGGGCGACCATCCATTATCGTGGGAAAATCAACTAAACCCTCACGAGGGTCTTTCAGTTCGACACCCAATTCCATCAGTTCGTGAACGAAACCTTCGAGCCGATTCAGGTCCTGCTCTGCTTCGGTTTCCCGCTGGGCGATTTCTTCGTCGTACAGATTGCCGGTCCGTTTGTCACGATCACCGGCGAGCAGGCGGAGTTGTTCGCGGCGTTCGATCAAGTCGCGTGACAAGGCGACGATGTCACGCACGATCGACTTCACCAGGGGCAACATCTGATTCGCTTCCTCAACGGTAAACAAGCGAACCGGCGCTTCACTGCGGTCAAGTTGCTCATTCATGCCAGCGATGGCCTCCAGACAAACAAATCCGACAAAAGATCTACGCGTTCGTTCGAAGTAGCGATCGGGTGAGGAGAAGCGGTGAGCGCCCGGGCCAGCCGGGTCGCGCCGCACTTATTGATTCGGACCACCATGCACGGTGTCGACCAACACCTTCGACTCGGCCACTGCCGTGGGGTTGAGCGTTGCTCGACCCCAGGATACGTCGAGCGGGAGGCGGGCGAAATCAACGATGCATCCGTCACGGCTGTAACAGCTTAAGTCGTGCGAAGCACCCATGAAGATGCAATCGACAGGGCAGGGCTCCACACACAATGCACAAAACATGCACTTGGAGTAGTCGATCGCAAATCCCGTGACTTTGAAGCCTTTCGATCCCTCCACTCGCTCTTTACCAATATAAATACAGTCGACTGGACAGGCCTTGGCGCACTGATCACAGGCGATGCAAGTCGTGAGATCGTAGCGGTGAAATCCTCGATAACGAGCGGAAACCGGCACCGGCTTCTCGGGATACTCGAACTTCTCTGTAAATGTTCCACGGCCTTCGCGATAGGTCGTGAGCCAATATCGCAAAGTGACCCATAAGCCCTGGGCCACGGTTGTTACGGCTAACAGCAGATTGCGGAGCCAAGCCACCATGGGTAGTCACCAAAAAGAGGCCGAGTAGGAAATGAACCGGGATTATAAAGGCCCACGACGGGGACGCAAGCAGTGGAGCGAGGAGCGTACCGCCAACGCAGGGAAGAAATTCACGGAAAAAAACTGACTGATGGAAGAGTTTGCTTGACGCGGCAACTTCTCCACGTAGAGTGGATGGAATGCCGGTCCGGAATGGAAGACCGTGGATTACCAACGCGAAGGAATGGAACATGTTAGTCCTGTCTCGCAAAAAGAACGAAAGCATCGTCATTAACAACGACATCACGGTCGTCGTCGTCGAGATTCGCGGGGACAAAGTGCGACTGGGGATCGAAGCACCGAAAGAAGTTCCCGTTCATCGGCGCGAAGTATTCGATGCGATTCAGCGTCATGGAGATTTAGAAGCAACGGCTGGTGCCAACGAAATCAGCGAAGAAAATGGCGAAGATCGCGATCCGAGCGCGAACTCCACTTGACGATCAAGGCTCCTGCTTCTTAAATACGTCTCCTACGTTATCCGCAGAGCTGTGCTGCGGTGAAGGAAGAACAAGATTGGCCCTGTCGTCTAGAGGCCTAGGACACCGCCCTTTCACGGCGGTAACCGGGGTTCGAATCCCCGCAGGGTCATTTCTCAATCTTGTGCCGCTGGCCAGTGATGGCTATCTGGTAACGTCTGTCTGGTGATTTCGCTGGCTGGTCTGGCCACGGTTCGTAGGCGGTTTCTGCTCGCGGTTCAATCGTGGTCGCTTTTTATGGAGACGCTCGATTGACCCTCCCTTACGACGCTTTCATTCTCGTTTCGTTCGGCGGTCCGGAAGGCCCCGATGACGTGCTCCCCTTTCTCGAAAACGTGCTCCGCGGACGCAACGTACCACGAGAGCGCATGCTGGAAGTCGCAGAACATTACCAGCATTTTGGCGGCGTCAGCCCGATCAATGCACAAAATCGAGCACTCATTGCGGCTCTGGAACAGGAGTTTCGCGACACGGGCCTGAAACTGCCGATCTATTTCGGCAACCGCAACTGGCACCCACTCATGGCCGATACTCTCCGGCAAATGGCAGCCGATGGAGTGCGGCGAGCACTCGCCTTTGTCACCTCCGCCTACAGCTCTTACTCCGGTTGCCGACAGTATCGCGAGAACATCGAAGCGGCCCGGCAGATCGTCGGTCCCGAAGCACCGACCGTTGACAAGCTGCGCGTGTTCTACAACCACCCCGGTTTTGTCGATCCGATGGTGGAACTCGTACGCGATTCGCTCGCGACGATTCCCGCTGCTCGTCGTGCCACCACCCAGCTGCTGTTTACCGCTCATAGTATCCCGCAAGCGATGTCGGATAATTGCAACTACGTGAAGCAGTTAACCGAGGCAGCTCGGCTGGTCGCCAGCCAAACCAGCGATCTGGGAGTCGCCGCGGATCGCTGGCAACTGGTCTATCAAAGTCGCAGCGGCCCGCCCACTCAGCCCTGGCTCGAACCCGACGTCGGTGACGCCCTGCGCGCAGCCCTGGCGTCGGGAGCAACCGACGCAATCGTCATCCCGATTGGCTTCATTTCCGACCACATGGAAGTCATGTTCGACCTCGACGTGGAAGCTCACGAGCTCTGTCAGGAAATGGGACTGAACATGATTCGCTGTCCCACCGTGGGAACGCATCCGCGCTTCGTGCGGATGATTGCCGAACTGGTGAAAGAGCGAATGAGCAAGCAACCAGAACGCTTGGCTTTGGGGCAGTATGGACCCAATCACGATGTCTGCCCGGTCGATTGCTGCCGGTATGAACCGCAGCGACCAGGAATGGGCGGCCCAGGTGGTAGACCCGGCATGGCTGCTCCAAACACGAGTGGGCCAGGGACAGGTGGGCCAGGGACAGGTGGGCCAGGGACAGGTGGGCCAGGGACGGGTGGGCCAGGGACGGGTGGGCCAGGGACGGGTGGGCCAGGGACGGGTGGGCCAGGGACGGGTGGGCCAGGTGGCAGACCGACTGGGCCGCGGCCGTGAGTAGCAGCGAGCTGCCGGATTTGACGGCGGCGGTCCGCCACCTGCGGGCCGGCGAGCTGATCGCGATTCCAACCGAAACCGTGTACGGGCTAGCGGCGGACGCGGACAATGAGGAGGCGGTACGGCGGATCTTCGCGTGGAAGGGGCGTCCCGCCGACCATCCGCTGATCGTCCATCTTGCGGACGCACAGCAGATCGACGACTGGGCCCGCGACATTCCACCGACGGCGCGGCAACTGGCGGCCGCCTTCTGGCCCGGCCCACTCACCATGATCCTCCGCCGCTCACCACGGGCGCGGGACGTCGTCACGGGTGGATTGGAGACGGTTGGCTTGCGAGTGCCGGCGCATCCGGTGACGCTCGAACTGCTGCGCCGCTTCGGTGGTGCCCTGGCCGCTCCCAGTGCCAATCGCTTCGGGCGCGTCAGTCCAACTCGCGCGGAGCATGTCCGCGCGGAATTTGCTGATCGCCCCCTGCTCGTACTGGACGGCGGTCCCTGCCGGGTCGGTTTAGAGTCGACGATTGTGGACTTGAGTGACGATCACCCGCGGCTGCTTCGTCCGGGTGCGATTACGGCAGAACAACTGGCGGCCATTTTCGGTGAGCCGGTGTTACCGGCGCGGGCGGGCTCACCACGAGCTCCGGGACGCCTGGCCAGCCACTATGCTCCTCAAGCGCGCGTCGAGCTCGTCACAGCCGCACAGCAAGCGGAGCGATTGCGAGAGCTGATCGCTGCGGGCGAAAAAGTAGCGGTACTGGAGCTGGCAGGCGACGAATCTTGGAACTGGCCAGTCGAGTTTGGGAGCGAGAATCTCGTCAGCCGCATTTCTCTGGGCACCGATTTAGACGAATGTGCCCGTCGGCTGTACGATGGCCTGCGAGCGGTGGATGCGCGGGGGTGTCGTGTCGCGCTGATTACGCTGCCGAGTCGTGGTGGGATGGGAGCAGCGATTGCGGACCGACTGCTCAAAGCCGCCGGACTGGGGGACGGCGAGTCTGAGAAGTAGTTTGCTTCTGCTGCTGAGTACGCGCAGACGGTCCGAAGCGGCGGAGCCGAGGCCGGCGAAAGCTCGGCGTGTAAATGCCTGGATCTGCCTGTAGCGACCAGCAATACACTGGCGACCAGCAATACACTGGCGACCAGCAATGCTCGGGCAAACCGCAGGCGAGCGAGTTCCGGCTGATCATTCGTTTTACTTCTTTCGCGAAATTGATTTTTGATTGATTGACATGTCGTAAGCTTCCGATATAAAGACTCAAGGAGTTAAACCGAGATGAATGGCAAGGCGAAGATCAAGAAGGTCAAGCTGACGAGTCTGGAGGCGCTAGCGCAGGCAGCCGAATGCCTGAAGACGCTGGCGCATCCTCATCGCCTGCGCATGGTGCAGCTGATGCTGCAAGGTCAATACACGGTGGGAGAATTGGCGGAGGCATGCGAACTGCCCAGCCACATGGCCTCCGAGCATCTACGGCTGATGCTGCGCTGTGGCTTTCTCACGGCCGAGAAAGAAAGCCGCTGCGTCTATTACACGGTGGCTGAACCACACCTGGAACAGATCATGGCTTGCATTGAGGCTCGATTTGGAGCGGAAACGGTCCGGTAGTTTTTTCGTCTGACATATCGTCCTATCACGACCCATCAAGTTCTGTCATACCGAGAAACAAGGGAGCAGTTCATGTCTCAGACAATTTCACCTCAGGAACTGGATAGCTTACGTCGCGCTGGCCGGCCCCTGGAACTCATCGATGTCCGTACTCCGGCAGAGTTCCGCGAGCTACATGTGGAATTTGCCCGTAATGTGCCGCTCGATCGACTCGATCCGCAGGCCCTGCAAGCGGAGCGCAAAGCGGGTGCGAGCGAACCGCTGTACGTTGTTTGCCGGTCAGGAAGTCGAGGCCGGCAGGCCTGCGAAAGACTGCTCGCCGCTGGCCTATCCCAGGTGGTGAATGTGGAGGGTGGCACGCTGGCGTGCGAAGGGGCTGGCTTACCCATGGTGCGTGGCAAAAAGACGATCTCGCTAGAACGACAGGTGCGGATTGCGGCGGGTTTTCTGGTGTTAGTGGGTGCCGTCCTGGCACTCACCGTCCACCCGTACTGCGTCGGTATCTCGGCGTTCGTCGGCGCCGGCCTGATGTTTGCCGGGATCACGGACACCTGCGGCATGGCGATGATGCTCGCGCGTATGCCGTGGAATCAAGTGCCCCGCAGAGACGTTCCGGTTTGATCAATTTCCGGGCGATAGGCCAGGGAGGGCTGAGCACCGGTGCGAGTGACTGAGAGGGTAGCGGCACGAGTGGCCCAGGCGACCGCCGCTCGCAGCGGCTGCCGCTCCACCAACGCCACCGCCAAGGCGCCATTGAAAGCATCGCCCGCCGCCGTGGTATCAACAGCCCGCACCACCGGTGCCGCACAGTGCCACGGCTCCTCACCGCGTGTGACCACCACGCTCCCGCGCTGCCCGAGCGTCACAATCACGGACTCAAAACCTCTCTCCTGCAAGCGCCGCGCGGCCACAACCGCCGTCGTCACGTCAGAGACCGGCACCCCAGCGAGCGCCGCCGCTTCCGACTCATTTGGTGTCAGCAGATCGATGCATTGAGGTAAACCGTCGGCCAAGATGTCCAGCCGCGCAGGGGCGGGATTCACGATCGTTCTCAGTCCGCGCTCACGCGCCTGCCGCACCCCACAAGCCACCGCCTCAGACGGAATCTCTAAACTTGCCAGCAGCAGTCCCGCCGTCTGCCATACCGGCTCGGGGATTGCCAGCAGATCGGCCGAGCTCAGCAGGTCGTTGGCACCCGAGGCAACACTGATGCAGTTCTGTCCCTCAGCGTCCACGAAGATCAGCGCCACTCCCGTCGACTGCTGCGACACCTGCTTGAGGAAGCGGCAGTCGAGCTGTTCCTGCTGAAAACCGACGAGTGCCGCCTGGCCGAACGCATCGTCTCCAATTGCCGCCAGGAGCGTAACGGGCACGCCTCCAGCGCGTACCGCTGCCACCGCCTGATTGGCCCCTTTACCGCCCGCCGCTTGGTAGAAGGCACCGCCAAGTACCGTTTCGCCAGGCCGAGGCAAGCGCGCACCCCGCACCACCAAGTCCACGTTCACCGACCCCAGAACCAGGATGCCTCGTCGTGAGTTTTGCACCGATTACTCCTTTTCGTTGGGCCATCGGCCTGATCATAAGCGGCACGGCGCGAGCCGTCCGGTGCCTTCCATTGGTTCCCGTTACACCGGAGGTCTTGCGCCCTGCCGCTTACTTTCTCTGCATTTATCGATCCAAGCATTCGTCATCAGACTCACGCCACGGGAAGAGAGCGTTGGTAAACCTTGGCGAGCTTTGCGCCTTTGTGTGAGCCTCCTTCGCTCCCGACTACTCCTGCGCAAGTTCCCGAGCACTCGTGAGCACATTCAGGAAGAACACGATCATGGCCATCGTGATGAGCGTGAAGAGAGCGGGCAGGTGATCGGCATAGGTCGCGCTGCGAGCGACAGCCATCGTCCAGACAAAATTCGTCCACTGCATCCAACTGTATTCAAACGAATTCCAGTCATAGATCACCATGTGAGTCAGCAGGGGGACAGCGATGCCAATCATGACCAACAAGAGCGTGATGAGCGTGGAGAGCACGGGTGTCGGGGAAGTTCGGCGCGACAACCACCCCATCACCAGGCGCGCGAGTCCTAAATAAAACGCGACGTAGGACCAGTGCACCAGCCCCAGAACCAGCAGATGAAAAAAATCTGTGATCGCTAAACCACCTGTGAAAACCTGGACACTGCGAAACCAATTGAGTGCGATCAGGATCCAGGAAAATAACACGACGCCCGCCAGGCAGCTCAGCACAAAAAAGTAGCCCGATCCCGACCCAGGAAAGAACCAGGAAAATGTCATTCGCTCTAAAAAACTCTTCGGCAACTGCCGCCGTACGCGCGCCGAAAGCTGAGACGATTCACCGACCATCGGCGCGCCGATGAAGGCCGCATACAAGCTCGCCGCTCCATTCATAAGTAGCCACACATCACCGCTGGTGTGACTCTGTTTCCAATGAAAGAACGCATGCCAAGCCATCCACAAGACGAATTGGCTGAAGAATACCCAGCGCACGCGAGTGGCTTGATTGTCGCTGGCAAACGTGATGCGACTCGCCCCCCGCTCAATGCAAAGTGCCGCCACCGACAAGCCTGCCGTTACAAAAACTCCTTCCACGATGTAAAACGATTCCGCCTCGCCGCTCAGCATTCCCGGTGTACGAATGAGGAACATGCCGTAGGAAAACCAGGCGAAGAGGGTGAAGGTGAGGAGCAGCAGCAGTGCCAGTGAATTCAGCACTTGCCAGTGCCGCTGATTCGTTGCCGTCGCCACATACAATCCAAAAACCGCTAGAAGCCAGGAGCTCGCCAGCGTATTGCACAAGAGCACTGCAATCGTGCCGATATCGATCCCGCGCAGCAAATACGTGAAGGCAATACAGGGAGCCAGCGCCGAGAAGTACAGAATGATTTGCAGCGTCGCACTGGCGAGCTTACCGAGAATGATTTGGCGCGCGTTGAGGTTCGTGATGGACATTAATTCAAACGTGCCATCTTCACGTTCTGCGGCCAACGAGCGATAAGCGGCAAACGGCACGATCAGGAACAACGGGAACAGCAGCATGAAGAAGTAACCCGACAGCATCGTGCTGCTGCTGGCCAGATTCCCCGATGCGCTCCAATAAAACAGTCCAAAGAAAGACCAGACGACCGCTGCCAGCAGCAGCAGCATGAAGGAATACGAAAAATGATTGCTTTTGAGCGACTGACGCGCCTCTTTCACCAGAATCGGATTCAGCCATTCTCCGGCACGTTCCAGTCGAGCTTCCCAGTCCACCCAGCGCATCATTGCACTTCTCCCCGTGTGACTTGCAGGAAGACATCCTCCAGTGAGATCGTGTGACTGCCAAACTCCACCACGCGCAGCCCACCCGCAATCATCGCCCGCAAAATATCCGCCTCCTCATCCTCGCCACCACCATGAGCGAATTGCAGTCGTCCCTCCACCAGCTGGATGTCGCGCAGCAGCGGCTGCGATTGCAGCCAATTCAAGCCTGTCTGCGGATCCCCCAGCACTCGCAGCTTTACTTCCCGATGAGGCCGATAGCGCTGGCGCACTTCTTCCACCGTGCCTGTCGCCAGCAGCTTCCCCCGCTCGATGATGCCAATGCGATGGCACATCTCCGCCAGCTCCGTGAGAATATGGGAGCTGATGAGGATCGATTTACCGTCGGCCGCGAGTTGACCGATCATCTCCCTCAGTTCGATACGCGCTCGCGGGTCCAGTCCCGCCGCGGGCTCATCCATCACCAGCACGGCAGGATCATGAATCAACGCACGCCCCAGGCACAAACGCTGTTTCATCCCTTTCGACAAACCACGAATGGGCTTCTCCGCCAGCAGATCCAGTCCCGTGAAAGACATCACCTTGCGAAGCGCTCGCGATCGCTCCGCGCCCATCAGCCCATACGCGCGTCCAAAAAAATCGAGGTACTCGAAACAGTTCACATTCGGATAAGTCCCGAACGCGTCGGGCATGAAACCCAGTTGCCGACGCACTTGATCGGGATCGTTGATCACGGAGTAGCCCGCTACCCAGGCATCGCCGCGCGTGGGAATGTCGAGCGACGCGAGAATGCGCATGCTGGTCGTTTTGCCAGCTCCATTCGGTCCAATGTAACCAAAGACCTCACCGCGATGCACTTCAAACGAAATGTCCCGCACGGCCCAGACGGAACCGAATTGCCGATGCAGTCGACGTAGTTCAATCATCGCTGAAGACATGCTCGCTTCCATCTACCATTCACCAAACAGCAGATGCACACTGCCTTCTTCCGTCACGCGCCGCACTCCGATTGACAGGCCCGGCGCTTCGTCCACCAGCGCGAGGAACTGGCCCGGCCGCAGCTCAGCTGCCCCCGCACTCAGCCACGGCGAATTCAAATACCGATCCAACACCGACCGGCCTTCCGGGGTGATGGTATCGAGAGCTACCGGAGTGCTAGAAAAAAGACTGAGTTTGTCCGCCGGTTGTACCCGCCAGCCGTTTTCTTCCGATGTCTTCACCGCATTGCGCCGCCCCAGCAGCTGCTCAAGATAGCTCTTCCGCAGCAATTCCACGTCGGGCTGCAACGATAGCTCCGCCGTGCCCGCAGCGGGAACTGCCCCCGAGTAATATTGTCCATCGCGATCCCGCACGATCAGCAGCGGGACCGCCTGCGGCAGCTCGTTTTTTACATGGATCGCGGCGGGGCTACCCGCCACCGGACGGATCCTGAAGGGCGTTTTGGCTGGCCTGGTCTCCAACGAAATGAACTGCGATAGCGTGCGCGAGCGAATGAAACCGCGTTGCAGATTCTGCTGTCGATCCCAGTTCAGCCGCTGATTCGGATCGCGCTCCTGCAACTGACCATAGACTTGATAAACCGCGGCGTTCGGCGGGAAGATCAGCCCCGCACCCGGCGTAAAACTAGCATAGTAACACTGCCGACTCCAATGCGCTGCCTCGCCCGATTGGCGATCGTAATATGTCACGCTGCAGATGCGTGCCCGAGTGCGAATCCCGTCGCTCAGCAGCGCAAACGACAACAAGCCGCCCGTTACCAAGGCGGCCGCTAGCGGCACCGTCAGTAGCAGCAGATAAAGCCGCCGACGATTCTTCAGCACGAAGTAATTGAGCGGACCAATGACGATCGCGAAGAGCGTGTTCAGCACCAGAAACATGAGCACCGGTGGCTCGCCCACTCGCGGAATTCCAAACTGCTGAAAATCATTGTCCTGGCCATTGAGCAATACGCCGTGGCGGAGCGCCCAGCGCCAACGATCGGGGCCGATCGTCGCCAAAAATTGATCCCAGCCACCTATCGTCCCGGGAAAGGGATTCTGCGGCTGCATCGCCACGACCAGCCCCAGGCCCAGCGGATGCGTGCGTAGCCAATCCTCGCTCGGCGATCGCTGGCGATACAATTCCGAGTCAACATCATCCAGATCTGAGAAGGAGGGAATCGTGGTGGGAGGGACCATCGCGAAGCTGCCGCCGGAGACGCCGAGGACTCGCTGCTGAGAGGAGAGCCAAAGATCCGGGTGACGAAATTGACTCACGACCCCAGCTGGACGTCCCCAACTACGATCTGCCACCGCTGTCTCTTGCGCCTCCACGACCTCATTCTCGGAGGGACTTGAGGAGGCTTTACCCGTGCGGGACAGGCCCAGCAGCTGCTCAAGTTTCCCCAGCTGTGCAAAACGTTCGCCCACGCCCCAGACGCAGAGCGTCTGTCCTGTCAGCACCCAGCGGCGCAGATTCGCGAAGCGCGCCGGCTGCTGGTCAGCGAGCTGCTGCAGCTCATCCAGCGACAAGAAGATCAAGTCATACGAAGATAACGCTAGCCAGGTTGCTCCCACGCCAGCATCACTGCCTTGTGCCGTCGCTTGTCGCTCGTTCACCCATTCCTCAGCCGGCAACTCCAGCGGATGCATGATTGCCAAACGATCTGACTTGGAAGTGAAGCTGAGCAGATTCGCCAGTGGCAGCTCGGCGTCATCCCGCAGCGGATTCGGCGACAGCTCAGATTTCGCGGTAAGCGCCTCGTTGATTGGCACCGTGCCTTGGACGTCTTCGATCTGCTCCCACGACCCCAGGACCAGCATCATGGTGAGCAGATTCGGAAACTTGGGCTGCCCGTCACTGGATGGGACGGAATTTGTCGCTAACCCACCCAGCCCCAACAGCCCCGCGCGCTGCTGCAGCCGCGGCGCGCGCGAATCGATCACCAGCACCGACGGCTGCCCTTCTTTGTACGTCGAGCTGTATTTACTCGCGGCGCTGGTCGGTGCAGTGGTGCGCGCGGAATTAACAAGTTTGCCGTCTTCGAACAACCGCAGATCCAGTGCCGACCAATACTCGCGAACCGGCACCAGCATGGTTCCTTGAAACTGCGTCGATCCGGCCGGCACATCAAACGTTTTCGTCACCAAAAAACTGCTGTTGCCCATCATGTATGGATCGACGACCTCAATCTGAACCGTGATCGACTGCACCCGCGTGGTGGGCACGGGATTGGGTGCGAGCGGAATTAAGGTCACTTCGAACGGCCGGTAGCCATTGGTCTGCGCACTGGCACTCCGAAAAACTGCTTGCCATGTGACGGCACGATTCGGAGCACTCGTCGGCAGCGTCGCCGTAAAGACTGTCTCGGCAAGACTCGAGCGCACCCAGGCGGTCCCACTTCCCAGCAGCCCACAGCAGAGTAACCCGTACGCCAGCCACAGCCGCCACGCCCCAGCGGAAGCCCTCGCACAGGCCGCGGTGAACGTCCAGGGCTGCATAGCCATCCGTCGACAGGCTCGTGAACTGTTCATCACCCATTCACTCCGCGGTCCGTCGGTTCAAGGATCTGCGGCGGCAACTGATCAGTCGCAAACGGGGAATGCCGCAGCTCAGCGTCGGGATCCTGCCGCACCAACATTCGCTGCAAGAACCAGACGAGCAGAAACATCGCCTGATGAACGACCAGCATTCCGCCAGCAGCCGCGACCAGCAGCATGACGAGCACCGCCCAGCCGCGACCGCTAAGAGCACTGCCGACCGCCAGCGACAACAGCGCGACGAACGTCGTGACGACGAACAAAGTCTTCAGCGAAAAGCGGGGTAAGAGCTTCATAAGAGTGGCGTCATTGTGACGTCGATCCCCCCGAGACTCAAGCAGTATCCGGGGTTGTTGGGGCGAGTCCTCGGCCCAAAGGGCCAGCAACATGTCAGCCCATGGCGACGCCATCGGTAGGCTGGGGCGCCTCTCTTGCATGGGCTGTTTTGTCAGCGTCCCATTCGAGGCTCTGGGGCATTTTCGGCAGCTCGGGCGAACTGGCTCCCAACCACCGATTGACCGTGCTGGGTGTTTTTTCGCGAGCCCAAGATCGCTAAGATCTCTCGCTCACCATTCATTCCCCATCCCGTTGGATCCGTTTCGAAAAGGCGTGATGCATGGCATTCCTACTCGTTCCCCAGTTACCACCGTCACCCCATCCCAGGACAAGCACGGGAACGAACTCGCTCCCCCACACCGCGCCGCGATCCGCGTCCCCGCAGTCCTGGCGGAACTCTTCTCGCTGGGCAGGCCTGCTCATCGTCAGCTGCCTGACGTTGCTCGCTGGCGCCCCTGCGTTCAGCCAAGAAAAATCAAACCAAGAAAAATCGGCTCAGGAAAAATCCGGCCCACCGCTCCCCAACACCCAGCCCCTCACCATCGAAGGTGACATCGCCTCGCAGCTCGTCGATGGCGTCGATATATTTCTGCTCCGCGAAATCGACCAGTCGGTGGCGCGACGAGCCACCTTTTGGAAACGCGATCTCTCATCGCCCGCCGCCTACGATCAGTCGATCGCTGCGAATCGACAGCGGCTGCAGCACATCCTCGGAATGCGTGATCCGCGAGTCGCTCCATCAGCGCCGCAGCTCATAGCCAACACCCGCCACTCGTCGTTGCTTGCTACCGGCCCCGGCTTCGAAATCCACGCGATCCGCTGGGATGTGCTGGGCGGAGTGCATGGGGAGGGCCTGCTGCTCCAGCCCACCGGTCGAGAAGCCGTCGCACAAGTGGTCGCGATTCCCGATGCCGATCAAACTCCCGAACAACTCGCCGGCCTCGCCCCCGGCATTCCCGCCGACGCCCAGTTCGCTCGCAAATTGGCTGAACAAGGCTGTCGAGTGATCGTGCCCGTACTAATTAATCGCGAACTGAAGCCGCGCGCTCCACCGGGACGCCAAGGTGGCGCACGCCTCACCAATCGCGAGTACATCTATCGCAGTGCCTTTGAATTGGGGCGTCATCTGATCGGCTACGAAGTGCAGAAAGTGCTCGCCGCCATCGACGGCTTCTCGATGGCTGACGTTACCGCCGAAGCGGCATCCGCGAAAGAAACGGCGGGCAAAAAGTCCGCAGCTCCCACCATCGTCATCGGTTACGGTGAAGGTGGCGGTATCGCACTTTACGCCGCCGCACTCGACACGCGTATTCAGGCCGCTGCCGTCTGTGGTTACTTTGAACCGCGCGAGCAGCTCTGGAAGCAGCCGCTTGATCGCAATGTCTTCGGGCTCCTGGAACAATTCGGCGATGCCGAACTAGCCGCCATGGTCTACCCGCGCAAACTAGTCATTGAAGCTGCCGCTTATCCCGTGGTTACTCTGCCCAGCGAGGGCGGCGGTCCCGCCACACTCGTTCGTCCCACGACCGCCGCAGTCAAAGTGGAGTTCGAGCGAGTACCAACGCCGAACCCAGACTCACAACCGAATCGACAACTCATCGTCGCCGAACCTGCGAACGCCTCCGAGCCCTTTGCGACCGCTGCCACCTTGGCCGCTCTTTGGAAACTCAGCGGCATCGCACCCGCGACCACGAAGCCTGCTGCCAACTCACCTCCCTCACTTAAACCAACCGGCTCAGCGATCGATGTCGCTCAGCGCCAACAGCGGCAGCTCCAGGAACTCGACCTGCAAAACCAATTGGTGCTCGCCGAAAGTCCCTACGTACGACAAGCGTTCCTGTCACGTCTGGATACCAAGACACCGGAAAGCTACGCGCGAACTGTGGAAGAGTATCGCACGATTTTCAAGAATGAAGTGGTCGGTGCATTCGATCTGCCACTGGGAGCCTTCAACGCGCGCAGTCGCCAAGCGTATGAAACCGACACCTGGATCGGCCACGAAGTGGCACTCGACGTCTGGCCCGATGTGATCGCCTACGGAGTGCTCTTGGTGCCCAAGGGAATCAAGCCAGGTGAGAAACGGCCCGTGGTCGTTTGTCAGCATGGACTGGAGGGACGTCCGCAAGACATCATTCGCGGCGATCATCCCGCCTATCACGACTTTGCCGCCAAACTCTGCGAACGCGGATTTATTACCTTTGCACCTCAAAATCTTTACATCTTCAAAGATCGCTTTCGCACCTTACAGAGAAAGGCCAATCCGCTGAAGAAGACACTCTTCTCGGTGATCGTGCCGCAGCATCAGCAGATCGTCAACTGGCTCAAGACACTCGCCTACGTCGATCCTCAGCGGATCGGTTTCTATGGCCTGTCGTACGGCGGCAAAAGTGCAATGCGAATTCCCCCGCTCGTGCCCGACTACTGCCTGTCGATCTGTTCGGCGGACTTCAATGAATGGGTCTCGAAGAACGCCTCCACGCGTCTGCCCTACAGCTACGTCTGGACAGGAGAATATGAGATTTTCGAATTCGACCTCGGCAGCACCTTCAACTATGCGGAAATGGCGGCACTCATCTGCCCACGTCCGTTTATGGTGGAGCGTGGTCACACCGATGGCGTCGCCTCGGATGAATGCGTCGCCTACGAATATGCCAAGGTGTTCCACCTTTACAGTCATCGGCTAAAGATGGCCGATCGGTGCGAGATGGAAGTCTTCGATGGGCCGCATACCATCAACGGTAAAGGCACATTCGACTTCCTGCATAAACATTTGCGGTGGCCCAAGCCGTAACCGGGGCACACCGCAGTTCGTTTGCATGCGAATCCAATCACCAGCGAATCTACTACCTGTGACCAAGTCGGTGGACTACGGTCGGAGCGGGTTCACGGGCAGCGAACGACCAGTCACGCTCTTCGTCGAACTGCTGGCAGCCGAGTTGCTGCTGGCAGGTCGGACCTTGGACAACTCCACTTCGTTCGTCAACCGTGTGGCATGTCCGGCAGGCACCACCAGTTCGCGAGGCGAAGGTGAGGAAGATGCACTCGTGTTAATCTCTTCGATGTTGGAAACCTGAGCAGCGACCGGACGAGCCTTATTGGCAGCCGGTACACTCCGCGCACCCTGCTGGTAACCAGGCATCCGATTGTACGTCTGGTACGACTGATAAGTCGGTCCAGGCACTCGATAGCTGCGCGCTTGAGCCGGAGCAGGCTTGGGGGCCACGGGCGTTTCCTCCACCGGCACACCCGGCATCGGCGATTCGTAGCTACCCTCGAATTCACCACCACACGACGAGCAACCACCACTCATCACGCCATCGCCACAAGACGGGCACCAGCGTCGTTCACATGCCGGTCGGTAGCAGGCGCGAGCTCGTGGAGCACAGCAGGCGGCGCGTGGTTTGCAAAAGATGAAATCAAGCGTGCCGCCCACTAAATCTGCCACCGCACCAACTCCGTTGGCCACGGCCGGCAAGATTCCCAAGCGGCAGCAGCGACCACAGCCGCCACAGCCACCGCAGTCCGGTCCCCCATACCCCATCTCCACCTCATAGGACGGCCCGCCACCGCCACAGTCGGCACAGCCACCATGGCCATGGCCAACCGTTTGAAAGCGAGCGGCTGGTCCTTGGCTGGTAACCGCTGGCCGGTAATAGCGAGTGGCTCGATAAGAGGCATCCCGATAGGCCGGCTGCTGAGCGGCCGCTGCGGTGCAGAGCAGCAAGCTCGCGGTAAGACCGGCAAGTCGTGCGAGTTGTACGTTCATGGTAATCATTTCCCCCTGACCTCATTTGGATTCGCTCAGCTCCATCCCCCCGTTGCCTCGTGCAAACGGCTGGAGCTGATAAGAGTTTCCGGTTGCGCCGCAGGTGAGCGCGACTGGTACCCTGTGCTACCTGTGATCGATCCGCCAGGATCCGAACAAACAGAACTTTCCTATCTCCTGGCATAGACTCGCCAGCTTCAGCCAATTGCCTGGTCTTCCCAGCTTTACTTCGACTGTTGCGCCGTGGGCATGTTTCGTACGGTGGCGACGGAGCGCCCGGAGAAGATAGAGGAGAGGACAAGAAGAGCGGACAGGAGAAGAGGAAGGGTAACCCCAAACCCCAAACCCCAAACCCCGTACCCCGAACCCCGAACCCCGAACCCCGAACCCCGAACCCCGAACCCCGAACCCCGAACCCCGTACCCCATACCCCAACCCCTGCCCGGGCAGCAGACACTTGCAGTTGGGCGGGGTGAACGTTATCACAAGCGGGTCATGGTGTTCGTTGCACAAGGTACGAGCCTGAGGAGTTCACGGCATGTCGAAGCGTCTATGGGGATTCGTGGGAGGGTTGAGTTTCTTCCTGGTGGGGTGCGATGGTGGGGCACAGAAGCCACCGCCGGCTCCGGAGGCTGTCAAGTCTGAGATTCTGCCTGGCGATAAGGCACCTGGGGATGCGGGGAAGGACGATGCCGGCAAAGCTGAAGGTGGCAAAGCTGAAGCTGGAAAGGCTGAAGGCGATGCGACGGCTCCGACGAACGGCACGCCGCCGGCTGATGAAAATGCTGCCAATGCCAACCCTGTCCAGCAAGCACTGGACCTCATCCAAAACGGTGAAATCGATAAGGCGTTGGTTGTGATGCGCGCGGGTGCCAAGGCTGATCCTCAAAATCGCGAACTGCTCTTGGGACTTACGCAGTTCACGATGGTCGCCGGGGCGCAGCAGATCCAGGTAGAAAACAATATCGAGAAGGCCACTCCACTATTTCTCGAAGCCGCTCAACATGGTCGGCGACTGATGGCCGACTTCCAACCAATCTCGGCGCCCGAAGCCAATCTGTTGTCGAAGGTTTTCTATAACGAAGGTTGCATGCACGCTCGCAGCAAGAAGACCGACGAGGCGATGAAGTCGTTGGAGTTGGCGGTGTCGAATGGTTTTGATGATCTGAAGCTGCTGGATGGTGACGAGGACTTAACGAGTCTCCGAGATCTGGATGGTTTTAAGACGTGGCGGGGCGGGGTGGAGAAGACGATCCGCGAGCGTCGAGCGAAGGAATTGGCAGCTGAGTTCGCGGCCAATAAGCCGTTCCCCTTCGACTTCACACTGAATGATTACGATGGCAAGCCGCGGAAGCTCGCGGATCTTAAAGGCAAAGTGGTCCTGGTCGATATGTGGGCGACATGGTGTGGTCCCTGCGTGCAGGAGATTCCGCACTTGATTGAGCTGCACAAGAAGTATCGCGAACAGGGCTTTGAAGTGATCGGTGTGAACTATGAGAACGAAGAGCCACCGCAAGCGGCCGGTGTGATCAAGAAGTTTGCGATGGAAAATGGGATGACGTATCCCTGCGTGATTGGCGACGAGGCGACTCAGAATCAGATTCCGGATTTTCTCGGCTTCCCCACGCTCGTCTTCCTCGATCGCACCGGAACTGTGCGACTCAAGAAAGTCGGTTACACGGAACATGACATTCTGGAATCGATCATCACGACGCTGCTCGCGGAAAAGCCAGCTGAGCCGTCGGCGAGCAAGACGGAAGAAAAGCCCGCTGACAAGTAGTCGTTGAGGTCGAACACGACCGAGCTCAGGCAATTAAATCGGTGATGGCGGTGCCCGGACGAACCAAGTGCGGGCGACCGCCGGTGTCGAGCATTTCGAGTCCGGCGGGGATTCCGAGCAGATGGTAAATCGTGGCGACGAGATCATGCGGCGCCACGGGGTCGGCGGCGGGAAAGGCGGCATGTTTATCGGATCGGCCGTACACGAAACCCGCTTTCGTTCCGCCGCCTGCTAAGACGGACGTGAAGCAGCCGGGCCAATGATCACGTCCATCTCGACCTGCTCCCGCATCGCTGTTGCGCTGCCCGATGCGAGGCGTGCGACCAAACTCGCCGGTCCACACGACCAGCGTCTCATCGAGCATGCCACGTTCGCGCAAGTCGTCGAGCAGTGCCGAGAACGCTTGGTCCGCGACGGGCATCAGTCGTTCCTTGAGGTCAATAAAATTACGACTGTGCGTGTCCCAGTAGACACTTACGTTTTTAATTCCATCGTTGGGCCAGAAGACCGTCACCAGCGGCACGCCCCGTTCGACCAATCGCCGCGCCTGCAGCACCGATTGTCCGTGCGGGTTCAGACCATATCGTTCCCGCATCGCCAGCGGTTCTTCTTCGAGTCGAAAGGCACCGCGCTGTTCGGCAGCTCCGGTAAGTAGCTGAAACGCTCGGTCGATGTTGCCATCATGCGCGCGCACCACCTGGTGTCGCTCCAGCGGCAAACGACTCAGTTCGCCCCGCAACAACTGACGATCGGCCAGACGCTGAGCGGAGATGTCGGGGGATAGCTGTAAACCATCGACGCGATAGTTGGGCCGACTGGGGTCCTGATCGATGATCATGGGATCGTAGAGTGAGCCGAGCCAGCCGGCGAACGTACCTTGACTTTGTTCGACAAATCGTGGCACGTCGTTTTCCAGCTTGGGACGCATCGCGATCGTGGTCGGTAACGCTCCTCGACCACGCCCAAGCTTGGCCAGGACCGATCCCATATTCGGCCATTGCAGTCGACGATTATCGGTCGGGGGAGGCGGCATGCCGGTCAGAAGGAAGTGAGTCGACGGCGTATGATCGGCATTGTTGTGGGTCATGGAGCGCACGATGCAAAGCCGATCCGTGCGCGTGGCCAGATGCGGAAAGTGCTCGCAGATCGGCAAGCTCGGCAGCCGACTGGCAATTGGCTTGAACTCTCCCCGGACTTCCGCCGGTGCATCGGGCTTCATATCCCAAGTATCTTGATGAGCGGGTCCGCCCCACATGAATAGCAGGATGCAAGCTTTCGCGCGACCAAACCCGTCGCTGGCTTTTTGTATGCCAGTTGGTGGACCACCAGCAGCCTGTGCTCCAGCGGCCTGTGCTCTAGCGGCCGTTGCTCCAGCAGCCTGTGTGGCATCATGCGCGGCAGCCTGTCTTCCGGCCAGCAGCTGTGGCAACCCGAGTCCCAGCAGACTCAAGGCGCCAGCTTGAAGAGCCGAACGACGATTCAGCTCCGCCAGTCGCTGCTGGATCTGTCGACGCTGGAGTGCTTCGCGCAGGCTGGAATCGATCATAACAAGGACTCGCGGGGTTAGGTTTGTCGTTTTCCTAGCTGCTGGCGTGTTTGTCAAGAATCACGAACGCTGGATCACGCAAAATCTGGGGACGCATAGTTGACGGCGGTGCGGCGAATGGTCGATGATTTAGCCCCGCGCGCTAGCGCCTAGCCCACCCTGATTAACTCCGCTGCCCCTCCGCTTTCAGCCCTTCGCTACCAGCGGTAGAAAGTATCATCATGAATGACGCGCCCCGGCCCTCTTTGACTCCCATCCAATGGCTGATCTGCACCATCGCCGCTCTGGGCTTTGCCTTTGATATCTACGAACTCCTGATGGGGCCGCTGGTGTTTCCGGCGGCGATTCAGGAACTGACCGGCCACGCCCCTGGTTCCAAGGAGTCTCTGGGGTGGATTCGCTGGTTGTTTTTTATTCCGGCGTTTGCGGGTGGAATCTTCGGGCTGCTCGGTGGCTATCTCACCGATCTCTTGGGACGTCGCCGAGTGCTCACGTGGTCGATTCTGCTCTACGCCTTCTCAGCGTTCATCGCCGGTTACAGCACGTCAATTGAAATGCTGCTGTTCATGCGCTGTTTGATTTTCATCGGTGTGTGCGTGGAATTCGTCGCGGCAGTTGCCTGGCTGGCGGAACTTTTTCCTGATCATACCCAACGCGAAAAAGTACTCGGCTCCACGCAGTTTTTCTCTTCGATCGGCGGCTTGCTGGTCGCTGTCGCAAACGGCTTGGCAGTAACCTATGGCAAAGATCTGCCGGCGATCGGATTGCCAGAATTCCTCAGTGGGCTGGGCGAAATCAAGGGTGATCATGCTCCGTGGCGCTACACGTTAATGTCGGGCCTGATCCCCGCCATTCCGCTCATCTTGATTCGTCCGTTCCTGCCCGAATCGCCCGCCTGGCAAGAGAAGAAGGCGAGCGGCACGCTACGTCGCCCCAGCATCCTCGAATTGTTCTCACCCGAACTCTTGCGCACCACGATCGTCAGCACGATTATGGTGGCGTGTAGCTTCGGGGCGGCCTTTGGTGCGATTCAAATGGTGCCGCAGATCGTGCCGGGATTGCCCGAGGTCAAGGCGCTGGTGAAAAAATCCCTCGACGAAAATATCACTGAAGAGAAACAAGCGGAGATTAAGGCTCAGGTTAGTAAAAAGCTGGAAGGCGAGTCGGAAGAGAAAATTGCGGAGGAAATAAAGAAGCGAATGGAGATTGAGCGCCGCAAGATTGTCGGTCCCATCGAGCAGGGAGCTGCGGCGAACGTAACCAAGGTTCAAGAAGTCGGCGGACTCATCGGTCGCGGAGTCTTCGCCATTCTCACGGTCTTTGTGCTCAGTCGACGCTCGCTCGTGCGAATGTTCATTGTGCCGGGCATCATCTTGATGCCATTCATTTTCGCCTACGCTGCCGTCTCCGGACTCAGCCTGCTCTACGTTGGTATTTTCCTGGCGGGCTTGGTGACGGTCGCTCAATACAGTTTCTGGGGCAACTATTTGCCGACGGTTTATCCAGTGCATTTACGCGGGACGGGCGAAAGTTTCGCGCACAATATCGGTGGTCGTATGATCGGCACGTCGATGGCCTGGGTCACAACGACACTCGCCGCCTCGTCCATCGTGCCGCTCGATGAGGGACCGGCGAAAGTTGCCTATGTCGCCGCCGGTGTCTCCACAACAGTACTCATCATCGGCTTCCTCGCCTCCTTCTTCTTGCCCGATCCCGGCATCAAGATGCAGGAAGATCAGGAGTAGAAGTAGACGTAGAAGTAGACGTAGAAGTAGACGTAGAAGTAGACGTAGAAGTAGAAATAATGCACGTATGGGTACTGTTCGCGGCAGAGTGATTTAGTCGCGAAGTTGGTGTTCGGGATTCAATTGGCAAACGAAAGTGTGGAACATGAGTGCGAGTCCAAATCAGGTGGGTGGTCAGTGGCAGCGGCACGTACGGAGCCGTGGGTTCGCAGCACGTTGGCGGCATCTCCCGGTCACCCTGCGGCGGACTCTGCTGCTGCTTGCGCCGTGGGTGTCGTTGAGTGCTCCCAGCTATGGTCTCACTCTGCCCGCTCTGACTCCGCCAGCACTCGCCCAAGAAACACTGGCTCAAGAAACACTCGCCAGTGCCGCACCCGTGAAGCTGGCAGCTACCAGTGATTGGCCGCAGTTCCGCGGAGCACAGTCGAATGCGCTGGTCGGTGTGGAACCAGCACCGATGGAATGGTCGGAATCAAAAAACGTGACCTGGAAGACCGCGATCCCGGGACTCGGCTGGTCCTCGCCGGTCGTCGTGGGTGACCGAGTCTATCTCACCAGCGCCGTGCCGCAGGGGGAGGGTTTGTCGCTGCGTACGTTCGCCGTGAATGCCAAGACCGGCCAGATTGAGTGGGATCGCGAGGTGCGTGCGCTGCCGAAGAAACCTGCCATTCATTCCAAAAACAGTCACGCCAGTCCGACTCCGATTATTCACGACGGATCGGTCTTCGTGCATTTCGGCACGCATGGCATGTATCGATTGAAAGCGGCAGATGGGACGATCGAGTGGAGTTGTTTGGAGCTGGAGTATCCGCCGATGCACGGCAATGGCGGTTCACCGGTTCTACACGATGGAAAACTTGTGGTCGTCTGCGATGGGAGCAAAGATCCCTTTGTTGCCGCGGTCGATGCGGCGACTGGCAAAGTGGCCTGGAAGACGCTGCGCGGCGTCAAAGCTCGGATCAATCATTCGTTCGTCACACCCACGGTGACGATCATCAACGGACAGGCGCAAGTGATGGCACCGGGGCCTGATCATTTTGCTGCATACGATTTGGCGACTGGAAAGGAATTATGGCGAGTGCTCGCCCCAGGCTGGTCGGTCGTTCCACAGCCTGCGATTGGTCACGGCATGGTCTTTTACAATCACGACTACGACAACCCTGAATTGATGGCGGTCAAGCTGGGCGGTCAGGGCGACGTTACCGATTCGCATGTGGTCTGGCGACAGAAACGGGGCGCTCCCAGCACCCCGTCGCCCGTCCTGGTAGGCGATGAACTCTATTTCATCTCCGACGAGGGCATCGCGTCCTGTGTCGATGCTCGTACCGGAGAACGCCACTGGATGAAACGAATCGAGGGCAATTATTCGGCTTCCCCTGTCCATGTGGCCGGCCGCATTTTGTTTCTCAACGAAACCGGTTTAGGTACGTGGGTAAAGGCAAGTAAGGAATATGAAGTGCTGGGCACGTGTGAAGTACCTGGTCGCACCTTTGCGACTCCCGCCTTTGTTCCCGGTGCCATGTATCTGCGCACCGACAGCACCTTGTACAAGGTGGCTAAGTAAGCACTGATACCGGAATGGTGTGGTAGTCGCGGATGGTGCGGACGCAGGCTGCGGACATCGTGCAGGTTCCTCTGACAGGTAGATGCTCGGTGAAGTTCATTTAGGAAGGGTGCGACATGTCGTCCAATCGACGAGTGTTTCTGGGCCAGGCGTTAACCGCCGCTGGTTTGGCGGCCGTTTCTTTTCCGCAGCGGCGACTGCGTGCTGAAGAGATTTATCCCGCGGGAAAATCGAAGGATTTGATCCTGCGCGGCAAGCAGCCTTTCAACGCCGAACCGCCCTTACCCAACCTCATGGGGAACTATCTCACGCCGGTGGAGCATTTTTTTGTACGCAACCATGCTCCGGTTCCCACCACTGACGTGGCCACGTTTCGCCTGAGCGTTGAAGGTTTAGTCCACAAACCGCTCTCTTTGTCGTTGGCTGAAATTCGTGAGCGGTTTAAAGCACACGACATCACCGCCACGCTCACTTGCGCGGGCAACCGTCGCATCGAACACGGCGCGATCAAGCCGCTAGGTGGCGTGCAGTGGGACGCGGGCGCCATTTCCACCTCCACGTGGCAGGGAGCCGCACTCGCCGATCTGCTGGCCACAGCCGGCATTCAAGAAGGTGCCAAACATGTGTGGTTTGAGGGCCGCGATCAGATTCAGGACAAAGATGGTTCGATCGGCACCTTCGATGGCTCCATTCCACTCGAAAGGCTCCAGCAAGTTGATCGCGACACTTTGCCTCTTGTCGCTTACGGCATGGCGGGCAAGCAACTGCCACCCGATCACGGTTATCCGCTGCGGACCGTTGTCCCCGGTTACATTGGCGCTCGCAGTGTCAAATGGCTCGGACGTATCGTCGTAAGTGATCGACCGTCGGGCAATCGTTTTGTAGCGAGCGACTACAAAATCGTGGCCCAGGAAGCGAAAGAGTTCTATGCCAACTCGGCTCCGATCTATGCCTGGTCGACCAATGCCGCCATTTGCACGCCTGTCACGCAGACGAAATTGAATTCTCGCCAGTTGACGGTGCGCGGTTATGCGCTGGCTGCTGGCGAACGCAATTGCCGCATCACGCAAGTGGAGCTGTCACAGGATGGTGGACGTTCGTGGAAGAAAACTCAGCTCGGCAACGCTCAGCCCGGTTTCAACTGGGTCCATTGGCACGTGGATCTGGAGTTGCCTGCGGGTAATTCCGAGTTGATTTGTCGAGCGACGGATTCACGTGGTTTCACGATGCCGGAACGCGTGGAATGGAACGCTAAAGGCTACCTGTACAACGCCTGGCATCGTGTTCAGGTCTCGGTGAACTCGTAAGCAGCCGAGCCGAAGGCAGAGTTTCATGCGGAATTTTCGGGGCTCGTTTCTCACGGACCGGCGTCCTTGCCGGCTGGACCAGTAAATCGTATGAGTGATCGCGAGCAAGGTAATTTGCCGGCAGCAACTTCGTCTGTCACGCAGTCTGATTCGGCAGCAAATTCAGATTCAGCCCGTGATCAGCGGCTGATGGCACTCGAAATCCAGCTGGCCCATCAGCAGCGTACGTGTGAGCAACTCAACGAAGTAGTCGTAGAACACACGAAGTCGATTCTGCGTCTGCAGGCGCAGCTGGCGCGGCTGGAAAACCAGCTGCGCGATTTGCGGCAAGGGCCACCGGAGCAGCGGGATCTGCTAGCCGAGCGACCGCCGCATTATTGATCGCCGTAGTGGGTCCAGTTTAGTAATCCGAGATGGAGCCGTCGGGTTGTCGACCTCCCTTAGGCCATTCAGGCGGGCTGGGGTTCTTGGCGAGTTCTTCCAACTTGGCCTCGTCGATTTCGCAGCCCAGTCCGGGTCCTTGTGGCAATGAAGCGTAACCATCAGCATCGATCGTCCAGTTCTTGCGCACTAAGCCCGGCGGCGAAATCGACGGGTAGTATTCATGGATGAGAAAGAACGGGATGGCAGCGCTGGCATGTAAACTGGCGGTCGCCCCGAGATCGCTGGTGACACAGTGGGGAGCCAGCGGCACGTGATACGCTTCACCCAGAGTGGCAATTTTTCGCATTTGGGAAATTCCGCCGGTATGAGCACAGTCGACCTGCAAAATGTCGGCACAACCTTCCTGCAAGTAACCGATCACTTCCCAGATGGTCCGTGCTTGTTCACCCACCGCGAGCGGAATGGCGATGTGCTGTTTCAGTCGCTTGAAAACTTCCAGATTCCCAGGTACCGCCGGTTCCTCGATATACAAAACGTCGTACGGCTTGATCGCCGCTGCCAACTGAATGAGAAACGGGGGTGGCAAAGCGCAGTGTGCGTCAAACATCACGAGGCCGTCGGGGCCAAGTTTTTGACGCGCATCCTGGATGCTCTTCACAATCTGTTCGATCTGCTGTGGAGTGCCCGCAAATGGCCGTGGACCAATACCAATCTTGGTTGCCTTGGGAGTGGGATACATCAGTACTTTGTCGCGCGTGGGACCGCCCAGCAGTCGATAGACCGGCACGCCCCATAATTTCCCCGTGATATCCCACAGCGCCATATCGATGCCGGCCAGCGTGTGAGTCATAAAGGGTCCGCCCCGCATGTCGCGATGCGAGCGATAAATCTTTTGCCAGAGATGTTCGATACGAGTGGGATTTTCGCCGTCGAGCAGTTCGTAGAGGGAGCGAGCGAGAGTGGCGGCCACCTTGGTTTCCAATTGGTCGATTTCGCCCCAGCCAGTCACTCCCAAATTTGTTTCTAATTTCAAAAAGACTTTCCGCGCGACGGGCGTAGCGGTCAGGCGAGTGATTTTGATGGTGGAGGTGCGATCGGCAACTTGAGCTCCCTGAGCGGTGTCGTCGAGTGCTGCGGCGACTTCGCGTGGAGTGGCCCCCTGCCACGTCACCGCGGCTGACGTTCCCGCCAGTGCCCCCACGGTTAACGCTCCACACCGACTCAACCACCGCCGTCGATCTTGTTCCAGCGAATTCATGCTTGCATTGTCCTCGCGGCCGAGCCGCCGAATGAGTCCGTGTTTGGGTTGCCAGTTCTGCAGCGGTGAGTGTAACCTCTCATGACAAGGAATTGGACTAGCGAATGTGGACACAGCTTGGTCCCGCGGAGACGTAGCTTAATTGCGAGCGGCGATGCAGGGACTCAAAGGCTTTTCAATATCCATGTCGGTTCAACTCGACAAACGGCGATCAACTGATGCATGAATTATCGCTGGCGGAAAGCCTCCTGGAACTGGTTCTGGAATCTGTGCCGGAGGCCTCGCAGCAGCAGCTGATTCGTGAGGTTCATGTGAAGCTGGGAAGAATGTCAGGAGTGGTTGTTGACTCACTGGAATTCTGTTTTGCGGCTCTGGTCGCGCACAGTTCAATTCCGCTCGCGCGGCTGGTCATTACCGAGATTCCGCTACAGTTGTACTGCTCGAGCTGCCAGCGAGATGTGGTGAGTGAGCGGGATGATTTTTTATGCCCGCTTTGTCAGGCTGCCAGCACCGAAGTGATAAGCGGGATGGAACTCCAGCTACATTCGATCTCCGTCACGGCTGCTGATCCGTGAATACGTGATTCCCCCTAATGCCTCCCAAAAATCCCACGGAGTTGGCCCTGTTTAACCCCCACGAAACCCGAATGGACACTTGATCCTCACGGCTCACGTCCTCTTTTTCCTGTACACTGGTGTTCTTAGTTCCTGCACACTGCTGAACAACTAGCTTCGGGCTGACTCCCCATGAATGACCGAATTCTCACCATTGAACGGCCCATCTTGGAGAAGAATGATGAATTGGCGATTGCGAATCGCCGCTGGTTTCAGGAACGTGGCCTGACGGTGCTCAACTTGCTTAGCTCCCCGGGATCGGGCAAGACCACAATTCTGGAACAGCTGTTACCGCGACTGCGGGGCCGACTGGCGGTGGCGGTGATTGAGGGCGACGTGCAGACCGATTTGGATGCTCGGCGAGTGGCGAAGCTGGGTGTGCCTGTAGCGCAAATTGTTACTCGCGGCGGTTGTCATCTTGATGCCCGGCTGGTGCAGCAGACGCTCCAGCAAATGACGCTCGACCAAACCCAGCTACTCATCATCGAAAACGTCGGCAATCTGGTTTGTCCGGCGAATTATGATTTAGGTGAAACGCTTAAGGTGGTGGTATTGAGTACGGCGGAGGGTGCCGACAAGCCGCTTAAGTATCCGACGATGTTCCGTCAGGCGGCCGTTTTACTCATCAATAAAATCGACCTCTTGCCCTACGTGGATTGCGAGCTCGACGAATTAAAACGCCATGCACTGGCGATTAATCCGGCGCTCGAGATCTTCGAGCTATCGGCCAAAACGGGCGCGGGATTGGAGCGTCTCTGTGATTGGTTGATTGCTCGCTGTGAAACGGGAGCTTGAGATGTGTCTGGCGATTCCAGGTCGAATCGTGGCGCTCGATGCTGAGTCTGCCGAGCCGCTTTTTCGCACCGCTCGAGTGGACTTTGGCGGCGTGGTGAAGGAGATCAGCTTGGCGTGTGTACCCGATGCGACGATCGGTGATTATGTTCTTGTCCACGCTGGCCTCGCCCTTACGCAACTCGATGAATCCGCCGCTCAGCAACTACTGCAGGAAATTGCCGAGTTGGCGAGTTTTGGCGAGGAGCTATCGTGATGCGATACGTGGATGAATTTCGCGATGCGGAGCGGGTGAAGTCGCTGGCCCGAGCCATCCGCCGCGAGACCACTCGGCCGTGGACCATCATGGAGATTTGTGGTGGGCAGACGCATGCCATCGTACGTCACGGAATTGATGAGTTATTGCCTGAGGAGATTACGCTCGTTCATGGCCCCGGTTGTCCGGTATGCGTCACGGCGGAGGAGACCCTGGCGCAGGCATTTGCGATTGCCACACGGCCTAATGTGCTGTTTTGTTCGTTTGGAGACATGCTGCGTGTGCCAAGTGGACGGTATGACCTGCTGTCTTTGAAAGCGACTGGAGCGAATATTCGTACGGTCTATTCGCCTTTGGATGCGGTGCGTCTTGCTCAGCATCAGCCGCATACGGACGTCGTATTCTTCGCGGTGGGATTTGAAACGACAGCCCCCGCTACAGCACTCGCCGTGTTACAAGCTGAGCAGCTCGGACTGAAAAACTTCTCGGTGCTCGGCGCTCACGTGCTCGTTCCGCCCGCCATGCGTGCGATCCTGAGCGCACCGGAATGCCGCATCCAAGGTTTTCTGGCGGCTGGGCATGTCTGTACGGTGATGGGATTCGACGAATACCACGAATTGACTCGTCGATTTCGAGTGCCGCTGGTGATCACTGGATTTGAGCCCGTTGATTTACTGGATGGAATTCATCGCTGTGTGCGGCAATTGGAAGCGGGTACGGCAGCGGTGGATAATTCGTACAGTCGCTGTGTGCAGCCAGAGGGCAACGTGGCAGCGCGCGCGTGGCTGCGAGAAGTATTTACTGTGGTCGATCGGTGCTGGCGGGGCTTGGGGATGATCCCGGCGAGTGGTTGGGGATTGAGCGAACGTTTTCATGAGTTCGATGCGCTGCGTCGTTGGCCGGACGTAGTATCCGTGAGCGAATTTACCCGGCTGGCGACGACTGCTGGAGATTGTTGGAGTGGCTTGATATTGCAGGGTTTGCGGAAGCCGCATGAGTGTCCCGAGTTTGGGCGTCGCTGCACTCCAGATCAGCCACTCGGCGCGACCATGGTATCCGCGGAAGGTGCGTGTGCCGCCTATTATCATTATCGCCGCTCGCAACCGGTGTCCCAGTCCCAGAACGGAGACGTTCCTTCATGAGCGGCGCGAGTTTCTCCGGTGCGGACGATGCCAGTTGCCCCGTGCCACTGACTCGTTACTCACACATCTCGATCGCCCATGGTGGCGGCGGTCGACTCACGCGACAACTCATCGAAGAGATGTTCGTGCCGGCGTTTGGCGGAACTAGTGCAGTGCAGTTAAACGACAGCGCCGTGGTCGCTCGACCGACCGGACGTGTCGCCTTCACGACGGATTCCTTTGTAGTTCGACCGCTCTTCTTTCCCGGTGGTGACATTGGGCGACTGGCTGTGTTCGGTACCGTGAATGATTTGGCGATGAGCGGTGCGCGGCCGCTCTATCTGAGTGTGAGTTTCATCTTGGAAGAGGGCTTGCCGCTGGAGACGTTGTGGCGAGTGGTGCAGTCGATGGCTCGGGCAGCCCGCGAAGCGGGTGTCACGATCGTCACCGGTGATACCAAGGTGGTGGAACGTGGGCTAGCCGATGGACTCTACATCAACACGGCGGGCATGGGTGTGTTTCTGGACGAGGACGACCGTTCCGGTTCGCCACGTGAGGCACTACTGGGACCGCAGCGAGTGCAGCCGGGAGACGCGATCGTGCTGAGCGGCGATGTGGGGCGACACGGAATCGCCGTGCTCGCCCAGCGCGAAGGCTTGCAGTTTGAGACCACGCTGGAGAGCGATCTGGCGGCACTCGTCAACCCGGTGATGGATCTGATCTCGGCGGGACTAGAACTGCACTGTTTACGCGATCTCACGCGTGGCGGCCTGGCGACCGCCGTCTGCGAAGTTGCCCAGACCAGTGCCACGCGCGCACGTCTCCACGAGCCCTCGATTGGAGTTCATCCGGCAGTGCGAGCGGCCTGTGAACTGCTCGGCTTCGATCCGCTCTACGTCGCCAACGAGGGCCGATTCGCTGTCTGGCTCCCAGCCGCCGCAGCCGATCAGGCAGTTGATATTCTCCGCCGTCATACCAGCGGCGACGCAGCGCCAGCCATGATCGGTTCTGTCGAAGCCGGTACACGAGGCGAGGTCGTCCTGCGAACTCGCCTCGGCGGCCATCGTCCACTCGATCTGCTGAGCGGTGAACAGTTACCAAGAATCTGCTGAGTGGAGCGTCACCGCCGTGCGGCGGCGACGAAGTTGCAAACTCAGGGGGCGCTGCACAACAGCAGCGCGCTACACAACAGCAGCGCGCTACACAACAGCAGCACGCGACATAACAGCAGCGCGCTGTGGTGGATCCAGCGTGCCTAGCCCTTGCCACCGTACTCGGCGTTGAAGAACGCCTTGCTATCTTTCACATTCGGCTTGATGGTTCGGGAACCGGCATGCCAGTTGGCTGGGCAAACTTCGCCATTGGTTTCGAAGAACTGGAGCGCCTGCACCATTCGGAGCGCTTCATCCACACTGCGTCCCAGCGGCAGGTCGTTCACCACTTGGTGACGCACCTTGCCGTCCTTGTCGATCAGGAACAGGCCACGCAAAGCGATGCCACCTGCCAGGAGGACGCCATAATCAGCCGCGATCGACTTCTTGATGTCGGCAACCAGCGGATAGTTGATCTGGCCCAAACCACCCTCGGTGCGCGGCGTGTTACGCCAGGCCAAGTGAGAGTAATGGCTGTCGATCGACACACCGATCAGGTGAGCGTTCAACTTTTCGAACTCGGCGGCGCGATCCGAGAACGCAATGATTTCCGTCGGGCAGACGAAGGTGAAATCGAGTGGGTAGAAGAAGAGTACGACGTACTTGCCTTTGTAATCGGCCAGACTGATCTCTTTGAACGTGCCATCAGGCATGACGGCTTGGGCCTTGAATTCAGGAGCTGCTTGTTGCACGAGTGAACTCATTACTATTCCCTTTTCTTCGCTGCTGGAATTGAAAAAAACGAAACCTGGCGGCGGATACGCTTCTAGGCCTGGGGTCGCCAGAGGCCCTCAGGGACGAGACCACAAGGTACCCACCTGACGATTGAACTGACAAGGGGCACGTCGCCAAGGACGGTTAGCGGGAGGCATTCGCCGCTGGCGGGAGACATTCGCCATGGGCGGTAGGCACTGACCGCAGGTGGGCAAATCGCCCGCTGGTTGACCCGCTCCGTCCGTTCGCGGATGATATTGGTCCGCAATGGATGCTCACCTTTAACTACCGTCCTGGTTTTATTGCGGTTCCGGCCGCGCACCTAAAATCCTTGGTAGATCCCCATGAATGTAAAAAGCCCCGCGCCTTGTGCTGCACTGCTTGACTATCGTTTGCCGACGTCTCGTCGAGCGCTGAACCAGCCCCAGCCTGAGATCGCTCCGCGCAAACCGGTACGGCACCGCTTGCTCGGGTTCTGGATGGTGTTGTCCCTGACGCTGCTGGCAGGGAAGCAATCGCTCGCGGCTGGTCCGGTCGAGTTCAACCGCGACATTCGCGCTTTGTTGTCGGACCGCTGCTTTGCCTGCCATGGCCCCGACAAGAACACGCGCGAGGCAAACTTGCGACTCGACACGGAAGAGGGTCTGTTTCGCCAAGGTGATTCGGGAAAGAACATCGTACCGGGCAAGCCTGCGGAAAGCGTCCTCGTGCATCGGATCACCTCGACCGACCCGGCCGAAAAAATGCCGCCACCCGACTCGGGGAAAGAGCTCTCAGCCGCCGAAGTGCAACTCATCAAAACCTGGATTGAACAGGGAGCGAAGTGGGAAGGGCACTGGGCTTATCAGCCGATTCGTCGTCCGGCGATACCCGCTAGCAGCGACGCGCAAGTGGTCAATCCCATCGACAGGTTCATTCGTCACGCGCTGCAGCAACAAGGACTTGCGCCGTCGGCGGAAGCCGATCGTCGTACTTTGATTCGCCGACTCAGCTTTGATCTCATCGGACTGCCGCCAACCGCCGCCGAAGTGGAACAATTTGTCGCGGATGGCAGCGAGCAAGCGTATGAGAAGCTGGTGAATCGCTTGCTCGAGTCGCCTCATTTTGGTGAACGTCAGGCGATGTGGTGGCTGGATTTGGTGCGCTATGCCGACAGCGTGGGCTATCACGGCGACCAACCCGTGACGATCTATCCCTATCGTGAATACGTCATTCAGTCGTTCAACAAGAACAAGCCATTTGATCAATTCACCATCGAACAACTCGCAGGTGATTTGCTGCCCAACGCCTCGCTCGAGCAAAAAATCGCGTCGGGCTACAACCGCTTGGGCATGATGAGTGCGGAGGGTGGCGTACAGCCAAAGGAATACTTGGCGAAGTACATTGCGGAACGCGTGCGGAATATCGGTGGCGCGTGGCTTGGCGTCACCATGAACTGCTGTGAATGTCACGACCATAAGTATGACCCGTTTACCATGCGAGACTTCTATGGCATGGAGGCGTTTTTTGCGGACATTGAAGAACGCGGGCTCTATTCGGGTGCTGAATCGAACGGAGGCTGGGGACCGCAAATCAAAGTTCCCTCACCTCAGCAAGCGGCACAGCTAGCCGAATTTGACGTGAAAATCGGGCAATTGCGTCAACGGCTCGAAACACCCACGGCGGAATTGGCTGCGGCGCAGGCGGAGTGGGAGAAGCAGCAGATTGTCTGGCAGCCGCTCAAGCCCAGCAGCGTCACGGCAGCGTCCGAAACAACGCTGCAAGTCAAGCCAGATCAATCGATTTTGGCGAGTGGCAAATCGCCGCCGACGGAAGTTTACACAATTACCATTAATGATCCGCCGCCCGGGATCACTGGCTTGCGACTGGAAGTGCTGCCCGATGATTCCTTGCCCAGGAAGGGACCGGGGCGAGCGAGCAATGGAAACTTTGTTGTGACGGAATTCACGGCTCAGTTCCGCTCGGCAGGTCTCGATGAAGTCAAGCCGGTGGCGCTCCAGAATCCAACCGCCACGTACGAGCAGACGGGGGCTGCGGAGAAGAATCCCTACAAGAAATGGGCCGTCGCGGCCGCGATCGATGGTGACGCTCAAGGCGCCGGCTGGGGCTGGGCGGTGATGGAACAAGTGGGACAGGCTCACAGTGCCGTGTTTGAAACGGCTGAAAACATCCCAGGTGGGGCGGGCAGTTCGCTCATCATCACCATCGCTCAGCGACATGAGAATCCCCAGCATACGCTGGGCAAGTTTCGCTTGTCGGTCACCACCGCCGCTCGACCACTCAAGGCTGGTTCAGCCGTTCCGCCGCCGATCAGCGCCATTCTGAATCTGGCCGCCGATCAGCGTACCGAGGCAAATCAGCGGGAATTGGCCGCCCACTATCGCTCGATTGCTCCAGCACTCGATGCAACTCGCGCCGAACTGAAGCAAGCGGAGGCTGGGCGAGCGGAAATGGAGAAGCGGATTCCGACAACCCTGGTGACGGTGTCCGTCAAGCCGCGCACGGTGCGCGTGTTACCACGAGGCAACTGGATGGATGACACCGGCGAAGAAATGACTCCGCGTTTTCCCGGAGTGCTCGCGTCAGCCAGTACCGAAGACCGAAGACTCAACCGACTTGATCTCGCGCAGTGGCTCGTCTCGCCCCAGAACCCGCTCACCGCTCGCACGCTCGCCAACCGGCTTTGGAAGCTGTACTTCGGTGCCGGTTTGTCACGGAAGCTTGATGACCTCGGTTCGCAAGGCGATTGGCCCACGCATCCTGAATTACTCGACTGGATGGCCGGTCAGCTGATCGATAACGGTTGGGACTTGAAGCAGATGATTCGTTTGATGGTGACGTCCCGCACGTATCGGCAGACGGCCGCCGACTCCCCGGAGCTGCGCGAGAAGGATCCGTTCAATAAATGGCTGGCTCGTCAGAGTCGATTTCGGCTGGATGCTGAAATCGTGCGTGACAACGCTCTGGAGGTGAGTGGACTGCTCGTCAAGAAGCTGGGGGGGCCCAGCGTGAAGCCTTATCAGCCGCCCGGTTACTGGGCCTATTTGAACTTCCCGGCGCGCGAGTGGCAGAATGGAAGCGGCGAGGATCTTTATCGCCGCGGACTTTATACGCACTGGCAGCGACAGTATCTGCATCCGTCGATGCTGGCCTTTGACGCCCCAAGTCGCGAGGAGTGTGCGGCAGATCGTTCGCGGTCGAACACGCCCCTGCAATCGCTCGTGCTGCTCAATGACCCAACCTATGTGGAAGCGGCACGAGTGTTGGCGGAACGAGCCTTGAAAGATGTTGGCGCCGAACCGGCGGCTCGTCTGGACTGGATTTTCCGTCGTGTGCTGTCCCGACCAGCTACGGCTGCCGAGTCAAAGTTGCTGCTGACTGTGTTTGAGAGTCACTTACAGGAGTATCAGCAGGAGCCAAAGTCGGCGGACGAGCTAGCAACCGTGGGCGCAGCGCCTGTTCCCGCCGACGTCAACAAAGTTCAACTGGCCGCGTGGACCAGCATCACACGCGCCATTCTTTCCCTGCACGAAACAATTACCCGTAATTGATCCTCGCTCCTCCCGCGACAGAGAAATCGTATGTCGAAACCAAATGCATCATCGACTCGTGTTTTAGTCACTCCCGCAACGACTGCTGCTAGTGCGGCGTCTCTGTGCTCCGGAGCGAACGGCCTGCTGCCAGCGGCGGTGGGGCGTCGCAGCTTTGTGCTGGGGGGAGGCTTAAGTCTAGGCGCGATGGCGTTCTCGGCTCTGTGGCCAAACGACCTGGCGAAGGCCGCTGAGAGCCAAGCGACGAATACGGCGGACCGCTGGACCGGGGTCCTGAAGAACTTTCCGTTTGCCCGCCGAGCCAAACGCGTGATCTGGCTGTACATGGCGGGCGGCATGAGTCACCTGGATACGTTCGATTACAAGCCGAAACTGGCGGAGATGAATGGCAAACCGATGCCCGAGGAGTTCACCAAGGGGCAGCAGATCGCGCAGCTTCAAGGGCAGAAACTCACATGCCTCGCACCGCAGCATGAATTCAAAGCATACGGACAGTCGGGTCAGATGATCAGCACCGTCTGGCCGGAGCTCGGCGCACGCTGTGCCGATGACATGTGCATCGTTCGCTCGCTGTCGACGGATGCGATTAATCACGACCCCGCCCACACGTTCATGAACACCGGCACCATGTTGACGGGACGACCCGCGATGGGTGCTTGGCTGTTGTATGGATTGGGCAGCGAGTCGGAGAATCTGCCAGGCTTCGTCGTTATGGTCTCGACGGGTCGCTTTGGACAGAAACAGCCAATCGCTGCGCGTCAGTGGCACTCGGGTTTTCTGCCCAGCCGATTTCAGGGCGTGGAGTTTCGCGGGCAAGGCGATCCTGTGCTCTACGTGAACAATCCCAAAGGTGTCACGACGAAGCGGCAGCGGGATGTCATCGATGCCATTCAGTCACTCAACGGTCTCTATCAACAAGACAACACCGATCCCGAAATCGCTACTCGTCTGACCCAGAATGAGATGGCATTTCGTATGCAGACCAGCATTCCCGATTTGATGGATCTGAAAGATGAGCCCAAGCACATCCTTGATCTTTACGGTACGAAGGGTGGCGATGGAACCTTCGGTGCGAATTGCCTGCTCGCTCGACGCATGGCGGAACGGGGTGTGCGTTTCATTCAGCTCTATCACCGGGACTGGGATCACCATGGGGCCGTCAAAGATCACGTGGCAGGAACGGCGGCCGAGGTGGATCGAGGTGCGGCAGCACTCATCAGCGATCTGAAGCAGCGCGATATGCTCAAGGATACGCTCATCGTCTTCGGCTCCGAATTCGGTCGTACACCGATGGCCCAGGGTAACGGGCGCGATCATCACTTGGCCGGATTCACCATGTGGTTCGCGGGCGGAGGCTTCAAAGGCGGTAGCAGCTATGGGGCAACCGATGATCTGGGCTATCGAGCGGTCGAGAACCGTGTGTCGGTGCATGATGTGCATGCCACGCTGCTGCACCAATTGGGCATCGATCACAATCGCTTCACCTATAAGTTCCAGGGGCTCGATCTGAAACTAACCGGTGTGGAACCAGCCCGAGTGGTAACAGAATTGTTGTCGTAGTTACCAGCAGCTTGCCGGTTCATGGCGGTCATTGGACATCTGCATTCACGCCTGGCTCCGTTTCAGGATAGGCGTGCTGAAGGAGATGAATGATGCGGAGATTGGTGTCGGACCTGCGAGTCACGAGCACGGGTCGCTGGAGTCTATCGCGTTGGCGCATGCGGCTGCGGCTGGCCGTCCGGCCACGGTTGACCGCGAACGACTTGTTCGGACTGGTGGTTGTACTGGGAACGGTAGCGGTCATGAACGCCGTCAACTCGGTGGCCTGGGCTGCGGAGCCACTGCAGTTTAGTCGTGACATTTTACCCATCCTGTCAGACAACTGTTTCCTCTGTCATGGTCCCGACGAAACAACTCGCGAGGCCGATCTGCGTCTGGATACAGAAGAAGGCGCGATTCAGCCTCGTGAGAACAAGGCTGCGATCGTGCGCGGCAAGAGTGCGATGAGTGAGCTGATGCGGCGGATCATCAGCAGTGATCCGGACCAGCAGATGCCACCGCCAAAGTCCAATCGCAAACTCACCCCTCAGCAGATCGAACTGGTTCGGCGGTGGATTGATGAAGGCGCTGTCTGGGGCCAGCACTGGGCCTTCGAACCGCCCGTGCGACCGCAGCCGCCTCAGCCCGCTGCCGACTCACCGCACGCCCAATGGCCGCGGAATCCCATCGATCATTTCGTGCTCGATCGGCTGCGACGAGCGGGAATGAGCCCATCCCCCGCCGCGTCGCGGGAAACGCTTATTCGTCGAGTGACCTTGGATTTGACTGGGTTGCCGCCCACGCCCGACGAGGTGCGAGAGTTTGTGAATGACTCTGCGAGCGATGCTTATGAGAAGGTTGTGGATCGGCTACTCAAGTCACCGCGTTATGGCGAGCGGATGGTGTGGGAATGGCTCGATGCAGCCCGCTATGCCGATACGAACGGGTATCAAGGTGATCCCACTCGCTCCATGTACTTCTGGCGAGATTGGGTCATTCGCGCCATCAACGATAATATGCCATTCGATCGTTTCACCATCGAGCAGCTCGCCGGTGATCTCCTTCCCTCACCTTCGCAAGATCAACTCATCGCGACTGGGTTTCACCGCAATCACATGATCAACGGGGAGGGCGGTCGGATCGCGGAGGAGTCGCGCATCGATTACGTGCAGGATCGAGTGGAAACGACAGGCACGGTCTGGATGGGACTCACGTTCAACTGTTGTCGCTGTCACGATCATAAATTCGATCCGTTTTCACAGCGCGAGTATTACCAATTGGCGGCCTATTTCAATTCCATCGATGAGAACGGTGGTGCCGACGCATTTCCACATGGCAAGCCGATCTTGAAGGTGATGACACCGGAGATCGCGCTGAAGATCGAGGAGCTGAAAAAGCGTGAGGGAGCGTTGCGTGCGGCGGTGACCAAGGTAGAAGACGAAGCTCGCCCCGGCCAAGCGGAATGGGAGAAGTCCCTGGGCAGCTCGGCGGATCCATGGCAGCCTCTGCCTTGGATGGAGCTTAGTTCGTCCGCTGGAGCGACGCTCGAGCAGTTGGATGATCGCAGCGTGCTCGTCAGCGGCTCTAATCCCGCCAAAGATGATTTCGTGCTGCAAACTAAATTGAGCTTAGCCGGAGTCACCGGTTTTAAACTGGAGGCATTGCCCGATCCGAGCTTAGTCAATTCTGGACCCGGACGAGCGGACAACGGGAACTTCGTGTTATCCGAACTGAAGATCCTGCTGAATGGACAGCCCGTTGCACTGAAAAACGCGCAAGCCGATTTTGCTCAAGAAGGCTGGCCCGCCGCGAATGCCATTGATGGTAAAGCGGAGACTGGCTGGGCGATCATGCCGCAGTTTGGCAAACCCCATTGGCTGACGCTAGAAACCGTAGCGCCTTTCGGTGATGGTTCCCCCCAAACAATCACCGTCCGACTGGAGCAGCAAACGCCACATCTATCACACGTGCTGGGTCGCTTCCGTCTGTGGGTGACTAATCGCCCGGTAAATGCTTGGCGTTCGCCACCAGACGCCATCAAAGCAGCCTTGGCTGTGGCTGCCGATCAGCGTAACGACACCCAGAAGAAAGATGTCAGTGAATACTATTTGGCCAGTCGAGCCGAGGTGGTCGACGCTCGTAAACGCGCGGACGACGTGAAGAAAGAGCGAGAAAAGGCTGAAAACGACACTCCCTCTACCATGATCATGCGCGAACGCACTCAGCCGCGCCCCACTCACATCTTAAAACGTGGAGCCTGGGATCAGCCCGGTGACGCGGTAAGCCATGGTGTGCCCAAATCACTGCCACCCTTACCCGAGAAAACAACCAGCAATCGACTGGCACTGGCCGAGTGGCTGGTATCGCCCCAGCATCCGCTCACCGCACGAGTGACCGCAAATCGGACTTGGCAGACATTTTTCGGAGTAGGTTTGGTAAAGACGGCGGAGGACTTTGGAGTGCAGGGCGAACGTCCTTCGCACCCGGAACTACTCGACTGGCTCGCCTGCGAATTGCGCGAGCCAACCGTGCAGCAGCCAAACTCTACGACCCAGGCCACCGGGACCGCGTCGACAGATGCCGCATCGAGCGGTACGAATCGCTGGAACATGAAGCATCTGGTACGGCTCATCGTCACCAGTGCTACCTACCGGCAGTCTTCCGCGATGACGCGTGAGCAGTTTGAGCGGGATCCGGAGAATCGGCTGCTGGGACGCAGTCCACGCTATCGATTGCCGTCGTGGATGCTGCGGGATCAGGCCCTGGCGGTGAGCGGTCTATTGGTGGAGCAGTTGGGTGGCAAACCGGTCAAGGGATATCAGCCGCCCGGAATTTGGGAGGACGCCACGTTCGGACAGATCCGCTACGAGCAGGATCATGGGACGGCGCTTTATCGGCGGAGTCTGTATCTATTTTGGCGACGGATTGTGGGGCCCACGGTGTTCTTTGATGTGGCGAGTCGGCAAACTTGCCAGGTGAAAACCGCTCGTACCAACACACCGCTGCATGCACTCGTCACACTCAACGATGTCACGTATGTCGAGGCGGCGCGTAACCTGGCGCAGCGGGTGTTACTGCTGGAGAATACCACCGATGAAGCTCGTGTTACGGAGGCATTCCAGCGCTGTACTAGCCGCGCTCCACGCCCCCAAGAACTTGCCGTGATCCTGAATCGTCTGCAAATTCTTCGAGCCGAGTATGCTCAGAATGAAGCAGCGGCGAAGAAACTGATTGGCGTTGGCGAATCAAAAGCCAGTGAGAAGATCGCGGCGAGTGAGTTAGCGGCGTATACCGGAGTGGCCAGTCTGCTGCTGAATCTTGATGAAACCGTGACGAAGGAATAAAGCCATGCATCCCCTTGCTACTCAAGCTCTGCAACAGACACGGCGACACTTCTTGGGTGAGGCGACGCTGGGAATGGGCGCCGCCGCCTTGAGCTCGCTCCTGGGTTCGGCCGTGGGTGGCGGAAGCAGCACGGCGAGAGCTGCGGAACCGACCGCTCGCCAGCGCGTGGGTGGCCTGCCTTCGCTGCCACATTTCGCTCCGAAAGCGAAGCGTGTGGTCTATCTGTTTCAAAATGGCGCACCACCGCATCTCGATCTGTTCGACTACAAGCCGGAGATGGTCAAGCTGCGGGGCTCGGAATTACCTGAGTCGATTCATCGCAATCAAAAGCTCAGTACGATGACGGCCGGACAAAAAGCTCGCGCGGTGTTGCCCGCTTTCACGGGTTTCAAGCAGTACGGTCAGTCGGGGGCATGGGTCTGCGATTTTTTGCCTCACACCGCTTCGGTCGCCGATGAATTGTGTTTCATCAAATCGATGCACACGACACAAGTGAATCATGCACCGGCCATCACGTTTTTCATGACCGGTGCCGAATTACCGGGTCGCCCCAGCATCGGTGCCTGGTCGACTTACGGGCTGGGCAGTGAGACCGAGGATTTACCCGCATTCGTCGTAATGACGTCGCGTGATAAAGAAGCCACCTGTGGCCAGATTTTCTATGACTTTTATTGGGGCAGCGGCTTTCTGCCATCACGCTTTCAAGGTGTGAAATTTCGCGGCAGCGGTGATCCCGTGCTTTATCTTTCCAATCCGGAAGGCATGAGCCGCGAAGTACGTCGTGGCTTGCTCGATGACTTGGCACAGCTCAATCAGCAAAAATTCGACGCCGTCGGTGATCCCGAAATCAATGCTCGCATCGCTCAGTATGAAATGGCTTATCGGATGCAAATGAGTGTTCCGGAGTTGACGAACTTCAACACGGAGCCAGCCAGTGCAATCGACATGTATGGACCCGATGTGCGCCGCGAGGGGTCGTTTGCCTACAACTGCCTGATGGCTCGACGACTGCTCGAACGCGGAGTGCGTCATGTGCAGCTCTTTCACGCCGGTTGGGATCACCATCGCAATTTAAATTCGCAGTTCGAAATTCAGTGCCGCGATACCGATCAACCATCCGCGGCCCTGGTGAAAGACCTCAAGCAACGCGGGCTGCTGGATGACACGCTCGTGATCTGGGGCGGCGAATTTGGCCGCACACCATTCTGTCAGGGCGATATCAACGACAAGAAAACTCTGGGACGTGATCATCACCCCTACTGCTTCACGATCTGGATGGCGGGTGGCGGGATCAAGCCCGGGATGAGTTATGGAGCGTCGGACGACTTCGCCTACAACGCAGTCGTCGATCCGGTCGATCCCCATGATCTCCAAGCGACTATCCTGCACCTGCTCGGTATCGATCACGAGCGACTCACTTACCGTTTTCAAGGCCGCAATTTTCGCCTTACCGACGTCCACGGCAACGTGATCAAACCCATTCTGGTTTGAACGTCCAGGGTGGCACGGCAACGACAAACGGTGTCACGACGGAATGGTGCTGGAACGCTAGCCCCAAGGTAAGGGCTCGGCGGCTGATGGCTCGTTCACGAGTCACGAACGGCAAATCGGCCGAAGCGACGTCAGCTGAATTCTGACGTGTCTGTAAGCCGTCGCTTATTTGTTGGCTGAGCGTGAGAAAAAAAACAAAGTTCTGGGAACTTTTTCCAGTTCCCCTCACGTCGCGCGGTAATTTGTGCCGATTCTTGGCGACTGTACGGATTGTAGTAGTTATTCCGCCCTCGTAACGCGGCTCCTCCCCTGGGAACCACGATCTCGTCTGCGGAACTTATGTCCCTTACCTGAACTTCCTAATTCAACTCGTTGGCTCCGATTCCGGGGCAATTCCACAGGCAGACGAGCGAAATCAGGAAGTTTGGGAAGCTTGGAAAGATCGGAGATCGTTATGGGCAACGCCAGAAAACCATTTGGTCGAGTGCTTTTGCTGAGCGGTGGAGCGGGGCTGATCTTGGGACTTTTGATCCTGGGTTTTGGCAGTTCCGCCGGCACGATCGCGCAGCAGCGGGAAACGACGAGTTATGAACCCTACTCGGTCAAACATCTGCCTGCTTCGGAGCTGGCCAGCCGTCTCCGCGACACGCTCGCTCGGCTCAATGCCGAAGCGGAAGTCGTACCCGATCCTCAAAACAAACGAGTGCTGGTGAAGGGCAGCGGAGTCAATCAGCGACTCGTCAGTCAACTCATTCAAACTCTGGATCGACCGGAGGTCAGCAGCCCGGACCAGCGTCCGGTATCGACGCGTGAAGCCGCGCCAACGGCTGCCCCCCCACAAGCTCGCGGCTACACGGTTCACGAGCATCAGCTGGACGACGTCCTGGCAAATCTGCGCGAACATTTTGGACGCCTGGGTGGAGTGCGATTTGCCATTGATCAGCGGACCAAACAGATCATCGCGGTCGCCCCCAATGAGTTGCAGGAGAAGATTGCTGACAAGATTGCGGAGCTCAATCGCGCCTTGGCTGGTTCCGACGAGCCCGCTCCAGCTACCACTCCAGCTCCAGCGATTTCGAAGAAGGAAAACCGGGGAGCGAAGCCAAAGTTGGTGGCTGGTCAGCAGACGCAAGAGCGTCAGCTCAAGTTTGCTCGTGCGGAGGAAGTCGAAGAGCGACTGAAGAGTTTTTATGGGCGTCGATTGGGAGCGACGGTTTCACCGGACGGGGAGTCGGCGGTGTTGGCGGTGCCCGTGCGCGATGGCGAGATTGCTTCGCTGCGACTGGATCGTCGGACCGGTCAGATTCGCATGGATGGTTCCGCTGCGGCACTCACTTCACTCGATCGACTGCTGGCGGCGCTTGATCATGGTCCGAATGCACCGCAGGTAGACACGGAACTGCTGACGCTTGATGCGAAAGAGCCCGAGCGAGTGCAACGGGCACTCACGTTGCTCACAGCGGCTCTGCGTAGCGACGATGCGGCGGGCGAGGTCACGACGATTGCGAACCGGGTCGGAGACGTAGACCAAGCCACTGCGGAAGAGGAAAGCGAAAAGCCGGCGGCACCGGGGGTCAAACCGGCACCACAGCCAGCCGCTCCGGCAAGCAAGCCAGTTTTACCGACTGCGAAGCCCGCTACTGCTGATAATCCTGCCGAGGCAGCCGCTGCCACACCAGGTAACGACGGACAAGGAATGGACGATGGCGACGATGACTCAGGGCTGATCGGTGCCGTGCAGATCGAATACATCGATGGACTCGACATCCTCGTCATCCGCGGTAAGAAGCGCGATGTCGAACGAGTCACGAAGATGATTCAAGACATTGAAGAAATCAGTCAACAGACGAAGCCGATCATTCAGGTTTACCCACTCAAACACACCAACAATCAGGCTTTGGCCACCTTACTGTTGCAGGTGTACGATCAGATTCTTTCGACTCGCGAGGGGCGAGTGACCATTCTGCCGCTGGTGAAACCGAATTCGATCTTACTGATTGGTCGTGAGGAGAGCGTGAAGACGATTGTGGAGTTGATTCAGAAGCTGGATCAGCCGGTGTCGCCTTCGGCCATGTTGAAAGTGTTTCCGCTGCGAAACATGGCAGCGGCCGATGCGGAACTCACCGTCCGCAATTTCTTTACCGGCGTACGCACTGGTGGAACGACGACAGGTGGTGCGGCGGGCGGAGTCGCTCCGCTCGGTGTTGGCGGTGGTCCTGGCCTGGGAGCGGCCGGCGCAAATGCCGCTCAGGGGCTGGGAAGTCGAGTTGTGGTGGTAGCCGATTATCGCAGCAATTCGTTGATCGTGCAGGCTAGCCCCCGAGATCTCACGGAAGTAGCAAAGCTGATCAAGGAGATTGATGTCGAGGTGAGTCCGTTCACGGCGGAGCTGCGAGTGTTCAAACTGAAGAACACGCTGGCTCAGGACACCGCGAATGTGTTGACCGCTGCGATTCGAGGGCAAGCGACGGCTGGCGGGACTGGAGCTGGTGGCCAGGCAGGTGCCGGCCAGTTCGGCCAACCAGGCGGAGGCGTGGGAGGTGCCGCGGGCAATGCTGCCAATGCAGCGTCTCGACCAGAATCACCGCGCTCCGCTAGCCTGCAGTTCGTCACGGTCGATGGCAAAAACAAACAAGTGCTGGCCGCTGGTATCGCGAGCGATGTGATCGTCACAGCCGATGTCAGTGCCAACTCGATCTTGGTCCGTGGTCCGAGCCGAGCGATGGAACTGATCGCCGCGATCATCGAAGAACTGGACACCCTGCCCAACGCGGAATCGCAGCTCAAGGTGTTCACGATTGAAAATGGCGATGCAACTGCGATGACACAAACCTTACAGCAGGTATTTGGGCAACCCGTGACTGCTGGGCGAGCAAACACTGGAGGCTTCGTCGGTGGAGTCGGAGCGGCTGCGTTTAACTTTGGTTTGCAGAATGCCGCAGGTGCTGGTGGTGCGAACGCCGGTGACAATACTTTGGTTCCGTTACGATTCGCCACGGACGTGCGTTCCAACAGTGTGCTGGTATCGGGATCCAAGGGTGATTTGAAGGTCGTCGAAGCGTTAGTCGTACGATTGGACGAACGCGATGTGCCTAAACGACGTATCAGCGTCTACAAACTGCGCAACTCTTTGTCTGATCAGGTGGCTCAAGCGGTTACCAACTTCTTGACGAGTCAGCGGCAAGTATTGTTGGCCAATCAAGCGGCCGGCCAACTGATTGGTCCCTTTGAGCAACTGGAACGCGAACTGATCGTGATGTCGGAGCCATTGAGCAATAGTTTGATTATCAGTGCTACTCCGCAGTTTGAGAAAGACATTGAGCGCATCATTCGTGATCTCGACTATCGCCCACCCATGGTGATCATCGAAGTCCTTCTTGCCGAAGTACAGCTGGATAATTTGTATGAGATGGGTGTGGAGCTCGGTCTGCAGGATTCACTGCTCTACAACCGCGGTCTGGCTGGTGCTGCAGCTTCCAATCCAGGTTTTAACTTCAACAACGCGGGCGGAACCGTAAATCCTGGATTGCCCAACGTCAGCAACTCGAGTCGCAATCTACTCGGCCCACAAGGTCTATCAAACTTCAACATGGGCCGTGTGTCGCCAAATGTGGGTTACGGTGGGTTAGTGCTATCCGCCGCCAGCGACTCGATCAACATCTTGATTCGAGCCTTGCAGCAAAGCGGACGTCTGCAGCTGCTCAGCCGCCCCTCCGTCATGGCGATTCATAATCGTCAGGCTCAGGTCAATGTTGGTTCTCGAGTACCTCGCGTACAGGGCTCCACAAACACCAATGCAGGAGTGACTCAGAACGTTACTGATGTTGACGTCGGTTTGATTCTGACGATCATTCCGCAGATCAATGAAGACAACATCGTGGTGCTAAATGTGCAAGTTGAGAATTCGAAGATCAACAACAACCAGGTGCTCACGATTCCCTCGGGAGACGGTTCCGTCAATATTCCCGCGATTGATAATACTCGAGCGGTCACCACGATCAGTGCTCGCGATGGCCAGACCGTCGTGTTCGCCGGGTTGATTCAAACCAGCAAGGCTTATCAGAACCGACGAGTGCCTTATCTCTCGGACATTCCGGCGATTGGCAAGCTGTTCGAATACAAGACCGACGCTCAGCAGCGTCGTGAACTGCTCATCGTCATGACGCCCAAGATCGTGAAGACCGACGAAGATTATGACTGGGTGAAGACGGTAGAGTCGGAGCGCATGAGCTGGTGCTTAGGAGATGTCGTGAACATTCATGGCGATGTTGGCTTACGAGGTGGAAACTGCGTCAACTGTCCCGACAAGCTACCCGTGATCTATCCGGACCGCGACCCGACCGGCATGGGCTACTCGACCTATGAATCGCCGAGCACGGGTATGCAATCGACGCTGGAACCGATTCCGGCGGGCGAAAGCCGCATGATTCCCTCCAACCCGCCGGTGCCTAACGATCCGTACGCTCCAACACCAGCCAATCAGCTGCCGAACCCGCAGACGGGCGAGATCCGTCAGCAGAGTTACTTGCAACCGGTATCGCCCACGTCAGCGACGAAGAGCTCGGGCGGAATCAGAGATGCTAGTCCGCTGAAGACTTCCAATCCGGCGGCAGCCAAGACGCCTGCGAGCAACCTGCCCTCGGTGCGCACGACAAAGAATGCCCCAAGCGGAGCTACCAATTCGACGTCTAGTCCACCCACGAGCGCCGCTCCACGGCCACTGCCGGGCGGAACGGGGCCGGCGCGGCAAGTGCCTGCTCCCACCAGCCGCGCCAGCGGTAGTCGCTCACTGGATGGTTAGTACGAATAAGTTTTGGCCCTAGTGTTGAGAGATGAAACGAGCCGCGAGCGAATAACTCGCGGCGGCAGGTAAGTGACGCGAATTACAGCAGGGATGGTAGACCGATGAAAAACTATGCAGCAATCATGGTAGCGGTGGTTTGGGCGATGAGCCTTATGGGCTGCAAGACTTGGACACTTTCAAATCCCTCCAACTGGCTGAAGGGTTCGATCGTCGAGAGCAAGTTTGAATCACCGGAACGCATGGTGGTGATTTGGGCCGAGGATGTCCTCGCGGTGCCGGGTCGGGAACCCACGCGGGGCTTTGGTGGCCGCATTTATTTCTACAATGCCACCGACAAGACGATCCCGGTCGAAGGACAACTTGTGATCTACGGATACGACGATTCGGTGAAGCAGACAAGTGCTCAGCGCACGCCCGATCGGAAGTTTGCTTTTACAGCCGATGAATTCAAGAAACATTTTGGCGATTCGCAGCTAGGCCCATCGTATAGCATCTGGGTTCCGTGGGACGCGGCAGGCGGTGAGCAGCGAGAAGTAAGCTTGGTGCCGGTATTCACTTCCAGTCAGGGCAAAATGGTGATGGGCTCGCTCACGACCAATGTGCTCAAAGGCAGGTCCAAGGATCCAAAAGCTCGTCCGCACAATGAAATCGAGGTGACGAAAACAACCACGATGGATCCCCCCACACGTCCACGAACGGATTTTGATCGGTTAGCTGACAACAGTCGCGCACTGGAACAAAAATACGCTCAGCAGACTACCTATGCTCAGCAGCTGCTGGAGTCTGTTCCTCAAAATGGATTGGGCACTGAGACGGAAAACGTAACTGGCGCTACGGCCAGCCCTGGAACCGCTCGGCCACGAACAACTACGATCAACATGACTCGTTCGCTGACGCAGCAAATTCAAAGCTCAGGTCCTGCGGAACCGTTAGCGAACTCAAGCGATCCGACGACGACCAAAGGAATGAAGGAAACGACGGGTTCCGCGCCGCGCAAGGAAGAGGTTACGCCGTCGATCCAGTACCCACCCCCGAAATCTGCACCGATTTCTAATCCTGCTACGGAAGCTCAAATAAAGAACTCACCGGTGTGGCAGAATCCTGCGACATTGCCGGGTGGCTTTACACCACCGGCCAGTTTGACGAACGTGTCCGGTTACCCGCCGACCTTCAATCCCAAGTCGGCCACCCCGTAACAAACTGATCACCAAACAACTTTACCCGCCTTAAGATGTATCCAGTCAGAGCATGACTGACCGGGGTTAACACCCAAAGCAAGTCGACGTTAACGGGTCGCAGATCCTGGGTCGCAGATCCTCAAGAAAACCCACTGGCAATCCACGTTTACTTTTTGCTGGAATCCGTGGATTCAGCAACGATCTCCAACTTGTTCTCGACGGAATCGATACCCGGTTCGAGAAGGGCTAATCGTTCGACGAGTTCGCGATCCTCAGTCGAGGGCACTTGGCCGCTCAAGATCGCTTTGCCACCGTCGAGCTGAATCGAAATGTTGCCACCGATGCCATCGATAGCGGGAATTCGATTCACGCGAGTTTGGAACTGAGCGGCACGTTGGCTAATCGCTTCTTGCGGAACAGCGAAGCTAAGTCGCATCGGGAATCGTAATTGCGGACGGCCGTTTTGCAGGCCATTCATGCCATTCATGCCGTTCATGCCCATTCGGTTCATGCCGCCCATTCCCATTCCCATGCCCATCCCCATTCCCATACCACCCAACCCCATTCCCAGGCCTCCCATGCCCCCCATTCGTCCTCCGGTTGCGTTTCCCACGCCGAAGGACTGCATGAGTAGATTGTTACCGTAGGTATTGCGGAAATCCTGGGCCGACATGTTGTTGTTCAGGCCGTTGGAGTTGCTGCTACGAGATTGAGTCGCCAGCCCACCCATGCCGCCGGAAGCTGAGCCACCCATGGTACTGCGTGAAGAGCTGCCTCCCATGCTGCCTGTCGAGCCACCGAACTGGGCCGCCGCGGGTCGAACGGTAACTGCTAGAACAACGGCGACTAAGGCGGCCGGCGCAAAACGCAAGGCGAGCGAGTGATGGGTGCGCGTCATCGGACGATTCCTGAAATTGGGGGATTTAGCCAAGCTCGGCGAGCCCATTTGGTTGAAACTGGCATTTCGCCACTTCCACTCGACCGCCTATCATCCCGTATGCCTGTAAGTTCGGCAAGAGCTTTGCTCGGTCGTCGATCTGAAACTCAACGACGGTTTCAACGGGTATAAACGGTACAGGTTACGCTCTCCTCGATCACTCATCGACCACTTTCGAAGGTCCCGCTCTATGGCCCGTCTCCTCCACCGATCGCTCTTCGCCCCTCTCCTGTTGGCTCTGGCCCCCCTCCTGGCAACCGGCAGCCAGTTGTACGCCGAACGACCCAATGCCCCCGGACTGCTCCCCGAAAAAACGCTCGCCATCCTGCATATGAGTGACAGTCGGGACTTTGTATCGAAGTTCCAGTCCTCCGCCATGGGCCGCATGCTCGATGACGACCAGATCAAACCGCTGGCGAAGTACCTGTACGGCTCCGTCGCGGACGCCTTCGGACAAATCCAGGACCAAGTCGGCCTGCCGCTCGAAAAAATCCTGTCAATTCCCAAGGGGGAGTTCTGCGTAGCGCTGGTCCAGCCCAACGAAGGCCCCCCAGCACTCGTCGCCATCCTCGAAGTTGGCACCAGCGTCACGGAGGCACAAACGCTGATTGATCGAGCGACCGAACAGATCGAGCGGCAAGGAGCGGTGCGTACGACCGAGCGTGTGGGGGATGTCGTGTTCACCATCTTTCAGTTTCAGGGGGAACGTCGTCGGCAACTGATGTACGGCATCAAAGAGGGCGTAATCCTGGTGTCGTCTAATTTGGAGGTGGCGAAAGAGGTCGTCGCGCGCTGGAACGGTGAAGCACCCAAGGACTCTGTCACGCTTGCTCAAAATCGCAAATACACCGGTGTCATGAATCGTTGCCAGGGAACGAAGGACGAGCGACCGCAGGTGAGCTTCTATGCCGATCCGCTCGACTTGGTGCGCGCTGGAGCTCGCGGTAACTTCGCCGCCCAAACCGCACTCGCCATTCTCCCCGCGATCGGTCTCGATGGACTCCAAGCCGTCGGTGGCAGCTTGATTCTCTCCGCCGAAGAATTCGACATGATTCAGCACCTGCACGTCCTCATGGATTCGCCCCGCGCGGGAGTGCTCAAGGCGATCGCACTCGAACCAAGCGCCTCGGAGCCAGAACCATGGGTGCCTGGCGACGTGGCAGCCTACACCACGTTCAACTGGCAAGTCGGCACAACCTATGCCGAAGTTTCTCGACTCATCGATAGCTTCCAGAGCGAAGGCAGTACCGACAAGTTGTTCAAGGAACGAGTCTCCGATCCCCTGGGTATTGATGCGAAAACGGAACTCATCGACGCCATGGATGGCCGCATGACGCTGCTCACTTGGTTCGAGCGACCGATTCGCGTCAATAGCCAAACTCGACTGCTCGGCATCAAGCTCAAGGATGCAGACGCCTTCCGTAAAACACTCGACAAGATGATCGCCAAGTACGAATCGCAGTTCAACAAGGAGACGTTTGGTGGAGTGGTTTACCATCGGATCAATGTGCCGCAGGGTCCACCAGGTGGGCGGCGGCGGCGAGGTCCGCAGGCGGACGAACCCAATGCACCCGACGGAAACGCTCCGGTCGAGCAGCCGCGCGTGCGCATGGAAGTACGTACCCCCGAGCCCTGTATGGCGATTCTCGGCGACTACGTCGTGCTGTGCGATAGCGTCGCGCTGCTGCGTCAATGTATCGTCACGCAGTCCGATGCCTCCAAGTCGCTCGCCAATGAACTCGATTTCAAACTCATCACAGGCAAGATCAACCGCCAAGTGGGTGGACAGACCCCGGCGCTACTCACCTTCAATCGCCCCGAAGAAGGCATGCGCATGCTGTACGACCTGGCGATGGCCGACAACACTCGACAAAATCTGGCTGGTGCCGCTCAAAATAATCCGGTCTTTCGCGTGCTAAATGAGGCACTGGAAAAGAACCCGCTGCCACCGTTCTCGGTGTTGGCGCAGTACTTTTCGCCCGGCGGTGGTATGGTGACAAGTGACGAGACGGGATTCCATTACACGGCGTTTGGTTTGCGCCGCAAGTAAGGGGCGGTTTAGTATCCAGCGAGCATGAGGACCAAGATGTCGAGTGGTCGATTCACGGCAGAACAATTGACGGACTATCAGCGGGATGGGTTTGTGCTGCAGCGCGGACTCTTCACCCCAACCGAAATTGACAAGCTGCTCGAATTCGCTCGCCAAGACCCCGCATTTCGCGACACGCTCTACGGCCGTAAAGATGCCACGGGACTAGAAACTAAGCTGGCGCTTTGGAACGATGCGGGCGACAATCTCTACTTCATGTTTTCCCGTTCACCACGAATCGTTGATCGAATGGAGCAACTGCTGGGCGGTGAAGTCTATCATTGGCACACCAAGATGATGCTCAAAGAGCCACGTGTCGGCGGCGCTTGGGAGTGGCATCAGGATTACGGCTACTGGTATCACAACGGTTGTCTCTACCCGCTGCTAGCCAGCTGTTTGATCGCCGTGACGGCAGCCACGGTCGCCAACGGCTGTCTGCAAGTGCTCGTCGGCTCGCATCACATCGGTCGCATCGATCACAACAAAACCGGTGATCAAGTTGGTGCAGATTTGGAGCGCGTGACAGCGGCACTCGATCGACATCCACTTGCCTACATCGAAACTCAGCCCGGCGACGCGTTGTTCTTTCATGGCAATCTCCTACATCGCAGTGATCAGAACACGAGCGATGATGCTCGCTGGTCGATCATCTGCTGCTATAACGCTGCTCGTAACGATCCCTATAAACCCGCAAAGCACCCTCGCTATTCGCCGCTCCACAAAGTTTCCGACAACGCCATTCTCGATTGGTCGCCAGATGCACATTGAACAAACGAAGTGCGGCTGGTGAGTTGCAAATTGCGAGCCGCTCGGTTAGTTCTATAGTTCTGGTTGGTCGTTCGTAGTTGGTGTGATGCGGAGAGGATTGTGAGTGATGGGGAAGGATACTACGCCCAGTCTCGCCGGAGATGCACAGGTGACGGATTCTACCGAGACGAAGCCGAAACGGATTTTACTGGTCGATGACGATGTGGAAATCGTCGAGGCGATGCAGCTGGCACTCACCGCAAAAGGATATGAAATCCTGGTGGCTCGCGATGGAAATCAAGGACTGGCGATGGCCGAAAGTGCCGATCCCGATCTCGTCATCCTCGATATGATGATGCCCAAACGTAGCGGTTTCCTCGTCCTGGAAAAACTTCGCCGCACTCGCCCCATTCCCCTGCGCGTCATCATGATCACGGCTAACGAAGGCAGTCGCCATAAGGCCTACGCCGAACTACTCGGCGTCGATGACTACCTCCGCAAACCATTCGCCATGGATAAACTCATCGACAGTGTCCGCCGCCTCGTGGGGTAGTCGTTTGCGCAAGGGGACGCTGAGTTTGCACACGGAGACTGAGAGACACGAAGAGATCGACGAAGAATGGCGGCTGGCCAAAAAGCAGCTGGCCGGGAAAATGACCGATTGCTAGATGGTCATTGGTCATTGGTCATTGGTCATTGGTCATTGGTCATTGGTCATTCGGTCATTCGGTCATTCGGACTTTTATCTCCCCTCCCCAAATATCTCCCTTCTTTCCTTCTTCCTGCCTCTGAGCCCCAGTGTCTCTGTGCGAAAAATCCCGTGTCTCCGCGCGCAAACTCAGTGTCTGTGCGCAATGACTCCGTGTCTCCCTACCCTAAGAGTTGCCGGACGATGCGGGCCTTCGTGACGTCGGCATCGGTGAGGCTGGTATCGCGGCCATCATGCGGATAACTCAGGCGGCGATGATCGAGCCCTAGTGCGGTGAGCAGAGTGGCATGAAGGTCGTGTACTGACACCACATCTGTCACAGATCGATAACCGAAATCATCCGTGGCACCATGCACGTAACCACGACGGAAGCCACCACCGGCGAGCCACAGTGAGAAGCCGTGTCGATTGTGATCACGTCCGTCAGCCCCTTGGGAAACGGGCAACCGACCAAACTCACCGCCCCACATCACAATCGTCTCATCAAGCAGGCCGCGCTGCTTGAGGTCGATGACGAGTGCCGCACTCGGACGATCCGTCTTTTTACAGAGCCCCTTGAGCGACTCCGCGTTCTTGCTGTGAGTGTCCCAGGGCTGACCTTGCAGGTAGAGCTGTACGAACCGCACTCCGCGTTCAATCAATCGCCGTGCGAGGAGACAACGAGTGCCATATTCGCGAGTGGCATCTTCGTCAATTCCATAGAGCTTACGAGTGGCGGCGGTCTCGGTGGATAAATCAAGTGCCTCTTTGACGGTCAGTTGCATTCGTGCTGCCGTTTCGAAGTTTTCAATGCGAGCCGCTAATTCATGATGCTGAGCGTGTTGCTCGAGGTGCTGCCGATTGAGTTGCTGGAGGAATCGGAGTTGAGCAGCGCGAGAGGCGGGGGTTAAGGATCCAGAACCCGTTGGTTCTAAATTGACGACAGGCGTTCGTCCCGAACGAAATTGCACACCCTGATACGAGGCTGGCAGCCAGCCGGACGACCAGTTCTTGTCGCCGTCCACGGGAAAACCACCCGGGTCCGATAACACGACGTATGCTGGCAGGTTTTCATTGAGTGATCCCAAGGCGTAGAGCACCCAGGAGCCCCAGACTGGCATACCCGCGAGAAATCGCCCGGTATGGATCAATCGCAGCGCCGATTCATGGTCGACCGATTCCGTGACCATTGAGCGCACCAGAGTCAAATCGTCGGCAATCGCACCGGTGTAAGGCAATAACTCGGATAGCTCCATCCCGACTTCACCGAAGCGACGAAACTGATAGGGGCTTCCCAGCACATTCCCCTTTTGTTTATCGAAGTGGATTTCTAAATCGCCACCCGGGTAGGGTTTGCCATGATGTTTCTGCAAAAGCGGCTTGGGATCGAAAAGATCCATCTGACTGGGGCCGCCATGCTGAAAGAGACAAATTACCTGCTTGGCGCGTGCTTGTGGCAGCCGTGACTCGGTCTTGTCCAAAGCGTCAGTCCCTGCCGCCGCGGCGCTCCTGCTGCCATTGAGTGACAACAGATGAGCCAAGGCCAGCGACCCTAGACCGCTCGCCTGACGAGTGAGAAAAGCGCGACGAGTTTCTGCGGAGCCTGCCGCGGCAGTGAAAGTTGATCGCAGCCGATGACCCAAATGAAACCGGTAGGACTGTTCATCGAAGGATTTGTTTGGTTCGTTCATTTGTTCGTCTGATTCGTACGTTAATCCAGATACAAAAACTCATTACTCATCAGTACCGCTTGGGCGAGATCGCGCCACGCTGCGAGTCGCCCTGCCGCATCTGCCGTGTGAGCCGCCATCAGCTCACCCAGCGCCTCACGCCCGAGGACCAACTCTGCCGTCGTCGCTCGGCGCCCCAATGCCCGCTCGTACAAGCGCTGCAGTCGTTCGTCCAGGTCGAGTTGATCCTGAGCGACAATTGTTGCCAGTTCGTTTGCGCGCTGCAGCACGAATTCGGAATTCCATTGAGCGAGTGACTGGAGCGGCGTGGTCGATCGATTGCGCTGAGTGCTGAGAAAGACAATCGAGGGAGCGTCGAATACGCTGAGGAAACTGAGCTGCTGAGTGCGTCGCTGGTAGAGATAGAGCGAGCGACGACGAGCCCCGCCTACCGACTCCTCGACGCGCACTTCTCCGTCGCCATTACGAGCTGTCGGGACATAAGTACCGCCCAGTCTCAAATCCAACTCATCACTCACCGCCAGCAGTCGATCACGAATCGCTTCGGCGTCCAAGCGTACCAGCGGGAAACGACTGTAGAGACGATTGCTTGGATCACGGTGAGCAGTCGCGGCCTCCACGACACTCGACTGCGCAAACGTCGCCGAGGTGACAATCAGTCGATGCACATGCTTGCTGCTCCAGCCGGATTCGATGAGTTCCATCGACAGCCACTCCAGCAGTTCGGGATGAGTGGGCTCCGCACCTCCCAGCCCCAAGTTGTCGCTCGTCGCCACCAATCCCACTCCAAAATAATGCTGCCAAATACGATTGACCTGCACACGCGCCAGCAATGCCGCCGGACGACTGCCGGGCTTGGTCATCCAGCGCGCTAGTGCGAGCCGTCGACCCGAAGATGGTCGTTCGCCATTCGTCATCGGCACTTCGTAAGGATTATCGTGATCCGTGAGTACGCTGAGGCCCGCTGGTTCCACCGCCTCGGCGGGAGTGGCATAATTGCCGCGCGTCAGCAACGGAACCGCGGGTGGATCCGGTTTCACATCAGTAAGCCACGCGATCTTGCCAGGTCGAGCGGCTGCGATCGCCTCGCGCTGCTTTTGGAGCGATTCAACTTGCTGTCGCTGCTTGGTCAGCTCCTCGAGAAATTTCGTCAAATTGCCGAATCGTTGCCCCTTGTCGGCAGGCTCGGCGGGCGATGGTGTCGGAGCTGAATCTTTGGGCTGCTGAATGAAGCGTTCAATGCGCACATTGTCGACGATGAAGCTGCGACCGCAGCAGTATTCAAAACCAAAACCGCCCGGTGGCAGATCCGCTGCCGCGAGCGTAATCGTTTTCTCCTCGGGCAAAAAGTCGACGAGGTGCTCGAGCCGAAATTGGTTGTTGTCGAGATTCGTAATACGCACGCCATAGTTGTGTCCTGGCCGATAACCGGTGACACCAATCTGACCAATCGCTTTCGCGTCCTGACCGGGATAATCAAGATCGACCACCGTACTCGTCGTCGGATGACCGTCGATCAACAAATTGCCACCTGCCACTACGGAATTGTCATTGTAGTCATGCAGTGCCAGGTAGTAGCCAATACGTTCCGCAGGAGCGGCTGGATTATCAACATGGTTGGCTACCAGGTCGAACGTCACTTGAATGGCATCACCCTTGGCTGCCGGTTTCCAGTCGAACGACTGACGAGTGGATAACCAAGCATTGGGGGCCGTGCGACCTTCGAGTATCTGTAGGGCACCCGCGCGGATGCGAGCTCCGGGACGCTCGTCGGAGTCGACGTTTACCGACACCGTTCCCGCGGGTGCATCATCGCCCGGCGCGGTCGCTGACCAGCGCTCGCCGAGCTTCTGCTCTGGGTCGTCAAACGAATCCTGGAACAGCAGTTCGCCCGCTGGCCGGTTCGCCTGTACCCATTCATTGAGTTTCTGACGCTCTACCAGCAAGCGACGGTCGAGCTCTTGGAGCTGTGACTGCCAGCGTTCCAGCTCTCCGGGCAGCGGTGCGAGCACGAATCGGTCGTTGGGTTTCACCCAGTTGTCGATTGAGAAGGCAGGATAGAGGATCGCCTGCAGCTGGTAGAAATCACGCTGAGTGATCGGCTCAAACTTGTGATCATGGCACTTGGCACATTGGATCGTAAGTCCCATCAGGGATCCACCAACTAACTGTTGACTCGCCTCCAAAGCGTAATACCGGTCGGCTCGTACTTCATCGGGATTGCCGTCGCTTTCCCCAGACCCATCTTGTCCGTTGCGAAGAAAATGAGTGGCGATGAGCCAGCGAATGATTTCGGGCGACGCGGACTGACCCGCACGATAGCCGGCCGCAAACGCCAGTTCATCCCCCGCCAGTTGCTCGCGAACAAACTGATCAAGCGGCCAGTCGCTGTTCAGAGAGTCGACGACGTAATCGCGATAGCGATAAGCAAGCGGTCGATCGGTATCGGCGTTAAAGTACCCGTTGGAATCGGCATACCCGGCTGCGTCCAGCCAACGTTTGCCCCAGCGCACGCCAAACTGCGGCGAGGACAGCCAGCGATCGATCAGCTGCTGCTCGGCTGCCCCTAAAGGATTCACCGCAGCAGGATTCACCGCAGCAGGATTCGCGGCGGCAGGATTCGCGGCGGCGGTAATGGCCGCGAGCGGGTTGGCAGCTGGGGCTGCAAAGGCTTCAAGTTCATCGAGGGTGGGGGGCAGTCCCAGGAGTGCCAAGCGAGTTCGGCGGAGCCAGTTCAGCGGCGGGGCCGGAGCGGCGAGTTGTAAACCTGCCGCTTCCAGACGTGCCAGGATGAAGCGGTCCACGGGATTCGCAACTTGAGCGGTATTTTTTACCGTCGGGAGCGGGGGACGCATCAAAGCGCGAAACGACCAGTGATCGGCTTCAACCGGCTGAGCCTTGGAGCCCGCTGATAATCCCGGTGCACCGCCGATAATCCAGCGCCGCAGCAACTCGCGTTCACGAGCAGGAAGCGGATCCTCGGGTGGCATTTTTTGCTGGTCAACCTGAGTCCATAGTTTGCTGGCTGCCAGATCGTGCGGCACCACCACCGGACCATCCTCGCTACCGCGAACGACACCAGCCGGAGTGGCCAGAAAGAGCCCCGCTTCGCGCGTTCCCGGTCCGTGACATTTAACACAGCGCGCTTTCAGCAGCGCGGCAATGTCGGTATTCCAGTGCGGTGTCGTACGTTCCGCTCGGGGTACCATGTCCGCTGCGTCGGTCGTGCTCGCTGGCTCCGCTGCCAGCAAGCGGTGCGTGAGTGTGTCGAGCGGAAGAGTAACCGTGAATACGATACCGAGCATCTGCAGCGCGCACCGTAAACGAATCATCGTGAAGCGAGCGAATCGCAGTGGCGGTCGGCCCATGACAAAGTTCCACGAGGTTAGATCTTGAATCAAGCCGTTAGCATACCGCGAGGAAGTACGCTGTCGAGCGTTTCCTGGCACAGGAATGAACGGCTCGGCCGGCTTTTAACGTGCGCTGGCGAACGACTGTGATAGGGGATTCCGATTGGATTCCCACAGACAGTGATACGGCATCTGTGTCCTCGGTGCATCTGGGTACTCTGGGTACTCTGTGTCTCTGTGTCTCTGTGTCTCAATTCTCCTATCTACACGACTCAACGGCGTTGCGAGGCTCGGATTTGTGAAACATGGAGGCACAGAGGGCACCGTGTGTGACGAGGCTACAAGATCGAGAGCCATCGCCCTATGACACTTACTTTCTTGTTTTTTCCAAAATACGCTCATTTGGCAAAGGACTTGCGCCACGGGAACTGGGAGAGTAGGGAGTCGAGATGAGCTCAGTCAACGATGAGGTATGGATCGACGGCAGGGCCGAAGGCCAGCGGACACTGCAGCCTACCGGTAACGCCCGAGGACGCTCAGGATGGATGCGCGTGCATCGCCTACCAAGAAGTGAAAATGGCCTTCGGCCAAGTTTCGGAACTGATGCTCATTCGAGAGACGCTATGGTACCCAACGCCTACTCTTCCCCCTCATCCGCCGACTGCGATGCTTCCTCGTCTTCGTCGTCGGGGTCGCGAGTGGCGGGAAACGTGTAGGCTTCGGTGAGCCAGCGGCCGAGATCAATCGAACGGCAGCGATCGCTGCAGAAGGGCAAACAGCGTGAACTGGATTCGCTGAACGTTTTCTGGCAAGTGGGACAGCGCAGTGTGGGGCTACTCACTTTTTGTCGCCACCCGAGGACTTTGAACCGCTGCTCGCTGAACTACTACCTGTGGAGCCACTGCTACTGGATGAACTGCTGCTCGACTTAGCCCCGGTATCCGCTGTGCTGCTGCTCGACGAACTGGAAGCTGACTTATCCGCTTCCGCTTTCTTTTTGTAAGAGTCGCTACGATAGTCCGTTTGATAGAAGCCGGAGCCTTTGAAAATGATGCCGGCACCGGCGCCAAACAACCGTCGCAATTTCTTCTTTTTGCACTTGGGGCATTTCGTCAGCACGGCATCGCTGATGTTTTGAAACTCTTCAAATTCATGCCCACAAGCATCGCACAGGTAATCATAGGTTGGCATAAGTTCGTTCCTGAAAAACTACCGGAAGCTGGCTCGACGAGTTGCCGGGTGAATACCGTTTGCTCAACTGCTGGCGGTTGGTGGAGGGCCAATCGAGACGAGCACTTGTGCGGGCCGCACCACTCGATCATGGAGCGAGTAGCCCTTGCGAGCGACGCGCGTGATGGTACCTGCCGGATGCTCCGAGCTCGGCTCCTGCGCAATCGCTTCGTGCAAATGCGGATCAAAAACAGTGCCTACATCCGGGATCACTCGACACTGGTGTTGGTCGAGGCACGTGTTGAGTTGCAACGCAACCATTTGGACACCTGCCAGCAAACCGGTAAGTGCGGTGCTTTTATCAGCCTGTTCAGATTGCTCCGACTTCTGCGCCGACTCGATCGCACGATTGAGATTGTCGAGCACTTGGAGCAGATCGCGTAGCAAGTTGAGCGAGGCGTAGCGCTTCTCGTCTTCCAGTTCCCGTCGAGCTCGTTTGCGGTAGTTTTCGAGTTCGGCGTGGGTGCGAATCGCGCGGTCGTTCGCTTCCGCCGCTTCTGCCCGCAATCGCAGCATGTCAGCCAGCAACTGTTGCTCGGGGGAGAGCGAGTCGGAGGCGGGATCGTGATTCTCACGATCATCGCCCGCAAACGCCGCATCCGCGCCGTCTGCCGAAATGGGATCATCCCGCTGTTCATCGCGAGTTTTCTTCTCATCAGCCATGATGGTTACTCCTCTTCTTGATTCGCTCGTGGTCCACCCTCAGCGGACTCGGGAGCAAAATATTCCTTGAGTTTGTCGAGGAACGATTTGCGCTGGGGAGTTACGTCGACGTGTTCTAATTCGGCGAGCTCCCGCAGCAACTCACTTTGTCGGGCAGTGAGTTTTTTAGGAACTTCGATATAGGTCTGCACGAGCAGATCGCCTTTGCGACCGCCACGTGTTTCTGGCATGCCGTGCCCCGCCACTCGAAACACATCGCCCGATTGCGTGCCGGGATGAAGCGTGAGCTGAGTGGGGCCCGTGAGCGTGGGGACCTCGATGGTCGCACCGAGTGCGGCTTGGCTGTACGAAATGGGCAACTGCAAAATCAGATTATTGCCATCGCGTTGAAAGAGGCGATGGCGCCGAATGGAGATGAAGCAGTAGCAGTCACCGGGCGGGCCACCGTCGGGACTGGGCTCACCCGCCCCCGTCAGTCGCACTCGATTGTCATCATCAACACCGGCGGGAATGTGAACGTCAATTCGTTCTTTGCCCGCGGTGTAACCACGGCCGCGACATTGATCACAGGGATTCGTGACGATTGAGCCGGCACCGCTGCACGACGGACAGGTGGTTTGCACTCGCAGAATACCCGCTGACTGCACAACTTGCCCCTGCCCACCGCACCGCCGACAAGGCTCGCGCTTCGCGCCCGCTTTGTTGCCGGTGCCTTGGCACGGCTCGCAGCGGCGACTGCGCGAAAACTCGACTTTCTTCGTCACTCCGGTCGCAGCTTCTTCCAAGTCGAGCACGACATCGACGCGAATGTCCTCGCCGCGTCGAGCTCTTCGTTGGCGGCGACCGCCGCCGAAGAGGTCGCCGAAGAAACCGCCACCGAACATGTCTCCAAAGGCTTCGAAAATATCCTGCACATCGTTGAACTGCGGCGCAGCAGATTCCACACCCGCATGACCATATTGGTCATAGCGAGCTTTCTTCTCCGCGTCGTTCAGAATTTCATACGCTTCGGCAGCTTCTTTGAACTTTTCGATCGCGGTGGGATCATCCTTATTGCTGTCCGGATGATACTTGATCGCCAGCTTGCGATAAGCCGTAGCGATTTCCTTCGCGGTAGCAGTTCGCGGCACTCCGAGTATCTCGTAGTAGTCGCGCTTGGTTGCCATGTTGCTCACCATTCGTCCCACTGCGACTACGCCCCGCGATCGGCAAGCCGAGGCGGGGCGTTTGTGTTGGTTTTCTGAACAGCGGATTCGCGACTAACGAACCACGCCTTCAGCACTACGCTTCTTCTTGTCATCCTTATCGAACGTCGTCACCATCGCATCGGTCGTGAGCAATAGTGCGGCGATGCTGGCCGCGTTGCTCAGCGCCGTACGCACCACCTTCACCGGATCAATGATGCCCGCCTTGAGCATGTCGACATACTCGTCGTTGTTGGCGTCATAGCCGATGTTCAGCGGCTTCTGGGAAACCTCATCGGCCACCACCGAACCATCGCGACCACCGTTGGAAACGATCGCGGTGAGCGGTGCGCTGAGTGCCTTGAGGATGATTTCCACACCGATGCGCTCATCACCCTTCGCCGCATCGCGAGCCTTCTGCACAGCTTCCGTGCAACGTAGCAGTGCGACACCACCGCCCGGAAGAATTCCCTCTTCCACCGCAGCACGAGTGGCATGCAGAGCGTCTTCGATACGAGCCTTCTTCTGCTTCATGTCGGCTTCCGTCTCGGCACCCACCGAAACCACCGCCACGCCGCCCGCCAGCTTCGCCAGACGTTCCTGGAACTTCTCCTTGTCATACTCGCTTTCGGTCTGAGCGAGTTGATTACGAATCTGCTGGATTCGCTTGTCAATCTCACTGCGATCGCCAGCGCCTTCCACGATCGTCGTGTTGTTCTTGTCGACCGTGATCTTCTTGGCACGACCCAGATGCTCCAGCCCGATGTTTTCGAGCTGAATACCGAGGTCCTCGCTGATCATCGTGCCGCCCGTAAGCGTTGCGATGTCACCCAGCATCGCCTTGCGACGATCGCCAAACCCAGGCGCCTTCACCGCACAGACGTTGAGTACGCCTCGCAGCTTATTCACCACCAACAGCGTCAAAGCTTCGGCTTCCACATCTTCGGCGATGATCAGCAGCGGACGCCCCGTCTGGCTCGACTTCTCCAGCACCGGGACCAGTTCGCGAATGTTCGCAATCTTCTTCTCGTGAATCAGGATCAGCGCGTCTTCCAGCAGGCAATCCATCGAAGCCTGGCGGTTGATGAAGTAAGGCGAGACAAAGCCCTTATCGAACTGCATCCCATCCACGTACTCGACCTTCGTCGCTGTCGTCTTGCCCTCTTCCACCGTAATCACGCCATCCTTGCCAACCTTGTGCAACGCTTCGGCAAGCATCTCGCCAATCGCCTTGTCATTGTTGGCACTGATCGCGCCCACGCTGGCCACTTCGTCCTTGCTGGTCACCGGCTTGGCCATCGAGAGCAGCTTCGCTTCAGCCGCTTGCACACCCTTTTCAATCCCGCGACGAATCGCCATCGGGTTGCTACCCGCAACGATGTTGCGAATGCCTTCCTTGAAAATCGTGCGTGCCAACACCGTGGCCGTCGTCGTGCCGTCGCCAGCCAGGTCCGAGGTCTTCTGAGCAACCTCGACCACCAGCTTGGCACCCATGTTCTCGAAGCGATCTTCGAGATCAATTTCCTTGGCAACCGTCACACCGTCTTTCGTGACGGTGGGGCCACCAAACGATTTATCAATGATCACATTGCGACCCGTGGGTCCCAAAGTGACGGCCACTGCATTGGCCAACTTGTCCACGCCTTGAAGCATCTTAGCGCGAGCCTGATCGTCGAACAGGAGTTGCTTAGCCACGAGGGAAGATCCTTATCGTACTAGATAAATGGGTTGAAGAACGAACGACCCGTTCGCTCACACTACTTGACGACCTTCGCCAGAATGTCGCTCTCACGCAGGATCTTCACTTCCTGGCCGTTTACCTTGATGTCCGTGCCACCGTACTTGCCGTAGATGACCTCGTCATCAACCGCCACCGACAACTCGGCACGCTTGCCGTTTTCCAGCAACCGACCGGGACCGACGGCCACCACCGTACCGCGCTGCGGCTTTTCCTTGGCAGTGTCTGGCAACACGATTCCGCCAGCGGTCTTTTCTTCTGCTTCCAGCGGCTGCACCACCACTCGATCATCCAGAGGACGCAACTTGATCTTTGACATGATGACTATTCCTTATCGAATCAATTGAACGTTGATGAAAATTGCTTAGTACCAGGACCGAACAGACGCAGTCGGGCAAATCTTACATCATGCCTTCCATGCCACCCATTCCGCCCATGCCACCCATACCTCCCATGCCGCCCATTCCACCCATGCCGCCCATCCCACCGCCCATGCCGTGGTCGTGGTGATCATGATGGTCGCCACCTTCCGCTTCCGCCTTCGGAATGTCGGTGATGAGCGACGACGTGGTGAGAAGCAGCGAAGCGACGCTGGAGGCGTTCATCAGGGCCGTGCGCACGACCTTGGCCGGGTCAATGACACCCGCCTTCACCAAATCGCAGTAATCGTCTTTGTCTGCATCCCAGCCGTCATTCTTGCCCTTCATTTGACGCACGCGGTTGACCACCACGGCACCATCGCGACCGGCATTGCGGGCAATCGCTCGCAGCGGCTGATCCAGAATGTTACGGATGATGTCAGAGCCCAGCTTTTCATCGCCAGACAGGTCCAACTTATCAAGAGCCTTCTCCGCTCGAAGCAGCGCCACACCACCGCCGGGAACGATGCCTTCTTCAAGTGCTGCCTGGGTGGCGTTCTTGGCATCTTCAACCAACCACTTCTTTTCCTTCATCTCAGTTTCGGTGGCTGCACCGCAGCTGATCTGAGCGACGCCGCCGGCGAGTTTCGCGAGCCGTTCTTGCAACTTCTCACGATCATATTCGCTGTCGGTGCGCCCGATTTCGTCGCGAATCTGCTGAGCGCGACCGTCGATCTCATCCTTACTGCCGGCACCGCCGACAATCGTCGTCTCTTCCGACGTGATGCGAATCTTCTTCGCTCGGCCCAAGTCCGAAAGCTTCACGCTTTCCAGATCGATCCCGAGATCCTTGAAGATAGGCTGAGCACGCGTGAGAACGGCCAGGTCACCGAGCATCGCTTTGCGACGATCGCCGTAGCCTGGAGCCTTCACGGCACAGACCTGCAGAATACCTCGCATCTTGTTCACAACCAAAGTCGCCAGGGCTTCGCCTTCGATGTCTTCTGCGATGATCAGCAGTGGCTTGTTGGCCTTGCTGATCGCTTCCAGCAGCGGGATCATCTTTTTGTTTGAGCTGATCTTTTCCTCATGGATGAGGATGTAGCAGTTATCAAACTCAACCGTGACTTCATCTGCGTTGGTGACAAAGTGAGGCGAGAGGAAACCGCGGTCAAACTGCATGCCCTCGACCACATCCACGGTCGTCTCGCTGCCCCGACCTTCTTCCACCGTGATCACGCCATCCTTGCCGACCTTCATGAAGGCATCGGCGAGCACCTTGCCGATCGACGGATCATTATTGCCCGCGATGGTGGCAACTTGCTCGAGTTCCTTACGATTCTTTTCGTTGATCTTTTCCGACATCTTGGTGATCGCTTCACCAACCGCCTCCGAGCCTTTAGCCAGTCCGCGAGACAGGGCCATCGGGTCAGCTCCAGCGGCGATCATTTTCAGACCTTCGCGGAAAATCGCTTCCGCCAAGACGGTCGCGGTGGTGGTCCCATCGCCGGCGACATCGTTCGTCTTGCTGGCCGCTTCCTTAACGAGCTGTGCACCCAGATTTTCGTACGGGTCGTCCAGTTCAATGTCTTCGGCGACGGTCACCCCGTCCTTCGTAACCTTGGGCGAGCCCCAGCCCTTGTCGAGCACTGCGTTACGGCCACGAGGGCCAAGCGTACTGCGAACCGCACGGGCCAACTTCGAGACGCCCGCGAGCAGGGGTTGCCTGGCCTCGTCGTCAAACACCATTTGCTTTGCCACGAGAGGTATCCTCCTATGCGTAATGACGAATCATGTGCCGCGATGAAACGAACGATCTGCTCCAAATTGGCAGACCGCCGTTCTCGACGCCTCCTTACCAGCAAGCGCTATGCCAAACGCTCAAGGATGATCGCGAAGTTGTTGATTAATATGGAGTTGAGAAATTCTGCGCTGGGACTCTGGGGGAGGTGAGGGAGGGGCAGGGTGGCTGTCATGTGTCATTTTGGCAGTTGCGGTCCCCCACTGGCACCCGTTACCCTGCCGCACATGCCCAATCACCACTGCCAGCTTGTGTTAACTACCGAAACGCCCGCCGAACTGTGGCGAGCGGATCGCGCCGTCCAGTCGCTCACCCAGGCTTCCCGTCGTCGCACGCAGGGTCTTTTCGACCATGCTTGCGTGCAGCTGAACGGCCAGCTCTGCCGCCAGCCCTGGCAGCCGCTGCAGCCCGGCGATCGGATCGAAGTCGAGTATGATCCCGAGCAGCCGTATGCCACCGTCAAGAAAACGCCCAAGTATCTTGGCTTTCAGGTGTTGTTCGAAGATGAACATCTGGTGGTTGTGGAGAAGCCTGCCAGCTGGCTAACCGTACCGTCCGATCGGCAGGAATCGAACACGCTGGTGCAGCGGGTGGCCGCTTATTTGACAAAACGCAATCGCGGGCGAGCGGTGCGAGTCTGGGCGATTCACCGTCTGGACCGGGGCGTGTCGGGGGTGCTCGCCATTGCCCGCAACCCCGCCACGGCTGATGTGCTACGACAACAATTCGCCGAACATCGCCCGGAACGTCGCTACGTGGCAATTGTGGCTGGTCGCATGACGACCGATCGCGGGACGTTCGAGTCGCGTTTGGGGAGCGGCCCCGATCGGCGGCAGCAGTCGGTCAGCGAAGAGGAGTCAGGCCAGGATGCGGTGACCCATTACACCGTCGATCGCTTTTGGCCGCTCGCCACTCTCGTACGCATTCAGCTGGAAACCGGACGTCGCAATCAAATCCGCGTACACTTTGCCGAAGCTGGACATCCGATCCTGGGCGATTATCGCTACGGCGAGGAACTGTGGCCGCGCGAGCTCTGGCGCCACGATCGACTTGCGTTACATGCGGAACTGCTCGCGCTGGAGCATCCGGTGACAGGCAAGCAGCTGCGTTTTGAATTGCCGCTGCCGGCCGAGTTCCAGCAATTCATTCAGGCGGATGGCTACCGGAACAGTTGATCGGCCATGGAGTCGAGCGGTAGCCCAGCGGCCGATGAATGCATCGCGATGCAGCGAGCGTGATTGGCGGCGACTCGCTAGCGTCCGGTTGGGCGATTGATTAACTTTCCAAGTCATTCAATCACGACACGAACTGCCATGCTTTGAGATCACGGGTGATGAGGAAGGAGTGAGGTAAGATGCGAGTTTGTCGTTTTCAATCGATTGCTGATGGGAAGACGCAGCTGGGGTTTTACGACGAGTCGGGAGTGATCCCCTGGCGAGTGGCGGTGGATGCGTATCGCGTGACCACCGGTCAGGCACTCGATCTGCCAATTCCCAGTGCCTTCACGAGTGGCGACTCGCCGGAGCTCCTGGACCTTTTGCCACCCGCCGGTGCTGCATACCCCGCAGCTCGCCGAGTCGCTCAGTGGTTAAGCAGTTTATCGTTAACCGAGCGACAGTCCCTCGAGATACCACCGACGGCCGCGCAGTTGCTGGTACCGATTCCACGCCCCAACAAGCTGTTCTTATTGGCGGGCAATTATGCAGAGCATATTCGTGAGGGCGGCGACGTAGCCGCGGAGCGAGCGGAAACGTTTCCGTATGTCTTCATGAAACCACCCACCACGACGCTGACCGACCCGGGCCGACCGATTCGCATTCCCGCGATTTCTCCTGCCGCCATCGACTGGGAACTCGAACTTGCCGTGATCATCGGGCGACGTTGCCGGGGAGTGAAAGAATCCGAGGCCCTTGATTATGTTGCTGGATACACGGTGATCAACGATATCTCAGATCGCAGATTTCGTCCCAATCCGCAGCGAAAGAAGCGGGATCGCGATGCCTTTTTTGATTGGCTGCACGGCAAATGGCACGATAGCTTTTGTCCCTGCGGACCCTGTGTACTGTCCGCCGATGCACTCGCCGATCCTCAGCAGCTGAGCCTGCAACTGAAACTCAACGGTCGCATTCAGCAAGATGCTTCGACCTCGCAAATGATTTTTCCGGTCGCCGCCGTGATCGAATTCATCGCCAGTTTTGTCACGCTCGAGCCGGGCGACATCATTTCCACGGGCACTCCAGCGGGCGTCGGTAACACCACGGGTACCTATGTGAGAGCGGGCGATCAGCTGGAAGCAACCATTCAGTCGATCGGCACGTTACATTCACCGGTAACCGCTTAAGCGGTGCGGCACCTGGCACTCGGGTTGGATTGCGGCCGTCCCCGATTACCGTAGGAAGAATTCCATGACTACCATCCGTCCACTCATCCTGGCCAGTTCTTCACCGCGCCGGCGTCAGTTGCTGACCGAACACGGGTATGAGTTTACGGTGATTGAACCGCATGAGTCGGCGGAGTGTGGGATCTGCAGTCGCGAAACGCCGCCGGAGATGGTTGCCCGGTTGGCTTATCAAAAAGCCGCCGATGTTGCTCGGCGAGTGCCCACGGGGCTGGTGATCGGCTGCGACACGGTCGCCGAATGTGCGGGGCACATCCTCGGCAAGCCGCGTGACCGTCGGCATGCTCGAGCGATGTTGCGCCTGCTCCGCGGGCGCGCTCACCGAGTTTACAGTGGACTCTGCTTGTGGCCGCGACCAGGTGAAGTACCGCATGTGAAGGTGGCCGTGAGCGAATTAGTCATGGAGCCGGTCGACGATGTCCGGCTCGAATCCTACCTCGACTCGCGCGCGTGGGAGGGAAAATCCGGGGCGTTTGGCTATCAAGACGGCCACGACTGGCTGCGGCTGCTGGGGGGTAGTGAGTCGAATGTGGTGGGGCTGCCCATGGAGTTGCTTGCCGAGATGATTCACCAACTGCCCGCCGTATGATACGATCTCGCTCGTAATGAATCGGTGAGCATCGTTTTCCCCGCATTTTCCCGCCGCTATGAATCGCAGGAGCACCTCATGCACCGCAACGCTTCGTTTTCGCGTCGTAACTTCCTTCAAACTTCCGCAGCTCTCATGGCTACCACTCCTCTGCTGGCTCGTGGCACCACCGCACAGGCCGCCGATTTCCCTCTGGCGGGACGCATGTACAAGACACTCAAAATCGGCATGGTAAATATCCCCGGGTCGCTCACTGAAAAATTCAAAGCCCTCAAGTCGGTCGGCTTTGACGGCGTGGAAATGGATTCCCCGGGCATGAATGTCGACGAAACCAAAAAGGCGATTGCGGAGAGCGGCTTGCCGGTCGATGGTACCGTTTGCTCCACGCACTGGGGCGTACGCCACACCAGTCCCGACGCTGCCACTCGCGCGAAGGCTCTGGAAGATCTCAAGACGGCCATTCGAGCGACGCATGCCGTCGGCGGTCACACCGTCCTGCTTGTCGTCGGCAAAGGCGAAGATGGCCCCGAAAAAGAGATCTGGGCTCGCTCGATCGAAAACATCTCCAAAGCCATTCCACTGGCGTCCGAACTAGGCATCATCATTGCCATCGAAAATGTCTGGAATCAGTTCCTCTATGATCATGGTGGTGGAGCAGACCAGAAGGCCGACAAATTCGTGAAGTACGTGGACGATCTCAATTCGCCGTGGGTCGGCATGCAATTCGATATCGGCAACCACTGGAAGTACGGCAGCATGGGCGATTGGATCCGACAACTCGGCAAACGCGTCGTGAAGCTGGATGTCAAAGGCTTTTCCAGAAAAGAAAATAAGTTCACTCCAATCGATCAAGGCGATATCGATTGGCTCGACGTTCGCAAAGCACTCCAGGAAATCAACTACTACGGCTGGGTAGCCGCCGAGGTGGGTGGTGGTAACGCCGATTACCTGCGCGGTGTAGCTCAAGCCATGGACCAAGTCTTCGCCCTCAAGTAAGCGTGGCGCACGGGGACTCCGGGGTTCGCACGGGAACTCCGGGGTTCGCACGGGGACTCCGGGATTCTTGCGCTCGGAGACACGGCGGCTCGGAGACACGGCGGCTTGGAGTTTTTTTATGGGAGAATATTTTGGGTTAGGAAAGATAACGAAGATTGGATTTTCATTAATTCTAATCGATTAACTGAAAACCTGAAATCTTTGAAAGGAATGAAAGACCATAAGATGGCATGAATCATGAAAAGGAAATGATGGATTTCCATTCCTATATTTCCTATTCACTTTTTATCTAACATTCATTCCCGTTCCCTCCCTATGCAACTCAGTGCTCTCCAAGCGCAACTCAGTGCCCTCCGTGCGCGACTAAGTCTGGGGATCCGGTGAGAGGCCCGCGCCGAAGCTCGCTGGGACGACCGGTTTAATTTCTTGCCACTGACCGGTGTGACTCGTCACGTGCTGAGGTGATTCCGCCAGGAGCGGATCGGCGTCGGTGGAGTGAGCGAGGACGGCGTCGGTGCTGGTTGGATCCACTTCACGACAGCAGGCCGCGAATTGCTCGGCAAGTGCCCGCAGCTCGGTTCGCCACTCGATTGGGTCGCGATTGGGGGGAGTGACTTCGGCAAATTCACCGATGAGCAGGACGAGTCGCAAGAGGTGTCGAAAGATAAGCCCTTCTTGGCGCGACAGATCGTGCGTGCTGATGTACTGCTGAAAGTTGCAGCCGTATTCGAGGAGTGCACCGGCGGCCCAGACGGGCTGCACGACCACTCCATGCACGTGTGGGTATTCAGAGTCGAACAGGATACGAACTTTTTCGGCGAGTGGCGGCGGATAGCGTCGTTCTTCGGGAGGCAGGTCTGGTTCGAAGGGTGGATAGAGGTCATCGGCGGATAGCAGTCCACGTTGGACGATCTGCGGGTCGACGCGAGTGGATGCAAGGGTGCCGGGTGGCATGCGATCCGGCGAGGGCACTCGAACTTGTCTCAGCAGCGATTTCGGCAGTTCCAGCACACTTTCCAGCAGCTGTAAACGCTCGGCGGGATCAGCCACCGCGAACTGTTCTACGAGGAACATCGCATAGACCGGATTGACGCTGCGGAACAGAAAAAACTGGTCGAGTTTGGCGGTGGGAAAAGCCTTCTCCGCTCGATAGGCCACGGGCACGGGTGCGGCGACAGGCTGTTCGACTAATTTGGGGCCCGCGGTGGAGCCGCGTCGAGCGAACTCGACGGCTAGTGCTTCGCGGAGTAAGTCGCCCATCGTCGATTTGCCGGAGCTGGCAGTGGGGCTCTTCGAGGGCACTGCGGCATTAGGTTGCAAATCGTCCGGCGACTTCGTGGTGTTTCTTGCATCGGCGGCTGTGTCAGCCGTCTCGGAAGCAACCGGAGCGTCATTGCCGGCCGTCGTCTCATTTGCGGCCAAATCAGAGGCTTCCGCTTTCTTTTCGTGAGCGCTGGACCAGGCAGGCGGTTCGGGTTCTAGCTGGACGATCTCCGCCGCCTGCAGCACTCGTAGCATGTGGTCCAGATGCAATTCTGCTTGGGTCATGCGTTTGGGATCGAGTAGCCGGCGACGAATCAGTTCGCGTACGCGATTCACATCGGGGGACAGCTGGAGCATGTAAGCGAGCATGCGCCAGGGAAGTTCACCTTGACTGGTGAGGTCGCGGGGAGCGGCGGTGATGAGTCGCTGAAACTGTGCTTCGTTCCAATATTGCCGCTGGGAACTGCGCGTGGGCATTTTTTTCTTGAGTGCTTTTTTGGCCTGAATTAAGGCTGGATCGCGCGTATCCTCGGGAATCTGGTCATATTTTTCTTTCCAGCGAAAAATACGCACGTCATCTTCATGAGGCAGCGCGTAGACAAATCCTTGTTGATCAAACTGAGGTCGACCTGCTCGACCAAAAATCTGTTGTGCGTCACTGGCTTCGATGAGTCGCTGTTTACCGGCGGGGCCTTTCATGAGTGCTGGTAGGACGACGGAGCGTGCCGGCAGATTGATACCTGCTGCCAACGTCTCCGTACAGACGCAGATGGAAAGCAGTTTCTCCTGAAACAGCTCTTCGACAATGCGTCGATAGCGAGGCAGTAATCCGGCATGATGAACGCCCACCCCGCGCATCAAGATGCGTTTCAGTTTCGGGCCCGCTCCGCGTGACCAGTCATGAGCTTCCAGTCGTTCCACCAAGCGATCTTGTTGTCCGCTGGCAAGCAAGGCTTTTCCCTTCAGCTCCTCGGCCACCTGCCAACATTCCTCACGGTTGAAACAGAAAACCAAGGCTGGGGTACGTCGAGTCAATTCGTCGCCTTGAGCCATGAACTCCAGTTGCTCATTCAGAAACTGATCTGGTACCCATTGAAAGGAGAGAGGCACTTTGCGGTCACTGCTTTGCACCACTCGGACCGCACGCTGGTAAGCACGTTGTAGCCAAGAACTGAACCCGACCGCATTCCCGACGGTTGCCGACAGGAGGAGCACGCGCACGTGTGCCGGGAGTAACGCCAGAGCGAATTCCCAGACGATGCCTCGGTCCGCATCGGAAAAACTATGAAACTCGTCCATCACGACGGACGACACCTGTTCGAACTGAAAGTGGTCGGGCTGCAGGAGACGATTGAGCAGGATTTCGGCGACCACAACCAGCACCCTTGCGTGCGGATTCACTTTGCGATTGCCGGTGACCAGGCCAACATCGTTGGGGGAGAATCCCCAGCGCGTCGCAGCAGCTTGCATCTCGACGAACTTTTGTTCAGTGAGTGCGATGAGGGGCGTGGTGTAGTACGTCACCTTGCCGGTATGCAGTGCCTCGTAAGCCGCTGCTTCAGCGATCAAAGTCTTCCCGGTACCGGTGGGAGCACAAACCAGGACGCCGTCGTTGTCATCAAACCAGGCGGAGAGTGCCTGCTCCTGCACCGGGTAGGGGGCAAACGGCAGTTGCTCCAGATAATTCAGGGCGATGTCGTCGCGCGAGAGTTGCGCGGCGGCAGCGGCGGCGGGAACGGACAAGTGTTGGGACATATCATGCGACATCGGATCTGGGTGCTCCTGGTGGGAATCTAGAGTTTTCTGCCGGTGATCGCAACGCGGTTCGGGCGGCAACTGCCCCTCATCGCTTGCCGAAATCCGGGTGAGCGAGTAGGTTGCAGGAGGTTCCAGCAGGCTTAGGGGATATTGGCTGAGTGGAGCGTGGGGGAAATTGAGATGGTAAAGGCACGTGAAAAGACATTTGAATATGTCGAACCGATTGGGGCTCGAGTTGTCGTGCGGAAAGACGAGCCGAAGCGGACGACGAAAGGCGGGATTGCCCTGCCGGATCAATCGGAGATTCCGACGATTACCGGACGCATTGTCGCCATCTCCACGCAGGTGGAACGCGATGAAGATGTTCCGCTGCGACAATACGATAAGATTCTATTCCATCCCAAGAATGCCATTCCGGTAGATTTCGAGCAGGACAATCAGCTGTTTGTCGTGCCCGTGGAAGATGTTGTCGCCGTCTTTCGCCGCGAAGCTCCCGCTCCAAAGTCTCTCGAAGACTAATCGCTGCCGCCGGTCGAGCAACCGTTACCAGCAAAGGTCAGCGACGACCACCTTCAAACAGGTTGCTGATCGACTGGTCTTGATGAATGCGCTTGATAGCTTCGGCCAGTAGTGGGGCGACCGTCAACACTTTGACCTTCTCCAGCTTTCGCTCGGGGCTGAGTGGAATGCTGTCGGTGATCGTCACGCTGGTGATCGGTGCGTCCTGCAATCGCTGTACTGCGGGACCGCAGAAGACGCCATGCGAAGCGGCCACATGGATTTCGCGAGCGCCGGCGGCATGCACGAATTCAGCCGCTCCACAGATGGAGCCCGCGGTGGTGATCATGTCATCGAACATGATCGCAACTTTGCCATTGACCGGGCTACCAATGATGTTTTCTTGCTTGGTTTCGAGTGCGTTGGCGCGACGTTTGTCGACGATGGCGAGTTGACCGCCAAGTCGCTGTTGGTGGCCGACGGCACGCTTGATGCTGCCAGCATCGGGACTCACCACCACGACATCCTGCTGTGGCCACTGCTGCGCTGCGAAATGAGCGTTCAGGACGGGAGCGGCGTAGAGGTGATCGACAGGAATATCGAAAAATCCCTGCAGCTGCTGCGCGTGCAGGTCCATCGTGAGCACTCGATCCGTACCCGCTCGAGTGATCAAGTTCGCGACTAACTTGGCCGTGATCGGCACTCGACCTTCATCCTTGCGATCTTGTCGAGCGTAGCCGAAGTAAGGAATCACGGCGGTGACCCGAGCGGCACTGGCTCGCTTGCAACTGTCCACCATGATCAGCAGTTCCATCAGATTATCGTTGACGGGCGGGCAGGTGGACTGCACCAGAAAGACATCGCGGCCACGCACATCATCTTCGATTTTGCAATAGTTTTCACCGTCAGGAAATTTGCCGAGCGCGACATTGCCCAGTTTCAAATTCAGGAACTGGCATATCGATTTGGCCAGCGGAACATTGGCCTGACCACTGAAGATTTTTAATTCACGCGCTTGCATGCTCATTCCATTCGCCGTAACTCGGCTTCCACAAGTGCTAGTTCTTCGGGCGTGTTGACGCTCAAGGCCTCGCAGGGTTTGAGCACGGGGAGTGCCGCAACTTCTCGACCTGCCGCCAATAGAATACCCGGACAATCGGTGAGATAGTATTCGCCTTGGCGATTGTTATTGGTGAGTTGTCCCAGGGCCAGCACCAGCGACTCGGCATCAAACACATAGGTGCTCATGTTGACTTCCGTAATCGCGCGCTGCGCCGGGGTTGCATCTTTCTCTTCCACAATGCCCGTGAATTGTCCTTGGGCGTCGCGCACAATCCGTCCCAGTCCGGTGGGGTCGGTCTTATGCAGAGTGCCGAGCAGAGCAGCTGCTTGGCGACGACGAAATTCAGCGAGCAGTTCACGGATCGAACTGGCCTGAATCATGGGCGAGTCACCGGCGACGATCACGACGGGTCCACGATGGCGAGTAATTTGAGGGAGGCAGCAGCGCACGGCATGGCCCGTCCCAAGTCGCTCCGTTTGTTCCACACATTCGGTCTGCGGGCGATTCGCTACCGCGGCACGCACGAGCTCGCCACGATATCCCACGACGATTACTTGCTGAGTGACACCTGCGGCAGTGAGGGCGTCGAGCACATAATCGAGTAGCGGTCGCTCCGCCGCTCGACACAAAACTTTCGGTAAATCGGTTTTCATGCGCGTGCCCTGCCCGGCCGCTAACACAATCCCCAAGACCTCATCCACTCGGTGCCCTCCCCAATAAAACTTGCTGCCGTTCCCAGAAGACTTCGAAAAAGTCTCCCGAGAATGCTGACCTCGGACGCTCCCGCAGACGCCCAGAACTTCAGTAAGATGATGTCTGGGCAAGTTGCGGGCCGACTATCTTGCCATGAAGGCGAGTGGGAAAACAGGGTAGAGCCGTCCCTCTGGCGGCGGAATCCTCCGCTGCACCCCAGCGTCACACCCGCCATGGCAGCTCCAGCGAACTAAGGAAACCACCATGATCGCACGCTCTAACCCGCGCTGGCTGGCCGTCGTTCTACTGACGTTGCTGCTGCTTTCCAGCCGTACCAGCTGGGCACAACGAACGCCAACGGCGCGCGATCCCCAGCCGGCCAGGAACGCTCGGCCGGCCGCCGCCCGCGTGGAACTGGAGCTCTGCACCGAACCAGGTGTAGCCCCTACGGCCGCGCAGCAGTGGCTGGCCGCTCTGAAGAACCTGGATGTGGCGGGGCTGCGTTTACGCGGAGCAACGGGTGTTGATCGACCGGAGATTCAGAAAAAAGGCACGGAAAAGAATCCGGCCTATGTGGTGATTGGATTAATCACGCCGGGCGGCAAACTCGTTCTGCCCGGAGCCACCTTCACCATGAATGACACTCGCAAACTGACCGCCTGGCTCGACAAAATCAAAGTCGGCGGCGAAGAAGAGCTGACGACGAAACGGGGAGCCTTCGGGCTTACCGCACGCCAATTCATCGAACTCAATGAACGATTATCACCTCGAGTGAATTTTGAAACGCTGGATCAATCCCCGCGTACGATCGCGCGGAAAATCACCGACCTCATCGGGCTTCCACTCCAGGTTGACCAAGCTGCAAAAGATGCCCTCGCTGGTGACGACTTGGTGGCCGACGAACTACGAGGGGTGAGTGCGGGGACGGCGCTGGCCGCCGTGCTACGTCCTTTCGGGCTGGTCTTTACACCGACCCCAAACGGCAACGAAATCACGCTGCGAGTGACCACCGTGCGGCAGGCTGGTGAGTCCTGGCCCGTGGGCTGGCCGACCGATGAAGGTGCCGGCAAGACCGCTCCCCAGCTGCTGAAAACAATCGAAGTCGAAATCAAAGACACGCCACTCGACGAAGCTCTCGAAGCCATCGGCGGTCGGCTGCAGCTACCACTGCTGCTCGATCACAACGGACTGGCACGACAGCGCATCGACCTGTCGGCAGCTCGAGTGAACCAGCCGCAGGCCAAAACGTTTTACGGCAAGATTCTGGATCGAGCGTTATTCCCGAACAAACTGCGCTGGGAAATACGTCTCGATGAAGCCGGCGCCGCATTCCTATGGATCTCCCCGCAAGTGAAGTAGCGGGGCGGGAGCGATGCGAAACGAAGGAGCTTCTTGCTGACCGTTTTCTAAACGCCAGTTTTTCGGGAAGCCCAGGGGAGAGATTCATCGGCCAGTCTTCCTGAACGGCGGAACCGTGGCATTCGACAGCCAAGCGTGAAACGCCTGGAACTCTCGCCAAACACGATCGCCGTATCGCGGAGCGATGGCATTAGCTCCACCCTGGCCGAGGAATTCCGCAAGGACTTGCGACGCGACGCCCATGCCGCATCATTCCTGACGCTTGACGCGCGTCAGGTCGAAGAGCTGAGTGGCTTGGGAGCCAAGGAAGCCTTCGAAGCGTTCCGTAAGGCCGGTGCTGGGGTTGAGCCAAGTACCGCGCTCCGCCAATTCAAAGTAGGCATACGACCAGGGCATCGAGCCTTGCAGTCCGTTTTCGGCGACGGGTACGTCGATCACGACCGCTTCGGTGGCCGTTTGTCGCAAGCGACTGCCGACCAAGCCTTCAATCTCCGCTTTCATGGGCACGCCGGCAGCCGCTAAGGCCGCCGCCGTCCGCTCAATGTCGCACAGCGCACCTGCTCCCTGCGAATTGATGAGGCTCGTGAAGTGATTCACATTATACCCGTGCACCAAAACCCAGGCTCCATATTGGGACACCTGATTCACGGCTAGCACGTCGGCTTTCTCAGGAAGGTTCCAAGGTAATTCGTGAAACTCGGCCACCACGCGTTGCACCAGCGAGTCGCTGAGCTGCTCGGGGTGGTCGTCCAGTTGAGCAAGCGTGGCGAGCGTTTCATCGGAGATCGGTAGTCGCTGAGTGCGCACGGTGCGCAAGATTGTTTCACGGGTCGCAGCGGGCAGAGCTGCCAGTTGCAATTCGCTGATGAAGATCTTGGGCAAGTTCCGATTGGGATGCTCCAGATGCACGGCGCTCAGAAACTTGTCGGGGAACTGATAGGTGCCGGCGGCGTAATAGCCGAGCGCCTCAAAAATGCGGCCTAGCGTGGCGATGCCGGCCAGTGGCACTTGGCTGGCGATCGTCCGCAGCGCGATGTGGTCGTTGAAGAAGGTGGCGCCCGCGTCGTGCACCAGCCGCTCGTACACGGACACCCAGGCTACGCGATTTCGATAGCGCTGCCAAAGAGCCTGCAGAAGCTGAACAAGAAACTGCTGACGAGGCGTATCGTCGACCAGCGTAGACAGGATGTGATTCATAGTGCTTAGGGCAGAAAAAGGATAGCAAGGAGAGCGAGGACGGTGCCCCATACCATACGACCGGTGTGGTCCAGTGAGTAGCCGTCGGCGAAGAGGACGCCGGCAAACAAAAGTGTGACGAGCGTGACTGCACCCACGCTGACCGGGTTCGCGCTGATCGCTAACCGGAAATTGGGGGCGCTGTACGAGCGGGCGATTAGTCCGCTTCCCGCCACGAGTGCCAGTCCCGCAATTCCCACAAACAGTGACGGACGGTTCGCCACGATGGGGCTGAGTGTCAGAGCGACGACCAGTCCACCGCTAGCGGTGAGCGCCAGAGCAGTTAGCAGGCTTTGACCGGGCAGAAGCGGTCTTTGCAGCAGCTGCGGACGCCAATGTCCGACAATTCGCATGGTCACTCCGCCAATCAGTACACCGCCAAGTGCGGCAACGGCGCCCAGAGCGGCGCGTAGATCAGGCTCGGTGGGTAGTTCAACCGTGAGTGTCCGCCAGGCGTTTTGCAGCACCAGCGCGGTGGCGGCCGAGAGGAAGAGCATGAGGCACGGCTGCCAGCGCAAACGTGGCCGCTCAACACGAGTTGGCCGAGATACAACGGGCACTGATGCAGGGGTAGATGAGTCAGGGGTAGATGAGTCAGGGGTAGATGAGTCGGGGGTAGATGAGTCGGGGGTAGATGAGAAAGAGGTAGATGAGAAAGGGGTAGATGAGTCATTCGGCCGTGCGAGCTTCGGCCGTTGGCGACGAGCGAGCTGCCACCGGACGGCCGTCAGTGCGGCGATTATCCCCAAACTTGCCAACAACTTTTGAGCTCGTCGTGATCGCCACCAAGTGGGTCGAGCGGCGGGGTGCTGGTCACTCGCCGCCCGCAGGAATTCTTCGAGGCGTTGCTGCTGAGAGTGGTCCACTGGCAACTTGTCAGCGTGCGAATGTCCGGGGTGCGAATGTCCGGGGTGCGAATGTCCGGGGTGAGCGCTGGCGAGTCGCGGAGAGAACAGGCTACTGGGATTGATTTTCGAGTACGCCGTGTTGCCCTGGGCAAAAAACCAAACGGGGCTTGGAACAAGCAGGCCGAGCAGTTGCCAAGTCAGGTAGATGACAAGGCCACGAGCCAGGCGGGGGGTGGGCCGAACCGGGCCCCAACGGACGTGCGGGCGATCATGCGCGGGCCGAGGCCGGGCTGGAGATAGGTACGGTACTGGGGAGCAGTGAAAGGGATGCATGACGGACAGTTTACCAAAGCTTCGGGGTTGGCGGAGCCGAAATTCAGCGTGTACGTCCCTTGCTGACGGCTAGCGTTGTCGGTAAGATCGATCGTTTTCCCGTCTAGGTCGAGGCGTCCGCAGGGCAGTTCGTCGACTTAGCGTTCGCTTGGTTTGCATTTCGCGGAGGGTACTCAATTGGCTGGCACCTCGACTTACATCGCCCAGACTGGCGCGGTCCAACAGCAGTGGTGGCTCGTCGATGCTTCCGACAAGGTCGTGGGGCGATTGGCGAGCGAATTGGCTGTCATATTGATGGGCAAGCACAAGCCAATCTACACGCCGCATGTCGACACCGGAGACTTTGTGGTCGTCATCAACGCCGCTCAAGTCAAGTTCACCGGTGCCAAGTGGCAGGACAAGAAGTACGCCTGGTACACCGGCTACACACGCCAGCGGACCATCTCGGCCGAAAAGCAGCGGGAAAAGAAGCCGGAGGAGATTTTGCGGGAAGCCGTTCGCCGGATGTTGCCCAAAAATAAACTCGCCCGCCAGATGCTGACGAAACTGAAGATCTTCCCTGGTGCCGAGCATCCGCATCAAGCTCAGCAACCGCAACCGAAAGAAGTTGGAGTGAGCTAAGATGCAGACTAAGAAGGACAAATTGACTGGCGATTCGCTGGGTGTTGGCCGTCGTAAATCATCCGTTGCTCGCGTCCGCGTTCGCGCCGGATCGGGCAAAATCCTGATCAACTCTCGGCCGCTCGAAGAATACTTCAAGACGGTTCGTGAACAGAGCCTCGTTCTCGAGACTCTCGATATCACCGGTTGCCGCAACACGGTGGATATTTCGATCCGAGCCACGGGTGGCGGCTCTGTAGGCCAAGCTGGTGCTTGCCGCATGGGAATCGCTCGAGCCTTGGTTGGCTTCAATCAAGACAATTTCCCACCGCTGCGTGACAACGGTTTCCTCACTCGCGATTCCCGCATGAAGGAACGTAAGAAGTACGGTCTGCGTGGTGCGCGTCGAGGCGTTCAGTTCTCGAAGCGTTAATCGCCTGATCCAACATCATCACGGGCAACCAGACAGCTGGCCCCTGATCACCGATCAAACTCACCAAAAACTCGCCTCAGACTGGGGCGAGTTTTTTTGTTTCTCCAGAGCCACTAGGCCGCCGATTTCGCGCCCTCTCTATTTTAAAAAAGCCCTCCTCGTTTTTCTGAGCTCCGCGCGCGGTCGTTGGAAGAGATCGATAGTCCACTGCCATCAATCTGGATCGAAATCCCCGCTTTCCCTGATTTGACGTTAAGTACACTCGAAAACCTGCGGTGCCCGATTGCAACAGCAACTCGCTGCGGCCTATCATGACCGCATCGTTCAACTTTTTCTTGGGGAGTAATTGCCGTGGCCACAGCTGCTATCAGTCGTTTGCCGTACAAAGTCAAGGATATGAGTCTCGCGGAGCTGGGTCGCAAAAAAATCCAGCTCGCTGAAAATGAAATGCCAGGCCTGATGGCACTTCGCCACAAGTATGGATCCAGCAAGCCTTTAAAGGGATCTCGAATCGCTGGCTGCTTGCACATGACGATTGAAACCGCCGTGTTGATCGAGACCCTCGTAGCACTCGGCGCCGAGGTTACCTGGAGCAGCTGCAACATCTTCTCCACGCAAGACGAAGCTGCTGCTGCCATCGCCGCCGCAGGAGTTTCCGTCTACGCCTGGAAAGGCATGACAAACGAAGAATTCGATTGGTGCATTGAACAAACGTTGTTCTTCCCCGATGGACAACCACTGAACTTGATCTTGGACGATGGTGGCGACCTCACCGCGATGGTGCATCAGAAATACCCCGAACTGCTGGGCGGGATTCGAGGTCTGTCGGAAGAGACTACCACGGGTGTCCATCGGCTCGACCAAATGCACGCTCGCGGCGAACTCAAAGTGCCCGCGATCGACGTCAACAATTCGGTCACGAAAAGCAAGTTCGATAATCTCTATGGCTGCCGCGAATCGCTGGCCGACGGCATTAAGCGAGCGACCGATGTGATGATCGCGGGCAAGGTGGTCGTCGTCGCTGGCTATGGCGACGTGGGCAAGGGCTGTGCACATTCGATGCGTAGCTATGGAGCTCGCGTGATCGTGACGGAGATCGATCCGATCAACGCGTTGCAAGCTGCGATGGAAGGGTTTGAAGTGACGACGATGGAAGACGCCGCTTCACAGGGTAACGTTTTCGTTACGACGACCGGCTGCTGCGACATCATTCGCGGCGACCACATGTCCCAGATGAAGAACGATGCGATCATCTGCAACATCGGACACTTCGATGTGGAGATCGACGTGGCGTGGCTCGAACAATTGGTGAGTGCGGGCAAGGTGACGAAGGTCAACATCAAGCCGAGTCACCTTGGGGCTGTCGATCGCTACACGTTCAAGGACTCAGGCCGCAGTGTCATTCTGCTTGCTGAAGGCCGACTCGTGAATCTCGGCTGCGCCACCGGCCATCCGGCGTTCGTGATGAGCAACAGCTTTACCAACCAAGTGCTGGCGCAGCTCTCGCTCTGGACGGAAACGGATCGCTACGAGGTGGGAGTTCACCGCCTGCCCAAACAGCTGGACGAAGAAGTCGCCCGCTTGCACCTGGAGCAGCTTGGCGTGAAGCTCACCAAGCTCACGAAGCAGCAGTCCGACTACCTGGGCATTCCGACCGAGGGTCCGTACAAGCCCGAGTACTACCGCTACTAAGCGGACTGGCGAGGGGATCTCTGACGAGCTAGCGGGCGATGTCCGCCGGGCAACGAAGGACCTTCCGAAACGCTGAATAAAGTCGGTGATCGATTTGAGACCACGCGTGTGCCCTGCACCGCGTGGTCTCTTTTTTTATAGGGACTTCGATCCAGCGAGCAGGTTTGGTATCGTCTGATTTTTCTGCGAGCGACACCTCGCTCGCGCGACGTTCTTGACGATGGATTAGCGCGGCCAGACCAGGCCGGGAAGGATCTTGAAGATATGCCTCACATCCAGGCTTTCCGGGGATTACGTTACGACTTGGGACATGTGGGTTCGCTGAGCGATGTGATTGCGCCGCCCTACGATGTCATCGATCCCGCCTTGCAGGATCAGCTCTACAAAAAACATCCTGCGAACATTATTCGCATCGAGCTGAATCGCGATGAACCGGGGGATGATCAGACGAGCAATCGGTATAGTCGAGCGGCCCGGTTCCTGCGCAACTGGCGCAGTGAAGGAGTGCTACAGCTCGAATCGGACCCGGCGATCTATGTCTATCATCAGGTGTTCCAAGATGGTGGCCGCGAAGTGGTGCGACGCGGATTCATGGCTCGCGTGCAACTCGAACGCTTCGGCGAAGGCAAGATTTATCCGCACGAGGAGACCCATGGAGCGGCGAAACAGGATCGACTGCTGCTCACTCGTGCCTGCCGAGCGAATATCAGTCAGATTTTTGGGCTCTACCCCGATCCCCAAAATGCGGCTCAGGAGCGACTGGAGCGAGCGATTGTTGGCCAGCAACCGCTGCAGGCCACCGATCACTTAGGCGTCGTGCATCGCCTTTGGGTGGTGACGGACGTGGCGACCATCACGGAAGTGTCGGCACTCGTCGACCCACAGCCGATGTATATCGCCGACGGTCATCATCGCTACGAGACCGCCTGCAACTATCGCGATGAACTCATCGCCGCTCAGGGACCGCTCCCCGCATCGCATCCCGCTAATTTCGTGCTCTGCATGTGTGTCAGCATGAGCGACCCGGGGATGGTCGTGCTGCCCACGCATCGGCTCTTCCGCGGAGTGACCGCGCGAACCGCCGTCCAGCTCGCCGAACAGCTGGGCGACAACTTCACGACAAACAATGGCGGTGAAGGCCCCGCTCAAGCTCATGCCGTCTGGGATGAAATCGCGTCGGCTGGCCAGCAAGAGACGATCGGCTTCTACACCGCCGCCGACAACCGCTGGACACTCGCCACCGTCACTCCCGAGGGACGTCGCCGCATGGCGGAGCTGGCCACGGAGCATAGTGAGGAGTGGCAAGGGCTGGGCGTGTCTCTCTTGCATCGACTCGTGATCGACAACCTGCTCGGCTGCGTCAATCTGCCAAAGCCGATGTACGTGCACTCGGTGGAAGAGGTCGAAGCGGCACTCATCGCCGGTGACACCGTGGGCCGCGATGCCACGGGCCAAATGGGGCAGGGTGGTCGCTTCGAACTGGCCGCACTCGTGATGCCCGCCACCGTGGATCACGTGCAGGCGATCAGCGAACACGGGGAGCGGATGCCGGCCAAGAGCACTTACTTCTACCCCAAGCTGCTCAGCGGGCTCGTCATCCACCCGCTGGAAAGCTAGTCACCCGTCACCGGTGCCCCGTCACCGGTCACCCGTCACCGGTCACCCGTCACCGGTCACCCGTCACCGGTGCCCCGTCACCCGTTTCACGTGAAACAGGCAAGCTGCGTAATTCGGGCAGGCTAGCGTTTCACGTGAAACTGACCGTTGGTCAATCGACATTTACCCGACTCTGCGAGCTCGCTAGAATCCGCCGCCGCCCAAACGGGATCGGCGGGCGCGAATCAGAGCTGAGTCTTTGAGGTGGATGTTCGGCGCCGTCGATCCGCTGCTGCGCGGATAGGAGGCTCGGGGTTGGCGAGGATCTTGTGCGTCGCAAATCAGAAAGGCGGAGTGGGGAAAACGACCACCGCCATCAACCTTGCCGTGGCGCTCGCCAAGGCGGGGCATGAGACGCTCTTGATTGACCTCGATCCACAGTGCAATGCGACCAGTGGCGTGGGTCAGCAGCCGACGGAGAATCATGCCCTGATCACGCGTGCCCCGCTCCGCGAGTCGCTCATCCGCACAGCCGAACCACGGCTCACACTCATGCCCGGTAGTCGACGCTTTCAGGATGTGGAAGTGTTGGTGCGGGGTGCGGAGAGTGATGCGACGACGCTGCGCAATCACCTGGCGACCGGAATGACCGCCTACGATTACGTGCTCATCGATTGCCCGCCATCGCTCGGACCACTCACTCAATCCGCCCTCACCGCCTCCACGGAGGTCCTGATGCCGATTCAGTGCGAGTACTTTGCGATGGAGGGACTAACGCAAATGATTCAGGTGATTCGCAAAGTGATGCAGAGCGACAATCGGCGATTGGAGTTTGGCGGCATTTTGCTCACCATGTACGACCACTCGCTGGAGCTGACTCGCGAAGTGGATCGTGAGGTGCGCGAGTTTTTTGGAGACATTGTTTTTGACTCCGTCGTGCCACGCGATGTGGCGGTATCGGAGGCACCCAGTCATGGACGTTCCGTTTTAGATTACGCCCCGCGCAGTCGTGGGGCTCGAGCCTACCTGGAGCTTTGCCAGGAGATTCAAGGACGCGTGTAGCGGGATTGTGAAACCCAGTAGAAAGCAAGCGAGCGCAAGGAGGCGCCGATGACCAAGGATCGACGATTAGGACGAGGGCTGGCAGCATTACTCAGTTCCACGCTGGGGGAGGAACCGAACAGCGGCACGGCAGACGCGATGCCGGGTGCCGCGAGCTCGCCGGGACCACTGCCGAGCGGATTGGGACCACAGCCGAGCGGTAGCTCGTATTCCAGCCTCGGAAGCGGCACAGCGGCATCGATCATGCTAGCGGCTGATGCTGGCAGTGGCGCAGCAGAAGGGACTGGGGAGCTGCTGCATTTGCGAGTGGATGAAATCGAAGAGAACCCGTTTCAGCCGCGGCGCGATTTTTCGGAAGAAGAGATTGCGTCGTTGTCGGAGAGTCTCAAGGAGCATGATTTATTGCAGCCGATTCTGGTGCGACAGGTGGCTGGCCGCTATCAGCTGATCTCGGGTGAGCGGCGATTGCGAGCGGCAACTCGAGCGGGCTGGAAGACGATCCCCGCGCGGCTGCGTCAAGCGGACGATCGCTTGGTGGCAGAGTTGGCGATTGTCGAGAACTTGCAGCGGAAGGATTTGAATCCGGTCGAGAAGGCACTGTCATTCAAGCGTTACTTGGATCAGCATGACTGCACACAGGATGAGTTAGCGCGACGCTTGAAGCTCGACCGGTCCACAATTGCCAATTTGATGCGGCTCTTGGAATTGCCCGGCACAGTGCTGGATGCCTTACGTACCGGTTTGGTGTCGGCGGGACATGCGCGGGCTCTCTTGCCGCTCGACGAACCGCGTCAGCAGCTCGAGATGTGCGAACGCATCGCGCGGGAGGGACTGAGTGTCCGGGATGTGGAGCGAATCGTCGGTGAGCAGCTAGCGCGGGAGGACGAGCCGAAGATTGCGGGCAAGATCAGCGGTTCGAATGCGCGGCGAACGCGCAGCGATCAAGTGGCATCGCTGGAGCAGGAACTGCGCGCGGCACTGGGGACGAAGGTTGAGATACGGACGGCGGCGAAGGGGCGCGGCAAGATCGTGATCCACTTCGGTGACCACGACGAATTCGACCGCCTCTGGGACCACCTGACCGACACCCAGTCGCCCGTTCGCCGCACCGCCGCGGGCTAACCGCCGCGGGCGAGCTTCCACAGGAGGTGGGCCCTCGGCCCGAAGGGCCAGCAACAAGTCAGCCCATGGCAACGCCATGGGTAGACAAGGCTGACTGACCCATCCGCTGACCAATCGGCCGGCATTCACAAGGCCCTGGCCAAGGTCCACAAGTCAAAAGTTCCCCGAAATCACTCGATGGCGATTGCAGCATTTCCATCGAGTCAGTAGGATGTCCGTCCTGGTCGCGGGATGTAGCTCAGCCTGGCTAGAGCGCTTGGTTTGGGACCAAGAAGTCGTAGGTTCAAATCCTATCATCCCGACTTTTTCTAACTTGTATCTAGGCAACGACTTAGATCATTTAACATGCGTGGTCCGCAGCGCGGACTTGAATGTTTCCTGAGGAGTAGTCCAGGAAGTCACCGCATCCCCCGACGCAAGGTCCCGACGTGGGCCTCAGTCTATTGGGTCGAGTTGTGGTCAGCTCTCGACTGGCTTCATGCCAGTCGGGGAAACGACTTCCTTGGTTACCCGCTCGTCGGCTGGTAACCGAGGAAGTCAGCGCCTCGCCCGACGCAGGGTCGGGACGTGGGCAGGTCTCGGTTGGGCCGGGACGAGAGCAGCCCTCGACTGGCTTCATGCCAGTCGGGGAAACGACTTCCTTGGTTACCCGCTCGTCGCCTGTAACCAAGGAAGTCAGCGCCTCGCCCGACGCAGGGTCGGGACGTGGGCAGGTCTCGGTTGGGCCGGGACGAGAGCAGCCCTCGACTGGCTTCATGCCAGTCGGGGAAACGACTTCTTAGGTTACCGCTCGTCGCGTAGTAACCGAGGAAGTCAGCGCCTCGCCCGACACAGGGTCGGGACGTGGGCAGGTCTCGGTTGGGCCGGGACGAGAGCAGCCCTCGACTGGCTTCATGCCAGTCGGGGAAACGACTTCTTAGGTTACCGCTTGTCGCCTGTAACCGAGGAAGTCAGCGCCTCGCCCGACGCAGGGTCGGGACGTGGGCAGGTCTCGGTTGGGCCGGGACGAGAGCAGCCCTCGACTGGCTTCATGCCAGTCGGGGAAACGACTTCCTTGGTTACCCGCTCGTCGCCTGTAACCAAGGAAG